>JAKFVT010000036.1 GCA_021732005.1 Mycobacterium sp. | reverse complement strand
GCGGCGAAGTTTCGGTTTGGGCGAGGGGGGCGTTAGCGGGCGGGGTCCTTCTGCGCACGGATCGGCCCAGCGCTGGGCGGCGGGTTGAGCAGATTGCCCCGCAGGCTGCCCCGCGCGGTACGCACCGCCACCAGCAGCCAGGTGCTCAGCAACCCGGCGTAGGCGATCACCGCCGCGACCTTGAACGCCGGCAGGTTGGTGTGCACCGCCAGTTGGGTGGTGCCGGTGACGAACGTACCCACCGGGAAGGTGAGGCTCCACCAGGTCAGGGCGAACGGCATGCCGCGGCGCAGGGTGCGAATCGTCAGGGAGGCGGCCAGCGCGATCCAAAGCATCGCGAAGCCCCACACCGGAACTCCGAAGATGACGGCGAACGCATTCAGGTCCTCAGCCAGCTCGGGCTCGACGGCCGTTGCCGCGACGTGGCCGAGAAGCCCTGCGGCGGTGATGGATTGGCCGAGTGGCCCGAGCACGATCCACAGCGTGGGAACCCTGGCGGTTCCCGACGTTCCGTAGAGCGCCAGGCGGCTCCAGATCAGTGTGATGATGATGAAAGCGGCAACCAGGGATAGTCCGAACATCGCGTAGCAGCCGTACAGCATGGTGGTGCGACCGGTGCCCGGCGCCATGTGCGGGATGAGCAACGCGCCGGCGGCCGCCGAGACCATCGGCGGCACAATCGGCATCAGCCAGCCGCCGAACGCGGCGTCGGGTTCGACGTTGTGCTGGGTGAACATCAGGAACGGGATGCTCACCGCGGTGAACAGCCCGCCCACCGTGCCGGCTGTCCACAGCACCCAGTCCAAATCGACGGCGAGCCGCTCGCCAATCAGATCTCGGCCGATCAGCACCGCACCGGTGCCGACGGTCAGTAGCGCCATCGGCGCCGCACCGTAGAAGTGCGCCATCTGCGGATTGCGGGCATGGGTGCGGGCGACCGTGGGATGGCGCAGCCAATGCAGGCCAACGATCGCGATCAGCACCATCAGTAGCGCCGCGGCGATCACCCAGACCACCTCGGCGAACCCGCGCAATCCTGGGAGTTGGATCGGCAGCGTCGCAGCCGCGGTCGCGACGATTCCGGTGCCCATCACCGATGCGAACCAGTTGGGCCCGATGTTGCCCAGCACTTCGACCCGGGTCTGCGGTGTTGCCATAAGCAACAGACGGTACGGCATCCGACGGCCGCGACCGAGTAGGCCGGCGATCATTGCACGGGGTGACCCAAAGTGCTTGACTGGCAAGGGTAATGGCAATCGAACTGAACCACACCATCGTCGCCGCACATGACAAACAGCAGTCCGCACACTTCCTGACCGAGCTGTTCGGGCTACCCGATGCGATGCCGTTCGGACATTTCCTCGTCGTCACCCTCGAGCACGGGCTGAGCCTGGACTTCGCCGACGTGCCTGCCGATGAGCCAATTCACCCGCAGCATTACGCCTTCCTGGTGTCCGAGGACGATTTCGACGCGATCTACCGCAAGATCTCCGATCGCAATCTGCCGCACTGGGCCGATCCCCGCGCCACCCGGCCCGGCGAGATCAACCACAACGATGGCGGCCGCGGCGTCTACTTCCGCGACCCGGCGGGCCACTACTTGGAGATCATCACCAGGCCCTACGGGTCGGGTACCGGCTAACCGTTGTGCCCGCGCCGGTTCTCCTGCCCCAGGTAGTCGCGCGCCAGATCGGCAACGTGGGCCGGCAGTTGCCCGCTGGCAACATCGGCCACGCTGGTCTCCTCCAGCACTGAGCGCATGCTGGCGCGCAACGCCCGCCACACATCGGTCAGCGCCGCCGTGGGCCCGCTGTAGGGCAGGTCGCCCAGGCCGATGTCACGCACGCTCGCCAACGGCCCGTCGATGCAGCGCAACACGTCGGCGATGCTGATGTCGGCGGCCGGTCGGCCCAGCTCGTAACCGCCGTCGCGGCCGCGGTGGCTTCGCACCAGCCGATCAGTGCGCAGACCGGACAGGATGTCGACCAGGAATTGCGCGGGGATGCCCTGGGCCTTGGCCAGGTCCTCGGTCTTGACCAGCACACCCGAGTCGACTGACGCGAGCTGGATCATGGCGCGGACGGCGTACTCCGCCTTCGCTGACATCCGCATTCCGCGAATTCTGCCACTGCCTGGTCGGCAGCAGGCTCACGAGGCGTTTGATGCCGGTGCCGGTGTGGCGCCGGTGTGCTGCGGCGCCCGATGCGGCGTGAGCGCCTTGCGAAGGGTGTCGGCGAACCGGTCCAGCGAGGTACGGACCTGGGTGACCGAGTTCTCGACCCGCTGCGAGACCGGGGATTGCGGAGCTTTGGTGCGTGGCACCGCCTTGTTGCCGTCGCTCAAATCCGTCGCGCCGTTGGGAGCCGTCGGCTTGGTGTCGGGACCGGTGACCGTGCCGGCGTCGGTGGCGCCGGCCGATGTCTCGGGCTTGGTCGATGTGTCGGGCTCGGTGGAGCTCCCTGGCTTCGAGGACGCACCGGCTTTGGCCGTGACGCTGAGGCCGCGGCGGTGGCCCAGCGTGCGGCGCAGCGATGCCACGCTGTCGGCGACTGCCGAGATGGTGACCGCCGGGGTCACTTTCGGCCGGGATGGCGCGGGCTGCCGCAAGATGTCCGTCAGCTCGGTCAGCCGCTGACGGACCTCGGTGCGGATCGCTTTCACGATCTTCGACGGCGGCCCGACGGGCACCGCGACGACCCGAAGGGCGGTGGTGATGGCGGCGTCGACGTCACCGTCGGTGAGCGCAGCCAGCGTGTCCGCGATCAGCCGCGGTTTGGCCACCGCGATCCGGGCGGCCGTGACGGTGGCCTCGACGACCTGCACGCTGACGTAGCCGACGTAATCGGCGACCGACGTGACGGCATGCTGTAGGACGCGATCCTCGATGACCGCGGGGGACGCAATGGCTGACGGAACGGTGGCCGGCTTACCGCTGAGCAGATCGGCGACCGCTGCCGGCGACTGCGGGGACGGGACGCGCATCGGCGTCGGTGTCCCGGGAACGTCGCTCCAGAATGCTTGGTCCACCGCCCGGCCGCTGAGCATCGTGACATTGGTGACGACGCCGGCGACAACTCTCTTCAGCGGCTCGGCCGGGCTCGCGCTGCTGGCGTCTCGCGTCAGGGTCTCGAGCAGAGCCCGGTCGAGAGCGGTGGTCGATGCCGTGCTGTCGGCCGACAGTTTCACCGGGGGAACCCGAACGTCCGACTGGGGTGCCGACACCGGGTTGGCGACGACAACCGTCGCACCCACCAGGGCTACTCCAGTCGTGAAAATCGCACCAATGCCGCGCCGCACCGTGTGCTCACCTCCCGGCACTCAGGCCAATTGCGGCCTTAAGAATACCTGAGAGGAAACTTAGAGAGAAAGACCCAATTACTATTCGAGTAATTCACTTAATTTGACGAAGGGGAAAACAGAGCGTCCCTCCTTTTCGAGGATTTCGAAAAGGAGGGACGCCCCATCGACGCCGGGGATTACCCGGCGGACTTGCTGGCCGAGGCCTTGGCGGGCCGCTTCGAGCCGGCGACGCCCTTCTTGGCGCTGGACTTGCCTGAACTTCCACTCTTCGCGTTGCTGTTGTTGGAGTGATCGGACGCGGAAGCATCGCTGCCGCTACCCGATTTGGCGTTGCCGGCACCGCTGTCAACAGCGGGCGACGACTCCTCCATCGCGGCGACACGCAGTGCCGATGCCGACGGGGATGCGCTCTTCGCGGCGGCCGGCGGCGGAACCGGCGGCGCCGATCCGGTCTGCGACAGCGCGTCGGCGATACCGTGGACCGCGGCTTGGATCACGCCGCGGACGCTGGGCACCACCGTGGCAGCGTCGATCTGCACACCGGCACCGACAGTCAGGTTGAGGACCGTGCCCGGGATGCCCCGCGGTCCGAAGAACCCGTCGACCGCAGCGTTCCACGCCTCCTCGGCATTGCCGTTGGTGATGCCGGTGATGACGTTCTGGACGACGGCGCTGAACGCGCCGGCAAGCACCTGAGCTTGGCCGATGGAGCTCTGAACGACCAGGTTGACCAGGTCCGGAACGGCACCGAGCAGGGCGGTACCCCGTGCGACCGCGTTGTCCAGCATGTAGTTGGCGCTGGCGAGGGCGACCTGGCCGGCGGCCACGAACGGTCCCACGATCGCGGACTGCAACGTCGAGATGGCGCCGGGAATGTCGCCGGAGAGCGCCTGCTGAGTGGCCGTCACGAATGCGCCGGGCAGGTTCCACAAGCCTTCGCTGGCGATCAATCCGATCGTTGTTGCGGCGTTGGCGGCGCTCCCCAGGGATGCCGCCCCGTTGTACCCCATCTGGCTGATGATCGGCAGGTGGTCGTTGATGATCTGCGGAAGCAGACCGACCGCATTGAACTGGTAGCCGCCCTTCGCGATGGCGACGCCGCCAGCGGTGACCAGGCCGCCGAGATCGGTATAGCCAGCAGTCGTGTTATCGGCGCTCAGCACCCACTGATTGAGGGAACTGAAAGTGCCGAGGAGTTCCGACAGCGGGCTGTCGAAACCGGCCAGGGCCACCTGGCTGGCCGAGGGCATCTGGAGGTCGGGCAATGCGAGATTGGCCTGCGTTACTGGCGTCATTGCAATCGCGCTGGCGCCGACAACGGCAGCGGTCCCCGCAATGAGCTGTGAGCGTATGGAGATTTGCATTTCAATCCCTCCCGGGCTGGGGTCAACACTGACAAAGCTGACGGTACCTGAGAAAAACCTGAGGGAAAACGCTAATTGACGATTTTGCTGGAAAAATTTTCTGACGGAAACGTCAGATTTCCGGAGATGCATCGCAGGCGAACTTGCTCGCCCGCTTCGACGTGCGCAAACACGGATATCATCCAGAATCAGCAAATTTGGCGTACGACACGAACGCGCCTGTGAATCACGAACTGAGCCTGTCAAAAGGTGAAGTCAGGCCAGCTGGCTCTCAGGTTCAGGGCCAGAATCTCTCAGGAAAGGGCCCGAGGGTGGTCTCAGTCTGAGATGGCGCCCGAGTCGGCGACGACGACAGCGAACAAATCCTTGAGAGCGGCAAGACTCGCGGCGTGCAGCGATGCCGCAGGGATGGCCGCACCGTCCACACCTGGCAACGACCTCGTGGCGGTGGCGGCTGCCACCACCGTGGGCGCGTAGCCGAGGTTGAAGGCGCCTCGCGCGGTCGAATTCACGCACATATGCGTCATGAATCCACCGATGATCAGGTTCTCGGCGCCGATCGATTTGAGCCGCTCTTCGAGATCGGTCTGCACGAACGAGTTGGGGTAGTTCTTGACCACCACCGGTTCCCCGTCGCGAGGCGCGACCCTTGGCACGATCGCACCGCTCTCGCTGCTGATGTCATACAGCGACCCGGGGCCGTCGTCGTGCTGGATGTGGATCACCGGAATGCCCGCGGTCCGTGCGCGATCCAACAGCGCCGCCGCCTCGTCCAGCGCGGCTTGAACACCCTCGAGTTCCATCACGCCCTGCGTGTACGTGTTCTGACAGTCGATCAGGATCAGCGTTGACGTGGCCAGACTCGGCGGATCGAGCGGAAGGCCCGCGAGCGCCCGCAAGGTGTTGAGTTCAGTCATGGCGCAACGCTACTGCGTCGCGGCCAGCACCGCCTCGGCCAATTCGGGCCGGCACACCACGACATCGGGCAGCAGCGGGTCGGGCCGGTTGTACTGAAGCGGTGAGCCGTCGATGCGTGAGGTGTGCAGCCCGGCGGCTCGCGCGACTGCCACCGGGGCGGCCGAATCCCACTCGTATTGGCCACCGGCGTGCACATAGACGTCAGCACGGCCCTGAATAACCGCCGCGACCTTGGCTCCGGCAGAACCCATTTCGACCAGTACACCGCCCAACGCGTCGCGAACCTGCAGCGCAACCGCCGGGGGCCGGGTCCGCGACACCACGATCCGCGGAGCGCTCGGCGCCGCCGGGGGCGGCGACACCGCGGGGGTTGCCAACGTGATGCCCTGGGCAGGAAGCGCAACCGCGCCGGCGATCAACTCGCCGTCCTCCCACAGCGCCACGTGGACCGCCCAGTCGTCCCGGTCGAGTTCGGAGAACTCGCGCGTGCCGTCGAGCGGGTCGACGATCCACACCCGTTGGCTGCGCAACCGGATCGGATCGTCGGCCCCCTCCTCCGACAGCACCGCGTCGTCGGGCCGTGCCGCGGCCAGCGCTTCCATCAGATAGTCGTGAGAACGCTTGTCGCCCGCGGCTTTTCGCTCAGCGCCGGAGGCCTCGGCCAGCTCGACACGAACGTCGAGCAGAAGCTTGCCTGCCTGGGTGGCCAGCTCGGCAGCCAGGTCGTGATCGTTCACTCCTGGCCCTCCAACAAATCGATGACCTGCTGGGCCAGCTCATCGCACTCGTGGTCGGGGGTCAGCCGCAGATCCGGTTTCTTCGGCCGCTGATAGGGGCTGTCGATTCCGGTGAAGTGAGTGATCTCCCCCGCCCTGGCTTTGGCATAGAGCCCCTTGGGATCTCGTCGCTCACAGTCTTCGAGCGGAGTGTCGACGAAGATCTCATAGAACTCCACCCCCTGGTCGGTGTGCACCTTGCGGGCCAGCTCCCGGTGTTCCTCCAGCGGGCTGATCGCCGGTACCAGGATCGTCAGGCCGGCATCGGCCATCAGCGTGGCGATGTGGGCCAACCGGCGCAGGTTCTCGGCCCGATCCGCCATCGAGAAACCGAGGTCGGCGTTGAGCCCGTGGCGCAGGTTGTCACCGTCGAGAATATAAGCGGGGCAACCATGTTCGAGCAGCTTCTGCTCGACCAGCACCGCGACCGAGGACTTCCCCGAGCCGGAGAGACCGGTGAACCACAGGGTGCGCCCCTTCGTCAGCCGGTCACCGGAGTCCACCAGCGACTGGTGGACCACCGTGTTCGGCGACGCGCTGCGGGCGGCCGTCGGCGCGGTGTCGCGGACCATGCCCGCGGCCACCGTCACGTTCGTGTCGGGATCGATCAGGATGAACGATCCCGTCGCGGCGTTGCGGGAGTACTCGTCGAGCAACAACGGCACCTGGGTGCGCAGGGTGACCCGACCGAGTTCGTTGAGCTTCAACGCCGTTGCGCTCTTGTCCCGGTGCAGGGTGTTGACGTCCAGGCGATAGTCCAGCGCAGCGACGCGAGCCCGCGTGGTGCGGGTGGTGTGCTTGATGATGTAGTCGCGGCCGGGCTCGAGCGACGCTTCGTCGGCCATCCAGCAGACTGTCGCGTCGAACTCCCGGGTGGCCACCGGCTGATTCTGCGGGCGGGCCAGCAGGTCACCGCGGGAGATGTCGATGTCGTCGGCAAGACTGATCGACACCGCCATCGGCGGGAACGCCTCCTCGACAGGTCCGGTCGGGCCGTCGATTGTCGTGATACGACTGGTTTTTCCGCTCGGCAGTACGACTACCTCGTCCCCGGGGCGCATCACGCCGCCGGCGATCGTGCCCGCGTAGCTGCGATGGTCGGCGTGCTCGACGGTCTGCGGCCGGATCACGTACTGCACCGGGAAGCGGACGTCGACCAGGTTGCGGTCACCGGCGATGTAGACCTCTTCGAGGTGGCTCAGCAGCGGCGGACCGTCATACCAGGGCGCCTTGTCCGACTTCGTCACCACGTTGTCACCCTTGAGCGCCGACATCGGGATGGTGGTGACGTCGTGGATGTCGAGGCGAGCGGCGAAGGCGTGGAACTCCTCGCGGATCCACTCGAAACGTTCACGGTCCCAGTCGATGAGGTCCATCTTGTTGACCGCCAGCACGACGTGCTGAACGCCCAGCAGAGAGGCAAGGAACGCGTGCCTGCGGGACTGCTCGAGCAGGCCGTGCCGCGCGTCGACGAGCACGATCACCAGTTGCGCGGTCGAGGTTCCGGTGACCATGTTGCGGGTGTACTGAATATGGCCAGGAGTGTCGGCGATGATGAATTTCCGCTTGGCCGTGGCGAAATAGCGGTAGGCGACGTCGATGGTGATGCCTTGCTCGCGCTCGGAGCGCAGGCCATCAGTGACCAGTGCGAGGTCGGTGTAGTCGTTGCCACGCTCGCGCGACGTCCGCTCGACGGCGGCGAGCTGGTCTTCCATCACGGCTTTGGAGTCGTAGAGCAAGCGGCCGATCAGGGTCGACTTGCCGTCATCGACGGAACCGGCGGTGGCAATCCTCAACAGAGTGCTCATCAGAAATACCCCTCGCGCTTGCGGTCTTCCATGCCGGCTTCGGAAATACGGTCGTCGGCGCGAGTGGCGCCACGTTCGGTGAGACGCGACAGCGCGGTCTCGGCGATCACTTCCTCGACGGTGGAGGCGGTGGACTCGACGCAGCCGGTGCAGGTCACGTCGCCTACCGTGCGGAACCGCACCGAGGTCTCGAAGACCGGTTCGTCGGGTGTGGGCTGCAGGAACTCGTGGACGGCCAGGAGCATCCCGTCACGCTGGAAGACCTGCCTGGGGTGGGCGTAGTAGATGCCCGGCAGCGTGATCCCTTCGGCACCGATGTAGGCCCAGATGTCGTACTCGGTCCAGTTGGACAATGGGAAGACACGGATGTGCTCACCCTTGCGGTGACGCCCGTTGTAGAGGTTCCACAGCTCGGGGCGCTGCGCCTTCGGATCCCACTGGCCGAACTCGTCGCGGAAACTGAACACCCGCTCCTTGGCCCGGGCCTTCTCCTCGTCGCGGCGGGCGCCGCCGAAGGCGGCGTCGAACTTGTTCTCGCGGATACCCCGCAGCAGCGTGACGGTCTGCAGCGGGTTGCGTGACGGCCCGTTGTCGACCACCCGGCCTGCCTCGATGTCCTCCTCGACGCTCGCCACCACCAGGCGCAGGCCGTAGCGCTCGACCAACTCGTCGCGGGTGGCGATCACTTCCTCGAAGTTGTGACCGGTGTCGACGTGCATCACCGGGAACGGCAGCCGGCCCGGCGCGAACGCCTTGATCGCCAGATGCAACATCACGATCGAGTCCTTACCGCCGGAGAACAGCAGCACCGGCCGTTCGAACTCGGCAGCGACCTCGCGAATGATGTGAATTGCCTCGGCCTCCAGGGACCGAAGGTGGCTCAGTTCGTACTGCCCCGGCTTGGGGCGTTCGACCACCGGACTCGCCATGATTTCCTCGTAAAGTTGGTAGATTTGACCAGAATTACAAAGCCAACCCGGAATCTAACGAGCATGACGGATCAAGTCAAGGCTTACGCGCAGGCAGGACTACAGCAGGCAGGACTAAAGAGTGACTTCGGCCAGCTTGCCGGTCGCCACGTCGAAGACGAATCCGCGCAGCGACTCGTGCTTGGTGACGAACGGGCTGGCCTCGATGCGCCTCAGCGACTGGCGCACATCGTCGTCGAGATCGGTGAAAGCTTCGGCAGCCCACTCGGGCTTGATGCCGACCTCATCCTGGATTTCGCCCTTGAAGACGTCGTCGGTGAACGTCAGCATCCCGCAATCCGTGTGATGGATCAGGATGATCTCTCTCGTGCCCAGCAGCCGCTGGCTGATGGCGAGCGAGCGGATCTCATCGTCGGTGATCACTCCCCCGGCATTACGGATGACGTGTGCTTCACCGTCGCCCAAGCCCAGGATCCGATACACATCCAGCCGGGCGTCCATGCACGCCACCACGGCGACGTGCTTGCTCGGCGGCAAGGGAAGCGGTCCGCTGAACGTCTTGGCGTATTCGGCGTTGTTGGCCAGGTATTGATCGGTGACGCTCATGGTCGCGATGCTAGCGACGCCCGGGACCGGGGCCACCACGAACGATCAGCCTGATTACAAGTCAGCCGTGGGCCTTACGGCGCTTCGGGAGTCGTCGCGGTGACCGGTGGCGACGCGACCTCCGGCGTCTTAGTCGGCTCCACGGCGGTCTCCTTGGTGGTCTCCCCCGTCGTCATCGAGGACGTCACTGGCGAGGTGAACGTGCCGGGATCGGACACGATCGTGCCGCTGCCTTGCTCGGTCATCGCGATGCCCAGTGCACCCATGGCCACAATCGCACTGCCGCCGACCACGGCGGACAGCGTTTTGATGTTCGTCATCTCGACACTTCCAATCGGTCTCGGACCAGTTCCACGGGCCGGCACCCCTGCCAAACCGCTGGCAATTGGTTAACCCGAAGCTGTGAGCCCAAACCTGCTAGCCGCTTGACGTGCGCGTTAACCACCGCTGGGCGTCGGAGGTTGCGGGCTGGCCGACGCCACCGACGAACTCGGCAGCATCGGTTTCGACGTCTGCACTGCCGTCGGGCTGGGACTGGTGGTGGTCGGATCGACGGTGGCGCCCTTGTCCTGGCATGCCGCCAGTGCCGGGAGCGCCACTGCGACGAGCAGGGCCGGAACCAGTCGGTATGTGATCTGCTTCACGTCCACGCACGCAGTCTTCCCGTGCCCCGCGCCGCTAAACCCTGGCCCGCCCGAAGGGTCTTGGCGTCGTTTCGACCGGCCATCTCCTACCCTGTGCTGCATGCACCCTGCGCCGGGCAGCGGCCCATGACGCGTTTTCTGGCGCGTCGGCTACTCAACTATCTGGTGCTGCTGGCCTTGGCGTCGTTCCTCACATTCACACTGACGTCGCTGACGTTCGCGCCGTTGAACAGTCTGATGCAACGCAATCCGCGTCCGCCGCAGGCCGTGATCGATGCCAAAGCCGCCGAACTCGATCTCGACAAGCCGATCCCGCTGCGCTACGCCCACTGGGTGGCCGGCGCGGTGCGCGGTGATTTCGGCACGACCGTCACCGGTCAGCCGGTCTCCGACGAACTGGGCCGCCGCATCGGGGTCAGCCTGCGACTACTGGTGATCGGTTCGGTGCTGGGCACCGTGATCGGCGTCGTCGTCGGCGCGTGGGGGGCGATTCGGCAATACCGATTATCCGATCGGGTGATCACTCTGCTGTCGCTATTGGTGATCAGTACACCGACGTTCGTCATCGCCAACCTGGCGATCCTGGCCGCGCTGCGGGTGAATTCGATTCTCGGAGTGCATATTTTCGAATACATCGGGGAGACCTCCCCGGACGCCGTCGGTGGTTCCTGGAATCAGTTCGTCGACCGGATGCAGCACTTGATCCTGCCCTCGGTCACGCTGGCACTGGGCGCGATCGCGGGTTACAGCCGCTACCAACGCAATGCGATGCTCGACGTGCTGGGCCAGGACTTCATCCGCACCGCGCGGGCCAAGGGACTCACCCGGCGCAGAGCGTTGTTCAAACACGGGCTGCGGACCGCACTGATCCCGATGGCAACGCTGTTCGCCTACGGCGTCGCGGGTTTGGTCACCGGGGCGGTGTTCGTAGAGAAGATCTTCGGCTGGCACGGCATGGGCGAGTGGGTGGTCCAGGGCATCGCAACCCAGGACACGAACATCGTCGCGGCGATCACGGTGTTCTCCGGCGCGGTCGTGCTGCTGGCCGGGCTGCTGTCCGACGTCATCTACGCGATGCTCGATCCCCGGGTGAGGGTGACGTGACCGAGACGACCGACAGTGCCCGCTCGGGTGTGAAGCCCGAGGAATTCGCTTCGAGGCGAACGCTGGTGCTGCGCCGCTTCGCCCGCAACCGGGGCGCGATGGCGTCACTGGTGATCCTGGCCGTGCTGTTCATCGGCTGCTACGCGCTGCCGCCGCTATTGCCCTGGTCCTACACCGATCTCGACTTCTATGCGCTGCAGGACCCGCCCAGCACCGACCACTGGTTCGGCACCAACGCATTGGGGCAGGATCTGTTCGCTCAGATCCTGCGCGGTATGCAGAAGTCGATGCTCATCGGCGTGTGCGTGGCGGTGATCTCGACCGGGATCGCCGCGACCGTCGGCTCCATCGCGGGTTACTTCGGCGGTTGGCGGGACCGGACGCTGATGTGGTTGGTGGACCTGCTGTTGGTGGTGCCGTCGTTCATCCTGATCGCGATCCTCACGCCGATCACCAAGAGCTCAGCCAACGTCATCTTGCTGATCGTGCTGCTGGCCGGGTTCAGCTGGATGGTGAGCTCGCGAATGGTGCGAGGCCTCACGATGAGCCTGCGAGAGCGCGAATTCGTCCAAGCCGCACGGTATATGGGCGTCCCGAGTCGGCGCATCATCACCCGCCACATCATCCCGAATGTGGCCTCGATCCTGATCATCGATGCCGCACTCAATGTCGCGGTGGCGATCCTCGCCGAAACCGGGCTGAGCTTCCTGGGTTTCGGAATCCAGCCACCCGATATCTCGCTCGGCACGCTGATCGCCGACGGCACAAAATCGGCGACGACATTCCCGTGGGTGTTCTTGTTCCCCGCCGGGGTTCTGGTGCTGATCCTGGTGTGCGCCAACCTCACCGGCGACGGGCTGCGTGATGCGCTCGACCCCGGCAGCGCAACATTGCGCCGCGGCCGTAAGAAGAAGACGAAGCGATGAGCGAGGCCCTGCTGGAGGTCACCGACCTCGCCGTCAGCTTCCCCACCGACGGCGACGACCTGACCGCGGTGCGCGGCCTGACCTATCAGGTGCGTCCCGGCGAGGTCGTCGCGATGGTCGGCGAATCCGGGTCGGGCAAGTCCGCGGCGGCCATGGCCGTCATCGGCCTGCTCCCGGAGTACGCCGCCGTGTCGGGCTCGGTGCGGCTGTCCGGCCGGGAGCTGCTAGGCCTGTCCGACAGCGAGATGTCGAAGATCCGGGGGCGGCGCATCGGAACGGTGTTCCAGGACCCGATGTCGGCGCTGACCCCGGTCTACACCGTCGGCGACCAGATCGCCGAGGCCATCACAGTGCACCACCGCGACGTCGGCAAGCAGGCGGCACGCAAGCGGGCCGTCGAACTGCTCGAGTTGGTCGGCATCGCCCAGCCCGAGCGGCGGGCTCGCGCCTTTCCACACGAGTTGTCCGGCGGTGAGCGCCAGCGGGTGGTCATCGCGATCGCGATCGCCAATGATCCGGACCTGCTGATCTGTGACGAGCCGACGACGGCACTCGACGTGACCGTTCAGGCCCAGATTCTCGAGGTACTCAAGACCGCCCGCGACGTCACCGGTGCGGGTGTGCTGATCATCACCCACGACCTGGGCGTGGTCGCGGAGTTCGCCGATCGGGCTCTGGTGATGTACGCCGGGCGGCCCGTCGAGGTAGCCCCGGTGGACGAACTGTATCGCGACCGTCGAATGCCTTACACCGCAGGATTATTGGGCTCCGTGCCACGCCTGGATTCGCCGCAGGGAACTCGACTGGTGCCGATTCCCGGGGCACCGCCTTCGCTGGTGGATGTGCCGCCCGGCTGCCCGTTCGCCCCGCGCTGCCCGCTGGCCGTCGACAAGTGCCGCGCAGAAGAACCGGCACTGATGCCCGTCCACCCCACGTCCGCAGGCCACCTGGCGGCGTGCATCCGCACCGAAGAGGTCACGGGCCGCACGGCGGCGCAGATCTACGGCGTGTCCACCCAGCCGGTGACTGTCGACGACCCCGCGGAACCGGCGCCGGTGATCACGGTGCGCGATCTGGTGAAGACCTACCGGCTGACCAAGGGCGTGGTGTTCCGCCGCAACATCGGCGAGGTTCGCGCCGTCGACGGCCTCAGCTTCGATCTGCTGCGCGGGCAGACCCTGGGCATCGTCGGGGAATCCGGCTCCGGCAAATCCACCACACTGCACCAGATCCTCGACCTGGCGGCGCCGGAGTCCGGCTCCATCGAGGTGCTCGGCAACGACGTCGCCACCCTGACGACCTCGCGGCGCCGGGAACTGCGCCGCGATCTGCAGGTGGTGTTCCAGGATCCGGTGGCGTCCCTGGATCCCCGGCTGCCGGTATTCGAGCTGCTGGCTGAACCATTGCGCGCCAACGGTTTCGACAAGACCAGGAGCGACACGCGGGTCGCCGAACTGCTCGAGATCGTCGGCCTTCGCCGCGCCGACGCCAGCCGCTACCCCGGTGAGTTCTCCGGCGGCCAGAAGCAGCGGATCGGCATCGCCCGGGCGTTGGCGCTACAGCCCAAGATCCTGGCGCTCGACGAGCCGGTATCGGCACTGGATGTGTCCATCCAGGCCGGCATCATCAACCTGCTGCTGGACCTGCAGCGCGAGTTCGATTTGTCGTATCTGTTCGTCTCTCACGACCTGTCGGTGGTCAAACACCTCGCCCATCGCGTCGTCGTGATGTACCGCGGCGCGATGGTGGAGTACGGCGACGCCGACGACATCTTCGCCAACCCGCAGCACGACTACACCAGAAAGTTGCTGGCCGCTATCCCGCAACCGGATCCCACTCGCCGTTAGCATCAGTGGCGTGACCCGATCGATCCGCCGGAGCGCCGGCCGAATTGCAGTGCTGGCAGTCGTGGCAAGTCTGGTGGTGGCGGGCTGTTCAGGCAGCAAGCGCGACGTCCCGTCCGCGGGCGGCAACGCCGAGCTCGGCTCGACCAGCGATATCAATCCGCAGGACCCGGCCACGCTGCGCAACGGCGGCAACCTGCGGCTGGCGTTGTCGTCGTTCCCGTCGAACTGGAACACCCTGAACATCGACGGCAACGAGGCCGACACCGGCGCGATGCTGCGGCCCACCATGCCGCGCGCGTTCGTCATCGCCGCCGACGGTTCGATGAAGGTCAACAACGACTACTTCACCAGCGTCGAGCTGACCGGCACCGACCCTCAGGTGGTCACCTACACCATCAACCCCAAGGCCGTGTGGTCCGACGGGACCCCGATCACCTGGGAGGATATCGCCTCTCAGATCAACGCCACCAGCGGCAAGGACAAGGCCTTCGCGATCGCCTCGCCCAACGGCAGCGATCGGGTCGCCTCGGTCACGAAGGGTGTCGATGACCGCCAGGCCGTCATCACCTTCGCCAAGCACTACGCCGAATGGCGCGGGATGTTCGCGGGCAACACCATGTTGCTGCCCAAGGCCATGACCGCCAACCCTGACGTGTTCAACAAGGGACAACTCAACGGCCCCGGACCATCGGCAGGCCCGTTTCTGGTCTCGTCCCTGGACCGCACCGCCCAGCGCATCGTGCTGACCCGCAATCCGAAGTGGTGGGGTACTCCCCCGCGGCTCGACTCGTTCACCTTCCTGGTGCTCGATGATGCGGCGAGACTCCCTGCGCTGCAGAACAACACGATCGACGCCACCGGCCTGGGCTCCTTGGACGAACTGACGATCGCCCGGCGTACCGCGGGCATCTCGATCCGGCGGTCGCCGGGCCTGAGCTGGTATCACTTCACCTTCAACGGCGCGCCCGGCTCCATCCTGTCGGACAAGGCGCTGCGGCTGGCCGTCTCCAAGGGCATCGACCGGCAGGCGATTGCCGATGTGACACAACGCGGTTTGGTCGACAAGCCCGTTCCGTTGAACAACCACGTCTACGTGGCGGGCCAGAAGGGCTACCAGGACAACAGTGAAGTGGTGGCCTTCAACCCGGAGAAGGCCAAACAAGAACTCGATGCGCTGGGCTGGAAGCTCAACGGGCAGTTCCGGGAGAAGGACGGCAAACAGCTGGTCATCCGCGACGTCCTCTACGACGCGCAGACCACGAGGCAGGTAGCGCTCGTCGCACAGAACAGCCTGGCCCAGATCGGGGTGAACCTGCAGATCGACGCCAAGCCCGGTAACGGATTCTTCACCAACCACATCATCCCGGGTGATTTCGACATCGCCCAATTCTCTTGGGTGGGTGACGCTTTCGCGTTGTGCTGCCTGAATCAGATCTACACCACCGGAGCCGAGAGCAACTTCGGCAAGATCAGCAGCCCCGATATCGACGCCAAGGTCGAATTGGTGCTCAACGAACTCGACCCGGACAAGGCGCGCGGCCTGGCCAACGACGTGGACAAACTGATCTTCGGCGAGGGGTTCAGCCTGCCGCTGTTCCAGTCAGCAGGCAATGTCGCGGTGCGCAGCAACCTGGCCAACTACGGTCCGGCGGGCTTGGGCGACTTGAATTACACCGCAATCGGATTCACGAAGTAACAGGCTTGGGAAGAGTCCGGGTCACCACCCGCGGGAGCGCCGCGGGCAGCACCGCCTCGACCCGGGCCGCCACAGCCAACGCCGACACCATCAGCCGCACCGCGGGCACGCTCGGCATCGCGTCGAGCGCCGCCTCCTGCGCCCGCAGAGTATCGATCCGGCCGATCGCTGCCGCCTCGGCGATCCGAAGCGCCGCCCGCTCCTTGGTGTCGAGCACGCTGTGACCGGTGGTCGGTAGTCGCACCAGCACCGAGCCGGGGATCAGCTCGGCAATGCGATCGGCGACCGCGGGTGGCGTGATCAGGTCGCGCCCGCCGGAGACCACCACGGTGGGCCAGGTGAACTTCGGCATCTCCGCAACCAGGTCGAACGGCTCAGCCTCGAACTGCGTGGACTCGCCGGCCGCGAACTCGTGCATGGCCACGGCCGGGTCCAGCGGCAGACCGTCCGGGTCGGCCGCGTAGTTGAGCTCGCGGTACCCGATCCGTCCGACCAGGTCAGCCTCGTTGCGGTACGGCGCTTTTCGGTTCACCATCAAATCCCCGAAGTGCCCCATCGCGGTCCAGACCAGGTTGCGGCCGGCCAGCAGCAGGTCCAACTGCCGGTCCAGCAGCCGCGCACCACCGAAGCCGTACACGGTGGCGGCCAGTTGCGCCCCGGCCGGAGTCATCACGCCCTCGTCGGCCAGCCGGCGGACCTTGTCCGCCAGTTCCTCGGTGTCGGGCTCCCGGCCGTGCCACAGCACACTGCGCACGGTCTGGCGAACCACCTCGATGTCGTCACCGGCAAGCAGCGGCGAATCCAGGATCATCGCGAACACCCGGGACGGGTGGCGCACCCCGACCCCGGCGGCGATATATGTGCCATAGGACGTGCCGTAGATGACGGCGCTGTCCACCTGGGCGTCGTCGAGCACCGCAGCGACGTCGTCGACCACCTGCTCGATTGTCAGCGCCTCGGGCGGCAGGTCGGCGCCGTTGTCGTCGTGTCGCGACATCCCGACGCCCCGGTGTTCGATCATGATCACGTCGAGACCCTCGGCGGCGGCCCGACGGCGCAGGCCCCGGTAGAGCGCGATCGACGCCGCACCTGGCCCACCGGGGATGATGACCAGCGGATGCTTGGTCTTGCGGCCGGTGCGCACGTAGTACAGGTCGAATTCGTCGGATCCGGTCGCGGTGATCGGGCGGCGGATCGGCCGAACCCCGGGTAGCGCGGCGAGTTTGTCGTGGGCGCGGCGGCGCTTCTCGTTCAGAGTCATCGCCGCCGGCCTGTCATGCCGTCGATTCTGCCCCGCCGGCGCCGGGAATGGAATCCGCAGGCGCGCTCCTTAGGTTCGGGGTGAGCCAAAGCAGTGCTCGCGGGAGCGGCTCCGGCGTAGAACGAGACCATGACCACAGTGCAGCCTGTCCACCGCATCCTGCCCGGCACGACGGAGTTCGACGATCTGCTGACCCAGATCCGATCCGGTGCCAGGGACCGAGACCTCAACGACGAGAACCCCTTTGACCAAGTCAACGCGCTCAAGCAGGCCAGGTTCGGCACCTTGCGGCTACCGACCGAGCTTGGCGGATCGAACTTCACTGTCCGTCAGCTGTTTTCGACGGTGATCGATGTAGCCGCGGCGGATCCCATTGTGGCCCACATCTTCCGAACCCATTTCTGGTTCGTGGAGGAGCGGCTCCGCGGCCTCACAGAACAACGGTCGCGGCAGTGGCTGGCCAAGGTCGCCGACGGTCACATCGTGGGCAATGCCTTCAGCGAGAAAGGCTCGAACGCCGTCGGGAGCCTGGTGTTCAACACCCGGCTGCTCCCCGTGCCCGGCGGCTATCGGCTGACCGGCGAGAAGTACTACAGCACCGGGACGCTGTTCGCCGACTATCTGACCGTCACCGCGACCACCGACCACGACTCGGTGGCCACCGTGATCGTGCCCGCCGACCGGGACGGCGTGCGGCTGGTCGACGACTGGGACGGCTTCGGCCAGCGCCGGACCGGTACCGGGACCACCGTGTTCACCAGCGTCGACGTCGCGCCCGACGAGGTTCTGACCGACACGCCCTACGAGGCGGAGCCGGTGCCGACGGTGCAGTACGCGGCGCTGCAGCTGTATATCCACGCCGTCGTCGCCGGTGTGCTGCAGTCGATCGTCGACGACGGCGCCGAGCTGCTGCGCTCGCGCACCCGCAGCTTCAGCCACGCACTGACCGAGCGTCCGGTCGACGATCCGCTGTATCAGCGTCAGCTCGGCGAGCTGGCCAGCACCGCCTACATCGCGCGGGCGGCCGTGCTGGACGCGGCGTCGGCCATCGAGGCGGCGACGGACTCCGTGCACCCGACTTTTCCTGGCGTGCCCGACGCCGGCCTGGCGGCCGAGGCGCAGCTCAAGGTCGCCAAGGTGAAGGTCCACCTCGACGACGTCGCACTGGACGCGGCCACCCGGCTGCTCGAGCTCGGCGGGGCCAGCGCGGCCAGCCGCCAGCGCAATCTGGACCGGCACTGGCGCAACATCCGCACCATCACCCTGCACAACCCGGTTGCGTACAAGGCCAGGGTCGTCGGCCAGAACCTGTTGCACGGCACGCCGATCCCGGCGAACGCCTACTTCTGAGTCCCCACTCGCCCAAACCGCCTTTTCGCCGCGAAAGTGCGAGTAGATCACGACATTTCGTCGATCTCGACATACCTGGAGGACACCGGTCGACACTGCGCAAGCCCCTCGAGCTGGGCGACGTCGCCGATTCGAACGTGGGGTGCGCGGCGAGTGCCACTGCCCGCGGCGGGCTGACGCTCCTCCTCCCGCAGCGCCGCCTGAGGACCTCGGTATTAGGGAACAAAGTCACCAGCTGACCCGGTGACGTATTGCTCGCTGCCGCGGCGTCGTACGTTCATGGTGGGAGCACATCATGACCGAATTCATGCGTAACACAGATGCGTTCACCTGGTCGATGGAAGCCGATCCGCGGCTGAGATCCACGGTGGTGACGGTGATACTTCTCGACCGGTCCCCGAATTGGGATCTGGTGCGGGAGCGGTTCGATCTCGTCAGCCGCGAGCTGCCGATGTTCCGTCAGCGGGTGGTGAACTCGCCGCCGCCGACTCCGCCGCGCTGGGAGTATGCCCCCGACTTCGATCTGGACTATCACATGCGCCGGGTGTCGGCGCCGGAGCCGGGAAACCTCGATGGTGTGCTCGAGATGGCCCGACTGGCCGCGATGGCCGACTTCGACCGGGCCCGGCCGATGTGGGAGGTCACCCTGGTCGAGGGCCTCGACGACGGTGCAGCTGCCGTGTTGTGCAAATTCCACCACTCACTGACCGATGGTGTCGGTGGTGTTCAGATCGCGATGCGGCTCTTCGATCTCAGTGAGGATGCTCAGGCCGTCGATGCGATGCCGGTGGCACCGGCCGTTGCCGTGCGCCAGCCCTTGGCGAGCTACGGCGACGCCCTGCGCTACGACGCCGGCTTGGTCGGCACGCTGGTCAGCGAATCGCTCAAGATCGCTCCGAGGTTGTTGTTCAACATCGTTCGACGGCCCCGGGAGACCGTCGAGTCCGCGGGTGAACTGGCCGCGTCGGTGTACCGGACTGTCCGACCGGTCAACAAGCCGGGTTCTCCGCTGATGACGAACCGCACGCTGGTTCGCAAACTCGGCGTGCTCGATGTTCCGATGCCGCGACTTCGTGAAGCCGCCCACCGCAGCGGTGGCGCGCTCAACGACGCGTTCGTCGCGGGGGTGGCCGGCGGTCTGCGCCGCTACCACGACAAACACGGTGTCGGCGTCTTCGACCTGCATCTGACGATGCCGATCAACTTACGCACCGCAGACGACCAGTCAGGCGGAAATCGGATCACGTTGATGCGCTTCGACGTTCACGCCGGGATCATCGATCCGGCACGACGAATCAGGAGCATCCACGAGTGCACCGGCCGGGTGCGTAATGAAAAGTCGATTCCGTATACGCAATTGATCGCGGGCGCCCTCAACGCGATGCCGCGCTGGTACATCGGGTCGATCCTGCGGCATGTCGACTTCCTGTGCAGTGACGTACCGGGGGTTCCCGTGCCGGTGTATCTGGGTGGCGCGGCGGTACGCAAGCAGTACGCGTTCGGTCCGACCATCGGTTCGGCGGTCAACGTGACCTTGCTGACCTACGTCGATACCTGCGCCCTCGGCATCGACGTCGACGCGGGCGCAATCCCGGACTTCGACGCGTTCTGCGATTGCCTCGCCGACAGTTTCGACGAAATTCTGGCGCTGGCCGACTGACCTCTAGTCGAATTCCCCGGCCAGATAGGCCGTCCGACAAGCATTGCGGGCCAGCTTTCCACTGGTGGTTCGCGGTATCGCCCCAGCGGGCACCAGACGGAAGTCGCTAACCGGAATGTGATGGGTCCGGGCAACCGCCGCCCGAACCGCTTCCGCGACGAGCGTGGGTTCCATCCGATTCGAGCCGACCGCGCGTTCGGCGACGACGACAAGATGCTCGCCGGCCATCCCGCTGCCCCGGACACACTCTGATGAACTGACGGCGAAGGCAGCAACGAAACCGTCCCGAATGGTCGGCGTCGACTTGCTGACAGTGGCTTCGACGTCGACCGGGTAGTGGTTGCGGCCGTCGATGATGATCAGATCCTTGATACGGCCGGTCACATAGAGTTCACCATCGAGGTAAACGCCGAGATCTCCAGTTGCAAGCCAGGTTCCATTGTCGGCCACACCTTCGGCGTGACTCGAGGACCCTAGACGGGTTTGAAGCTTGTTGGCGAACACCCGTAGCGTCTCGTCCGGGCGCCTCCAATATCCCCGCCCAATATTGTTGCCGTGCAACCAGATTTCGCCCACCGACCCGTCGGGCAACTCAGCACCAGCAACGGAGTCGACGATGACGAGCCATTGGTTGGGTATCGGGTGTCCACAGGATACGAGGGACACGCTGCCCGGCGCCTCAGCTTCGACCCGGACGGCATGGCCACGAGCCAACGCGTTCCGGTCCAGATGAACGGCGGAGGGCGCGCCGTCGGCGGCGATGCTAGCCACCGACAACGTCGCCTCCGCCATTCCGTACGAGGGTTTGACCGCGGTGGCAGGCAATCCATACGCAGTGAAGGCGGCGGTGAACTTCTCGATTGCGGCCATGGTGACGGGTTCGGAACCGTTCAGCAACCCGACTACGTTGCTGAGATCTGGCCGCTCGCCAGTCGGCGGTAGACCACGTTCGGCGCACAGAGCGAAGGCGAAATTTGGTGCGGCAGCGAATGTTCGGCCATGTACCGCTTCCTCCGAAAGCTGCCGGATCCATCGATACGGCCGTCGAACGAATGCCATCGGATCCATCAGAGTGATCTGTCCTCCGCACAGCATCGGGAACATGGTCATGACCAGTCCCATGTCGTGGTAGAGCGGAAGCCAGCTCACGCTGCGAACTCCCATGTCCAACCGCCCGGCCAGGATCATCTGCGCGACATTGGTGCAGGCGGCCCGGTGCGTGATCTCCACGCCGACTGGTGTACGCGTCGATCCAGAGGTGTACTGCAAGTAGGCGATATCGTCGGCACCCTGCTCGGGTCGTGTCAGGTCTTCACCGAAGGAAACCGGCACGGCGTCAACCGCGATGACGCGTGGCCGCTCGACCGGGGTTATGGTGCGCAGCATCTCACGTAACGACTCGGCGGCGCTGTCGGTAGTGAGGATAACCCGGGGATCCGCATCGGAGAGGATCGCTCTCAGCCGCTCAGCGTGCCCGGAGAGGGCTGGCACGAAGAGCGGCACGGCGATAGCGCCGGCGTGGATGGCGGCGAAAAACCCGATAACGTAGTGCAATCCATGAGGGGCCATTATCGCCACCCGGTCGCCGGGTTGGGTGACCTGCCGCAACCTCGCCGCGACAGCATTGGTGGCCGCCTTCAGCGACTGCCAGCTGAGCTCTTCGACGCTGCCTTCACGGTCGCGCGAATAGTCGATGAATCGGTAGGCGGCGTGGTGGTCTTCCGCCTCGGCATGGCCGGCCAGAAACGATGTCAGCGTGAGGTCGTCCGGTACCGAAATCGTTCCGTCTGGTGACACATAGCGCGCCAGCAGATCGTCAGTAGTATTGCCGCACACGCTATCCCGACGCATCGACAAAGACTATTAGATCTTCTAGCTAATCTGCATGGCGAACTCCTGTAATTCGCGTTACCTGATGCCGGTGTGATGACCCAGATCACACAGCAACATGCCAGATGCTTTGCGGCGTACTCGGCGCCGGCTCAGGCGATCAGTTCGATGACGTGAGCGTCCTGTACGCCCAGGTAGCGAGCCGGCGTGCAGGTCAGCACGATCACCTGTCCGTTGTCTCCGACGGTGTCGAACACCGCACCCATCTTGGTCAGCCGGTCGGGGTCGGTGAAGCCCAGCGCGTCGTCGATGACCACCGGTACGGAGTCTTCCGTCGCGACCAGCGCCGCACCCGCCAGCCGGGCCAGAATACCGAGTTGTTCTTTCGCTCCGCCGGACAGCGAGTCGTAGGGAACGGTCCGACCGTCCAAGGTGCGGTTGCAGATTCGCAGATCGCTGTCGATCTCGACTTCGAAGCTCGGCCCGAACACCGGGCGGCCCAGCCGCTCGATTTCGCTGCGGAACGGTGCGACGTATCGCTGCCGGGTGTTGTCCCGGTGCCGGGACATCACGGACCGCAACAACTGCGCGGCCCGAGCCCGGCGAGACACCCGCGAATGCTCGGCGAAGGCATGCTCGCGGGCGATCTGGGCGGTGTCGAGGCTGCCCTGGCGCCCCTCGTTGCCGATGATGCCGAGCACGACGGTGATGTCGTTGAGCGCCTGGCCCACCTGTGCGTGCTCGCCTTCCAGTGCGGCGGCCGCGGCGCTGGCCTCGGCCAGCTCGGCCTGCACGGCAGCGGGATCCGATGCGGCATAGACCCTCGCCAGCTCGGCCACCGCGGCGTCGGCCTGCCGTTGAGCCTCGATGTCGGCAGCCGCCTGCGCCGCCAGCTGCTCGTCGTCCCTGTCGGCTCGCAATGCTGCCAGCCGCTCTTTCGACGCGTCGAGTTCGACACTGGCGTCGGTCACCTTGGCGCGCAGAACCGTTGCCGCTGTGCTGCTTTCGGTTAGCCGGACGTTGGCACCGGCGATCGCGCGCTGATGCAGATCGGCGTCGGCACGTGCGGTTTCACGCGCCTCGATGGCGCTCACGAAGGCCGCGCGCGCGGCGGCACCGTCGACACCCGCGGCCAGCAGGACAGGCGAGATCGCCTCACGCAGAGATGCCAGCCGCGCGCGCATCTCCACCACCCCTTCGTCTTCGCACAACCCGGTCAGTGTCGCGGCCAACTGATCGCGATTGCTGACGAGTTCCCGGCGGCGCCGGTCGAGATCCCGCGCACCCTCGAGGTCGCCGGCGCCGCCCTGCCGCAGCGCCTCGGCCAGAACCAGCTGTGCCGCTTCCAGTTTCGCCTGAACACCGGAGGTGGTTGCGCCCGGATCGATCCGCACGCTGAGCAGTCCGGCCAACTCGACGGCTGTCGGCGATGAGGTGGGCGGCGCCCAGCTCTGCCCCGCAGCCAGCCGGATGGTCCGCCCCCCCACCCTCAACTCGAGGTCGGTGGCCGCCGTGAACTCCACCGTGGTCGCGGTGGCGGTGAGCTGTGCCTCGATCCGCTCGACGAGTGCCGCGGCCGACTCGACATCGGCCATCACGTCGCTGGTCAGCGTGATTTCGGAGAGCTCCTTGGTCAGCGTGGCCAGCTGCTGCTCGATCGTCTCGATCCGCTCCAGCCGCGCGGCGAGGCGCTGCGCCTGCTCATCGGCGGCCAGCGCATCCACCACCCGACGGGCCTCGTCGACGGTCTCCTGAGCGGCGGCAAGGACGGCGGTCGATTCCGCCGCTGCCGCACAAGCCATTTCGACGACTTCACGGGCGGTGTGTTCGGCCTCGATGGCCGCCGCCAGCCGCGTTTGAACCTCGGCGACGGCGGCGGTGCGCGCTGCCACATCGTCGCGCAGGCGAGCCCGTTCAGCCTGCGCGGCGCTCGATGCGGAACAGGTGCCCTGCGCCGCGGTCGCGACAAGCTCGGCTTGACGCAGCTGGTCGCCGAGCGCGGCCAGCGCGGCGGCCGCCGTCTGGGCGGCGGTCAGCCGCTGGGCTACGCTCGGGCCGCGATCGGCCAGCGCGGCCTGCCGTTCGGCGAGGTCGGCATGCCTGCGCACCCGTTCGTCGACTTCGGCGACCGCGGCCGCGCACCGGGCCACGTCCTCGTCGGCCGCACGCAGTTGCGCGATCGCCGACGCCCACTCACCGGTCGGCCGGCCCGTCGCAGTGAAGTACTTGCCGTATTCGGCGTCGATCCGTTCGATCAAAAGAGGTTCGGTGCCCGAGAGGGCCGCGTCGTCGCCCGCCGCCAAATCCAGTGCCCGCGAGAGGGCATCACAGTCGGACAGGTCCACCGCCGACGTCGAGCCGGCCTGCAGAACCCGCTGCGCGTGCCACAGCTCGGTGTCGACCGTCTCACCGAGCATGGCCAGCACCCGCTCGTGCGCCTCGTCCCCGGTGAGCTGTTCGCGCCGGGGCGCCGAGATCGTGAGTTCGGTCTCGCACTTCTTGTGGAAGCGTTTTCGGTAGACGAAACGGTATGGGCCGGTGCTGATTTCGGCCAGGACTTCGGATCCGACATCGGCGTGCGTCGGCTTGACCTGCTTGACGTCTTTCTTCGTCGAGCGGTCCTTCGATTCCAGCAGCAGGTCGAGCGCCTCGATCATCGACGTCTTGCCGATTTCATTGGCACCGCACACGACGACCACGCCGTGGTCCGGAAACTGGATGTCACGGTGGGTGATTCCGCGATAGTTGGTCAAGGCCAGCCGGTGCAGTTTCACGCCGCACTCCCCCCGGCCAGCCGCAGCAACAGCCCGAGTGCGCTCTGGGCGTCCTGAGCGGCGGCGTCGTCACCGGAGCGGGCGGTGTTCACCAGTTCGTCGACGGCGGCCGCGGCGAATCCACCGATGCCGAGGTCATCGAACTCGCCGTCGGCCGGCATCACCGCGATGTTGGTGTGTCGTTCCCACGTACCCAACCAGGCGAACAACCGGGCGTACTTGTCCAGGCAGGCATCCAGCGCCGCACGGTCGGTGACCGTCAGCGAGCCGGTCAGCCCCAACCGCACGACCGTGCGGTCCTTATCTGCCAGCAGATCCAGGTTGAGGTCGAGATCGGCGATGTCGCGGGTGTCGTCGACCTGCCGGTGCAGCGTGACGAACCGCCACCGTCCGACATGGTGGGATTCGACGGTGACCGGATGCGCCGGGTCCACCTCGTCGATGTCGACCAGCAGGACATGACCCGGATCGGCCTCGACGTCATCGAAGTTGGTCACTTCCGGCGAGCCCGAGTACCACACCCTGCGGCTGTCACCGACGCAGGTGCGGGAGTGCTTGTCCCCCAGGGCGACATAGTGGACCGCGCCGCGCTCGACAGCGTCGGCCACCGCGGCCATCCTGATCAGCGACGGCTTGCCGGGATCGGGATCGAGCACGTCCACCCCGCCATGGGCGACCAGAACGCGTGCGGTGCCGTCGGCCGGGAGGTCCCCAAGCACCGCGGCCGCCAGGTCGGTGGTCGGCGCCTTGGTGCGCCACGGCGCCGCGACCAGCTGCACCCCGGGACGCACCTCCAACACCCCGTCGCGGTCCAGCACGGTCACGTTGTCCGGGCACTCGGCCCGGAAGAGGGCACTGGTGTACACCGACGACGCGTCGAGCGGATCGTGGTTGCCCGGCAGCAGGTACACCGGAACGCCGATGGCGCGCATGGCTTCCAGGGACTGGCTGACCACCTTGGGCGCAAGCTGGTTGTGCTCGAACACGTCACCGGCCACGACGACGAACTCCGCGGAGGTCTGCCGCGCCAGCGCGCCGAGGCCGGCCACCGCATCGCGCCGGGCCGCGGAGTACCGCGGCTGGGCTTCGCCTTCCAGGAAGTGCCGCGTCATGCCGAGTTGCCAGTCGGCGGTGTGCAGAAATCGCATTCGCGGGCGTCCTTCCTGTTCTCGGTGGGTGCTGCGGCGAGTGTAGGGCGCGGCGCCGACAAGTCCGTGGACCTCGTCCGGCATGTACCGATCGGGGTTTAGCCTGGGCCGGTGACTGCTGGAGAACGCACGCTCGTCCTGATGCGCCACGCCAAGTCGGACTATCCGAATGGGGTGCCCGACCACGACCGGCCCCTGGCGTCCCGCGGTATCCGAGAGGGCGGTCTGGCCGGCGACTGGCTGCGGGCCAACATCCCGGCGATCGATCTGGTGCTGTGCTCCTCGGCGACCCGCACCCGCCAGACCCTCGAGCGCACCGGTATCACCGCGCCGGTCACCTACTCCCAACGGCTCTATGGCGCCACCCCGGGAACGATGCTCGTCGAAATCAACCAGGTGCCCGACGATGTCGCGACCCTGATGGTGGTCGGCCACGAACCGACGATGAGCCAGCTGTCGCTCGGCCTCGCCGATCCCGACCGCTCGGATCGCGCCGCGGCCGACGGTATCTCGACGAAGTACCCGACGTCGGCCATCGCCGTGCTGCGCCTGTCGGACAGCTGGGCCGCGCTCGCGCTCGGCAGGGCCGAGCTGACCTCATTCCACGTGCCGCGCTAGGAGTTGGTGGCCAGCGTCAGTTCCATCAGCTTGATGGCCTGACCGCACGCGTCGATGCCGGGGGCCTGCGGGTTGACCCACCACCCGACGACACCGCCGGCGTCGCTGGCGACGCCGCAGCCACCGTTGGGATCACTGGTCCGCATCACGATCGACGGCACACCGGCGATCGACCGGTTCTCGATCTGGTACTTGAGGAACTGACCGACCGACCGCTCGTTGTCGAGGCTGCCCTGCTCGTACCAGAAGCGGGTGATGTCGACCAGGCCGGCCGGGTTGGCGGCCTGCCAGCGGCAAACCGCACCCACGAAGGTGCTCTGGATGTCGAGCGGGTCCGCGCCCACCGTCTTGGCCAGGATGTCGGTGGTGAGGACGTCACATTCCTTGAGCAGGTTGGGGTACTGCTGCGCCGAGTTGTCGTTGCGCGGCACGCTGCCCGAACCCGACTTGGCCGCGATGCCATCCACCGTCTTGGCGCAGCCGCTGACCATCACCAGGGCGCAGAGCCCCGCCCCCACCGCGGTCGCTACCCGGCGCGGGCTCATTTGGAATTCACGATCGATTGACGGGTCAATTCCTTGGCCACGTCGCAAGCCGGCGGGAAGGGCTTCTCGGCGAAGCTGACCGACCATTCGATGAAGTCGTCGTTGAACTGGATGCCGATCTCGCACAGGTTGTCCCCCAGAGTCGGATCGGTACCGACGGCGATGAAGCCGCTGTGGCCCTCGATGTTGATGTCCTCGACGCTGGTGCGCGACAGCTCTTCGGTCTTGCGTTCCCGCCCGATCGGGCTGCCCCGGTACCAGGTGAAGGAGAAGTGCGGGCCCAGGATCCCGCCGCCGGCCAGCCACTGACAGCCGACGGAGTTCTTGGCCGTGTTCACCAAGCCGGTCACCCGCGTCTGCTCGGCCATCGTCTGGTCGGTGATGCCACCGCATTCGGGGAACATCGGACCGTGTTTGGCGTTGGCCGACTGCGGCGCGGGAGCCTGCGAACCCTGTGGCTGACCGGGGCCGCTGCCCGAGTCCGAGCATGCGCCGATGGAGGCCGCGATGGCTACAACCCCGGCAGCCAACGCGAGTTTGCGCGTCGCTGTCATGCGCACCTGCTGCAAGTCACAGCATGCACTGTAGCGGCAGGCCCTCGGTGCAACCACCGACAGACCGCTTGACCTGCCGCTTCGTCGCGATTCTCGGCGGCAAAAAGCGGCGCGGCCCGACAACGTCGGCGGTGCCGCGCTAGGGGTGTGCAACAGTAGCGAAATGCTGCTGGCACTGCTGAGACACTATGTCCGGCCGTACCGGTGGCTGGTCGCGGCGGTAATGGCGCTGCAGACCGTCAGCACCCTGGCCTCCTTGTACCTACCGACCGTCAACGCCGCGATCATCGACGACGGCGTGGCCAAGGGTGACACCGCACTGATCACCGAACTCGGGCTGGTCATGCTGGCCGTCACCGGACTGCAGGTGGTGTGCGCAGTGGTCGCGGTCTACTTCGGTTCGCGAACCGGCATGGGGTTCGGCCGCGACCTGCGCTCGGCGATGTTTCACCACGTCACCACGTTTTCTGAGCGGGAGACCGCGCGGTTCGGGGCGCCGTCGCTGCTGACCCGGACGACCAACGACGTTCAGCAGATCCAAGTGCTGATCCAGATGACCACGACGACCCTGGTGACAGCACCGATCATGTGCGTCGGCGGCATCATCATGGCGATCCACCAGGACGCCGGGCTGTCATGGCTTCTGCTGGTCAGTGTTCCGGTGCTGGCGCTGTCCAACTTCTGGATCGTGTCGCGGATGCTGCCGATCTTCCGCAGCATGCAGCGGCTCATCGACGGTATCAACCGGGTGATGCGCGAACAGCTCTCGGGCATCCGGGTCATCCGGGCGTTCGCCCGGGAACCGTTCGAGCGCGACCGGTTCGCGGTCGCCAACGCAGCCGTGTCCAACACGGCGCTGGCCGCCGGGCGGTGGCAGGCCCTGATGCTGCCCGTGACCACCTTGACCATCAACATCTCCAGCGTCGCCTTGATCTGGTTCGGCGGCCTGCGCATCGACTCCGGCCACATGCAGGTGGGCTCGCTGATCGCGTTCCTGTCGTACTTCATGCAGATCCTGATGGCGGTTCTGATGGCCACGCTGATTCTGGTGATGCTGCCCCGAGCCTCGGTCTGCGCGGAACGGATCACCGAGGTGCTGGACACCGAGCCGGCGATCACCAGCCCCGCCTCGCCACAACTCCCCGCCGGCGGCATCCGCGGTGCGGTCACACTCGACAACGCGACGTTCTGCTACCCGGGTGCGGAGCGCCCTGTGCTGGAGGATGTTTCGCTGACCGCGCGGCCGGGCACCACGACGGCGATCGTCGGCAGCACCGGGTCCGGGAAGTCGACGCTGATATCCCTGATCTGCCGGCTCTACGACGTCACC
The DNA here is from genome assembly GCA_021732005.1 of Mycobacterium sp. Lineage (GTDB taxonomy): Bacteria > Actinomycetota > Actinomycetes > Mycobacteriales > Mycobacteriaceae > Mycobacterium. The sequence goes on along the minus strand of JAKFVT010000036.1, from coordinate 44,245 downwards.
GACGGCGCGATCCGGGTCGACGGCATCGACGTACGTGACTACGACCCCGAGCACCTCTGGGCCACCCTGGGTCTGGTTCCGCAGCGGGGATATCTGTTCTCCGGCACCGTCGCCGACAATCTGGCGCTCGGTGCGGCCCCCGGACAGGTGGTGGACGACGACGAGATGTGGCGGGCGCTGCGGGTTGCCGCCGCCGACGACTTCGTCCGCGCCCATCCCGAAGGTCTCGGGATGAGGGTCGCCCAAGGGGGCATCAATTTCTCCGGCGGGCAACGCCAGCGACTGGCGATCGCGCGCGCGGTGATCCGGCGTCCGGCGATCTACCTGTTCGACGACGCGTTCTCCGCGCTCGACGTCCACACCGACGCCCGGGTGCGGGCGGCGCTTCGTGAGGAATCCGCCGATGCCACGGTGATCATTGTCTCCCAGCGCATTTCGACCGTCATGCACGCAGACACGATTGTCGTGATGGATGGTGGCCGGGTGGTCGGCACGGGAACTCACGACACGCTGCTGGCCGGCTGCGAGACCTATGGGCAGTTCGCCGACTCCCAGTCGGTCGACGTACACGTCGGGGGCGGCCGATGACCGGGCCGGCGTTCCGCGGCGGCGGCATGCGCGCGATGAGCCAAGACCCTCGGCAGGGCAGGTCGCGCGACTTCACCGGTTCCGCGCTGCGGCTGATCCGGCGGCTGACACCACACAGGTGGCCGACCGCGGCGGTCATCGCGTTGTCCATCGTCGGGATCGCGCTCGGTGTGATCGGTCCCCGCATCCTCGGGCACGCCACCGACCTGCTGTTCAACGGAGTCATCGGCCGACAGCTACCGGCCGGCATCACCAAGGACCAGGCCGTCGCCGCGGCCCGGGCGCGCGGTGACACCACGTTCGCCGACCTGCTGTCCGGAACCAATGTGGTACCGGGCCGCGGGGTCGACTTCACCGCGGTGGGCCGCACCCTGCTGCTGGCGCTGGCGCTGTACGTGGTTGCCGCACTGCTGATTTGGGCGCAGGCCCGACTGCTCAACGTGATCGTGCAGCGCACGATCACCTCGCTGCGCGCCGACGTGGAAGACAAGGTCCACCGGTTACCGTTGTCCTACTTCGATTCCCGGCAGCGCGGCGAGTTGCTGAGCCGAGTCACCAACGATGTGGACAACATCCAGACCTCGGTGTCGATGACGATCAGTCAGTTGCTGACGTCGGTGCTGACCGTGCTCGCGGTATTGGCGATGATGCTGAGCATCTCCCCGCTGCTGGCACTGATCACCGTCGTGACGGTTCCGTTGTCGCTGTGGGTGACCCGGGTGATCGCACGCCGCTCGCAGCGGATGTTCATCGCCCAGTGGACCAACACCGGCAGGCTGAATGCTCACATCGAGGAGACGTACAGCGGCTTCACCGTGGTCAAGACCTTCGGGCACCGGGCCGCCGCGCAGGAGAAGTTCCGCGAGTTCAACGCGGACGTCTACCACGCCAGCTTTGGTGCACAGTTCTTTTCCGGCCTGGTCTCACCGGCCACGACATTCATCGGGAACCTCAGCTATGTCGCGGTTGCCGTCGTCGGTGGCTTTCAGGTCGCCACCGGCCAGATCACGTTGGGCAGCATCCAGGCCTTCATCCAGTACGTCCGCCAGTTCAACCAGCCACTGACCCAGGTCGCCGGCATGTACAACACGCTGCAGTCCGGGGTGGCCAGCGCCGAACGGGTCTTCGACTTTCTCGACGAGCCCGAAGAAGCGCCGGACGTGCCAATCGCGTTGGCCGGCAACGGCGGCGGGCGTGTCGAATTCCAGAACGTGTCGTTCAGCTATCGGCCTGACACTCCGGTGATCGAGGATCTGTCGCTGATCGCCGAGCCGGGCAGCACGGTGGCGATCGTCGGTCCGACCGGGGCCGGCAAGACCACTCTGGTCAACCTCCTGATGCGGTTCTACGACGTCGACGCCGGGAGGATCCTGCTCGACGGCGCCGACATCAGAGAGGTCAGTCGCGAGTCGCTGCGCTCGCGAATCGGGATGGTTCTGCAGGACACCTGGCTGTTCGGCGGCACGATCGCCGAGAACATCGCCTACGGGAAGCCCGGCGCAGGTGAGGACGAGGTCATCGAGGCGGCCCGGGCGGCGTATGTCGACCGGTTCGTCCACACGCTGCCCAACGGCTATGAGACCCGGGTCAGCGATGACGGCGGCAACATCAGTGCCGGTGAAAAGCAACTGATCACCATCGCGAGGGCGTTCCTGGCCCGCCCCCAGCTGCTGATCCTCGACGAGGCGACCAGTTCGGTGGACACCCGTACCGAGCTGCTGATCCAGCATGCGATGACCAAATTGCGCCGGGACCGAACCAGTTTCATCATCGCCCACCGGCTGTCGACCATCCGCGACGCCGACCGCATCCTGGTCATGGAAGCCGGCCGGATCGTCGAAACCGGCAGCCACGCTGAGCTTCTCGCTCGCCGGGGTGCATATTACGCGATGACGCAGGCCTAGCCGACGCGGCGGAAACTTCCGTAAACCCGCAATTTCAGCAAACCTGCTATACGCTGCGATCTCGCTGGTCGCGACTTCGCGAACGGTGCCAATCGTGCGAGAGGTGCTGAATAATGCCGATAGTGCAGACCGTCCTGGCGGGGATGGTCACGAGCATGCTGGCGGCGGGATTGGTCACCGCAAATTCTGATGCGGTGCGAGAGCAGAATCCTCCGGTGCAGCCTGGCGTCGAGTTGGCCGCGACCACGATCCCGATCATCGATTTCGACTGGATCCTTGGTCCACTGAGGGTCGCGCGCAAACTCACCATCGGTTCCGGTGTTTCGCCGAACGGGCTGGTAAGCCTCGACGGTGCCGCCGATACGTGGTGGGACGCCTCCGTCGGCCCGACCGGCGAGGTCAAGAGCAGCTTCACTCTCCCTGTCACCTTGGCGCAGACCGCCCCGCTCATGGATCTCGGATTCGAACCGGAGTGGAAGAGTTCGGTCGTGTTCTCGCCGCTCGGCGCGGCCGGTCCGACGATCGACTTTGCTCCCGACCTCACCTCGAAGATTCACCTCCTCGAATATCGAGGCGGGGTCGAGGGATACGGCTTCGGCGTCAGCGGCACGCTTCTCCAGGCCGGCTTACAGGGCGGCGCCACGTCACCCGTGACGATGCTCGGGGGCAGCGTCACTCTCGGCGAATACAAGGCCCAACTGTCGGTGCTGCCCTCCGGCGGCCTGAAGGCCGGTCTGAGCTTCGCGCCCTACTTCGGTGGTGGCGGTGGGTCAATTCAATTGGGGACGACCAAGATTGGCACGACACTGCCAAGCGGGCAGTTCAAGGCCGAGACCAAACTGTGCCTGGGTTCGGCCGCCGCGTCGTGCGGCGGTGTGATTGCCGGGGTATCGATCTCAGCCATGTTGGGCGGCGCTCTGCTGGCGATCAACAGCAAAGACGTCCTCAGCATCGACTTCCCCGACTCGCTGACGGTCGAACTGAAGGCTGGTTCTCTTGCGGTGACGGGCAATATCGGCGGCACGGTCACGATCGGAACGACAAAGCTGGGCGGCGTCATCCCGATCAACATCAAGATCCCGCCGGCAGCCGCAGCCAGTGCAACCAGTACCGCGCCCAAGTCACAGACTGCCGCGGCGCAGGAATCGGTGAAGTCGGTGTCGGCCTCGTCGAACGCGATGTCACGAAAGTCTGTGACCGGCAAGGGAACCGCGTCGACCAAGAGCCCGAAGGCCGGTACCAAGCAGGGCGCCAAGACCGGCCGATCGGGTCGGGGCTGACACTCCCCGCTACAGCTACAGCTACAGCTACAGCCCCGGACCCTCGGCGCGCAGATCGTCGACCTCAGCCATCGCCGAGCGCAACTTGGCCAGCCATTCCTCGGCGTGCTCACCGACGAGTCGCACGCTCCAGGCCAGCGCATCCGAGCGCGACCGGGCAACGCCCGCGTCGACCAGGGTGTCGAGCACCTGGCGTTCGGGTTGCTTGAGGCGGGTCATCACCGGAACGGCGATGTGCGTGAACAGGATTCGCTCAGGTTCGGCGGAGCCCTCTGCTGCGATGTCCAAACCCCAGGACACCTTGCGACCGTACTTGTCCTGAGCCTCCTCGGCGATCCGAATGCGCTCGGAGCGAGTGTCCTCCCGGAACCGGGAGGCCCGGCCCGCGGCGCGCGCGTCGCTGTCCGGTGTGTCCGTCGCGGGCAGGCGCCCGATGACGGTGATCTCTTCACGGTCGACAACCACGGTCGGGTCGCCGGCGAACCATCCTTCGGGCAGTCGACCGGCGAACCACTCGCCGGCGTCGGTGGCGTCGGGCTGATCGGCCTGCTGCCAGCCGCCGGGTCGGCCGGGGCGACGGTGTGTGTGTTGATGCTTCATGAATTACATGATTACAGTGTTGCAACGAGCTCGCCACTGTTTCACTGCAAGCGAACTCGTCGCCCACTGTGGGCCCTATGCACGGAAAACGGCCTGGGAGCGTACATAAGCCCCACAGTCGGCGCAGCTAGGCGCCAGCGCGCCGGGCCCGAAAGAGTTTCACTTCGTCCTGAATGCCCTTGAGGTGCCGCGCTCCGGCGAACGACCAGCTGAAGGACGCGTCGTCCCCGATCTGTTCCCGCGCCGCTTCGGACAACAGGACCGAACCGGGCCGGGCCGCCGAAGTGACCCGGCTCGCCAGGTTGACCGGGCTGCCGAACCAGTCCCCGGCGCGGCTGACGGCCTGCCCATGAGACAGACCCACCCGCAGTTGCGGCAGGGCGTCATCGGCTTCGGTGGCTTCTACCAGAGTCAACATCGCGTCGAGCAACGCCGCGGTGTCCGTGGACACCATCATCACCGCATCGCCGATCGTCTTGATGAACCGCACCGGTGGCACCGCCACATCGCGAGCCGCGTCGGCGAGGCGGTTGGCGAGCTGTTCAAGTTCCTCGGGCGGAACCGTCTCGCCCAGTCTGGTGAATCCGACGAGGTCCGCGAAGGCGACCGCGATGTCGCGGGCGCCGGGAAGCGATGCGCCGACGGCCCTTTCGTTGGCGTTGATGGCCTCGGTCTCCATGGCGTGGCGCAGCTGCAGCATCAGCATGTCCTGCACCATCGGGCCGAGCAGCGGCGCCGCGGCGCTGACCAACACCTGCGCGCCCTGGGCCATCTGGAGTTCGGTGGTGCCGGGATGTTGCATCGTCGTGGCGACCGCGGTGTAACGCATCGCCTCGGCCGCACGCGAAAGCCCCTCTGCCAGAAGACGTACGACCGTGAGCAGTCGATCGGGGTCGAATCCCAGATCGAGGAATCGCTTGATGTGTACGGCCGTCTCGGCATCGGGTTTGAGGAACACCGCCGCATCGGGATCGTCGACCGTCGAGAGCCCACTGGCGCGCTGGAAGCGCCGGAGCTGGTCCAGGTCCAGGCCGGTCTGCTCGCTGATCTGCCGAGCCGACAGCCGAGTTCCGTCATCACCGAAGATCCGGCGGCCGGGCAAAAGCATCGGCGCGAATGCCCCCCGGATCTCCTCGACGGTGATGCCCTGCTCCACCAGCCAGGGAATCAGTTCGGCCCGTTGGGCACGGGCATCGCCCGTGAGCCCGTCAAGCAGCCCGGCGGCCTCCGGGTCGACGGTTTCGGTCACGAACCCAACGTATACCGTCGACCCCGATGTCACGATCCCCGCTCCTGGAGGGGCTGCCGCCCATCGGCTCGCCCGATACCCGGCTGCTGATCCTCGGTAATATGCCGAGCGTGCTGTCGCTGGCGAGCGGGCAGTACTACGGAAATCCGCGAAATGCGTTCTGGCGCATCATCGGTGAGGTATTCGGATGCGAGCCGGACGCGCCGTACCAGCATCGAATCGAGGTCCTGACCCGCCACGGTGTCACCGTCTGGGACGTCCTCAAGCACTGTCGACGGGTCGGCAGCCTGGATTCGGCGGTCGAGCCGGACAGTATGGTGCCCAATGACTTCGGGACGTACTTCGCCGCCCGGCCGGGCATCGAGCGGGTGCTCTTCAACGGCGCGGCCGCCGAGCGCAACTTCACCCGGCTGGTCCACCTCGACGTGCCGGCCACGTTCGGGCGTCTGCCGTCGACCAGCCCGGCACAGACCATGCGCTACGCCGACAAACTGGCGGCGTGGCACGCGGCACTGACCGGCTAAGAGACCGGCGGTCTCCGGTTAGCCCATGGACGCGCCATCTCGATCTGGTGGCTCAGCGACAGCAGCGTCGCCTCGTCGGAGGGCCGCCCGACCAGCTGGATCGACAGCGGCACCCCGGCGTCGTCGAGGCCCCACGGGACGACGGCGGCGGGCTGGCCCGTCGCGTTGAACATGGCGTTGAACGGCACCCGGGCCGACACCATCGCCAGCGTCGCGACCCCGCCGCGGTGCTGATACTGCCCGATGCGCGACGGACCGGTCGCGGTGCCGGGGGTGATCAACACGTCGACGTGGTCGAAGATCGACTGGACCCGCGCCGCGAGTGCCGGTTCGGCGGCGCGCACCTTGGCGATCTGCGCGTCGGAGATCATCCGGCCCAGTCGGGCAATGCCTTTGGTCCTCGGCTCGAGCCGTTCCCGGTGCGGCAGGGCGGTCGCGTCCTGGAAGGCGCCGCGCCACATCCGCGGCAGCACATGGCCGTACACCGCCCACGCCGGATAGTCGGGATCGCGCCAGACCACTTCGTGGCCGAGATCGCGCAACAGCGTCTCGGCACCGTCGAGTGCCTTCTGCTGCGCCTTCCCGACTCGACCGAGCATGGTCGGAGGGAGCTTGGTGCTCAAGGCAATTCGGAGTCTGCCGGGCTCACGGTTGACGGCTGCGACGAACCCGCCCGACGGCCCGGGCAGCGCCGAGGTCGCGTCGAGGAACAGCGCGGCGTCCTCCACGGTCCGCGTCATCGGGCCGTTGACGGACAAGCCGCACCACGCGTCGTCGTGCGGAGCCATCGGTACCCGGTCACGCTGCGGCTTGAGTCCGAACAGCCCGCACCAGGTGGACGGAATGCGGATGGATCCGGCGCCGTCGGAGCCCAACGCCATGGGGGCGAGTCCCGCGGCTACTGCCGCACCGCTGCCGCCGCTGCTGCCGCCCGGTGCGCGCTCCAGATCCCACGGGTTGTGAGTGGCGCCGAAAGAGATCGTCTCGGTGAACGGCCACAGCATCATTTCCGGCACCGACGTCTTACCCAGGATCACCGCGCCGGCCTCGCGCAACCGGCGCACCACCAGTGCATCGCTCGTCGGCGGCTGGCCGTAGGCGCTGCTGCCGTAGCAGGTGAATTCGTCGGCGACGTCGACGTCGTCCTTGATCGCGATCGGGACGCCCAGCAGCGGCCTGCGTTCGCCGGCGTCGAGCAACTCCTGCGCGGCGGCGGCCTCCCGGCGCGCGCTGTCGGTGAGAACCACGCGGTAGGCCCGCAACTCCCGGTCGACGCGCGCTATCCGGTCGAGGTACAACTCCAACAGGGCGGGGGCGGTGATGGTGCCGTTGACGAGCATGCGTGCCTGCTCGGCAGCACCGGCGAAGGCAATGTCGGTGGAGTCCATCTCCCGCAGCCTAACGCTGCCCGCTACGGTGGCCAGATGGCATGCGTGTTCTGCGAGATCGTCGCCGGTACGGCACCCGCCATCCGCGTTCACGAGGACGACGATTTCCTCGGCATCCTGGACATCCGCCCGTTCACCCGGGGCCACACCCTGGTGGTGCCCAAGCGGCACACCGTCGATCTCACCGACACTCCGGCCGAGACTCTGGCCGGGATGCTTGCCGTCGGACAGCGGATCGCGCAGGCGACCCGTGCATCCGATCTCGGCGCGACCGGCAACAACATTGCCATCAACGACGGCAAGTCGGCCATGCAGACGGTGTTTCACATTCACCTGCATGTGATCCCGCGGCGCGACGGCGACAAGCTGTCGTTCGCCAAGGGGATGCTGCTGCGCCGTGACCCCGACCGCGAGGGCACCGGACGAATCCTGCGTGCCGCCCTGTCCCAGCTCGATACAACCGGATGAGAGAGTCATGCCCGATTCCGCACTGATGACGTTCGTGAAGGTGCACGACTGGGTGTACCGGCGCACCAACGGCTGGATCGGGCACCGGATGCCCGGGGTTCCGTCCTCGCTGATGCTGCACACCGTCGGGGCGAAAACCGGCCAGCCCCGGTCGAATCTGCTCGCCTACTTCCGCGATGGGGACGACTACCTGATCGTCGCGTCCAACGGCGGAGCGGACCGCAACCCGGCCTGGTATCACAACCTGCGCGCACATCCGAAGATCGAAATCAATCTGGGCAGAAGGCGTTTGGCGGTCACCGCACACATCGTGATGCCCGACGACCCGGACTACGGGCGGTTGTGGCACATCTGCGACTCGAACAACGGCGGCCGCTACAGCTCGTATCAGAGCAGCACCACGCGGCCCATCCCGGTCGTGCGCCTGACACCGTAAGCGCTTGTCCTCGCCACACGCGCCCCCGCCTGCAAGACGTAGGGTTGCCGTCCGCCTCTGAGCGACAATCATTCGGCCGGTCACGTCGAAATCGACGCTGGCGCTGGGAAGTCCGAGTGGGTGTCACGCTAGCGTCGATCTCGATGACCGACAACATTTCAGACCCCACATTTGTCGCTCAGAGGCGGACAGCAACCCTGTACATCGGTCCTGAGTCCCGGGTGAGTCTGCCCTAGAACAGTTCTTTCGCCAGCAGCTCCAGCGTGGTCTCCCGGTCCGGGGCGGTCGCCGGGTCGGTCCCGCGATGTGCGGATGCGACGGGGTTGACCATCACCTCGTCGACGTCGAACTCTGCGGCCACTTCACGAACCTGGTCGGCCGCCTCGGACGGTGAACCGACGACGGCCTTGCTGCGCCCGGCGGCGATGATCGCCTCGGCCTGCGGGTGCATGGTCAGCGCCGCCGCGTCCTCGACCAGGTCGAGCGGCCCGAGCGGCTGACCGGTGCGCAACCGCGCCATCATCTGCAGGTTCGGCAGCAGCAACGCCTCGGCCTCGGACCGCGTCGGCGCGACCACCGCGTTGACCGTCATGAACGTCACCGGCTCGGCGGCCACCGCACTGGGCCGGAATTCCGACCGGTAGGTGGCCAGCGCCTCGACGGTGCCCTGCCCGGCGAAGTGATGCGCGAACACATACGGCAGCCCTTTGGCGGCGGCCAGATGTGCCGAGTACATCGACGAGCCGAGCAGCCACAGCCGCGGCTCCTCGACCGCCGCGGGCGTTGCCTTGAGGATGTAGTCCTGGTTGCGGATCGGGATGCGCACCCCGTGCGCGCTCATCAGCGCCGCGACGTCGTCGAGGTACTGCGGGAAGTTCTCGATATCAGAATCGTCACGGGTACCCCGCAACATGTACGACGTCACCGGGTCGGAGCCGGGCGCGCGGCCGATACCGAGATCGATACGCCCCGGAGCGGCGGCCTCCAACAATGCGAACTGCTCGGCAACGGCCAGCGGCGCATGGTTGGGCAGCATCACCCCACCCGAACCCAGCCGCACCTGGGTGGTCTGGGCAGCCAGGTAGGCAAGGATCACCGGTGGGCTGGTGGCCGCGACCGCGGGCATGTTGTGGTGTTCGGCCACCCAATACCGGGTGAATCCCAAGCGGTCGGCGGTCTGAGCCAGCCGTACGGTGGCCGCCAGCGCCGCGGCGGTGGATTGGTCGGTACGTACCGGAACGAGGTCGAGGACAGAAAGCCGCATAGTCACCTCAACGATACGAGTACGCGCATGCTTCCCCTCACCGGAGGGCAGGAGCGAAGCGACCCGGGAATTGGGTCACCGGAGGGCAGGAGCGAAGCGACCCGGGAATTGGGTTACCGCCGCAGGCCCGCCCGTGCGGCAGCGTCGGTGAACACGTCGTCCAGCATCGCCGGCGTGAGGCGGCCGGTGAACATGTTCTGCTGACTCGGGTGGTAGCAGCCCAGAAGCTGTCGGCCTGACGGCAACTCGACGACCACCCCGTGCCCGAATTTGGGTTTGGCCTGCACAGGCAGGTCGTCGGCGAGCAACCGCAGCGCGGCCTGCCAGCCGAACCCGCCCAGGGTCACGATCACCCGAACCGACGGCGCGATCAGCCGCCACTCGGCGGTCAGCCACGGCTCACACGTCGACCGCTCGTCGGGTTCCGGCTTGTTACCGGGCGGCGCGCACCGAACGGCGGCGACCACCCGAATGTCGTTGGTGAACAAGCCATCTGCCGCGTCGACACTGGTCGGTTGGTTCACCAGGCCGGTCCGGTGCAGCGCGGCGAACAGTTGATCCCCCGAACGATCACCGGTGAACACCCGCCCCGTCCGGTTGCCGCCTTGCGCGGCCGGGGCCAGGCCCAGCACCAGAATCTTCGGCTGCGCCGAGCCCCACCCGGTGATCGGCCTTCCCCAATACGGCTCACCGGCGAACGAGCGACGTTTGGTGACCGCCACCTCTTCCCGCCAGGCGACCAGCCTTGGACATGCCCGGCAGACGCTGACCTGGGCATCCACCGTCGCGATATCGTGGGCCGCCGCGGCCAAAGCCCCCACCTGGGCGGCGTCGGCAGCCACCGGGGTCTCGGGCACGGCGGGGTCCCCGGGCCAGCCCGTACCCGGCGGAACGGGCGAGGAGAACAACACCCTGGTCCGCGGATGTGGAAGGAGGGTCACCGGTCCACTCTGCCCGGGTCCCGCGCGGCGCGCGAGAACTTAAGCTCTGCCGGTGACCACCACGCGCGTCCCCGCGCTGCTGATCCTGTCCTCGACCTTCCTGGCCGCGGGCGCCAACGGCATCTCCATGGTCGCCTTCCCCTGGCTGGTGCTGCAGCGCACGGGCAGTGCGGTGGACGCCTCTATCGTCGCGGGCGCGGCAACCCTGCCGCTGTTGTTCGCCACCCTCATCGCCGGCGCCGCCGTCGACTTCGTCGGTCGACGCCGGGTTGCGATGCTCTCCGACGCGCTGTCAGCCATCGCGGTGGCCGCGATCCCGCTCTTGGCGATCGCGTTCGGCACCGACGTGCTGACCACCCTCGTCCTGGCCGCACTGGCCGCCCTCGGCGCGTTCTTCGATCCGGCCGGCATGACCGCGCGGCAGTCGATGCTGCCCGAGGCGGCGGTCCGCGCGGGCTGGACCCTCGATCACACCAACAGCGTCTATGAGGCCGTGTTCAACCTGGCCTACATCACCGGCCCGGGTGTCGGCGGCCTGCTCATCGCGACGCTCGGCGGTGTCAACGCGATGTGGGTGACCGCCGCGCTGTTCGGGTTGGCGATCCTGGCGATGGCGGTGCTGCAGCTGGAGGGCACCGGACGCCCGGCGCGCGAAAAGCTGCCGGAGAGTGTGGTTTCCGGAGTTCTCGAAGGCTTGAAGTTCGTCTGGCGCAACCGGGTTCTTCGCACCCTGGGCCTGGTCGACCTCGCCGTCACCGGGTTGTACCTGCCGATGGAAAGCGTGCTCTTCCCGAAGTACTTCACCGACCGCAACGAGCCGGCCCAGCTGGGCTGGGTGCTGATGGCGTTGTCGATCGGCGGGCTGATCGGGGCGCTGAGCTGGACGGTGCTGTCGAAGATCGCCAGCAAACGGACGACGGTGCTGACGGCGGTGCTGACGTTCGGGATCGCGGTGGCGGTCATCGCGTTCCTGCCGCCGCTGCCGGTCATCTTGTCGTTCGCCGCACTGGTCGGCCTGGTGTACGGGCCGATCGGGCCCATCTACAACTCGGTCATGCAGACCCGCACGCCCGAGCAGCTGCGCGGCCGGGTCGTCGGGGTGATGACGTCGATGACCTACGCCGCGGGTCCGATCGGGTTCACGGTGGCCGGCCCGCTGGTCGACGCGTTCGGTCTCAAGGTGACATTCCTGGTTCTGGCGGTGCCGATCTTGGCGATCGGCGTGGTGTGTCCCTGGTTGCCCGCCCTCAAAGAGCTGGACGACGACCCGCCTAGGATGGCGCAATGGCCGTGAGCGCTCTGGCCGGCCTGGCCGCTGAGCTTCCCGACGGGGTCGTCGTCACCGACCCCGACATCCTGGCGTCCTATCGCCACGACCGCGCCGCCGACCCTGCGGCCGGGATGCCGTTGGCCGTGGTGCGGCCCACCCGCACCGAAGAGGTGCAGACGGTGATGCGCTGGGCTTCGGCGAACCGCATCGCGGTGGTGCCGCGCGGAGCGGGCACCGGACTGTCCGGTGGCGCGACCGCCGTCGACGGCGGGATCGTGCTGTCGACGGAGAAGATGCGCGATATCACCGTCGACCCGGTGACGCGCACCGCCGTCGTGCAGCCCGGTCTGCTCAACGCCGAGGTCAAGAAAGCGGTCGCGGAGCACGGCTTGTGGTATCCGCCCGACCCGTCGTCGTACGAGATCTGCAGCATCGGCGGCAACATCGCCACCAATGCGGGTGGCCTGTGCTGCGTGAAGTACGGCGTGACAACCGATTACGTGCTGGGCCTGCAGGTGGTGCTGGCCGACGGCACCGCGGTGCGTCTCGGCGGCCCGCGCCTGAAAGATGTTGCCGGGCTGTCGCTGACCAAGCTGTTCGTCGGAAGTGAGGGCACCCTCGGGGTGGTCACCGAGGTGACGCTGCGGCTGCTGCCTCCCCAGCCGTCGGCGTGCACGGTGGTGGCGACCTTCGATTCGGTGGAGGCCGCGGCCGGCGCGGTGGTGACGATCACCGGACGCATCCGGCCCTCGATGCTGGAGTTCATGGACGCGGTGTCCATCAACGCCGTCGAGGACAAGCTGAGGATGGGCCTGGACCGCTCGGCGGCGGCGATGATGGTGGCCGCCTCCGACGACCGCGGCCCGGCCGGCGCCGAGGACGCCGAGTACATGGCCCGCGTTTTCACCGAAGCCGGTGCCAAAGAATGCTTTTCGACGTCCGACCCGGCCGAGGGCGAGGCGTTCGTCGCGGCCCGCAGGTTCGCCATCCCCGCGGTGGAGGCCAAGGGTTCGCTGCTCCTGGAGGATGTCGGTGTGCCACTGCCCGCGCTCGCCGAGCTGGTGGGCGGGGTGGCCAAGATCGCCGCCGACCGCGATTTGACGATCTCGGTGATCGCCCACGCCGGCGACGGCAACACCCATCCGCTGATCGTCTTCGATCCCGCCGACGCCGCGATGACCGAACGGGCCGAAAAGGCTTTCGGTGAGATCATGGACCTGGCGGTGTCGCTGGGCGGGACGATCACCGGCGAACACGGCGTTGGCCGGCTCAAGAAGCCATGGCTTGCAGGTCAATTGGGTCCCGAAGCCATGGAACTCAATCGCCGGATCAAGGCCGCGCTGGATCCCGACGGGATTTTGAATCCGGGCGCGGTTATTTGACGCAAGGTGGCGCGCTGGTTGTGCCGCCTGGCTAGGGTGGACGGCGATGACTCACTCCCCCACGCAGTTCGAGATCGCGGTTCCGCAAGCCGATCTCGACGACCTGCGCCGCCGCCTTGAATCCGCCCGATTTCCCGCCGAACTGGCCGGCAGCGGCTGGGATTACGGCACCGATCAGTCGTTCTTGAGGGCGTTCGTCGAGCGGTGGCGCGACGAGTACGACTGGCGCGCAACCGAAGCAGAGCTCAACGCCGTGGGCTCCTTCGTGACCGTAGCCGCAGGCCAACGCGTCCACTTCCTGCACCGTAGGTCTGCCAACAGCACCGCGATCCCGCTGGTGCTGGTGCACGGGTGGCCGGGTTCGATCATCGAATTCCTCGATGCCCTACCCCTGCTGCACGAGCGGTATCACGTCGTGGTGGTCTCGATGCCCGGCTACGGCTTCTCCGGCCCGACCAGCGAACGCGGCGTCGACACCTCGGTCGTCGCGGCGGCGGTCGCCGAGGTGATGACGCAACTGGGTTACCAGCGCTTTCTGGCTCAGGGCGGCGACTGGGGCGCTCTGGTGGTGCGCTACCTCGGTGAGCACTACCCGGATCGCGCGGTCGCCATCCACACCAATATGCTCTTCGCGTCCGCCGAGGGTCCCGACGCCATGGACGGAGTCACCGAGGAGGAGATGGCCGCATTCATCGCCTCCGCCGAACGGATGGCAGAAGGCACCGCCTACATGGAAATCCAAGGCACCCGGCCACATTCACTCGGCTACGGGCTCGAAGACTCGCCGGTGGGTCTGGCCGGCTGGATTCTGGAGAAGTTCCATGCCTGGAGCGACGTCCGCGACGACATGCCGATCCGCACCGACCGGCTTATCGACAATCTGATGATGTACTGGCTGACCGGCACCGCGACCTCGGCCGCGCGGCTGTACTACGAGGCGGCCCACGCCGGCACCGGTGCGCTCAGCCCGTGGTCGGGCCGGGTCGACGTCCCGACCGGTTATGCGGTCTACCCGGCAGAGCTGGTGCGGATCCCGAAAGTCTGGGCGCACAAGCACTATCACCTGGTGCACTACTCGATTCAGGACCGCGGTGGCCACTTCGCGGCGTTCGAGCAGCCGCAGCTGTTCGCCGCGGACGTGCTTGCCTACGCCGATGTTCTCGACGAGTTGGGCGTCTTCAGCGAGTGAAGGTCCGCGTCAGCGGGCCCCGCGGACCAGCCGGCCCGGACGCGCGCCGGTGTCGACCCCGTCGCGGCGCGTGACGGTGCCGCTGACGATCGTCGCGGCGTAGCCGGACGCGCCTTGCACCAACCGATTTCCGCCGGCCGGCAGGTCGTAGGCCATCTTCGGCGGATGCAACCGCAGAGCGTCCATGTCGATGACGTTGAGGTCGGCCTTCTTGCCGACCTGGATGACGCCGCGGTCACTGAGGCCGAACAGCTGCGCCGTGTCGTGGGTCTGCTTGCGGATCAGATGCTCCAGCGGCAGCTTCGCACCACGATGCCGGTCGCGGGCCCAGTGGGTCAGCAGGAACGTGGGATAGGAAGCGTCGCAGATCATTCCGCAGTGCGCACCGCCGTCGGACAACCCGACGACACCGGCCGGGTGGGTCAGCATCTCGTAGATGGCGTCGCAGTTGCCGTAGGAGTAGTTGAAGAACGGCAGCATCAGCATGTTGGTGGCGTCGGCCTCCAGCATGAGGTCGTAGAGCGTGGCCAGTGGGTCCTCGCCACGGTCGGCGGCGATCTTCTCCACCGTCCGCTCGTCGGTGGGCTCGTAGTCCGGCGGGTCGCCCAGGTGGTAGATCCGACCCAGGGCGTACTGGACGAGGATGTTCATATTGTCGAACAGCTTGTTGGGATCGGGCGGCAGATCGTCCTCGCCGAGGATGGCGGCCTTCACCGCCGGGTCGGCGAGTCGGTGCGCCAGCTCCTCACGACCCAACTCCCCCTTCAGCTTTCGGAAGGTCGGGCGATGCGTGAACGCGTGGTGGCCCGGGAATCCGAACAGCATGCCGAACGGGCGCGCCGCGATCTGCGGGTAGAGCCGGGCGCCCGCGGCGTGGGCGGCCGCCGAGATGTCCATCTGCTCGCGCCACAGGTCGGGCGCGGCATCCACCTGGATCAGCCCGAAGGAGATCGGCCGGTCGATCTCGGCGCCCAGCCGCTGCATCCACTCCAACTCCTTCTTCGGAGCGATGATGTCCTCGCCGGCCACGCCCTGCGGCGCCAGCTCGAAGACCGCCTGACCGCCGGCCGCCATCGCCCGGCCCAGGCCGAACAACTCGTCCTCGGCGGCGAAGGTGCCCGGCACGGGTTCACCGTCCATGGCGCGGTGGCCGAGCGTGCGGGACGTCGAGAACCCAAGCGCTCCGGCTTCGATTGCCTCGCGGACCAGGCGGCCCATCGCCTCGATGTCGTCGGGGGTTGCGGGCTCGTTCTTGGCGCCGCGCTCACCCATCGCGTAGGCCCGGACCGAGCCGTGCGCCACCTGGCTGCCGACGTCGACGGCGTAGTTTCCCTTGCCGATCACGTCGAGGTATTCGGGGTAGCTCTCCCAACCCCACGTCATGCCCTCGGTGAGCGCGCTGCCGGGAATGTCCTCGACGCCCTCCATCATCTGGATGAGCCACTGTTCGGAGCCGGGCCGCACCGGCGCGAAGCCGACGCCGCAGTTGCCGGCGACGATGGTGGTCACGCCGTGGTTGCTCGACGGTTCGAGCAGGCTGTCCCAGCTGACCTGACCGTCGTAGTGCGTGTGGATGTCGACGAATCCGGGCGCCACGACTTTGCCTGTGGCGTCGATGGTTTCGGCGGCCTCGCCCGCCAGCGGCGCGTCGGACGCGCTGCGGCGCCGCACCTCCACGATCTTCCCGTCCTTGACGGCCACGTCGGCGATGTAACGGTCGGCGCCCGTGCCGTCAACGACGGTCCCGCCGGTGATCTTGAGGTCGAACATGGTTACTCCTCGACACACGATGTCAATGGGATTCCGTCGCCAATGTAACACCGTTACAGGGCCGCGTGTAATACCGTTTGGAGAAGATTTCGCAAGGAGGCGCATGGTGACGCACACGGCGCACGATGTTCGACGCGAGGACGCGATCGGCCCGCCTCCGGCCAACCCGACCCGCGTGCCCGCCGCGCGCTACTACTCCCCCGAGTTCGCCCGCCTCGAGCGCGAACACCTCTGGCCGCGCGTCTGGCAGGTCGCCTGCACGCTCGATCATGTCGCCGAGCCAGGTGACTACTTCGAATACCGGTGCGGGGCGTATTCGGTCCTGATCGTCCGCGACAACACGCAACTGCGGGCTTTCCAGAACGTCTGCCGGCACCGCGGCAATTCGCTGTGCACGGGCGCCGGCTCGGAGCTGCGCGAGCTGCGCTGCGGCTACCACGGGTGGACGTGGGACCTGGCCGGGGCGTTGAAGCGCGTGCCCAACCGCAAGGGTTTCGGTGCGCTGCACATGGAGGACTTCCCCCTCATCGCGGCCTCCGTCGAGGTCTGGGCAGGGCTGGTGTTCGTCAATCTCGACGCAGACGCGATGTCGCTCGCTGACTATCTCGAGGCGCTGCCCGCCGACATCTCATGGAACCGGCTCGAGGATTTCCACTGCTACGCCACGATGACGATCGAGGTGGACGCGAACTGGAAGACGATCGCCGACGGCTACAGCGAGACCTATCACATCCAGACGCTGCATCCCGAGCTGCACCGGTGCATGGACGATGTTTATGCACCGCAACAGATCTGGGGTCACACCGGAAAGTCGGAGCAGTTCTACGGAGTTCCGAGCCCGCACATGAAGGAGCCCATCGCCGACGACGACGTCTGGCACGCGTACGTGACAACCCAGGGCATGCTGATGGGCGTCGAGGAGGGCACGCCGTACCCGGGTGGCGATTCGGTACCTGATGTGATCGCCGCTCGCACAAGGGAGTTCGCGGCGAGTCGCGGAGTCGACCTCGGTTGGGCCAGCACCGAACAAATCATGTTGCTCCACCAGTACAACGTGTTCCCCAACCTGACGTTGCTGACCAACGCCGACCACCTGACGGTCATGACGTCACACCCGGGCCCCGATCCCGAACGCGGCGAGCTCGTCATGTACCTGTGGACCCGGATGGCGCCGGGCGCACCGCGTACCCACCCGATCGACGTGCGCATGACAGCCGAGGAGGCTCATCCCGGTCTGGTTCTGACGCAGGATATTTCGGTCCTGGCGGGGCTGCAGCGCGGGCTGCGTCAGCCGGGTTTCACCCACCTGACGCTGTCCAATGAGGAGCGGCGCGTCATCAACCTGCACCGCAACCTCGAGCGCTACCTCGACCTCCCGGCAGCCGACCGCATGACCGGAGGTGAGCCCGGTGGCCCGCAGTCCTGACCCGGTCACCGCGGAGTCGATCCTCGACGCGGCGGCCAGGATGATCGAACACGACGGCGTCGACGCGTTCACGATGCGCGGGCTCGCCGAGCAACTCGGCGTCGCGGTCACCTCGATCTACTGGCACGTCGGCGGCCGGGACAAGCTGCTCGACAGCCTGGTCGAACGGCTGCTCGGCGACATGGCGGCCTTGCCCGCAGACGCCGACGATCCCGCCGAACGCATCGCCGCCCTCGCCCGCGCGCAGCGCCGAGCGCTCATCGACCGGCAGCATCTGCTCGGAATCGCGCACGAACGCAACCGCACCCCGGCGTTGTTCCTGCCGGTGCAGCAGCGCCTGGCCACCGAACTTGCCCGCCTCGGCGTCACCGGTACCCACGGCGCGCTGGTGCTGCGGGCCATCGAGGTCCACGTGATCTCGTCGGCCATCATGCAGTTCTCGGCGGTGCGCGGACCCAAGCACGACGAGGAAGACCCGACGCTGTGGGCCGACGACTGGCCGGACCGTGACCTGGTCCGGGCGCTGCAGTCACCCACCGACTACGACGCCGTCTTCGAATACGGCCTCGACGCACTGCTGGCGACCTTGCCCGGGAATCCCTCCGACTCTTGACACACCCCGATACTTGTCGTATCCATAAGACATGACCGCTGTTGTGTCTCACGAGGCCGAAGCCCGGTTCGAGCTGGCCACCGCCGAGACCTGGGGTGATCGCTGGCCGATGTACCGGGCGTTGCGTGACCACGATCCGGTGCACCATGTCGTCCCGGAAAATCCCGACCACGATTACTGGGTGCTGTCCCGGCACGCCGACATCTTCGCCGCCGCCCGCGACCACGAGACGTTCTCCTCAGCCCAAGGCCTGACCGTCACCTACAACGAGCTGGAACTGATTGGGCTGCAGGACAACCCGCCGATGGTGATGCAGGACCCGCCGGTGCACACCGAGTTCCGCAGGCTGGTGTCACGCGGGTTCACCCCGCGGCAGGTGGAGGCCGTCGAGCCCAAGGTGCGCGACTTCGTCGTCGAGCGCATCGAACGGCTGCGCGCCAATGGCGGCGGTGACATCGTCACCGAACTGTTCAAGCCACTGCCGTCGATGGTCGTCGCGCACTACCTCGGCGTTCCCGAGCAGGATCGCGACCAGTTCGACGGCTGGACCGAGGCGATCGTGGCGGCCAACGCCAGCGGACTGAGCGCTCTGGGATCGGTCGGCGACGCCATCGGGTCGATGATGGGCTACTTCACCGAGCTGATCGAACGGCGCAGGCGCGAACCTGAGGACGACACGGTGTCGCATCTGGTGGCCGCCGGTGTCGGAGCCGACGGCGACATCGCCGGGACGCTGTCGGTGCTCGCCTTCACCTTCACGATGGTCACCGGCGGCAACGACACCACCACCGGCATGCTCGGCGGGTCGATGCCGCTGCTGCACCAGCGTCCCGACCAACGCCGGCTACTCGTCGAGCAACCGGAGCTGATCCCCGACACCGTCGACGAACTGCTCCGGCTGACCTCCCCGGTGCAGGGACTGGCTCGGACCACCACCTGCGATGTGGAACTGCACGGAAAGACCATCCCGGCCGGACGCAAGGTGCTGCTGCTGTACGGCTCGGCCAACCGCGACGAACGCCAATACGGCCCGGACGCCGGCGAACTCGACGTCACCCGGCGTCCGCGCAACATCCTCACCTTCAGTCATGGCGCACATCACTGCCTAGGCGCGGCGGCCGCACGCATGCAGGCGCGGGTGACACTGACCGAATTGCTCTCGCGTTGCCCGGATTTCGAGATCGACGAGGCGGGCATCGTGTGGGCGGGCGGCGCCTATGTACGACGACCGCTGTCGATGCCGTTCCGGGTGCGCGGCTGATGGCGGGCGACTGGCTGAGCTCGCGGCGGGCTGAGGTGGCCACCGACCGGATTCTGGACGCCGCCGGCGAACTGTTCGCGAGCAACGACGTCCGAAACGTCGGCATGAATGACATCGCCCGTGCCGCAGGCTGTTCGCGAGCCACGCTGTATCGCTACTTCGAGAACCGGGAGGTGCTCTACACCGCGTACGTGCACCGCGAGGCCTACCGGTTGTACGAGCAACTGACCGAACTGATCGACGGCATACCCGACCCGCGGGAGCGATTGCTGACCGGACTCACCACGTCGATGACGCTGGTGCGCGAAAGCCCGGCGCTGTCATCGTGGTTCGCCACCGCCGACTCCCCCATCGGCGCGGAGATCGCCGAGCAGTCCGAAGTCATTCAGGCGCTGACATCGGGCTTCCTGTTGTCGCTGCGGCCCGACGACCCCGAGGTTGTCCACCGCCGCGCCCGCTGGCTGGTTCGGGTGCTGACGTCGCTGCTGATCTTCCCCGGCCGCGACGCCGAGGACGAGCGGGCGATCCTCGAGGAGTTCGTCGTTCCAATGGTGTGCCCCAGCGACTCTGGCTCCTCGTTGAGACCGCACTGAGAGCGAGAATCTCGCAGATTCTTCGCTCTGGATGCGGTCTCAACGCAAGGACTAGGTGCGCACGCGGGTGAACCGGTGCAGCAGCCACGCCACCGGGATCGTCATGATCAGCGTGACCACGAACAGCGCGGGCGCGGAACCGGTGTAGACGGGCCAGCGCAGCACCTCGACCATGGCGATCTCCATCACCACCAGGTGGACCAGGAAGATCTCATAGGAGATCTCGCCGAGCCAGACCATCGGTCGGGTGGCCAGCGCCCGCGCGTACCAGCCGCGGTTCCCCAGCGCCAGCGGCGCAACGATCAACGTCGCGATCACGGCGTAGAACACGGTCTTCACCAACGCCTCCGCGATGCCGGTCGGCGACGTGGTCGGCTCGCCGGCGATCGGGGTGGAGACGATCACGAAGCTGACAACGGCCAGCGGCACCGCGATGAACCCGAAGACCCGAACTCCGATGGCCTGCAACACCGTAAGCAGCATGCCGCCGATGAACCAGGCCAGATAACCGGGCAGCCACAGCCGAGCCCCGCTGGGCAAGAAGTCTGTGGTGTGCACCAGCACCATCCAGGCGGGGCTCATCAGCGCCAACACCGCCAACCCGGTCAGCAGCAGTCCGGGACGCCAACGCCGGCGACACACCACGACCAGCAGAAGGTAGGCAAGAAAAGGCAGCGCGACGTAGAACGCGACCTCGACCGCCAGGCTCCACATCTGCGTAAGCCCTTGGTGCAGATAGCCATTGAACATGTAGTTGTCGGTGTAGATCTGGGTCAGCGTGAGATTGCGCAGCAGGCCGATCCAGGTGTGGCCGGGATTCGGTCCGGCGGACCGGAAGTGGTAGATCAGATAGGCGGCCAGCACGGTGATCACGTAGGCCGGCATGATGCGCCGCACCCGGTGCCAGGCATACCGGCGTACCGACGGCCCCGCCTGCCCGGCCGCGGCGGCGCGCACCCACGGGCCGAACAGCAGGTAGCCCGACAACACGAAGAAGATCGGCACGCCGATCTCCAGCCGCGAATACACCAGGCCCACAAAGCCGTGCGTGTACTTACCGGTCGTGTAGGCAGCGTGCGTGCCCAACACCAGCAGCGCCGCGAGCGCCCGGACACCGGTCAGCGAGGCGACCCGGTCGACACCCGAGACTGCTTCCAGTCCGCCTTGGTCGACCTGGCTGGACGCGATCATCGGCTTGTGCGCCGGGGCTTCCCGCCAGAGGGACGTGTGTCGTATCTTGGGTTGCCGCGATCCGGCTTCAAATCGATCAGAATCCCGGAAATACGAGTCTTCTCAAGGGCTTTCAGTGTCTCTTTGGACAGCGTGGCGGGCAACTCGACCAGCGAGAAATCGGGCTTGATCGTGATGTGCCCGAAATCACTGCGGTGCAGCCCACCTTCGTTGGCCAGCGCTCCGACGATCGAGCCGGGACCAACCTTGTGCCTCTTGCCAACGGCAATGCGGTAGGTCGCGAGGTCGTCGCGGGTCTTGCGTGGCGGACGATCGCGTTCGCCGCGTTCGGGCCGGTCCGGCTTTTCGCGCCGCTTCTCAGGCGGCGGCTCGGTCATCAGGAATTCCGCGCCATCGCGGCTCTGCAGCGCCAGCGCAGCGGCGATATCGACCATCGGCACGTCGTTATCGCGTTCGTAATCCTCGATCAGGCGGCGGAACATTTCGAACCCGGGTGCGTTCAGCGCCTCGGCGATCGAGTCGCGGAACTTCTCCACCCGCTGAGCGTTGACGTCTTCGACCGACGGCAGCTGGCCCTCGACCAGCTTCTGGCGGGTTACCCGCTCGATCGCGTTCAGCAAGTGCCGTTCCCGCGGGGTGACGAACAGCAGCGCGGTGCCCGAGCGGCCGGCCCGGCCGGTGCGGCCGATGCGGTGCACGTAGGACTCGGGGTCGTGCGGGATGTCGAAATTCACCACATGCGAGATCCGCTCGACGTCCAGTCCGCGGGCGGCGACATCAGTGGCGACCAGGATGTCGATCGTGCCGTCCTTCAACTGGCTGATCGTGCGCTCGCGCACGGCCTGCGGGATGTCGCCGTTGATGGCCGCCGCGGCGAACCCGCGGGCCCGCAGCTTCTCGGCAACCTCCTCGGTGGCCTGCTTGGTGCGGACGAAGACGATCATTCCGTCACCCTGCTCGACCTCGAGCAGCCGCGTCAGCGCGTCCATCTTGCGCGGATACGACACCTGGAAATAGCGCTGGGTGATGTTCTCGGCGGTCTGGGTCTTCGACTTGACCGTGACCTCGACCGGATCGTGCAGGTATTTGGTGGTGATCTTCTTGATGCCCGGCGGCATGGTCGCCGAGAACAGCGCGACCTGCTTGTATTCCGGGGTGTCGGCCAGGATGCGCTCGACGTCCTCGGCGAAACCCATCTGCAGCATCTCGTCGGCCTCGTCGAGCACCAGATAGTCCAGGTGCGACAGGTCGAGGCTGCCCTTCTCCAGATGGTCGATGACGCGTCCCGGCGTTCCGACGACGATCTGCGCGCCGCGTTTGAGGCCGGCCAGCTGCGGCACGTAGGAGGAGCCGCCATAGATCGGCAGCACATTGACCCTGAGATGGGCGCCATAGCGGCTGAACGCCTCGGCCACCTGCAGGGCCAACTCCCGTGTCGGCGCGAGCACCAGCGCCTGCGTGGTGCGGCTGGCCGGGTCGATCTTGGACAGAATCGGGATCGCGAACGCGGCCGTCTTACCGGTACCGGTCTGCGCCAGGCCGACCACGTCGGAGCCGGCCAGCAATGCCGGAATGGTGGCGGCTTGGATCGCCGAGGGGGTTTCGTAGCCGACATCGGAAACGGCCTGCAGCACCGCGGGGTGGATCTGCAGGTCGGCGAAGGTCTGGGGGGCGTCGTCCGGGGTTGTCATCGGATCTGCAGTCTACTGCTGCAGCGTGCCGAAACCCGCTTCTGTCCGGTAAGGGCGGTACCGTCAGCCGATGTGGGGAGTCGCCTAACGATCGCTGCGACGGTCACAGTGATGGCCGTTGCACTTGCCGGCTGTAGCTCGGGCGACTCGACGGTGGCCAAGACTCCGCAGCCGACGTCGAGCGCGGTGACCACCACGGAAGCACCGCCGCCCCCGCCGCCACCGACGACCACCACGCCGCCGCCGGACCCGTGTGCGGTGAACCTGACGGCCCCCGCCATCGCGCAGACCGTCTCCGAACTCCCCCGCGACCCGCGCAGCGACCAGCCGTGGAGCCCGGTGCCGGTGGCAGGCAACTACAACGAGTGCGCGCAGCTGTCGGCCGTCATCATCAAAGCCAACACCAACGCCGCCAACCCCAACACCCGGGCGGTGATGTTCCATCTCGGCAAGTTCATCCCGACCGGGGTGCCCGATACCTACGGCTTCAACGGGGTCGACACCACACAGAGCACCGGCGACACCGTCGCCCTGTCCTACGTCAACGGCTTGGGCATGCAGAGCGTGGTGAAGTTCCGCTGGAACGGCAACGGCGTAGAGCTGATCGGCAACGGCTGAGGAGTCGGTCCGCTCCCACTACGCGACGGTCAGCACGCCCTGCATGTTGGCGTGGTACTTGCAGTGAAACGGATAGGTGCCCGGCGTCGTCGGGGCCGTCAGAGTCTCCCTGCCGCCGCCACCCGAGATCCGGACGTCGAACAGATTGTTCGCGTCGGCAGTGACGGTGTGATTCGCGGAGTCGTCGTTGACGATCGTCAATTGCTGACCCGGCTTGACTGACGGCGGCACCGTGTAGCTCATGTTCGAGATGACGATGTCACCCCCGGGCGCCGGCGCGGCACTCGTCACGACGGGGAGGGGCGTCAGCGGCGCAGCGGATTGAGACGACGGCTGGGTGTCGCCGCCACACCCGCTCAACAACGCAGCGGCAAGCAAGGATGACGAGATCAGTATCGCTGTGCGCCCCATGATCTTCCCTTCCACCGGGTATGCGTCCGGCGGGCAGTCGACGTCAAAATCCGCCGGCAGCCGCACGAATACACGGTACGAGTCCCCGCGCGACATGGTTCTGAAACGCTCATAGTCACCACGGCCGAGAGCGTCGGTCGCTCCGCCTACAGTGAGTCTGTGTTCGTCGCCGACGACCGGGTCGTCTACAGCGCCTCCGACCTCGCCGCCGCCGCGCGATGCGAGTACGCGTTGCTGCGCGCCTTCGACGCCAAGCTCGGCCGCGGCCCGGCGGTGTCGGCCGAAGACCAGCTGCTGGCCCGCACCGCGGAGCTCGGCGACCAGCATGAGCAGCGTCATCTCGACGAGCTGCGCTCACTGGCCGACGTCGCCGTCATCGGCAGGCCGTCCTACTCCGTCGCCGGGCTGACCGCAGCCGCCGAGGCCACCCTGAGCGCGGTCGAGCGGCGCGCACCCGTCATCTACCAGGCCGCCATGTTCGACGGCCGTTTCGCCGGATTCGCGGACTTCCTGGTGCTCGACGGCGACCGGTACCGGTTGCGCGACACCAAGCTCGCCCGGTCGGTCAAGGTGGAGGCGCTCCTGCAGCTGGCCGCGTACGCCGAGACACTCGCGGCTGCCGGTGTGCCCGTCCACGACGAGGTGGAGCTCGTCCTGGGCAACGGGTCGACGACGTCCTACCGCGTCGACGAACTGCTGCCGGTCTACCGTTCCCGTCGCGCCGAGCTGCAGCGGCTGCTGGATCGCCACCTGGCCGGCGATGCCGCGGTCAGCTGGTCCGATGAGACCGTGCGGGCGTGCATGCGCTGCCCGGAATGCCAGACGCAGGTGCGCGAGTCCGACGACCTGCTGCTGGTCGCGGGTATCCGGGTCAGCCAGCGCGCGCGCCTGCTCGAGGCCGGCATCACCACGCTGCACCAGCTGGCCAGGCACACCGGCCCGGTGCCGGATATGCCGGCCCGGATGGTCGACACGCTGAAAGGCCAAGCCCGGCTGCAGATCGCCCCGCGGGTGGGCGGCAAACCGCCGTACGAGGTCGCCGACCCGCAGCCGCTGATGCTGCTGCCGGATCCGGACAAGGGTGACCTGTTCTTCGATTTCGAGGGCGACCCGCTGTGGACGGCCGACGGCACCGACTGGGGTTTGGAATACATGTTCGGTGTGCTCGGTGCGGGCGGGGACTTCCGGCCGCTGTGGGCCCACAACCGGCGCGAAGAACGCAAGGCGCTCAAGGCTTTTCTGGACATGGTGCGCAAGCGCCGAAAGCGGTACCCGAAGATGCACATCTACCACTACGCGGCGTACGAGCGGACAGCCTTGTTGCGGCTGGCCGGCCGCTACGGAGAGGGCGAGAACGAGGTCGACGACCTGCTGCGCAACGGTGTTCTGGTAGACCTGTACCCATTGGTGCGCAAGAGTATTCGTGTCGGTACCGAGAACTACAGCCTGAAGTCGCTCGAGCCGCTGTACATGGGAGCCGAGCTGCGGGGCGGCGACGTCACCACCGCGACCGACTCGATCACCGAGTACGCGCGCTACTGCGAACTGCTCGCCGACGGCCGGGCCGACGAGGCCGCGACGGTACTCAAGCAGATCGAGGACTACAACCTCTACGACTGCCGGTCCACCCGGATATTGCGGGACTGGTTGCTGCAGCGCGCCTTTGAATCTGGGGTGCCGCCGCTGGGCGCACAGCCGGTCGCCGACGGCGGGAACGTCGACGTCGACGATGATCTGTCCCGCGCACTGGGCGCGTTCGCCGGCGACGACGTCACCGCGCGCAGCGCCGAGCAGCGGGCGGTGGCGATGATCGCGGCAGCCCGCGGGTATCACCGCCGCGAGGACAAGCCGTTCTGGTGGGGCCACTTCGACCGGCTGAACAGTCCCGTCGACGAATGGTCGGACACCCCTGGTGTTTTCCTCGCCGAGGACGTGACTGTCGACACCGAATGGTGCGTACCACCGCGGGCCCGCAAACAGCAACGCCGGCTGGTGTTGACCGGCTCGATCGCGGCCGGCGAACTCGACCGCGACATGTACGCGATGTACCAGCCACCCACCCCGGCCGGCCTGTCCGGCGACCCGGAGCGGCGGGCGTACTCCTCGGTCACCGTGCTCGGGTGCGACGACCCGGCCGCGCCGACCGAGGTGCTGGTGATGGAGCGAGAACCCCGCGGAATCAATGGCGGCGGCGGGACCTTCACGCAATTCCCGTTCGCGCTGACGCCAGGTCCGCCATTTCCGACGAAGGCGCTGCGCGAATCGATCGACGCGGCGGCTGGCCAGGTCGCGGCCGGATTGCCCGCCCTGCCGCAGTCGGCGGTGGTCGACATCCTGCTGCGGCGCCCGCCCCGTACCGGTGGACCGCTGCCGCGTACAGAGGATTGCGTCGCGAACATCACCGCCGCGCTGCTGGCGCTCGATTCGTCGTACGTGGCGGTGCACGGGCCGCCCGGCACCGGCAAGACGCACACCGCCGCCCGGGTCATCGCCGCCCTTGTCAACGAACACCGCTGGCGCGTCGGCGTAGTCGCGCAGTCACATGCCGTGGTGGAGAACCTGTTTCGCGACATCATCGGTGCCGGCGTCGACCCGGCCCTGGTGGCCAAGAAACCCAGCGGCACCGGGCCGTGGACCGATATCGACGAAAAGACCTATCCCGCCTTCATCACCGGCAACGACGGCTGCGTGATCGGCGGCACGGCATGGGATTTCGCGAACTCGTCGCGGGTGCCCCCGGCCAGCCTGGACCTGCTGGTCATCGAGGAGGCCGGCCAGTTCTGCCTGGCCAACACCATCGCCGTCGCGCAGGCTGCGAGCAACCTGCTGCTGCTCGGCGATCCGCAGCAACTCCCCCAGGTCAGCCAGGGCACCCACCCGGAACCGGTGGACGCCTCGGCGCTCGGCTGGCTGGTCGACGGGCAGCACACCCTGCCTGAGGATCTCGGCTACTTCCTGGACCGCTCCTACCGGATGCATCCGGCGGTGTGCGCTGCGGTGTCGCGGCTGTCCTACGACAACCGATTGCACTCGGTCGAGGAGCGCACCGCGGCACGCCACCTCGACGGTGTCCGGCCGGGAGTGCACGTACTGACCGTCGACCACGACGGCAACTCGACGGACAGCCGCGAAGAGGCCGAGGCGATCGTCGCCGCGATCGAAGGCATGCTGGGATCGGCCTGGACCGACGAGGACGGCGCCCGGCCGCTGACCGCCGCCGACGTGTTGATCGTGACCCCGTACAACGCGCAGGTGGTGCTGCTGCGGCGGTTGCTCGACGCGGCCGGGCTGTCTGACGTGCAGGCCGGCACGGTGGACAAGTTCCAGGGGCGCCAAGCCCCGGTGGTGTTCGTGTCGCTGGTGGCCTCCTCGATTGCCGAGGTACCACGCGGAATCTCGTTCCTGCTCAACCGCAATCGGCTCAACGTCGCGGTGAGCCGGGCCAAGTATGCGGCGGTGATTGTGCGTTCGGCACTGCTGACCGACTATCTGCCGTCCACGCCGGCGGGGTTGGTGGAGTTGGGAGCATTCCTGGCGATGTGTGGTAAACCCACGGCATGAGTTCTTCGCTGGCCGAACGGCTCCGGGCCATCGTGGGTGAGGCGCACGTCGTCACCGACGCCGATGTCCTCGATGGCCGCAGCGTCGACCACACCGGGCGTTACCGCGGCAAGGCCAGCGCGCTGGTTCGGCCCGGCTCGGCCGACGAGGTCGCCGCGGTGCTGCGGGAGTGCCGCGAGTCCGCGGTATATGTGACGGTCCAGGGCGGCCGCACGTCGCTGGTGGCGGGAACCGTTCCCGAGCACGACGACGTGTTGCTGTCCACCGAACGGCTCACGCAGATAGGCGATGTCGACGTCGTCGAGCGGCGGATCCGGGTCGGCGCGGGCGTCACCGCGGCGGCCGTCCAGCGCGTGGCAGCCGCGGCCGGCCTGCTCTTCGGTGTCGACCTCGCCGCGCGGGATTCAGCCACTGTCGGCGGGATGGCGTCCACCAACGCGGGCGGCCTGCGCACCGTCCGCTACGGCAACATGGGCGAACAGGTGCTCGGTCTGGACATCGCGCTGCCCGACGGATCGGTGGTTCACCGGCACAGCCAGGTTCGGGCCGACAACACCGGCTACGACCTGGCCTCGCTGTTCATCGGCGCCGAGGGCACTCTGGGCGTCATCACGGCGCTGGACCTTCGGCTGCACCAGGCGCCCGCGCACAGGGTGACGGCGGTGTGCGGATTCCATGACCTGCACGCCCTGGTGACCGCGGGGCGGGCGCTGCGTGACACCGAATCCATTGCCGCCCTTGAGCTCATCGACGGCCGGTCAGCCGCGCTGGCCGCCGAGCACCTCGACGTACCGGTGCCCACCGGCGGCGCTTGGCTGCTGCTGATCGAGCTGGCCGGCGCAACCGACCTGACCGAGCGCCTGGCCGATGCGCTGGAGGATGCGGAGCTGGCCGGTGAGCCGGCCGTCGGCGTCGACAGCACCGCCCAGCAGCGGCTCTGGCAGGTCCGGGAGTCCACCGCCGAGGTGGTCGGGTTGTTCGGGCCGCCGCTGAAGTTCGATGTCTCCCTGCCGCTGTCGGCGATCCCGTCGTTCGCCGCGGACTACACCGCGCTGGTCGCAGAGCATGCACCCGACGCGATCCCGGTGCTGTTCGGTCATATCGGCGAGGGCAATCTGCACCTGAACGTGTTGCGCTGCGGCGCCGAACAGGAAGCCCACCTGTACGCCGCGATGATGAATCTGATTGCCGCTCATGGTGGGAACGTCAGCTCGGAGCACGGCGTGGGCAGCCGCAAGCGTGCTTATCTGTCGATGGCGCGCACCGAGGAGGACATCGCCGCGATGCGCACCATCAAGGCCGCCTTCGACCCGACGGGCTACCTGAATCCTGCGGTGCTGTTCGACTAGGTGCGGCTCGCGGGGTACACACGCTCACTGCCCGCCTCCGAGCGACAAAGTTCGTACCTGGGAGTCATCGCCCCGACCGGCGCGCCGAGATTGACGCCGGCGAGACCCCCACTCGAACTTTCCCGCGCTACCGTCGATCCCGCTGTCGTGCTCACGACAAGCGTTGTCGCTCAGAGGCGGACGCTACCCCTATACCCACGGCTGGCTACGGTTGAGACCTGCGACGGGGCTACCGCGGGCGCACCAACACCGATTGCGCAATGACGCCGACGGCCCCGTCGTCGTCGAACAGGGTGCCGACCGTCGTCCCCACCCCGTCAGGGCCGTACATCGTCTCGGCGCGGATACCCGTCCATTCACCGACCGGAACCCGGTGCAGATGCACCACCAGATCGGTGTTGAGGAATGTGTACTTCCTGATGTCGATCTTCGAGCCGATGCCATTGGCACAGTCGGCGACCGCGAACAACCGCTCCAGCGGGGAGATCTCCTCGCCCCGCACCAGATCGACCTGGGGCCGCAGCCACGATTCGCCCGGACCCGGTGCCATGTGGTCGGTCAGCCACAGCCACTCCAGGCTGTGCACGTAATTTCGGTCGAAATTGTCGGCGAGGTTGCGGTTCACGCCCGCCGACCGTGGTGACAGCGGAGCGACCGGCGCCGACAGCAGGGCTTCGGTGTCCAGCGTCAGCATCCGCCATCCGCTGGCACGGGCGACCGGGCGGGGCTGTCCGTCCGGACCCGTAGCGAGCATCTGCGCGGACACCAATTCGATTTGCTTGCCGCGTCGTTCGACGGTCGCGGTCATCCAGAGGTCACCATCGGCGGGAACCGGGCCCAGCAGATCCACGACCACCCGGCTGAGCCGGGTGTCGTCGCGACGCTGACAACCCTGTAAGGCACGGACCAACAGAGCCGATACCGGGCCGCCGTGCTGGATGTGCGACGTCCACGTGCTGCGAACCATGTCGGTGGCGCGGAACTTCTCTCCGCGGCGATCGTCCGGGTCGACGAGTTCGTAGTAGCTGTCGGTCATGGTCACCTTTCGATTGACGGAAAGCCCGCGCCGGGGATCTCGACCCTGACCATCTCGACGCACGACCCGCGGGTGCCGACGAGGCGCTGCGGATAGGCGTCGGCGGCCGACACCAGAAACAGGGTGCGCCGGTCCGGGCCACCGAGCATGCAGGCGATGGCCGCGCGGTCACCGATGTCGATGCGATCGGTGACCTCACCACCGGCCACCACCCGTTCGAACTGATGCGCCAGCGTCATCGACGTCCACACCCCGCCCGCCTCGTCCAGCGCGATCCCGTCCGGCGGACCGTCGAGCCCGTCGGCGAAGACCCGACGCCCGGACAAGGACCCGCCCGCGTCGATGTCGTAGGCGGTCAGCCGCCGCCCGATCGACTCGGCGACGATCAGCGTGCCGCCGTCCGGCGTGATCACCATGCCGTTGGGGAAATCGAGGTCCCCGGCCACCACGGTCACCGAATTGTCGAGATCGAGCCGGGCGATGATGCCACCCTCGCGGGCCTGCGATCCGACATAGGCCCGGCCGCGCGCGTCGACCACCATGTCGCCGAGGCCGGCGGGTGCGATCCCGGACAGGTCGGCGATCTCGGTGACGGCTTCCCCGTCATAGCCCAGCACCACCCGGCGTTCGGTGGACACGATCAACAGCGTGCCGTCGGGACGGAACCCCAGACCCGCCGGTGCGTGGCCGGGCAACTCCACCGTGGTCACCGACCCGCCGACGCTGATCGTGTGCACGGCGTCGCCAAGCATGTCAGACAGCCACAGCAGGCCTTCAAACCAGCGTGGGCCTTCACCGAAGCAGAATCCGCTGGCAAGCTGAGCGCGAGACAAGGAGCCGAGAACGGTCATGCCCTACCTTTACAAAACATCGCACAAATGTCACGCTCCGTACGTGGCACTGTCAACGACCCACGCGTTATCGGAGGCCTGAGCCTGTGTGGTGTTATCGGCTTGTCGCGCCGTACACGTTCGAACGGGTTACGGTGCCCGACCCGCCGCACGACCGTCTGCGCGACGGACAGGTGCTACTGAAGTTCCTGGCCGCCGGCATCTGCGGCAGCGACATCCCCGGTTTCAAGGGCGTACAGGGCCGCCTGCCCGGCGACACCGGAGCGCTCGCGGCTGAGATGGCGGGCTTCCCGGTCCACGAAATCGTCGGCGAGGTCGTGGCCAGCACCCACCCCGACCATCGTCCCGGTGACCGCGTGGTCGGCTGGGCGTCCGGCTTCGACGGCCTGATGGAATTCGTCATCTCCGACGGCAACGGACTGGCCCCCTACGAGCCCTCTCTCAGCCCGGCTCACGCGGTGGGCCTGCAGCCGCTGGCCTGCATTCTGTATGCGCTCGAACAACTTCCGCCGCTGGACGGCAAGCGGGTGGCAGTGATCGGCCAGGGATCGATCGGGCTGCTGTTCTCGTTTGCGGCCAAGGCCGCAGGCGCCGCGCATGTCACCGGCGTCGACCCCATCTACCGCGACGACGTCGGCGCGACGTTCGGTGTGGACACCGTGGTGCGATCCACCAGCGACCGCTGGGTGGCGCACCTGGCACCGCACGACAAACCCGACATCGTCATCGAGGCCGTCGGTCATCAGGTCGCGACCCTCAACAACGCGGTCGAGGCGGCAGGCTTCGGCGGCACCGTGTTCTATTTCGGTGTGCCCGACGACGACAGCTACCCGATCAGTATGCGCACCATGTTGCGCAACAACCTCACGCTGAAATCCGGTGTGACACTGGAGCGCCGGCGAGTGCTCGACGCCGCCGACGCGTTCGCCCGCAAGCACCCCGACCTGTTGAGAAGCTACGTCACGCACACCTTCGACGTCGCCGATGTGCAGGAGGCTTTCGAGTTCGCCTGCCGCCCGACCCCGGGGCGGGTCAAGATCTCGATCGTGGCCTCATGACCGCCGGCAGACTGCAGCAGGCGCTGGCCGACAAACCGCAGGTGTGGGGTGGCTGGATCACCGGTCCCTCGTTCCTCGGTCCGGACGAATTCGCCCACGCCGGCTACGACTACGTCGGTTTCGATATCCAGCACGGCTACCTCGACGACGCCGACGTAGCGCAAATCCTGCGCCGTATGGAGCACGTCCCGATCGCCACCGCGGTCCGGGTGCCCTCGGCGGCTGCCGCACCGATCGGACGTGTGCTCGACGCCGGTGCCGACGCGATCATCGTCGCGATGGTCGACCGTCCCGAACAGGCCGCCGAGGCGGTGGCCGCAACCCGCTACGCACCCAGCGGAATCCGGAGCTTCGGCCCGCTGCGCGCCAGCCTGGGGATCGACCCGGTCGCGCTGGCCGATCGAGTCAGCGTATTCGCGATGATCGAGACCGCAGCCGGCCTGGACGCGGTTGCCGACATCTGCGCGGTCCCCGGTCTGGCCGGCGTCTACGTCGGTCCCGCGGACCTGGCGATCTCCCTGGGTGACGAGGTGGTCAAGGCGACCAGCCGGCCGAAGGTGAGGGATGCGATCGTCCGCGTACAACAGGCCGCAGCTGCGGCGGGTGTCGTGGCAGGTATCCACGCCGGTGACGGTGTGACGGGAAAGGAATTGGCTGCGTTGGGTTTTCAGATGATCACCTTGGCCCCGGAATCGCAGGCGTTGCGGCGCGGGGCGATCTCACATCTCGCCGAAGCCGAGGGCCGCGCATGAGCGGCAAGGTCGCGCTGGTCACCGGCGCCGCGCGCGGTCAGGGCGCGGCGCTGGTGAGACGGTTGCGGGCCGACGGCTTCGACGTCGCCGCCGCCGACCGGCTGATCGACGACCTGCGCAACCAGGTCGAGGCGCTCGACGACCCGAGGGTCATCGCCGTCGAGTTGGACGTCACCTCCGAGGAGCTGTGGGGCGCCGCGGTGGCCGAGGTGGTCGAGCGGTTCGGCGGCCTGAGCACGCTGGTGAACAATGCCGGCGTGCTGCACCGGGCGTCGCTGTCCGAGGAGACCGCGGACGGTTTCGAAAGCATTTGGCGGTTCAACACTTTGGGCCCATTCCTCGGCATCAGGGCGTCGCTTCCCCACCTCCGCGCGGCCGAGGGCGCGGCGATCGTCAACACATGCAGTACCGGCGCGATCCGGCCGTTCCCGTTCCACGCGGCGTACGGATCGTCGAAATGGGCGTTGCGTGGCCTGACCCAGATCGCCGCGGCCGAGCTCGCCGGTGACGGCATCCGGGTCAATGCGGTGTTCCCCGGGCCGATCGACACCCCGATGCTCGATGACACCGCGCGGCAGCGGCTGATCGAACGGTCCTACAGCGGCCGTCTCGGCCAGCCGATGGAAGTCGCGGATGCAGTGGCATTCCTGGTGTCCGAGCACGCGTCGTTCATCACCGGAGCAGAGCTCGTCGTCGACGGTGGCCAGTGCCTGCGGATCGGGTGACCGCGCTGTCGGTCGGTATCATCGGCGCCGGCCCCGGCGGTCTGGCGCTCGGAATCTTTATGTCCAAGGCCGGGTTTCGGGACTTCACCATCTTCGACCGCGAAGACGGCGTCGGTGGCACATGGCGCATCAACACCTATCCGGGCCTGGCGTGCGATGTGAAGTCGCACTTGTACTCGTACTCTTTCGACCTGAACTCACAGTGGAGCCGAATGTGGCCCGGGCAGCCCGAGCTGCTGCAGTACTTCGAACGCTCCACGGACCGCCACGGCCTGCGGCCTCACCTGCGACTGAACACCGAAATAACCTCGGCACAGTGGAATTCGAACGCCAACACCTGGACGCTGACCGATTCGGACGGCGCCCAGCACACCTTCGACATCGTGGTCTCGGCGGTGGGGATGTTCACCCGGCCACTGCTGCCCGAGCTGCGCGAGCAGGAACCGTTCACCGGAACGCTGATGCACACGGCACGCTGGGATCATTCGGTGGACCTCACCGGCGCCCGGGTGGCCGTGCTGGGCACCGGCTCCACCGCGTCGCAGCTGCTGCCGGAGGTGGCCAAGGTCGCCGACAAGGTGTACTCGGTGCAGCGCTCCCCCACCTGGATCCTGCCCAAGCCGGACCGGCCCTACAGCGACCGGGAGCGCTGGGTCTTCCGGTGGATTCCGTTCGCCAAGAAGTTCTACCGGGCCCGGCTGTGGCTGCGCAGTGAGCGCAACATCTCGGTGATCGAGAACGGCAGCGACAAAACACAAGAGTTCAAAGACATCTCGCTTCGGTACCTGGAATCCTCGGTCGCCGACCCCGAACTGCGGTCCAAGCTCACCCCGGACCACCCGCTGGGCTGCAAGCGGTTGGTGTTCGCCGCCGACTACCTGTCCACTCTGAGCCAACCGCACGTCGAGGTGGTGTCCAGCCCGGCCCGCTCACTGCGGGCGCGCGCACTGGTCACCGAGGACGGCTCCGAACTGGACGTCGATGTGGTGCTGTGCGCCACCGGCTATGCCGCCACCGACTACCTGGGCCAGATCAAGGTCCGCGGTGAGGACGGCCGATCGCTGCACGACACCTGGCGCGACGGCGCCTTCGCCTACCTCGGCATGGCCGTTCCGGGCTTCCCGAACTTCTTCATGCTCTACGGGCCCAACACCAACGTCGGCTCCAACAGCGTGATCTTCGTCCTCGAGGCCCAGGCCCGCTACATCGTGCGGGCCCTGAAACATCTGCGCCGCAACAGGAGACGCTACGTCGCGGTGCGCCCCGACACCATGTCGGCCTTCCTGGCCGATGTCGACCGGTGGATGGCGGGCACCGTGTGGATGACGCGGTGCAGCAATTATTTCCGGGCTCCCAACGGCCGGGTGGTCACGCAGTGGCCGCGCAGCGCAGGCGCGTTCTGGGCCATGACCCGCCGGTTCCGCGCACGCGACTACACGTTCACCCCGCCGGGCGCCTAGCCATGGAACCGGACCCCGAGCTTCTCCGCCGGCTGGATCCCGCCCTGCATGCGTTCGCCACCGCACGCACTGACCTGTCGCTGAACACCCTTGCCGCCGTGCGGGACTCACTCGACGTCCGGCGCGCCGAGGCCGTCGCCCAGATCGACGCGACCGGGCTGGACATCGTCGACGACCATGCCGCAGGAGTTCCGGTGCGCATCTACCGCGGTGCGCCATCGCCGTCGCCCGCGGTGATCTATTGCCACGCGGGCGCATTCATGCTCGGCAATCTCGACACCGATCACCGCCAGTGCGTCGAGTTGGCCCGCCGGGGCGGTTGCACCGTGGTGTCCGTCGACTACCGTCTGGCCCCCGAACACCCCTTCCCCGCCGCGCTGGACGACGCGATGACTGTGCTGAAGTGGACCTGGAGGACGGGGCCGGACCTCGGGCTCGACCGCGACCGCCTGGTGCTCGCGGGGAACAGCGCGGGCGCGGCGCTGGCCGCAGGTCTGGCGCAGCGGGCCGCCGCCGGCCAGACCCCGCCGATCGCCGGCGTGCTGCTACACCAGCCGGTGCTCGATGATCGCCCCACGGCGTCGAAGGCGGAGTTCGATTCCACGCCCGGTTTCGACGGCGCCGGGGCCGAGACGATGTGGCGGCATTACCTCGGCGAAACCGAACCGAGCGCCGCCGCGGTACCCGCGCGCAGCCACCAAATGATCGGGGCGGCAAGCACCTTCATCACCTGCTCGGAGTTGGATCCGCTGCGCGACGAGGCGCTGGACTATGCCGGCCTGTTGATGAGTTCCGGTGTCCGCACCGATCTGCACGTCTTCGGCGGCACCTGTCACGGTTTCGACTCGCTGTGTCCGGACTGGGAGGTGAGTGAGACGTTGCTGGCGATGCAGTCCCAGGCGCTCCGGCGGTTCTTCGAGCTGTCATGACCTTTACAGATTAGCGACGAAGTGTCACGCTGTGTGGCGTGCATGAACTCGACCAACGAGACCGGCAGCATGAGGTGGCCGGCTCGCGTCAGCGGACACCCAGGCCGGCCCCCTACCAACTCGATGTCGTCGGTGCCCACGTCGCCGATGTTGTCGACTCGGCCGGCGGCTGGCTGTTCGACCGGGTGATGGCCGGCTGGGATGTGCGCGTCGCAGTCGCCGACGCCGACGACCTCGCCGCTCTCCGCATCCTCGGAGTCCAGCCCGTCGCGCTGCGTGCGATATTCGACGGGGCGGACACGCCGACCGCGCTCGCGCTGGCCGGGGCGATGTGCGGGGAGGACGATCGGGTCCACGACGCGCTGGCCGCGTCGGTCCGCTCGGCACGCACCGAGGTCACCGTCTGGGGTGATGTCTGGCTGCCCAGCGTGGGTCGGCGAGGAACCGAGGTCCGCCACGAACTGAGCGCTGCGGCAAGGGTGTTCAAGGCGCAGGCGGCGGTCGCGGCCGGGCTGGACTCGACAGTCGGCCACTTTGAGGCGTTCCGCAGCTACGGCCGGTGTGTTCGCACCGAGTACCCGGACCTGCTGCCCGTCGGCTGAGCGCCGAGCGTCACGCCAGCGTCACGCTGGGCGCCGAACGTCACCCTGGAGTGACGCTCGGCGACAAAAGCTAGCGGTCGACGAAGATGTCGATGATCGGGTTGTCGCCCCCGCCGTAGCGGGACAGGTCCTCGACACCGGCGGCACGCAGGACTTCGGAGTCGATCAGGCAACCGCCGTTGACCTTCGAGCCGGGTGAGGTGATGATCTCGACCGCCGCGTCGGCCATGATCTCGGGGCTGCGTGAGGATGCCAGCGCATCCTCGAAGTCCGCCGAGTTGGCCACCGCCGAGGTCGCGATGTAGGTCTCCGGCCACAGGCAGGTGAAACCGATTCCGGTGTCGGCGTATTCGGCCGCCCAGCCCAGTGACAGCAGCGTCATCCCGTACTTGGACAGGGTGTAGGCCGGATGCGCGCCGAGCCAGTGCGGGTTGAGGTTCAGCGGCGGGGAGATGGTGACGACGTGGCCGTTGGGTGATGTGCGCAGATGCGGCAGGCACGCTTTGGTCAACAGGAATGTGCCGCGAATGTTGATCTGCTGCATCAGATCGAACTTCTTGGCCGACAGTGTCTCGGTGGGGTCGGTGGCGATCGCGCTGGCGTTGTTGATGCAGATGTCGACCCCGCCGAACTCCGTCACCGCGGCGTCGACGGCGCGTGCGACGTCCTCTTCGCTGCGTACGTCACCGACGACGGCGATGGCCTTGCCGCCCGCCGCTTCGATCTCGGCGGCCGCGGTGTACACCGTGCCCGGCAGCTTCGGGTGCGGCTCGGCGGTTTTGGCCAGCAGGACGACGTTGGCGCCGTGCCGGGCCGCGCCCAGCGCGATGGCCAGACCGATACCCCGGCTGCCACCCGAGACGACCAGCGTACGGTCGGTGAGCGAATGCTTCTCGGCCATCATTCTCCTCGCTGAAAACTGCATTCTCTTTTTCCGCGAGCATAGTACTCAATCGGGAAGAATGAATCAGGGGGTCACGACTCCGGGGTCGGGTAGAGCAGCGCCTCGCTCACCCCGCCACCGTTGACCGGCGGGCCGAGCAGGACGGTCGAGGTGTTCGTCGCCGGGTCGTAGCTGACCAGCGATGTCGTTCCACTGCAGCCGACCTGGCCGCGCACCAGCAGCCGGTCGTTGGCCGCGCCGCTGACGAACACGTTGTCGGAAACCCCGGGGATCTTCACCCGCGTGGTGTGCCCGTCTGGGGTGAGCTTGGACAGGAACACCGTGCCGCAGGCGCCCAGCGACTGGAGGAAGGTACCGCTCGGCAGCTTCCAGGCGTCGCTGTCACCGATGTCACCGCCGAAGCCCGGATCGTCCTCCTGCCCGGAGTTGACGGCGGTCAGTGGCGTGGGAGCGCTTCCGTCCAGCGGAAGCTCCCACAGCTGACTGCTGGAGCCGTGCTGGGACGAGCAGTGGATCAGCACCGAACCCGGGGACCACCACTTGATCGGACCGCACATGGCCGACGCCATCGGCGCCGGCAGCTTCCGGATGACCTTGCCGTCGTTGCCCATCACCACGAGGCTGTTGTCCTTCCTCGGCACCACCTCATTGCCGAGGTTGGCGGTGCCGAGCACCAATTGGGTGCCGTCGGGCGACTCCGCGTAGTCACCGCCGAACTGCCCCGCCCCATCGAGATCGGCAGTCGGGTAGGTGAACTGTGGGTTGCCTTTCAGGTCAACTCTTCTCAGGGTTCCGGGCTCATTTCCGTTGAACGATGTCGACACCAGCAGGGCGGCGCCGCTGGGCCGGGTGTAACGCGGGTATCCGGTGACCGGAATCGTCGTCTGCTCCCCGGTGTGCAGGTCGACGGAGATCGCCGAGTCGGGTGTCATCCCAGCGCGGGTGAACAGCGCGTGACTACCGTCGCCGGACCAGTCGGCCAGACTGAGGTTGCCGCCCGGCCCGAAAGTCGTGATGGTGTAGCGGTTTCCGGTCGGATCGACCAGAAATAGTGTGGTGTCGGCGGTTTCGCTGGTCGGCTCGTCGGGTGGCCGCTGCTCGCCGGGCCGATGCGGGGTGACCGGACTCCACTCGGCCAGCGTCCAACCGGGCCCGACCTGTGACCAGGGCACGGCGGCCAGAGTGCCTTCGGTGCCATGGGAGGCGGCGGGTGTCGCAGGCACCGATGTGGCCGCCGGGGCTGCGGCGCCCGTGGGCGACGTCGCCGATGGTGACGACGGTTGGGCGGCCGGCGATGTGGTGGCCGACGAGCACCCCGCCACGACGCTGACAGCCGCGACTGCGGCGACCACGACGCGATAGTTGGCCATGCTGAATCCCTTTCCGGAAGTGTCAGGCGCCGATGCGGCTGATGGCCGTCTGCGCGAATTGCGTGAGCTGCTCACATCCGGTGCCATACCAACTTGTGGCCCGGTACAGACGATTGCCGCTGAGCAGGACCATCACGGTGGTGGACGGCGGCGTGGTGGTCGGCTCGTAGACGCACTGCGCCTGTAGTCCGAGCCCGTCGACGGCGGTACTGTTCGGGTCAGCGGCCGCCTGCGCGAACTGCGCTGCGGCGGAGGCCGGAAATGATTGCGGCAGGCGAAGTTCGGACTCCATACCGGTGTCACCGAGCCCACGGTCATAGCTGCAGGACATGCGGGCGGAGCCGACATCATCGCGGAGTGGCCGGGTCGTCACCGGGCCGCCGAGCAGGGCAGCCGCCTCGTCGGCGGTCACCCAGTCGCACGGGTGCGAGCCCGTTGACGTGACGGGATCCGCGCCGATGACCGGATGCACCTGCAGCCGGCAGGTGTCGATGGTGGCCGGGACTGTCACCGTGCCGGTGGTGTCGGGTGCGGTGACCAGCAGGTCGGAGTAGGTCGGGCACTGGTTGCCATCGGCGTCGACGGCCAAGCCTTCGACGATGGCCTGGGCGCCGCGCCCCGGCCCGACGGTGACGGTGGGCGCAATGTCCACACCGCTGGGCAGGCCCCCAAGGTATCCGCGCGGCGTGCGCTCCGCGTGAAGCAGTGGTCCCCCGGTGCCCGAGTCGACGCCCGGGTAGCCGGTCAGCGTGCAGGCGGCGGCACCCGGAGTGAGCGTGAACATCAGCGGCACTCCGCGATGGCCGACCCCTGCTCGCGCCGGCCCGGCGGTGACGACGAGTTGCGCCGAGTCGCACGGCGGCGGGTTGTCGGCGTGCACGACCGGCGACGACGAAAGGGCCGCGACACTCACCGCCGCCACCGTCAACGCGTGCTTGATCGTCATGAGGTCAGTGAAGACGCTTGGCGTCGCTACCGATCCCAAATAGGCCGAAAAGGCTGTCAGTCACCCGGCCGCGAGTGCCGGCCGTAGCTCTGTACCTCCACGGGCTCGTCGCGGTAGTGGCGGGCCCGACGCGGCTCGCCCGGATCGCTGAGACGGTGACGTGACCCGTCACCATCCATAGGGATACCGTTGTGCACCAGGCCGATCGGCTCCGCAGCCGGCTCGGGCCGCGCGATTGGCGGGTGCCACCTGATCACCTCGGTCTCGTCGTCGCGCTCGTCGCGCACCGGCGGGGCGACCGGTTCCCGGTCCACCACGTACTCCAGGTAGTCGTCGTCGTCATAGCCGTCGTCG
The DNA here is from genome assembly GCA_021732005.1 of Mycobacterium sp. Lineage (GTDB taxonomy): Bacteria > Actinomycetota > Actinomycetes > Mycobacteriales > Mycobacteriaceae > Mycobacterium. The sequence continues at coordinate 4,291 of JAKFVT010000036.1, read as the reverse complement.
TAGACGGGGATCTCGTCGGTGATCTCGTCGTCGTCGCGGACCGGGCGCGGTCCGCCGAACCCGCCGACAACGAACAGGGCGGCCACGATCCCGAACAGCGCCCCGAACGCCGGCAGCAGCATCGACTGCGACAGGGCGGCGGAGAACGGTTCGCGCAAGAACGACGGAAGCTCCAGCACCGCAAGGTCGCTCGGTGCGGCATCGGCCGGTGCGGCCGGCATCTCGTCACTGATCCGGGACGCCATGAACGCGGCCATCCCGGCGCTACCCAGCACCGAGCCCACCTGACGGGTCGCGTTGTACACCCCGGAACCGGCGCCGGCCAGGTGCGCAGGCAGGTTGCGGGTGGCGGTCGCGGCCAGCGGCGCCCAGATGAACGCCATCCCGACCCCCATCGCGGTCAGCGCCAGCACCAGCCGCCAGATCGGCGTCGTCGGCGTCATGTCGATCGACAGCCACGTCAGCGCGATCGCCACCACCGAGAACCCGAAACCGAGAATCGGACGAGGGTGGACCCGATCGGTCAACTGGCCCACGAACGGGGCGAGCACACCGCTGGACACCGCCATCGGCGCGATCAGCAGCGCCGAGCGCGTCGGCGACAGCCCGCACACCACCTGGGCGTAGAACATCACCGGCAGCATCATCGCGGTGACGACGAAACCGATCACGGCCACGCCGATGTTGGACAGGCTGAAGTCGCGGTCGGCGAACATCTGCAGCGGGATCAGCGGCTCGTTGCGGTTGATCGACTGCCAGTACACGAACGCGGTGAAGAACCCGATGCCGGCGACGATCACGGCCCAGATCCACGCCGCCCAGTGATGGCCCTGGCCTTCCTGCAGCCCGAACACCACCAGGAACATCCCGATCCCGGACAGCGCCACCCCGACGATGTCGAACCGGTGTTTGCGGGTGGGCAGCGCCGGGATCAGCCAGACCGCCAACCCCAGACCGATCACACCGACGGGCACGTTGACGAAGAAGATCCACTCCCAGCCCAGCCGGCCGACGAGAATGCCGCCGGCCAACGGACCGACCAGGGTGGCCACCCCGGCCGTCGCGCCCCACAGGCTCATCGCCACACCGCGACGCTCAGGCGGGAAGATCCGGGTGATCGTCGACAGGGTCTGCGGTGTCAGCAGGGCGGCACCGAGCCCCTGCACCACCCGGGCGGCGATCAACGTGTCGATGGAGCCGGCCAGACCGCACCACAACGACGACGCGGTGAAGATCGCCAGCCCGACGATGTAGAGGTTCTTGGGTCCGAAGCGGTCGCCGAGGCGGCCGGCCAACAGCAACGGCACGGCGTAGGCCAGCAGGTACGCACTGGTCACCCAGATCACGGTGTCGTAGTCGGTGATCTGCAGCCCGTCCATGATGCTGGGATTCGCGACGGCGACGATCGTCGAATCGACCAGGATCATGAAGAAGCCGACCAGCATGGCCCATAGGGCGGGCCACGGGTTGGCCGGCACATCGGGCGCCGCGACCGGATCGGGGTCCAAGTCCACGTCCGGCGCCGGGCCGGCCATGTTCCTGGTCATATCCACTACCTCGTTTCGGCTACTGCGATGGTGTCGGCGCGCACTGACGAACCCCCGCAGAACGTTTGGTGGGCCCCCGCGCCTCATGCCGTCACGCCGCCGGATCGAGCCTATCGACCCTCTCGCGGGCCCAAGGCGCGGCCCCAAGCCGTTGACATCGCACCGAGAGCGAGGATTTCGTCCGGTCGTCGCTCTCAGTGCGTTCTCAACGCGGCACGTCGTGGGCGGCGTCGTCGATGCCGCCGACGAACAGCAGCGCCACCAATGCGATCGCCACACCGGCGGTCATCACCACCGACAGCGCGACCTCGTCGTTGCCCATCAAGCCGACGACCGGCGCGATCACCGCGCCGACACTGAACTGCGCAGCACCCAGCAGTGCGGCGGCGGTTCCGGACGCTTCATGGTGGCGCGACAGCGCGACCGCGGGAGCATTGGGGATGACGAAGCCCATCATTGCCAAAACAGCCCATACCGGGACCAGGAAGCCGTAGATACCGCCGGTGTGGGTCACCGACAGCGCGACGAACACCGCGCCCACCCCGGTCGCCACGGCCAATGCCAGCACCAGGATGCGTTGCGGTGACAACCGGCGCAGCAGAACGACATTCAGCTGGGTGGCGATCACGAACGCGATCGCCCCCGCGCCGAACACCAACGCAAAGGTCTGCTGATCCAGACCGTGGCGGCCCTGCAGGACGAAGGCCGCTCCGGCGATGTAGGCGAACAGCCCGGCCATCCCGAGCGCACCGACGATCACCAGGATGACGAACTTCAGGTCGCGCAGCAGAGTCCCGTAGGTCGCGACGATCGAGCGGACCCGCAGCGGGCGACGGCTGCCGACCGGGAGGGTCTCCGGCAGTGCGAGCGCGGCGACCAGCAGCAGTGCGCCCGCCAGGACGATCAACACCGCGAATATCCAGTGCCAGGACGCCTTGAGCAGCACCGCCGCCCCGAGCGACGGCGCGACGATCGGCGCCACCCCGAGGATCAGCATCAGCCGCGACATCACGGTTGCCGCGGCGCTGTCGTCGAACAGGTCACCGACGACTGCGACGGCGACCACCATCGCGGCGGCCGCGCCCATCCCCTGCAGACCGCGGGCCAGGCTCAGCACTGCGACGTCGGGTGCGAACAAGCACAGCAGTGACGCCAGCATGTGCAACGCGATCCCGGCCATCAGCGGGCGGCGGCGGCCCAGCGAATCCGAAAGCGGACCGACGATGAGCTGCCCGAGAGCCAATCCGGCCAGCGTTCCGGTCAGCGTCAACTGCGCCACCGACGAGGACACCCCGAGCTCGTCCGCGATACGCGGAAGCGCAGGCAGATACATGTCGATCGTCAGCGGTCCCAGCGCCACCAGCGCGCCCAGCACGACGATCATCCGCAGCCGGCTCGGCCCCGCAACATCCGCGCTCAGCGGCGGCGGGTTCCGGGTGGCAGTCACAGTTCGCGATGTTGCCATGCACACCCACAGCACGCGCAGCCGATTATTTGTTCCTCCTGCCGCTATCCCGCCTGTGGTGACCGGGATCACCGCGGGGCACCGTTGCGCGGTGGTCGTTCGTTAGCCTGGTGTTACGCCTATCAGGAAGGCACACCCATGAAGCTCCGTCGCGAGCAATTGCCGGCCAAGGTCGAGGACGACGCGACCATGTCCGCGCGGGTGCTCTCCCAGATCCTCGAGCGCAGCACGCGCGCCCAGGCGCCGGCCGTCCGGGGGTACGTCGCGCGGCTGCGCCGATCCAACCCGGAGGCCACCCCCGCCGAGATCGTCACCAAGCTCGAGAAGCGCTATCTGGCCGCGGTGATGGCCAGTGGTGCCGCCGTCGGATCGGCGGCGGCATTCCCCGGCATCGGCACACTGGCGGCGTTGTCGGCGGTCGCCGGCGAGACGCTGGTGTTCCTGGAGGCCACCACGGTGTTCGTTCTTGCCGTCGCCGACGTGCACGGCATCCCGCTCGAGCAACGCGAGCGTCGCCGCGCGCTGGTGCTGGCGGTGCTCGTCGGTGAAGAGAGCAGGGGCGCGATCGCCGACCTGATCGGCCCGAGCCGCACCAGCGGCGCATGGCTGGCCGAGGGTGCGGACATGCTGCCGCTGCCCGCACTGGCCCAGCTGAACACCCGCCTGATGCGCTACTTCGTCAAACGGTTCACGCTCAAGCGGTCGGCGATGGCATTCGGCAAGATGCTGCCCGTCGGTATCGGCGCCGCGGTCGGTGGCGGCGGCAACCGAATGATGGGCAAAAAGATCGTGAACAATGCCCGCGCGGCATTTGGGCCCGCGCCCAGTCGGTGGCCGGTGAGCCTGCACCTGCTGCCTGCGATCGAGCCGGGCGGATAACCGTTCGCCGACCTCCGACGACCGGTTGTCGCACCACCTTCGGGCATGGAGCTGACGTGCTTCGGGAACACCGGAGAAGCGATAGCCTTTTAGGCGGCGGCCAGGTGTCGCGGCGCAAGAGTGGGGCAAACCGTCCGAGCACGGCTTGCCGGGACGAAGGAATTGAGGCGAGGAACTGCCGTGAGCAGTACTAGTTCACCATTCGGACAGAACGAATGGTTGGTCGAGGAGATGTACCGCAAGTTCCGCGACGACCCCTCCTCGGTCGATCCGAGTTGGCATGAGTTCCTGGTCGACTACAACCCGGAGCCGACGACCGACTCGGCCGCCAGCGGCAACGGGCAGTCGACCGCGACGGCGGCACCCGTCGCCCCGCCGGAACCCGCACCGGCTCCCCCGC
>JAKFVT010000039.1 GCA_021732005.1 Mycobacterium sp. | reverse complement strand
GACGGGTGGCAACGGCGGCGCGGGCGGTGCCGTCGTCGGCTTCGGATTCGGTTACTTCACCGGCGTTTATCACCCAGGGAGCGTGTACGGCGGGAACGGCGGCGCAGGAGGCATCGGCACAAACGGAGCAGGCGGCAATGGCGGCGCAGGAGGCACGGCTGACCTCTCGAGCGATCCGTTGTGGGACTACCTCTTGTCGGTCGCGACGCTACTTCCCGGCGTCGTCTCCCCCGGCAACGCGGTCGGCGGCCAGGGCGGGGCCGGCGGGACCGGCACCACGACCGGTGGCGCCGGCGGCCAAGGCGGAATCGCCTACAACTACAGCCTCGGAAACGCCACCGGCGGCAACGGCGGCAACGGCGGTGGCGGAACGACAGCAGGCGGGGCGGGCGGCACCGGCGGCACCGCCGTCGCGGCCAGCGGGACGGCTACCGGCGGAGCCGACGGCAGCCACGGATCGCCGTAACGCGTTACGCGTCTACCCGGGTGAACTCGTTGCGCTGATAGAGGTCCTTCGACAGCTGTCGCCTGACCTTGCCGCTCGTGGTGACCGGGATCGCACCGGGGCCCACCAGAACGAGATCCGCGACGGCGATGCCATGCGTGTTCGAGATCGCCACCGTCACATCGCGTTTGATGGCGTCAAGCTTCTGCGCCACCTCCTCGTCGGAGTCGCCACGTTTCCTGACTTCCATCACGACAACCAGCTTTTCGACCGAGTCGTCGGGAACAGCGACCGCCACACACCGGCCGCCGGTGACCTCGGTGACCGTCGCCTCGATGTCGTCGGGGGCGTGATTGCGGCCGTAGATGATCAGGATGTCCTTGATGCGGCCCACCACGAACAACTCGCCCTCGGAGATGAAGCCCACGTCGCCGGTCCGAAGCCACGGCCCGACGGGCGTGCCCTCCGACGGCGACACGATCCTCGCGCCGAACGTGCGCGCCGTTTCCTCGGGTTTCTCCCAGTAGCCGGCGCTGACGTTGTCGCCGTGGCACCAGATCTCGCCGGTCTTTCCTTCGGGAATCTCGGTATGGGTCTCCGGGTCGACGATCCGCAAGATCGGTGAACGCGAGCTGATGGGGCCGTCGTAGCTGATCAGCGGCGTCCCCTCGGCACCGCTGACCCGCTTGGCCTCACCGGCGGTCAGCGCGTCGGAGTCGAAGTGGACGACCTTGATCGGGTCTTCCGGCTTGGGCGTCGACATGTAGAGCGTCGCCTCGGCCATGCCGTACGAGGGCTGGATCACGTTCTCGTTCAGGTTGAAGCGTGCGAACCGATCGGTGAACCGCTTGATCGTCGCCGGCTGAACGCGTTCGGCGCCGCTCTGGATGGTGTGCACGCCACCGAGGTCGAGCCCGGCCATGTCTTCGTCGGACGTCTTGCGCGTCGCCAGATCGAACGCGAAGTTCGGTGCGGCCGTGAACGGGCACGGGTTGGTGGCCAGCAACTGCATCCAGCGCGCGGGCCGCACCAGGAACGACGCCGGGCTGGTCAGCACCGCACTGGTCCCCAGCACGATCGGTGAACACACTCCCAGGATCAATCCCAGGTCATGGAAGAACGGCAGCCACGACACGAACGTCAAGTCCGGCGGAGTGATGCCGGCGTGCCGCGAGTAGTCGGTGGTGATCTGCTGAAGGTTCGTCAGAAGATTCGTGTACGAGATCATCACGCCGGCCGGCGAACGAGTGGAGCCCGACGTGTACTGCAGGTAGGCGGTGTCTCGGTAGGAGCCGTCCTCGTGCATGCCGCCGCCGGGCTGTGGCGGGGCGTCCAGGTCAAGCCGGTCGACCTCGATGATGGCCGGCGCCGGCTGCCCCGACTCGGGGGTCACACTGCGGACGACCTCGGTTGCCACTGCGGAGGTGGTGAGAACAGCAACGGGCGAGGCGTCGCGCAGCACCGATTCGACCCGCTCGTCGGTGACACCACCCATCGGCACCGATAGCGGAACGGGGATCACTCCGGCGTGCAGCGCACCGAGGAAAGCGACGATGTAGTCCAGCCCTTGCGGCGCGATGATCATCGCGCGGTCACCGGCCGAGGCGGTCAGCCGGAGCTCACGGGCCATGTTGGTGACCCGCCGGTACAACTGTGGCCACGTCAAGCTGATCGGGACACCGGCCCAGTCCTGGTCATAGTCGATAAAGGTGTATGCCGTGTCGTCCGGCTGCATGCTGGCCCGCTCGCGCAGCAGTGCCGGCAGAGAAGCCTCGATCGCCTGTGTCACGCGAAGCAAGCTATCAAAGGCCGTTACCCCGATTCCTTTGAACCGGGATTTGTGTGACGCTGCCGTCAACTACCCCGTAGCGTGGCGAAGCGGGCGCCAACGGCACCTGCGCAACGGCTCGGCCACCCGGTCTGCCGATGCGGATGGTCGCGAATCAAGCAAACTTGACCCGCAACGCTGCGTCTGCGTCAATAATTGCCTTGCCCGGGTTCGGGGGAACCGGCAGTGAGTCAGCAATGGACAGTGTCCGCAGTCCCGTTGCTGCGGAGAGACGGGATGGTTTCATTCGGTGCGATCGATGATCGGGCACGTTGCTCCGACCCGGCGGATCCCCCGGCCGCTATGAACGCCACGTCGCCCACACCGATCGCCGTCATCGGCATGGCCTGCCGGCTTCCAGGCGGTATCGAGTCCCCTGAGCAGCTGTGGGAGGCGTTGCTACGGGGCGACGACCTGGTCACCGAGGTCCCGCGCGACCGCTGGGACAACGACGAGTACTACGACCCAGAAGCCGGCGTGCCGGGTCGGACGGCCTCGAAGTGGGGCGCGTTCCTCGACGATGTCGCCGGCTTCGATTCGCAGTTCTTCGGCATCAACGACGACGAGGCCGCGGCGATCGACCCGCAACACCGCTTGCTTCTGGAGACCGCCTGGGAGGCCATGGAGCATGCCGGGCTTACACCTGACACGCTCAAAGACTCGCTGACCGGGGTCTTCACCGGGCTGACCCACGCCGACTACCAAACGGTGTCGGCCGATTCCGACGCGATGGAGGGGTCATACGGCTTCGCCGGCAACACGTTCAGCATGGCGGCCGGCCGCATCGCCTACACCCTCGGACTCCGCGGTCCCGCACTGGCGGTTGACACCGCATGTTCGTCCGGACTGCTCGCAGTGCACATGGGGTGCCGGAGCCTAAGCGAGGGCGAAAGCGACATGGTCTTCGCCGGGGGCGCGTACGTGATGCTGGATCCGCGCAAGTACATCGCCGGGACGGCGGCGGGTCACCTGTCTCCGACCGGGCGCTGCCGCGCGTTCGACGTCGCGGCCGACGGCTATGTAGCCGGCGAAGCGTGCGCGATGGTCCTGCTCAAGCGTCTGCCGGACGCGCAGCGCGACGGCGACCGGATCCTCGCCGTCATCCGTGGTACGGCCGCCAATCACGACGGCCACACCATCAACATCTCCACCCCGTCGGCCCCCGCCCAAACCGCCGTGTATCGGGCGGCGCTGGCCGCCGCCGACGTCAACGCCGACAGCATCGGCATGATCGAGGCGCACGGACCCGGCACACCTGTCGGCGATCCGATCGAGTTCGCCAGCCTGAGCGAGGTGTACGGCGTCTCCGGGCCGTGCGCCCTGGGCTCGGTGAAAACCAATGCCGGCCATTCGCAATCAGCCTCCGGCGCCGTCGGCCTGATCAAGGCGATCCTGGCGGTGCAACACGGTGCGGTTCCGCGCAATCTTCACTTCAGCCGCCTGCCCGACGACCTGGCCCGCATCCAGACCAAACTTTTCGTGCCCCACGTGACGACGGAATGGCCGACGACCGGCCTGCATCCGCGCCGCGCGGCGGTGTCGTCATACGGGGTGTCCGGCACCAACGTGCATGCCATCGTCGAACAAGCCCCTGTCCCCCAGGTTCAGCCCAACCCAGGCGGCGACACCGGCGACGCACCCGCCGCCCTGCTCTTCCCGGTGTCGTCGACCTCGGCAGAGCAGCTCCGCCGTACCGCAGGCCGCCTCGGCCGCTGGGTGCAATCCCATGACGACGTCGCCTTGCCCGACTTGGCGTACACCCTGGCTCGCCGTCGTGCGCACCGCCCGGTGCGCACCGCGGTGACGGCCCGCACCCGCCCGGAGTTGACCCGGGCGCTGCGCGGGGTGGCCGATGGCGATGCGACTTATCCTGCCGAGCTCGGACATGGCAACCGCGGACCGGTGTGGGTGTTCTCCGGGCAGGGATCGCAGTGGGCCGGGATGGGTGCTGAATTGCTCACCACCGAACCGGTTTTCGCCGCGACGGTCGCGCAGCTCGAACCGCTGGTCGCCGAGGAGTCCGGATTCTCGGTCACCGCCGCGATGAGCACTCCCGAGGTTGTCAGCGGTGACGCTCGGCTCCAGCCGACCGTGTTCACAGTGCAGGTCGCGCTGGCTGCGACCATGGCCGCCTACGGTGCGCGTCCCGGCGCGGTCATCGGCTATTCGATGGGTGAGGTCGCCGCGGCCGTAGTCTGCGGGGCGCTGTCGCTCGAGGACGGTGTGCGGGTGGTCTGCCGACGCGCACAGCTGATGGCCGGGATCGCCGGGGCCGGGATCATGGCATCGGTGGAACTTCCTGCCAAGCAGGTGCTTTCGGAGCTGACGCTCGGCGGCATCAAGGATGTCGTCGTCGGTGTCGTCGCGGCACCCGAGTCCACGGTGGTCAGCGGTGCCACAGCGACGGTGCGCGACTTGATGGCGACCTGGGAAGAACGCGATGTGATGGTGCGTCAGTCGCTGATCGACGTGGCGGCCCATTCCCCCCTCGTGGATCCAATCCTCGACGACCTCACGCAGGCACTCGCCGAGATCACGCCACGCACACCGGGGGTTCCGTTCTATTCCGCGACGGGCTTCGACCCTCGCGAGGAGCCGGTGTGCAACAACAAGTACTGGGTGAAGAACCTTCGGAACACAGTCCGGTTCGCCGCTGCGGTACGGGCCGCCCTGGAAGACGGCTACCGGGTGTTCGCCGAGATGGCGCCGCACCCTATGCTCACCCACGCGATCGAGCGCGCCGCAGCCACGTTGGACACGCCGGTTGCCACCTTCGCGGCCATGCGCCGCGAGCAGGCCCAGCCGAACGGCTTGCGCGATCTGGTCGCCGGCATCCACAGTGCCGGTGCGGCAATCGATTTCGCCGTTCCGTATCCGACCGGTCAACTGGTGGACGCGCCATTGCCGACCTGGACGCATCGCCGCCTCTGGCTCGAGCGCAACGATCAGGAGACCTCCGCGCATGGCGGTCATTCGGTGGCGGTACACCCGCTGCTCGGCCCGCATGTTCGACTGCAGGAGGAGCCCGAGCGCCATGTGTGGCAGGCCGAGGTCGGCACCGAGGCCCAGCCCTGGCTCGCCGAACACTCGATCCGCGACGTGCCCCTGCTGCCGGGAGCGGCGTACTGCGAAATGGCATTGAGCGCAGCGCATACCGTGCTAGGCGATGCCGCCGAGGTTCATGACATCCGCTTCGAGCAGGCGCTGTTGCTCGATCAGCAGACCACCATCGGGGCCTCGGCAACGGTGTCCTCCCCCGGTGTCGTCGAGTTCATCGTGGAGTCCGAAGAAGCCGGCGCGCAGGTACGCCAGGCCAGCGCAACCCTGAGGGCGGCCGGGGACGAGCACCCCACCGCCTACGACATCGACGCACTACTCGCCCTTCATCCGCATCGGACCGACGGGGCCGAGGTGCGCGCGAGCATGGACCAGCGTGGGGTTCAGTACGGCCCGGCATTCAGCGGTCTCAGCGCGGTTCACTCCGGCATGGAGGCAACAGACACCGTCGTGGCCGAGGTCGCGCTGCCCAGCAAGATCCGCTCACAACAGAGCGCCTACGGCGTGCACCCGGCCCTTCTGGATGCCTGCTTCCAGGCCGTCGCGGCCAGCCCACAGATCCACGCCACCGGCGACGGTGTACTCGGATTGGCCCTCGGCGTGCGGCGGCTGCGGCTGTATTCCGCGACCCGCACTGCCCGCTACTGCCACGCCCGCATCACTCGCGTCGACTCGTCCGAGATCGAGGCCGACCTCGACGTGCTCGACGAGGACGGCGCAGTGTTGCTTCGCGTGGACGGACTGCGTTGTGGCACAGGCGAATCTGAGGTCGCACAACAGGATCGGTTGCTCAGCGAGCGGTTGCTGACCATCGAATGGCAGCCGCGACAGCTGCCTGAGCCACCTCACGTCGACACGGGAACCTGGCTTCTGGTCAGCACCACCGCGACGCCGACTGTGCTCACGGCATCGTTGGCCGACGCACTGAAGCGCGAGGGCGCGCAGTGCACCACCATCTGCTGGCCGAGGTCCGCTGATCACCCGGTCCACGCCGGGCAGCTGGCCGACAATCTGCGCTCCGGGCAGGTCACCGGAATGGTGATCCTGAACGGGCCCAGTGAAACAGGGCCCGCTGAGGCCGAGTTCGCGTCACTAGGCGGCGAATACGTCGAGCATCTGGTTCGTATCACCCGCGCATTGCTGCAGACTCCGACGCAATTGCCTCATCTGTTCGTGGTGACCCAGGCTGCGCAGACCGTGCTGGCCGACGACACACCGAATCTGGAGCAGGGCGGCCTGCGCGGTTTGGTGCGGGTGATCGGTGCCGAACATCCGCATCTGCGCACCACCCACATCGACGTCGACGACGTCGCCGGTGCCGAACAGCTCGTCCGGCACCTGTTCAGTGGCTCCGACGAGGACGAGTCCGCCTGGCGAGGCGGCCAGTGGTACACCGCACGGATGCTGCCCAGCCCGCTGGCCCCCGACGACCGGCAGGTCACGTTGGCGGACAACGAATTCGACGGCGTTCGCCTACAGATCCGCACGCCCGGGGATCTGGAGACCCTGGAATTGGTCGCCTGTGACCGGGTCGCGCCCGGACCGGGGCAGATCGAGGTCGCTGTCGGGGTATCCAGCATCAATTTCGCCGACGTCCTGGTCGCGATGGGGTTGTTCCCCGCGATCGAGGGCGCGTTGCCGGAACTGGGCATGGATTTCGCCGGAGTGGTCTCCGCGGTGGGCCCCGACGTCGCCGACCATCGTGTCGGCGACCGGGTCAGCGGGTTCTCCGCGAACGGCTGTTGGGGGACGTTCGTCACCTGCGATGCCAGGCTGGCGGCGACACTTCCCCCGGGCCTGACCGATCACCAGGCGGTCGCGCTGGCCACCGCGACGGCCACCGCCTGGTACGGACTGCACGACCAGGCCGGCATCACCGCCGATGATCGGGTGCTGATCCACTCCGCGACCGGCGGCGTCGGCCAGGCGGCCATCGGCGTCGCGCGGGCCGCGGGCGCCGAAATCTTCGCCACCGCGGGTAGCGAAGAACGCCGACAGATGCTGCGCGACATGGGAATCGAGCATGTCTACGATTCGCGCAGCACCGACTTCGCCGAGCAGATCCGCCGGGACACCGACGGTTACGGCGTGGATCTTGTGCTCAACTCGCTGACCGGCGCCGCGCAGCGGGCTGGATTGGAACTACTCGCGGTGGGCGGCCGTTTCGTCGAGATCGGCAAACGAGACGTCTACGGCAACACCCGGTTGGGGCTGTTCCCGTTCCGCCGGAATCTCACGTTCTACTACGTCGACCTCGCGCTGATGTCACTGAGCCACCCCCAGCGGGTGGGCGAGTTGCTTCGCACGGTGAATCAGCTTGTCGCAGATGGCGATCTGCCACCCGCGCAGTACACCGAATACCCGCTGGCCGACGCCGCCACCGCGATACGCGTGATGGGCGCGGCGCAGCACACCGGCAAGCTGCTGCTCGACATCCCACAGACCGGGACCAGCCGGGCCGTCGTGCCGCCGGAACAGGCGACGCCGTTCCGCAACGATGGCGCCTACCTGATCACCGGCGGCCTTGGCGGGTTGGGCTTGTTCCTCGCGGAGAAGATGGCCATCGCCGGCTGCGGGCGCATCGTGCTGACCTCCCGTTCGCAGCCGACGCTGAAGTCTCTCGAGACGATTGAGTTGATCCGGGCGATGGGCGCCGACGTGGTGGTCCACTGTGGCGACATCGCCGACCCCGCGACCGCGCAGCGGATGGTGGAGGCCGCGACTGCGACCGGCCTCCCGGTCCGGGGTGTATTGCACGCGGCTGCGGTGATCGACGATGCCACCCTGGCGAATATCACCGACGAGCTCATCGAGCGGGACTGGGCGCCAAAGGCTTACGGTGCATGGAATCTGCATGCCGCGACCGCCGACCAGCCGCTGGACTGGTTCTGCTCCTTCTCCTCGGCCGCCGCACTGGTCGGCTCGCCCGGCCAGGGCGCCTACGCCGCGGCCAACAGTTGGCTCGACGCATTCACTCGGTGGCGGCGGTCCCAGGGACTGCCCGCAACCGCCATCGCCTGGGGCGCCTGGAGTCAGATCGGCCGTGGCACAAAGCTCGCCGACACCGCCGGCGCTATCGCTCCCGACGAAGGGGCGTACGCACTCGACATGCTGCTGCGCCACGACCGTCCTTACACCGGGTACGCGCCAACGGTCGACAACACCTGGTTGACTGCGTTCGCCCAGCGCACTCCATTCGCCGAGGCATTCAAGATCACCGACCGCGGCCCTACCGGCACAAGCAGATTGCGCGCCGAGCTCAACGAGTTGCCGCGCGACCAGTGGCCAACCCGGCTGCGGCATCTGATCTCCGACCAGGTGAGCCTGATCCTGCGGCGCAGCATCGATCCGGACCGGCCGCTCTCGGAGTACGGGGTGGACTCGTTGGGCGCTCTAGAACTGCGCACCCGAATCGAAACCGAGACAGGGGTCCGCTTGACGCCGAGCGATCTTGCCGTCGGCACCATTCGCGGACTGGCGGAGCTGCTGTGCGAAAGGCTGGCACCGTCCAACAGTGACGCGTCGGCCTAGCGGTAGGCCTTACGGGACAGAATTCTTGGGAGGATAGTGAACGCCGTTCTCAGAGTGGCCGCACTCGGCCTTGCTCAGCTCGTCGCGATCGGACTGTTGCTGTTCGCGTCGGCAGGCACCGTCGATTACTGGCAGGCGTGGCTGTTCTTGGCGGTGTTCGCAGTGACCGCCTGGTTGCCCAGCATCTATCTGCAGATAACGAATCCTGTTGTCCTGCAGCGCCGGATGAAGAGCGGCCCCGTGGCCGAGGGGCGGACCGTGCAGAAGATCGTGATGCTCGGCCTCTACGGCTCACTGGTGGCGATCTGCGTGGTCGGCGGCCTGGACCATCGCTTCGGCTGGTCTGCGGTACCGGCAGCGCTCTGCGTGATGGGTAGCACCCTGGCCGGCGCGGGCCTGGTCGTCACGGTGCTGGTCGCCATACAGAACACGTATGCGTCCACAACCGTCCAGGTGGAGGCGGGCCAGCACGTGGTCAGCACCGGCCTCTACGGACTGGTGCGACACCCGATGTACACCGGCAACGTCCTGATCCTCGTCGGCCTGCCGCTGGCCGTCGGCTCATTCTGGGCGCTGGCGTTCGTCATGCCGGGCATTGCCGTACTCGCCACCCGCATCCACGACGAGGAGAAGCTGCTCGACGACGAGTTGGACGGTTATCGGGAGTACACCCAGAAGGTCCGGTCCCGCCTGATTCCGTACATGTGGTGACCCCTCGCCACCAACGGCTCGACAAAGGAAGGCACAGTACAAGTGACGGATCTGCACGTGCGGAAGTTGCGATTCGGTTTCGCCGAATACCCGGTTCCGTTCATCTGGAACGCGTCCGATCCGGCGTTCTCCTGCGCGACCAACATGTTGTCGTTCCTCTTTCTTGCCATCGAGAAGATGATCAGTGCAACGGTTCACGAGGCGCTACCTATGATCACGGACCCAACGGTGATCGAGGAGGCGTTGGCGTTCGTCCGCCAAGAAGGCCAGCACAGCATGGCCCACCGCCAGCACGCGAAGGAGCTCATCAAGGCCTATCCGGCCCTACAGGAGACGCTCGACGACGTGATGAAGGTCTATGACGATCTGACCGCCACGACAACGGTGAAGTATCGGTTGGCATATATCGCCGATCTCGAGGCAACATTCACGCCGACGTTCTCCATGATGCTCAACAATGCCGACACCTTGTTTGCGCCCGGCGACGATCGCGTGGCCTCGCTGTTCCTGTGGCATTTCGTCGAAGAGATCGAGCACCGCAGCTCGGCGCTGATCATCTACGATGCCGTCGTCGACGACCCGTGGTATCGCATGCGGATCGCACCGTCAGTTTTCGAACACGGCGGCGCGGTGATGGTGAAGGCGGCCAACAGCTTCAACAAGCACATCTCGCTTGAGGAACGCAAAGTCGACGCCACATCGATGTTCGGCAGCGAGTTGTGGAAAGTTGCGCTGACAAAGAGATTTCCGGGCCTCCGGAGGTACCGGCCGTTCGCCACGTCCCAGAACGGTCCAATCCAACGACTCTATAAGCACATCCCGCTGCGCGAGCAGGCCGTCGCGGCAATCGGCGTCATGTCCAGCCAGATTCCGGGCCACAAGCCTGCCAAGGCCAAGATGCCGGCTCTCGCAAAGGAATGGCTGGCCCGCTATGACACCGGCTACGACGTGACGCGGTGGTACACCGCTGCGAACAACGATCAAGCGTCGCAGGCGTAACTCGGCCGCTACCTCAGCCGCTGGCTGAGTCCTCGCACTGTGGGTGTCTCCAATAAGCCATGGGCTGGCAGCCGACGATCGAATGCGGCGTTGACCGAGGCGATGAGGCGCATCGCCGACAGTGAGTCGCCGCCCAGGTCGAAGAACGAGTCATCCACGCCGACGCGTTCGATGCCGAGCGCCCGGGCGTAAATCCCGCACAAGGTCGCCTCGAGATCGGTTGTGGGACCAGCGTGTTCGCGCGGGTCGTCCGCCGTCGGCGCGGGCGGTGTCGGCTTGCCCCAATCCCCCAACGGAATCAGAGGGCGACCGGGACTGTCTACCATCGCGACCAGCGCCTGGTCGAGTTGGGCGATCAGCCGCTGAATGTCGGCGTCATCGAACACATCTGCGCGGTACTGGATCCGAAGATCGAGTTCCTCGCCCGGGACCGCCTGAACGGTGAGCGGGTAGTGGTAGTAGTCGCGGCTGTCGACCTCGGTGACCGCCAGCCCGTCCGCTCCCGACAACAAAGATGTGTCGGTCGGATAGTTCTCGTACACGAACACGGTGTCGAACAGCTCGTGCCGGCCGACGGCCCGGTGAATCTCGTTGAGTCCCAGGTGTTCATGCTCCAGCGTGCGGCCACGATTGTCCTGCAGCTGATCGAGCAGATCCACGACGGTGCTCTCGGGTGAAACGCTCACGCGCAGCGGAACCGTATTGATCAGCAGGCCCACCATGGCGTCGGCACCGGCTACGTCGGCCGGCCGTCCGGCGACCACAACGCCGAAGGCGACGTCATGCCGGCCGGTCATCGCGATCAGCAGCTGCGCCCAGGCGGCCTGCAACACGGTGCTGATGGTGGTGTGATGGTTGCGGGCCAGCTCGTTGAGAGCCGACGTGATACTCGAGGGAACTCGAAGCGAGGTAACACTTCTCGGCCCCACCGGTTTCAGATCCCGAGCTCCGACCAAGGTCGGGGTGTCGAAGCCCGCCAGAGCGTCCCGCCACGCCGACCGTGCCGCGTCCCGGTCCTGATCAGCAAGCCAGGTGATGAACCTGCGGTACGGCACGGCGGAGGGCAGTCGCTGCCCGTAGTAGCCGGCGAACACCTCCTGCAGCAGGACCGACACCGACCAGCCATCGAGCAGGATGTGGTGGTTTGTGACGACCAGCCGATGTTGATCGGGTGCGATGCGGATCAGCGCCGCGCGGAAGCCCGCCTGGCCGGCGAGATCACACACCGCGGCACGCTCAGCCGCATACAGCTGGACGATCCGTTCGGCGCGGTCGGTCGTGACACGGCTCAGATCGACGTACTGCCACGGCACTTCGGCATCGGCCGGGAGGAGCTGTACCGGCTCGCCGTACCTCTGCGAGAATCGCGCCGCCAAGTTGGGATGGCGGGCGACCGCGGCTTGCACAGCCTCCTGCAACCGGTATGGATCCAGCCGCCCGCTCAGGGTGACCGCCATCTGCACGGCGTACACGTCGTCGCCGCAACTGTGCGCGATGTCGGCGTGGTACAACAACCCTTCTTGCAACGGCGTCAGCGGCAGGATGTCCGCGACATCGTGGGTCCCGCAGAGTTCGTCGATCTGCGGCTGGGTCAGCTGTGCGGGCGCGATGTCCGACGGCGTCAGGCCCCCTCCGCCGCCGCGCACATGCGCGCAGATGCCGGCGAGGGCGTCGAACCACAAATCGGACAGCCGGGCGACCCGGGCGTGGTCGAGTGCGGACAGCGCCCATGTCCAGCCGGCGCGTAACCGCGGGCCGTCCGCGGTTTCCACTGTGCCGGCGTTGAGTTCGACGGTGTGCATCAACGGCATGGGGACCGCCGCCGCGGCACCGGTCACCTTCCAGCCGTCCTCACGAATCTCCCAGATGTCACCGGACACCTGACCGCTACCGGCACCCATCCGGCCCAGGTAGTTGAACCCGATCGTCGGGTCGCAACCGGCCAGATCGACGTCGGTGTTGAGGTAGCGCAGCAGACCGTAGGTCAGACCGTCCGGCAGGGCACGAAGTTGTTCTTTGGCGTCTTTGATGATCGGTCCCAGGCTGGGATCGCCGGCGAGCACCTGTTCCCAGTCCGTGGCGCCGACCGCGAGCGACACCGGGTACTTGGTGGTGAACCAGCCCACCGTGCGGGACAGGTCGACGGCGTCGCGATCGCCGGTCACCTCCTCCTGGCGGCCGTGGCCTTCAGCGTCGATCACGACCGGAGCGCCTGCGGTTCCGAGGAATTCGGTGAGTGCCAACCCGAAGGCGATCAACAGAATGTCATTGATGCCGGCGTGGAAGGCGGCCGGAACCTCGCCGAGCAGCATCCTGGTGGTCTCGGGATCCAGCTCCACCGACAGACTGCCGGCATTGGCGTACGTGTCGATCGCGGGTTGAACCGCGGGCAGCGGCGCGGGGACCGCCGCGATGTCTCGCCAGCGCGGCAGGTCGTCGAGAACCTCAGGTCGGTAGGCGTGTTCGGCCAATACCGACGACCACCGCGCGAATGAGGTTCGCGGCGCGGGCAGCACGACCTCCTGGCCGCCGTGATGCTGGGCCCACGCGAGGTTGAAGTCTTCCAGCAGGATTCGCCACGACACACCATCGACGACCAGGTGGTGCGCGATCATCAGCAATTGCCCCGTTGGCACCGCCCACAGGGCACTGACCATCTGGCCGGCCGACGGGTTCAACCGTGACCTGGCCCGCGTCACCACCTCGTCCGAGAGCACCTCGACCGTCTGCAGGCACGCCGCGGCATCCACCGCTCCCGGCTCGAGCACGATCGGTGACCAACCACCCGCACCGTCGTCGTCGATGCGCAGCCGCAACATCGCGTGGCGGTCGAGGGTGGCTTGCAGCACCACCAGCACGTCGTCCTCGGTGACACCGACCGGCGCCTGGATCAACACGGTTTGGTTGAACTGGTCGACTGGTCCCTGAACTTCGTTGAGCCACCGCATGATCGGGGTCGCCGGAAGTGGGCCGACACCGTCGTCCACCACATCGTTCTCACCGTCGGTGAGGGTGGCGACCCGGGCCAGCCCGGCCACGGTTTGTTCGACGAAGATGTCGCGCGGGCGGCACAGCACACCGGCAGCGCGTGCCCGAGCGACCACCTGCATGGACAGGATGCTGTCGCCGCCGAGCTCGAAGAATGACTCGTCGACGCCGACCCGTTCCAGGCCGAGAACCTGGGCGTAGATGCCTGCCAGGATCTCCTCCACGGCGTCCGAGGGAGCACGGTAGGAGTCGACATCCTGATAGTCCGGCGCGGGAAGGGCCTTGGTGTCGAGTTTGCCGTTGACCGTCAGCGGCAGCGCATCGATTAGCACCACCGCAGTGGGGACCATGTACGACGGCAGCTTGTCCGCCAATGCGGCGCGCGCGGCGACCGGATCCACCACACCGGTCACATATCCCACCAGGCGTTTGTCACCGGGGCGGTCCTCGCGAGCGATCACCACCGCGTCGTCGACCCCGTCCAATGCGCCGAGTGCGGACTGGATTTCGCCGAGTTCGATCCGGTATCCGCGGATCTTGACCTGTTCGTCGGAGCGTCCCATGTAGCGCAGTTCGCCGTCGGCGCCCCAATACATCAGATCGCCGGTGCGATACATCCGCGCTCCGGGCTCCCCGAACGGGCAGGCCACGAAGCGGGTCGACGACAAGGCGGCCCGACCGATGTAGCCGTCGGCCACCCCGGCGCCGGCCACGTACAGCTCACCGACCACTCCCGGCGCGACTGGCCGCAACAGCGTGTCGAGGACGAAGAAGCCGAGGTGACCCAGCGGCACCCCGATGGGGCTGACGGCACTGTCCGCATCACCGGCCACGATCTCCCGGAACGAGGCGTGCACCGTCGTCTCGGTGATGCCGTACATGTTGATCAGGCGCGGCGAGCCCGGGGGGTGATTCTCCAGCCACGGCCGCATGCGTTGCGGCTCAAGCGCTTCCCCGCCGAATACGACGGCCTCGAGTGCCAGTTGCGCACCGAGCTCGGAATGTGCGACGTCGGCGGTTTGCAGTGCGTAGAACGCCGTCGGGGTTTGGCTCAGCACCCCGACGCGTTCCGAGACCAGTAGGGCGTGCAGGTCTTCCGGCGAGCGCACCACCGCATCGGGCACCACGATCACTCGGCCGCCGTACAGCAATGCACCCCAGATCTCCCACACCGAGAAGTCGAACGCCAGCGAGTGGCACTGCGACCAGGCGAGCCCCGTCATGTCCATATCGGCGTCGAGGGTCTCGAGTAGCCGAATCACGTTGCGATGTGGGATCGCCACGCCTTTGGGCGTGCCCGTCGTGCCCGAGGTGTAGATGATGTACGCGACGTCGTCCGGGTGCGGCCCTGGCAGTGCCGCGCCGGTGTCGGCGGCGGGGTCGTTCAGATCGTCGACATCGATGACCGAGAGGGCCTGCCCGTCAAGCAGTTCCGTCAAAGCCGCGGTGGTGATCGCGGCGACCGGCTTGGCGTCACCCAGTACGAACTGTCGTCGCGACTCGGGCACCGCCGGGTCGATCGGAACATAGGTGGCGCCGGTCTTGACGACGGCCACCATGGCCATGATCGCCTCGGCCGAGCGTGGCAGCAGCAGCGCGACCCGCTGTCCGGGCCCGGCCCCACGGCCGATCAGCACCCGGGCCGCGCGGTCGGTCACTTCATCGAGCTCGCGATACGACATCGAACGGCCCTCGAAGGTGACCGCCATCGCCTCGGGCGTCCGCGCCGCCTGGGCCGCGAACACCGAGGCGATCGACTCGGCGCTGGTCGCCGCTCGAGTGAGCACACCTCGATTGCCGACCTGATCAAGCCGGGCGTGCTCGGCGCTGTCCAGAACGTCCAGCGCCGACATGTGTTGATTCGGCTCGGAAGTCATCGCTTCGAGCACACGCTGCAGCCGCTCGACGATCTTCTCGATGCTGGCGGCGTCGAACACGTCGGTGCGGAATTCGATACCGCCACCGATCCCGGCGGGCTCACCCGCCGAGTTCCAGCGTTCGGCCAGATTGAAGGTGAGATCCATCCGGGCGGTCTTGGTGTCCACCGCCAGCGGTTCGACCTGCAGGTCGCCCAGCGACAAACCGGCGGCATCGCCTGCCTGCCAACCGAAGTTCTGCCAAGCCAACACGACCTGCACCAGCGGGTGGTGCGCCATGCTGCGGGTCGGCTTGAGCCGCTCGACCAATACCTCGAACGGAACGTCCTGATGCTCGTAGGCGGAAAGGCTGCGTCGACGCACCTGCGCCAGCAGATCGGCGAAGGTCGGGTTGCCGGTCAGGTCGACCCGCAACACCAAGGTGTTGACGAAGAATCCGACCAGTTCCTCCAGCGCGGTGTCACCACGTCCGGCTATCGGGAAGCCCACCGCCACATCGTTGTTGGCGGACAGGTTCGACAGCAGCACCGCCAACGCGGTCTGGATCACCATGAAGCTGGTTGCATTGTGCTCGCGCGCCACCCGCGCGACCGCTTGGTGCAGCTCGGCAGGCCAGTCGATGTCGAGCCGCGCCCCGAGGTAGTCGGCGACCATCGGGTATGGCCGGTCGGTCGGCAGCTGCAACTGCTCGGGCATGCCGGCCAGTGCGTCTTCCCAGTAGCTCAGTTCGGCGGAGATGCGGCTGTCGGCGTCGGCCAGATCGCCGAGCCGCGCTCGTTGCCACAGCGTGTAGTCGACGTACTGCACCGCGAGGTCGGCCCAGCCGGGAGCGTCACCGGCCGACCGGCTCGCGTACGCGACACCCAGATCGCGCACCAGCGGAGCGATGGACCACCCGTCCGCCGCGATGTGGTGCACCACCGCCACCAGCACATGCTCGTCACCGGCGACGCGGAAAACCCTGGCTTGCATGGGGATTTCTCGCGACAAGTCGAATGTGTAGCTCGTCATCGTGTCGATGGCGTCAGCCAGTTCGCTGTCCGACCAGCTGGTCGCGTCGATGACGGTCCAGCCGAAGTCGGCCATCTCGGTGGGAACGATGAGCTGTTCGGGTACTCCGGCCACCTCGGGGAAGCGTGTCCGCAGGCTCTCCTGATGGTCCACCACATCGGCGAGCGCCGCCCCCAGGGCGTCCACGTCGAGCTCGCCGCGCAGCCGCAACGCGACCGGCAGGTTGTAGATGGGTGACGGCCCTTGGAGCTGGTCGACGATCCACAATCGGTTCTGCGCGAAGGACAGTGGCACGATCTCGGGCCGCGGGCCGGCGACCAGCGGCTCCGCGGAACTCTCGGCCCCGGACAGCCGGGGTGCCAGCTGCGCCACGGTGGGCGTCTCGAAGAGCACCCGCACCGCGAGACCGCAGCCCAGGCTGTTGTTGACCGCGGCGACCAGGCGCATCGCCGACAACGAATCCCCACCCAGGTCGAAGAACGAGTCGTCCACGCCGACGCGCTCGGTACCCAGCACCTGGGCGAACATCCCCGCCAAGATCTCCTCGGTGGGAGTGCTTGGCGCGCGGTAGCTTTCCGCGTCCTGGTAGTCCGGTGCCGGGAGCGCGCGGCGGTCGAGCTTGCCGCTGACGGTCAGCGGCAACGCGGCAAGTTCGATGATCGCGGCAGGCACCATGTACGCCGGGAGTCGCTCGGCGAGAGCGACACGGATCTTGACCGGATCGGCCGTTCCGGTGAAGTAGCCCACCAGACGCGGATCACCTGTACGGTCCTCGCGGGCGATCACCACCGCCTGCTCGACCCCGTCGAGTCCGGCAAGGACGGCCTGGATCTCGCCGGGCTCGATCCGGTAGCCGCGGATCTTGACCTGCTCGTCGGCGCGGCCGAGGTACTGCAGTTGACCGTCGGCGCGCCACCGCACCAGGTCCCCGGTGCGGTACATGCGTTTTCCGGGCTCGCCGAACGGGCAGGCCACGAACCGGGAGGCCGTCAGATCTGTGCGTCCGAGGTACCCCACACCGACGCCGCGTCCCGCCACGTACAGTTCGCCGACCACGCCCTGCGGCACCGGCTGCAACCGTTCGTCGAGGACGAACAGGGCGACGGTCGGCGGCGGCGCACCGATCGGAACTTCAGCGCCGACGACCAAGGGCGCACTCATCGACGCATACACGGTGACTTCGGTTGGGCCGTAAGCATTGATCACCACTCGGCCGGGCGCCCACTGTTCCACCACTTCCGGCGGACAGGCTTCACCGCCGAGCAGCAGAGCCACCGACTCCAGCCCTTGCGGGCGCAGCGCGGCCACCGCCGACGGGGTCTGGGTGAGAACGTTGACGCGTTCGCGGACCAGCAGCGCGTGGAAGTCGTCGGGCGAACGGACCACCGCGTCGGGTACCACCAGTAGCCGCCCGCCACCGAGCAGCGCGGCCCAGATCTCCCATACCGAGAAGTCGAAGGCGTACGAGTGACACTGCGTCCACACCTGATCGGCCGGAAGTGCGGGATGGGCCGAAGCCGCCAGGTGAGCCAGGTTGCGGTGGCTCAGCGCAACACCTTTCGGTGTTCCGGTGGTACCCGAGGTGTAGATCAGGTAGGCGATGTTGTCCGGGTCCGGTGGCGGCGGCGCCGCGTCGGACTGGCGGGCCACGGCCGGATCGTCGACGTCGACGTCGACGACGGCGACGTCGTGCCCGTGCAGCCGAGGCCGGAGCTCGGCCGTGCTCACGACGAGAACCGGTGCCGCATCGCCGAGCATGAATTCGATACGGGCCTCAGGCAGCGCGGGATCGATGGCGAGGTACGACGCGCCGATCTTCAGGGCGGCCAGCATCACGACGACTGCCTCTGCCGAGCGGTCCATGAACAACGCCACGCAGTCGCCGGCGCCGACACCCTTGCCGGACAGCAGGTGTGCGTACCGGTTTGCCGCCTCGTCCAGCTGCTGATAGGTCATGGACACATCGCCGGACGTGAGTGCGACAGCGTTCGGTGCGCGACCGACCTGTTCGGCGAACAGCTCGGGAACCGACACCTCAGCCTGCGCCGGCCCGGTCAGCACTGCCCGGTTGCCGATCGTGTCGAGGCGGTCATGCTCGGCGGGATCGAGCACATCGATCGTCGACACGCGCCGGGTCGGCTCGGCTGTCATCGCAACCAATACGCGTTGCAATCGCCCGACCAGCGTTTCGATGGTGGCGGCGTCGAAGACGTCGGTGCGAAATTCGACCATCCCGTCGATCCCGGTGGGCTCGCCGTCGTGGGTCCAGCGTTCGCTCAATGAGAACGCGAGATCGACACGCGCGGTGTGGGTGTCGAGCGGGAGCTGGCTGACCTGCAGGTCCCCGAGCGCCATTGCGATGTCGTCGCTGGTCTCCCCCGGCAGGTTCCGCCAGGCCAGCATCACCTGGACCAGCGGATGATGGTTCAGCGAGCGCGTCGGATTGATCCGCTCGACGACGGCTTCGAAGGGCACGTCTTGATGTTCGTAGGCGGCCAGGCTTCGGGTCCGCACCTGATCCAGGAGGTCCGCGACGGTCGGGTCACCGCCGACGTCGACGCGTAACACCAAGGTGTTGACGAAGAATCCAATCAGGTCGTCGAGGGCGGGATCGCGGCGGCCGCCGATCGGGAATCCCACCGCCACATCGGTGCTCGCGCTGAGTTTGCCCAGCAGGAACGCCAGCGCGGCCTGCACCAGCATGAAGCTGGTCGCGTTGTGCTCGCGGGCCACCTGGGTGATCCGCTCCTGCAATTCGACAGGCCATTGCCACGACGTGGTCGCGCCGCGTTGATCGGCCACCGGCGGGTACGGCCGGTCTGCGGGAAGCTCCAGCCGTTCGGGCATGCCGGCCAACGCATCTTGCCAGTACGCCAACTGGGCGTTGATCAGGCTGTTGCTGTCGTCCAGGTCACCGAACTGTGCGCGCTGCCAGAGCGTGTAATCCACGTACTGAACCGGCAGCTCGGTCCACATCGGGTTCAGACCCGCGCTCCGGCAGACGTAAGCCACGCCCAGATCACGCACCATCGGGCCCATCGACAAGCCGTCGGCGGCGATGTGGTGCGCCACGGCCACCACCACGTGCTCGTTGTCACTGACCCGGAAAAGCCGCGCCTGCATGGGGATCTCGACGGCCAGATCGAATGCGTGTAGCGCGACCGCGCCGACTGCCTCATCGAGTTGCGCCGGCGTCCAGTCGGTGGCATCGATGACTGCCCAGCCGAAGTCGGCCTGCTCGGCGGGCACCACCACCTGATGGGGCACGCCGTCGGGTGCGGTGAATATCGTGCGCAGACTCTCGTGGCGGCCGACCACGTCGGCCAGGGCCGCACCCAGCGCCTCGACGTTGAGGTGGCCTTGCATACGCAGCCCGACGGCCATGTTGTAGGTCGCTGAGGGCCCCTGCAGTTGATCGAGGAACCACAATCGATTCTGCGAGAACGACAGCGGGATCGCCGCAGGGCGCTCCATGGGCACCAGCGGCGAAAGCCGATCGTCCTCGCCGCCGATGTGCAGCGCCAGTTGGGCGACCGACGGAGCCTCGAACAACGTCCGCACGGACAGCTGGGCGTTCATGCCGGTGTTGACCGCGGCGATCAGGCGCATCGCCGACAGCGAATCGCCACCGAGTTCGAAGAACGAGTCATCGACGCCCACCCGTTGCACGCCAAGCACGTTGGCGTAGATGCCGACCAGGATCTCCTCGACCGCGCTCGTCGCTGCGCGGTAGGAATCGGTGTCGGCGAATTCCGGTGCGGGCAGGGCGCGTCGGTCGAGTTTGCCGTTGACGGTCAGCGGAAGCGCCTCGATCACCATGATCGCGGCCGGAACCATGTACTCCGGGATGCGCTCGGCCAACGCCGCGCGGACGGCGGCGGGATCCGCCGCTCCCGTGATGTAGCCGACCAGCCGCTTCTCGCCGGGCCTGTCCTCGCGGGCGATCACCACCGCCTGCTCGACCCCGTCCAGCGCGGCGAGTGCGGCCCGGACTTCGCCGAGTTCGATGCGGTAGCCGCGGATCTTCACCTGCTCGTCGGCGCGGCCCACGTACCGCAGCTCGCCGTCGGCACCCCACCACACCAGATCACCGGTGCGGTACATCCGCTGTCCCGGCGGCCCGAACGGGCATGCGACAAATCGCGACGATGACAACCCCGGGCGGCGCCAATAGCCCAGACCGGCCTGCGGTCCGGCCACGTACAGGTCACCGACCACACCGTCCGGAACCGGCTTCAACCACTGGTCCAGGACGAAGAACGCCAAGTCGGCCAACGGCCCTCCGACCGGGCTCACATCGGAATCGCCTTCGATGTCCGCTTGCACGATCTCGCGGAACGACGCGTGCACGGCGGTCTCGGTGGTGCCGTACAGGTTGAGCAGGCGCGGCGAGTCCGGGTGGTTGGCCAGCCACGTTCGAAGACGCTGCGGCTCAAGGGCTTCGCCGGCAAAGATCACCGCGTGCAGGTTGAGTTCACGTCCGAGCTCGGGCCGCAGCGCATCGGCGGTCTGCAACGCGTAGAACGCCGACGGCGTCTGCGACAGCACGCTGACCTGTTCTGCGGCCAGCAGCGCATGGAATTCCTCCGGTGCGCGGGCCACCGATTCGGGCACCACCACCAGCCGTCCGCCATACAGCAGCGCACCCCACATCTCGCACACCGAGACGTCGAAGGCCAGTGAATGCCAGAGCGACCAGACCTGATCCGCCATAGCGATCTTGGCGTCCATCGCCGCCAGCAGCTGGGTGACGTTCCGGTGGGTGATCGCCACACCCTTGGGGATTCCGGTGGTGCCCGAGGTGTAGATCAGGTACGCGATGTCCTCGGCTGCGGGGCCCGGTAGCGGGGTGCTCGGATAGCTCGCGACCGAGGGGTCATACACGTCGATGATCGGTAGGCCGTCGAGGCGCTCGGCGAGCTGCGGGGTGGTGATCGCCGCGATCGGCTCGGCGTCGTCGAGCACCAGCTGCATGCGTGCCGACGGCGCCGCTGGGTCGATCGGGACGTAGGCTGCGCCGGTCTTGAGCACCGCCAGAATCGACACGATTGCCTCCGCGGATCGCGGCACCAGCAGTGCCACCCGCCGCCCCGGACCAATCCCTTTGTCAGTCAACAGATGCGCGAATCGGTTGGTGGCTTCGTCCAGCTCTCGGTAGGTCAGTGAGCGCTCGCCGCACATGAGCGCCACCGCCTCCGGGGCGCGTGCCACCTCTGCGGCGAACAACGCGGGAATCGATCCGGTGGGCACCGGTTCCGCCAAGGCGGCCCGGTTGCTCCACTGCTCCACTCGGGCGTGGTCGGCGTCGTCGAGTAGGTCGATGGACGACAGCGGACGGTCCGGATCGGCGATCATGGCCGCCAACACCCGTTTGAGCCGCTCGATCAGTGTCGCGATCGCGGCCGCATCGAAGAGATCGGTGTCGTACTCGACTCGCAGCGTCAGCTCATCGCCCGGGATGGCTTGCACTGACAGCGGATAGTGATTGGTCTCGTGGTGCTCGAACCCCGTGACCGCCAACCCATCGGCGCCCGACATTGTGGCCGCGTCGATCGGATAGTTCTCGTAGACGAAGAAGGTGTCGAACAGGTAGTTCTGTCCGGTAACCCGATGAATCTCGCTGAGCGCCAAGTGTTGATGGTCCAGCGTCCGAGCATGGTCCTTCTGCAGCTGACCCAGAACATCTGTGGTCGTGACGGTTGCGTCGATCCTGACGCGTACCGGCACCGTGTTGATCAGCAGGCCCACCATCGAATCGGCACCCAAAACCTCATCGGGACGGCCCGACACCGTGGTGCCGAACGCGACATCGCTGTGTCCCGTCAGCGACATCAATACTCGCGCATATGCGCCTTGCAACACCGTATTGACCGTCGTTTTGCACGAACGGGCCAACTCACCAAGCGATTTCGTAGTCTGCTCGGATATCGCGAACGAAGCAATGTCACGAACGCCGAACTCCACCCGGCCAGCCGGACCGACCAGAGTCGGGGTCTCGAAATGGGCCAGCACCGTACCCCAGGCCGCCCGGGCGGCATCGAGATCGCGACCGGCCAGCCAACTCACGAACCGCCGATACGGCGCGGCCGGAGGCAACCGCCGTCCGTAATAGCTTGCGAACACTTCCCCCAACAGGATCGGCAACGACCACCCATCCAGCACAATGTGATGGTTGGTCAACACAAACCGGTACTGGTCGGCTCCGGTCCGAATCAATGCAGCTCGGAATGCCGGTTCATTCCCCAACTCGCACACCGCAAGACGTTCAGCCCTGCACACCTGCGCGATCTGCGCCTCGAGGCTCCCACCGACAGCGTCGAGCTCGAAGTACTGCCACGGCGCCTCCGGATCGGCTGGGATCACCTGCACCGGTTCAGCGAAGTTCTGCGAGAACCGGGCCGCCACATTCGGATGCCGGGCCACCACCGCCTGCACCGCCGATTGCAGACGCTCGGCGTCCAACGGACCACTCAAACTCACATACAGCTGCACCGCATACGCATCATCGCCACCCGCCGCCGCGCTGGCGTGAAAAAACAACCCCTGCTGCAACGGAGTCAATGGCAGAACGTCGGCCATCCGCATACCGCCACTGGAGCCCCCTGACACACTCGTGGCCGCGACGGCGATCGGTACATCCCCCGTTGCTGGTTGTTTTGGGCGGCCGTGCTGTCCGCTGATCAGAGCCGCCAACTGGCCGACTGCGGGGGCCTCGAACAAGGCTCGCACCGAAAGATTCGCCTTCAGACCGCTATTGACTGCGGCGATAAGCCGCATCGCTGACAGCGAATCGCCGCCGAGATTGAAAAACGAGTCGTCGACCCCGACGCGCTCCAGCCCGAGAACCCGGGCATATATTCCCGCCAGAGTCTCCTCGACTGCGTCGCCGGGGGCCCGGTACGAATCGACATCCTGAAACTCCGGCGCCGGGAGCGCCCGAGTGTCGAGCTTGCCGTTGACCGTGAGCGGCAGCGCGCCGATCCTGACGACGGCGGACGGAACCATGTAGGCCGGAAGGCGCTCAGCCACCGCCGCACGCACCGCAGCCGGGTCCGCACTGCCGGTGATGTAGCCGACCAGCCGCTTGTCGCCGGGTCGGTCTTCGCGGGCGATCACGACCGCTTGCTCGACGCCCTCTACGTCGCCCAGGGCGGACTGGATCTCGCCGAGCTCGATGCGGTAGCCGCGGATCTTGACCTGCTCATCGGCGCGGCCCACGTACTCGAGTTCACCGTCTGCGGTCCACCGCACCAGGTCTCCGGTGCGGTACATGCGCGCACCCGGCACCCCGAACGGGCAGGCCACAAACCGGGTTGCCGCCAAGCCGGCCCGGCCGACATAGCCGTAGGCCAGCCCCGAGCCGGCCACGTACAGTTCGCCGACCACGCCGGCGGAGACGGGCTCCAACCAACTGTCGAGCACGAAGAAGCCCAGATTGGCCAGCGGGCGCCCGATCGGGCTGACCGCGCTGTCGGTGTCGGCCGAGGTGATCTCCCGGAACGACGCGTGCACCGTGGTCTCGGTGATGCCGTACATGTTGATCATCCGCGGTGATCCCGGATGATTCTGCAGCCAGGTCTGAAGTCGTTGCGGGTCAAGCGCTTCGCCACCGAACACCACGGCTTTGAGCGCCAGGTCGCCGGCTGCGGGCGAGTCGACGCTCTGCAGCGCATAGAACGCCGATGGCGTCTGACTCAGGACCTCGACCCGCTCGGAGACCAGCAGGGCGTGGAAATCCTCCGGCGAACGGACCACCGCGTCGGGTACCACCACCACCCGCCCGCCATAGAGCAGCGGACCCCAGATCTCCCACACCGAGAAGTCGAAGGCCAGGGAATGACATTGGGTCCACACCTGATCCGCCAGAGCCATGTCGGCGGCCAGCGCATCCAGCAGTCGGGTGACGTTCTGGTGCGGTATCGGTACGCCCTTGGGTGTTCCCGTGGTGCCCGACGTGTAGATGATGTAGGCGGTATCGTCAGGTTCCGGCCCCGGCACCGCGGTCGCGGGTTGGTCGTCGATGACCGGATCGCTGAAGTCGATGATCAGCATGTCCCGTCCGTCAAGGCGTTGACGCAGAACGGAATTGGTGATCGCGGCGACGGGGGCGGCGTCGTCGAGCACGAACCGCATGCGCGCCTCCGGCACCGCCGGATCGATCGCGACGTAGGTCGCGCCAGATTTCAACACCGCCAGGATCGCGACTATCGCCTCGGCCGACCGCGGTAACAACAACGCCACCCGCCGGCCGGGGCCCGCGCCGCGCGTCGCCAGCAGGTTCGCCAACCGGTTCGATGTCTCATCGAGCCGGCGATAAGTCCATTCCTGCTCGCCGAACCTGAGCGCCACCGCATCGGGGACCCGGGCCGCCTGCGCTGCGAAAAGCGTCGGGATCGACCGCGGCGTGCTCAAGGGCTTGGTGAGCCCATCCCGGTTACCCCATGCCGCGAGCCGGTCGCGTTCCGCAGCATCAAGCACGTCGACCGCCGAGAGCGGCTGGGCCGGATCGGCGATCATGGCGGCAACGACGCGTTGGAGTCGCTTGATGAGTGAATCGATACCCGCGGTGTCGAATACCGCGGTGTCGTACTCGACGCGCAGAGTCAACTCGTCGCCCGGGATGGCCTGAACCGACAGCGGGTAGTGGTTTGTTTCGTGATGGGAGAAGTTCGTGACTGACAACCCATCGCCACCGGACAACCTGGCCGCGTCGATCGGATAGTTCTCATAGACAAAGAACGTGTCGAACAACTGCTCTTGCCCGGCGACCCGATGAATCTCACTGAGCGCCAGGTGCTGGTGATCCAGCGTCTGAGCGTGATCGCTCTGCAACTGGTCGAGCAGGTCCGCGGTCGTGGTCGCCGCAGTGATGCCGGCCCGCACCGGCACGGTGTTGATCAGCAGACCCACCATCGCCTCTGCGCCCAACATCTCGTCGGGGCGGCCCGACACCGTGGTGCCGAAGGCGACGTCGCGCTGACCGGTCAGCAACATCAACACCCGGGCGTAGGCAGCCTGCAACACGGTGCTGACCGTCGTGTGACACAAGCGCGCGAGCTCACCCAGCGCCCGGGTGGTCTCGGCGGACAAGCGGAACGAGGCGATGTCGCGGCCGCCGGGCTCTCGCCCCGCGGTACCGACCAACGTCGGGGTATCGAATCCGATCAGCACCGCACCCCACGCCGCCCGAGCTGCATCGAGGTCACGGCCGGCCAGCCAGGTAACGAAGCGCCGATACGGCGGGGCCGGCGCCAGCCGCTGCCCGTAGTAGCTGGCGAACACCTCCCCCAGCAGGAGCGGCAGTGACCATCCATCCAAAACAATGTGGTGGTTGGTGAGTACGAACTGATACTGGTCTGCCGCGGTCCGTATCAACACCGCGCGGAAAACCGGCTCATTACCCAACTCGCACACAGCAATACGCTCAGCCGCGCAGATCTGAGCTATCTGCTCATCGACATCGGGGCCGGAAGCATCAAGCTCGAAATACTGCCATGGCACCACCGGATCAGCCGGAATCACCTGCACCGGCTCGGCGAACTTCTGCGAAAACCGGGCGGCCAGATTCGGATGCCGAGCCACCACCGTGTCCACCGCAGCGTGCAACCGCTCAGCGTCCAACGGACCACTCAGACCGACATACAGCTGCACCGCATACACATCGTCGCCAGCGGATGCTGCACTGGCGTGAAAGAACAACCCCTGCTGCAGCGGAGTCAGCGGTAGGACATCAGCTATCCGCAAACTGGCACCGGAGCTGGACGTCGCGACGACCGGGGCCGGGGCCGCCGGGATCCCCGCTGGTTCCTCCGGCGGAGAGGCTGCCTCAGAGATACGGGCCGCCAGCTGAGCGACGGTCGGCGCATCGAACAGGGCTCGCACCGAAAGGCGGCTGTTCACAGCGGCATTCACGGCAGCGATCAGGCGCATCGCCGACAGTGAATCCCCACCCAGGTTGAAGAAGGAGTCGTCCACGCCTACCCGGTTCACACCCAGCACCTGAATATAGATGCCGACCAGAAGTTCCTCGACCGCCGTCGTCGGTGCGCGGTAGTGGCGGACATCTTGGAACTCCGGCGCCGGCAAGGCCTTTCGATCGAGCTTCCCGTTGACTGTCAGCGGCAGGACATCGATCACCATGATCGCGGCGGGGACCATGTAGTCGGGCAACCGCTCGGCCAGCGCCGCGCGCAGTGCCGCGGGATCGGCTGTCCCGACGATGTAACCCACCAGCCGCTTCTCGCCGGGACGGTCCTCGCGGGCGATCACCACCGCCTGCTCGACCCCGTCGAGGCCGGCCAGCACCGAGCGGACCTCGCCGAGCTCGATGCGGAAGCCACGGATCTTGACCTGTTCGTCGGCCCGGCCGACGTAGCGCAGCTGGCCATCCGCACCCCACCACGCCAGATCACCGGTGCGATACATGCGCGTTCCCGCGCCACCGAACGGGCATGCCACGAACCGGGACGCCGTCAGCCCGGCGCGGCCCGAATAGCCGACGCCGACACCGCGGCCTGCGACGTACAACTCACCGATCGAGCCGGGCGGCACCGGCCGCAGCCAGCCGTCGAGCACGAACAGCGCCGCCCCCGCAATGGGCGGTCCGATCGGCACCGCTGCGGAGCGGGCGGTCAGCGGTGCACTCAATGCGACGTCGACCGTCGTCTCGGTGGGGCCGTAGGCGTTGATCATCACCCGCCCGGGCGCCCACTGATCCATCAGCTCGGTCGGGCAGGGTTCGGCGCCGATGATCAGCGCCACCGACTGGAGTGCCGCGGGCGACAACATCCCCACTTCGGACGGAGTGGTACTGAATACGCTCACGCCCTCGGAAACCAGCAGGCTCTGAAGGTCTTCCGGCGCACGGGCCACCGACTCCGGTACCACCACCAGCCGGCCACCGCCCAGCAGCGCGCCGAAGATCTCCTGGACCGAGACGTCGAATCCGTAGGAGCGACACTGCGACCACACCCGTGTCGGCGGCAAGGGCGCCGCGTGCAGCGAGTCCATCAGCTGAGCGACGTTGCGATGGGTGATGGCCACGCCTTTGGGGACCCCGGTGGTGCCCGAGGTGTAGATCAGGTAGGCGATGTCCTCCGCCGTCGGTCCGCCGAGGTCGGTGCCCGGGTGGTCTACGGTCAGGCCGTTCACATCGATCAGCCGTAAGTTGTGCCCCGCCAATCGATGGGCCAACGCGGAGTTGGTGATCGCCGCCACCGGTTCGGCGTCAGCCAGCACCAACTCCATCCGCGCCGACGGCGCAGCCGGGTCGATCGGCACGTACGCCGCCCCGGTCTTGAGCACCGCCAGAATCGATACGATCGCGTCAGCCGACCGCGGCAAGAACAGCACCACTCGCCGACCCGGACCAATGCCCTTGTCCGCCAGCGCATATGCGAACCTGGTTGTGGCATCGTCGAGCTCGCGGTAGGTCATCGTCCGGCCATCGAAGCTCAGCGCCGGCGCCTCCGGGGTACGCGCCACCTGAGCCGCGAACAACTCGGGGATCGAGGGTGACGGGGATACCGGCGAGCCCAGTACCGCCCGATTACTCCAGCCATCCAGTCTGGCGTGCTCGTCGTCGGTCAGCAGGTCCAGAGTCGACAGCGCCCGGTCGGGATCGGCGATCATCGCCGCCACCACTCGCGTGAGACGCTCGACCAGAGCGTCGATGCCCGCAGTGTCGAACACGTCGGCGTCGTACTCGACGCGCAGGGTCAGCTCGTCACCCGGAATGGCCTGAACCGACAGCGGATAGTGGTTGGTCTCGTGATGCGCGAACGTCGTCACGGACAACCCGTCGCTACCGGAGAGCCTGGCCGCGTCGATCGGGTAGTTCTCGTAGACGAAGAAGGTGTCGAACAGCTGATCCAGCCCGGCGACCCGATGAATCTCACTGAGTGCCAGATGCTGATGATCCAGCGTCGCAGCATGATCGGCCTGCAACTGAGCCAACAGATCGGCTGTTGTGGTGGTCGACCCGATCCGAGCCCGTACCGGCACCGTATTGATCAGCAGACCCACCATCGAGTCCGCACCCACCACCTCATCGGGACGCCCGGAAACCGTTGTCCCGAACGCCACATCGCTGCGTCCCGTCAGCGACATCAACACCCGCCCATAGGCAGCCTGCAACACCGTATTGACCGTTGTGTGGCACGAACGCGCAAGCTCGCCGAGATCCCGGGTCGTCTGCTTCGAGAGAGCGAACGACGCGATTCCGCGTTCGCCCAACTGTGCTCGGCCCGCCGGACCGGCAAGGGTAGGCGCCTCGAAACCGGCAAAAACCCGACCCCACGCCGAACGAGCCGCATCCAGATCACGACCGGCCAGCCAACTGACAAACCGGCGATACGGTGGCGCCGGCGGCAGCCGCTGCCCGTAATAGCCGGCGAACACCTCCCCGAGCAGTATCGGCAGCGACCACCCATCCAGCACGATGTGATGGTTGGTTAACACGAACCGGTACTGGTCGGGCTCCGTCCGAATCAACATCGCCCGAAAGGTCGGCTCATTTCCCAACTCGCACACCGCAACACGCTCAGCCTTGCACAGCTCCGCGATCTGCTCTTCGGTATCCAGCTCGACGTAACGCCAGGGCACCTCGGGGTCGGCCGGGATCACCTGAACCGGGTCGGCCAACTTCTGCGAGAACCGGGCGACCAGATTCGGATGCCGGGCTACCACCGCCTGTACGGCGTCATGCAACCGCTGCGGGTCCAGCGGGCCACTCAAGCCGACGTACAGCTGCACGGCGTAGACGTCGTCGCCACCCTGAGCTGCGCTGGCGTGGAAGAACAACCCCTGCTGCAGCGGAGTCAGCGGTAGAGCATCAGCTATCCGCATACTGCCGCTGAAGCTCGTCGATCTGCTCTTGGCTGAGCGAGGCGGCGATGTCCGACGGAGTCAAACCACCTCCGCCGCTCTGCACGTGCGCGCAAATACCGGTCAACGCCTCGAACCACAACTGGCTCAGGCGATTGACCTGTGCCTGATTGAGTGCCGACGGCGCCCACATCCACTGGGCGGTGAGGATCGGACCCGCGTCGGTGTCCACTGTGCCGGCATTGAGCTCCAGGGTGTGCATCAGCGGTATCGGCGGCTTCACGCTCGGGCTGATGTCCGCCAGGCCGTCCCAGCAGATCTGCCAGGCGTCCCCGGATGTTTCGGCGGTCGTGGCACCCTGGCGGCCCAGATAGTTGAACCCGATCACCGGATCGGCTCCGTCCAGGTCGACCTGGTCGTTCAGGTAGCGCAGTACGCCGTAATTCAGGCCTTCGGGCAAAGTCCGGAGTTGCTCCTTGGCCGCCTTGACCACCGCGCCGAGCCGCGCGTCGCCGGCGGCCACCTGAGCCCAGGTCAGGCCACCGACTTCCAGTGCCACCGGATATTTCGCGGTGAACCAGCCCACCGTTCGCGACAGGTCCACCTCGGCGGCCAATTCCTCGTCGCGCCCGTGCCCCTCGACGTCAATGGAGATCGGCGCCCCACCCGTTCCCAGGAATTCCGTTGCGGCCAAGGCGAATGCGATCAACATGATCTCGTGCACGCCGGCATGGAACGCCGCCGGGACCTCACCGAGCAGCAGCTGGGTGGTCTCGATGTCCAGGTACGCCGACAAATTCCCGGCGGTGGTCAAAGTGTCTGTTTCGGGACGTACTTCCGGTAATGCGGCGGGGGTGTCCGCAATGTGGCGCCACACGTCGGCCTGGGCCACCACGTCGGCGCGGTGGGCATGCTCGGCGAGCAGCGACGCCCACCCTGCGAACGACGTACCCGGCTCCGGCAGTACCACCTGCTGTCCCGCTCGGTGCTGCGCCCAGCCGAAGTTGAGGTCTTCCAACAGGATTCGCCACGACACACCATCGATTGCCAGATGGTGCACGATCGCCACCAATCGACCTGTCGAGGCCACCCATATCGCGCTCAACATCACACCGGCCGCCGGATTCAACTGCGAGCCTGCAAACCTCACGGCCTCGTCGGTCAGCACGTCGACTGTATGCAGTCGCAAACGAGCATCCACCGAGCCGGCCTCGGGCACCTCCAAAGACCAGCCGCCCGCAACGTCGTCGTTAACTCGCAGCCGCAGCATGGCGTGCCGATCCAGCACCGCCTGCAGCATCACCAGCACATCGGCTTCGGTGGTTCCCACCGGCGCCTGCACCACCACCGTCTGATTGAAATGTTCGGTCGGGCTGCCCGCGGCCTGCAGGCTCTCCAGCCAGCGGATGATCGGGGTGGCGATCACCGGACCGACGCCGTCCGACGCCAGTGCCGAGTCGGCATCGATCACGGTAGCCACTTGAGCAAGCCGAGCCACGGTCTGCTCGATGAAAACGTCACGGGGACGGCACAACACACCAGCGGCCCGAGCCCGGGCCACCACCTGCATCGACAGAATGCTGTCGCCACCGAGTTCGAAGAACGACTCGTCCACGCCCACGCGCTCCAGGCCGAGGACCTGGGCGTAGATCCCGGCCAGGATCTCCTCGACGGCGTCGCCGGGGGCCCGGTAGGAATCGACGTCCTGATACTCAGGCGCTGGCAACGACTTGGTGTCTAGCTTGCCGTTGACCGTGAGCGGCAACGCGTCGATGCTGACGATCGCGGTCGGAACCATGTAGACCGGCAGGCTCTCCGCCACGGCCGCGCGAGCGGCCACCGGGTCCGCTGAGCCGGTGATGTAGGCCACCAGCCGCTTGTCGCCGGGTCGGTCCTCGCGGGCAATCACCACCGCCTGCTCGACACCGTCCAACTCGCTCAGCGCCGCTTGGATTTCACCGAGCTCGATCCGATAACCCCGGATCTTGACCTGCTCATCCGCGCGCCCGACGTACTCGAGTTCACCGTCTGCGGTCCACCGCACCAGATCGCCGGTGCGATACATGCGGGTCCCCGGCGCGCCGAACGGGCACGCCACGAACCGCGCTCCGGACAACGCGGCTCGGCCGATGTAGCCGTAGGCCAGACCTGATCCAGCAACATAAAGTTCACCGACGACGCCGGCGGGAACCGGCTGCAGCCAGCCATCGAGCACGAAGAATCCCAGATTGGCCAGTGGCCGCCCGATCGGGCTGACCGCATTGTCGGTGTCGGCCGAGGTGATCTCCCGGAATGAGGCGTGCACTGTCGTCTCGGTGATGCCGTACATGTTGATCATCCGCGGCGAGCCGGGATGGTTCTGCATCCATGCCCGAAGACGTTGCGGCTCAAGCGCTTCGCCACCGAACACCACGGCTTTGAGGTCGAGCTGTTCCGTGGGTGCGTCGACGCTCTGCAGCGCATAGAACGCCGATGGCGTCTGACTCAGCACGTCGACGCGTTCGGAGGCGAGCAGCGCATGCAGATCCTCCGGCGAACGGACGGCCGCATCGGGGACGACAACCAACCGGCCGCCAAAGAGCAGGGCGCCCCAGATCTCCCACACCGAGAAGTCGAAGGCCAGGGAATGGCACTGCGTCCAAACCTGTTCGGCCACATCCATGTCGGTGGCCAGGGCCGCCAGCAGGCGGGTGACGTTCTGGTGCGGGATCGCCACACCCTTCGGGGTGCCCGTGGTCCCCGAGGTATAGATGATGTACGCGATGTCGTCAGGAGCCGGCCGGGACACCGGCGTCGCGGGTTGGCTGTCGATGGCGGAATCGTCGAAGTCGACGACCAGCAGGTCGCGTCCATCGAGGCGGCCATTCAGGCCCGAGTTCGTGATCGCGGCAACCGGAGCGGCATCGTCGAGCACGAATCGCATGCGCGCTTCCGGCACCGCCGGATCGATCGCAACGTAAGTCGCGCCGGATTTCAACACCGCCAGGATCGCGACGATCGCTTCGTCCGATCGCGGCAACAACAGC
The DNA here is from genome assembly GCA_021732005.1 of Mycobacterium sp. Classification (GTDB taxonomy): domain Bacteria; phylum Actinomycetota; class Actinomycetes; order Mycobacteriales; family Mycobacteriaceae; genus Mycobacterium. The sequence goes on along the minus strand of JAKFVT010000039.1, from coordinate 40,966 downwards.
GCCACGCGTTGCCCGGGTCCAGCACCGTGGGCCGTGAGCAGGTGCGCCAACCGATTGGACGCCTCGTCGAGCCGGCGGTATGTCCACGACTGCTCGCCGAAGCTGATCGCCACCGCATCCGGCACCCGAGCCGCCTGCTCGGCGAACATCGCGGGAATCGACACCGGCGTGCTGAGCGGCTTCCCCAGTACCGCCCGATTGCCCCACGCTGCAAGCGAATCGGATTCCGCGAAATCAAGTACCTCGATCGAGGACAGACGTCTCGCCGGGTCGACGGTCATGGCCACCAGCACCTGCACGAGGCGCCTGCTCACTTCGGCGGTGTCCCAGTCGGCGAACAGGTGCCCGGCTCCGAGGGTGTTGAGGAACAACTCGTCGCCCAGTCCGGAGAAGGTGAGGCCGGAGCTGCCTGCGAGACCGGAATCGGTCATGGTCGCCGACGCTGGGGCGCCGCCGAAGTCCAACGTGAACGCGGCGGGGAAAAAGTTGATGGACAACCGGGATTTCTGCGTTCCGCGCTCGAGGGCGTGCACCGGAAACCGCTGATGCTGCAGCGCTTCCCGCATTCGGGTGTCGACGTGCTTGCAGAAGTCGCTCACCGTGGATTCGGCGGGCGTGCGCAAAACGAGCGGCACCAACCCAGCAGACATGCCGGGCAGCGTTTTCAACTCTGGCCGCACTCGCCTGCTGACCGGGAAGTCGAATACCACCTCGGCACTCTCGGCCCGCCGCCCGCGCACAAGCAGAGCGCTCGCCGCGGCGATGATGGCGGTGCGGGGGATGTCCCACACGTGAGCCAGCTCGTCGACGCGACGCAGCACCGCCGGGTCGACGCGGACCTGCTCCGAGCGCCAGCCCGCCCCGGCATCGTCTGATACCTCCGGCAGCCGGTTGGTCGCCACCTCAGCGGGAAGGTGAGCAGACCAGTACTCCTGGTCGACTGAAAAGTCGGCGGACGCCTCGTATTCCGCTTCGCAATCCAGCAGGTCCTTCAGCGAACCGAAGAAGGCGGGCGGCACGAGGTCGCCGGAGATGGTGGCGGAGTAGATCGATGCGACGCGGTTGACGAGCAACCAGATGCCGGCGCCGTCGATGACGATGTGATGGAAGCACCCGAACACGTAGAACTCAGCCGGCCCGGTCTCGAAGAGCGCGTACTTGAACAGCGGGCCGGTGAACGGCATCGGCGTGCGCTGAATCGACAGCGCCTTCTCTTGCACGTCCCGCTCGGGGTCGCTCGATCCACTGAAGTCGTAGAAGTCCAGATCGATCTCCGGGTAGTCGATCACCCGTTGAAAGACCTGGCCGTCCTCTTCGAAGAACGCCGCCCTGACCGGTTCGGCTTCTCGCATCGCGCGTGTGAGCGCCCACTCGAAGGCGTCGCGCTCCAGCGCGCCCTCGACTTTCAAGAGCATGCCGATCTGCCAGTCGGTGGCGGATTTACCCGTTTCCTGTGCCAGCCAAATGTCCAGTTGCGCGCGCGTCAGCGCAACCGCGTCCTCGTTGAGTTCCATCACGACTCCCAGACCCAAACCCTCAACTAGTCAGACGCTCGACTTTCCTGCCAGCCGGTCGCGCAGGCTCTTCGGTCGGATGTCGGGCCAGTTCGCTTCGATGTACTCCAGGCAGGCGGCGCGATCGGCTTCACCATGAACGACGCGCCAGCCGGCCGGGACGTCGGCAAAGGCTGGCCACAGGCTGTGCTGCTCCTCGTCGTTGACCAACACAAAAAAGCTGCCCTCGTCGTCATCGAACGGATTGGTGCTCACCGCGTCTCCCGACACTCTCGTCAATATAGGTAGAACAAGTTCCAAACCATACTTCGTGGTGTGACCCATGTCATGAACTTCGGTGTGACTCACGTCACCGGATAGCAACCTTTTGCACCGGGACGCTGCCGAGTGACAGCAGTGGCCACCGGTTTCTCTCAGATGGTGCAGTTAGACCCACCTTCGAGGCATTTCACGAACGCGCCGGCACACATCCGTCATGGGGACAAATTCCGGCTACGGTCGTTAGTCTCGCGCGCCAGCAAGCGCCGGAAGTCAGGCCAGGCGTGCTCTTCGAGCGAAATCCTCCAGACGATCGGCCGTGGCAGCGGCGCTCTTGGCAGGTTCGGTGATGCGGGTGGCGAGCTCACCCGCTCGAGTGACGTAGTCCGGCGCGAGGACCGCACGTAAGTCGGCAACCAGTGTCTGCTCGGTAACAGTGGAGAACCGCCGGGCGGTGCCCACCTTCAGCCGCTTGACAGCCGTCCCGTAAATCGCGTGAACCATGTCCCAGAAGAGGATCACCTGCGGGATGCCCGCACGCATCGCGATGGGCGTGGTGCTCGAACCACCGTGGTGGACGACCGCACGGCAGGCCGGAAAGACGGTCGCGTAGTTCATCACGCCGACCACCTTGACGCGCTCGGAATGCGGCGCACTGCTGAAGTCCGTTCCGGCCGCGCCGACCAACGCCCGCTCCCCCAGCCGCGCGCACGCCGCATCAATCATCGCGATCGTGTCAGCCGGCGACTCCACCGGAATGCTGCCGAAGCCGAAGAAGATCGGCGGCGTCCCGGCCGCAATCCACGACATGACGTCGTCATCGTCGGCGGTCGCCAGCTCCAGCGTCAGCGTCCCAACGAACGGCCGTTGGGCTTCCCACACGGACCACTCGTCGGCGAGCCCGGGGAAGCACGCTTCGTCATACGCCTGGACTTCCAGCGATCCACGCTCGGTGATCCGCCACGGCGCCGATCTCGTCGCCTTCGCAAGGCCCAGTTCGCGGCGTTGGGCGTCTTCGGATTTTTTCGTCCCGCGCCACGACATCCACCAAAAAGCCCGGACAACCGCGCGGCCCAGCCATGCCGGCAAGAACGCAAGAACCTTGGCGTTGGGCCGCAGCGGGAAGTAATGCAGTGTGGCGAACGGGATGCCGTGATGCTCGGCGACATTGGACGCGGCGTCTTCGAAATTGATCCCGCTGAACACCAGGTCGGCCCCGTTGGCCAGCGACATCAGCGTCGCGCTCATCTCCTGCCAGCCCTGGAACAGGGGCCCGGTGATTTCCCCGCGCGCCTTCGCCATCTTCCGCAGTTTCCACGGCGGGCTGAAAAAGCACGTCCAGTAGTCGCGGTGCGCATCCAGAATCGACCGAGAGTTTGGCCCGAAACCGACGGTGTCGGGCACCGCGGCTTTGCTGAACTCGACCAGATCAGGCGGAACGGCCATCGACACGTCGTGCCCACGGCGCACCAGCTCACGACCTACGGCTGCAATGGGCTCGACATCGCCGCGACTGCCCCAGGTTGCCAACACGAACTTCATTGCGGGTGGGTGATCTACCGGGCGCCGCTCATGGCGAGGAATTCACCGAGGTACCGCGGCGGCTTCAGGTTGAGCAGACGGGCACGGTCGGCCTTGAGGTCGGCATAGGTGAGCGCCGCGACCTGCTGCGGGGTGTACGGCAGCGTCGATTCCGGCGTGCCCTTTCGGACGAACCCGACACCCTGGTCGCATTTGAGCACGCCGACCACCAGGTCGGGGCGGGTGCTGCGGAGTTCGACGATGGCCTTCCAGACGTCGCCGTTCCAGATGCCGATCTTCAGCGGCCCCGATTGCTGTGCCATGAACTCGTCCCACGACTCCGCGCGGCGGCCGGCCAGCTCGAACGGCGGGTTGCAGTCGTGCAGGAAGATGACGCCGTCGTCCTTGAGGTGGCGAACGGTGTTCTCAACATCGCGCACCACTTGCTCATAGGTGTGCAGTCCGTCGATCAGTGCGACGTCGACGGGGTGCTGTTCGAGCAGCGCGGTCTCGTTCTCGAAGAAGGCGTCGCTGGTGATCTCGAAGAACCGGACGTCGCGTCCGGAGGCATTGGCGAGCTCACGGGTGCGCTCGGTCAGCCGGAAGGCCGGGTCGACGGCGATTTTCACGTCGGCGCTGATCCGCTGGAAGGCCTGGCCGCGGGAGACGCCGATCTCGAGGTAGACGGGGTGGGACCGCATGGCGAGCGCCTGCTGGACGGCCCTGATCCGGTTCACGCCTGGCATCGCGTCCGCCAACATGACCAGACCCTGGTTGATATTCACGCGAGGTTCCTACCACAAAGAGGTTGTGCAGTATGAGGGTTTCGGCCCACTGCCTCCTCCGATAAGAATGGTCGGCTATGTCGCGTTCCTTCGAAATCGTCAGCGAATCGGCAGCCAGCGTCGAGCAGATTTATGCGGCGTTCGCTCGTGAGGACTACTGGCTCAACCGCCTGGCCGGCGATGCCGCATCCACTCTCGACTCGTTCTCCGTCGAGGCAGACGGTGCGGTGGAAGTGCACATCACCCAACACCTCGGTCGCCAGATCCTGCCGTCGGTCGTGGCGAACTTCGTGCCCGGCGATATGAAGCTGCTGTACCGCGAGACGTGGCGGCCGGACACGGACGGTCAGGTGCGCGGCGAGAGCCACGTGTCGGCGTCCGGCGGACTGGGGTCGAGCCGGGCCGAGAACTACCTGACCGCCGACGGTGCCGCATCCCAGCTGCGTTCCACCGGAAAAGTCGTCGTCAAGATCCCGCTGGTGGGCGGCAAACTCGAGAAGTCAATCAGCGAAAGCCTGACGAAGAGCATTCCAGCGACGCTGCGCTACACCACCATGTGGATCGCTGAACACAGCTAAAGCGCCTCTTATTGACGCGTGCGAATGCAACAATGCCTCGACCCACCGACGCGTCCGCTCAACAAGTAGGTGATCTTGCGCCAGGCTGACAGCCTCAGCTCCACCCAGACGCCGCAGCCTCAGCGCTCCGAACAGAAGACATTCCGCGCGGATATCGAGGGCCTGCGCGCCGTCGCCGTACTGGCCGTCGTCCTGTTTCACGCCGCGGTTCCCGGTATCGGCGGCGGCTATGTGGGCGTCGACGTCTTCTTCGTCATCTCCGGCTTTCTCATCACCGGACTGCTCTGGCGTGAGGTGAGCAGCACGAGTTCGGTGCGGCTGCACAACTTCTACGGCGCACGCGCCCGCCGCCTACTCCCGGCCTCGGCCACCGTCGGCGTCGTCACGATGGCCGCGTCGGCGATCCTGTTGCCACCGCTGCAGGCGCAGCCCGCGATCAGCGACGGCATCGCCAGCGCGCTCTACGTCAGCAACTACCAGTTCGTCCTGCGCGGCGTCGACTACTTCAGCAACCACCTCGCGCAATCGCCGTTCCTGCACTACTGGTCGCTCGGGGTCGAGGAACAGTTCTACCTGGTGTGGGCACCCATGCTGCTGGGCATGGTGTGGCTGGTCCGGTTGACACGCCGCGTGCGCCGATGGCCAACCACGGACGTCACCGCCTCGAAACGACCGTTCATCGCATTGCTGGCCGCGGTGGCCGCGGTGTCGTTCGTCCTATCGTTTCTGGGCAGCTACATCCTGCCTGCGGCGGCGTTCTATTCGCTGCCCACCCGAGCATGGCAGCTCGCCGCCGGTGGGTTGGTGGCATTGACCGCAGTTGGCTGGCAACGTCTTTCACCGCGATTCGCCGGCATCGTCGGGTGGGCCGGACTGGGCCTGATCCTGCTGGCCTGTATCTGGTTGACCCCGACCACGGTTTATCCGGGTAGCGCCGCTCTGCTCCCGACAGTCGGCGCGGCGCTCCTCATCGGCGCCGGCTGTGCCACCCCGAATCAGGGTGCCGGCCGACTGCTGGGCGTGCCGCCGATGCGCGCCATCGGCCGTATCTCGTATTCGTGGTACCTGTGGCACTGGCCGGTCCTGGTACTGGCACCGTTCACGTTGGGCCACTCACTCAATTTGGCCGAGCGGATCACCGCGGCAGTCGTCTCCGCCGGATTGGCGTGGCTGACGCTGCGCTATCTGGAGAATCCGCTGCGGTTCTCACCCAAGATCCGTAACTCAGGCTGGCGAAGCCTGGGCCTGGGCGCTGTCGCCACCGTCGTCGCGGTCTGTGTCGGCCTCGGACTTCTGAAGGTGGTGCCGACGCCGGTCGGGCACGGTGCTGGCGCGGCGCCGGTGCAATTCACCGGCATCACCGTCCCCAACGGTTCCCCGCCTGGCGCGTACAACGACGCGGTACGCCAGACGTTCGCCCAAGTGCAGGCCGCGGTCGCCGCATCGGCCGACCTCACCAAAGTGCCGGCCAACCTGGCACCCCCGATATCCAAGGCGCTGGCCGAGAAGCAGGGCCTGTCGTTCAACGGCTGCCTGCGTGAGCCTTTCGAAAGCGGACAACCGGAGTGCGCGATGGGTGACATCTCGTCGCCGACGACGGTCGCGCTGGTCGGTGACTCACACGCCGCGATGTGGACCCCCGCATTCCAGCGGGTCGCCACCGACCGGCAGTGGCGACTGGAGCTGATGGCCAAGGGCGCCTGCCCGTTGCTGGATATCCCGATCACCAATCCGCTGAGCCGATTGGCTGAGCTCTTCGCGCACTGCGCGCAGTGGCGCCAGCAGATCCTCGGCCGGCTCGAAGCCGAGCGGCCACGGCTGATCGTGCTGAGCCTCTGGCACGGCTACGGAACCACTGAATCCCTCTCGGGTTACCAGTCCTACGACGCCGCGTGGATAGACAGCCTGTCTCGCTTGGTGCAGCGGCTGCGCGCCACCGGTGCGCGACTGCTGGTGCTCGGTCCGATCCCGGACCCGCACTTCCACGTGCCGGCTTGCTTGTCGGGCTATCTCGATGACGTACCGGCCTGCACACCGACTCGATCGGCCGCGGTGAACTCCTCGGGGATCGCCGCCGAAGCCGCGGTGGTCACCGCGGGGGGCGGCCAGTACGTCGACACCTCCGACTTGTTCTGCACCGCAGAACGCTGCCCGGTGATCGTCGGCAACACCCTCGTCTACCTCGACGATAATCACATGTCCCAGACATACGCGCGGGCGCTGGCCCCGGTTGCTACGGCCCTGGCCGATCGCGCCCTGGCCCAGAAGTAGTCGAAAGGCCGGGTCTGGATGGGGAAACCAGGGTTTCGTGCGGACATCGAGGGGCTGCGCGCCATCGCGGTGCTGGCCGTGGTGCTGTTTCATGCCGAGGTGCCGGGGGTTGGAGGCGGGTTCGTCGGCGTCGACGTGTTCTTCGTCATTTCGGGGTTCTTGATCACCGGGCTGCTGTGGCGCGAAGCGAACACCACCGGGACGGTGCGGTTGCGTGGCTTCTATGGCGCCCGGGCTCGTCGGCTGTTGCCGGCCTCGGCGCTCGTCGGGATTGTCACCGCGGTCGGCGCGGCGGTGCTGCTGCCACCGCTGCAAGCCCGCACCACGTTCGGTGACGGCATCGCGAGCGCGCTGTACGTCAGCAATTACCGGTTCCTTCTGCAGGGAGTCGACTACTCCGCGCCGTACCTCCCGCCGTCGCCCTTCCTGCACTACTGGTCGCTCGGCGTCGAAGAGCAGTTCTATCTGGTGTGGCCGGCGCTGATTCTCGGTACGGCCTGGCTGATCCGGCGGCTGCGACGCCGAACGAAAACCCAGGCCACCGCGTCTGCGCGCCTCTATCTGGTGATCCTCGCAGTCGTCGCCGCTGTCTCCCTGGCACTGTCGCTTGTCGCGTCGTACTTCGCACCGTTCGTTGCCTTCTTCTCGCTACCCACTCGGGCCTGGCAACTGGCCGTCGGCGGGTTGATCGCACTCACTGCCGGCCAGTGGCGCCGCCTATCGCCGCGCGCCGCCGCGATCATCGGGTGCGTCGGACTCGGCGTCATCCTGGTGGCCTGCAATCAATTGAGCGCGAGCACGCTGTATCCGGGTATGGCCGCGCTGTGGCCGACCCTGGGTGCGGCCTTGGTCATCGGCGCCGGTTGCGCCACGCCCACCCAAGGGTGCGGACGACTGCTGGGAGTGGCGCCGATGCGCGCCATCGGCCGGATTTCCTACTCCTGGTATCTGTGGCATTGGCCGGTGCTGATATTCGCGCCGCTGATCTTCGGCCATTCGTTGGGGCTGGCCGGCCGGCTGACCGCGGCTTTGCTGTCGGCCGGGTTCGCGGTGATAACGCTGCGGTTCGTCGAAAACCCGTTGCGATTTGCACCGAAGATCCGCGACTCGCCGTGGCGCAGTCTCGGGTTGGGCGCGGTCGCCACCGCGGCTGCGGCGTGTGTGGGCGCAGCGCTGCTCGTCGTCGTGCCCACTCCAGTTGGACGTGGTGCCCCGGTCGCGCCGCTGAACTTCACCGCTCTCCCACCGCCATTCGCGCGGGGTGACATCGCGTCCTACGACGAGGCCGTCAGGCAAGCGTTCGCCGAGGTGCAGTCTGCGGTGGCCGCGTCGGCCGACGTCAAGGATGTCCCGTCGAACCTGCAGCCGCCGCTGGCCGACGCGGCGTCCGAGCTCAACGACATGTACAGCAGCGGATGCATGCTCAGCGGCTGGCAAGTGGGTCAGCGTGATTGCGCCTCCGGCGACACCGCATCGACGACGACGGTCGCCGTGGTCGGCGACTCGAATGCCGCAATGTGGAATCAGGGCTTCCGCAGGATCGCCGAGCAACGCGGCTGGCGGCTGGAGATGGTGGTCAAGGCGGGCTGCCCATTGCTGGATCTACCCATCAACAGCCCACAACTGCACCGGAAGTACACCGAGTGCGAGCAGTGGCGCGGCCAGGTCATGGACCGGTTCCGCACCGAGCACCCGCGACTGGTCGTGGTCAACATGTGGCGGCAATACGGTCCCAGCTCCGGCTACCCGGCAGATCTGACGTCATACAGTCCGTCGTGGAACGACAGCCTGAGTCGCCTCGTCCGGCAGCTGCGTGACACTGGCGCACAGGTGCTGGTACTCGGTCCGATCCCAGACCCGCATTCGGTGCCTCCGATCTGCCTGTCCGGTCACCTCACCGATGCAATGGCGTGCTCGCCGACGAGGTCGACCGCGGTCAACGAAGCCGGTATCCGCTCGGAGGCCGCCGCCGCCACGGCGGGCGGCGGTCAGTACGCCGACCTCACGAACCTGTTCTGCACCTCGGAGCGCTGCCCGGTCATCGTCGGCAACACACTGGTCTACCTCGACAAGAACCATCTGACGATCGAATACGTCCGGTTGCTGGGACCGGTCCTCGGCGTGCTGGCGGATCGTGCGCTCGGGTTCAGTTAGTACGAACAACCTGTTCGCCAAACCACCCCTCGCGCCGCCGCCCGAGTGTAAGAATGCCTCGACTCAATTGACGTGTTCGCTTATAAAGCAGGTAGGTGATCTTGGCTCACGCCGACAGCCTCAGGGCTAGCGAAGAACAGCAAAGTCGGCGCCCCGAAAAGTCGCACTTCCGCCCGGACATCGAGGGCTTGCGCGCTGTCGCCGTGACAGCCGTCGTGTTGTTCCACGCTGCCGTACCCGGCATCGGGGGCGGTTACGTGGGCGTCGACGTGTTCTTCGTGATCTCGGGGTTCTTGATCACCGGACTGCTCTGGCGGGAGGTGAGCAGCACCGGCAGCGTTCGGCTTCGCAGCTTCTACGGCGCGCGTGCCCGTCGCCTTCTGCCTGCCTCGGCCACCGTCGGCGTCATCACGATGATCGCCTCGATACTGCTGTTGCCGCCTTTGCGGGTTCCGACTGTCCTGTACGACGGAATCGCGAGCGCGCTCTATGTCGGCAACTACTGGTTCGTCATCGACAACATCAACTACTTCTCAGACCTGCTGACGCCCTCACCGTTCCTGCATTACTGGTCATTGGGCGTCGAGGAGCAGTTCTATTTGATCTGGGCGCCGCTACTGCTGGGCACCGCCTGGGTCATCCGGCGTTTCCGACGGAACAAGTCCCGCGCCATCGCCTCGTCGCGGCGTCCCTACCTCGTGGTCCTCTCACTGGTCACCGTCGTATCGTTCGCGTTGTCGCTGATCGTCACCTACGTCGTGCCCGCGATGGCCTTTTTCTCGTTGCCCACCAGGGCGTGGCAGTTGGCCATCGGCGGACTGGTCGCGCTGACCGCCCTACAGTGGCAACGCCTTTCACCCCGTATTGCCGCCATCGCCGGTTGGACCGGCTTGGGCATGATCATCCTCGCCAGCGTGTGGTTCACCTCCACCACACCGTTTCCCGGAACGGCAGCGCTGCTGCCCACGCTGGGCGCGCTGCTCGTGATCGGCGCCGGCTGCGCCACACCGTCACAGGGCTGCGGTCAGTTCCTCGGCACCGCGCCCATGCGCGCGGTCGGCCGCATCTCTTATTCGTGGTACCTGTGGCACTGGCCGGTGCTGGTACTGGCGCCCGCACTGCTGGACCATCCCCTGGGATTGGCCGAGCGCATCATCGCGGCCCTGCTCTCCGCCGGGCTGGCGTGGCTGACGATGTGTTACCTGGAGAACCCACTGCGATTCGCCCCGAAGATTCGCGACTCGGCCTGGCGCAGCCTCGGACTCGGCGCGGTGGCCACCGTCATCGCGGTATTTGTCGGCCTCGGGCTGTTGAGGGTGGTGCCCGCTGCGGTCGGTACGGGTGCGCCGGCGACGACGGTCACGCTCAGCGGGGCCGCGGTGCCCGTCGGTTCCGCCAAGGCCGCCTACGACACCGCCGTCGGCCAGACCTTCGCCCAGGTTCAGACCGCGCTCGCCGCCTCCCTGGCGATCAAGGCGGTCCCGTCGAACCTGGCCCCGCCGCTGGACAACCTGGCGCAGGAGCAAGAGGACTACACGTACAAGGGCTGCCTGCGTACGCCCTACGAAAACGGCCAGCCGTCGTGCGTGATGGGTGACCCCGCGTCGACCAACACCGTTGCCCTGATTGGTGATTCGCACGGCGCAATGTGGACGCCGGCGTTTCAGGAGATCGCCACGCAACGGCACTGGCGCCTCGAGATGATGGCCAAGGAGGCCTGCCCGATCGTGGAGGCGCGGGCAGGCGGTGCATTCGGCAACCTCGTCGAGGACCTTCAGCATTGCCAGCAGTGGCGCGAATTGATCATGGCCCGCCTGGCCGCCGAACACCCCAAGCTCGTTGTGCTCAGCGTGTGGCGCGGATATGGCATCGACGAAACGATGAGCGGATTCCGGGGTTTCGATTCGGCCTGGATCGATGGACTGACCCAGCTCGTGCGCCAGCTACGCGATACCGGCGCACAGGTTTTGGTGCTCGGGCCGATACCGAGCCCGCATGCCAATGTGCCGATCTGCGTGTCCGGGCACCTCGACGATGCGACGGCGTGCGCGATAGACCGGTCTGCTGCGGTGAACCGGTCCGGTATCGCCGCCGAGGCCGCCGCGACCGCAGCAGGCGGCGGCCACTATGCAGACCTCACCGACCTGTTCTGCACCGCGGAACGCTGCCCTGTCATTGTCGGCAACACCTTGGTCTACCTCGATGTCAGCCACTTGACCTTGCAGTACTCACGCGTGTTGACACCGGCCATCGCCGCGCTGACCGATCGCGCGCTCGCCATCGAAAGCAGATGAACGTGCCCCACGCCGAGAGTCTCAGCTCTGCTGAGGAACACCAGAGTCGGCACCCTGATCACAAGGAATTCCGCCCTGACATCGAGGGCCTGCGCGCGGTGGCGGTGATGGCCGTGGTGCTGTTCCATGCCGAAATTCCGGGCCTCAGTGGCGGATTCGTCGGCGTGGACGTGTTCTTTGTCATCTCGGGTTTCTTGATCACGGGATTGCTGTGGCGCGAGACCAGCACGTCGGGCACCGTGCGACTGGGGCGCTTCTACGGCGCCCGAGCGCGGCGGCTGCTGCCCGCTTCTGCCCTGATCGGCGTCTTCATCATGGTCTCGTCGGTCCTGGTGTTGCCGCCGCTGTCGGCTCGGACTGTCATCGGCGACGGCATCGCCAGCGCGTTGTACGTCAGCAATTACCGATTCGCACTTCAAGGCGTCGACTACCTGGCATCGTTCGCGCCGCCCTCGCCTTTCCAGCACTACTGGTCGCTGGGCGTCGAGGAACAGTTTTATGTGGTGTGGGCTCCCCTCATCCTGGGCACGACCTGGCTGGTCCTGCGTGCCCGCCGAAAATCTGCTGCGGCAGAATCCATTTCGCAACGTCCATACCTGATGGTCTTGGCACTGGTCGCAGTCGTATCGTTCGCGCTGTCCCTGGTGGTCACGTTCTGGGCACCGTCTCTGGCGTTCTTCTCCCTCCCCACCCGGGCCTGGCAGTTGGCCGCCGGCGGGTTGGTGGCGTTGACCGTGATCCACTGGCGCCGGCTGACGAACCGGGCCGCGGCGATCACCGGGTGGCTAGGGCTGGCCCTGATCGTGGCGGCGTGCGTGTGCTTCAGCCAGACAACGCTGTATCCAGGGTGGGCCGCGATTGTGCCGACATTGGGCGCGGTGCTGGTGATCGGTGCCGGCTGTGCCACACCGGCGCAGGGGTGCGGAAGCCTGCTCAAAGCGCGCCCCATGCAATGGCTGGGCCGCATCTCCTACTCCTTATATCTCTGGCACTGGCCGCTATTGCTGATGGCGTTGTGGGCGATCGCGCCCGTCACCGGCCACGCCCTGATGCTCGGCGCAGCGGCGATTGCGCTCTCGGTAGGTTTGGCAGCGCTCACCTTGCGGTTCGTCGAGAACCCGCTGCGCTTCGCGCCGAAGATCCGCAATTCGCCGGCTCGCAGTCTCGCAGTAGGCGGTATCGCAACCGCGGTGGCCGTGTGCGTAGGCCTCGCACTGCAGGTCCCGAACCCCGTGGGCCACGGCGCGCCCGCGGCGGCGCTGACCGTGTCCGCGACTACCCTGCCTCCCGGTGCGGGCATCGCCGCGTACGACGCCGCTGTGCAGAATGCGACCGCCCAGGTGCAGGCGGCGGTCGCGGCGTCGGTGAATATCAGAGCCGTACCGTCGAATCTCTCGCCCCCACTCGCTGACGCGGCGCAAAAAGGCGATCCAGGTGCAGCACCCGCAGGCTGTATTCGTAGCTATTTCGAAGTCGGGCAGCCGGACTGCGCGACGGGCGACACCGCCTCGTCGACGACGGTGGCCCTGATCGGTGACTCGAATGCCGCGATGTGGAACCCGGCGTTCAAGCAGGTAGCCGAGGATCGGCACTGGCGCCTGGAGACCATGGCGAAGCTCGGCTGCCCCATGCTCGACCTACCAACCCTGAACCCTGTCCTCGAACGGCCGTACACCGAGTGTGCGCAGTGGCGCGATCAAGTCATCGCTCGGCTCAAGACGGAACGTCCACAACTGATCGTGTTGAGCGTCCTGCGGCGCTATGGCCCCAAATACGGGTGGAAGGTCGGGTTCACGACGTATGAGCCCGCGTGGCTGAGTGGCGTCACGCGACTCGTTCAACAATTGCGCGCCAGCGGGGCGCAGGTGCTGGTCCTCGGTCCGATCCCCGGCCCGCAATCAGGCGCACCGGACTGTTTGTCCGTGCATCTCGATGATGCGACGGCGTGTTCGACACCCAGGTCGACCGCGGTCAATGCTGACGGTATCGCTGCTGAAGAGGCCGGTGCCAGAACCGGCGGCGCTCACTACGCCAACCTCACCGACCTGTTCTGCACCACCGAAGTCTGCCCGGCCATCGTCGGCAACACTCTGGTGTACTCCGACCAAAATCACCTGACGCTGCAATACGCCCGGGTGCTGGCTCCAGTCATAGGCGCGCTGAGCGACCGCGCACTCGCCCACGGTTAGCAATCAGGAGGCCTTCCTTGTCATCACGATCAGTACTCATCACCGGCGGTGCCGGCTTCATCGGGTCCGCGCTCGCGCGTCGGCTCGTCGAAGCCGACTACGACGTGGCCGTGATGGACATCCTGCACCCGCAAGTGCACGCCGAAGGTGCGGCGATCAATCTGCCCGCGTCTGTGCGGCTGTTCACCGGCGATGTCACGCACGCTCCCGACTGCGATGCCGTACTGCGCCTGTTCAAGCCGTCTCAGATCGTGCATCTGGCCGCTGAAACCGGTACGGCGCAATCACTTTCGGAGGCCAGCCGACACGGCTCAGTCAACGTAGTCGGGACCACGCAACTGGTCGACGCGCTGAGCCGGTGCGGACATGTGCCCGACCAGCTGGTGCTGGCCTCGTCACGGGCCGTCTACGGCGAAGGGGCCTGGCAGTCCGGCAGCCACGTCTTCTATCCGCCGCCTCGCAGCCATGCCCAGCTCGTCGCGGGAACCTGGGATCCCCAGGGACCCGCCGGCGAACCTGCCATCCCGCTGCCGAGCAGCGCGGTGGCCACCGAGCCGCGGCCCACCAATATCTACGCCGCGACCAAGCTCGCCCAAGAACACATCCTGGCGGCGTGGACGGCCGCCCACGACACCAAACTCAGCGTCCTACGTCTGCAGAATGTGTACGGACCGGGCCAGTCGCTGACGAATTCCTATACCGGGATTGTCGCGCTGTTCGCCCGGCTGTCGCGGGAGAAGCAAGCCCTGGAAGTCTACGAAGACGGGCGAATCGTCCGCGATTTCGTCTATATCGACGATGTCGTCGAGGGACTCTTCGCGGCGATCGAAAGTCCCGCGTCACCCTCGCGCTACGTCGACATCGGCTCTGGGGTACCGACCACAATCCACGAGCTCGCCCAACAGCTCGCCACCATTTGTGGCGCCCCTGAACCAGTCGTCGTCGGCAAGTTCCGCGACGGTGACGTGCGTGCCGCGCGGTGTGACATCGAGCCAGCCACACACGCACTCGGATGGCGTCCCAAGTGGTCGCTTGAGGAAGGTATGCGAGCCCTACTCGACTGGATCGGCAAATGACCGATCCCCTGTCGAGCAATTGATCACAGCTGTCAAGAGATAGGTAATGACCTTGAGTTCCTCGGTTGCGACGAAGACGTCGCTACTTCGCCCGCCGCGACGCCACTCACGCTATGGTCAATATTCGTGATCGAGCTTGATGGTGTAGCAAAGACGTTCGATGGGGACATACTTGCCCTGCAGGACGTGAGCTTTTCTGTTGACACCGGATCGGTCTGCGCGCTGCTCGGCCACAACGGCGCCGGAAAAACCACCACGATCAACATCCTGTCCACGTTGATGCAGCCCAGTTACGGCAAAGCAGTCGTTGCCGGCTATGACGTCGCCAAGGATCCCGCGAAGGTGCGTGCCTCGATCTCGATGACCGGGCAGATCGCGGCGATCGACTGGCAGCTCACCGGGCGGCAGAACCTGGTGATGTTCAGCCGGCTGCACGGTATGCGGCGCAAAGAGGCCAGAGCGCGCGCCGACGAGTTGATCGAGCAGTTCGATCTGACCGACGCCGCGGACCGGAACGTGGTCACCTATTCCGGCGGTATGCGGCGACGGGTGGATATCGCTGCAGCACTTGTCGTTCCGCCGAAGGTGCTCTTCCTCGACGAGCCCACAACCGGGCTGGACCCGCGCAGCCGCCGCATCGTGTGGGACCTGGTGTCGTCGCTGGTTGCCGACGGTGTGACTGTCCTGCTCACCACGCAGTACCTCGAGGAAGCTGACGTACTCAGCGATTCGATCGTCGTCCTCAATCATGGCCGCGTTGTCGCCACCGGCACCGCCGAGGAACTCAAGGGCCGGGTCGGATTCAGCTACTGCACCGTCAGCCCCGCCGATCCTGCCGACCTGCCCAAGATCCTCGCCGTGGTCGCCGATCTCCAGGACGCTCAGGCCGACGAAGACGCCAATACCGTTTCGGTCCTGGCGCCCAATGGCGTGGCGACACTGAGTGAGGTGTTTCGGCGGGTGGACCAGCTCGACGTCGAGCTGGCCGACATTTCACTGCGGAAGCCCTCTCTGGACGAGGTTTTCCTCCATCTCACGGGGAACGTCACCGCGTGAGCGCAGTTGCTGTTCTCACCGAACGGATGGTGCGCAATACGCTGCGCAGCGATTTGCCGTTCGCAGTATTGGCGCCGGCCGGTAACTTCATCATCTTCAACCTCGCGCTGCGTAATGTCATCGACACCGGCGGGATCGGCTATCCCCAATACCTACTGCCGGTCATCATCGTCCAGGTGACCTTGCTCGGCGCGCTGACAACCGTCGACCGGGCCACCCGCGACCATCAGTCCGAGCTCGGTCATCGGCTCCGCACATTCCCGATCTCTACATTGACACCGCTGACGGCTCGCATGCTGTACTGCCTCATCCGTGGCGTCGTCGCCCTCGTCGCCACGATCGTGTCGGGGTATATCTTTGGCTTCCGCCTGCTCGGCGGCCATGGCCACCTCGTCCTTTTCGTGCTGTTTGTCCTCGCGTTGACCTTGGCACTGTCGCTGGGCGCGGATGCGATCGGCGTGGGGGTGTCCAATGCTCAGATCGGAAAGACCGGTGGGTCCAGTCAGATCCTCCTCGTTCCCCAGATGATGCTCACCATGTTGTCCACGGGGATGGCGCCCGTCGATTCGTTTCCCGAGTGGTTGCACGGTTTCGTTCGGTACCAACCGGTTTCACAGGTGACCGACACCCTGCGCGGGCTAGCAGCCGGCAACGTCGCGGCCAGCAGCGTGGCAAGTAGCTTCGCCTGGTGCGTGGGCCTGGTCGTGGTGTTCGGCGCTATCGCTGTGCGGATGCAGAGGCGGACGCAGTGACCACGTCCGCGCCCCTGCGCAGCTCGCTGCTATACGAAAGCTGGGTATTCGCCCGCCAGCACTTCACCCACTGGCGCCGCAGTCCGCTGGTGCCCGTCCAATCTGTGGTGTTCCCAACTGTTTTGCTGATCACCTACTATCTGCTGGTCGGCAAATCTGTACTACGCCTCACCGGGGTGGACAGTCTCTACGGTTTGGTGCCCACCTGCGCGATCGCGGGAGCATTCTCCGGGTCGCTCGCGGTGGGACTGGGGATCTCCTTCGAACGCGACATGGGCCTTCTCAGCCGCTTTTGGGCGCTGCCGGTCAGCCGTGCCAGCGCCCTGACCGGTCGGCTAATTGCCGAAGCCGTACGGACCCTGGTAAGCACCGCCGTCATCACCGCGGTCGGCATCGGGCTGGGACTTCGATTCCGTGGCGGCCCGCTCGAGCTACTGCTGTACCTGCTTGTCCCGGTGCTGGTGGTGATCGTGTTTGCGATGGCGGTGATAGCGATCGCGGTGCGGGCAAAGGACGGAACAGTGCTCATTTGGCTTGGGCTACCCGCGATTACGGCCGTGTTCGCCAGCTCCGGTTCGCCCCCGGTTGAATCACTGCCGTCCTGGATGTGGCCGCTGCTGCGCTTGCAGCCGATGGAACCGATCGTGGAGTCCATGCGGACGCTGGCTCAGGGTGGCCTGCCCTGGTGGCCACTGCTCTGGGGTGTTCTGTGGACGATCGCTGGTGCTGCAGCAGTCGGCCCGCTGGCTGTTCGCGGGTACCGGGCAGCCGCCGAATCCGGGGGCGTCCGCGGCTGACGTCAGCCGCGGCGGGATAGGGCGAACTTCTCCACCAGGTCTGCGGCAAGGGCGACACTGTCCGCTGGTTTGATCATCCGGCTAGCGAGTTGTTGTGCGCGGTCGGCACATTCGGGAGTGAGGATCTTCCGCAGGTCGGCCACCAACGTCTCCTCGGTAGTGGCGACAAAGCGTCGACCGGTACCCACCTTGAGCTTCTTGACCCGAGAGCCCCAGCACCCCTGATCGGGCAACATCCAGGTGATCAACGTGGGGCGTCCCGCGCGCAGGCCCGCATTGGTGGTTCCGGCGCCGCCGTGGTGTACCACCGCGCGGCAGGCCGGGAGAATCTCGGCGTAATTCATCGCGCCGACGATCTTGACGTGATCGTAGGCGGGAACGCTGCTGTAGTCGGTCCACCCGGCGCCGACCAAGGCCCGTTCCCCGAGTCGCGCGCACGCCCCGGCGATCATCGCAATTGTGTCGGCCGCGGCGTCGACCGGCATACTGCCGAAGCTGAAGAAGATCGGCGGCGTCCCGGCGTCTATCCATGACGCGATCTCGGCGTCTCCGGCGACCGGCAGCTGCATCGTCAGCGCACCGACGAAGGGACGTTCGGGGATTTCCTGGTCGTTCCACCTTGACCACTCATCGGCGAGCCCGGGATAGCACACTTCGTCGTAAGCCTGGATCTCCATTGCGTGGCTTGCGGAAATTCGCTTCGTCCAATGGCCCGTTGCCTTGGGTAGGCCGAGGGCGAGGCGCTGGGCGTCGTCCTCGGCCTTGTGCCCGCGCCAGGCCAGCCAGTCCATGACATTCATCGCCGCGCGACACAACGGCGCCGGCAAAAATGGCATCTCAAAACCGTTGCTCCGCAACGGAAAGATCTGCAACGTGGCTAGTGGGGTGCCGCAATACTCGGCAACGTTGGACGCGACGTCCTCGTAATTCATACCGGTGAGCAGCAGGTCGGTTCCGTCGGCCAACGACAGGAGTGTTTGTTCCACCTGTCCCCGGTACTCGTCCAGGGGGGCCGAAAACTCCACCAGTAGCCGGTTCAGTTCCTGGAGTTTCCAGGGCTTACTAAAGAACAATTTCCAGTATTCGTGGTGTTGCTCGTCGGCGACGCTGAGGCTCGGCCCGTAGGAGACGGCTTGAGGGCCAGCGGACTCGGCGAATCCCAGCATCTCCGGCGCAACAACGAGATGCACATCGTGTCCGCGATGCACCAGTTCCCGCCCGATTGCGGCGAACGGCTCCACTTCGCCGCGCGTACCCCAGTTCGCCAGCACGAATTTCATCGCGGGTCCTAGCCCTTGCCATCCTTAACGGGTTGCTTCAGATACCACGGATTTGCTCGTGCCCACTCGATGGTGCGGCGAATACCTTCTTCGACGTCGACCTGCAGACGCCAGCCCAGTTCGCGCTGGGCTTTCGTCGAGTCCGGGATGCGACGGGGAATGTCCTCGTAGCGACCACCGAAACGCGCTGCCGTATCGACAGGTTCGGCACTGGTCACCCCGTCGACACTGGCGATCTTGATGGCCAGCTCCACTGCCTCACGCATCGACGTCTCGACCATGCTGCCGACGTTGAACGCCTCCCCGATTGCCGCGTCGCTGTCAGCGGCCAGCAAGGTGCCGGCGACAGCGTCGTCGACATAGGTGAAGCAGCGGGTCTGGTCTCCCGAGTCATAGAGCAGCGGCTGCCGCCCGTTGAGGATGCGGTGCACGGTCTGCGAGACCACGAAAATCGGATTCTGGCGCGGCCCATAGACATTGAAATACCTGACCACCGTCACTGGTAGCCCACGAGCGGCGTGCATCGCGAACACCAGATGCTCGGCCATGCCCTTGCTGGTGCTGTAACTCCAGCGCGCGGTCTTGGTCGAGCCGAGCACCCGGTCGTGATCTTCGGCCCACGGCGGGTTGGGGTTCTTACCGAACACCTCGGAGGTGCTTGCGAAAACCACGCGAATTCCGTTGCGATGACTCAGTTCCAAGACGTTGCGAGTGCCGATCACATTGACGTCGAGAACCTGGAGCGGATCGTTCATATAGTTCTCGACGCCGACAACCGCGGCGAGGTGAAACACGGTATCGACGTCGGGCGTCAGCGCCTGCTCGAGTGCTGCGAGATCGGTGACATCGCCTTGGATGAACCGGAAGTTGGGATGGTTGTCGAAGTCGATGCTGGTGTCACGGGTGTTCTTCGCGAAATCGAAGACAGTGACTGTGTCGCCGCGATCCAGCAGCGCGGTCACCAAATGCGATCCGATGAAGCCGTAGCCGCCTGTTACGACGACATTGGACATAGTTGCTCTCTCGTTCTGCGTACGGTTGGCGATGACTTGTCGACCGCCTAGCGGCCGATCCCCTTGTAGATGAAGCCGGCTGCGCGTGCGGCTGCCGGGTCGAAGCTGTTGCGGCCGTCCAGGAACACGCAGCCATCGGCGGCGAGGTCCGCAAGCCGGACCAGGGGAATCTGATGGAATTCGCGGTGCCCCGCAAGGACAACCAGCGCATCGGCATCCTTGACCGCGGATTCGATATCCGGGCTCAGCGGGATCTTCGTCACCGTGTGCGCTTCCTCGTCCGGCACCCATGGGTCATGGACCGAAAGCTGACAACCGGATTCTTCGAGCAAGGCCACGACATACTTGGTGGGCGTGAGCCGGCAGTCCCCGGTGTTGTTCTTGAACGCGATGCCGAGCACCGCGATCTTGCTGTTCTCGATCGTCTTGCCCTGCTCCTCCAACAAATGGGTGAGCAACCCGTAGGTGTAGCTGGGCATGGTGTCGTTGACGGTCCTTGACGTCTTCGGCACGTTCAGGTCCAGTCCGAGCGTCTCGCCCAGGTGATTGACGAACCACGGATCCTTCGTCAGGCAGTAGCCGCCGACGCCCATGCTCGGCGAAAGGATGTTGACGTTGTGCATGCCCTTCGGCATCGAGTTGGCCGCGGCGATGACCTGGAGAACATCCATGTCGAGGCGGTCGCAAACCTTGGCCAGCTCGTTGGCCATCGCGATGTTGAGGTCGATCCAGAGGTTGTCGGCGAGCTTGACCATCTCGGCGGTCCGCGGATCCTCCACGATGATCGACTCCAGCCCGAGGCCGTGGCGCCACAGCGTGGCGCAGCTGCGCGCGCTGCGCTCATCGACGGCACCGACCACCACGGGGATCGAGGTGAGCTCCCGGATGGCCTGCCCTTCGGCGAGCCGCTCGGGGCAGAACGCCAAACCGAAGTCGACGCCGGCCTTAAGGCCCGACGCCTCTTCCAGGATCGGCCGAACGAGGGTTTCAGTGGTGTCCGGCGGCACCGTGCTCTTCAGGATGACCAAGTGGCCGGGACGCAGGTGCTCTCCTACGGCCCGTGCCGCAGCCTTAATGTCATCGACGATGGGCTCGTAGTCCGGACCGAGCGGCGTACCGACGGTGACGATGATGAAGTCGTTGTCGGCGATCACGCCGAAATCGGACGTAGCACGAAGGCGGCCAACGTGTACCGACTCAGCCACAAGCTCGCCGAGCCCGGGCTCGGGCACACTCGTTCTGCCGTGGTTGATCTCGTCCACAATGTTCGGTCTCACGTCGATACCGGTCACGGGCCAGCCACGGTCAGCCAGCACAGCACCGATCACCGTGCCGATATAGCCGAAGCCCACAACCGCGATCCCTGACCGCATGCCACGGACCAGGAGATCGATCTCGGCATCGCTTCGTCCGAACGCGCCTCTAGCCATTGCCGTTTCTAGCTCCTTCAACTTCCCCGTGCGCGTCCTGGAGTTGCCCGGGCGACCAGGCGGGTCGCTCGGCAGCCTAATCCAATATTGACGCCGTCGACTCGGAATTCGGCTGGCTGGGACAAGTGATTAGGTACGGCACTTCAGGCGCGCAAATTCCTCCACACGATCGGCCGCAGCAACGACGGCGTCGACCCGGGTCGTCATTCTTGAGGCGACCTCCCCGGCCCGGCCCGCGTACTCCGGGGCGAGAATCCGTCGCAGGTCCTTGACCAGTGATTTCTCGGTGGTCGTCGAAAACCGACGACCCGCACCGACCTTGAGTCGCTTCAGCTGAGCGGCGAAAAATGGCTGGTCAGGCAACGTCCAGAGGACCAACTGGGGTACTCCTGCTCGTAAGCAAGCGGCGACGGTGCCTGATCCTCCATGATGGACCACCGCGCGGCACGACGGGAAGATCGTCGCGTAATTCACCTGTCCGACCACTTTGACGTGCTCGAACTGCGGAACGTCCGCGTAGTCCGTGCCGCCCGAGCCGACGATCGCGCGCTCCCCCAACTGTGCGCACGCTGTGGCAATCAAGGCGATCGTGTCGGCGGGCGATCCGATCGGCACGCTGCCGAATCCGAAGAAAATCGGCGGCCTTCCGTCGGCAATCCACGACGCGACCTCAGCATCGGAGTCCGTCGGCGATGCCATCGCCAGAGCACCGACGAACGGCCGCTGGTGAATCCACTTGGCCCAGTCGCCCGCCAACCCCGGAAAGACCAGTTCGTCGTAGGCCTGGATTTCCAGCGAACTTCTGTCTGCGATACGGCGTGGTGCAGGACTGGCCGCTTCGGGTAGTCCCAATTCGCGGCGCTGGGCGTCCTCACCCTTGCGGGTTCCTCGCCACGCGGTCCACTCATTCACCGCCATCGCCACTCGACTCAGCGGTGCCGGCACGAGCGGCAGAAGCTGCCCGTGCACCCGGTAGGGGAAATAGTGCAGGGTGACCAGCGGGATGTCGAAGGCCTCGGCGACATTGGCGGCCGGCTGCTCGAAAATCAGGCCGGTCAGCAACAGGTCGGCTCCCTGAGCCACCGAAGCCAGGGTCGTGGTCATACTCGCCCAACACCTCTCGGCGAACTGCGCTGTTTCACCAGCCATCCGGTTGAGCTCCTTGAGCTTCCACGGAGTGCGCCCGTAGAGGGTGAAATAACGCCACTGCAGCTCGAGGATCTGTTTCGAATCCAGCCCGTAGGCCACAGCGGGAAGTCCGGCAGCCTCGGCGAAACCCACCAGATTGGGCGGGACAACCAACTGGACGTCGTGCCCCCGGCGTAGCAACTCACAGCCGACTACGACGGCAGGCTCGACATCACCGCGACCGCCGTAGCTGGACAGCACAAGTTTCATCGCCAGTTCTGGCCTTTCATCATCCCACTGGCTCACCCGCGGGGAGCAACGGTCATTATTACCGGTTTTTTGACGGCCCAGTAAGCGTTCGGCCATGCTCGCGACTGATCGTTGATACCATCCCGAATCGCCAAGTCCAGGCCAATCTTTGGGCCATCACGCTGAGGAGCTCCAATTTGGCTGACGGCGCAATGAGTGCGCGCGACGTGGAACGCCTCGAGTGGGACGTGATCGTCGTGGGCACCGGCATGGGCGGCGGAATGCTGGGCTACCGCCTGGCCCAGGCCGGTCGCCGAGTGCTCTTCGTCGAGAAGGGACGCTCGACTCTGCCGGGGACGGTGGGCACGATTCGTTCGGCAATGCCGGAGCTGGCCGAGCCGACTGCGACCCGGTCCAAAGAGACGTACTTCGACGCCCTGGCCCGCGGCGGACGCTCGACTGACGAGGTCGAAGACATCAGCGGCCGTTCTGCCAAACGCTTTGTTCCCTTCATCGGCAGTGGAACCGGCGGGTCCTCCGCGCTCTACGGCATGGTGTGCGAACGGTTCTTCGCCCGGGATTTCACCCCCCGACAGAACTTCACCGACCCCGGCGAGTCCACCGTGCCGGAAGCCTGGCCGGTCACCTACGAGCAGATGAGGCCGTGGTACGCCGAGGCCGAGGAGCTGCTGGGGGTACGCGGCCAGCCTGATCCCCTGCGCCCCGACGCCGGCCTCAATCTGCCCGCTGCACCGCCCTTTTCGACCGACAACCAGCCTCTGGTCGATTATTTGACCGGACGCGGACTGCATCCTTACCACTTGCCGATGGCCTGCGACTACACCACTGGCTGTGCCACCTGCCAGACCGTCTTGTGTTCCCAGTCGTGCAAGAACGACGCCGCTCGTAACGGTGTGCTGCCCGCGATCACAGAGCACGGGGCACAGTTGTTGACGCAGTGCCGGGTGCTGCACCTGGAAGCGGACCGCACGATGGTCCGAAAGGTGATCTGCGAGCACCCGTCCGGTCGATTGGCCTTGACGGGGAAGGTTGTGGTGGTGGCCGCGGGCGCACTGGCGACACCCGTGCTGCTGCTCAACTCCCGCTCGGGCGATTGGCCCCGCGGGCTGGCCAACGGTTCGGACATGGTGGGGCGCAACCTGATGCGCCATCTGCTCGACCCGATCATGATCTGGCCCGAACCGGGCTCCAAGATCACCGACGCCAACAAAGAGATCGGGCTCAACGATTTCTACTTCTATCAGGGTCAGAAGTACGGAACCGTGCAATCGTTCGGCGCGATACCGCCCATGGAGTGGCTGACCAATCGCCCTGGTCCGCAAGCCAAAGCGCTGCGTCTGCTGAGTCCAGCCGTGCGCCGGGTCTACGAGAACTTCTTCACCGGCGGACTGATCCTGGCCTCGATGATGGAAGACCTCCCCTACTACGACAACCGAGTACTGCTGTCCGAGCACCCTGGCTCCGACGGACGCCAGCGGATGAGGATGCAATATCGATTGCACCCCAACGAGATCGAGCGACACGCGGCGTTCCTACGGTTGTTCAAGCAGACGCTCAAACCATTCCGTTCTCGCGGCCTGGGCAGCGGCAAAGAGAATTCGAACATGGGTCACGTCTGCGGCACCTGCCGGTTCGGCACCGATCCCAAGACCAGCGTGCTGAACCCACAGAACCGGGCGCACGACGTGGAAAACCTCTACGTGGTGGACACGTCGTTCTTTCCGTCGAGCGCGGGGCTGAACCCGAGTTTGACCGTCGCGGCCAACGCCTTACGGGTGGCCGAACAGGTGGACCAAGCGTTGTGAAACACAATTCTCGCACCCCGAGCCCCTGCTACCATTCGGCCGCACCGTGGCCGATTCAAGAATAGGAAATGGCATGTCGAGTCAAACCAAGTCCCAGTCGAGTCGATCAACCGTAGCAACGAAGCTGCGCATTTTGAACCAAATTGTGTTTGACCGAAAGAATAGGCATCTATTTTCCCAGCTCTTTTACCGGTCGACAGGATCCGAGCCTGAAGAATACTCCAAGTGGTACTTCAATAGCTTGGTCTGGCAGGACACTACCTGGATGGGTGTAGAAACCTACAAATCACCCTGCGACATGTGGAATTACCAGGAAATCCTGGTCAATCTCCAGCCATCCCTGGTCATTGAATTCGGCACTGCTTTCGGCGGGTCGGCGTTGTATTGGGCAAGCGTAATGAGGCAAATTGGTAAGCCCTTCAAGGTATTGTCAGTCGATATCAGCCACGCGCTTCTTCGAGACGAGGCGCGGCGAGATCCGGACGTTGAGTTCGTCGAATCCTCGTCTTCAGCCCCGGAAATTGCTGAGCGCATCCGGGAGCTCCGAAAGGAGTATCCCGGCAAGGTTTGGGCAATTCTGGATAGCGACCATTCCATGGAGCACGTGCTGGCCGAGATGAAACTCCTTCGGCCCGTCCTGGCCTCCGGTGACTACCTCGTCGTCGAAGATTCGCTCCTCAATGGACATCCGGTCGCCCCGGAATGGGGCCCGGGGCCATATGAAGCCGTCGAAGCGTACGAGAAGGAATTTCCGGACGATTACACGCACGACACCGCGCGCGAGAACAAATTCGGCTGGTCTTTCTCACCCTACGGATTCTTGATCCGCAACTAGGGCGGACGAAACCGCTATCACATTGACCCACTCGAGGTGACCTTGCACCAAGCCGACAGCGTCAGCCCTACCCACAAACTGCAGAGCCGACCCGAAGATCAGAACAAGTTTCGTCCGGACATCGAAGGCTTGCGGGCAGTCGCTGTTGTGGCGGTCGTCTTGTTCCACGCGTCGGTTCCCCGCTTGGGGGGCGGGTACATCGGCGTGGACGTCTTCTTCGTCATCTCGGGTTTTTTGATTACCGGCCTCGTGTGGCGCGAGGTGAGCAGCACCGGCAGCGTCAAGCTGCGCAGCTTCTACGGGGCGCGGGCGCGCCGACTGCTGCCAGCCTCAGCGGCGGTTGGTGTCGTCACGATGATCGGTTCGGCGTTCCTCCTTCCCCCTCTGCAAGCTCCGGCGGTTCTGTATGACGGCATCTTCAGCGCGCTGTACGTCAGCAACTACCGGTTCATGCAAGAAGGCGTCAACTACTTCAGCGCCGCTAACCACCTGACACCATCCCCATTCCTGCACTACTGGTCGTTGGGCGTCGAAGAGCAGTTCTACCTCGTGTGGGCGCCTCTGTTTCTCGCCACCGCTTGCCTGATCCGGTTATGGCGGCGGGCCCGGCGGCGCCAACAGACTCAGACCCTCTCGATACGGCGCCTGTATCTGGTGGTGCTCGCGCTGGTCGCGATCGTGTCTTTTGGAATCTCTTTCTACGCAACAAAAATCGTCCCAGCTGCGGCGTTCTATTCGCTGCCCACACGGGCCTGGCAGCTCGCTATCGGCGGGCTGGTGGCTCTCGGCGCCAGCCAGTTGCGGCGCCTGCGAGCAGTCGCAGCCGCCGCCGCGGGATGGGCTGGGTTGGCACTGATCTTGTTTGGCTGCACCTGGTTCAGCGCGAGTACGCCCTTTCCAGGTACGGCGGCGGTATTGCCCACTCTCGGCGCTGCGCTCGTCGTCGGAGCCGGGTGCGCCGCACCGACGCGAGGCTGCGGGCGCCTATTGGGACTGCCGCCGATGCGCGCTATCGGCCGCATCTCGTACTCCTGGTACCTCTGGCACTGGCCAATACTGGTCTTGGTCCCGCTGGCCGTGGGCCACCCGCTCGGGCTGACCGGCCGGTTGGCGGCAGCTCTGGTTTCTGCCGGATTGGCCTGGCTCACACTGAGATTCATCGAGAACCCGCTTCGCTTTAGTCCGAGATTCCGCAATTCGCCGTCGGGCAGCCTTGCGCTGGGAGCGGCAGCAACAGCGACCGCCATCTGCAGCGGGCTCGCGCTGATCCAGGTCCTACCCGCTCCAGTCGGACGCGGTGCACCAGTGACACCGCTGGCGATCACCACCAAACCCGCTCCCATAGGTTCCAGCATCGGCGCTTACGATGCCGAGATACGCCAAGCCTTCGCCCAGGTGCAGACCGCCCTCACGGCCTCGGCAGGCCTCAACGCCGTCCCGGCAAACCTGGATCCTCCGCTGGCCAACGCGGCAGCAGACGAGAAGGGGCTGTACCTCAACGGCTGCATGCGCCAGTTTCTCGAGCTCGGGCAGCCTGAGTGTGTGATGGGCGACAACACCTCGCCAACGACGATCGCAGTCATCGGGGATTCACATGCCGCAATGTGGAATCCGGCTTTCCACCAACTCGCCGACGACCGCCACTGGCGGGTCGAGACCCTGGCTAAAGCTGGCTGCCCATTTCTGGACCTCGCCATCACGCTCCCGGCGTTCTACAGGGAGTACACGGAGTGCGAGCAGTGGCGCAGTCAGATCATCGAACGATTGCGTGCAGAACGTCCACAGCTTGTCGTGCTCAGCATGTCGCGCGGATATGGTTCACCTGATTGGCCTTCAAATCTCTCGCCGTACGACACGGCCTGGCTCAACAGCCTCAGCCGTATGGTGCATCAGCTACGCGACATCGGAGCACACGTCCTGGTCCTGGGTCCGATCCCCAATCCGCAGAAAATGGTCCCGGTCTGCCTCTCAGCTCACCTGGACGACGCGACGGCATGCGAGCCAGCTCGGTCCAGCGCAGTCAATCCGTCCGGCATCGCCGCGGAGTCCGCCGCCGTACGAGCTGGTGGCGGGCAGTATGCCGACATCACAGACCTGTTCTGCACAACTGACCGCTGCCCGGTCATCGTCGGAAACACCCTGGTCTACTTCGATTGGAACCATCTAACGCTCGAGTACAGCCGGGTGTTGGCACCAGCAATCGGTGCGCTCGCCGACCGGGCGCTGGCCCGAGGCTAGTGTCGGGAGTCGCTGGTTCGTTTGCATTAGTTGGGCCGCGGCGCCCTGAATAGCCACCGCGACAGATAGGTGCAACGACAAACTCCGTGATGCTCAAACATGTCTACAATCCAGGTCGCGAAAACCCGTAGGACCCATACATTTCCATCAGCCAGTGATGCGGTTCGAATCCGATTCTGCGGCCAGTAAGGGATACCAGGGCCAGGCGTGGCAGGGAATGACTCCCGTCTCCAGTATCAATCGCTACGCGTTCAGTGCATCGTTCTGTGGATCGAATACGTCGTCGATCGTGCGTGTGAACCTGCGGTTTGCGCTTGCGTTGCCATTGTCGCCGACGACTTCCGGATTCGCACTCATCGGTTAGCAGACACGCCCGAGGTGGACGAAGGCTTCAACGAGATCGGTAGCAGCAGCGACACTTTCGGTCGGTGTCGTCATGACGGTCGCAAATTCACGCGCCCGCGTGAGGTATTGCGGGGCCAAAATCTTGCGCAAGTCCGCGATCAACGACCCTTCTGTAGTCGTCACGAAGCGCCGCCCCGTGCCCACCTTCAACCGTTTGAGCTGACTCGTCCGCAACCACTGGTCAGGCAACGTCCAGAGACCCACCTGTGGCACTCCCGCCCGCAGGCACGCAGCGATAGTGCCGGCCCCACTGTGATGCACGACCGCACGACAGAGCGGGAAGATCTCCGCGAAATTCACCAAGCCCACCAACTTGACGTGGTCCGGGCAGGAGATCGCGTTGAAATCAGACGAACCCGCGCCCACCACCGCCCGCTCGCCTAGCTGTTCGCAGACTGCTCCGATCATGGCGATGGTCTCAGCGGGGGAGCCAACCGGAACGCTGCCGAACCCGAAGAAGATCGGTGGGGTGCCCTCGGCGATCCATGATGCGACCTCATCATCAGAATCGGTCGGCGACTCCAGCGTTAGCGTGCCGACGAAGGGGCGCTGCCCACCCCACTTCGCCCACTCAGCCGCCAGCCCGGGAACGAACGCATCGTCATAAGCCTGAATCTCCAGGGAACCACGTTCGGAGATGCGATTCGGCCAGGGCGTTGTTGCCTGGGGCAGCCCGAGTAAACGGCGCTGCGTGTCCTCAACTTCTTTGACCACGCCGCTCCAGGACATCCGCTGATACGCCGTCATGATGGCGCGGCCCAGCGGTGCCGGAAGGACTGGCACTACCCTGCCGTTGGCTCGCATCGGAAAAAAGTCCAGCGTCACCAGCGGGATGCCGTAATACTCCGCGACATTCGCCGCGAACTGCTCGAAACCGTTGCCGGCGATGATCACATCGGCGCCGTCCGCCACCTCCAGCAGGATCGAGAACGCTTCCTCGGTCCAGCACCGGGTGACGATCTCCCCGATGTCTTCTCCCAGCCTCGTCAGATCCTTCGATTTCCAGGGCATCTGGAAAAAGCACGTCCAATAGTCGCGCTGGGCATCCATCATGACCTGCGAGTCGGTCCCCCAGGCCGTGGCCGTGAGGCCGGCTGCCTGAGCAAAAGCGACGACATTCGGTGGGACGACGATGTCGACGTCGTGGCCCCTACGCAGGAGTTCCCGCCCGACGACAACACTGGGCTCAACATCACCACGTACGCCGTGGCATGCCAGAACCACTTTCATCGCTTGACGACCACTCAGCTCGGCTCCCGGATCGGAAGGCCGGCGGCGCGATAGACCTCATCGATCACGCTCATGTTCTGGACCGCGTCCTGAGGTGAGGTCCGGACCGGCTTGCCGCGCAGTACCGAATCGGCAAACGCCTGCAACTGGAAGGAGTAGGTAGTGCGCCGGGAGAAGCGTTCGACCCGCTTCCCGTTGGCCGACCGGACCGAGAGCACCGGGAAGACGTTGGGGGCAGCGGGACTGAGCCAGCGCAACTCTCCATCATCCCCGACAATTTTGGCGCTGGCCCGAAACAGATTCCCCGACCACAGCGCGCAGCGCAGCCGGCCGGTGTGGCCGCCCGCGTACTGCAACTCGGCCGCCATTGCCCGATCCACCTGAGGTTTCTGCAATTTCGCCTGTGCCGAAACGACTTTCGGCGTAGAGCCACCGAATGTGCGGGCCATATTCGTCACGTAACTTCCCGCGTCCATCATGGCCCCGCCGGCCATGGCGTAGTTGTAGCAATTGGCCTTGAACGTCGGCAGCAACACGCACAGGGTGACATCCACCCGCCGCAGAGTGCCGATCTCGCCTGAGGCGATGATCTCCTCGACCCGGCGAGTCAGCGGATGGTGGCGGAATTGAATCGCCTCCATCACCACCCGGTCAGACTGGGCATCCAGGTCCGCGATTTCTTGAGCCTCGGCAGCGTTGGCCGTGAACGGCTTCTCGACAAGCACATGCTTGCCTGCCGCAAGTGCCAACTTCGTCCACTTACCGTGCATGCTGGTAGGCACCAGAACGTAGATGGCATCGAGGCTCGGGTCGTCGAGCAGCGCTTCGTAGGTGCCGTAGGCCTTGGGTATGTCGTACTTGGCGGCGAATTCGTCGGCACTGGGCTGATCACGTGATGCCACGGCCGCGACCACGACATCGCGGTTGTCCTTCGCCGGGTTGATCATCGTCGTCGGCGCGAAGCTCGAAGCTCCCAGGATGCCGATACGTGCCCGCCCAGCGCTGTCTGGCATGTTGTTTTCTCTCCTCCGTCACACCACCGCGGCGATACTAGAAGACGGTCCACCGAAAATTTCAGCAATTGACATAACCGTCAGCAACCTCACTCAGCTCGGCTGCCTAACGGGGAGGCCCGCCGCGAGGTAAACCGCGTCGATCACGGTCATGGTCTCGATCGCATCCTCGGGCGTCGTCCGCACCGGCTCGCCCCGTAGCACCGCGGCAGCGAACGCATCCAGCTGGTAGGCGTAGGTAGCGCGGCGCGGGAATCGCTCCACTCGCTTGCCGCCACCGGATCGCACCGTGAACCGATGAAAAAGGTGCGGCAACAAGGGATTGACCACATACAGCTCGCCGCGGTCGCCCGTGACCCGAAGGCTTATCCTCAGCAGGTCTGTCGACCACATGGAGCAGCGCAGCCGCCCCGTGTGCCCGGCGGGAAACCTCACCTCGGCTGTCATCGCGCGGTCCACCGTGCTGTCTCGCAATTTCGCCTGTGCCGAAACAACTTCCGGGGTGGCCCCACCGAAGGTACGTAGCATGTGGACCGCATAGCAGCCGGCATCCATCGTGGCGCCGCCCGCGAGCGAGTAGTTGTAGCGAATGTCGGAGAACTTCGGCAACGGAAAGCAGAACGCGACGTCCACCCGCTGCAGGGTGCCTAGCTCCCCCGACGCGATGATCTCCTCGGCACGCAAGGCAAACGGATGATAGCGGTAATGAAACGCCTCCATCACCACCCGATCGGACGTCGCCGCCAGATCAGCGATCTCGCGGGCCTCCGCCGCGTTGGCGGTAAACGGCTTCTCACACAAGACGTGTTTGCCCGCCTCGATTGCGGCGCGGGTCCATTTGCCGTGCAACCCATTTGGCAAGGGGTTGTAGACGGCGTCCACATCCGGGTCAGCTAACAGCGCCTCATAGCTGCTGTGGACTCGGGCGATGCCGTGCTTGGCAGCGAAGGCCTCGGCGCGCGAAGGGTCCCGTGCCGCCACCGCG
This sequence comes from Mycobacterium sp., assembly GCA_021732005.1. Lineage (GTDB taxonomy): Bacteria > Actinomycetota > Actinomycetes > Mycobacteriales > Mycobacteriaceae > Mycobacterium. Next base: position 10,089 of record JAKFVT010000039.1, on the reverse strand, counting down.
GCGACCACCACCTCGGCGTTGTCCTTCGCCGGCGTGATCAACGCCGCCGGCGCGATCGCAGCTGCTCCCAGGACACCGATCCGTACCGGCCCCCGGCCGTGACTCATGCGCGCGATGCTAACACCCGGCCCGCGGCCAACAATCCGTCCGACCCATTCCTGATTGGGCCTGCGGGTTGTCGCCTAAACTCTGGCCGTGTTTGCAGTTGGGGCAGTTCGTCGACTCATAGGCCGGCGTCGCTCGAACAGGACCCCGCGCACCGAGAACCTGCCCCCACGAGTCGTCGTCGTATCGAATGTCAGTAGTTTCGGCGGTGGCGGTGTCATCGATTTCCGGGACATTCTCTTCGCGCTCAGGGAAATACGTCGCGACGTGGAGGTCATCGCCGTCCTTCCGCAAAAGGGAGACGTGTCAGCGCGGTGCGCCGACGACGGTATCCGAACGAAAATCGCCTGGACACCATGGTGGGGCTTCGGCAAGTGGTCACGCTTGCGTTTCATCGACCCGCACGTCCTGATCGGCTGGCTGCCCTACACCGCGATACTGCTGCCCGGCATCGTGGGGGCGTTGGTGTTGTTCATCCGTCAGCGTCCGACGATGGTCTTGACCAATACGATGACCATCCCGTCCCACGCCATAGCCGCCAAAATGCTGGGAATCCCGCATCACTGGGTCGTGCGCGAATTCGGCCGCGACGACCATCAGCTCTGGTTCTTGTTCGGCTACCGCAACACCGTTCGCATGGTCGGCTGGCTGTCGGACTCGGTGATCTGCAATTCGCACGCCGTTGAGCAGGCCATGCGCGCGCTGGATCCCACCATGAAGACGCATGTGATCTACCCCGTCGTCGACACTCCGCTCGGCACGTCGCCGCAGCGACAACCTGGCGAACGCATGCGCACCGTCCTAGTCGGCTATTTCTCCGCCGCGAAAGGACAAGATCTGGCCATCGAAGCCATTGCCATCGCCCGACAGGCCGGCGTCGATATCGAGTTGACGCTGGTGGGGGCGGGGAGCGCCCAGCCGCTTCGCGCTCTCGCCAAAGGCCTGGACGTTGACGATTTGATCACCATCGATGGGCCGACGACGGATGTGCCGCGTTACTGGGCAGCCGCCCACGTCGGGCTGATGTGCAGCCAGTGTGAGGCGTTCGGCCGCGTCACTGTTGAGGCCATGAGGGCCGGACTCCCGGTCTGCGGGACCAATTCGGGCGGCACCCCGGAGATCATCGAACCGGGCGTCACCGGGCTACTGAGCCCGACCGGAGACGCACATGCGCTTGCAGCCAACCTGATGGCACTCGAAGCAGACGAGGACTTGCGCCGCCGGCTCGCCCACGGCGCGCTGCAATCCTCTCGGCGCTTCCAACGTGATCGCCACGACGACCAACTCGCCACGCTTCTCGGCCTACGTTGATAACATCCCGAATCGCCCAGATCAGAACAATTTTGGGTCATCTCACCGAGGAGCTCGATTGTGCCTGACGGCGAATTGACTGGGCGCGAGGCGGAACGCCTCGAGTGGGACGTCATCGTCGTCGGCGCTGGCATGGGTGGCGGCATGCTCGGCCAACGGCTGGCACGTGCGGGCCGCCGAGTGCTATTCGTGGAAAAGGGCCGATCGACGCTGCCCGGAACGCCGGGCACGATTCGCTCGGCTATGCCGGAAATAGCCGAGCCACTGGCGTCCCGTTCCAAGAAGACCTACTACGACACTCTGGCCCGCGGCGGCCGCAGCAATGACGAAATCACCGATATCAGCGGCCGTTTCCCGAGAAAATTCGTGCCGTATATCGGCGCCGGTACCGGCGGATCGTCGGCCCTCTACGGCATGGTCTGCGAACGTTTCTTCGCCGACGATTTTGCGCCACGGCAATTCTTCACCGATCCCGGCGAATCCACGGTCCCTGAGTCTTGGCCGATCACGTACGAACAGCTGGCGCCCTGGTACGCGGAGGCCGAGAAGCTCCTCGGTGTTCGCGGCCAACCTGATCCCCTGCGGCCGGAGTCCGCCGACGTCGGACTGCCCGCTGCACCACCGTTTTCGGCCGACAACCAACCGCTGGTCAACTATCTGAACGGGCGTGGGCTGCATCCCTACCACTTACCGATGGCCTGTGACTACACCGACGATTGCGCGACGTGTCAGGCCTACCTCTGCCCCAAGGGCTGCAAGTACGACGGCGCCCGAAGCGGTGTTCTGCCCGCCGTCACCGAGTACGGCGCTCAACTACTCGCCGAATGCCGGGTTTTGCGCCTCGAGTCAGACCGCACCCGCGTGCAACGGGTGATCTGCCAGCGCCGCAACGACATGCTGACCTTGAAGGCCAAAGTGGTGGTTCTGGCGGCCGGTGCGCTGGCCACCCCGATTCTGTTGCTCAATTCCCGGTCCGGAGATTGGAACCGCGGGCTGGCCAACGGCTCAGATATGGTGGGCCGAAATCTGATGCGCCACGTCATGGACTGGATCGAGATTTGGCCGCAGCGCGGCAGCAAGATCACGGCCGAGAACAAGGAGATCGGGCTCAACGACTTCTATTTCATCGACGGCCAGAAGTACGGCACGGTGCAATCAGCCAGTTCGATGGCCTCGTTGGCGCCGATCGACATGATGATGAACCAACCGGGCTTCGTGTCGAAAGCGCTGCGTTGGAGTAGCCCCATTGCGCGGCCAATCTACGACCGGCTGATCAGTGGCGGGCTTGTCCTGGCCGCGATCATGGAGGACCTGCCGTACCTCGACAACCGGGTCCTGCCTAGCGATCGGCCCAGTGTCGACGGCCGACAACGGCTGCGCCTGCAGTACCGCCTTCATCCCAATGAGATCCAACGCCGCGAGGTGTTCTTGGGCGCGCTCAATGATGTGTTGAAACCGTTCCGGACACTCACGCTGCGCACTGGTGAGAACAACGGAACCCTGGGCCATGTCTGCGGCACCGTCCGGTTCGGGAACGATCCCGCAACCAGTGTGCTGAACCCGCAGAACCGCGCACACGAGGTGGACAACCTGTATGTGGTGGACGCGTCGTTCTTCCCGTCGAGCAGCGGCATCAATCCGAGCCTGACCGTGGCAGCCAATGCGTTGCGAGTCGCCGAACACATCGACGAAGCGCACTTCGCCAACTGACATAGCATCGCCACGTGGATCTGTATGTGCGCGACTCCGGCCCGGTCGACGCGCCCGCCATCGTGTTCCTACACGGCGGAATCATGAGCGGGTGGACCTGGGAGCCGGTGGTCGCACAGATGCGGCACTACCGCTGTCTGGTCCCGGATCTGCCCCAGTACGGCAAAAGCTTTCCTCAAGGCCCCTTCGAGATGAGCCGAGCCGCCGGCGCGGTTGCGGACCTCATCCGCACCCGAGTCACAGCCGGCAGGGCGCACCTGGTCGGCTTCTCACTCGGGGCCCAGGTCGGCGTCCAACTCCTGGCTTCCGAACCGTATCTCGTCGACCGTGCGGTATTCAGCAGCACCGTGATCAACACGCTGCCGGCGGCCCAGCTCACGCGCCACCTGGCGGGCGTGTTCGCCCGCGCCGCCGCATTCCGATGGCTGCTGATCAACCGCTACTGGGATGTCGGCCACGCGGCGAAGAACGAGGACTACGTCGAAGATGCGCGCCTTCATTCGGGAGCGCAATTCGCCTACATCGCCGAGGCATCCGCGGGTTTCACCCTTCCAAGAACACTCGACAAAGCTGACGTGCCAACACTATTCGTCACGGGCACCAACGAGTTGCGACCAATCCGCCACTGGGCGGCACTGCTCTCACGGTCGATGCCCAATGGAGTCGACCGACTCGCGATTGGCATGGGTCATGACTGGCCGATGCGCAATCCAGGCCTCTTCGCCCGCACCGCCGACGCTTGGCTGTCTGGCAGGACGCTGCCTGCCGAATTAGCGGCTAGGCCGGTACGCGGACGGGAAGGCCGGCGGCGCGATAGATCGCATCGATGACGGTCATGTTCTCGACCGCGTCCGCCGCGGACGTCCTCACCGGCTCACCACGCAGCACCGCCGCGGCGAATGCATCCAGTTGATACGCGTAGGTTGCGCGCAACGGAAACTTCTCGTCGCGCCTGCCGTCGGCGGACCGAACCGAGAACCTCTGGAACGGCTGGAGCGGATGCAGTCTCAGCTCACCGCGGTCACCCACAACTTTGGTGCTGTAGTGCGGTAGCTCGGCGGACCACATCGAACAGTGCAACCGGCCGGTGTGGCCTTCGGCGAATCTCAGCTCCGCGGTCATCACACGGTCTATCTGGGGTCCGCGCAACTTTGCCTGTGCGGAAACAACTTCCGGGGTCGAGCCGCCGTACACGCGAACCGTGTCAACGATGTATGACCCGAGATCCATCGTCGCTCCGCCGCCGAGCGTGTAGCTGTAGCGAGAACCCGCGAAGTCGCGCAGCAAGTAACAGTTGACCGCCTCGACCCGCTGGATCGTGCCGAGTTCGCCCGAGGCGAGGATCTGCTCGATCCGTACCGAGGCAGGGTGATAGCGGTGGTGCAGACCTTCCATCACCACACGGCCCGAGGCAGCCGCCAGTGCTGCGAGCTCACGCGCCTCGGCGGCATTCGCCGCGAACGGCTTCTCCACCAGAACGTGCTTACCCGCCTCTAGTACGGCCCGAATCCATCTCCCGTGCAACGCATTCGGCAGCGGGATGTACACCGCATCTACGGCGGGATCCGCGATCAACGCCTCGTAGCTATCGTGAACTGTGCTGATGCCGTGTTGCGCGGCGTAGGCGCGCCCGCGGTCTACATCGCGCGCGGCCACCGCCACAACCTCGACCTCAGCGTTGCCCTTAGCCGGCTTGATCACTGCTGTTCGCGCGACACCGGCCGCTCCGAGAATGCCGATCCGTACCGAGCCGTCAGACATGTGCACGACGCGACGGCGAAGACCGTTCCGTCTGCGCTACTTGCGCCACAGCACTCCGGTGCCGTCGATGTCGACGATCTCGGCGGTGATCCCGTGCTTCTGCCGGTAATCGGTGACGGCTTGTTCGCACGCCTTCACCGCCAGGTAGTCGTCGACGATGCAGAAGCCGCCAGGCGACAGGCGCGGGTACAGCGCGTCCAGAGCTTGGATGGTGGACTCGTAGAGGTCGCCGTCGAGCCGCAGCACGGAGATGCTCTCGATAGGAGCGTCGTGCAGCGTGTCCTTGAACCAGCCCGGCAGGAAACGGACCTGGTCGTCCAGCAGGCCGTAGCGCTCGAAGTTCTTCCGAACGTCGGCCTCTGAAACCCCGAGGATACCCGAGACGATTTCTGCGTGAATTCCCTTGTCCGCCTTGTAGTTCTCGGTATCAGAGCGCGGTACACCCTGGAAGGAATCGCAAAGCCACACGTTGCGAGTCCGATCCCCATAGGCGGCTAGAACCGCCCGCATCAGAATGCACGCGCCGCCGCGCCACACTCCGGTCTCGACGAGGTCGCCGGGGACGTCATCGGCAAGTACCGTCTCGACACACTCCTGAAGGCTGGTGAGCCGCTTCATCCCGATCATCGTCTCGGCTTCGGCCGGCCAATCCAGGCCCGCCTCCCGATAGTTCTGAGCGCTCACGCCGCCACCGCGAAGTTTAGGACCGAAGGTGTTGGCAGCCTTCAGCAGTAGACGCCGCCGCAACGGCCAGTCCGAGGGCATCCGCTCATGCATTCCGAACCGGGTCAGGTTCCGTCGGAGCAGGTCGAGGTACAGAGATCGCACGTCGTAGTCGGTGATGGTCAAAATGGCCCTATCTCGCATGCCAGCATTTCGGCGCTGAGTCTAAACTTGCCTAGCCGTCAGTTATTGGCGTTTGCCCGGATCGGATTTCACCCGGCGTGCTTGCTGCGGGCAAAGTTCTCCATCAGGTCCGCGGCCGTCGAGACGCTGTCGGCGGGCGTGATCATCTTGGCTCCGAGCTCGCGGGCACGGGTGCGATATCCGGGGGTGAGGATGGTGCGCAAATCCTTGACCAGCGTCTTCTCGGAGGCGGCGGCAAACTTCCGATAGGCCCCCACCTTCAGCTTTTTGACCGCGGCACCCCAGATCATCTGCACATCCGCCATGTACAGGACCAATGTCGGAACTCCGGCGCGCAATCCCGCCGCGGTGGTGCCTGCGCCGCCGTGGTGCACGACCGCCCGGCAGGACGGAAAAATCGTCGCGTAATTCACCGCACCCACCACCTTCACGTGGTCGTACTGCGGGACGTCACCGAAATCGGTCCAGCCCGCACACACCAACGCTCGCTCGCCGACCTCTGCGCACGCTCCAGCGATCATGGCGATCATGGCGGCGGGCGACTCGACCGGAATGCTGCCGAAACCGAAGCAGATCGGCGGCGTCCCCGCGGCGATCCAGGACATCACGTCGGAGTCGGCTTCGGTGGCCAACTCCAGCGTCAGGGTCCCGACGAACGGCCGCTGGCCATTCCAATGCGCCCACTCCTGCGGTAGCCCCGGAAACAGCGCGGCGTCATAAGCCTGAATCTCCAGCAGCTCGCGTTCGGCGATACGCCCGGGTACTGGCCCGGTCGCCGGCGGCAGGCCCAGCTCACGCCGTGCTTCGCCGACTTCGTTCCTCACCCCCCGCCAGATCACGGCCTCCCCCAGCCTCATGACCGCGCGGACCACAGGTTCGGGCAAGAACGGCAAGAGCTTGCCGTTCACCCGCATCGGGTACCACAGCACGGTAGCCAGCGGAGTGCCGCTGTATTCGGCGACGTCGAATGCGAGCTCCTCGTAGCTGATGCCCGTCACCAATAGATCCGCCCCGCCCGCAACGGAAGCCAGTGCCTTGGTCATTTCGCCCCAGGCCCGGATGCCGGGCTCGCGGGATTCGCGCAGGTAGTTCCGGACATCTCGGACCCGCCAGAAATTGCGGAAGAAGTAGCCCCAGAAGTCGCGGGTGTCCTCGAGCCAGGTCCGGGTGTCCGGTCCGTAAGGCACCGCCTCGAGGCCGACTGCCTCGGCCGAGCCGATCGCGTCCGGCGGGACGGCCATCTGCACGTGGTGACCGCGGCGCATCAGCTCGCGCCCGACGGCGATCCCGGGTTCGACGTCGCCACGGGTGCCGTAGAAAGCCAGCACAAATTTCATCGGATGCTCCCGGCCCTTCGTCCCCGTACGCGCTCAGCCGCCGGGCAGCGTAACTCGGTCAGGTACCCGGCTGCGGAACTATGACCATGTCCCCTTGCGCCGGTGCGCCAGCGCGAGGGCCTCCAACCCCAGCTTGACCAGCAGCGGTGGCAGGAGGCGGTTGATGTTGCGGTAACGACGGGAGTCGTCGAAGGCCCTGCTGAAACCGCGCTCGCTGGCCGCGTATTCGACATAGACGCGATCCAGATCCGAGGCGTCCCAGGACTCGTCCCGCGCGGCGGCGGCCAATGTTTCGTAGACGGTGCCGATCCAATCAGTACCGAAGGGCTCGGTCACCGCGCCGCGGGTTTGATGATGCCGTAGGTCAGGGGTGAGGAACTGGTCGACCGCGCGTTCGTCCTCGATGTCGAGATCGACACCCAGTGCAGCGGAGATTCGCTTCACCTCCAGGCGCCAGTCCTTGAGAAGGTTCGCATATTCAACGAACACCCGCGGCACGGTGCGAGTGTCCCGTTCGGCCAACAGGCTGTATTTCAACCACCAGGCGCAGGTGAGTTCCGGCGACGAGTCCACGTAGTTCTGCTGGTTGGCGCGCTTCGCGAGCGAACCGATGATCTCGTCGGGATGGCGAACCGCGACCACGGCGGCGACATCGAACCCGGCCTGACGGGCCGCCTCGAACCAGATGCCCGACACTGTCGTCGTCTTCGGTTCCTTGATCACCACCAGTGGCGCCGTCGGAAGTCCGCTGAGATAGTCCCTCGCCTTGGCCACCCACGCGGCATTGCGTCCGACGCTGAAAACGTCATCTTCGTGCGGCACCAGCGAAGTGTCGTAGCCGGAACTTCCGTGGGCGTGCAGGATTGCCTGGTTCAGATGAATGACGGCACGCGGCTCGAAGAAACCCCGGGGATTCTCGGACGTGGCGCCCAACAAGCCGGGCGGAAGCACGGCACCGCTGAGCGCGAGAACCTGCGTCAGCGCCGACGTTCCAGACCTGCCGTTGCCCAGTACGAAGAGAGCCACCGGCCGACCATGTGCGTCCGGCTGACTTTTGATCACAGCCGCAGAATAGGGTTACCTCACCTTCTCCGACAAGGTATGTCCCGGTTACGTCATCACCGCCGCGACCGTTCAAGTCCAGCCCTCCCGAGCGGACCGGTCAGCTACTCTGACGCTCGTGTCAATCCAGGACCGCTCTGCGCCCGCGGCCAATGAGGCTGCTCAGCGGGACAATCGGCTCGATTTGATGGACCAAGCCTTCTATGCGGGTCATCATGCCGCCGGCCAGAAGGAAGTGATGCAGGTCGGCTGGGTCTACCGACACGCAGTCGACATCGAAGCACTCAAGCGGTTCCGCCGCGAACTCGGCAAAGGAATGATGGGACGGCTCATCGAGCGATCACCGCTGCCCTTCGGCCGGTATCGCTGGGTGGCAGCACCTGAATCGTCAGAGCTCGAGATCGCCACGACCGTTCGTTCACGCACGGAACTCGGCGACTGGTTCGACGAGCGCACTCAACTCCCCATCGACCCGGAATCGGGACCCGGCTGGCGGATCAGCCTTGTCCCGCTCAGCGACGGCTCTACGGCGATCAGCCTGGTGCTCTCGCACTACGTCATCGACGGCATCGGCGCCGCGGTCGCGGTCACCGAGGCGCTCCTGGGTATGTCACGCGATCTCGGTTATCCGCCGCCACGGTCTCGCCCCGGACTGCGCGCGCTGACGCAGGACGCGGTTGAAACTGCGCGCGATGTTCCCGCGGTCGGCCGGGCGGTTCTCGCTGCCGCGAAGGAAGCGCGCCGGCGCCAACAAGATGTCACTCACGCCGAGGCGCAGGCCTCACTGCCGGTAGCCGTGCCGACCCGCGGCGCAGATGAGCTTGTCATCGCGCCCAACATCTGGATTCGGCTTCGGCTGGATGAGTGGAATGCCCGCGCTGATGCACTCGGCGGAACCGCCAGTGCGTTGGCCGCGGCGTTCACCGCGCGACTCGACCGGCATATGGGTCGTGCACACGGCGACGCCGAGGACGTCCGACTGCTACTGACCGTCAACACCCGCACCATGGAGGATGCGCGTGCCGTCGCCGTCTCCTTCGTTCGCGTCGGTATCGACCCCAACGGTGTGACGACCGATCTGACACAGGCCCGCGCCTCGATCAAGCAGGCGCTCAAGGATGCCAAGGACACCGAAGACGAGTCGGCTGAGCTCGTCGCGCTCACGCCCTTCACCCCAAAGCGCGCGTGGCGGCATCTGATCGACTACGCGGTCAGCGATCCAGAGCAACCCGCGGTCTGCTCGAACCTCGGCGATACCGGCCCCGCGGCGAGCAGGCCCGACGGCACACTATGCGATGCGATGTTCGCGCGCGGCGCGAGCCAGAACGTCACCCGAGGGTGGCTGGAGCGGACGGGCAGCCAGCTACAGGTGTTCGTCGGGACTTCGATGGAGATGAACCAGGTCGGTGTCTGCGTACGGGGTTATCAACCAGGCTCGGTTTCCACCCGGGCTGAGTTGCGCGAACTGGCCGAACGCACGCTCGTCGAATTCGGTCTAAACGGTGACATCGACTAACGATTGCGCTGGGAGTGAACGTTGACGGTCAGTGGGACTAGCGCTTGCGGGCACGTCAATGCGACCAGTATGAAGCCGATATAACAGTTAGCCATAACCACGCATTTACGCGTGCGCAAGCACGTATGCTCCGCTGTTGCATCACCAAAAGAGCCCATACGGAGGCCCTCATCATGGTTGACTCTCGTCGAGATCGGTCGCGCTCTCAGTGGCGTCGCTCGTTTGCGGGGATAACCGTACGAGGGACTGTGACGCCCGCCACATGGACGGTGCCGAGCGGGATCGCGCCCCGATGAGTCGGTGCATTCTCCAGCTGGCGGCTGGTACTGGAAGCGGAAGCGCTTGGAAGATGGGAAAGGTCGGCGTGCGGTGATCGAAGGACGTTTGCCCGACGTTGCGCAAACTCAGCCCGATGTCACC
>JAKFVT010000007.1 GCA_021732005.1 Mycobacterium sp. | reverse complement strand
GCGGCCGTCGATCGCATTACGCTGACCGGCCAGTTCCGCCAACTCCTCGAACACCACCTCCAGGCGCTCCTTCGGGCTGAGCACGGCGGTCGAGGACATAACTCCATGATGACAGCAGGGTCCGACATTGATGATGGAAGAGCGTTACCGCGCAGGTTGTGACTCTGGGTCTGACTGACGCTCTGCTGGGTTGTCTTCCATTTGATCTGTCCGGCCTGCGTGGTGCGTGCCTTGAGCACGCCGGTCAGGACGGACATGACTTAATCAGGAGCCTGGCCGTTCCTCATCAATGTCTTGTCTGCCCGCCCTGCCGGTGTGTGCCCGCCCAACGCACGTCAGAAGGGACACCACCATCTTGGCAGAATCCGCGCTCCTCATCGCCGGCGCTGACACCCACGCCGACACCATCCACGTCGCCGTCATCACCATGACCGGCACTGCGGTCACAGACCGTGAGTTCCCGGCCACGCGTGCGGGTTACACCGCGGCGATCAGATTTCTGACTTCGTTGGGCCACGTTGAGCGGGTCGGGGTCGAGGGCACCGCCAGTTACGGTGCCGGGCTGACCCGGGCACTGATCGCGGCGGGTATTGAGGTCGTCGAGGTGACTCGGGCGGTCAAGTCCACTCGCCGGCTCAAAGGCAAATCTGATCCGCTCGATGCCTATAGTGCAGCGCGAACGGCGTTGGCCGGTGATGGGCTGGCAATCCCCAAAGACGAAACGACTTCAGGACTACGGGCGCTGCACATTGCCCGCCGTTCGGCGGTCAAACACCGCACCGCGGTCAAACACCGCACCGCGGTCATCAATCAGCTCAAGGCCATGCTGGTCTCCGCGCCCGACTCAGTGCGTGAAAAATACCGTGGACTAACAACATTCAGATTGATCGAAGCAATCGCCCGCTGCCGGCCCGATGCGGTAGCTGATCGGTGGGCGCAGTCGGTACTTGTCGCGGCCAAGATGCTGGCTCAACGCGTGCAGTTCCTTGAAGCCCAAGCCGAGTTTCTCCAGTCCCAGATCGATGCGCTGGTGACGGAGGCCAATCCGGGACTGCGAGCGGCCTACGGCGTCGGTCCCGACACCGCAGCCCAGCTACTGATCACCGCTGGGGCCAACCCGCATCGGCTGCACAGCGAAGCCGCGTTCGCCGCACTCTGTGGAGCGGCGCCCGTTCCCGCGTCATCGGGCAAAACAAACCGGTACCGACTCTCCCGCGGCGGTGACCGCGCCGCCAACAACGCGTTGCACCGCATCGCCCTGGTACGGATGTCGTGTCACCAGCCGACCAAGGACTACGTCCAGCGCCAGCTGATCAAGGGCCACACCAGGATGGAGATCCTGCGCAAACTCAAACGGGCCATCGCCCGCGAGATCTTCAAACTACTGACCCGACAAATAGCCGTGCCCGAGTACACAGACCTGCGCTCGGCCCGACAAGCCAAGAACATCACCGTCACCGCCGCGGCAAACCACTTCGGCGTCTGGCCCACCGTCATCTCCCGCATCGAACGCGGACTACAACGCGACGACCAGTTCGCACACACCTACAGGACATGGCTCAAAGCCGCTTGACACCAATAGGAGCATCAAAAGGGGACCGCTCAAAGGTGGGCCAGGACCCGCTCGGCGAACACCTCCGGATGTTCCCGATGCATGAAATGCCCACCCGGAACTTCCTCAATGGCATAGTCGCTCAGGAATTTCCGCGCAGCCCGGCGATAATCCGGCAATCCGGCCACTGGATCATGCAACCCCGCGAAGGCCACGGTCGGCACAGGGATCTTCGCTCGCAACGACGCGGACGGCAGCGGCGAAAGCTTGCGGTAGTAGCCAAAAGCCGCGTCGAGACTCCCCGGACTTGACAAGCACTCTCGCGCGGCATCGAACTCCGAGGCGGGAGGATTCCACGTCGGCGACCATCGTCGATAGATCGCAGGCAATGCCGCAAAATCATTGCGGGCGAACCGTTTCGCAGCACCGGGGAGCTTATATGAAGCGAAATGCCGCGCACCCCAAAGCTTCCGTGGCGTCGGCAACAGAGTCGCAGGATGGGGGATCGCAACCGTGATCAGCTTGCTAACCCGGTCCGGTCCGAGTCCCGCCGCGCCGTAGGCAGCCGAGGCGCCCCAGTCGTGACCGATCAGCACGGCCTCGGAAGCACCCAAAGCAGAGATCAGTGCAAGAACATCACCGGCCAATGTCTCTTGAGACGGATCAATATCCGGGACCTCGGTCGGGTGATATCCGCGCATGAAGGGACTCACGGCCCGATAGCCGCGATCGGCGACGCGCGGACGCAAATCGTCCCAGGTGTGCGCAGTGTCGGGAAAGCCGTGCAGCATCAGCACGAGGGGCCCGGAGCCTTCCTCGAGATAGGCGAACCGAAGTCCATTTGCGTTGGCGAAACCCATCGCACCGGCCATGACCTGTGGACAGTACTCCGACTGCCCGGCCTCGAGACGTCACACTCGAACCATGCTCGACCTCATCCTCCCGCTGGAATGCGGAGGCTGTGGCGCGCCGTCGACCAAGTGGTGCGACGTCTGCGCCGCGACACTGAACGTCCACACCGACGAGCCGCATCTCGTCACCCCGCGCATCGACCCCGGCGTGCCCGTTTTTGCTCTCGGCCGCTACGTGGGCCCCCGGCGCCAGGCCATCGTCGCGCTCAAGGAGCACGGGCGTCGCGACCTCGTCGCCCCGCTGGCCCGCGCCCTCGCCCTGGGCATCCATCAACTCGAAACCTGGGGCATCCTCGACACCCCGTTCACCATCGTCCCGGCGCCCACCCGCGCCCTGGCCGCCCGCCGCCGCGGTGGCGATCCCGTGCTTCGCATCGCCACGCAAGCCACCCGGGAAAACCGCGACATCACAGTCATCCGGGCACTGAAGACCCGGGCGATGGTCCGCGACTCCGTCGGCCTCACGATCGCCGACCGTGAACGCAACCTGGCCGGCCGGATCAAGCTGACCAAACATGTGACAGGTGACGTGCTGGTCGTCGACGACATCGTCACCACCGGCGCCACCGCCCGTGAGGCGGTGCGGACTCTCCAAGAATTCGGCGTGAATGTAACGGCCGTACTCACCCTGGCGCACGCCTGACCTGGGCGGGCGACGATCGGTGTAACAGGGGTCGAAAGACTTCGAAACAGGTGGGCCAAAAAGGTGGCACCACCCCGTGAACAACGACTACCGTCGGGGCCAACACGCCGTGAACACATCACGGGGGCGGTCTAGTCCACAGGCCCGCCGCTTCGCCGAGTGACGGTAGGAGGTGAGGTTCCTCGACCCCTAGCGCCGGCGGGTGAGTTTCGTGCCAATCCTGTCGGCGCAGCATCTCAAGACAGGCCGGCACGCCAGAGTGCGTGCAACCCGTAATAGAAACGAGTTGTCAAGCATGTCAATCGATTCCGTGAACACCGGTCAATTACTCGCCGACGATGAAGACCTTGCCGAATCCGCCAACGCCGAAGTTCAGGTGTGCGGACGCAACGTCGAGATCCCTGATCATTACCGCGTCTACGTGGCGCAGAAGCTCGCTCGCCTCGAGCGGTTCGACCGCTCGATCTACCGCTTCGACGTCGAGCTCGAGCACGAACGCAACCGCCGCCAGCGGAAGAACTGTCAACACGTCGAGATCACTGCGCGCGGTCGCGGCCCGGTGGTCCGCGGGGAGGCCTGCGCGGAGAGTTTCTACGGCGCCTTCGAGGCCGCCGTCCACAAACTTGAGAACCGGCTGCGGCGCACCAAGGACCGCCGCAAGGTTCACTATGGCGACAAGCGACCGGTATCACTGCACGAGGCCACCGCGGCGACCCCGCTCCTCGACGCGGCCGCGGCCTTCACTCCGGAACAGTCCACCACCCGGGAGCAGGTGCTCGACGACCACGAACCGGGCCGCATCGTGCGCACCAAGGAGCATCCGGCCAAGCCGATGACAGTCGACGACGCGCTCTACGAGATGGAGCTCGTCGGCCACGATTTCTTCCTGTTCCACGACAAGGAGACCGATCGGCCGTCGGTCGTCTATCGCCGGCACGCCTATGACTATGGGTTGATCCGGCTGGGCTGATCGCCGCTGCCCGGGCCCGACCAGCGCGTCACCTAGGATGGAGGGCGCTTAAGCCTCCGATTCACAAGGGGGCCCCTCCTACATATGTTCAGGGGAAAACGTGCTGTCGAAGTTGCTGCGCCTTGGTGAAGGTCGCATGGTCAAGCGCCTCAAGGGGGTGGCTGACTACGTCAACACCTTGTCCGACGACGTAGAGAAGCTGTCGGACGGCGAGCTGCGGGCCAAGACCGATGAATTCAAGAAGCGCGTTGCTGACGGCGAGAGCCTCGATGACCTGCTGCCCGAGGCTTTCGCCGTCGCCCGCGAGGCGGCGTGGCGGGTGCTGCAGCAGCGCCACTTCGACGTCCAGGTGATGGGCGGCGCGGCGCTGCACTTCGGCAACGTCGCGGAAATGAAAACCGGTGAGGGCAAGACCCTCACCTGTGTGCTTCCCGCCTACCTCAACGCCCTGGGCGGCAAGGGCGTGCACGTCGTCACCGTGAACGACTACCTGGCCAAGCGCGACAGCGAGTGGATGGGCCGGGTGCACCGCTTCCTGGGCCTCGAGGTCGGCGTCATCCTTTCGGGCTTAACCCCTGATGAACGTAGGGCGGCGTATCACTCGGACATCACCTACGGCACCAACAACGAGTTCGGCTTCGACTACCTGCGCGACAACATGGCGCACTCGGTCGAGGAGATGGTGCAGCGCGGCCACAACTTCGCCGTCGTCGACGAGGTCGACTCGATCCTGATCGACGAGGCCCGTACCCCGCTGATCATCTCCGGCCCGGCCGACGGCGCCTCGCACTGGTACAGCGAGTTCGCCCGCCTGGCCCCGATGATGAAGAAAGACACCCACTACGAGGTCGACATCAAGAAGCGCACCATCGGTGTGCACGAGCTGGGTGTGGAGTTCGTCGAAGACCAGCTCGGTATCGACAACCTCTACGAGGCCGCCAACTCGCCGCTGGTCAGCTACCTCAACAACTCGCTGAAGGCCAAGGAGCTCTTCGAGCGCGACAAGGAGTACATCGTCCGCAACGGCGAAGTGCTGATCGTCGACGAGTTCACCGGCCGCGTGCTGATCGGCCGGCGCTACAACGAGGGCATGCACCAGGCCATCGAGGCCAAGGAGAACGTCGAGATCAAGGCCGAGAACCAAACGCTGGCCACGATCACCCTGCAGAACTACTTCCGGCTCTACGACAAGCTCTCGGGCATGACCGGCACCGCGGAGACCGAGGCCGCCGAGCTGCACGAGATCTACAAGCTCGGCGTGGTCCCGATCCCGACGAACCGGCCGATGGTCCGCAAGGACCAGACCGACCTGATCTACAAGACCGAGGAAGCCAAGTACATCGCCGTCGTCGATGACGTCGTCGAGCGCTATGAGAAGGGCCAGCCGGTCCTGATCGGTACCACCAGCGTCGAGCGCTCGGAGTACCTGTCGCGCCAGTTCCAGAAGCGCCGCGTGCCGCACAACGTGCTCAACGCCAAGTTCCACGAGCAGGAGGCCGGCATCATCGCGGAGGCCGGCCGCCGCGGCGCGATCACGGTGGCCACCAACATGGCCGGCCGCGGTACCGACGTCGTGCTCGGCGGCAACGTCGACTTCCTCGTCGACACCCGGCTGCGTGAGCGTGGCCTGGATCCCGTCGAGACCCCCGACGAGTACGAGGCCGCCTGGCAGGAGGAGCTGCCCAAGATCAAGGCGCAGGCCGCCGAAGAGGCCGAGCACGTCATCGAGGTCGGTGGCCTCTACGTGCTGGGTACCGAGCGCCACGAGTCACGGCGTATCGACAACCAGCTGCGTGGCCGTTCCGGTCGTCAGGGCGACCCTGGTGAGTCCCGCTTCTACCTCTCGCTCGGTGACGAGCTCATGCGGCGGTTCAACGGTGCGACGCTGGAAAGCCTGCTCACGCGGCTCAACTTGCCCGACGATGTGCCGATCGAGGCCAAGATGGTGACCCGCGCGATCAAGAGTGCGCAGACCCAGGTCGAGCAGCAGAACTTCGAGATCCGCAAAAACGTCCTCAAGTACGACGAGGTGATGAACCAGCAGCGCAAGGTCATCTACGCCGAGCGCCGCCGGATCCTCGAGGGGGAGAACCTGCAGGAGCAGGCCCACGACATGCTGGTCGACGTCATCACCGCCTACGTCAACGGCGCCACCGCCGAGGGCTACGCCGAGGACTGGGACCTCGAGCAGCTGTGGACCGCGCTCAAGCAGCTCTATCCGGTCGGCATCGACCACCGCGACCTGCTCGACAACGACGCCGTCGGTGAGCCCGGTGAGCTGACCCGTGAAGAGCTGCTCGATGCACTGGTCGCGGACGCCGAAAAGGCTTACGCACGACGGGAAGCCGAGATCGAGGGCCTCGCCGGCGAGGGTGCCATGCGCCAGCTGGAGCGCAACGTGTTGCTCAATGTGATCGACCGCAAGTGGCGCGAGCACCTCTACGAGATGGACTACCTCAAGGAAGGCATCGGCCTGCGGGCGATGGCGCAGCGCGATCCGCTGGTCGAGTACCAGCGCGAGGGCTACGACATGTTCGTCGGCATGCTCGACGGCCTGAAGGAGGAGTCGGTCGGTTTCCTGTTCAACGTCCAGGTGGAGGCAACTCCGTCGCCGGCGGTGGCGCCGGTCGACACCCCGCAGGGTCTGGCGGATCTGGGCAGCCAACAGCAGGAGCCCACACCGGCCTTGCGCGCCAAGGGAATCGACGACGAGGATTCCCGGCAGCTGACCTACAGCGGTCCCGCTGAAGACGGCTCCGCGGAAGTCAAGCGCAACGGCGGCGGCAAGCAGGCCGCGACTGCGGGCACCACCCGCAAGGAGCGACGCGAGGCGGCGCGCAAGCAGTCCAAGAGCAGCAGCAGGTTGCGGCGCGGCTAGCCATCCGCGGCTAGCCGATGTGCAGCGCCACCACCTGCCAACGCAATCCGGTCGGCGTCATCGTCTGTTCGACGCGGCAGGCGATGGCATGGGTGCGGCCGTCGCGGCTGTAGGTGGCCGCCACTTCGGCGGCCGCGCCGTCGGTCCCGACCGGTTGCACCCGTAGCCGCCGAAGTCGCGCAGCACCGTCGCCCTCGTATCGCGCGACGGCCGGCAGCAGCGACTCCACCAGTCCGGCAGCCAGCAATGGTCGCAGTTGGGCCAGCGAGCGCCGCCGGTCGATCACCTCGAGGACCCGTCTCAGCGCGGCGTCGGCGAAGCCGCCCGCCGCACGCAGCGGGGCAGACGCGGTCGGCTGCGGCGCGGGGCGGGGCGACGGTCCGAGAGTGCGGGGGCCCAGCAGGTGCACCGGCTCCGGGGCGGTGCGCAACACCGGCGGTTCGTAGTCGACGACGGGAACGACACAGGACATGGGCACTCTCCGAAATCGGTCAATGGGTGACCGGCTGCCGGAGAGGGGCGAACCGATGGCGACATGATGACACACTCGCGGCATCGGTGTGTGCACCCGCGATGCGCTGACCCGGGGTTGGCGGTTACCGTGTCGGGACGGGCGGGGATTGTCGATGAGGGGAATGTCGCAACGATGGTGACTCGACTGTCAGCGTCGGACGCCTCGTTCTATCACCTGGAGAACACCTCCACCCCGATGTACGTCGGCTCCCTGGCTATCGTGCGCAAGCCGCGCGCCGGGCTGAGCTACGACGCCCTGCTGGAAACCGTCGAACGTCGGCTGCCGCAGATCCGGCGCTACCGCCAGAAGATCCGCGAGGTCACCTTCGGGCTGGCGCGTCCGGTCTGGGTCGATGATCCGGACTTCGACATCACCTATCACGTCCGGCGCTCGGCGCTGCCGTCGCCGGGAAGCGACTCGCAGTTGCACGAACTCATCGCCAGGCTGGGGTCGCGTCCGCTGGACCTGTCGCGGCCGCTGTGGGAGATGTACCTGATCGAGGGTCTTTCCAAGAACCGGCTGGCCGTCTACACGAAGTCGCATCAGGCGCTGGTCAACGGGATGACAGCGTTGGAGATCGGCCACGTCATCGCCGACCGCACCCAGAAGCCGCCGACGTTCGGTGAGGACATCTGGATCCCCGGCCGAGAACCCACCAACGGCCAGCTGCTGCTGGGCGCGGTCGGGGAGTGGCTGGCCCGGCCCCGCATGCAGATGCAGGCGGTCACCTCCGCCGTCGGCGAGCTGGCCCGAAACAGCGGGGAAGTGGTCGATCTGGCTCGGCGGCTGACCGACGTGGCGCGCACCGTGGCCCGCGGTACCGCGCCGAGTAGTCCGTTGAACACCAAGGTGTCGCGTAACCGGCGGTTCACGGTCGCCGTCGGTTCCCTCGCGGACTACCGGCTGGTGCGTTCGCGCTACGACTGCGACGTGAACGACGTGGTGCTGGCCGTCATCGCCGGGGCCCTGCGGAATTGGCTGCTGTCGCGCGGCGAGCCGGTCACCACCAGCTCCACTGTGCGCGCGATGGCACCGACGTCGGTGTACCCCGAGGCGGTCCTGGAGTCGTCCGGTCCGGGCCAGGCCATCAGCGAGGTCGCGCCGTTCCTGGTCGACCTCCCGGTGGGCGAGGGCAACGCGGTGGTACGACTGTCCCAGATCGCCCATACCACCGAGTCGCATTCGGCGGCAGCCAGTCTGGTGGACGCCCGCACCATCCTCACCCTGTCCGGCTTCGCGCCGCCGACGTTGCATGCCATGGGCACCCGAGTCGCCACCCAATTCTCGGCCCGCCAGTTCAACCTGTTGATCACCAATGTCCCTGGGCCGCAGTCGCAGATGTACGTGGCCGGGGCGAAGCTGCTGGAGACCTACGCGGTGCCGCCGCTGCTGCACAACCAGGTGCTGGCCATCGGCGTGACATCGTATTGCGGCATGCTCTATTTCGGCATCCACGCCGACCGCGATGCCATGAGCGATGTGGACGTGCTGCCGACGCTGTTGGCCGAATCTCTCGAGGAACTGCTCGAAGCTGCGCGGCAGACGTAGGATTCGGCGATGAGTAAGGCCAACTCCGACGGTGATGCGTCCGTCAAGAAGCGCAACCGCAAGATCCCCAAAGACATCTACGAAGCCGAATTGTTTCGGCTACAAACCGAATTGGTGAAACTGCAGGAGTGGGTCAAGGCCACCGGGAAGCGCGTCGTCGTCGTGTTCGAAGGCCGGGACGCGGCGGGCAAGGGCGGCACGATCAAGCGCGTCACCGAGTATCTGAGCCCGCGGGTCGCGCGGATCGCGGCACTGCCCGCGCCGACCGAACGTGAGCGCGGCCAGTGGTACTTCCAGCGCTACATCGAGCACCTGCCGGCGCGCGGCGAGATCGTGTTGTTCGACCGATCCTGGTACAACCGCGCCGGAGTCGAGAAGGTGATGGGGTTCTGCACGCCGCAGGAGCACACGCTGTTCATGCGGCAGTGTCCGCTCTTCGAGCAGATGCTGATCGACGACGGGATCATCCTTCGCAAGTACTGGTTCTCGGTCTCCGACGACGAGCAGCTGCGCCGGTTCAAGTCCCGCCGCAGTGATCCGTTGCGGCGCTGGAAACTCAGTCCGATGGACCTCGAGTCCATTTATCGCTGGGAGGACTACTCGCGCGCCAAGGACGAGATGATGGTGCACACCGACATTCCGGCCAGTCCGTGGTTCGTGGTGGAGTCCGACGACAAGAAGCACGCGCGCCTGAACATGATGGCCCATCTGCTGGCGAGCATCGACTATGAGCAGGTCGATCAGCCCAGTGTGGAACTGCCCAAACGCCCGCTGCTGGGCAACTATCACCGGCCCGCCCGGGAGTTGACGACGTATGTGGACGACCACGTCTCCACCCTGCTCGGGGACAGCGAGAACGGCGCCTAGGCGCAGCGGATAATCTGCCGGGATGCGGGTCTATATCCCAGCCACTTTGGCCATGCTGCAACAGCTGGTCGCCGACGGGTCGCTGCAGCCGTTGAGCGGGACGGCGTTCGCCGTCACGCCGACGTTGCGGGAGTCCTACGCCGAGGGCGACGACGAGGAGCTGGCCGAGGTCGCGATCGGGGAAGCCGCGCTGGCGTCGCTGCGGCTGCTGGCCGCCGAATCCGAGCGCGCGGACGCAGAGTTGCCGCTGCGCCGTGCGGTGCTGATCGCCGACGCGGACGCGACCCCGCGGCCTGATCTCGACGACGCTGTGGTGCGGGTCGGCGGACGGGTGAACCTGGACCAGGTGGTCGCCGCCTATGTCGACAATTCCGGAGCCGAGCCGGCGGTGAAGGCCGCGATCGCGGTGATCGACGACGCGGATCTAGGCGATGAGGATGCCGAATTCGTTGTCGGCGACGCTCAGGACCATTCCCTGGCCTGGTACGGCACCCAGGAGCTGCCGTTCCTGCTCGATTTGCTCTGACGCCTGGATACGGGACCGTAAGTTACGGTACCGTAGGTTTGACGGCGAAGGAGGTGCGCAATGGCTAAGAACCAGGTCAAGATCAGCGCGAACGTGGTCGACACCGTGCGACCGAAGGTGGCCGGTGAGGGGCGCAATCCCGCGATCGACGCGGTGCGGGCCCTGTTCGGGCGGATCACCACACCGCTGCTGCCGGACGACTATTTGAAGCTGGCCAACCCGTTGTGGTCGGCCCGCGAACTGCGCGGCCGGGTCGTCGAGGTCCGGCGGGAGACCGAAGATTCGGCCACCCTGGTGATCAAGCCGGGCTGGGGGTTCACCTTCGATTACCAAGCCGGCCAGTACATCGGTATCGGCCTGCTGGTCGACGGTCGCTGGCGGTGGCGGTCGTATTCATTGACCTCGAGCCCGCATTCCGACGGTGCCGGTCGCTCGCGCACCATCACGATCACCGTCAAGGCCATGCCGGAGGGCTTCCTGTCCACGCACCTGGTCGGCGGAGTGACTCCAGGCGCGATCGTGCGACTGGCCGCGCCGCAGGGCAATTTTGTGATGCCCGACCCGGCGCCCGCGTCGGTGCTGTTCTTGACCGGCGGCTCCGGAATCACCCCGGTGATGTCGATGCTGCGGACGCTGGAGCGCCGCGATCAGATCGGCAACCCGGGCCATATCGTCCATATTCATTCGGCCCCAACCGAATCCGATGTGATGTTCGCCGGTGAGCTCGCGCAGGTGACCCGCGAGCAGGACGGCTACCGGCTGATCGTCCGCACCACCCGCACCGAGGGGCGGCTGGACCTGGGCCGGCTCGACGAGGTGGTCCCGGACTGGCGGGAGCGCCAGACGTGGGCCTGTGGCCCGGAGGGGATGCTCAGCGAGGCCGAGAAGGTGTGGCAGGCCGCCGGCATCGGCGACCGCCTGCATCTGGAGCGGTTCGCGGCGTCTCGGGCGGCTACCCATGGGCAGGGCGGAACGGTGACGTTCGGCCGCAGTGGCAAGTCCGTTCCGGTGGACGCGGCGACGTCGCTGATGGAAGCCGGCGAGCAGGCCGGATTGCGGATGCCGTTCGGCTGCCGAATGGGTATCTGCCAGTCGTGTGTGGTCCCCCTGGTGGAAGGCCACGTCCGCGATTTGCGTACGGGTGTGGAGCACGAGCCGGGCACCCGAATCCAGACGTGCGTTTCGGCCGCTTCGGGCGACTGTGTGGTTGACGTCTGAGGTTTACTGGCTAGTAACCTACGGGTACGTAGGTTACGGTAGCGTAGGCACAAGAAGGGAGGCGTGACTAATGGCTGTTACCGATGTGGAAGCGTTTACTCATCTGACTGACGCGGACATCGAAAGCTTGGCGGTTGAGCTCGACGCCATCCGCCAGGACATCGAAGATTCCCTCGGCGCGCGGGACGCGCGCTATATCCGCCGCACCATCGCCGCCCAGCGCGGTCTCGAGGTCGCCGGCCGGCTGATGCTGGCTGCGGGCTCCAAGCGATCGGCCTGGTGGGCGGGCACCGTGACTCTGGGCGTGGCCAAGATCATCGAGAACATGGAGATCGGCCACAACGTCATGCACGGCCAGTGGGACTGGATGAACGATCCCGAGATTCACTCCTCGTCGTGGGAGTGGGACATGAGCGGGGCGTCCAAGCACTGGCGGTTCACCCACAACTTCATGCACCACAAGTACACCAACATCCTCGGCATGGACGACGATGTCGGCTACGGCGTCATCCGGGTCACCCGCGATGCGAAGTGGAAGCCGTTCAACCTGTACGGCAACCTGCTGTTCAACACCCTGCTGGCGATCGGCTTCGAATGGGGCGTGGGGCTACAGCATCTCGAGCTCGGCAAGATCGCCAAGGGCGGCGATGACCGCAAGACCACGCTGATCCGGGTCAGGGAGTTCGGCGCCAAGGCGGGACGGCAGCTGCTCAAGGACTACGTCGCCTACCCGGCGATCACGTCGCTGTCACCGGGCGCCACGTACCGCTCGACGCTCACCGCCAACGCCGTGGCCAACGTGATCCGCAACGTGTGGGCCAACGCGGTGATCTTCTGCGGCCACTTCCCGGATGGCGCAGAGAAATTCACCAAGACCGACATGGTCGGTGAGAGCAAGGGGCAGTGGTACCTGCGCCAGATGCTCGGCAGTGCCAACATCTCGGGCAGCCGCGCCATGGACTTCATGACCGGCAACCTGTCGTACCAGATCGAGCACCACCTGTACCCTGACCTGCCGAGCAACCGGCTCGCGGAGATCTCGGTGCGGGTGCGGCAGATCTGCGACAAGTACGACCTGCCCTACACCACGGGCCCGTTCCTGGTGCAGTACGCCAAGACCTGGCGCACAATCGCCAAGCTGTCGCTGCCGGACAAATACCTGCGCGACACCGCCGACGATGCACCCGAAACCCGCAGCGAGCGGATGTTCGCCGAGCTCGAATCGGGCTACGCGGGCGTCGACCCGGCCACCGGCCGCAAGCGCGGGCTCAAGACCGCGATCGACACGGCTCGCCAGAAGCGGCGCGCCAAGCGCGCAGCCAAAGCCGCCTAGCCACTCGGCGCACTCGCGGGGCATGATGAGCCCGTGAGTGCGCCGTGGCAGGTGCGGACGGGCAGTGCCGACGATCTCGACATCCTCGGGCCGTTGTGGTTGGCCGTGCATCGCCGGCACGCCGAGTCGATGCCCGAACTGCGGCCCTACGTCAGCGACGAGGAATCGTGGCGGGTGCGTCGCGCACTGTATGCCGAGCTGCTCGCGAAGCCGGACACCCTGCTGTTGCTCGCAAGCGTCGATGATCGCCCGATTGGTTACGGGCTGGCGCACGTCCTGCAGACCGAGGACACCTGGGTGGCCGACACCTGGGCCACCGGCACGCGCCTCGGGGAGATCGAATCCCTCTCCGTGCTCCCGGAGTTCCGCGGGTCGGGGCTGGGCACCGAATTGCTGACGACGCTCGAGCAGCACCTGCATGCGGCCGGCGTCGACGACCTGATCCTCGGGGCACTCTCCGGCAACCGAGACGCCCTACGTCTCTACGAGCGCCTCGGCTACCGGCCTACCTGGCTATATCTGTCGAAGTTCGCCGACCGGGACTGAGCGGCTACTTCGGAATCCAGTCGAAGGTGTCCGGGTTGGGACCCCGCCGACCGGCTTCGCCCTTGTCGAGCGCGGTGATCGCGTCGATGTCGTCGTCACCCAGTTCAAAGTCGAAGATCTCCAGGTTCTCCTTGATCCGTTCTGGGGTAACGGATTTCGGGAAGACGATGTCGCCGCGTTCGATGTGCCAGCGCAGCACCACCTGAGCCGGGCTCTTGCCCAGTCGCTCGGCGATCGTGCCGATCACCGGGTCGCCGAGCACCGCGCCCTGAGCGATCGGTGACCACGCCTCGGTGAGGATGGTGTGGTCGGTTCCGTAGGCGCGCAGTTCGTCGTTGGCGAAGTAGGGGTGCACCTCGATCTGGTTGACGGCGGGCACCGTCTCGGTATCGCGGGCCAGCGTCTCCAGATGATGGATCTGGAAGTTGGAGACGCCGATGCTGCGGGCTCGGCCGTCATTCTTGAACTCCTCCAACGTCTTCCATGTGGAGACGAAGTCGCCGTCATACAGCGTCGGCAGCGGCCAGTGGATCAGGAACAGATCGACGTAGTCGAAGCCCAGCGCCTCGATCGTCGCGTCGAACGCGCGCCGGGCATCGTCGGGCTTGTGGAAACCGTTGTTGAGCTTGCTGGTGATGTACACCTCGGCGCGGTCGATGCCGAAGTCCCGCACGCCCTGTCCGACGCCCTTTTCGTTCTGGTACATCTCCGCGGTGTCGATGTGGCGGTAACCGATTTCGAGGGCGGTGCGTACCGCGGACGCGGTCTCGTCGGGGTCGATCTGGAAGACACCGAAGCCCAGCTGCGGAATCTTGGTGCCGTCATTGAGTGTCAAGCTCGGAACAGTGCTCATGTGTGCGGCGTGCCCTCTCGATTGGTGTTGCAAACAATTATCAGTACGCCGCGCCGTCTGACAACGCGGCGAGCAGTCGTCGGGCCGCGGCGACCCGGCGCGCGGGCGCTCCGGTGAGCGCGTCCAGGGCGCATTCCGGGTCGGCGGGCGGGCCCAGGTGGCCGCACCCGCGCGGGCAGTCTTCGATGGCCTCCGCCAGATCCGAGAACGCCCGCAGCACGTCGTCGGGCTGGATGTGGGCCAGCCCGAACGATCTGATGCCCGGGGTGTCGACCACCCAGCCGCCGCCCGGCAACGGCAGCGCCACCGACTGCGTCGAGGTGTGTTTGCCCTTGCCGACCCCAGAGACCTCTCCGGTCGCTCGAAATGCCTGCGGAACAAGACGATTCACCAGAGTTGACTTCCCGACCCCGGAGTGGCCGAGCAGCACGGTGACCTGTCCTGCCAGGAGGTCCTCGACTTCGTCGATCGGGTCGCCGCGCCCGGCGGTCAGCACGGTGAGGTCCAGATCGGCGAACTGCTCGGCGAATGACTCGGCCGGCATGAGATCCGTCTTCGTCAGGCACAGAATCGGGCGTAGCCCGCCGGCGTACGCCGCGATCAGCGCCCGGTCCACCAGGCCGGTGCGCGGCGGGGGATCGGCCAGGGCCACCACCATCAGTAACTGGTCGGCGTTGGCGACCACCACCCGCTCGGTCGGATCGGTGTCATCGGCGGTGCGGCGCAACACCGTTCGCCGTTCGCCGCGGCGCACGATCCGGGCCAGCGTGTCCGGCCGCCCGGTCAGGTCGCCGACGACATCGACCTGGTCGCCGACGACGATCGGGGTGCGGCCCAATTCCCGGGCCCGCATCGCGGTGACGTGCCGGTGCGGATCATCACCCAGGACGCAGCCCCAGCGGCCGCGGTCGACGGTGACCACCATCCCCGCCTCGGCGTCGGCGTGCTCGGGGCGGGTCTTGGTGCGCGGACGCGAGCCACGGCCCGACCGGATCTTGACGTCGGACTCGTCGTACTCGCGTGGGCTCAACCGACCCCCACCATCTCGGTCCACAGCGCCGCGAATTCCGGCAGCGTCTTGGCGGTCGTCCCGATGTCCTCGACTTCGACGCCGGGCACCCGCAGCCCGATGATGGCCCCGGCCATCGCCATTCGGTGGTCGGCGTAGGAACGCCAGGTGCCCGCATGCAAGGGTATCGCGGTGATCACCAGGCCGTCGTCGGTCTCGGTGCACTCGCCGCCGAGCCCGCAGATCTCGGCGCTCAGCGCCGCCAACCGGTCGGTCTCGTGGCCGCGTAGATGGGCGATGCCGGTCAGCCGCGACACCGAGCCCGGTGCGGCAAGTGCGGCCAGGGCCGCCACCGCGGGGGCCAGCTCACCGACGTCGTGCAGGTCCACCTCGAAGCCGTCGTAGGAGTCTGGGCCGCGCACCTCGAGGTGCGAATCTGACTGGTGCACAGTCGATCCCAGAAGCTTGAGGATGCTCAGGATGGTCTCGGCGGGTTGGACGCTGGCCGTCGGCCAGCGTGTGATCCCCACCGCCCCGCCGGTCACCACACCCGCAGCAAGGAACGGAACCGAGTTGGACAGGTCCGGCTCGACGTCCCAGTGCCGGGCCGCGATCGGCCCAGGCGCCACCCGCCACTCGTTCGTGGTCGCGTCGTCGACGTCGACGCCGGCCTCCCGCAGCATCGCCACGGTCATGGCGATATGCGGAGCCGACGGCACCGACGTGCCGGTGTGCGCGACGGTCAGGCCCTCGGTGAACGCTGCGCCGGACAACAGCAGGCCCGAGACAAACTGCGAGGAGCTCGACGCGTCGATGCGCACCGTGCCGCCTGTGACCGAGCCGCGGCCGTGCACCTCGAACGGCAGACCGCTGCCGTCGATGTCGACACCGAGACCGCGCATGGCGTCCAGCAGGGGAGCGATCGGTCGCGTTCTGGCTTGTTCGTCACCGTCGAATTCGACGACCGCGGTGCTCAGCGCGGCCAGCGGCGGCACGAACCGCAAGACGGTCCCGGCCAATCCGCAGTCGATGCGCGCGTGCGGACCCGGGTTGAGCGTCCCGCCGACCACCAGCTCGGCGCCCGCGCCGGACACGTCGATGCCGAGGGCCGCGATGGCCCCGATCATCAGATCGGTGTCCCGGCTACGCAGTGCGCCGCTGATGGTGGAGTTGCCCTGACCCTGGGCGGCGGCCAGCGCGGCGAGCACCAGGGTGCGGTTGGTCTGCGATTTCGAGCCGGGAACGGTGACGCGCGCATGCACCGGCGACGACGTTGACGGCGCGGCCCACAACTCGGTGCTCACGGCATACATCCTGCCCTGTCGGGATCGTGCGCCACCATGGAGTCATGTGCGGACGATTCGCGGTGACCACCGACCCGGCCCTGCTGGCCGAGAAGATCCACGCCATCGATGAAGCTACCGAGGCCGCCAAGGAGGCGCGGGGCCCCAACTACAACGTCGCCCCGACGGCCACCGTCGCCGCGGTGGTCAGCCGGCACGACGATCCGGACGACACCCCGACCCGGCGGGTCCGGTTGATGCGCTGGGGTCTGGTGCCCCCGTGGGTGAAGGCGACGGCCGACGGGACGCCCGAGAACAAGGGCCCGCTGCTGATCAACGCCCGCGCGGAAAAGGTCACCATCTCACCGGCATTCCGCGCGTCGGCCAAGAGCAAGCGCTGCCTGGTCCCGATGGACGGCTACTACGAGTGGAAGCCCAATCCGGACGCCCCAGCCGGCAAGAAAGCCCGGAAGACGCCGTACTTCATGTTTCGTGCGGACGGCGAGCCGCTGTTCATGGCGGGGCTGTGGTCGGTCTGGAAAGCCAGCGACGATTCGGCCGAGGCGTCGCCGCTGTTGACGTGCACGATCATCACCACCGACGCCGTGGGGGAGCTCGCCGAGATCCACGATCGGATGCCGCTGGTGCTCGACGAGGCGGACTGGGACCGCTGGCTGGATCCCGATCAGCCGGCCGACGCCGACCTCTTGGCGGCACCGCCCGACATCGCCGGTATCGATCTGCGTGAGGTCTCCACGCTGGTCAACAGCGTCCGCAACAACGGTCCGGAGCTCATCGAGCCCGCCGATCCACACAACCAACCGGTTGGCCTGTTCTAGCGGCGCGGTGCCGGTTAGGCTCACAGCCAAGACCTGACCAGCGAGAGGAGCGGCCATGACCGCCGTCGAGCCCAAGGCCGACAAGGCCACGATCACCGTGCACAACCCGGCCGACGGCCGCGTCGCCGGTTCCGTGCCGGTGGACGGTCCGGACGCCGTCGCCGCGAAAGCCCGCGAGCTCCGGTTGTTCCAAACCGAGTGGGAAGAGATCGGCCCGCGCGGACGCAAGGTCTGGATGTACAAGTGGCAGGACTGGATCCTCGACAACGCCGATCACCTCACCGAGGTGTTGATGTCGGAGTCAGGCAAATCGCGCAACGACGCCAGCCTCGAGCCGGTGGCGATCGCCGACTCGATCAAGTACTGGGCCGGCAACGCCGAAGCGTTCCTGGCCGATGCGCACCCCAAGCCGCACAGCCCGTTGTACAAGATCAAGAAGCTCACCACCCGCTACCGCCCGTACCAGTTGGTCGGGATCATCGAGCCGTGGAACTTCCCGCTGGCGATGCTGGCCCTCGACGTAGTGCCCGCGCTCGCCGCGGGGGCGGCGGTGTTGCTGAAACCGTCTGAGGTAACCCCACTTTCGGCCGTCGAGTTCGGCCGGGGCTGGACCGAGGTCGGTGCTCCGCCAGTGCTGAGCCTGGCGACCGGATACGGCGAGACCGGCGCCGCGGTGATCAACAACGCCGACTACGTCCACTTCACCGGATCGACCGCCACCGGCCGCAAGGTCGCGGTGGCCTGCGCCGAGCGGCTGATCCCGTTCAGCCTGGAGCTCGGTGGTAAGGATCCGGCGATCGTGCTGGCCGACGCCGACATCGACCGCGCCGCCAACGGCATCGCCTGGGGTGGGATGTTCAACTCCGGACAGGTCTGCATCTCGGTGGAACGGGTGTACGTCGAGGCCCCGGTGTACGACGAGTTCATCGGCAAGCTCACCGCGAATGTCCGTAATCTCGCTCAGGGGCAAGAAGATTCGGGCTTCAAGTACGACACCGGCGCGATGGCCACCGCGGCCCAGCGCGATATCGTCGACGGCCACGTCAAGGACGCTGTCGCCGCCGGCGCGCGCGTGCTGACCGGGGGTAAGCCCACCGGGGTCGGCACGTTCTACCAGCCGACCGTGCTGGCCGACGTCACCCCGACGATGTCTTGCATTGCCGAGGAGACCTTCGGCCCGACGCTGCCGGTGGTCAAGGTCGCCGACGAGGAGGAGGCCATCCGGTTGGCCAACGACTCCAAGTACGGGTTGTCGGCCACGGTGTGGACTGGCGACATCGAACGCGGTGAGCGGGTGGCCCGTCGACTGGAGTGCGGCGCGGTCAACATCAACGACGCCCTGACCAACGTCTTCTGCCCGTCGCTTCCGATGGGCGGCTGGAAGGACTCCGGCATCGGCTACCGGGCCGGCGGCCCCAGCGGGCTGATCAAGTTCTGCCGCCAGCAGGCGATCACCGCTCCGCGAATCCCCACCCAGAAATCCGAGCTAGTCTGGTACTCGTCGTCGCGGCGGCAGGGCCGGATCGCGCTGGCGGCGATGCGGGCCTTCGCAGGCACCGGTATGCGCCGCTTCGGATTACGTCCGAAGTCGTAGACGCGGCCGGCGCAGTCCCGCAGGACCATCGGTCCTGGTCAGTCGATCAGGATGCTAGTGTGCGGTATGGCCACCACGGCGCGAAAAGGCCCGTCTGGCAAGACGGGTCCTCGACGTGCCACTGCGAGCCAGAAAGTCGATGACGGTGGCACCCGGCAGCGGCTCGTCGAGGCGACGGCGCAGATCATGCACGACGAAGGTTATGCCGCGGCCACATCGCGGCGAGTCGCGACGAAGGCCGGCGTGAAGCAGGCGCTGGTTTATTACTACTTCCCGACGATGGACGACCTCTTCCTGGCGGTGTTGCGCTCGGGTGCGGAGGCTGCGTTGGACCAACTGCGCAAGGTGCTCACCGAGGAAGATCCGTTGCGTGCGCTGTGGCGGATCAACAGTGATCCCCGGCAGACCGTGATGAGCACCGAACTCATGGCGCTGGCGAACCATCGCAAGGCGATCGGCGCCGAACTGCGCAATTTCGCCGAGCGGGTGCGTGACATCGAGACGGCGGCGGTGACCTTGTCGCTACGGTCCTATGGCATTGACCTCAAAGCCTATCCGCCAGTGGTGATCTCGATGATGATTGCGCAGATCGCCCGAAGTGTCGGCAACGAGAGCGCGGTCGGCCTGACGCGGGGGCACGACGAGCTCGAGCAATTCGTCCAGGAGCAGATCGCGATGTTGTCGCAAGGGCACAACTGATCGATCGAACATCTCGCGGCCTGGCGCGTAAATGCCTCCACTGCAACGTGTTCTAACTTCGATTCGGCGATGGTGCGCGCAGCCGAGCGCGTCGACCACGTAATTCGTCGCGATTCCTTGACACGTCTTCGTGCGTCCTGCTATTAAGTTCATCACATCTTAATTTGATCAATCGATCAGCATTTCTTACCTTGGAGGCACGCCATGGTGGACGCCGGTAAACCCGTCAACCCGCTGTTCGTTTCGCCCCCGGCAGGGGCGCTGCGCGATCCTGCGCAAAGCCGCGGCGCCGCGCGCGCGGCCGTGAAGTTCGGCGGGTACGGCGGGATGGCAGTCGCCATCTGGATGTTCAGTGCACTGGCCGCGGGTTATGGAGTCGCATCTGCTGATACCGGGTCCGACTCTTCCGGCGGAGCCTCGTCCTCTACCTCGTCCTCTACCTCGTCCTCTGCCTCGTCGTCCGACTCGGCGGCCGGTGGTGGTGCGGCATCGGCGCACACCGGGCGCAAGTCGACGGGTAGCGCCCATCGTACGACGGGCGGAAGATCGGCTGCTGGTCAGGTGATCAGCAGCAGCGGCGGGTCCAAGTCGGGTACAGCGGCGGGAGCGCAAGAGTCACCGTTGACCGGCAGCAGTCGGACTCCGGCGGTGGCCGCGACATCACCGTCCTCGATTCTCGCCGCCGTCACCGAGCCCAAGATTGCGGCCCGGCCGACCGCAACCGTCACCGACACAATTTCGGCCGGCGGCGCGCAGGCGCCGACCGGCACCGCTCACGCAGCGTTCGTCATCCAACCGACCACCACCGTGGCCAGCTCGGTGACCACACCGAGCGCCGCGGCGCCCGCCGGGCCGGTCGGCTTTCTCAACCACGTCATCACCTCGTTGCTCAACCCCTTCCTGAACCCGCCGCCGAACACCCCGGGACCGGTGGTGCCGCTGGTCTGGGCAGTGCTGGGCGCGGTGCGACGCGACCTGTTCAACCAGGCACCGACGATCTCGAACCCCACCACCACGGTGCAGACCGGACAGACCGTCGCCGGCAACATCGGCGCTACGGACATCGAAGGTGACGCACTGAAGTACACCGTCACCCAAGGTCCGAAGTACGGAACCCTGACGATCGATCAGGCCACCGGCGGCTACACCTACACCCCTGACGACATCAATTACACAGCCGCGCAGACAGATTCATTCACCGTGACAGTGTCCGACGGCAAGTTCAACATTCTGACCCCGCTCAGCTCGCACAGCGCTTCGGCCACCGACGGTGTCACCGTGCTCAACCCCACGGTGCAGCGCGCGATTCTGGACATGCCCGCCGGCGCGACCAAGCCGGTCAACCCGCGCTACTCCGAAGACGGGCAGTCCATCTACTTCGCGGCCATCCCGGCGGCCGGCGGTCGTCAGGAGATCTACCAGATCAACATCGACGGCACGAACGCCACGTGCCTCACGTGTGGGATCGCCCCGAGCGTGACGGCGAATCTGGGCAAGCCGGTTCCGTTCACCGACGGCTCCAATCGGGTTGTGGTGCTCGTCGACAGCGGTGCGCAGTCGGGACCGACGTATTCCGTTCTGCAACAGGGTGACAGCGGAGCCGAGCTGATCCCCATCGTCACTCCTACCGGAGCGCCGGGCGTCATCTCCATCAATGCTCAACGTGAGCTGCGGATCTCTCCCGATGGGCAGCACGTGCTCTTCAGTCGAGTCATGCTCAACGGTGCCACCGGTGTCCTGCAGATCGTCCCGGTGGTGGGCGGCCTGAGCTACAACGCCACCACCAACGAGTACGACGTCACCGATCCGCGGGTGGTGTTCCCCACCGGCGAGGGCAAGCAGTGGACGCCGGACGGCAAGGGTGTGGTCATTCTCGGCGGCTCCTACGAGCAGGGCAACGCCGACGACATCGTGGTCGACTTGGCCACCGGCAATGTCACCCGCGTGACCGCGAGCCTCGACTACGACGAGGACATGGATTACTCACCCAACCAGCAGTGGATCGCCATCGGCAGCACGCGTGGCCTCAATGCGCTGACGCCGATGACAAGGATCGTGCGGCAGAGCCTGCTGCCGGTGTACGTGGCGGCACCGGTGTACGGCTACTACGCGACTCCGGTCAACGTCTCGAACCAGGAGTGGGCGGTTGAGGTCGGCGATGAGCTCAACCGGGAGAACGGGATTCCGCTGTTCGACACTGGTGACGGATGGGCTGCGCGAAGCATGCCCAGCTGGAACAGCGACGGAACCGCGGTCACCTTCTGGGAGTCCAGCGTCTCCGACCCGACGCAGTCGCGGCTGGTGGTCGCGAACCTGAAGTACACCACCAGCGTTGGGCTGGTGGCGGCCGACCGGACCACACCGGATTCGTCATCGTGGGCACCGGCGCTGGGCACCTACCACCCCAGCACCACACCGTTGGACCCGGTCGGAAGCTACAACGGCGTCGGCGGCGGTACCGCGGCGGTCACCGAGGCGCCGGATGCCGACAACCCCGGCCGGACCATCCGCACCGTCACGTACACGAATTACGTCAACGAGGACGGGATGATCCTGAACGGCACGGAGTCGGCCGACTATCTGCCGAACCAGTCGTCCGTCCACTACCTCGCCAACGTCACGGTGACGGGAGCGCACACCGGCTACCTGCATGCCGACGCGACCATCAACGCGTTCCAGCAGACGCTGACCGGCTACATCGTGTCCAACGTCGACGGTGACATCGAGGGCCTGCCGGATCCGGCCAAGGCCACCGACGCGCAGCAGAGCGCCTAGGAACTGCGGTAGCCGGGCGGGTTGGGGGTGTCGACCCACAGGTCCACCCCCAACTCCGAACCCGGAATGCAGTCGTAGACCGACAGGTCGCTGACGCCGGAGTCCACCAACACGTCCTCGCACAGCAGCGTCTGTCCGGTGTATTCGCGGGCCGGCTTGCTCAGCACGGCGTAGGCCGCGTCGGCATAGACCTCGGGCTTGCGGGAGCGGGCCATCGCCTCGTCGCCGCCCAGCAGGTTCTGCACTGCCGCGGTGGCGACCATGGTGCGCGGCCACAGCGTGTTGGACGCGATGCCGGCGTCGCGCATCTCTTCGGCGATTCCCAAGGCGCACAACGTCATTCCGAACTTCGCCATCATGTAGGGGGTCGGCTTGAGCCACTGCGATTCCAGCCGGATCGGCGGGGAGAGCGTGAGGATGTGCGGATTCTCCCGGCCCTTCATGTGCGGGATGCACGCCTGCGAGACGGCGTAGGTGCCGCGCACTTGGATGCCGTTCATCAAGTCGAATCGCTTGAGCGGCACCTCTTCGATGGAGCCGAGGTTGATCGCCGAGGCGTTGTTCACACAGATGTCGATGCCACCGAACTGCTCGACGGCCTTGGCCACGGCGGCGGCCACCGAGTCGCCGTCGCGGACGTCGCCGACGATCGGCAGAGCCTGGCCGCCGGCCTCTTCGATCTCCTTGGCGGCGGTGTAGATGGTGCCGGGCAACTTGGGATGCGGCTCGGTGGTCTTGGCCACCAGCGCGATGTTGGCGCCGTCGGCGGCGACGCGTTTGGCGATGGCCAGGCCGATGCCGCGGCTGGCTCCCGAGATGAACATGGTCTTGCCGGAGAAGGACATTCCGTCACCCTAGACGGCGCGGATGTCGGCAGTCACGGCGTCCGTCAGCCGAATCAGATCCTGTGGTGCCAGCGCGACATCCCAGCCCCGCTTGCCCGCACTGCACAGCACCCGGTCATAGCCCAGCGCCGACGCGTCGACCACCGTCGGCAGCCGCTTGCGCTGTCCCAGCGGTGAGATCCCGCCCAGCACGTAACCGGTGGCCCGTTCTGCGGCGGTGCGCTCGGCCATCGCCGCCTTCGAAAGCCCCAGTGCGGCGGCGGCGGCCTTCAGCGACAGCTTCCACGGAACCGGCAAGACCGCCACCGCCAGCACCGAACCCGACGCGATCACGAGCGTCTTGAAGATCTGTTCGGGCACCACCGAATCACCCGCCAGAGCGGCGACCGCCTCGTCGCCGTAGGAATCCGAGCGCGGGTCATGGTGGTAACGCAGCACCTCATGGGGTGCATCGGCCGCCATCAGCGCGGCGATCGCCGGGGTGGCCGCACGACTCACGGGGCACAGAATAACCACGGGAAATAGCCTGGTGAGAAATGCCGTTGTGGACATTGGTCGCAGCTCTCCAGGCCCGCGACCGAAAAGATGTTGGTCACAGCCTTAGGATTGGAAGGAGAGAAGTCCGGTGTCAGCTGCAGTCTGCATGATGGCCGATGAGCAGGCACCCGCACTTTTCATCCGTCCGATACCGCTGCTGGAGCTCGTCCCGGGCGCAGCGGCAGAAGGGACTGTGTCACCCACAATGACCGACATCGACAGCGCCGACGGTTCGGGCCCCGCCCAGGTCGCCGAACGCGAAGAGTCCGATGCGGAGTTGACGGCACGCTTCGAGCGTGACGCCATTCCGCTGCTGGACCAGCTCTACGGCGGTGCACTCCGCATGACGCGCAACCCGGCCGATGCCGAAGACCTGTTGCAGGAAACCATGGTCAAGGCCTACGCCGGCTTCCGCTCGTTCCGCGAGGGCACCAACCTCAAAGCCTGGCTCTACCGGATTCTGACGAACACCTACATCAACAGTTACCGCAAGAAGCAGCGCCAGCCGGCGGAGTATCCGACCGAGGAGATCACCGACTGGCAGTTGGCGGCCAACGCCGAGCACACCTCCACAGGTCTGCGGTCGGCCGAGGTCGAGGCCCTCGAGCTGCTGCCCGACACCGAGATCAAGGAAGCTCTGCAGGCGTTGCCGGAGGAGTTTCGGATGGCGGTGTACTACGCCGACGTCGAGGGCTTCCCGTACAAGGAGATCGCCGAGATCATGGATACCCCGATCGGGACGGTGATGTCCCGGCTGCACCGAGGCAGGCGCCAATTGCGCGGCCTGCTGGCCGACGTCGCCAAGGAGCGTGGATTCACCCGCGGGCACGCGGAAGATGCGCCGGAGGAGGTGTCGTCATGAGCGACGATCAGGTATCGGGCGGCGACGCCGAGTGGCGTCCGCCCATCGGACCGGTCGACCCCGACCACCCCGAGTGCGCTGCGGTGATTGCCGAGGTCTGGACGCTGCTCGACGGTGAATGCACCACCGAGACGCGAGACCGCCTGCGTCATCACCTCGAAGAGTGCCCGACGTGCCTGCGTCATTACGGCGTCGAGGAGCGGATCAAGAAGCTGGTCGCGTCGCGGTGCAGTGGGGAGAAGGCGCCCCAGCACCTGCTGGAGAAGGTACGGCTACAGATCAGCCAGACCACGATCATCCGGCGGGGATAGCAGCAACGAATAAAGGGCCCGGCATGATGCCGGGCCCTTTATAACTAGCCTGAGTGTGTATCAGGCGTTGGGACGCCTGCCGTGATTGGCTTTGCTGTGCTTGCGGTCACGCTTCTTACGACCACGCTTGGCCATGATGTACCTCCAATGATTTTGCGCTGAATGGTTGAGCCCTGAATAAAGTGTCTCACGGCGCAGTCGACCCTCTGACCACCCGGTGTTGTGGTTCGATAGAGCGGCATTGAGAGACGAGCGGTACCAAGAGTGAGGTGGAGATGGCCGAGGATGTGCGCGCCGAAATCGTGGCCAGTGTGCTCGAGGTAGTGGTCAGCAAGGGTGACCAGATCGGCGCGGGAGACACCCTGGTGCTTCTGGAGTCCATGAAGATGGAGATCCCGGTGCTGGCCGAAGTGGGCGGCACCATCACCGAGGTAAGCGTGTCTGTGGGCGACGTCATCCAGGCCGGCGACCTTATTGCCGTGATCGACTAGCTTCCGTGTCCACCCTCGGTGACCTGCTCGCCGAGCACACGATGCTGCCGGGTAGCGCGGTCGATCACCTGCATGCCGTGGTCGGCGAATGGCAGCTGCTGGCGGACCTCTCGTTCGCCGACTATCTGATGTGGGTGCGCCGCGATGACGGCGCGCTGGTCTGCGTGGCCCAATGCCGACCCAACACCGCCCCGACGGTCCTGATCCGGGACGCTGTCGGCTCCGTCGTCGCAGACGGCGATCTGCCGCTGGTGACCTCGGCCTTCACGTCGGGGGCTATCGGGCGCGGCGACAGCGATCTCGAGCTGCGCGAACCCGGCATCAACGTCGAAGCGGTCCCGGTGCGCTACAGCAACCAGGTCGTGGCTGTGTTGACCCACCAGACCGCTCTCGCCGAGCGTCGCACGTCGTCGCCCCTCGAGCGGGCTTACCTGGACTGTGCGGGCAACCTGCTGCACATGCTGTCGGAGGGCACCTTCCCCAACGTGGGGGACCTGGCGCTGTCCCGGTCGAGCCCACGCGTCGGCGACGGGTTCATCCGCCTCGACGTCGACGGGGTCGTCGCCTATGCCAGCCCCAATGCGCTGTCGGCCTATCACCGGATGGGGTTGGCCGCCGAGTTGGAGGGCCACAACCTGGTGGTCATCACACGGCCGCTGATCTCCGACCCGTTCGAGGCCCAGGAATTGGCCGAACACGTCCGCGACTCACTATCCGGCGGGTCGAGCATGCGCCTGGAGGTCGATGCCGGCGGAGCGGCGGTACTGCTGCGCACCCTGCCGCTGGTGGTTCACGGCGCCGCTGCTGGGGCGGCGGTGCTGATCCGGGACGTCACCGAGGTCAAACGCCGCGACCGCGCCCTGCTGTCCAAGGACGCCACCATCCGCGAGATCCACCACCGGGTGAAGAACAACCTGCAGACTGTCGCCGCGCTGCTGCGCCTCCAGTCCCGCCGGACCAGCAACGAGGAGGCCCGCGAGGCGTTGATGGAGTCGGTACGACGCGTCGCGTCCATCGCTCAGGTCCACGAGGCGCTGTCGATGTCGGTGGACGAGGAGGTCAACCTCGACGAGGTCATCGATCGGATCCTGCCGATCATGAACGACGTCGCCCGGGTCGATACCCCCATCCGCATCAACCGGGATGGGGCGTTGGGGGTGCTCGACGCCGACCGGGCCACCGCCTTGGTGATGGTGGTGACCGAGTTGGTGCAGAACGCCATCGAGCACGCCTTCGAGTCGACGGCCAAGCAGGGCTGCGTGACCATCCGGGCGGAGCGTTCGGCGCGGTGGCTGGACGTCGTGGTGCACGACGACGGGCGTGGGCTTCCCGAGGGGTTCTCGCTGGAGAAGTCCGACCGGCTGGGCCTGCAGATCGTGCGGACGCTGGTCACCGCTGAACTCGACGGCTCGCTGGGAATGCACGACGTCCCCGGCGGCGGTACCGATGTTGTGTTGCGGGTACCACTCGGCCGGCGTTCGAGTCCGCGACTTCCCCAATAGCAAATGCGACGGAGAAGACATTTGCAAATAGAAATCGCGGCCCTGGCAATTGCCGGGGCCGCGATGTCAAAATTGTCGAAAGAGCGGGCTAGACGGTGCTGCGTGCGCGGGTGCGGGCATTGCGACGCTTGAGCGCACGGCGCTCGTCCTCGCTCATGCCGCCCCAGACGCCTGCGTCCTGGCCGGAATCCAAAGCCCAGGTCAGGCACTCGGTGGTGACCGGACAACGGTTACAGACGAGCTTCGCGTCAGCGATCTGGGCGAGCGCCGGGCCGCTGTTCCCCACGGGGAAGAACAGTTCCGGATCCTCGTCACGGCAGACCGCCTTATGGCGCCAATCCATTTGTCGCTACTCCTTACTATGTGCGCGACGAAGCGCACTCGCTTTTTCTTCGGCTGTTAATGCAGTGCACACAAATGTTTCTGTGTTGTTGCATCCGATCGTTTCACGTCCTCGACGGATGTCAATAGAACTCAGTTAACAAGTGGGCAACCTCACTTCAACGTCTGGCTGGGGGTGGGTTACCGGGCCCTCTATCCGTTTGTACTACACTCAACTCATCTGCGCCCTGAATCCTTCGGCGCAATCCCATTACTGCTGGTCAGAGTCCTTCTCGGCGGGCGGAGCGACGACGCAGAGGGCCCCCGGAACCACGCGGAACGTCATTTCCGCGCGCAGCCCCAGAAAATCTCCGTCGATCTGGCTGGCGACCGGTTCGTCGGCGGTGACCCGAACCCACGCCACGTCGTCGTAGCGGATCAGGTGCTTGGCCTTGATCACCGGCTTCTTCGACAGCATCCGGCGCACCAGCATCAAGTTCCGCCAGACATTCATGCTGGTGATCGCGAAGACGCCCAGGCCGGTCTCGAAGGTGGTGTCCGGGTTGGTCCACACCGGCCTGGTGTTGGCGTACGTCCACGGGCTGGAGTTCGAGATGAACGCGAAGTAGACGCCGCTTCGTGGTGGCTGACCTGGCAGTTCGAGCGTCAGCAGCGGCTCGTTGCGCGCGCTGGCCAGCATCTCGCGGACCGCGACGCGGATGTAGCGGCCCGGGGTGACCTTGCGGCCCTTGGCGCGCTGCGCCTCGACGGCCGCCACCACGTCGCCGTCCACTCCCATGCCGGCGGTGAACACCGCCCAGCGCTCGCCGCAGTCCATCAGCCCGATCTCGCGCCAGGCTGCGCCGTTGCGGCGCGCGCTGAGCAGGTCGACCAGCTGGTTTGTCGCCTCGATCGGGTCGGGGCTGATCCCCAGCGCGCGGGCGAACACGTTGGCCGAGCCGCCGGGCACCACAGCCACCGCGGGCATCGTCTCCGGCAACGCCTCTGGCTCGTTCCCGGGTCGCTGCGCTCCTGCCCTCCGGCTCGGCCTGCCCAGCAGCCCGTTGACCACTTCATTCACCGTTCCATCGCCACCGTGCACGATGATCACGTCGGTGCCGTCGTTCCTGGCTGCTTCGGCGATCTCGATGGCGTGGCCGCGGTGGTCGGTGTGGACGACGGACAGGTCCACCCGGCTCTCCAGTGCGTGGGCGAGGAGGTCGCGGCCGGCCGCAGTGGTGGAAGTGGCGTTCGGGTTGACGATCAGGACGGCACGCACGAGCCATGAGCCTAGACGGGTGCGGGAGGCCTGTTCGAAGTGTTTGTCTGCTCATCACGAAGCGGACAGCTGCCGGTGGCATGCTCGCGACGTGGTCGTGGGGTCGGAGCCGGGTTCGGCCAGTGCCGTCGGCTGGTTTCACCGGGCCTGCGAGGCGACGGTCGCACGCTTGCCGTTCGGGCTGAATTCGGTTGTGCCGCCGACCTTTCTGGGCTTCGTGGTGATCAACTCCGGCACCTTCGCGCTCGACCTGCTGGTGCTCACGCTGCTGCACGGGGTGCTGCACGTGGCGTTCGGGGCCGCGGTGACGGCG
The DNA here is from genome assembly GCA_021732005.1 of Mycobacterium sp. GTDB lineage: Bacteria > Actinomycetota > Actinomycetes > Mycobacteriales > Mycobacteriaceae > Mycobacterium. The sequence continues at coordinate 46,572 of JAKFVT010000007.1, read as the reverse complement.
GCCTACGTGTGCGCATTCGCGGCCAGTTACGTCCTCAATCGGGTGGTGAATTTCCAGTCGCACGGCGCAGTGGGACCGCAGGTCGGTCTCTACGTCGTCGTGGTGGTGATCAACTATCTGGCGTTCATCCTCGGTGTCTCCACTGCGCTGCGGGCCCTGGGTGTGGAGTACCACGTGGCCCGGATGGCGGCGGGAGCCTGCGAGGGCATCTTCATGTATTGCGCGATGCGGTGGGTGGTGTTCCGGCGCTAGGGGAGATGACGCGGGCTGCCGCCTCGATCGCCGCGGCCCGCCGATGAGCCAGTACCGCGGCTGAGGTGGTCGCGGCCGCGGGGTCGGGCCAGTGCGCCCACGCCAAGGCGATCCCGAAGAGGACGACGATGAGCTCACCTGGATCCCAGGACGGGTCGACGTGGCCCGTGGCCTGAGCCTCCTCGATCGCGGCGAGGGCAAGTTGGGGCAGGGGTAGCCCGTCAGCGCTGGGTGGCTCCAGAGCCAGCCCCTCGAGGTGGGCCCACGAGACCATCCGGTGGTGCTCGGGCCGGCGCACGCTCAGGTCGAACATCCCGCCGACGAATTCCGGCACATTGTCGGGCAGCATCCGGACGGCGTGGAAGAACTCCGAGACGTTGGCGGCGAGCACCTCACGGAACAGCGTCTCTTTGTCGCCGAAGTGCGCGTAGAGGCGTTCTTTGCTGGCACTGGCCGCGGTCGCGATGCGGTCGATGCGGGCACCGGCGAATCCGTACCGGGCGAACTCGCCGCGGGCGGCGGCCAGAATTTCCTCCCGCAGCTCTGAGGTGCTTCTCATAAAGATCGAGTATAAAGAACGAACTAGTTCGTTTGAGAGATGGGAGTGGTCAGCATGGTCGCCGGGAGCAGCGAAGCAGCGGTCGACGTGGCGGCCGTCATGAATCACCCACCGCGTGTCCGTGCCATCAAACATGTGCTGGGAGCCGTCGCCGACGGAATCCAACCGGTGGTCGACCTATGGCGCCCCTACGCCGACGGGTTGCACAACCTGCCCGCGGACGGTCGATTTCTGTTGGTGGGCAACCATACTCAGGGTGGCGCCGAAGCCCTGCTGATCCCCTACGTCGTGCGCCGGAAGATCGGGGTCCGGGTGCGGCCACTGGCCGACCGTCAGTTCGGGCAGATGCGTGGACTGCCCGGTGACCTGCTCGCGGCATTCGGTGGCGTGGTCGGCGCCCCGGAGACCGCGCGTGAACTGATGCGCCACGATCAGACCATCCTGGTCTTTCCCGGGGGCGGTCGCGAGATTCCGAAATTCAAGGGTGAGGAGTACACCCTGCGCTGGCAAGGCCGGACCGGATTCGCGCGGATCGCGGTCGAGAACGGTTACCCCATCGTCCCGGTGGGGCTCGTCGGTGGCGACGACGTCTACCGGAGCATCACATCGCGGGACAGCGCGTGGGGCCGGTTCAGCCAGGCCGTGAGCAGTCGCTTCAGCGGCCGACAAGATATGGCGATGCCGCTGATGCGCGGGATCGGGCCGACCCTCATTCCCCGCCCCGAGCGGATGTATCTGCGGTTCGGCACACCGATCGACACCACCACACCGGTGGGCATCGACGCCTCGGCGTGGGCTGACGAGGTGAAGCGCCGTACACAGACCGCGCTCGAGCAGATTCTCGACGACCTTCTCAGTCTGCGGGAGACGGACCCCTACCGGAGCCTCAGCCCGCTGGGCTGGTCTCGCGCCGCGCGCCCGGAATCGTCATAGGCGGCACGGCCCAAGTGGGCACAGCGTGACCGGCTACCTTACGGAGGTGACCGAATCCGTTGTCCCGCCCGTGGTCCGCTACGCCGGCCTCGCGGCGGCCGCCGAAGGTGTTGTGGCGATCGTCGTGGCCGTGGTGTTGGTGGTGCGCGCCGTGGCCGGCGCTGACCAGCACATCGTCAACGGGTACGGCACGGCAGGCTGGTTCGCGGTGATGGGCGCCGCGGTGGCGGCGGCCGGCTGGGGGCTGATCAGCGGGCGTCGCTGGGGCCGGGGCATCGCGGTGTTCGCCAATCTGCTGCTGCTGCCGGTGGCCTGGTACATCGTGGCCGCCCACCAGCCGATCTACGCGATCGCGATGGGTGGGGTGGCGATCGCGGTGCTGGCGCTGCTGTTCAGTCCGCCTGCGCTGCGCTGGGCCTCCCGGGCGGAGGATTAGACCTCAGCCGCCAGCGCGTCGAGCTCAGGCCCGCTGACCCGGTAGTTGAGCCATTCCGACATCTGCTTGCCCCCCACGGCGTCGTAGAGTGCGATCGCATTGACGTTCCAGTCCAGCACTTCCCACGCCAGGCGGGTATAGCCGTTGTCGACGCAGACCTTGGCCAGCGTCGCGAGAAGCGTGCGGGCCAGACCTCGCCGGCGAAACTTGTCGCGGACGAACAGGTCTTCCAGATAGATGCCGGCCACGCCGTCCCAGGTGGAGAACGTCCGGAACCACAGCGCCACTGCGGCGGCCTCGCCGTTGACCTCGACCACGTGGCAAGATGCAGGCGGATTGTCGCCGAAAAGTGCTGCTGTTATCTGACTTTCGGTCACCGTGCACTGATCGAGGGCGTGCTCGAACTCGGCGAGTTCGCGGATCATCGCGACGATCTCGGGCTCGTCTCCGGGACGGGCCATTCGGATCACGGTCATTGCTGCACCCCCAGGGCTGACAGTATGGTTCTGAATTTCGTTGTGGTCTCTGCGACTTCGTCATCCGCGTCGGATTCGGCGACGATACCGCCGCCGGCCTGGGCGAGCGCCCCCAACCGGTCGGCCGACAGTTGCGCGCCGCGGATCGCCACCACCCACCGGCCGTCGCCGCGAGCATCGCACCAGCCCACCGCGCCTGCGTAGAAGCCGCGGTCACCCTCGAGCTGCGCGATCAGATCGACCGCTGCCTGCGTGGGCACCCCGCCCACCGCCGGGGTGGGATGCAGTGCCAGCGCCAAATCGATTGCGGTGGTGGAGGTGTCACGCAACCTGCCGCGGATCGGGGTGGACAGATGCCACAGTGCGGCGGTGCGGCTCAGTTGCGGTTGCGGCGCGATGTCCAGTTCGGCGCACAGCGGTTCGAGCGCGACGCGCATGGTGTCGACGACCAGCTGATGTTCGTGGCGATTCTTACCCGATTCGGCCAGCGCTGCGCCGTTGGCGGCGTCGGCCTGCGGATCGGCCGAGCGCGGCGCGGACCCGGCGAACGGCTGGCAGGTCACCACGTCACCCGAGCGGGCGACCAGCAGTTCGGGGCTGGCGCCCACCAGTACGGTGCCGGCGTGGTCACCGCCCGCGACGGACAGGTCGGCCAGGTAGGCGGTGGCTTCGGGGTCGGCGGCCACCAGCCGGTCCAGGATCGCGCGTGCGTCGAGTGGCCCGTCGGCGACCAGGCGCAGTGCCCGCGCCAAAACGACCTTCTGCAAAGCGCTTTCGGGCGAAGTCAGGCGATCCAGGGCGGCGCGGATGCGGGTGCGATGCTCCTCCGGTGCCGGCACCATCGCGTCGATCCGCACCGCGGGCAGCGGCGCCGTCGACCAGGACGGAAGGGTATCGCTGAACGTCACCGTCGTCGGCGTCACCAGCGCCGCGCTGCTCCGGATGTCGAACGGCAGCGCGCCCAGCACCACGTTCGCCGAGCCGTCGGCCAGCGCCGCCGCCGCTGCCGCGACGTCGTCGTACCCCGTCTGGATCCCCTCGGCGACGACTGTTCCGGCGGGGCCGCTCAGCACAAAGGACGGAAGAGCCATCACGTCCCGGTGACCGGCTCGCGGTGGCTGGTCAAGCCCAGCGCCGAGAGCTGTCGCAGGCCGTACTCGAAGCCGCACACCGCAACCGAGGCCGCGCCGAACCCGTAGCGCGCACCCTCACGCAGCGGCTGCTCCACCCAGCGCGTCACCACCGAGCGGGAGAAATGCCCGTGCCCGACGAACACCACGTCGCGATCGACCATGCGCTCCAGCGCGTAGGACACCGCCTGGTCGGCGCGCATGCTGACCTGGTCGACGCTCTCACCGCCGGGGCAGCCGTAGGTCCACAGCAGCCAGCCCGGGGTGTCGGTGCGGATCTGGTGGGTGGTCAGGCCTTCGTAGTCGCCGTAGTTCCACTCCGACAGCAGCGGCGACACGTCGTCCACCGTCAGCCCGGCCAGCTCGGCGGTGGCCAGGGCGCGCTTGCGGGGGCTGCTGACCACCAGCGGGTTGTCCAGTGCGAGGTGCTCGATCGTGTGCGCGGCGAGTTTGGCCTGCTCGCGCCCGTGCTCGGTGAGATCGAGGTCGGTCGTGCTGGTGTGCTGGCCGCTCTTGGACCACTCGGTCTCGCCGTGCCGAAGCAGGACCAACCGATGCGTACCGACACTCACGATCACTGATTCTGCCCGATGACCAGGCGCGCCGTGGCAGCCGGGACGTAACGGCGGTGAACCTGCAAGGATGGTCGGTGTGACCCGAGTATTGGCGGTGGCCAACCAGAAGGGTGGGGTGGCCAAGACAACCACGGTCGCGTCTCTTGGGGCGGCTTTCACGGATGCGGGCAAGCGTGTCTTGCTCGTCGACCTGGACCCACAGGGGTGCCTGACGTTTTCGCTGGGCACCGATCCGGACAAGTTGGCGGTTTCGGTGCATGAGGTGCTACTCGGCGACGTCGAGCCCAATGCGGCGCTGGTGGAGACGGCCGAGGGCATGACGCTGCTGCCGGCCAACATCGACCTCGCCGGTGCGGAAGCCATGCTGCTGATGCGCGCCGGACGCGAGTACGCCCTCAAACGCGCGCTGGACAAGCTCGACCAGTTCGACGTGGTGATCATCGACTGCCCACCGTCGCTGGGTGTGCTCACCCTCAACGGGCTGACCGCGGCCGACGAGGTGATCGTGCCGCTGCAGTGCGAAACGCTGGCCCATCGCGGGGTCGGGCAGTTCCTGCGCACGGTCGACGACGTGCAGCAGATCACCAACCCGAACCTGAAGCTGTTGGGTGCGTTGCCCACGCTGTACGACTCGCGCACCACGCACAGCCGCGACGTGCTGCTCGACGTTGCCGACCGCTACGACCTGCCGGTGTTGGCCCCGCCGATTCCGCGCACGGTCCGCTTCGCCGAGGCCAGCGCATCCGGTTCGTCGGTGCTGGCAGGCCGAAAGAGCAAGGGCGGCACGGCATATCGCGATCTGGCGGCCGCGCTGCTGAAGCATTGGAAGTCCGGCAAAGCGCTGCCGACCTTCACGCCCGAGGTCTAGGTCTTCGGCCCGAACACGGCCAGCGCGTCACCATGCTGCTCGATCACCGTCGAGCCGGTGACGGCGGGCACCACCGGTCCCGTGCCGGCCGGGTGGTTGACGGCGATGATCCGCTCGCTGGTGCCGCTGGTCGGGTCGTACACCCCGATGCCGTTGGTCAGCGGGATGAGCAGCCGGCCGGCCATCATCGCGCCCGGGCCCAGGGGCGCCACCGCTGCGGACGCCTCGATGGTGTAGCGGTAGGACAGCCGCGCGTCGAACACTTCCACGCTGTCGCCGGTCCACCAGGTGTACAAGTCGCCGGCGTGGGTGACGGCTTGGGCCGGATTGGCAAGCACCGGTGCCTTTTTCAGCAGAGTGCTGGCGATCTTGGTGCCCGTGTCGTCGTAGACGGCGATCTGGGGTTGCGGTGAGGGCAGGTACACCGCGGTGGTGGTGCCCGACACCGCCAGCACGCGGGCCTCGGAATCGGCCGCAACGCCGGGCAGCGGCACGTTCTTGGTGTCGGGCTCGTCTTCTTCCTTCGCCGGCTTCAGCAGCGTCAGGCGCAGGTCTTTCTGGTCGCGGCAGGCTTCCGTCACTGATACGGCCTCGTCACTGGCCGCCGCCGACATCAGAGTGCAGCCGGCACCGATGCCCTGGTTGACCGGTTTGACCCGGGCATCGATTTCGCCGTAGGACAGCATGCGCACCAGGTCTGAGCGCCACAGTTCCAGCCGGGTGGGCCCGGCCGACAGCACGGCGCTGCCGTTGGAGCTGAGCACAACCCGCTTGTCGGCGTAGGCGGTGCGGGTCGGCCCCCGGCGGCCGGTACCGCCGTTGATGCTGCTGACCTGTCCGCAGCCACGCGCGTCCGGATACACCGCCACGGCCAGGTCGTAGACGTAGGACACCCCGCACAGGTTCGTGTCGCGGGCGAACGTCCATCGGGTCTGGCCGGTTTGCGGGTCGCGGCCCTCGACGGTCCGCCCGTCGCCGGTCACCACGGTGCCGCCCACGACGATCGGGCTCAGCGTGCGGGGGCTGGTCGCGGTCCACAACTGTTGCAGCGTGTCGGGAACCACCCGGGCGGGGATCGGGTTGGGCGCCGGCGAGGTGGCGGGCCGGCTGATCGTGGCCCGCGCAGAGCTGTTCCACCAGAACAGTGCGGCGATGACGGCCACGACAAGCGCGATCGTCGCAGCGGCGACGAGATCGCCCTTGGTGCGGCGCTCGGGTCTGACCATCTAGGCGACGATAGCGGTCGTCACCCTGCGGTTGCGGGGGCCTCGGCGGCGTTGCGCGGACGACGCCGGCGACGGCGCTTGCGGGCCGCGCTGTCGTCGCCGCCCTCGGCCGGCTTGTCGCCGCCTGCGGGGGAGTCGGACTGCGTGGCGGTGTGTCCGCTGGCTCCCTCGCCGCCGCGGGTGCGCCGGCGAGAACGGTTGCGGCTGGGCCGCTCCCGGTCGGAGTCGGCGGAGCTGATCCGGGTGCCGTCCTGCGCTTTTGCGCCCTGCGACTTGGCGCCCTGCGACTTGGCGCCCTGCGATTTGCGCGCAGCGCCGATCGTGCCGCCGGCGTCGGCGGGAATGCCGAGCTCTTCGTAGAAGTGCGGCGAGTTGGAATAGGTCTCGGTCGGATCGGCGCAGTCGAGCTTGAGCGCGGAGTTGATCATCGACCAGCGGTCCAGCTCGTCCCAGTCGACCAGGGTGATCGCGATGCCGGTCTTGCCGGCCCGGCCGGTGCGCCCGATGCGGTGCACGTAGGCCTGCTCGTCCTCGGGGATCTGGTAGTTGATCACGTGAGTGATGTCGTCGATATCAATACCTCGAGCTGCCACGTCCGTAGCCACCAGAACGTCGATGTCGCCGCTGCGGAACGACTTGAGCGCCTTCTCGCGGGCGATCTGGCCCAGGTCGCCGTGCACAGCACCGACCTTGAACCCGCGCTCGGCCAGCTCGTCGGACACCTTCTGTGCGGTCCGCTTCGTGCGGGTGAAGATCATCGTCGCGCCGCGGCCCTGCGCCTGCAGGATGCGGCTGACCATCTCGACCTTGTCCAGCGCATGCGCGCGGTAGACGAACTGCTCGGTGCTGTCGTGGGTGGCTGCGCCTTGCACACCCTCGGCCCGGATGTGGGTGGGCTGATTCATGAACGTGCGGGCCAGCGTGATGATCGGATCCGGCATGGTCGCCGAGAACAGCATGGCCTGGCGCTCGGTCGGGATCTGCTTGAGGATCCGCTCGATGTCGGGCAGGAAGCCCAGATCCAGCATCTCGTCGGCCTCGTCGAGCACCAGCACTGACAGGCCGCCGAGCTGCAGGTGGCCCTGCTGGGCGAGGTCGAGCAGCCGGCCCGGAGTGCCGACGACGACGTCGACGCCCTTTTGGAGCGCCTCGATCTGCGGTTCGTACGGGCGTCCGCCGTAGATGGCGGTGACGGTCAGCTTGCGGGATTCATCGGCCTTCAGGTACTTCGATGCGGCGACGAGGTCGCCGTGGACCTGCAGACACAGTTCGCGAGTCGGGACGACGATCAGCGCGCGCGGCGTGCCGGTGAGCGGTCGGGTGGTGTCGGTGGTGATGCGCTGCAGCAGCGGCACACCGAAGGCCAGGGTCTTGCCCATGCCGGTGCGGGCCTGGCCGATCAGGTCGTCGCCCGCCAGGGCCATCGGCAGCGTTTGCTCCTGGATGGCGAAGGCGAATTCCTTGCCTTCTTCGGACAGCGCCCGGACGATCTCGTCGCGTACTCCGAGCTGGGCGAATGAAATCTGGGGATGAATTGTCAGTGGGGTCATGTGGTGGCGTTGTGCCTTCCGTAGTCGGTCCTCGAATGCGTTGTCACGCGCGCACGAGTTCTGACTTCGGAATGGAGTCGGTGCCATCGATTCGATGCCCCGATTCGCCGGGCCCTGCCCTGAGGGAGCGGGCCCACTGCATGCACGCACATTTCCTTGACCACGCCTCACGGCGTTCGTCAGACCCCATCATAGCTGGTCGCGCTCTCCGGGACTGATCGGCGCTCTGGCCGGGACTACAGTGACGGCCATGACGGCCCCCCAGCCCGCCTCGGAGTCACCGGCGCGGATCACCGCCGACCACCCCGGCGTCAACGAGTTGTTCGCGCTGCTGGCCTACGGGGAGGTCGCCGCGTTCTACCGGCTCACCGAGGAAGCCCGGATGGCTCCGGACCTGCGCGGCCGGATCAACATGGCCAGCATGGCGGCTGCCGAGATGGCGCATTACGAACTGCTGCGCGAGGCGCTGGAGGCGCGCGGTGTCGACGTCGTCCCGGCGATGACGCGGTATGCGTCGGCGCTGGAGAACTACCACCGGCTGACGACGCCGAGCACCTGGCTCGAGGCATTGGTCAAGACGTATGTCGGCGACGCGCTCGCGGCGGACTTCTACCTCGAGATCGCCGACGTGCTGCCCGACGAGGTGGCCTCGGTGGTGCGCGGGGTGCTCTCCGAGACCGGGCACTCGCAGTTCGTGGTCGCGGAGGTCCGCAAGGCCGTGACAAGCAGCGGACGCCAGCGCAGCCGGTTGGCGCTGTGGTCGCGCCGGCTACTCGGGGAGGCGATCACCCAGGCTCAGTACGTGCTGGCCGAGCGTGACGAACTGGTCGACCTGGTGCTGGCCGGTCCGGGTGGCCTCGGGCAGGTCGCTGATTTCTTCGACCGGCTGCAGCGCACGCACGCCGAGCGGATGGGCGAACTCGGCCTGACCTAACGGTTACAGGTCGCAGAGATGGTGTTGTCGGTCGCGGCGGCCACGGTAGCCCCGCGCGCATCGGTGATCCAGCAGTTCAGCTGACTTCCGTTGCTGCTGGCGGTCACGTAGTTGACGGGCACCGTCGGCACGACGGTCAGGCGCCAGGGCAGGGAGACGTTTTCCACGGTCCGCAGGGCGCCCACCTCGTCGGCGTAGGTGATCGTCACCGCGTCGTCGGGCCGCTGATTGCCCGCCACGGTGTAGACGATCTCGGCGGGATCGACCGTCGCCTGTGCCATCGGAGCGGCGGCCGCGCCGGGCGGCGTGACCATGACCGGCGTCTCCACCGGCAGGCCAGGGACGGTGACGGTGACCGGGGCCGGCGGTGGCGTCGACGTCCGGGGACCGGGAACCGCCACCACGGTGCGGGTGGGCGTGGTGCTCGAATCAGCGATGGTGCTGGCGGCGTCCCCGGTCCGCACCACGAACGTCGTCGCGGTGGCGGCGACCAGGACGCCGCCGACGGTCAGCGCCACGCGTGGCCACTGGACCAGCGGCTGTCGGCGCTTGTTGTCGCTCACGGGAAAAGGTTATGGACGCATCCGCGTCGCCACGGCGCGGCGCGCCTGTCCGTTGCCATGCTGTTATCGCAGCTTGACGCCCTATTCGCTTACCGCGAACGGCTGGCCGCGACCGCGGAACGTCTTTGTTTCGGGGTGTCCACTAGCCTTCCTGGGGTAGATGCGCACACGACGCAGACGAGAGAGAAGGGGCCAGCGTGGAGGTCAAGATCGGTGTCACGGACAGTCCGCGTGAGCTCGTGTTCGCCAGCTCCCAGACGCCCGCTGAGGTCGAAGAGCTGGTGACCTCGGCGTTCGCCAAGGACGGCCCGGATGTGCTGAGCCTGAGCGACGACAAGGGACGCCGCTTCCTGGTGCAGACCGCCAAGATCAGCTATGTCGAGATCGGAGTCGCCGACGTGCGACGGGTCGGATTCGGGATCGGCGCAGGTGGCGCTGCCGGCGCTTAGCCGCTGGGGCCGCTAGGAGCGCGTCAGCGGGACGTGTGACAGTCCGCCCCAGGCGAACTGCACCGTCCCGTCGACCGCGGTCTCCTTCGAGACCGGGCGGTCGGCGTCCAACCAGTACCGGGCGCAGTCGACGCTGATCGCGACCAGGCCCACCGCGATCATCCGGGCGCGGTGCGGATCCAGCCCGGAGTCGCGGCTGATCAAGTCGAACACCGCGTCCGTGCAGGCTTCGGTGGCCACCTTGACCTGGGAGGCGACCTGTGGCTCGGTGACGTAGTCGTTCTCGAAGATCAGTCGGTAGCCCTGGCCGTCGTGCTCGATGAAATCGAAGAAGGCCTGCACCGCGGCGCGCAGTCGCTGGCGGTTGTCGGTGGTGGTCCGCAGGGCCTGCCGAACCCCGGACACCAGGTTCTCGACGTGCCGGTTCAAGACGGCCAAATAGAGCTCGAGTTTGCTCGAAAAGTGTTGGTATAGAACGGGTTTGCTGACACCGGCGCGGTCGGCGATCTCGTCCATTCCGGCGGCGTGATAGCCGCGGTCGACGAAGACCTCGCTGGCTGCGATCAGTAGCTGGCCACGCCGCTCATCGCGCGGCAAACGGCTTCCGCGCCGCGGGGCGCCGGCGGCGGGACGGTCGCCACTGGCTGTTCGAGCGGACTTCCGCTCGGCCGTGTCGGCGAGTTCGCTCATCGAGTCCTCAATCTGGTTCTGTGGCCGGTCGCCATGCCCCCGCGCTACCAGCCCGTCGGGTCGACATTACTACCCGGCTGGGGTTACTCGCCCGTAGCTGCGTCCGGCGGGCACGGGCGCGCCGGAACTCCCGTGTTCGGCTGTTGTGCCATCCTGGGGCGGTGACCTACGACCCGGGGCACCGCGGCGGCGGTCGTGTGCCGGTGCTGCGCGACGAGTGGCGGGAGCCGCTGCGCGCGTTGCGCGACCCGTTGGCGGGGGAGTCGGGCCGGGCCAGATCCAATCGGGATCAGCACCGCCAATGGCGCAAACAGAGCTGGCTGGGCCGGTTCATCTCTACCTACGGCTGGCGCGCGTACGCCCTGCCGGTTCTGGTGGTGGTCACCGGAGTTGTGCTCTATCAAACGATCACCGGCACCGCCGCTCCCGCGGTTCAAACCACGGCCGCGGGTCCGGTGCAAGGCCCGCCGACGATCGGGTCGAGCGGCACGGCGATCATCGGCGCGCCACCTCGTGGGCTCACCGAGTTCGACGCCAACCTGCCGACCGGGATCCTGCCGGAGGGCGGGGCGTTCACCGAGGCCGGCGCCAAGACGTGGCACATCGTGCCGGGCGCGACGCCGAAGGTCGGTGACGGAACCGCGAAGACGTTCACCTACACCGTGGAGGTCGAAGACGGTGTCGACACCGCGTCGTTCGGCGGTGACGAAGGATTCGCCCGGATGGTCACCGAGACCCTGGGTAACCCGAAGAGCTGGATTCACAATCCGCAGTTCGCCTTTCAGCGCGTCGACACCCCGGACGTCAAGCCGGATTTCCGGGTGTCGCTGTCGTCGCCGATGACGGTGCGTGAAGGCTGTGGTTACGAGATCCCGCTGGAGTCGTCCTGCTACAACCCGGCCTACGGTCCTGACGCGCAACCGAGGGTTTTCATCAACGAGTCGCGGTGGGTGCGCGGTGCGGTGCCGTTCCAGGGCGACATCGGCTCCTACCGGCAGTACCTGATCAATCATGAGGTCGGCCACGCGATCGGCTACCAACACCACGAGCCCTGCGCTGACAGCGGTGGCCTGGCGCCGGTGATGATGCAGCAGACCTTCTCGACCGCCGACGACGACGCGTCGCGCTTCGATCCGGAGTACGTCAAGGCCGACGGCAAGACCTGCCGCTTCAACCCCTGGCCGTATCCGATCGCATAGTTGCGGGAAGCCTTCACCGATGTTTGCCGTTGCTCTGGCCAGCTGTTGAGATGGATGGTGAACGTCGGTCGGGCGTGCGCCAAACCGAGCCGATCCAAGGAGTGCCGGTGTCCTCGTTGCCGCCGCTGGTCGAGCCAGCCGCCGAGCTCACTCGCGACGAGGTCGCGCGGTACAGCCGACACCTGATCATCCCCGATCTCGGTGTGGACGGTCAGAAGCGCTTGAAGAACGCCAAGGTGCTCGTGATCGGCGCGGGTGGGCTCGGCTCGCCGACGCTGCTCTATCTGGCGGCCGCCGGTGTCGGCACGATCGGCATCGTAGAGTTCGACGTCGTCGACGAGTCCAACCTGCAGCGCCAGATCATCCACGGTCAGTCCGATATCGGCCGCTCCAAGGCCGAAAGCGCGCGCGACTCCATCCTCGAGGTCAACCCGCTGGTGACCGTCCGCCTGCACGAGCAGCGGCTGGAACCCGACAATGCGGTGCAGCTGTTCGAGCAGTACGACCTGATCCTCGACGGCACCGACAACTTCGCCACCCGCTATCTGGTGAACGACGCCGCGGTGCTGGCGCACAAGCCGTACGTGTGGGGTTCGATCTACCGCTTCGAGGGCCAGGTCTCGGTGTTCTGGGAAGACGCCCCGGCCGGTCTGGGCTTGAACTACCGAGACCTCTATCCCGAGCCGCCGCCACCGGGCATGGTGCCGTCCTGCGCCGAGGGTGGCGTGCTGGGCATCCTGTGCGCGTCGATCGCCTCGATCATGGGCACCGAGGCCATCAAGCTGATCACCGGCATCGGGGAAACCCTGCTGGGTCGGCTGATGATGTACGACGCGCTGGCCATGACGTACCGCACGATCACCATCCGCAAGGATCTCCAGACCCCGAAGATCACCGAGCTGATCGACTACGAATCGTTCTGCGGCGCGGTGTCCGACGCCGCGGTTGATGCCGCGCAGGATTCCGCCGTCACCCCGCTCGAACTGCGCGAGTTGCTCGACTCCGGGAAGAACCTGGCGTTGATCGACGTCCGCGAGCCGGTCGAGTGGGAGATCAATCACATCACGGGCGCCGAGCTCATCCCGAAGTCGGCGATCGAGTCCGGCGAGGGCCTGTCGAGGTTGCCACACGACCGCACTCCGGTGCTGTACTGCAAGACCGGGGTTCGCTCAGCGGAGGCGCTGGCGGTGGTGAAGAAGGCCGGTTTCGCCGATGCGATGCATCTGCAGGGCGGCATCGTGGCGTGGGCGAAGCAAATCGATCCCGACATGGTGCTCTACTGACGGCTACTTTGCGTCGCGACAATTTAGGCTGTCGGGGTGGCTGACGGGGTGAGTGATGAGCGCCCGCCTGAGCATGTACTGGCCGCGTTCGGTCTCAAGGGTCACGATCCCGAACCGCTGGGGGCGGGTTGGGAAGGCGGCTTCAAGTGCGGCGAGGTGGTGCTGTCGGTGATCGCCGACCACGCCAGGGCCGCCTGGTCGGCGAAAGCACGCGAGACGCTGTTCGTCGACGGGGTCCGGCTGGCGCGACCGGTGCGGTCGACCGACGGCCGCTACGTGGTCTCGGGTTGGCGGGCAGACACATTCGTCGCCGGTACCCCGGAGCCCCGCCATGACGAGGTGGTGTCGGCCGGGGTGCGGCTGCACGAGGCGACCGCCAAACTCGAGCGGCCGAGGTTCCTGACTCAGGCGCCGGTCGCTCCGTGGAGCGATGTCGACGTGTTCATCGCCGCCGACCGCGCCGCGTGGGAGGAACGCCCGCTGCATTCGCTGCCGCCCGGCGCCCTGGTGGCTCCCGGGTCGGCGGACGGCGAGCGGTCGGTGGAACTGATCAACCAGCTGGCCGGTTTGCGTAAGCCCACCAAGAGTCCCAACCAGCTGGTGCACGGCGACCTGTACGGCACGGTGTTGTTCGCCGGAACGGCGGCACCGGGCATCACCGACATCACCCCCTATTGGCGGCCGGCATCGTGGGCGGCCGGGGTGGTCGTCGTCGACGCACTGGCGTGGGGTGAGGCCGACGACGGTCTCATCGAGCGGTGGGACGCGTTGCCGGAGTGGCCGCAGATGCTGTTGCGCGCCTTGATGTTCCGGCTCGCCGTGCATGCACTGCATCCACGCTCGACGGCGGCCGCGTTCCCCGGGCTGGCCCGTACCGCCGCGTTGATCCGGCTGGTTCTCTAGAACTGGTGGCGCGCTCGCGCCAGGTCGACCCGGCCGTCGTGGGCCAGGACACCTTCGGCGCGCAGCAGTTCGAGTTGGCGGGTCGACAGATGGGCGGCCGGACGCCCGGACGCGGTGATCACCCGATGCCACGCCAGGTCAGAGGAATCGGTGCGCATGATCCAGCCGACGATGCGCGGGCTGGAAAGCTCTGCCGCCGAAGCGATGTCACCATAGGTGGCGACCCGGCCGGCCGGGATGGACGCGACCAGCTCGCGGACCCGCTCGACTTGCGCGTCGGTGATCGGGGCCATCGCTACGGCTCCAGCAGATCCCGAATGAGCTTCGCGGTCTCCTCCGGTTTGGCGTGCGGCACCATGTGGAGGCAATCGAAATCGGCCACGGTGAAATCGTCGCCGAGCCGGCCGGCGAGGCCGTCGAGCAATTCCTGACTGACGTACGGCGGATCCGTCCACTGCGCGCGTACCAGCGTCGTCGGAGTCCCGGTGCGCGGCAGCACGATATCGCGGGCAAGCTCACTCCAGTACGACATCATCGCGGGCACACAGATCCGCCAGCCGAAGCGGCCATTCGGCAGTTCGATGAGGTGCTCGTCGAGATCCTCGTCGAGTTCGGCCGGGTCCACGTCGGCCCATGAGCCGCTGAACTTCTCGGTGCGGGCCTCGTCGCGGTCGGGGTAGTCGGGGGAGGACAGCATCGAGTCGGCGATCTCGCGCATCCACTGTCCGTCCAGGCCGATCGCGGGATCCAGCAGCACCAATCCGGACACCAGGTCCGGGTACGCCGCCGCGAGATTCAGTGCGATCGCACCGCCGAAGGAGTGGCCCACCGCCAGCACCGGGCCGTCGGCGTCGTTCTCCACCAGGCTCGCCAGCGCCGCGACATTGGCATCGATGGTCCACGGGGCCGACCACGTCGACCGGCCATGCCCGATCAGATCGGGTGCGGCCATGGCGAACTCCGGAAGGTGGTTCTCCGAGAGTGCTCGCCAGCGGCGGCCGTGGCCGGTCAGGCCGTGGATGGCCAGGAGCCGGATCGGTCCGGGCGGCCCGAAGCGGTGGACGTGGAGATCGTGGGTCACGTACCTCATGCTGCCACCTACTGATTCTCGGAGGGCAGGAGCGGAGCGACCCGGGAATGATTTCTGTCGGTGGGCCGTGGTGGTATCGCTGGCATGACCACCGCACTGCTGGCCCGGGCGACCGAACCTGCCGATGTGCTGCGCCCCGAGTTGCGCGGCACGGTTCGTATCGTCGGCGGCCCGGGCACCGGCAAGACCAGCCTGCTGGTGGCGGCGGCCGCGGCACACATCACCGCCGGGACCGACCCGGAATCTGTTCTGCTGCTGACGGGTTCGGGCCGATTGGCGGGCACCACCCGCAGCACGCTGACCGCCCGACTGCTGGCGGCGCGCTCGGCTGAGCCGTGCCGCGCGGTGGTGCGGGAGCCGCTGGTCCGGTCGGTGCACAGTTACGCCTTCGCGGTCCTGCGGCAGGCCGCCGCCCGCGCCGGTGACCCGCCACCGCGGCTGGTCACCGGGGCCGAGCAGGACGGCATCATCCGCGAATTGCTGGCCGGTGATCTCGAGGACGGCGCCGCGTCGGCGTCGCGGTGGCCGCAGGTCCTTCGCCCCGCGCTGACCACCGGCGGGTTCGCCAACGAACTTCGTGATCTGTTGGCTCGCTGCGCCGAGCGGGGAGTGGATCCGCAGCACTTGCAGCGCATCGGCCGGCTGTCGGGGCGGCCCGAGTGGGCGGCCGCGGGCCGATTCGCCCAGCAGTACGAACAGGTGATGCTGCTGCGCGCGGCCGTGGGCACCGCCGCACCACAGGCCACGGTGCCTGCGCTCGGCGCGGCCGAACTGGTCGGTGCGGCGTTGGAGGCGCTGGCATCCGATCCTGAACTCCTGGCGGCCGAACGGTCCCGAATCCGGTTGTTGCTCATCGATGACGCCCAGCACCTCGATCCGCAGGCCGCACGGCTGGTTCGGGTGTTGGCGGCAGGCGCGGAGCTGACTCTGCTTGCCGGGGACCCGAATCAGGCGGTCTTCGGCTTCCGCGGTGCCGATCCTGCTGTGCTGACGGCGGCCGACACCCCGGTGGTCGAACTCGGCCGTTCGCACCGGTGCGCGCCCGCGGTGGCGCGCGCGATCAGCGGGATCGCTGCCGGGCTGCCGGGCAACAGCGCATGGCGAGTGCTGGACGGCAACGCCGGCGACGACGGATCGGTGAGTGTGCGCATCGCCGGTTCGGCGCACGCCGAGGCGGCACTGATCGCCGACACGCTGCGTCGCGCGCATCTCGTCGATGGTGTGCCGTGGTCGCAGCTCGCCGTCATCGTCCGGTCGCCGTCAGCGGCTGCGGCTTTGCCGCGTGCGCTGGCGGGTGCCGGTGTTCCGGTCGATGCGGCTCAGCTGGCCGGACCCGTCGCCGAACAGCCTGCGGCGCAAGCCCTGCTGAGTGTGCTGGCAGCAACCGCCGACGGTCTGACCGGCGGGCAGGCCGTGTCATTGCTGACCGGCCCGATCGGCCGGGTGGACCCAGTGACCCTGCGCCAGCTGCGCCGGGCGCTGCGCCGCGGCGGCTCCGGCGAATTCGGCGAGCAGCTTGTCGCGGCGCTCACCACCGGTCCGGTAGATCTGCCGGCAACGCTGGCCCGCCCGGTGAACCGGGTGCGTGCGGTGCTGACGGCCGCGGCCCGCGGACATCGCGGGCATCGCGACCCGCGCTACACCCTGTGGCAGGCGTGGGAGCGCAGCGGGCTGCAGCGTCGCTGGCTGTCGGCGGCCGAGCGCGGCGGAACCGAAGGCGCGCTGGCCGACCGGAACCTGCACGCGATCACCGCGTTGTTCGACATCGCCGACGACTACGTCACCCGCACCACCGGGGCGTCGCTGCGCGGGCTCGTGGATCATGTTGCGGGCCTGCAACTTCCACCGGTCAGCGTCGACGGACCGACGGGTTCGGAGACCGTCGCGGTGCTGAGCCCGCACGCGGCGCTCGACCGTGACTGGGACCTGGTCGTGATCGCCTCGGTGCAGGACGGCCTGTGGCCAAACACCACTCCCCGGGGTGGCGTGCTGGGCACGCAGCGGCTGCTCGACGTGCTCGACGGCCTGGGAGACGACGTGTCGGCGCGGGCGCCGCTGCTGGCCGAGGAGCGCAGGCTGCTCATCGCCGCGATGGGCCGCGCCCGGCGCGGGCTGCTGATCACCGCCGTCGACAGTGATGCCGGTGACGATGCGGCGCTCCCGTCGCCTTTCGTCGCCGAGCTCGAGGCGTACGCGTGCGCGGATGACGCGCGGCCCGCCCAGCCGGTCGTCGCCCCGCCGGTGCTGGCACCGTCGGCCGTTGTCGGCCGCCTCCGGGCTGTGGTGTGCGCGCCGGCGGGTACGGTCACTGACGGTGAACGTGCCACCGCTGCACTGCAATTGGCGCGGCTGGCCGCAGACGGTGTGGCCGGTGCCGACCCGGCACAGTGGTACGGCATGACCTCGGTCAGCACCGTCGAACCGCTGTGGAGCGGTGATCAGCACACCGTCACCCTGAGCCCTTCGACCTTGCAGACACTCACCGACTGCCCGCTGCGCTGGCTGGCCGAACGGCACGGGGGCACCGGCCGTCGTGACCTGCGCTCGACCCTGGGGTCGGTGGTGCACGCCCTGATCGCCGACTCGGCGACCAGCGCGGAGCAGTTGGTGGTGGAGCTGGAAAGGCTCTGGAGCACAATTCCGTTCGACTCGACGTGGTACGCCGACAACGAACTGGATCGGCACCGCGCCATGCTCGAGGCGTTCGTGGCGTGGCGTTCGGCGACCCGCCACGAGCTGACCGAGATCGGTACCGAGGTCGCCGTCGACGGTGTGATCGCCGAGTCCGGCGAAGGTCAGCCGGGGGTGCGGGTGCGCGGTCGGGTCGACCGGCTCGAGCGCGACGCGGAGGGCAGGCTGGTGATCGTCGACGTCAAGACCGGGAAGAGCCCCGTCACGAAGGACGACGCGCAGCGCCACGCCCAACTCGGGCTGTACCAGTTGGCCATCGCCGAGGGAGCACTGGCCGACGGTGACCGTCCCGGCGGAGGCCGGCTGGTCTACGTCGCCAAACCGAATGCATCGGGCGCCACCGAACGCGAACAGTCCGCACTCACCGCGGACAGCGCGGCCGAGTGGCACCAGACAGTGCAACAGGCGGCGGCCGCGACGGCCGGACCTCAGTTCGTCGCCCGGGTGAACGACGGCTGCGCGCACTGTCCGATGCGCCCGTCCTGCCCGGCGCACACCGCACCGCGAACGGAGTCGCCATGACCTACAGCCCATTCGAACTTGCTGAGGCCCTTGGCCTTCCGACGCCGACCGACGAGCAGGCTGCGGTCATCGCCGCGCCGCCGGGCCCGCTCGTCGTCATCGCCGGCGCCGGTGCGGGCAAGACCGAGACCATGGCCGCCCGGGTGGTGTGGCTGGTGGCCAACGGATTCACCGACCCCGGTCAGGTGCTCGGCCTGACCTTCACCCGCAAGGCGGCCGGACAGCTGCTGCGCCGGGTGCGGTCCCGGCTGGCCCGCCTGGCGGGTCACCTGGGTGGCGCCGCACCGCAGGGAGCGCCGACGGTGAGCACCTACCACGCCTTCGCCGGTGCGCTGCTGCGCGAGTACGGACCGCTGCTTCCGGTGGAGCCCGACGCCCGCCTGCTCAGCGAAACCGAGATGTGGCAATTGGCTTTCGAGGTGGTCAGCAGCTACCCCGGGCCGTTGGACACCGCGAAAGACCCGGCCGGTGTCACCGCGATGGTGCTCAAGCTGTCCGGCGAACTGGCCGAGCACCTGGTCGACACCGACCAGCTGCTGGACACCCACCTTGAACTCGACCGGCTGGTGCATCACCTCCCGGCTGGGCGGTATCAACGCGATCGCGGCCCGAGCCAGTTCCTGCTGAGCATGCTGGCCACTCAGACCGAACGCACCGCCCTGGTGCCGCTGATCGACGCGCTGCATGCGCGGATGCGCGCCGACAAGGTGATGGACTTCGGTTCGCAGATGTCGGCCGCGGCGCGGCTGGCCTCGAGCTGCCCGCAGGTGGGGGAGCAGCTTCGCGGCCGCTACCGCGTGGTGTTGCTCGACGAATACCAGGACACCGGCCACGCCCAACGCATCGCGTTGTCGTCGCTGTTCGGGGCCGGTGCCGATGAAGGCCTGGCCTTGACAGCAGTGGGCGATCCCATCCAGTCGATCTACGGTTGGCGCGGCGCATCGGCGACCAACCTGCCGCGATTCACCACCGACTTTCCGCAAGCCGACGGCTCGCCGGCGCCCACTCTGGAGCTGCGGACCAGCTGGCGCAACCCGCCGACCACGCTGCACATCGCCAACGAGATCTCCGCCGAAGCACGCCGCCGTTCGGTCGCGGTCCGTGCGCTGCGGGCCCGGCCCGGCGCCGAGGCCGGCACCGTGCGCTGCGCACTGCTCACCGATGTGGCCACCGAGCGCGAGTGGGTCGCCGGCCACATCGCGGCGCGCTACGCCGAGGCGGCGGCAGACGGCAGTGAACCGCCGACGGCCGCGGTGCTGGTGCGGCGCAACGCCGATGCCGGCCCGATCGCGGAGGCGCTCACCGCCCGCGGTGTGCCTGTCGAAGTCGTCGGTCTGGCCGGTCTGCTGTCGATCCCGGAGGTCGCCGATGTGGCGGCGATGGTGCGACTGGTCGCCGATCCGGCCGCCGGCGCGGCGGCGATGCGGGTGCTGACGGGTCCGCGCTGGCAGCTCGGCGCCGCCGATCTCGCCGCGCTGTGGCGGCGTGCGATGGCGATCGACGGTGCTCGGCAGGCGGCCGTCACCGCCGAGCAGATCATCGCCTCGGCCGCACCCGACGCCGACACCGCGAGCCTGGCCGACGCGCTGGCCGACCCGGGCCCGCCGGCGGCGTACTCGCCCGAGGGGTACCGTCGCATCACCGATCTCGCCGGTGAATTGGCCCGACTGCGAACACTATTGGGCCACCCGGTCACCGAACTCGTCGGCGAGGTGCGGCGCGTCCTCGGCGTCGACGTCGAGGTACGTGCCGCCCGGCCCGTGGCTGCGGGCTGGGCGGGTGCCGAGCACCTCGACCGGTTCGCCGACGTGGTCGCCGACTATGCGACCCGGCCCGGGGCATGCATCAACGGGCTGCTGACCTATCTCGATGCGGCCGCGGTCGTCGAGAACGGTCTGGCGCCCGCGGAGGTCAGCGTGGCCACCGGGCGCGTGCAGGTGCTGACCGTGCACGCCGCCAAGGGACTCGAATGGCAGGTGGTGGCGGTCCCGCACCTGTCCGCGCGGGTGTTTCCGTCCACCGCGTCCAAGCGGACCTGGCTCTCCGACCCGGCCGACCTGCCGCCGCTGCTGCGCGGTGATCGGGCCGCCGCCGGGCTGCATGGTGTGCCGGTGCTGGACACCGAACACGTCAACGATCGAAAAGCATTGTCCGACAGCATCATGGCCCACAAGAAGCAGCTCGAGCAGCGCCGCCTCGATGAGGAACGCCGACTTCTGTACGTCGCGATCACCCGAGCCGAGGACACCCTGCTGCTGTCCGGGCACCACTGGGGTTCCACGGAAAGCGCGCCGCGCGGGCCATCGGACTTCCTGCACGAGATCAAGGACATCATCGACGCAGCCGACGCGGCGGGGCAGCCGTGCGGCGTGGTTGAACAGTGGGCTCCGGAGCCTGCCGACGGTGAGCGAAACCCGTTGCGCGACAGCATCCGTGAAGCGGTCTGGCCAGCCGACCCGCTCGGCCGCACCCGCCCTGACATCGAACAGGGTGCCGCGCTGGTCCGGGCAGCGCTGGCCGGCGCGATCCCGGACACCGGCGAGGATCCGGAGAACTGGGCCGCCGACGTCGACGTCCTGCTGGCCGAGCGGGCGCGGATCACCGCGCCGCAGCCGGTACAGCTGCCCGGGCAGCTGTCGGTCAGCGCGCTGGTGGAACTCGACCGTGATCCGGCGGCGCTGCGCCGGCTGACCCGCAGGCTGCCGTCGCGCCCGGATCCGCACGCGATCCTGGGCACCGCATTCCACGAATGGGTGCAGCGCTTCTACGGCGCCGAGCGACTCTTCGACCTCGACGACCTGCCGGGAGCCGTCGACGGCGCGGCCACCGAAACCGCGGAGCTGGCCGTTCTGCAGGACGCATTCACGCAATCGCAGTGGGCGGCGCGCACTCCGGTCGACGTGGAGGTGCCGTTCGAGATGGCGATCGGCGACACCGTGGTTCGCGGACGCATCGACGCGGTGTTCGCCGATGCCGGCGGCGGGATGACCGTCGTCGACTGGAAGACCGGCGAACCGCCGGCCGATGACGACGCCAAAAGGCACGCTGCCGTTCAGCTCGCGGTCTACCGCCTGGCGTGGGCGGCGATCAAGAACTGCCCGGAGTCCGACGTCCGGGCGGCATTCCACTATGTGCGTGCGGGGGTCACCGTGATGCCGGAAAACCTCGCCGGCCCAGAGGAATTGGTGGCGCTGCTCGCCGAGGCTAGTAGCGCGGAGCGTTGCGCCTGATGGCCAACGCTTGGGTGATCATCGGCACCTGCAGCGGCAATCGGGCCAGCGCCACCAGCTTCATCGGCAACGGCTTGTCCCGCCACAACCGAACCATGTTGACGTTGGCCGGGAACACCGCCAGATACAACGCGATCGCGAACAGCGCGGCCGCGCGACGGGTCCGCGGCACCAGCAGCATGGTCCCGATGCCCACCTCCGCCACCCCGGAGGCGTAGGTGTAGAACCGCGCGTCACCCGGAAGCTCGGCGGGCACGATCTCATCGAAGGGCTTGGGCGCCACGAAATGCCCGACGCCGATGCCGATAAGCATCAGCGCGGCGCGGTAGGCAGGCAGCTGGCTGGCGCTGCGTTGGGGTTCGAGTTCGGTGTTCGTCGTCGGCATGGGTACATAATGCTGGAGTGGTGGCGCTCAAGACGAGAGGGTTGGCAGCCGAGGCGAGAGGGTTGCACACGATGACGGAGTCGCGTGGCCAAGGGTAGGTTGCGGCGCAGGCTCGAGGCGATTGACGAGAACCTGGCAGCCAAGCCCGACAGCGCACTCGTCGAATACCTGCACATCCCGGAGAAGTTCGTCAGCCCGGGCAAGCGGATCGCCCGCCGCCTGCTGTACGCCATGACCGCGTTGTTCGCCGCGGTCTTCATCGTCTACCTCGACCGGGACGGCTACCGCGACGTCCGCGAGGGCCCGCTGACCTTCCTGGACTGCCTGTACTACGCCACCGTGTCGCTGTCGACCACCGGTTACGGCGACATCACCCCGTTCACCGAGACTGCGCGCCTGGTGAACGTCTTGGTCATCACCCCGCTTCGGGTGGCGTTCCTGATCGTGTTGGTCGGTACCACCGTCGAAACCCTGACCACGGCGTCGCGGCAGGCTCTCAAGATCCAGCGTTGGAGGAACAGCGTGCGTAACCACACCGTCGTCATCGGCTACGGGACGAAGGGCAGGACGGCGGTGGCCGCGATGATCGGTGACGGTGTCGCGCCGGCCGACATCGTCGTCGTCGACACCGACCAAACGTCGCTCGACCGGGCCAACGCCGCCGGACTGGTCACCGTGCGCGGGGACGCGAACAAGTCCGATGTGTTGCGGCTGGCCGGCGCCCAGCACGCCAATTCGATCATCGTGGCCACCAACAGCGACCCGACCGCGGTGCTGGTCACCCTGACCGCGCGTGAGCTGGCCCCGAAAGCCAAGATCATCGCCGCGGTGCGGGAAGCCGAAAATCAGCATCTGCTGCGCCAGTCCGGCGCCGACTCGGTGGTGGTGTCGTCGGAGACCGCCGGCCGGCTGCTCGGCATCGCCACCACCACGCCCAGCGTCGTCGAGATGATCGAAGACCTGCTGACCCCGGACGCCGGCTTCGCGATCGCCGAGCGCGAGGTCGAGCACAAGGAGGTCGGTGGCTCACCACGCCACCTGCCCGACATCGTGCTGGGGGTGGTGCGCGACGGGAAGCTGCTGCGCGTCGATGACGCGGAAGTCGACGCCCTGGAGACCACCGACCGGCTGCTCTACGTCCGCGCCACCGGCGAAGACTGACGACGTGGCTTTCCGACTGCGCAACGTTCCGCTGCTCTCCCGCGTAGGCGCCGACCGCGCCGATCATCTGCGCACCGACATCGACGCCGCCATCGCAGGCTGGGCCGATGCCGCGCTGCTACGCGTCGACCACCGCAACCAGGTGATGATGAACGGCGGCCGGATCTCGCTGACTGCGGCGGCCAAGCACGCCGACACGCCGCCGCCGGACGCGGTGTTCCTCGGCCGGCTGGAGGACGACCGGCACGTGTGGGCGGTGCGCGCAGCGCTGGAGGCGCCCGAGGACGGCGAGGGCGAGGTCACGGATCTTCGCCGCGGCGGTCACGAGATCGACGACGTCAGCGCTCAGCTGCTGGCGTCGGCGCTGGCCCTGCTGAACTGGCACGAGCACGCCCGCTACAGCGCGGTGGACGGCTCACCGACCAAGGCGGTCAAGGCGGGGTGGTCGCGGCTCAACCCGCTCACCGGTCACGAGGAGTTCCCGCGCATCGATCCGGCGATCATCGTGTTGATCCACGACGGCCACGACCGCGCGGTGCTGGCCCGACAGACCGTGTGGCCGCAGCGGCTGTTCTCGTTGCTTGCCGGGTTCGTCGAGGCCGGGGAGTCCTTCGAGAGCTGCGTGGTGCGCGAGGTCAACGAGGAGATCGGGCTGTCGGTGCGCGACGTCGAGTACCTCGGCAGCCAGCCGTGGCCGTTCCCGCGGTCACTGATGGTGGGATTCCACGCCATCGGCGACCCCGAGCAGGAGTTCGTCTTTCACGACGGCGAGATCGCCGAGGCGGCCTGGTTCACCCGCGCCGAAGTCCGTGAGGCGCTCGAGCACGGTGACTGGAGCAGCGACTCGCCGTCGAAACTGCTTCTGCCGGGCTCGATTTCGATCGCCCGCGAGATCATCGAATCCTGGGCGGCGCAGGATTAAGCCAGCTTCGCCTGGACCTCTTTGAGGCTGGGATTGGTCAGCGCTGAACCGTCGGCGAACTTGACCGTCGGAACGGTCTGGTTGCCGTTGTTGACCGACATCACGAACTTGGCGGCGTCCGGGTCGTGCTCGATGTCGACCTCGGCGAAGGAGATCCCCGCCGATTTCAGCGCGGTCTTCAGGCGCTTGCAGTAGCCGCACCACACGGTCGAGTACATGGTGAGCTGGGGATCGTTGCCACTCATGGGCTCGAACCTATCTTCAGCGCCAAACGCGTAATGTCCCCACCCCCTGCCAAGATGGAGCGCATGCCGGTGACCGTCGATCATCTGACCGGCCTCGACGACGAACAGCGCGAGGCCGTGCTGGCCGCCCGGGGGCCGTTGTGTGTGCTGGCCGGTGCCGGCACCGGTAAGACCCGCACGATCACCCACCGCATCGCGCACCTGGTGGCCAACGGTCACGTCGCTGCCGGGCAGGTACTGGCGGTGACGTTCACCTCGCGCGCCGCGGGGGAGATGCGCTCCCGGCTGCGCGCGATGGACGCGCAGAACATGGGCGCCCCGGTCGGATCGGTGCAGGCGTTGACCTTCCACGCGGCCGCGCTGCGTCAGCTGCGGTACTTCTGGCCGCGGGTGGTCGGTGATACGGGCTGGCAGCTGCTGGACACCAAGTTCTCCGTCGTCGCGCAGGCCGCCAGCCGGGCCCGCTTGCAGGTCAGTACCGACGACGTACGTGACCTGGCCGGCGAAATCGAATGGGCCAAGGCCTCGTTGATCAGCCCCGAGGGCTACGCCGCCGCGGTGGCCAAGATCCAGCGCGACATCCCGCTGGACGCCGCGAAGGTCGCCACCGTGTACGCCGGCTACGAGAAGCTCAAAGCCAACCGCGACGGCATCGCGCTGCTGGATTTCGACGATCTGCTGCTGCACACCGCCGGAGCGATCGAAAACGATGCCGCGGTGGCCGCCGAGTTCCGCGACCGCTACCGCTGCTTCGTGGTCGACGAGTACCAGGACGTCACCCCGCTGCAGCAGCGGGTGCTCGACGCATGGCTGGGCAATCGCGACGACCTGACCGTCGTCGGCGACGCGAACCAGACCATCTACTCGTTCACCGGCGCCTCGCCGCGCTACCTGCTCGATTTCTCCCGCCAGTTCCCCGACGCGACGGTGGTGCGTCTCGAGCGGGACTACCGATCCACCCCGCAGGTGGTGTCGCTGGCCAACCGGGTGATCGCGGCGGCGCGCGGCCGGGTGGCCGGCAGCAAGCTGCACCTGATCGGTCAGCGCGAACCCGGCCCGTCGCCGACATTCCACGAGCACCCCGACGAGGTCGCCGAAGCGGCATCCGTCGCACGCTCGATCAAGCGACTCGTCGAATCCGGAACGCCCGCAGCCGAAATCGCGGTGCTGTATCGCATCAACGCGCAATCCGAGGCATATGAGGAGGCGCTCACCGAGGCCGGCATCCCGTTCCAGGTGCGCGGCGGTGAGGGATTCTTCAGCCGCCAGGAGATCCGGCAGTCGCTGTTGGCGTTGCAGCGTGCGGCGGAGCGTTCCAGCGGGGAAGGTCCGTTACCCGAAGTCGTGCGACAGATACTTGAACCGCTCGGCCTGACCGACGAACCGCCGACCGGCACCAAGGCCCGCGAGCGCTGGGAGGCGTTGACCGCACTGGCGGATTTGGTCGACGACGAGGTCGCCGCCCGCCCGCAGTTGGACCTGCCCGCGCTGGTGGCCGAGCTTCGGGTGCGGGCCGATGCCCGGCACCCACCGGTGGTGCAGGGTGTGACGCTGGCCTCGCTGCACGCCGCCAAGGGTCTGGAATGGGACGCGGTGTTCCTGGTCGGCCTCGCCGACGGCACGCTGCCGATCTCGCACGCGCTGGCGCACGGACCCGACAGTGAGGCCGTGGAGGAGGAGCGGCGCCTGCTGTACGTCGGAATCACCCGGGCTCGAATCCATTTGGAGCTCAGCTGGGCACTCGCCCGGACCCCGGGCGGCAGGCAGGGTCGGCGTCCGTCCCGGTTCCTCAACGGCATCGCACCGCAGACCCAGGCCGAGCCGACGCCGACCCGGCCGCGCAGGCAGAAGGGCGCGACACCGCGCTGCCGCGTCTGCAACGCGGCGCTGACCACGGCGCCGTCAATCATGTTGCGCCGCTGCGAAACCTGCTCGGTCGACGTCGACGACGAACTTTTGAGCCAGCTCAAGGATTGGCGGCTGCGCACCGCCAAGGAGCTGAAGGTCCCTGCCTACGTGGTCTTCACCGACAACACGCTGATCGCGATCGCCGAGTCGTTGCCCGTCGACGAGGCGGCGCTGGTGGCGATCCCCGGCATCGGCGCGCGCAAGCTCGAGCAGTTCGGACCCGACGTGCTCGAGCTGGTGCGCGCCCGCCAGTAGGTCAGTGGCCGGGGCCGTAGTTGCCGGTCCTGGTGGTGGCGTTGGTGCCGTTGTTCGGGGCCCCGGAGGTGCCCTGGCCGGTGTAGCTGCTGACGTCCCCGACGCCTTGGCTTGCCAGACCTCCCGGGTGATTGGCGGTCGCGCCGCCGGTATAGCTCGACGGCCCGCCAACTCCGACGCTGGCGCCGGTGCAGTGTTGGTGACACAGATCGTTGGACGTCGAACCGCCGGTGTAGCTGGAGGGTCCGCCGACGCCGAGGCTAGGTCCGAACCCGGCGCCGGTCACTGCTCCGGATTCACCGTCAGCGTGTGCGTCCGCGACTGCGGCGGGAGCACTGCCTAATGCGAGCACCGCGAACAAGGCGGCGGCCCCGGCCGTCAGTAAGCTTCGACTGTGCCGAATCGAACTGTGCTCGAGGTCATTTCGTCGTGGGAGTTCCATACCTCAAGGATGGCTGTGGAATTCGGCTAGGTCACGGGACTCATGCTGAACACAAATGTATCCCTGCCGGTTGGTCGACCGGGTTCCGTTATCCTGGGCCGTAATTGACAGTCCGCGTGGTCGTGTTGGTGCCGTTGAGGGTAGTTCCGGACGTGCCTTGGCCGGTGTAGCTGTTGACACCGCCAACGCCCAGGCTGGCTGTACTTTGTGCATTGTTGGCGGTGGATCCGCCGGTATAGCTGGACGGCCCGCCGACGCCGATCGACGCGCCTGAACAGATGGCGGCCGTGGAGCTACCGGTGTACGTCGACGGGTCGCCGCAGAAGCTGGAGGACGTGGCTCCGCCGGTGTAGCTGGACGTACCGCCGACGCCGAGGGACGGTCCGCCCCCGGCGCCGGTCACTGCGCCTGATTCGCCATCGGCCGGCACCCAATCGGGCGCCGCGGATGCCGTGAAGGCACCGTTCATCGGGACCGCCGCGACCCAGGCCACCGCGCAGCCCGTCGCAATAATTTGCTTTTTGTTCATCTTCAGGCACCTTTCCGTTCGGTATTTAGCCGTATTGGTGTGCTATGTGCCTGAGGTTACGCCGGTGACCGGCCCTGTCGTGGGATTTGAGTCGTCAGCTCCGCCCCGGACGGCCGGCGCACACAGCAAAACTCCGCGATACCGCCGTGGGGAGCAGTGGTATCGCGGAGTGCGTAGAAAGGAAGAAGGTGCTCAGATCACGATGGCGGCGCCATCGCGGGTGGATCAGCCCAGTGCGGCGACGGCGGCGTCGTAGTCGGGTTCCTGACCGATCTCGGGGACCAGCTCGGTGTAGGCCACCTTGCCATCGGCGCCGACGACCACGACCGCGCGACCCAGCAGGCCCGCCATCGGTCCGTCGGTGATCGTGATGCCGAAGTCCTCACCGAAGCTGCTGCGGAACGCCGATGCGGCCACGGCATTCTCGATGCCCTCGGCGCCGCAGAACCGCTTCAGTGCGAACGGCAGATCCTTGGAGACGTTGACCACCGGTGCGCCGGTGGCCGCCGCACGCTCGTTGAACGTCCGCACGCTGGTCGCGCACACCGGGGTGTCGACCGAGGGGAAGATGTTGAGCACCAAGGCTTTTCCGCCGAACTGGCTGCTGTCAAGCTCGCCGAGGTCGGTGCCGGTCAAGGTGAAGGCGGGGGCCTGGGCGCCGACGGCGGGCAGGTCTCCAACGGTGTTGATCGGGTTTCCACGCAAAGTTATCTGTGCCATGGGAATTAGTTTCTCAGGGCCGACGTTGCGGCTTTTGGCCGGGTCAGCTCGTGGTTTTCCCGTCCGCAGAGAACGGTAAAACCGCAGGTCAGAAAATCGCTTGTAGCGAAATGGTGTTACGGGTTAGCCTCTAGAACGAATCCTGTGCCGATCGATGGCTACAGGGCGGCGTGAGGAAGGAGGGACCGACGATGATCAGCAGCACTACGAATTTTGGCGTAGCTGCAGTCGCGCGTCGTGCGTGGTCCTTCCGTGCCGTCATGGCGACCCCCACGCATCAGGCTTTCGCTGCCCACGCCGCCGGCGCGGCCGCCGCTATTTCGGCGCAGCGTAAGCGTCGCGTCAGCGCCGCCCCGACGATCGCGTCCGTGGACAGGAGCTTCATCTAGGAAAGCTCCCAGACACAGCCACTGGCCACGGACCCGAAGTCAAAGGATCCGTGGCCTTTGTGTTTCCCCCGATTCCTGGCCCGGATCCCTCGAAGAGATACAGCCATTCGACCAGGAAGCAGGTGAGCGAGACATGTCGACATCGACAGTCCGCGAGGAGAAACTGCCGGTGTTGCCGTGCCACGACGGGAATCCCGATTTGTGGTTCGCCGAAAGTCCCATGGAGCTGGAGCGCGCGAAGGTGCTCTGCGGGGACTGTCCGATCCGGCGGCAATGCCTTGCCGCCGCACTGGACCGCGGTGAGCCCTGGGGAGTTTGGGGCGGCGAGATCATCGAACGCGGCAGCATCGTGGAGCGCAAGCGGCCACGAGGGCGTCCGCGCAAGGACGTGATCGCGGCCTAGCGGGTCGGGTCCGAGCCGGCTATTGCGCCGGCTCGGGCTCGACGAACCCTGGCACGAACTTGGCAGCCAGCGCACGAGTCGGAACATGGGCGTCGAGCTGACACGAGATCGCGACGGTTGACGCGATCACCCGCAGTGGGATTGCCAGTTTGGCCGGCAGGTCCATCGCCCGGGCGGTCCTGATCTGCTCCGCTGAGACGTTCATATTCGCCGCTGCCATCTTCTGCAGCCACCGACGGGTGTAGTGAAAGACGTCGACCTCGATGGGCTCGACGTACTGGCGCAGCATGTCGTCGATCTCGCGGACCGAGACCTGCTCACCCTTCTGGATGAAGCCGACGCGTTCCATCGCGGGCAGCAGTTCGTCGTACTTCTTGTCTCGGGCCAGACAGATGATCTGACCGATCTCGACGGGCAGTCCATCCGGCAGCGGGCCGACCGCGCCGAAGTCGATTACGCCCATCCGGCCGTCGGGCAGCATCATGAAGTTTCCGGGATGCGCGTCACCGTGGATCATGCCGAGCCGTGCCGGGGCGTCGAACGTCAGCTCGATAAGCCTTGTGCCACACAGGTCTCGCTCGTCGGGCGTGCCCTCTCGGATGATCTGCGCCATCGGGGTGCCGTCGATCCACTCGGAGATCATCACCTTCGGCGCGCTGGCGACGACGTGCGGCACCACGAAATGTGGATGGCCCTGATAGGCCTTCGCGAACGCACGCTGGTTGTCGGCCTCGAGCCGGTAGTCCAGCTCCATCTCGGTACGCTCGATGAGCTCGTCGACCACGCCCTCCACATCGGCGCCCGGCGCGAGCTGTTTGAACACACTGACCAGGCGCTGCATGGTCTTCAGGTCGGCGCGCAGTGCCTCGTCGGCGCCGGGGTACTGGATCTTGACCGCGACCTCACGACCGTCCGACCACACCCCCTTGTGCACCTGGCCGATGCTGGCCGACGCGACCGGGGTGTCGTCGAAGGACTGGAAGCGCTCACGCCACTTGGTGCCGAGCTGCCCGTCGAGCACGCGGTGCACCTTCGGCGCGGGCAGCGGCGGGGCGTCCTTCTGCAGCTTGGTCAGGGCCTCGCGATAGGGCTCGCCGAACTCCGGCGGGATGGCGGCTTCCATCACCGACAGCGCCTGGCCCACCTTCATGGCTCCGCCCTTGAGTTCACCAAGCACGGTAAACAACTGGTTGGCAGCCTTCT
Source organism: Mycobacterium sp. (assembly GCA_021732005.1). GTDB lineage: Bacteria > Actinomycetota > Actinomycetes > Mycobacteriales > Mycobacteriaceae > Mycobacterium. Next base: position 16,451 of record JAKFVT010000007.1, on the reverse strand, counting down.
CCAACAGCTCGGCCTGGACCTCGTCTTTCGACTTGCCGGTCAGTCGTTTGCCCAAGCCCAGCGCCGCCCTGCCGGCGAAGCCGACCGGGATGGTCGCCAGCTTGACGTTGCGGGCCGCGCGGCCTCGCTTGATGTCTGCCACCAGACCATCATCCCTGACGGCGGTCTCCTGGCAACCATGGATGTCAGCATTCGCAGCGTGGATGCCGTGACCAGCGGCGAGCCGTGATCGTGTTGTTACTCACATCGACCTGCAGGGTGGTGTTGAGCGTGGTCGGGGGAGCGCCGGCCGGTTCCTGTCCGCGCACCGCAGTGATGATGCGCTGCAACTGTCCGAGCGCGACAGCGGCGGTTGCTAGAACGGTCGGACGGTCGGCGGTACCGATCACGTCCCGTAGCTGTGCGGCCACCGCGGGCCAGGCGCCGTCGCGGTCGGTGCGGTGCAGGTCGGCGCAGGCCAGGCACCTGCTCTACTCTTAAGGGATACTACTCCGTCGAAGGGACCTCCGAAAATGAGCGAGCGGGCAGTGCTCTACGCGCGGATCAGCGTCGACAAAACCGGCGAGGAGGTCGGCGTCACCCGCCAGCTCCACGACATGCAGGCTCTCGCGGAGAGTCGCGGCTATCAGGTCGTGGAGCAGATCGTGGAGAACGACATCACGGCATCGAAGGGGTTGCACCGGCCCGGCTACGAACAGGTCTGGAACCTGGTGCGCGCCGAGCGCGTCGACCACGTGATTGTGTGGCAGTCCAGCCGCCTCATGCGCAGCCGCAAGGATCGCGCCGAGGTGATCAACACGTTCGGCACGCACAACGTCGGCGTGGTCGCGGTCAAAGGGCCGTCGTTCGACCTGCGGTCTGCCTACGGGCGGGGGATGGCCGACATGATGACTTCGTTCGACACGATGGAGAGCGAGGTCAAAGCCGAGCGTGTGTCGGCCGCTATCGCCGATCTGGCGCGCCGCGGTAAAGCGTGGGGCTTCTGCCCCTACGGGTGGGACCGGATCGGCAAGGGCATCCACGCGGAGCACGTCGTCAACGAGGATGAGGCCGCGATTGTGACCGAACTGGTGGACCGATTGCTGGCGGGCGAGTCACTCAATGAGCTGTACCGGGATATGAACGCGCGAGCCGTGTCAGCGCCGGGCTATGCCCAGTGGATGAAGCTGCCCGCCGAGCTGCGCGAGCAGCGCGAGGCCAAGGGACGCAAGCCGCCGACGCAGTCGTGGGCCAAATCCACCGTGCGGACTCTGGTGGTGCGCGACGCGAATGCCGCTATCCGCGCACGCAACAGCGACGGAACCGAGGTGCCCGGGAAGTGGCCGCAGATCGTGGACCGTGACAAGCATGACCGGGTGGTGGCGCTGCTGGCGTCGCCGGACCGGCGCAGCCACACGGGGCCTCGCCCTGGCGCGCGTAAGCACTTGCTGACCAGTGGCATCGGCCGATGCGGGGTGTGTGGTGGCGCGCTGCGGGTGAGCAACTCTCGGGCGCGGTCCTCCGGCCCGATCTACATGTGCACCGACAAGGGTTGCACCGGGCGCTTGCAGGCGCTTGTGGACGATCTCGTTGTCCGCGTGGTACTCGGACGCCTGGCGATGCCTGATGCGCTGGACTGGTTGATCGGTGACGACGAGCGGGCACGGACGCTCGCCCGCCGCTGTGACGAACTACAGGGGCGGCTTGACGAGGCTGCCGACAGCCAGGCCGACGGCAAGATCACCACCGGCCAGCTGGAGCGGATCACCGCGCGGATCGCCCCGCAGCTGGAAGCCGCCCGTCGTGAACGCGATGCTGAGTTGCGCGCGCTGGACGTGGAGGTGTTGCGCCCGCTGGCCGGACCGGAGGCGGCGCAGCGGTGGGACGCGATGACCGTCACGCAGCGCCGCGCGGTGCTCGAAACACTCGGCGTCGCTGTGGTGCTGTTGCCCCGCGCCAAACACGGCCCCGGCTTTGAACCGGAGACGGTCCAGATCGAGTGGAAGCGTGCCGCCGCCAAGACGTAAGCCCGTCAAGGGGCGAAAAATGCAGTGACGCAACACAACACGCGCGTCGAGGTTGACGGCTATGGGAGGTTGGCAGCTGCTACAGTCGGCAGCGAAATCCGGCAATGAGGTCTACTCGGCGGGACCGAACGAGACAGGCGTGCTGTGGTGGCACGTGAACGGCGGTCCCAGCCTTGACCTACTAGCCCGCCACTGTGGCGTTCGCTGACCGAGCGGGTCTTACCGAAAGGTGAGGCCCCCTCATGCCCGAAGTCAGTTCTGCCGCTGCCCGTGTCGCGCGCGCCGCCAAAGCCCGAGATTCCGAGGCTGAAGTCGACGCGCGCCGAGCACTCGCTGAAGCGAAAATCCATGACAAATCCATGACTACGTCCGAAAGGTCCTGGCGCAAGCTCCACCGCTGACCGATGAACAGCGAACCCGGCTGGCCGAACTGCTACGCCCGGTTCGGCGGTGACCGGGACCGTGACTGAAAACAAAGCACCCGCCCCCGAGGAGATTTCGGGAGCGGGCACTCAGTACAGAACTCAACAGCCAGCCACCAGCTTAGCCGATTTGACCGGGGCGGTGGCCGAGTGAGCGCCGCTTACCAACGCATTCTCGATGCGCTGCGCGTCCGCGGCAGCAGCGTGCAAATCAACGGCAGCACAGTCAAAGCACAGTGCCCGGCCCACGACGATCGCAACCCATCGCTGTCGATCACCGACACCGAGAGCCGCGTCCTGGTGCACTGCCACGCGGGATGCGACACCGCCGCTGTGCTGGTCGCGCTGGACCTGACACTGCGAGACCTGTACGACCAGCCCCGCGGCGACACCCTGGCGACCTACATCTATCCCGGCGGCCGCCGGGTGCACCGTAAGGCCGACAAGTCGTTCCCACAATCGGGCAACACCAAGACCGACCGCAGCCTGTTCCACGCCGACCGTATAGGCGATGCGCGGGTTGTCTTTGTCGCCGAGGGTGAGGAGGACGTGTTCGCGATCGAATCCGCGGGCGGGATGGCGGTGTGCCCGGCGATGGGCGCGGGCAAGGCACACCTGCCCGACTGGTCGGTGCTCGACGGCAGGCATGTGATTGTCGTCGCCGACGCCGACGAGCCCGGCCGCAAGCATGCGATCCAGATCGGCGAAACGCTGCGCGGGCTCGCCGCGACGGTGAGTCTTGTGGAGCCCGCGGCCGGTTTCAAGGACGCCTCCGAGCACCTGGGCGCCGGGAAGATCTTCGGCGAATTCGTGCCGGTGGCCGGCGACGGCGGCGAACCATCGCCCGGTCCAACATCCGGCGGCGGCGACGGGCAACCCCGGCTATGGTCCGCAACCGACCTCAAACCCTCCGCACAGCCCCGATGGCTGGCCAAAAGCCGCATACCCTTCGCCGCCGTCAGCCTGCTCGTCGGCGACGAGGGAATCGGCAAGTCGCTGCTGTGGGTATGGATCGTCGCGGCAGTCACGACCGGGAAGCCTTTGCCCGGGTTCGGGATCCCGACGCGGAACCCCTCGCCGGTGATTCTCGTCGTCACCGAGGACGGCTGGCAGGACACCGTCCTGCCCCGGCTCCAGGTTGCCGGGGCCGACCTGAACATGATTGAGGTGATCTGCACTGAGGCCGACGGTAGCGGTGCGCCGGTGTTCCCGCGCGACCTCCATCTCATCGACCAGGCCGACCCCGCCCCGGCGATCATCGTCGTTGACGCTTGGCTGGACACCGTGCCGTCGCGTCTCAGCGTCAAAGACCCCCAGCAGGCCCGCCAGGCCCTGCATCCGTGGAAGGAGACCGCGACCAAAACCGACGCGGCGGTCCTGCTGATCTGCCACACCAACAGGGTCTCTACGGCCAACCCCCGGGACCGCTACGGGGTCACCGGGGAGCTCCGCAAGAAAGCCCGGATGACGCTCTACGCCCAGAAGGCCGACGACGACAGCACTCTGATCGTTGGACCCGAGAAGGCCAACGGCGCACGGACTGTGGCCGCATCACAGTTCACCGTCACCTCGGAGAGGTTCTGGGCACCCACCGACGAGCACGACGGCACCGTGCCGCTGCTGACCTATCTCGGCGAGTCGGCGCAGACTGCCCGGGAGCATCTCGCCGATAGCGTCGCCGACCGTGACGGCAACGGGGGCGACGCTGCGGTCGACTGGCTGGCCACCTTCCTGGCTGACGGGCCGCGATGGTCGGTTGAGGTTCACGACGCCCGCAAGGTCAAACAGATCACCGAGCAGAAGCTCCGCGCGGCAAAGCTGAAACTCAACGTCAAGTCCGGCCGCGCGGCTGGTGATGGGCCGTGGTTCATGGCCTTGCCGCAGCACTCCGGGCGTCAACCGGGAGACCAGGCACCCGTCCAGGGGTCGGAGAGTACGTCCGTGTCTGATATCTGGACATCTGGTGATCTTCGCAGGTCAGAGCAGACAACTGGAGATCCGACGCCCAGACGCCTGTCCAGTCAGGCAGACGTGTGGGCAGATGTTGCCTCTACCAGCCAAGACAGCCTGAATGCTAACGGAGAGACATGGCGACGCCGGGCGACGCCTGGGCTCGAAGCCTCAGCGACACCGCCGTGTGTCGTCTGCGGAAACCCGGTGACCGCCGGGCAGCGCAACGCCGCCGGACGTCCCGCGCACCTTGGTTGTCAGCAAACATGAACGCCAGGCGGCATGTGTTCAGAACCTGAACACCGCGTCCGAAACCCGTTGGGCTGCATAGCATCCCGACACTGCGAAAACCGTTGGGCTGCAAGACGATTCAATCGTCGCAGGTCAGAGGCGGCCGGAGGTCGGCGGACCAGGTGGCGATCTCCCCACCGTGCAGGCCCCCCGGCCGCCAGCACCATGTCAAGGGTCCAAAAGTCGCTCAGCGAGGCCAATAGCGGTGCGGGACCGCTTTTTAAGGCAGATCGCGGCCCCCCTGGACTGCTGTCGAGCCCGGTCTACCTATGAGGTTTTACCGAGCATCAAAGATGAATATCAAGAGTGCAGGATGGCGGAGTTGCCGGATTGCTGCCACCTGGGCGCGTGCGCGTCGCCAGGGGCCTTGTCCCCATTATCCCAGGTCAAACTCAGGAGCGGGGGCTGATTAGCCGTCGAAGAACTCCAGTGCTTTCGGCGGCGGTTGGGTGGGTGCCCGCCCAGGCGCGGGCGGTGGTGTCGTGACGCCCCAGCGCCGCCATGCACCGGCGGAGCGGTTGCAGCCCCTGTGTTCGGGACCCCGGTAGACCCCGCGAGCCTTCGCGCCCGGCGCGTCGCTGTGGCCCAAATCCCACGCCTCGCCCGGATGGATCGGCTGGTTGCAGCGCCAGCACACCGCGCCGCCCGCGGCGATGATCGCGGCGAACCGGCGTCGTAGCCGCTGATGCGCGGCACCGTATGGAGTCACCCGTCCATCGTCGCACGGAGGGATTCAGGGAGAGGAATTGTCAAGGGGCAACAATTGTGTTGCAGGGCAGCGTGATTCGTCACAGACCTGGAGTAGTATGTGGGATCGTCCGGCCGTTGCCGGATGTAGTTCGGGGGTGCGGACCGCTGTCCGTCCTCTGGGGGCCGACGCCGGTGCTGCGCGCCCTTTGGCCGAAGGGCCGTCTTCTCCTCGATCCCTGCACGCACTGTGTGCGCGCCTGGCGTTGTGCCAACCACTCCGAAAAGGACACCGGACATGAAATACGATTTGGATTACCTGCTCACGTTGCCGCGCTCCGAGGTTGAACACCGGACCGCCGCCAACGTCGAACGGATCGAAACCCGCACCCAGCGCGCCGTAGCCGAGAATAGGGACCTCTCGGACAGAGAGGCAGACCTGACGCGACAGGACCACGACGAGCTGACCGTGCTGAAGCAGGCTCTCGCATGCTTCGATCAGATCGAAGCTCGCGGCCGCCACGTCGACGAAGCCATCGAGCTTCACCGGCGAGGTGTCGAGGTCCGCTCCGCGCCGTGGACGCCGACACTGACGGTGAGTCGGGCCAACATCGAGCAGCACGCCGCCGCGCTGGCTGAGGGCCGCGGATATGGTGCTGTGGAGCACCGCTCCAGAGTCACCGCCGCTGCCGATTTGGGCTCGGCGGGTGGTTGGGCAACTGTCGCACCTGCCGAGCCGAGGCACTTGATCAGCTTCGCCGGTATCCCGGTGTCGGAGCTGACCGGGCGTACCGCGCAGGTGCCGCAATTCGTCGGGCCGACCGCTTCGGCCGGAGTCGACGAGTCCACGGACCACCCGGAGTACGACGACGTCACGCCGGTGAACTTGACCGCGTCGAGATTTGGTCGCTTCTCTGAAGTGAGCGCATTGGCTAATCAGGTCGACGAACTCATCGGGATCAGCGCCATGCACAGCTGGGCGATCTCGAGATCCCTCGATGAGCTTGCGGTGAGTGCCGTCGAAGCTGCTGCCGCGCTGAACAGCCTGGGGGTCTCCGCCGGCCAGATCGAGCTGAACGTGAGAGAAGCCATCCTGTTGGTGGCCGCGACTGTCTATGTGGCTGAGACCGATGTGGTGGTGGTCGGTACCCCCGCCGACTTGGCGGAGTTATCCGGCGTGAGTCCCACCAACGCAACCGATCTGGCGAGCCACCCGGTCCGCTTCAACGGCGCGCGGCTCTATCCGACCATCGCGGCATCGCCGAATGCGATCTCAGTGTTCGCGCCGTCGGCGTTTCGCGTGTTCCAGTCGCCCTTGCAGTCGGCGTCATTGATTGATCCGCAGTCGGGTGCGCACAAGTTCGGCAGCTGGATGCATTCCACTGGCCTGGCCCAAACGATCTCGGGATCTGCGGTGTGGGTCGGCGGCAGCTAACCACGGTGGGAGCCGCCGAGGTCTGTCGAGCTGAGGGCTGTGACTCCGCGCCGTCGAGCCGTCGTAGCTCGTGGTGCCGAGCGCATGGCCCCCGCAAGGCATCACGGCATCCGGTAGTCGACCTGTTGTGCGAGGTCCTGGCGGGGCAGCCGAAGTTGCGAAACGCCCTGTGTCGAGGCCGCGCCGAGCTGTTTGACAGCGAGGACCCCGCCGACGCGGCCGAGGCGGTCGCGCTGTGCCAGCGTTGCCCGGCACTGACGCCGTGTCGAGAGTGGGCAGACCGGCTCGATAAGCGATCGCGACCGCTCGGCACCGTTGCCGCGCGGACCTACCGGCCGAGGCGGTGCGATGGGGAGTTTCAGCCGGTGTAATCGGCCCTGTCGTTAGTTCCCAGCCCGTTGGTGAAGTGCTGGCATGTGCTCGGGGCAATATGCGCCGATAGCCGAACCGACTACTCCCGCAGCCTGTTCTTTGGTGAAACTCTGATTCGCGACCAACCAGTTGGCCTCTATCACCGGGTCAAGTGTCTTGGCGAGGTCGGTGCAGAGCGCTTGACCCAAGCCGAGCAGCTGGCCGTTGCCCCCGCATCCGGGTAGCGAAGCGCAACTAATTCCGTGGTTCCCCAGCGACGTAAGGAAAATCTGGTCCTGCGTGTCGTCGGCGCGCGCCGGTGTAGCGACACTTAGGCCGACGACCAGCGCGGCGATGCCACCGATCAAGGCTCCGACGCTGTACGGAGAAATGGACATCGACTGCTCCTAACGGTTCGCCAGCGTCCAGTACAGCGCGGATCGCGGGGATGTGACGGCGTTTCCGGCAACCGCGCGGGGAGTTCGACTCAGTCTCGGAAGTGTTTCGGATCAATCTGCAATAACGGCAGGCCGTCAGTGTCGCCGGATTCGATCTTCGCGTTCATTTCGATTGCTTCAGCAAGCGTGTCGGCGGTGCCCCCGCCAGCGTCCCGGCCCTGGCGTGTCCGGAGGTCCCAGGAGTAGTGGTGGACATCGTCTGCAACAGACTCGACAAGCGGCAACCGTACGCGTTTCGAGCGACCCCGCCGGATTCGCGGAACCGGCACCGGATCAACACCAGCCACTAGTTCGGGGCGGCCGTCGCGATAATGCGCAACCAGTCGAAGTTCGGACCGACCCAGTGCCCGTCCGCCGTCGTGGTCCAGAATCGCTTCGTACGACTTCGACGCGATGTCTTGCTTACTCGGGGGAACGCTCAAAAATATGTGGGCCATCGGGTAGCGCCACGCCCGATACTTCTTCGCCAGCTTCTGACGGCGGGATTGCCAGACGTGGCCACGCGGGGTGATTTGGTCGCGCCCCTTGCTTCGATAAATCCGCGTTCCTTTGCGTACCGCGCCTCGAACGAACTGCGGATCTTCGCGTAACTGGTTGACCGCCGCTTGGTGGACCTTGTCGTAAGAGAAGTGCCACGCCTCCTGGCCTCCATCGGCCTCAACGACTGCGGGCAATTTCGGGCCGAGCTCGCGTCGGTCAAACGGGATTCGCAACCGGCTGTCGACACCTTCGAGAAAAACTTCGCCAATGCGAGCGGGTGATCCGCCGTCGTTGATTACCCGCACCTCAATAATCGACCGGAAATTCGCAACGCGATCTTCTCCGATGGTTGTGAGCGCGAAGGATCGCAACGTGACGGTCAGCCGGGGGCGGTCGGCACGGACCCATATCGAAATGACGATTGCTACCGCGGAGAGCACGATCGCAATCAGCTCCATCGCATGCTCCGCCATCCAGGTCACCCGTTAAGGATCGCCGACCACACCGACAAATAGCGATGCAAAACGCTAGTCAGTGACAACCTTGTCGTGGACCCCTCGCCACATCTGCCCGACAAGAGGGGGGACCGCCGCCGCAGCTAGTCGTTGGCGGGGTTGTCACGGATGTTCAACGCGTCGCGGTCGTCAATGGCTGCGTGCAGCGCGCTCAGCAAAGTGTGCGTCTCGTCGACGCCGATCGCGAACGGCGCGGCCCGACCGTTCGGGCCGTCGGCGAGGCGGGACGCCGCCAGCGCGTCCACGCCGATCCATAGGCAGAGGCCGCGCTCGTCGTAGCTGACGGACAATGTCGGGGTGGGTTCGTCGGTCATGAGTTTTCATCTCCTCTAGTGACAGGCCAGGCAGCTCGTCACCCCGGGGATCACCAGTGGGCCGACCAGCCCGGCGCCGTCGCGCACCCGGACCGGGAGGTGCGGGACGCCGACGGTGTGCAGATCACGCACCAGCCGGGGATCGGCCACCAGGTAGTCGGTCAGCACGACCATGTCGGCGCGGGCCGTCGACAGCGCGGCGCCGGTATGGCTGGTCTGCGCGATCCGCGCCCCGGAACAGCGCAGCGCCTCGACCAGAAGATCGGCCAGCGGGCCGCTGCCGTGCACCCGGATCGACAGCGCGCGGGCAGCGGTGGGGCGGGCCCGGCCGCGGACGACGCCGCTGGTTTCCAGTGCGTCCAGCAGCTGGTCGAGATTTTCGGCGAGCCCGTGCGTGGCGGCGAGCCGCTGCAGTTCGGCCTTGTTGAGGGGAACTTGCATGCCGCGCAGCAGCCTGGCCAGCGCGGCGGGCGTCACTCCGTCAGGCGGGCGAACCAGCACGGCGCGGCGGGGATCCCAGCCGACCTGCACCGCGTCGTCGGGACGCAACAGCACGGGCATTGCCGGGTCGAGCGCGTAGAGCACCTGCCGACTGTGGCATCATGAGGGTGCCGCGCGGCTCAGCTATCCACAGGCCCGTCGTCTGGCTTCTTGTCCTCGGCCTTCTCGTCTTCCGCTTTCTGGAACTCCGCGATCGCCGAGTCGATGTCGCTGGTGTCGCCGCCGATGATCCGGTCGATGAAGCCGGCCGGCTCGTCGAGGTCGGCGGAGCTGGGCAGCAGATCCGGGTGCTGCCAGACGGCGTCGCGCGCGTCGATGCCGACGGCGTCGGTGAGCCGCTCCCACAGCGCGGCGGCCTCCCGCATCTTGCGCGGCCGCAGTTCCAGCCCGACCAACGTCGCGAAGGTCTGTTCGGCAGGTCCGGCGGTGGCCCGGCGGCGCCGCAGCATCTCCGAGAGCGCCGCGGTCCCGGGAATGCGCTCACCGAGTGCGGCGGTGACCACGGTCTGCACCCAGCCCTCGATCAGCGCCAGCAGGGTTTCGAGCCGCTCGAGCGCCGCCGTCTGCTCCGGGGTGGCCTTCGGCTCGAACATGCCCTGACTGAGCAGCTGTTCCATGGCGGCCGGGTCGGTCAGCGCGGCCGGGTTGATGCCTTGGGCCAGTTCCTCGAGGCCGCTCATGTCGATCTTCATGCCCTTGGCGTAGGACTCGACGGCATTCAACAGCTGGCTCGACAGCCACGGCACATGGCTGAACAGCCGGTGATGGGCCGCCTCGCGGGCGGCCAGGAACGTCATGATCTCGCTGCGCGGCTGCTCGAGGCCTTCGGACAGGGTCTCGATGGCCTCCGGCATCAGGGCTGCCACACCCGTCGGTCCCAGAGGCAGGCCGATGTCGGTCGACGTCAACACCTCGCGCGACAACTTGCCGAGCGCCTGGCCCAGCTGCGAGCCGAACGCCATGCCGCCCATCTGGGTCATCATCGCCATCAGGGGCCCGGCCATCGCCTTGGCTTCCTCGGGCAACGACTGCGCCCACACCGACGAGATCTGCTCGGCCATCGGGTCGCACAAGCGCTTCCAGCGGTCCAGCGTGCCGTCAACCCAGTCGTTGGGGGTCCACGCGACGGCTTTGGTCGCCCCGGCGGGCAGCGCGGTCGCCCCGTCGAGCCAGGTGTCGGCCAGATGCACGGCGTCGGCGACTGCGGTGCTGGTGGCGGATGGGATGGGTGCGACGAAGCCGATCGAGCTCGACGCCAGCTGGCGGGCCACGTCGTAGTTGACCGGTCCCGAACCGCCGGCCATCGGGTTGCCGGAGCCGCTGAACATCTGGCCGAGCTTGGTGAAGATCTGACCGAGGTCGGCCATGTTGAAGTCGCCACCGGCGAAGCCGAACGGGTCACCGGGGCCGGGGTTCGGGTCCTTTTTCGGTTTATCGCGGTCGGGGTCGTCTCCCGCGGAGAAGCCGAAGGGCTGGTCAGGCATGTCTCAACCGTACTCATGCTGGGTCGCGGACGGGTAACCGGCGATCACGCTGTCAGTGAACCGGGGGCGGCCAGGGGCTCCGGCTATTTCCCCGGGTCGCTGCGCTCCTGCCCGCCGCATCTAATGTTGGCGGCGTGAACAGGCGGATTCTGACGCTGCTGACGGCGCTCGTGCCGATCGTCGTCTTCGGCGTACTGCTGGCGGTCGTGACGGTGCCCTATGTGTCGTTGGGCCCGGGGCCGACGTTCGACACGCTCGGTGAGGTCGACGGCAAGCAGGTGGTGGCCATCGACGGCACCGAGACCCATCCCACCTCGGGGCACCTGAACATGACCACCGTCGCCCAGCGCGACGGTCTGACGCTGGGGCAGGCGCTGACCTTGTGGGTGTCGGGTCGCGAGCAGCTGGTTCCGCGGGATCTGGTGTTCCCGCCGGAGAAGTCGCGCGAGGACGTCGAGAAGGATCAGAACGCTGACTTCAAGCGGTCCGAGGACAGCGCGGAGTATGCGGCGCTGGGGTATCTGAAATATCCGTCGGCGGTACGGGTGGAGAAGGTCAACGATCCGGGGCCGTCGGCAGGCAAGCTGCAGGACGGCGACGCGATCGACGCCGTCGACGGTAAGCCGGTAGCGAATATCGCCGAGTTCACGGCGCTGCTGAAGGCCACCAAGCCGGGCCAGGAAATCGTCATCGACTATCGCCGCAAGAACGCCCCGCCGGGCGTCGCGCGAATCACCTTGGGCAACAACCAAGATCGCGACTATGGTTACCTCGGGGTGGCGGTGCTCGACGCGCCGTGGGCGCCGTTCAAGATCGACTTCAACCTGGCGAACATCGGCGGGCCGTCGGCCGGATTGATGTTCAGCCTCGCTGTCATCGACAAGCTGACCACCGGCGATCTCAACGGATCGAAGTTCATCGCCGGCACCGGAACGATCGACCCGGACGGCAAGGTGGGCCCGATCGGCGGCATCACCCACAAGATGCTGGCCGCGCAGGAGGCCGGCGCGAGCGTGTTCCTGGTGCCTGCCGAAAACTGCGATGAGGCCAAGTCCATGCGTGACGACGGGATGGAATTGGTGAAGGTCGACACGTTGAACAGCGCGGTGGATTCGCTGCACACGCTGACCTCCGGTGGGCGTCCGCCCAGTTGCTAGCGCATTGCTGCAGGACCGCATCGTTCCTGCGATGCGTAGAGTTGTGGCCGTACTGCTGCCTCGGCGCGGCGCGGCCGCCCGACAAGACGTCAGGAGCCTGACAGGTGAGTATGCGGCCCGGCGCCAGGATGCCGAAGCTGACTCGGCGCAGCCGGATTCTGATCGGTATTGCGCTCGCGGTCGTCGCGCTGTTGTTGGTGGGGCCACGATTGGTCGACACCTACGTGGACTGGTTGTGGTTCGGCGAGCTGGGCTACCGCTCGGTGTTCTCCACCGTGCTGGTCACCCGCATCGTGGTGTTCCTGGTGGCCGCCCTGGCGGTGGGCGCGATCGTCTTCGCCGGACTGGCGTTGGCCTACCGCACCCGGCCGGTGTTCGTGCCGACGGTCGGGCCGAATGATCCGGTGGCGCGCTACCGGACCGCGGTGATGGCCCGGCTTCGGCTGTTCGGCATCGGGGTGCCGACGGTCATCGGTGTGTTGTCCGGGGCGGTGGCGCAGAGCTATTGGGCACGCGTGCAGTTGTTCCTGCACGGCGGCGACTTCGGCATCACCGACCCGCAGTTCGGCAAGGACCTCGGGTTCTATGCCTTCGATCTGCCGTTCTACCGGCTGGTGCTGTCGTACCTGTTCGTCGCGCTGTTCCTGGCGTTCCTGGCGAACCTGATCAGTCACTACATCTTCGGCGGCATCCGGTTGGCCGGCCGCAGCGGCGTACTGAGCCGCCCCGCCCGCATCCAACTGGTGGCCCTGATCGGGACGCTGGTATTGCTCAAGGCCGTCGCCTATTGGTTGGACCGCTACGAACTGCTCAGCCACACTCGCGGCGGTAAGCCGTTCACCGGCGCCGGCTACACCGACATCAACGCCGTGCTGCCGGCCAAGCTGATCCTGCTGGCGATCGCGCTGATCTGCGCGGCCGCGGTGTTCTCGGCACTCGTGCTGCGTGATCTGCGAATCCCCGCGATCGGTTTGGTGCTGTTGCTGCTGAGCTCGCTGATCGTCGGCGCGGGCTGGCCGCTGGTTGTCGAGCAGATCAGCGTCAAACCCAATGCCGCGCAGAAGGAAAGCGAATACATCAGTCGCAGTATCGCCGCGACGAGGCAGGCGTACGGGCTGACCAACGACCATGTGACGTACCGGGATTACAGCGGCACCGCGCCGACCACTGCGCAGCAGGTAGCCTCCGACCGGGCGACCACGTCGAACATCCGGGTGCTGGACCCCACGATCATCAGCCCGGCGTTCACCCAGTTCCAGCAGGGCAAGAACTTTTACTACTTCCCCGACCAGTTGTCGATCGACCGCTACCAGAGCGCCGACGGGGAGCTGCGTGATTATGTGGTCGCCGCCCGCGAACTGAACCCGGACCGGCTGCAGGACAACCAGCGGGACTGGATCAACCGGCACACCGTCTACACCCACGGCAACGGCTTCATCGCTTCGCCGGCCAACACGGTGCGCGGAATCGCCAACGACCCCAACCAGAATGGCGGTTATCCCGAATTCTTGGCCAGCGTCGTCGGGGCCAACGGCAATGTCGTCTCGCCCGGCCCGGCCCCGCTGGATCAGCCGCGTGTCTACTTCGGCCCGGTCATCTCCAACACCGCGGCCGACTATGCGATCGTCGGTAAGAACGGCGCCGACCGCGAGTACGACTACGAGACCAACACCGACACCAAGAACTACACCTACACCGGCGCCGGTGGTGTGCCGATCGGCAACTGGCTGGCGCGCAGCGTGTTCGCCGCCAAGTTCGCCGAGCGGAACTTCTTGTTCTCCAACGTGATCGGCAACAACAGCAAGATCCTGTTCAACCGCGACCCCGCTCAGCGGGTGGAGGCGGTGGCGCCGTGGCTGACCACCGACAGCACGGTGTATCCGGCCATCGTCAACAAGAAGATGGTGTGGGTCATCGACGGCTACACCACGCTGGACAACTACCCGTACTCGGAGTTGACGTCGCTGTCGTCGGCCACCGCGGACTCCACCGAGGTGGCGGTCAACCGGTTGGCCCCGGACAAGCAGGTGTCCTACATCCGCAACTCGGTCAAGGCCACCGTCGACGCCTACGACGGCACCGTGACGCTCTACGCCCAGGACGAGAGCGACCCGGTGTTGAAGGCATGGATGGCGGTGTTCCCGGGCACAGTCAAGCCGAAGAGTGAGATCTCGCCGGATCTGGCTGCGCACCTTCGCTATCCGGAGGATCTGTTCAAGGTTCAGCGCATGCTGCTGGCCAAGTATCACGTCGACGACCCGGTGACGTTCTTCTCCACCTCCGACTTCTGGGACGTGCCGCTGGATCCCAACCCCACCGCCAGCAGCTACCAGCCGCCGTACTACATCGTGGCCAAAGACCTTGCCCGCAATACCAATTCGTCGTCGTTCCAGCTGACCAGTGCGATGAACCGGTTCCGGCGCGACTTCCTGGCCGCCTACATCAGTGCCAGTTCCGACCCCGAAACCTACGGTCGGATCACGGTGTTGACCATTCCGGGCCAGGTCAACGGTCCGAAGCTGGCGTTCAACGCGATCAGCACCGACACCGCGGTCAGCCAAGACCTCGGCGTGATCGGCCGCGACAACCAGAACCGAATACGGTGGGGCAATCTGCTGACCCTGCCGGTCGGGCAGGGCGGCCTGATCTACGTGTCGCCGGTGTACGCCTCACCGGGCACCAGTGATGCGGCGTCGTCCTATCCGCGGTTGATCCGGGTGGCGATGATGTACAACGACAAGGTCGGCTACGGCCCGACGGTCAGTACTGCGCTGGACGGCATCTTCGGTGCCGGTGCGGGCGCGACGGCCACCGGCCCGGCCCCGGCGACACCGCCGGGTGGTCAGCCACCGGGATCACGCCCGCCGGCGGCTCCCGCTCCGGTACCGGGCAGTGCACCTGAGGTGCCCACGCCGGTGGCTGGGGTACCGGCCACGCCGGGTGTCCCGACGACGTTGTCCCCGTCGAAGTCTGCGGCGCTGACCGACGTCGAGACGGCGCTGGGTGCGGTGCAGGAAGCCCAGAAGAACGGCAACTTCGCCGATTACGGTGATGCGCTGCAACGCCTCGACGATGCGATGAAGAAGTACGAGTCGGCTAAATAGCAAGTACGGCGAAGTCCAGGTATGCGTGAGTTGGTTGTGCTCGGCACCGCCAGTCAGGTGCCGACCCGCTACCGCAACCACAACGGCTACCTGCTGCGCTGGGACGACGAGGGCATCCTCTTCGATCCCGGCGAGGGCACCCAGCGCCAGATGATGCTGGCCGGCGTGTCGGTCAGTGCGGTGAACCGGTTGTGCCTCACGCATTTTCACGGCGACCACTGCCTCGGGGTGCCCGGCGTGATCCAGCGGGCGTCACTCGATCAGATCGACCATCCGCTCGTTGCACACTTTCCGGCGTCGGGCGGCGACTACTTCGACCGACTGCGGCACGCTTCGGTGTTCTATGACCGCGCTGAGGTGCGGGAGGAGCCGGTCTCGGCTGACGGTGTTGTCGCGATCGGCCGTTTCGGCGTGCTCGAGGCTGCTGCGTTGGAGCATTCGACCGACGTGTTCGGCTACCGGCTGGTCGAACCGGACGGCCGGCGCTTCATCCCGGAGCTGTTGTCCCGCTTCGGGATCGGCGGGCCGTCCGTCAGTGAATTGGAACGCGCCGGAACGCTGCGGGTGGGGGACCGGGCGGTCAATGTGGCGGAAGTCAGTGAGCCGCGGCCCGGACAGCGGTTCGCATTCGTGATGGACACCCGGCTCTGCGATGGGGTGTACGCGCTCGCCGACGGAGCCGACATGTTGGTGATCGAGGCGACGTTCCTGACCGAGGACGAGGATCTGGCGCACCGGTACGGGCACCTGACGGCGCGGCAGGCGGCCGCGGTGGCGTCGGAGTGTGGCGTGCGCACACTGGTGCTGACGCACTTCTCACAGCGCTACGTCGACGCCGCTGTGCGGTACGCCGAGGAGGCCGCCGCGGTGTTCTCCGGCGATCTGGTGGTGGCTGAGGATCTGATGCGGGTGCCGGTGCCTGCGCGCCGTTAGGGAGTGGGCAGTCCGACGCGTAGGGCAATGGCCTGCTTCTGGCCGACATTGGTGACGAAATCGGCCGCGGCGGGTTGGCCGGGCAGGCCGTCGAACTCGATGCGGGCCAGGGTGGAGCCTTGGGTGAACAGCAGGACACTCACCGACTTCTTCCCGTCGGGGGAGTTGCCGGAGACCACGGTGCCACCGGTGCCGACGATGGAGGGCTGTGGCGGGCCGGGGGTGACGGCCTTCTGCAGGCTCGCCTGGGCCTCGGCGAGGGTTGAGGGTCCGGCGGCGGGGTTGTCGAGGGCGACGAGCAGGATGCTGACGGCCTTGGTCTGGTCCTCGTTGACGAAGAGCACCTCGGCGCCGGGGCGGCTG
>JAKFVT010000010.1 GCA_021732005.1 Mycobacterium sp. | reverse complement strand
GTCCACCCCGACTCCGGCTCCGAGCGCATCTCCCGCGCCGGGGCCGGCGCCCGTTCCCACGGGCGCACCGACCTCTCCATCGGCACCCGTGCCGACCTCCTCGTCGGCCCCCGCTCCGTCATCGAGCACGCCACCGCCGCCGGCGGCATCCTCGAGCGCCACCCCGTCACCCACTGAAAGTGGCGCCGTCCCAACGCCTTCGGCTGCTCCGGCACCTGCACCGAGCCCCGCGCCGACAGTCACCCAACTACCCGCAGCGCCGCAGAAGCCGGGCACCGACTGCCGGGCGGCGGCATGAGTACCCAACCGCAGGCACCCGTCGCACTGACGCCGGCGACACCGACCCGCCGCAATGCCGAACTGGCGTTGCTGTGCTTCGCCACCTTCATCACCGTGGTGGCACTGCTCATCGTCGAGGCCAACCAGGAGCAGGGCATCAGCTGGGATCTGGCGAGTTCCACGCTGGCGTTCCTCACCCTGTTCGTGTGTGCGCACCTGGCCATCCGGCGTTTCGCGCCCTACGCCGACCCGGTGCTTCTGCCAGTTGTCGCACTGCTCAACGGACTCGGTCTGGTGATGATTCACCGCCTCGACCTGATCGGCGGCGCGATCGCCCAGCAGCGCGGACCCAGCGAAGAGCAGCAGATGCTGTGGACGCTGGTCGGCGTGCTCGGCTTCTCACTGGTGGTCGTCTTCCTCAAAGACCACCGCATCCTGGCCCGCTACGGGTACACCTGCGGTCTGGTCGGCCTTGTGCTGCTGGCGATCCCCGCGCTGCTGCCCAGTCACTTCTCCGAGACCAACGGTGCGAAGATCTGGATTCGGTTCCCCGGCTTCAGTATTCAGCCTGCCGAGTTCTCCAAGATCCTGCTGCTGATCTTCTTCGCTGCGGTGCTGGTGGCCAAGCGTGACCTGTTCACCAGCGCCGGCAAGCATTTTCTCGGCACCGACGTGCCTCGCCCCCGCGATCTGGCGCCACTACTGGTGGCGTGGATCGTCTCGGTCGGTGTCATGGTCTTCGAAAAGGATTTGGGCACTTCACTTCTGCTGTACGCCTCGTTCCTGGTGATGGTCTACATCGCCACCGAGCGGTTCAGCTGGGTGGTCATCGGCCTGACCCTGTTCGCCGCGGGAAGCGTGGTGGCCTACTACTTGTTCGGCCATGTGCGCGTGCGGGTTCAGACCTGGCTGGATCCGTTCGGTGACCCCGAAGGCACCGGCTATCAAATGGTGCAGTCGCAGTTCAGTTTTGCCACCGGCGGCATCTTCGGCACCGGGCTGGGCAACGGCCAACCGGGCACCGTGCCCGCCGCGTCAACGGACTTCATCATCGCCGCGGTCGGTGAAGAGCTGGGCCTGGTCGGCTTGGCCGGTGTGCTGATGCTCTACGCGATCGTGATCGTGCGCGGGCTCCGCACGGCCATCGCCGTACGCGACAGCTTCGGCAAGCTGCTGGCCGCCGGGCTGGCCTCGACGCTGGCGATCCAGCTGTTCATCGTCGTCGGGGGTGTCACCGGGTTGATCCCGCTGACCGGTCTGACCACGCCGTGGATGTCCTACGGTGGCTCGTCGCTGGTCGCCAACTATCTGCTGCTGGCCATCCTGGTGAAGATCTCGCACGCCGCCCGGCGCCCGATCATCACCAATCCGCACGCGTCGATCGCGTCGTCGAGCACCGAGGTGATCGAGCGCGTATGAACACTTCCCTGCGCCGCATTTCGGTGATGATCATGGCGTTGATCGTGCTGCTGTTGCTCAACGCGACGATCACCCAGGTCTTCCGCGCCGACGGCCTGCGCGCCGACCCGCGCAACCAGCGTGTGCTGCTCGACGAGTACTCCCGCCAGCGCGGCCAGATCACCGCGGGCGGACAGCTGCTGGCCTATTCGGTGTCCACCAACGGCCACTACCGCTTCCTTCGGGTCTATCCGAATCCCCTTGTCTACGCACCGATTACGGGGTTCTACTCGTTGCGGTACTCCAGCACCGGCCTCGAGCGCGCCGAGGACGGCATCCTCAATGGCTCCGATCAGCGGTTGTTCGGCCGCCGGCTGGCCGACTTCTTCACTGGTCGCGATCCGCGCGGCGGCAACGTCGACACCACGATCGTGCCGCGTATCCAGCAAGCCGCATGGGAAGCGATGCAGCGGGGCTGCACCGGCGGATGCCGCGGCTCGGTGGTGGCCCTGGAGCCGTCCACCGGAAAGATTTTGGCGATGGTGTCCTCGCCGTCGTACGACCCCAACCTGCTGGCCACCCACGATGCCGAGGAACAGGGCGCCGCCTGGCAGCAGCTGCGCGACGACCCCAGCTCGCCGCTGACCAACCGCGCCATCGCCGAGACCTTCCCGCCCGGGTCGACGTTCAAGGTGATCACCGCCGCGGCGGCGTTGCAGAACGGTGTGACCGACAACGATCAGCTCACCAGCGCCCCCCAGATCCAGCTCCCGAACAGCACCGCGACCCTGGAGAACTACGGCGGCACCCCGTGCGGCAGCGCGCCCACCGCGTCGCTGCGGGACGCGTTTGCCCGCTCGTGCAATACAGCTTTCGTGGAATTGGGTATCCGGGTGGGTGCTGACGCTCTGCGCAACACCGCGCAGGCGTTCGGGTTCGACAACCCGCCAGCGCCGATCCCGTTGGAGGTAGCGGAGTCGACCATCGGCCCGATCTCCGACGCCGCCGCACTGGGGATGTCGAGCATGGGTCAGAAAGACGTGGCGGTGACACCTTTGCAGAACGCGTTGGTGGCGGCGACGATCGCCAACTCCGGTGTGATGATGCAGCCCTACCTGGTGGACAGCCTCAAGGGGCCTGACCTGTCGAACATCAGCACGGCAGCGCCCCAGCAACAGCGGCGTGCCGTATCGACGCAGGTCGCGGCTAAACTTACGGATTTGATGATCGGCGCCGAACAGATGACCCAGCAGAAAGGGGCGATCCCCGGCGTGCAGATCGCATCGAAGACCGGTACCGCAGAGCACGGTACCGACCCCCGCAACACTCCGCCCCATGCCTGGTACATCGCCTTCGCCCCAGCACAGAGCCCCAAAGTGGCGGTCGCGGTGCTGATCGAAAACGGTGGTGACCGGTTGAACGCCACCGGCGGCGCATTGGCCGCCCCGGTCGGCCGGGCGACGATCGCGGCGGCATTGCAGGGGGCGTCATGAGTCCCCGCAGGCGAGCGAAGCGAGGCAAGCAATGAGTCCCCGCGTAGGAGTCACGCTGTCGGGCCGGTACCGGCTGCAGCGGCTGATCGCCACCGGCGGCATGGGCCAGGTGTGGGAGGCCGTCGACAGCCGGCTGGGCCGCCGGGTGGCGGTCAAGGTGCTCAAGCAGGAGTTCTCGTCGGATCCCGAGTTCGTCGAGCGGTTCCGCGCCGAGGCGCGCACCGTGGCCATGCTGAACCACCCCGGCATCGCGGCCGTGCACGACTACGGCGAGACCGACATGGACGGCGAAGGCCGGACCGCATACCTGGTGATGGAACTGATCAACGGTGAGCCGCTGAACTCCGTCATCAAGCGCACCGGCAGGTTGTCGCTGCGCCACGCTCTGGACATGCTCGAGCAGACCGGTCGCGCGCTGCAGGTAGCCCACGCCGCCGGGCTGGTTCACCGCGACGTCAAGCCGGGCAACATCCTGATCACGCCGACCGGTCAGGTGAAGCTCACCGACTTCGGTATCGCCAAAGCCGTCGACGCAGCGCCGGTCACCCAGACCGGAATGGTGATGGGCACCGCCCAGTACATCGCCCCCGAGCAGGCGCTAGGTCACGACGCCACCGCAGCCAGTGACGTGTACTCGCTGGGAGTTGTTGGCTACGAGGCGGTCTCGGGCAAGCGGCCGTTCATCGGCGACGGTGCGCTGACGGTGGCGATGAAGCACATCAAGGAGACGCCGGCGCCGCTGCCTGCCGACCTGCCGCCCAACGTACGCGAGCTGATCGAGATCACCCTGGTGAAGAACCCGGGCATGCGCTACCGGAACGGTGGGCAGTTCGCCGATGCGACCGCCGCAGTGCGAGCGGGTCGGCGTCCGCCACGGCCCAACTCTGCGCCCACGATCCGCGCCACCCCGGCGTCGATCCCGGGTAGTTCGCCTCGGATGCCTGCCGCCGCCCCGCCGACCGGGACGCGCCCGCGGGCCAACACCGGCAGCCACCGCCCGCCGCCGCCGCGGCGCACGTTCTCCTCCGGCCAGCGGGCGCTTCTGTGGGCGGCCGGCGTGCTGGGCGCCCTGGCGATCATCAGCGCCATCCTGATCGTGCTGGCCGACCGGGACCGCAAGGACAACAAGCCCGTCGAGCAGACCGTCACCGACACCGTCACCCCCTCCAGCCAGGCGGCGCCGTCGGGTTGGACGGATCACCACATCGCCGGTAATCCTGGAGGACAGATCGGGGTACCCCGATTCAGCGCTGCCAGCGTGTCTATTGGCTCGCTGTCCGAGGCTGTTCACACCGACGAGAAACCACGATGACCACCCCACAGCACCTGTCCGACCGCTACGAGCTGGGCGAGATCATCGGCTTCGGCGGCATGTCCGAGGTGCACATGGGCCGCGACACGCGCCTGCACCGGGACGTCGCGGTCAAGGTGCTGCGCGCCGACCTGGCCCGCGACCCCAGCTTCTACCTGCGGTTCCGCCGTGAGGCGCAGAACGCCGCCGCACTGAACCATCCTGCGATCGTGGCCGTCTACGACACCGGCGAGGCCGAGACCGCCAACGGTCCGCTGCCGTACATCGTGATGGAGTACGTCGAGGGCGTGACCCTGCGCGACATCGTCCACACCGACGGCCCGATCCCGTACCGCCGGGCCATTGAGATCATCGCCGACGCCTGCCAGGCGCTGCATTTCAGCCACCAGCACGGCATCATCCACCGCGACGTCAAGCCGGCGAACATCATGATCTCCAAGACCGGCGCGGTGAAGGTCATGGACTTCGGCATCGCCCGGGCGCTGGCCGACGTGGGCAACAGCGTCACCCAGACCGCCGCGGTGATCGGCACCGCGCAATACCTGTCGCCTGAGCAAGCCCGCGGGGAACCGGTCGACGCGCGGTCCGATGTGTACTCGCTGGGCTGCGTGCTCTACGAGATCCTCACCGGCGAGCCACCCTTCGTGGGGGATTCCCCGGTGGCGGTGGCCTACCAGCACGTCCGCGAGGATCCGGTGCCGCCGTCGCACAAGCATTCGGGGATCTCCCCGGAGTTGGACGCGGTGGTACTCAAAGCGCTGGCCAAGAACCCGGACAACCGCTATCAGACGGCGGCCGAGATGCGCACCGACCTGGTGCGGGTGCACAACGGCGAAGCGCCCGAGGCGCCGAAGGTGCTCAGCGCAGCCGAACGTACCTCGCTGCTCAACGCGCCGCCGTCCCTTCCCTCCCGCGGTGACGAGACCGACGAGATCCCGCGGCACGGGGCACTCGCCGAGAACGACCGGGCGGGCGGGTCGATCGGCCGCTGGTTGATCGTGGTCGCGGTGCTGGCCATCCTGACCGTGGTGGTGACCATCGGGATCAACATGGTCAGCGGTAATCCACGCAATCTGCAGGTGCCCGACGTGCGCGGGCAGAGTCAGGCCGACGCGATCGCCGCCTTGCAGAACAAGGGCTTCAAGATCCGCACGCAGCAGAAGCCGGACAACACCGTGCCACCGGAGAAGGTCATCGACACCGATCCGGCGGCGAACTCACAGGCCAGCGCCGGCGACGAAGTCGTGATCAACGTGTCGACCGGGCCTGAGCAGCGCGAGGTTCCGGACTGCTCCAACAACCTGACCTACGGCGAGTGCGTCCAGAAACTCAAGGACGCCGGCTTCACCAAGTTCAAGCAGACGGCGTCGGCATCCGCGCCGGACCTGAAGGACAAGGTGCTGTCCACGATTCCGCCTGCCAACCAGACGTCAGCGATCACCAACGAAATCACGGTGGTCATCGGCAACGGCCCGCAGACCGCCGAGGTGCCGGTGGTCGCAGGGCAGACGGTCGATGTCGCTCAACAGATCCTCACGGCGTCGGGATTCCTCAAGACGCTGCCGGTTCCGACGGATAGCCCCGAGCCGTCCGGCCAGGTGGTCGGCACCGATCCCCCCAACGGGCAGACCGTCCCGCAAGACACCGTGATCCAGATCAAGGTGTCAAAGGGCAACCAGTTCGTGATGCCGGACCTGCGGGGCATGTTCTGGACCGACGCCGAGCCGCGACTGCGGGGCCTCGGCTGGACCGGTGTCCTGGACAAGGGCGGCGACGTTCAGAACAGTGGTCAGCGGTCCAATGCGGTGGTCTTGCAGAGCCCTGCACCACAGACGCCGGTGAACTTCGGAGCGACGATCACCATCAGCTTTGCGTCGTAGCCGATAGCTCCGGCCCGCCGAGTGCGTGCCGCACGGTGTCGGCGACCTCTTGTTCGAGGCGGCGCACCAGCGACTCCTCGGGAGCCTGTCCGCAGAAGCCGAGCCAGTTGGCCAGCATCCGGTGACCGCCTTCGGTGAGGATCGACTCCGGATGGAATTGCACGCCGTGGATCGGCAGTTCGACGTGGCGGACGGCCATGACGACACTGCCCTCGGTGCGCGCGGTCACCTCGAGTTCGGCCGGCATGGTCTCCGGCAGGATCGTCAGCGAGTGATAGCGCGTCGCCGTGAACGGGTCCGGAAGTCCGTGCAGTACACCGATATTGGTGTGGTAGACGGTGCTGGTCTTGCCGTGCAGCAGCTCGGGTGCGCGGTCGACCGTTCCGCCGAATGCCACACCGATCGCCTGGTGCCCGAGGCACACACCCAGGAGCGGGGTGCCCGTCGTGGCGCACGCACGAACCAGCGGGATCGAGGCTCCGGCGCGTTCCGGCGTGCCCGGTCCCGGGCTGAGCAGGATCCCGTCGAACTCGGCGGCAACGCGGGCTTCGTCGGCCAGGCGCTCGTCGTCGTTGCGCCAGACCTGCGCGTCCACCCCGAGCTGGCCCAGATACTGGACGAGGTTGAACACGAAGCTGTCGTAATTGTCGACGACCAAAACCTGCATCAGGCCAGGTTACCTGGGGTGCTACAGGTCAGTACCCGACCGGACCCGCCGGCTGGGCGTAGCGCATCCGCACCGGCTCGGTGTAGCCGGCGACCTGGACGTCGCCGCGGACCTGCTCGCTGTAGCCGAGGCCGAAACGCACGACGTACTGCTTGTACAGCGTGACCAGGGGAGCCGACGCCAGGGCAGCCTGCATCGCGGTCGCATCGCCGATCGCCGTGATCGTGTACGGCGGGCTGTACGTGCGGCCGTTGAGCAGCAGAGTGTTGCCGACGCACCGCGGAGCGGACGTCCCGATGATGCGCTGGTCCTGCATCTGGATCGCCTCGGCGCCGGCGCTCCACAGCGCGTTGAGCACAGCCTGGATGTCCTGCTGATGCACCACCAGGTCGTCGGGGGAGGCGTCGCGGGGGAAGCGCCCATTGGCGTCACGCTGGGCGTCGGAGAGCGTGACCACCAGGCCGGCCCCGTGTACCGGATTCAGCCCGGCAGTCGCGGCCAGCTCGTCGGCGCGGGCCTGCATGGCCGCCAGGGCGGTGCCGGATCCGCCGCCGTGGGTGGAATCGATCTGCGACGCCAACGCGTCACGCTGGGCGCTGAGCCGGTCGACCGATTGCTGGGCGTCGTGCACCAGGTCGACGAGCCGGGGTGAGTCGCTGCGGCGGATCTCGCTGCCGCCGGAGACACCGTGGGTGGCGGCCAGCAGAACGCCCGCCAGCAGGCACACCACCGGGACGCCGAACCGCCACGGCGAGCGCTGGGCACCCGTCGTCGCTGCCGCCGGAATTGTCGGGTCACGGCGCCGCTGCGTTAATCTCATAAGCGATCTGCGCACCATCGTCGCAGAAGATCCCGGCCCGAAGGTACCCATGCCCAAGTCCAAGGTTCGCAAGAAAAACGACTTCACGGTCAATACGGTGAGCCGCACTCCGGTCAAGGTGAAGGCCGGACCGTCGAGCGTGTGGTTCGTGGTGCTGTTCATCAGCCTGATGCTGGTCGGGCTTGCCTGGTTGCTGGTGTTCCAGCTGGCCGCTTCCGGATACGACACCCCGAGCGCGCTGCAGTGGATGGCCAAGTTGGGCCCCTGGAACTACGCGATCGCCTTCGGCTTCATGATCTCCGGGTTGTTGCTGACGATGCGGTGGCGCTGAGCGGCTGCGATACCCCGGCGGCTTCATGCTGTGCGAATACCGTTCCAAGGCTGGCAACCTCCTGGTCACCCAATCACACGCGTGTGATTCATCCCCATTGTTGATAGCGCCTGTGGATAACTGCATACCTCGCGGTAGACGTGCCGGGGGGAGCCATGCAGCAAACTGAGTGGGCGCCGGAAACTCCCGCCATCGCAGCTCTGGGGATCGGCGGTCTCTTGATGGCAATCGTCTGTGTGACCGTCATCACAGACGTGCCCGGCCGGATTCTCACCGGGATTGCTGCGCTCGGACTGGTCGCGTTCGCGATCGGATCATGGCGAGCGCGACCCCGGCTGGCTATCACCGGTGATGCCCTGGTGTATCGCGGGTGGTTCCGGGCCCAGACATTGCGCCGATCCGACATCACGCTGATCCGGATCACCGAGTTCCGCCGGATCGGCCGCAAGACGCGACTGCTGGAGATCGACACGACCGCCGACCGCCTGATCGTGCTCAGTCGGTGGGACCTGGGAACCGACCCGGTCGATGTCCTGGACGCGTTGACCGACGCGGGATTCGCCGGCCGCCAGTAGCCGTTGAGAAAGCACTGAGGGCGAGAATTCCGCGGAATCCTCGCCCTCAGTACTGCCTCAATGCGCGGTTCAGGAAATGGTGACCGACTCGATCACCACATCGTCGGTGGGCCGGTCGTTGCGATCGGTCGCCGTGGTGGCGATCGCGTCGACGACCTTCTGCGACTCGGGGTCGACGATCTCACCGAAGATGGTGTGCCGACGGTTCAGGTGCGGGGTCTTGCCGACGGTGATGAAGAACTGCGAGCCGTTGGTCCCCGGTCCTGCGTTGGCCATCGCCAGCAGGTAGGGCTTGTCGAACTGCAGCTCCGGGTGGAACTCGTCGGCGAACTTGTAGCCCGGCCCGCCGCGGCCGGTACCCGTCGGGTCACCGCCCTGGATCATGAATCCGTCGATGACGCGGTGGAAGACAGCGCCGTCGTAGAAGGGGCCCGAGGTGCTGCCCGACGCGTTCTCCGTCGAGTACTCCTTGGTGCCCTGAGCCAGACCAACGAAGTTGGCGACGGTCTTGGGGGCGTGGTTACCGAACAGGGCGATCTTGATGTCGCCGCGGTTCGTGTGCAGGGTCGCTGTTGCGGTTGCGATGTCGCTCGTCACGGGAACTCAGTGTGCCACTAGGAGCGAGTGGCCGATCCTGCGGCCACCCCGGTAGCGCTGTGGCAGTGTTGACGACATCAACGCGTCACCGGTCGGGAGGATGAAATGGGCCGCAAGAGTGAACCCAAACTCACGTCGCGGGAGCGGCTGAACCGCGGACTGCACTACACCGCCGTCGGCCCGGTCGACATCACCCGCGGCGTGGTCGGCATCACCGCGACTTCGGCGGAATCGGCCGCGGTCGCGCTCAAGCGCCGCGCCCGTGAGGCCCGTGCCGTGCAGCAGGAAGTCGGGGCCGAACTCGAGGCGGTCAAGCAGGCGGTGGCCGAGTTTCCCCAGGTCCTTCAGGAGGTCCGGACGGCGCGGCATCGACGGCGCAGGCGGCTGTTCGTGTTCGGCTTCCTGGGGCTGGCAGCAGTGGGTGGGGCAGTCGCGTTCGTGATCACGCGACGGTCGTCGACGCCCGAGCCGTCGCCCCGGCCGCCCAGTGTCGAGGTGTCGCCGAAGATCTAGCCCGCCGGCTGGGCCATTGCTGGCTGGCCGACTCCGGTCAAGTCTTGAATTCAATTGCCACGCAACGCTATCTGCGGCCGCAGCCGGGCCACTAGCGGCGGCGCCAGAATTTGGTTTGCTGACTAGTCAAATACTTGGAGCTGGCTGTCAACGATTCTGCTTTGCCAGATCCGCCCCGAGGTGCATCATAATCGGCATGGGTTGGGGGAGCCTTTCACACCAGAAAGTCAAGTGCGCGATCTGCAGCCACGAGCAGACGCTGTTCATCGACAAGGACACGTTCACCTGTCGTCGATGCAAGAAGACGCTGCCGCGGCGCCTGGCGGTCCCGGCCAAGGGCTGACACCCGGCGGTAATGACGATCTGGTCGGCGATACAGCAACGTGTGGTCGCCAGACTCGGCCATGGCGTGGTGCTGCCCGGGGCTGGGGGCGCGCCCGGGCCGGCCCGCAACGTGCGGAGTGCTGAGCTCATTAGCCCGGCAGCAGCATTGACTGCCAGTCCGGGGGTTGCTGACTGGCCGGCGAGAGGTTGCTCTGCGTGTACTCGCGCCCGTCAGGCCCGGTGAATGCTCCGGTGGCCGGATCGTATTCGGCGCCGCTCAACTGCGGCACGCCCTGACCCGACAGGGTGGCGTTTGGATCGCCCTTCCAGTTGTATCCGTCGTTGAGCGGAAGGTAGTTCTGCTCGCTCTCGCACATCGCCACCGTGGGAGCGCGCTTGCCCGGCCTGGTAGTACAGGGAATATTGCGCACTCCACGCACGCTCAACGGCGAATCCTGCGGCACCCGGCAGTACAGGTCACCGGCAGGCCGGTCCGGATAGTCCTGCAGCCCCGACGCCCGCTGCTGCTGGGCGGGCAGGAACCCGGTTGTGCACGGTGGTGGCTGGTTGAGGCTCAAGTTCAAACTCAGGTAGAGACCGCGGTATGGCTGCCGGGTATCCCGGTTCGCCAGGACGATCGCCTGTGCCGTCGCGGCCGCCTGCGGCAACAGCACCAGCAACTGCTCCAGACCCGGTTGATACGTGACCAGAACCGGAGCCAGGCTGGCCATGTTGGCGGCGATGACGGGGATCGTCGGCCGCACCCGGTCGAGAAGCCGACGGGCCTCCTCGACGGCCGGGGCCCCTTGGTGGAGAAGGTCGGCGACGGCGGCGTCGTTGTTCTTGAGCTGGCGTCCGATGGTCGCCAGGTGCCCGGCCCACGCCGCGACGGCGTCCGCGGAGTCGTTCTGCGCGTCCAGAATCGGCTTCGATTGGTCGATCAGGGTCATCAGCGGCCCGAGGTTGTCGCGGGCACCGGCGGCCAGCTCGCCGACGCCGGTGACGAGCCCGGACAGCTCGGGGCCAAGGCCCCCGACGGCGGTGTAGGACTCGTCGACCACCGTCTTCAGGTCGTCGTGCGGGATGGCTTTCAGCCCGGTGTTCACCGCATCGAGTACGGCGTCGAAGTCTGGCGGCACGGACGTGCGGTCGGATGGGACGACGTCGCCGTCGCGAAGCGGTGCCGAATCCCGTCGCGGCAGCAACGTGATGTACTGCTCACCCACCGCCGACTGGCTGTGCACCTGGGCGTCGAGATCCGAGGGGATGGGGATGCCGGACTTCAGCGACAACACCGCTGCCACACCGGTGTCCGTCAGCAGCACATCCTTGATGCGCCCGACTTCGGCTCCCCGGTAGGTGACGTTGCCACCCGGGTACACGCCCGCGGTACGCGGCAGCTCGACGGTCACCTGGTAACGCCCGATGCCGAACATGGCCGGCAGTCTGATGTAGCCGAATATCATCGCGGCCGCGAAGACCGCTGCGACGGCGGCGAAGATGGCCAGCTGGATTCGGATGCGTAGGGTCAGTGGGGGCACGTCAGCGGCCCTGGTCCCAATGGTATGGAGCGACAAGGGGATTGCTTCTCGTATACGGGCTCGGCAGCTGCCCGATGGTGCGGCCCCACTGCAACTCCAGCTCCGTCAGGTTGCCCTCCCACCGGGTGCCGGTGAGGAACGACGCGTCGAGCCGGCTCAGCGTCAGGTCGATGACGGCGGTCAGGTTCGCGAAATCCCCACGCTGCCAGACACCGACAGTGTCGGCCGGAAACGGGTAGGTGGCGAACATACCCAGTGATCGAGTCAGCGCCGGACCGGCGTTGGCCAGTGATTCCAGCACCGGGCCGAGGTCCTTGAGTTCCTCGATCAGGCTGTCCTTCGTCTGATTCGTGGAGTCGGCCACCAGTGCACTGAACTTGCCGAGCTGATCGAGCGCGTCGACCAGCGTCTGCCGCTGGTCGCTGATCACCCGAAGGGCTTCCGGGAGGGTCTTCAGCGCCTTGTCGACCACCGGCTGTTGGTCGGCGAATTGGCCGGCGAGAGTGTTGAGGCTCTCGGCAGTCGCGATGATGTCGGCCGACTGGTCATTGACGTAGCGGGTGAATTTGTCCAGCTGCGCGATCAGGCTCCGTAGGTCCTGCTCGCGGCCTGCCAACGCGGTGCTCAGCGACTCGGTGATGTCCTGGACCTGACCGATCCCGCCTCCGTTGAGCAGCAACGTGATTGCCGACAGCAGTTGCTCGCTGGACGGGTACGCTCCTGCCGACGACAGCGGGATCAGTGACCCGCCGTGCAGCGTGCCCCGCGGTGCGACGTCAGTCGGTGGCGCCAGTTCCACGTGAAGAGAACCGAGCAGTCCACTTTGGCCGACCGTCGCGGTGGCGTTGGCCGGCAGCTCGACGGCGCCGTCGATGCTCATGGTGAGCAGGGCATGCCAGCGTTGCCGTTCGATCTTTGTGACGGTGCCGACCGTGACATCGCCTACCTGAACGCGCGAGTTCGGTTCGATGGTGCGCACGTCGGGCAGCTGCGCCTGGATCGTATACGCGCCCGGGCCCCGGCCCGCTGTTCCCGGCAACGGCAGCGAATTGAGTCCGCGCCAGGCACAGCCGGACGTCGCGACAGCCAGCGATGCGGCCAGGAGACCGGCGAACATCCTGGTCGGTTTCATGAGCCCTCCCGGGCCGGCAGCATCATGCCGGACAGTCCGTCGGACGGATCTGTCTGTTGGACAGTGGGATTCACCGGCGGAACGTAGTCGGGTCGCAGCCAGTCCTCGCTGTAGGTCACCTCGTTTGGCCGTGCAGTGGCCCCGACGATGAGGTTCTCGCTCAGCGGTGGAAAGTTGTACTGCCGGTTCTTGACGATCGGTGCCAGATATTGGACGCACAGCTTGGCCGACTGTTCGGCGCCCAGCCGGGAAGCCGCCTGAATAGCGCCGCACAGGAAGGTGATCGGGTCGGCGAAGTTGTTGAACGCGTAGGCGCCGCCCATCGTGGCTTGTGCCGGCTGGTAGGTGTTCATCAGGTTCTGCAGTTCGTTCGGGGCGACATGCAGCGCCTGTTTGATGTCGTCGAGGCTGGCGGCCAGGGCCGACGAGACCGATGCCAGCTTGTCTGCCGTGGTGCCCAGCGACTCCCGGTTGTCGGCGACGAAGCTGCGCACATCGCCGACAACCGCGTCCAGCGCCGACACCGCGTCGGCGACTTCATTGGGGTCGTTGCTGAGCAGGCCGGTCGCCGAAGCCAGGTTGGTGTTGAGCTGTCGCATCGCCTCGCCGCTGTCCTGCAGGGCCGAGACCAGGACCGAGAGGTTCTTCACGGTGCCGAACAGGTCGTCGCTGTGGTCACCGAGGACCGAAACCGCTTGTGACAGTTCGATGATGGTCTTTCTGATGGTCGCACCCTGTCCTCGTAGAGTGTCCGCGGCGGTGTGCACAACCGATCCCAGAGTGCTGACTTCGCCCGGCTCGGTGGGCTGCACGAGCTGGCTGAGCCGTTCGAGCTGTTGCCGCAGATCGTCCCACTCGACCGGGACCGCGGTGCGCTCCTGCGGGATGACGGCGTGGTCCTGCAGCTGCGGTCCGCCGGTGTATGCCGGGGTGAGCTGGATGATCCGTGCGGTGACGATAGCCGGGGACAGGATTGCCGCTTTGGCGTCGGCGGGCACGGGGTATTTGGCGTCGTACCAGAAGGTGATCTTCACGCGGTCGGGCTGCGGTTCGATCCTGTCGATCTTGCCGACGGGGACCCCGAGGATACGGACCTCGTCACCGACGAAGATGCCGTTGCTGTTCGCGAAGTAGCCGACAACCGTTCGTCGGCTCGCCGAACCGGCCGACACCAGCAATTCCGTGATACCGGCCAGGACGAGAACGACCAGCACGGTGGCCAGGCCGAGGCGGACATTGGGACGGCGCTTGGTCATTGGCCCTGCCCCTCGAGCACGGGTACCGGTGCGGCAGGCGGTCCGGGCGGCGGCCCGCCGGGCGGCGGAGCCGGAGGCGGCTCCCGATAGGGATAGCGGGGATCGCCGGGCGTGCCGGTGATCGCGTCGGGAAGGCTCAGTCGGGGCTCACCGCCCTGGCCGGTGCGGGGGAAGGGCAGCGGCAGCGGTGGCGTGCCGGGCTGGCCGGTCTCCGGATCGGTGCGCTGCGAGGGCGCCAGGACGTTCGGGTCGAGGCCGAGATCGGAGAATGCAGCGTCGACGAAGGGCTGGATGAACTGTCCGGGAAGCAGATTGGCGATGTAGAACTTGAAGAACGGTCCCGACGACATCGATTCGCCCAGCGACATCGCATACTGGTTGAACCCCTTGATCGCCAGCTGAATCCGCTCCTTTCGGTTGTCGAGGATCGTCAGGAGCTGGTTCAGCTTGTCCAACGCTGGCTCCAGCGTCTGCCTGTTCTCGGCGATCACTTCCTTGAGCTGGCGGCTCAGCGCGGTGATGTTCCCCGAGATCTCGTCCAGGGCGCCGCTTTGGCTCGTCAGGTCAGCCAGCAGGGCGTTGCTGTCGGTGAGCATCGCCACGATGGCGGCGCTGCGCTGCGCCAGCACCGTCGTGATCTTGTTGGCGTCGGTCAGCAGCTTGCGTAACTGGGCGTCGCGAGCGTTCAGCGTTTCCGAGAACCGCGCGACACCCTGCAGCGCGACTTTGAGAGCCGTTGGTGTCTGGGAGAATTCGCCGGCGAGTATCTTCCACGAGTCGGACAATCGGGTGGTGTCCAGCTGACTGATGGTGGCGGTCAGATCACCGAGGGCATCGGGCAGTTGGTATGGCGAGGTCGTGCGGTCGAGGGGAATGGGACCGGTTTGCCTGCCGTCGCCGGCCGGCGTCAGTTCCAGGATCTTGGCGCCGAGAATGCTTTTCGTTTTGATCGCGGCCGCGGTGTGGTTGCCGAGCCGGATGTTCTTGTCGACCTCGAAGGTGACCAGCACGCGCGGGCCGTCGAGGTCGATGCTGTTGACCTTGCCGGCCCTGAAGCCGGAGACTTGCACCGCCGCTCCGGTGAGCAGTCCGCCGGCCTCGGCGAAATAGGCCGAGTAGTGCCGATCGGAGTTGATGAACGGGAGCTTCCCGTAGTTGAGAGCACCGAGGACGACGCCCAGGGTGACAGACACGCCCACCACGCCGACGACGATGGGGTTGCGTTCGGCGAAGGTCTTCATCGTGGCGCGCACCTTCCGCTGTCCTGACCGGCAACCTTGACGTAAACAGGCTGCCCGCCTTTGCCGTTCAGCTTCAGGATCAGATCGCACAGATAGAAGCTGAAGTAATCGCCGTAGAGCCCCTGGCGGTTCAACATCCGGTAGACGTCCGGCAGTGTGTCGAGCAGATGGTCGAAGTACTCGCGGTCTGCCAGCGCGACTGTCGCTGTCCGGTCCGACTCGTCGACAACTTCTTTCAGCGGTGCGCGGCCCTGGGCGAGCAGATCGCTGATCGATGCTGCCGCCTTGTTGGCGTAAGCGAGTCCATCGCGCAGGTCTTGTCTCCGGTCTGCCATCGCCGTCAGCGACAGGGACAGCGCGTCGACGGCACCGGCGAACTGCGAGCTCTGGTCGCCCAGCGATCCCACAACGGATTTGAGGTTGTTGATGACCTGACCGATCAACTGATCCCGGTCGGCCAGGGTGTTGGTCAGGGTTGCGGTCTGGGTCAAGAAGGTCGAGATGGTCGGGCCTTGGCCCTGTAAAGCCTCGATCAGCTGGCCGGACAACGCGTTGACCTGCTCGGGGTCCAACGCGCGGAACAGCGGGCGGAAGCCGCCCAGGAGTGCGTCGAGGTCCAGCGCCGGCGCGGTGTGCGACAGCGGGATGGTGGCACCGGGTTGGATGACCCGCGTTCCACCCACGCCTTCCTCGAGCGCCAGATAGCGTTCGCCGATCAGGTTGCGGTAGCGGACCACCGCCCGGTTACCGTCCGTCAGCACCACCGATGCGTCGGTGCCGAATTCGACCACGGCGACTCCGTCGTCGCGGATGCTGATGTTCTTGACCTTGCCGACTTCGACACCGGCGATACGAACGAAGTTGCCGTTCTCCAGCCCGGACACCGTGCGGAACTCGGCGGTGTAGGTCTTCTCGGTCTCGAAGCGCAGTTGGGCGAAGATCGCGAGCATGGCCACCAAGCCGAGCGCGCACACCGCCAGGAACGCACTGACGCGCCAGATCGCGCCCCCCAGATTCTCTTTCATGTTTGCCTAGTCATGGTGCCGGCGTGGGTGTCGGTTGCATTTGGGCCGGCGCGGGCGCCACGAACGGTTCCGAGCCCGGTGGTGGCGGGCCGGGTTCCGGGGCGCGACCCGGCGGCGGCGCCGGAGGCAGGCCCGGCCACAGCGGTGTCCCGTCGGGGGCGTAGAGAGCCGCCCCGTAGGGCGGGGCGCCCGGATAGGGGATAGGCCCTGGCGCGGGACCACCCGGATAGCGGACGCTGGGCGGTTCGGGCACGCCGCGGGTGACCGGGAAGTAGTCGGCGTATCCGGGGAAGCCGATTCCCGGATTCGGCCGGATGTCCAGACCCGTTCCCCAACCGGTGTTCGTGATGAGTTGGCGCACCGGCCAATTGGCGGCGACATCGGGTAGCGACCCGCAGCCCGGCGTTCCGCCCGGGCCGCCCTTCGCGCCGATGATCGGGAGGTTTTGCGGGTATCGGTAGGCATCGGGCCCGAAAAGCAGTGCGCTGTCGAGAATCAACGACTTGCCGTTGGCGGCACCTGTCGCGTCCAGGTAGCCGGAGTCCAACGCGGTCTTGGCGCCGACCAGCGTGCAGGTGAACGTCGGGTTGTACTTCAGCAGCAGCCGCGCAGTGGATTCGAACGTGGTCACTGCGGTGGTCAGGTTGGCCTGGCTCGAGCCCATCAGATCGATGCCGCTGCGCGCCAATCCGACAACACCGGTGAGCAAAGAGTCGAGCATCTCTGCGTTGTCGGTGATGGTGGCGCCGGTAGTTCCGGCGGCGTCGAGTGCGGTCAAGATGTGCTGGGCTGCAACGCTATACGTATCACTGATCTGCCTGACCGCGCGCCGATCGGCGGTGATGGTGCCGGCCCGGGCGTTGACCTGGGTCATCACCTCGTTGGTGTCGGTAATGGTCTGACCGAGGATCGCGCCGTGGCCGCGCAGTCCCTCGGCCAGCGCGGAGAGCACCGCCTGAAGCTTGGCCGGGTCGACCTGATTGAGGATGTCGGCCACGTCGCGGAAGAGGGAGTTGATTTCGGTGCTGACGTTGTCGGAGGTGATGACTGCGCCCGGGGCCAGCCGTTGCGGACTGGGGTCGCTCGGGTACATCAGCTCGACGAACTTGCCACTGAACAGGGTTCCCGCGCGGATCCGCGCCCCGACGTTGGCCGGAATGAACTTCAGTTGGTCGGGCTGGATCTCGAGCTTCAGGTCCACCCCATCCCGCCCGCCGGAAACCTGGCCGACCCGGCCGATCTCCACACCGCGCAGCTTGACCTTCGCGCCGCGGTCCATGACCAGACCGGCCCGGTCCGAGGTCAGTGTCACCGGCACGTAGGCATTCAACGAGCCGGAGAACAGCGTGGTCGTGGCCACGACGGCGGTGGTGGTCGCGACTACGAAGATCAGGGTCCACCAAGCCGGGTGCATTCCTTCTGAGCGCGGATCCGACATCGCGCTACCCGGAAAGGTGGAAGTTGCCGGACTGTCCATAGATGGACATCGCCACTGCGAGCAGCACGAGCGTCAGAACGATCAGGGACGTACGCACCGAATGTCCCACGGCCTCACCGACGCCCGCGGGCCCGCCCGTGGCCGTGTAGCCGTAGTAGGTGTGCACCAACATGACGGCGATACCCATGAGCACGACGGTGAAGAACGACCAGAGCAGGTCAGTCGAATTGAGGAAAGTGTTGAAGTAGTGGTCGTAGACGCCGGTGGACTGGCCGTAGAACCCGGTGGTCCCGAATCGGGCGGCCAAGAAAGAGCACACCATCGCCACGCAGTACAGCGGGATCACCACGACAACTCCGGCGATCACGCGGGTGGACACCAGATAAGCAACCGCGCGCACCCCCATCACCTCGAGTGCGTCGATCTCGTCGGCGATGCGCATCGCGCCCAGTTGCGCGGTTGCTCCCGCGCCGATGGTGGCCGCCAGCCCGATTCCGGCGACCGCGGGGGAGATGATGCGGACGTTGACGTACGCGGAGATGAACCCCGTCATCGCCTCGACGCCGATGCCCGAGAGTTCGTTGTAACCCTGCACTGCGATGACGGCACCGGTGGTCAAGGTGAGGAATCCGACGACCACGACGGTGCCGCCGATGAGCGCCAATGCGCCGGTGCCCAGACTCATCTGAGCGATGAGGCGCAGGATCTCGGTCCGGTACCGGGTGACGGCTATTCCCATCTCGCGCACGGACCGGGCGTTGAACTTGATCTGAGTGCCGATCCGGTTCCAGCCGTCGGCCACGCCATGCAGCGCGGCCGGCCACCCGGAATGCTCTTGCAAAGCAGTCATTTCGCGCTCGTGTAGTACACGGCGGTCGCGATGATGTTGATGACGAACAACGCGACGAAGGAGTACACGACGGTCTCGTTTACGGCGTTGCCGACCCCTTGTGGTCCGCGGCGCACCGACATGCCCTTGTAGCAGGCGATCAGCGCGGCCGACATGCCGAACAGCGCGCCCTTGACCAGGCCCAGGATGATGTCGGGCAACCCGGTGAACAGGGTGAGGCCGGCCACGAACGCCCCCGGGGTGACGTGCTGGACGAAGACCGCGAAACTGAAGGAGCCCGCCAGCCCAACCAAGGTCACCAGCGACACCAGCGAGACTGCGACGACGGTGGCCGCCAGCACACGTGGGACCACCAGGCGGTGCACGGGGTCGACACCCATGACCCGTAGCGCGTCGAGCTCGTCACGGATGGTGCGGGCGCCGAGGTCGGCGCACATGGCCGTTGCTCCGGTGCCCGCGACGACGAGGACCGTCACGATCGGCCCGACCTCGGTAACCGCGGCGCTGGCTGCCCCGGTCCCGGAGAAGTCGGTGGCACCGAACTCGGTGAGTAGGACATTGATGGTGAAGACCACCAGGACGGTGAACGGGATCGCGAGGAGCATCGTCGGCGCGACGGCCACCCGGGCCACGAACCACGTCTGCAGGACGAACTCACGCCAGGCGAAGGGCGGCTTGAACATCGCGACGAGTGCGTCCAGTGCCATCGCATAGAAGTCACCGACCGACCGGATGGGCTTCAGGACAGTGTCGGTGGACACCACGATCTGACCCCCTGGCGCATGCCGACGGTCTGCGGCATCTCAGGGATCTCACGCTATGCAGCAAAGAACACTGCGGCAGGGGCCGAAGGTCACTTCATTAGAGGGCAGAAGGCTGCCGGTGATCTGTGGAGCCTAGGAGATTCGAACTCCTGACATCTGCCTTGCAAAGGCAGCGCTCTACCAACTGAGCTAAGGCCCCGTACGTCTCAATCGTCGAGGGTGTGCCAGACCTCGCCGCGGCGGGCCCGAATGACCGCGGCGCCCGCGACCAACACTGCCAACAGCAATGCAATCCGCACGGGCGCCCTTCCCGATGACCGAGACATCGTGGGCCTAGGAGGACTCGAACCTCCGACCTCTTCGTTATCAGCGAAGCGCTCTAACCGCCTGAGCTATAGGCCCGTATTTGCATACGACCGAGCGCCGAGATTACCGCACCGGGGGTGCTGCACCCAAACCGGTGCACCGGCGCTAGTCCCGGTCGGCCAGCGTGACCTCGATACCGCCGACGATGTCGGTGCTGAGGTTGTAGATGAACGCTCCGACGGTGGCCATCGCCGTCAGCAGCACGATGTTCACCAGACCAACGAGCGCTGCACCACCGAAGATCGTGCCGCTGGACACCAGCTCGCCGCCACCACCGCTGGTGGCCGTCAACAGGTCACCGACGTTGCTGTTCAGCTTGCTCCACACGCCCATACCGCCGAGCACCAGATACAGGAATGCCACCGCGACCATCCACACGAAGAACAGCGCCACCGACAGCAGTAGCGACACCTTCAGTGCGCTCCACGGATCGATGCGCCGAATCTGCATGCTGGCCCGCACCGGCCCGCGTGCACGGTTGGCACCGACCTGAACACGGGTGGCGGCACCGGCCGGTCGAGCCGGCTGCTCCGGTGTCGGTTTGCGTTGCTGTGCGACCGGCTTGGGCGGGGCGACGCCGGACAGGTCCGGTAGCTCACTGACGTAGCCCTCGGGGCGGGCGGCCTCGGGGCGGCTGCCCTCGGCGCGATGCTCCGGCCGTGGCTCCGGCCTGGCCTCGGGACGAAGTTCGGCGCGCGGCTCAGGCTGTGGCCGCGGCTCAGGCTGCTGCGGCTGTTGCGGACCGCCCGATCCTGAAAGATCGGGCGCGGCGGTGCCGCTGATGAAGCGGTTCACCCGTTGCTCGAGGCCCGGACCTCCCGGCGGCGCCTGACGAGGTTGCGCCTCACCGGCCGGCCGCTGGGGTGCGCCGCCCTGCCGTGCGCGCGTAGCACCGCGCTGCCACGGCGGGGCCTCGCCGGACCCACCATTGGTGAGTCGGGGACCGGTCCGCTCGGCCGAGCCGGTCCCGTTACCCGGGCCCTCACTCGGTCCGGGTTGGCCCGGCTCGTTCGGTGCGCTCACCGCCACTCCTAACCTGTCGCCCGCCGCGCTACGTCTCGTCGGACGTGGCGTCGGATTCAGAGTCCAGCTCGCCCACTTCGTCCGTGGTGTCCTGCTCCTCGGCATTGCGGGCGATAGCCAACAGTGTGTCGCCCTCACCCAGGTTCATCAAGCGAACGCCCTTTGTCTGGCGCCCGGCCTTTCGGACCTGACGGGCAGCGGTGCGAATGACACCCCCACCTGAGGTGATGGCGTACAACTCACTGTCTTCATCGACCACCAATGCGCCCACCAGACTGCCACGTCGCCGGTCGTATTGAATGGTCAGGATGCCTTTACCGCCGCGGCCCTGGGCGGTGTACTCCTCGATGGCGGTGCGCTTGGCATAACCGCCGGCGGTCGCCACCAGCAGATACGTCCCCTCCCGGACGACGTTGAGCGACAGCAGTCGATCGTCCTCGTTGAACCGCATGCCCTGCACACCCGAGGTGGCCCGGCCCATCGGCCGCAGCGCCTCGTCGGTGGCCGAGAACCGGATCGACTGGCCGTTGGCACTGACCAGCAACAGATCTTCCTCCGCCGAGCACAGCACCGCACCGACCAGTTCGTCGCCGTCGCGCAGGTTGATCGCGACGATTCCGCCGGAGCGATTGGAGTCGAAGTCGGTGAGCTTGGTCTTCTTGACCAACCCGTTGCGGGTGGCCAGCACCAGATACGGCGCGTCCTCGTAACTCTTGATCTGGATGACCTGGGCGATCCGCTCCTCGGGCTGGAACGCCAGCAGGTTGGCCACGTGCTGGCCGCGCGCCGTGCGTGACGCCTCCGGCAGCTCGTAAGCCTTGGCCCGGTACACCCGACCCTGCGTGGTGAAGAACAGGATCCAGTCGTGTGTCGACGACACGAAGAAGTGCCGGACGATGTCGTCCTGCTTGAGGCCGGCGCCCTGCACACCCTTGCCGCCGCGCTTCTGGCTGCGGTACAGGTCGGTCTTGGTCCGTTTGGCGTAGCCGGTTTCGGTGATGGTGACGACGACGTCCTCGCGAGCGATGAGATCCTCGTCGGACACGTCGCCGTCGGAGGCGATGATCCGGGTGCGCCGGTCGTCCCCGTACTTGTCGGCGAGCTCGGCGAGCTCGTCACGCACGATCGCGCGCTGGCGTTCGGGCTTGGCGAGGATGTCTTCCAGGTCCGCGATCTCGGCTTCGATCTTGGCGAGGTCGTCGACGATGCGCTGACGCTCCAGGGCGGCCAGCCGACGCAGCTGCATGTCGAGGATGGCCTGGGCCTGGATCTCGTCGACGTCGAGCAGTTCCATCAAGCCCACCCGGGCCACGTCGGCACTTTCCGATGCCCGGATCAACGCGATCACTTCATCAAGCGCGTCAAGGGCTTTCACCAAACCACGCAAGATGTGCGCGCGCTCGTTGGCCTTGCGCAGCCGGTAGGTGGTGCGCCGGACGATCACATCGAGTTGGTGGTGGACGTAGTAGCGGATCATCTGGTCCAGGCGCAGCGTCCTGGGCACACCGTCGACGATCGACAGCATGTTGGCCCCGAAGCTGGTCTGCAGCTGGGTGTGCTTGTAGAGGTTGTTCAGCACCACCTTGGCCACGGCATCGCGCTTGATCTCGACGACGATGCGCAGGCCCACCCGGTCACTGGACTGATCCTCGATGTTGGAGATGCCGCCGAGCTTGCCGTCGCGGACCTGCTCGGCGATCGAGGTGATGAAGTTGTCGTGGTTGACCTGGTACGGCAACTCGGTGATGACGATCGACGTGCGGCCGCGAGAGTCCTCTTCGATCTCCACCACGCCGCGCATCCGGATCGATCCACGGCCGGTCGTGTACGCGTCGTTGATACCCGACGATCCGACGATCAGACCGTGGGTGGGGAAGTCGGGACCCTTGACCCGCTCGCGAACGGCGGTCAGCGTGGTCTCTTCGTCGGCTTCGTGGTTGTCCAGGCACCAGTAGACGGCCTCGGCCAGCTCGCGCAGGTTGTGTGGCGGGATGTTGGTGGCCATGCCGACCGCGATACCGCCGGAACCGTTGGCCAGCAGGTTGGGGAACCGGCTCGGCAGAACCGTCGGCTCCTGTACACGGCCGTCGTAGTTGGGGATGAAATCGACTGTCTCCTCGTCGATTTCACGCAACATCTCCATGGCCAGCGGGGTGAGCCGGGCCTCGGTGTAGCGCATGGCGGCGGCGGGGTCATTGCCCGGTGAGCCGAAGTTGCCCTGACCGTCGACCAGTGGGTAGCGCAGCGACCACGGCTGGGCCATCCGGACCAGGGTGTCGTAGATCGACGAATCGCCGTGCGGGTGATAGTTACCCATCGTCTCGGCCACCGACCGGGCGGATTTTGCGTGGCCGCGATCCGGGCGGAACCCGGAGTCGTACATGGCATAGAGCACGCGGCGGTGTACCGGCTTGAGGCCGTCGCGAACCTCTGGCAAGGCCCGCCCGACGATCACGCTCATCGCGTAGTCGATGTAGCTGCGCTGCATCTCCTGCTGGATGTCGACCGGCTCGATGCGGTCGCCGGCCTCGCCGCCAGGGGGCAGGGTGGTGTCAGTCATGTGATCCTCTTTATCCCTACGCGGGGTTAAACATCAAGAAAGCGAACGTCTTTGGCGTTACGCGTGATGAAGCTGCGCCGGGCTTCGACGTCTTCGCCCATCAGAATGGAGAACAGCTCGTCGGCCGCGGCGGCGTCGTCGAGGGTGACCTGACGCAGCACCCGGACCGACGGATCCATGGTGGTCTCCCACAGCTCCTTGGCATCCATTTCGCCCAGACCCTTGTAGCGCTGGATACCGTCGTCGACGTTGATCCGCTTGCCGGCCGCCTTGCCCGCTTCGAGTAGACCGTCCCGCTCGCGGTCGGAGTAAGCGAACTCCGGTTCGGAGCGCTGCCACTTCAGCTTGTACAGCGGCGGCTGAGCCAGGAAGATGTGGCCGTTCTCCACCAGCGGCTTCATGAACCGGAACAACAGGGTCAGCAGCAACGTCGAAATGTGTTGTCCGTCAACGTCGGCGTCGGCCATCAGCACGATCTTGTGATAGCGCAGCTTGGCGAGGTCGAACTCGTCGTGGATGCCGGTGCCCAGCGCGGTGATGATGGCCTGGACTTCGGTGTTCTTCAGCACCCGATCGATGCGGGCCTTCTCCACGTTGATGATCTTGCCGCGCAACGGCAGGATCGCCTGGAACATCGAGTCGCGGCCGCTCTTGGCCGAGCCACCGGCCGAATCACCCTCCACCACATACAATTCCGACTTGCTGGGGTCGGTGGAGCGGCAGTCGGCGAGCTTGCCGGGCAGGCCGCCGATATCGGTCGCGCTCTTGCGCCGCACCAACTCTCGCGCCTTACGCGCGGCGATCCGCGCCTGAGCCGACGACACCGCCTTGTTCACGACGGTCTTCGCCTCCGTCGGGTTTGACTCGAACCAGTGGGTGAGCTGCTCGTTGCAGATCTTCTGAACGAACGACTTCACCTCGGTATTACCGAGTTTCGTCTTCGTCTGACCCTCGAACTGGGGCTGGGAAACCTTCACCGAGATCACCGCTGCCAAGCCCTCGCGGATGTCATCTCCGGTGAGGTTGGCGTCCTTCTCCTTGAGGAGCTTCTTGTCCTTGGCGTACTTGTTGACCACCGTGGTCAGAGCGGCACGGAACCCTTCTTCGTGGGTACCGCCCTCGTGGGTGTTGATGGTGTTCGCGAAGGTGTGCACCGACTCCGAATAGCCTGCGTTCCACTGCATCGCGATCTCGACCTCGTGGCCCTCACCCTTGCCGTCGAAGTCGATCACGCTGGGCTGGATCGAATTCTTGGTGCGGTTGATGTGCTTGACGAAGTCGACCAGACCACCCGGGTAATGGAACACCCGGTGCTTGACCTTGTGCGGCGCGACCGCCTCGGCAGCCTTTTCCTCGGCCGACTTCGGCGCCTCGGCCGTATCACTGACGACCTCGTCCACCACCTGCTCGGGGGTGACCCGCTCATCGGTCAGCTCGATGGTGAGGCCCTTGTTGAGGAAGGCCATCTCTTGCAGGCGGCGGGCAATGGTCTCGAAGTCGTAGGTGGTGGTCTCGAAGATGTTGGGGTCAGCCCAGAATCGGATGGTCGTGCCGGTCTTCTTGGTCTTCTCGCCCTGGCGCAACGTGCCCGGTACCGAGTGGTCGTAGGTCTGGAACCACTCGTAACCGTCGGTGCGGACGTCAGCCTCGAGCCGGCTCGACAGAGCGTTGACCACCGAGACGCCCACGCCATGCAGACCGCCGGAGACCTGATAGGCGCCCTCTTCGAACTTGCCGCCGGCGTGCAGGACGGTCATGACCACGTCGATCGTGGGGATTCCGGTGGCGTGCATGGCAACCGGGATTCCGCGACCGTCGTCGGTGACCTCTACACCGCCATCCTCGAGGATCCGCACCGTCACTGTCGTGGCGAAACCCGCCATCGCCTCGTCGACGGAGTTGTCGACGACCTCCCACACGAGATGATGGAGTCCTCGTTCGCCGGTTGACCCGATGTACATACCGGGACGTTTGCGGACCGCCTCCAAGCCTTCGAGGACTTTGATCGAGTCGGCACCGTACTGTTCTTTGGCAGCCACTAGCGGAACGCTCTCCTTGGGGTTCGCAAGCGCACGGTGTCACCGGCCGCGCGCGGGTCCTGTCCAGTCTACCGGTAAGTGCGTTCCGGACTGATTCTGCGGCCGCGTTTCTACACACCTAGTTGACCCGTGCACGGAATTTCTCGGATTGGCATACGTGGTGACGCTTGACACGGTAGTCGGCGCGCGTCTCGTGGCTGTCAGCCGACAGTGGTAGTGCGGCTCACCCGTAGGTGTCTCGCGGCCCCCGCCCAGAGATGTGCAGCGGGCCCTTTCGCCACGAGGGAGCCACCGGACCGGTGATCTTCATCGACTTCACCACCCCGTCGCCGACAGCGGCGGCGATCTTGGCCAACAGCTGCGACTGCACCATCCGCAACTGGGTCGCCCACGCGGTCGACTCGGCCGCCACGCTCAACACACCGTCCCGCAGCGCGGTCGGCTGGGCGTGCTCGGCGATCTGCTCGCCGACCACCGTCGCCCACTGGGCGAACACCGCGCCCTCGGCGACCTTGGGTGACCATCCGCGCGACTTCGCCAGTTCGTTGGCCACCGTCCCCAGCGGCTGCGGGTCGCGGCCATCCGGCCCTGGTCCCGACCAGCGGCGGCGCCCGTCTCGTTCGGCACTGCGGCGCGCGCCGGGGGACCGGCGACCGCGACCGACCTCTTTGCCCTGACTGCGGGCGGCGCCGCGGGCTTCCTCGAGCGTGCGGCGAACCAGATCCATCCCGGCCAGTCCGGCGAGGTGTTCGGGCGGGCCCTTCACCTCGTCCGCGTCGTCGTCGGGTTCGGTCATGGCGTCACCACCTCCGACATCCGGCCCCCGTCATCGTCCCGCAAGGTGATGCCGATCCGGGTGGCGTCCCAATCGGTCGGGATGTCTTCCCCGACGGCCGCAGTGATGAGCACCTGCTCGGCGTCGGCCGCCACACCGGCCAGCGCCCGGCGGCGGGCGTTGTCCAGCTCGGCGAACACGTCGTCGAGGATCAGTACGGGTTCGCTGCCCTCGGTGCGCAGCAG
The DNA here is from genome assembly GCA_021732005.1 of Mycobacterium sp. GTDB lineage: Bacteria > Actinomycetota > Actinomycetes > Mycobacteriales > Mycobacteriaceae > Mycobacterium. The sequence continues at coordinate 50,407 of JAKFVT010000010.1, read as the reverse complement.
CTCATAGGACGCCAACCGCAACGCCAATGCCATCGACCACGATTCGCCGTGACTGGCGAATCCCTTGGCCGGCTGATCGCCGAGCCGCAGTTCGACGTCGTCGCGGTGCGGTCCGACCAGACACATCCCGCGTTCCAGTTCCGCGCCGCGCCGCGCCGCCAGGCCAGCCAGAAGCGCCGCCTCGAGATACTCGACATCGTGACCGTCGTCCGTGCCGTCGAGGACGCTGCTGCGGTAGCTGATCGCTGCGGGGCGAGACGCCGGAGCCAGTAGCTGATAAGCCTTTTCGACCTCCGGCGCCAGAAGATTTGTCAGCTCGATCCGGGCCGCCATCAGCTGCGCACCGTGCGCGGCCAGGTGGCCGTCCCACACGTCGAGGGTTTCCAGCACTCCGGAATCGCCCCGAAAACGGGATCCTGCAGCAGATTTCAACAACGCGGTGCGCTGTCTGAGTACCTTGTCATAGTCCGCGCGGATCGCCGCGACCCGCGGCCGACGCACTGAAGCGAGCTCGTCGAGGTAGCGCCTGCGTTCGCCTGGATCGCCGCGGACCAGGGCGAGATCCTCCGGTGCGAACAGCACTGCGCGCACCGCACCCAAGATTTCGCGGGTACTGCGCACCGGGGAGCGGTTCAGCCGCGCCTTGTTGGTCCGGCCCGCCGCGATCTCGAGATCGATCGCCAGTTCCCGACCCTCGTTGACGACGATCGTCGAGACCACCGCACGCTCGGCGCCAGCCCGGATCAGGGGAGCGTCGGTGGCGACCCGGTGCGACCCCAGCGTCGCGCAATACCACAGCGCCTCAACAAGATTGGTTTTGCCGAACCCGTTTGGTCCGACGAAAACCGTTCGGCCCGGCGCCAATTCGAGATCGACACTTTCCCACGACCGGAAGTCGCGGAGCGTCAGGTGCCGGACATACATTGAGGCTGGTTATCCCGACACCGAGACCCGCTTGACCGCGTGCCCACCGAACTGATTACGAAGTGCGGAAACTGCTTTCATCGTCGGCGAATCCTCTTGTCGCGATGCGAAACGCGCGAACAGGGATGCCGCGATCACCGGCATCGGCACCCGGTGGCGGATGGCCTCTTCGACCGTCCAGCGGCCTTCACCGGAATCTTCGGTGTAGCCGGAGATCGCGTCGAACGCGGGGTCTTCCTTGAGCGCCTTGGCCAGCAGCTGCTGCAGCCACGACCTAACGACGGTGCCGTTGGTCCACGCCTGGATCACCGCTTGGGTGTCTTTGATCAGTGGTTCGGCGGCCAGCAGTTCGTATCCCTCGGCGTAGGCCATCATCAGCCCGTACTCGATGCCGTTGTGCACCATCTTCGCGTAATGACCCGCACCGACCGGGCCGGCGTGCACGAATCCGTCGGCCAGATCTCCGGGCGGACGCAACGTGTCGAAGATCGGCATCACCCGGGCGACGTCCTCGTCGCTGCCGCCTACCATCAGGCCGTAGCCTTCCGCCAAACCCCAGATACCGCCGGACACACCCGCGTCGACAAACGAAATGCCTTTTTTACCAAGCAATTCTGCGTGCGGACCATCTTCGGTGTACTTGGAGTTGCCGCCGTCGACAACGAGGTCACCCGGACTGAGGACCTCGGCCAGTGAGCTGATCGTGTCATCGGTTATCGGCCCGGACGGGACCATCACCCAGATCACCCGGGGTGCGGTGAGTGCCTCGGCGAGTGCGGCCAGAGTCGGGACATCGGTGACCTCGGGTCTGGGGTCGTACCCGATGACTTCGTGTCCGCCCTCGCGCAACCGCTGGCGCATGTTGAAGCCCATCTTGCCAAGACCGACCAAACCCAGCTGCATGACTGCCTCTCTACGTCAGGGGACCCGGTCAGCCTGGCAGCCGGACCGGCATCAACAGGTATACGTAGTCGGTCTGAACGGCCGGGAACGGCCCGGTGCCATCTACCTGTGTGTCCGCGTTGGCGGGTCGCAACACCGCGGGGCGGCTGGGAGTGGTGAAACCGAACGTCACCCGGTCGGAGTGCAGCGAGCCCAGACCGTCGGTCAGGTAGGTGGGGTTGAAGGCGATCGTCAGCGGCTCGCCGGCGAACTCGACATCCAGGTCCTCCTCGGCGCGGCCGACGTCGTCGGCACCCGCCGACAGGTGCAGCACCCCGTCGCCGAATTCCATCCGGACCTGCGCGCCACGATCGGCAACCAGCGCCACACGTTTGATGGCTTCGGTGAGCTCACCGACTCCGATGGTGGCCACCGCGGTGTGCTCCGCGGGCAGCAACTGACGGAACTTGGGGAATTCGGCGTCGAGCAGGCGAGTGGTGCTGCGCTTGCCGCCGCTGCGGATTCCCAGCAGGCCTTCCTTGCCCACCGCCGACCCGGCACCCAGAGCCAGGTGCACCTCGGAGCCGGACGTCCCGGCCTTGGCCGCCTCGGCCAACGTCTTGGCGGGCACCAGCACCGCGGCTTCCAAGCTGGGGGAGGAGGTCGACCAGGTCAGTTCACGCACGGCCAACCGGAACCGGTCGGTGGCCGCCAAAACCACTGCCTCACCGGAAATCTCCACCCGGATGCCGGTCAGCATCGGCAGCGTGTCGTCGCGCCCGGCGGCCACGGCCACCTGGCCGATCGCCTCGCCGAACAGGTCGGCGGAGATGACACCGGTCTCTTCCGGCAGTTCCGGCAGCGCCGGGTAGTCCTCGACCGCCATGGTCGGCAGCGAGAACCGCGCGCTGCCACAGGTCAGCGCCACTCGAGTGCCTTCGACGCTGACGTCGACGGGCTTGGCCGGCAGCGCCCTGGTGATGTCGGACAGCAACCGACCGGACACCAAAACGCTTCCAGGAGAGGCTATTTCGGCGGGAACACGCACCTCGGCCGACACCTCGTAGTCGAATCCGGAGATGATCAAACCCTCGTCGGTGCCGGTGAGGAGCACGCCGGCCAGCACCGGCACCGTCGGCCTGGTCGGAAGATTACGGGCAACCCAGGCCACCGCGTCGGCGAAGTCTTCCCGCACCAAGCGGAACTTCAGGTCGGAGCCAACCGTCGTCGTTGCCACGTCTACATAGTCCCTTCATCACCCAATAACCCCGACCAGCGTCCACCGCGTGCCGGAGCACCGATGAGCGTGATCTGTGAGCGACAGCCGCTGAACGGCAGTCAGAACAACAACCGTAGAGCGTCGGGCGCCATCTTGAAAGCTAATCGATCGCGGTGACAAGAGCACCGCGACACCGTGCCGGACGCCCTGTGAACCGGCTGCTCCCCAACCCTGTCTTCAAAGAAGAAAATGGAATAGAGAGAACCGTAATAGTAATAGGGCCTGTGCAACCTGTGGACTAGCCGACCGACTGCCTGCTCCGGCGGTGTGACGCCATGTGGACCAGTTGTGCATGACTGAGGGCGAATCACAGGACTGGTGTGCACAGCCGCCGGTTGTTCATTGTCATTCCGATACTTGCACCGCGATGTGAGCTGTTGTCCACAACCGTGTGCACAAGCCAAGACTGTGACGGGTGGTACGACAGTGGCCGAAGTTTTTCGGGGCGATGACAGAAAAAGTGGAGATTTCAGCGCTTGGAACGCTGGCGGATCCGCGTGGTGAGCTCCTTGACGTGATCGAACACCTCACGCCGATGGGCCATTTCACCGCGAATCTTCTTCTCCGCGTACATGACCGTGGTGTGATCACGGCCGAACGCCTGCCCGATCTTGGGCAGTGACAAGTCAGTCAGCTCCCGGCACAGATACATGGCGATCTGCCGTGATTGAGCCAGCGCCCGGGTCTTGCCCGGCCCACGCAACTCCTCGACGGTGGTGTCGAAGTACTCGGCGGTGGCCGCCATGATGGCCGCGGTGCTGATCTGCATCGTGCCGGCATCGGCGATCAGGTCGCGCAACACGATCTCGGCGAGTGCCTTGTCGATCGGTGTCTTGTTCAGCGAAGCGAACGCGGTGACCCGGATCAGCGCGCCCTCGAGCTCGCGAATGTTGCGCTCGATGCTGCTGGCGATGAGCTCCAGGACGTCATCGGGGACGTCGAGGCGCTCCATCTGCGCCTTCTTCCGCAAGATCGCGATGCGGGTTTCGAGTTCGGGCGGCTGGACGTCGGTGATCAATCCCCACTCGAACCTGGTCCGTAGCCGGTCTTCGAGGGTGGCCAGCTGTTTGGGCGGCCGGTCGGAGGAGATCACGATCTGCTTGTTGGCGTTGTGCAGCGTATTGAAGGTATGGAAGAACTCTTCCTGAATACCTTCTTTGCCCTCGATGAACTGGATGTCGTCCACGAGGAGCACGTCGATGTCGCGGTAGCTGCGTTTGAACGCGACCTTGCGGTCGTCGCGCAGCGAGTTGATGAAGTCGTTGGTGAACTCTTCGGTGGAGACGTACTTCACCCGCATGCCGGGAAACAGCCGTTGCGCATAATTTCCGGCGGCGTGCAGCAGGTGGGTTTTACCCAGTCCGGACTCACCCCAGATGAACAACGGGTTGTACGCGCGGGCCGGTGCCTCGGCGATCGCCAGGGCAGCCGCGTGCGCGAAACGGTTCGACGCACCGATGACGAACGTGTCGAAGGTGTAGCGGCGGTTGAGGCTGATGCCGGGCGCTTCGGCCGACGGGTTACTGCGCGGCCGCTCGATGAAGTAACTCGGCCAGGTTTCGTGAGCGCTCGCCAGTGCCTCGCGGTCTTCGTCGACCTCGTCGAGGTCGGAATCGACGACGGCCGGCTCCGGTGCGGCAGGTTCGTTGTCTTCGTCAAGAGGAGGCGGGGCGATCCGAACACCGAGCTCGACCCGCTGACCCAGGCGCCGGCTGAGGGCGTCGACGATCTGGGTCCGCAGATGACGTTCGATCTCGTTCTGGACAAAACTGCTCGGCACAGACAGCAGGGCGAAGCCCTCGGCGATGGTCAGTGGCTGAACCAACTTGAGCCATGCGCGTTGTTGCGGAGTCAGCGGTGCATCGCCGCCAGTTCCGTTACTGGGGCGCTGGTCCGCAGTTCCGTCGCCGTTGAGCTCGGCGACAACCGAACTCCACACCGTGGCGAACGCTGAACCGGGATCATCGGTCAACGACAGATCCCCCTGGTCGCAAGGTCGGGCAAGAAACCAATAGCTGAGCCGACGAACGATCTGTCCACATAGTTATCCACAGGTGTGGACAGGACAGTCGGCTCGCCTCGGAGCATATCGGCGCAGGGTCGCGGGTCGGCAGTAATCCCCGCAATGATCTCGTGTGGAGCGTCCGCCGACCTGTTCCCCCGCTTGGTGATCGCACACCGTCTCGGTCTGAAACGGCTTTGGCAGAAGCTAACAGTTTTCGAGGCGAGTGCCAACCGTTCTGCAACATTCGGATCACGACGAGATAACGGCGCTGTGCGTGAACGGTGACGGCTGTGGCACCAGTGCATCAGTGCGGTGATCAACGGCACGACAAGGCGGTTTGACCAGGGGAAGTGAGGTCAGTACCCTCGAACAGTCGCCCATACGTCGGCGATACGGCTGCGACCGATTCGGGACCGCGCCGGTTAGAGCGAGACCAGAGCTTACCAACGGCAGTCGCGAACGCCGGTGTACACGCGCAAGCGTGTGCTCCGGACAGCGACCGCCAAACGACGAGGAGATATAGCCGTGGCCAAGGGCAAGCGGACCTTCCAGCCGAACAACCGGCGCCGGGCGCGGGTTCATGGCTTCCGTCTGCGCATGCGGACGCGCGCCGGGCGTGCCATCGTGTCGGGCCGGCGCCGCAAGGGTCGTCAGTCACTGACTGCCTGATCCACGGGATCACGCGGCGTGCTCCCGGCTCAGTACCGGATGACACGGGCTGCGGAGTTCGGCGCCACCATCAAGCACGGGGTGCGAGCGGCGCAGCCGGATCTCGTCGTGCACGCACGACGGATGACCGACAGCGCTGACGGACCCCGGATCGGCTTGGTCGTCTCGAAGTCGGTCGGCAACGCGGTGCAACGACACCAGGTTTCCCGTCGTCTGCGCCACGTCGCACGATCTGTTCTTCCGGACCTGACTGCAGACGAGCGCATCGTGATCCGCGCGTTGCCCAGTAGCCGCGACGCGATCTCGGCCCGCCTCGAGCAGCAGCTGCGAGCGAGCATCCGGCGGACCCACTCGTTGATGGAGAAGGCGCAGTGAGCCATCTCCCGGCTCGCGTCGTGATCTTTCTCGTCGAGCTCTACCGACACACCATCTCGCCACTGCGACTGCCGACCTGTCGGTTCACGCCGACATGCAGCCAGTACGCCGTGGACGCGCTGACCGAGTACGGATTGATTCGCGGTGGTTGGCTGACCGTGATCCGGCTGGGGAAGTGTGGTCCGTGGCATCGGGGAGGATGGGACCCAATACCCGAGCGGCGCCCGCAGGTGCCCGGGTCCGAGTGCAACGAACGCAGGAGCACGCATGTTTAATTGGTTCAGCCTGGACGTCATCTATTACCCGGTGTCCGGGATCATGTGGCTCTGGTACAAGCTGTTCGCCGCCATCCTCGGACCCACGAACTTCTTCGCCTGGGCGCTGTCGGTGATGTTCCTGGTCTTCAGCCTCCGTGCTCTGCTCTACAAGCCCTTCGTCCGGCAGATCCGCACCACCCGGCAGATGCAGGAGCTGCAGCCCCAGATCAAGGCACTGCAGAAGAAGTACGGCAAGGACCGCCAGCGGATGGCGCTGGAGATGCAGAAGCTTCAGCGCGAACACGGGTTCAATCCGATTCTTGGCTGCCTGCCGATGCTGGCGCAGATTCCGGTCTTCCTCGGTCTGTATCACGTGTTGCGCTCGTTCAACCGGACGCAGCACGGCTTCGGCCAGCTCGGCCTCTCGGTGGAAGAGAACCGCGCCACCGGCAACTACTTCTTCAGTGCGACCGACGTGGGCCACTTCCTCGATGCGAATCTGTTCGGCGCCCCACTCAGTGCGAGCATGACTCAGAGCTCGGGCCTGGAGGCGTTCAAGAACTTCGACTTCAGCCGACCCGCGGTGATCGGTGTCGGCATTCCGCTGATGCTGCTCGCCGGTATCGCTACCTACTTCAACAGCCGGGCGTCGGTCGCGCGCCAGAGTCCGGAAGCGGCAGCCAACCCGCAGACCGCGATGATGAACAAGCTCGCGCTGTACGTCTTCCCGCTCGGTGTCGTCGTCGGCGGACCGTTCCTGCCGATCGCGATCATCATCTACTGGGTGTCCAACAACATCTGGACCTTCGGCCAGCAGCACTACGTGTTCGGCCGGATCGAGAAGGAAGAAGAAGCCAAGAAGGAAGAGGCGCTGGCTCGTCGAGCCGCCAATGCTCCCGCGCCGGGCGTGAAGCCGACCAAGCCGAAGAAGGGTGCGCCCGCCGCGACCAACGGTGCCGCGGTCGAGGCGACCGATGAGACCGCCGGCGAGGCGGAGATCGAGACCGACACCGAGTCGGGGAAGGCGGCCGACGACGGGTCGGCCAGCCGCACACCGCGCCCGGGAGCGCGGCCCAAGAAACGTAAGCGTTGACCGGAGATCGCTCCGGCGAAAGAGGGAGAGACACATGGCGGATGCCGACACCACTGAAGTGACCGAGTCTGACGTCGCGGTCGACAACGACCTTGACCAGAACTCGGACAAAGCCGAAGTGAAGGGCGAGGACCTCGAGGAGCGCCTCGTCGCCGAAGGCGAGATCGCCGGCGACTACTTGGAGGAGCTGCTGGACCTCCTGGACTTCGATGGCGACATCGACCTCGACGTCGAGGGCAACCGCGCGATCGTCAGCATCGACGGCGGCGAAGACCTCTCGAAGCTCGTGGGCCGTAAGGGCGAGATCCTCGATGCGTTGCAGGAGCTGACCCGCCTGGCCGTCCACCAGAAGACGGGGGAGCGCAGCCGGTTGATGCTCGACATCGCGAACTGGCGCCGCCGCCGCCGCGAGGAGCTCAGCGCCCTGGGTGACAAGGTGGCCCGCCGCGTGCTGGAGTCTGGCGATCGCGAGGAACTGGCCCCCATGACGCCGTTCGAGCGGAAGATCGTGCACGACGCGGTTGCCGCCGTCGACGGCGTGCATAGCGAGAGCGAAGGCGTGGAGCCGTCGCGTCGCGTCGTCGTCCTGAAAGGCTGAAGTTACATCGGTGTAGTTCGTGACCCGGACGCCACTATGACCGGAGGATGTTTCACGTGAAACATGGCACTGCGCCCCCGCCTCCGTCGGCGGCCGAGGTCGTCTTCGGCGACCGGGTACAGCTGGCTCAGCGCTACGCCGATCTGCTCGCAGGGCCCGGCGTCGAGCGCGGGTTGATCGGTCCGAGGGAAGTCGAGCGGTTGTGGGAACGCCACATCCTGAACAGCGTCGCGGTGGCGGAACTCATCGAGCCGGACGCTCGGGTGCTCGACATCGGGAGTGGGGGCGGGCTGCCAGGGTTGCCCATCGCGATCGCGCGCCCCGACGTTCGGGTGACGCTGATCGAGCCGATGTTGCGCCGGACTGAATTTCTCGAGGAGTCCGTGGCGGCACTGGGCTTGCCCATTGAGATCATCCGTGGCCGGGCGGAGGAGCCGGGTGTCCGCATTCGCGCCGGAGGTGCGGATGTGGTGGTGTCTCGTGCCGTGGCGTCGCTCGACAAGCTGACGCGATGGAGCCTGCCGCTGTTGCGGCCCGGTGGCCGCATGTTGGCCATGAAGGGCGAACGGGCCGAGGAGGAAGTCGTCGAGGGCCGGCGCGGGATGGCGTCGTTGGGCGCAACCGATGTGAGGGTGGTGAGATGTGGCGAGAGCTATTCGGATCCTCCCGCGACCGTGGTGATCGCGGTGCGGGGGGAGCGGGCGCCAGGCGGGAAGAAGAAGTCCGCGCGAACATCGGAGAAAAGGGGATCATGACCGTCCCATCGAACCCGGATCCGTCCGGGACCGCGGGCACCGATGTTTCACGTGAAACATGGAATCCGCCGGACGACTTCGAGACCCCGATCGGTGCCGCCGCACAACGCGCGATGCAGGTCCTCCACACCACCGCCGGACAGCTGCCGCGCCCCGATCGGCGCCGCGTCTTCACCGTCGCCAATCAGAAGGGCGGGGTCGGCAAGACGACGACCGCAGTGAACCTGGCGGCCGCCCTCGCGGTCCAGGGACTGAAGACCTTGGTGGTTGATCTCGATCCTCAGGGCAATGCCAGCACCGCCCTCGGCATCGCCGATCGGCAATCGGGAACCCCGTCGTCCTACGAAGTACTCCTGGGAGAGATCCCGCTGCAGGCGGCCATCCGGCAGAGCCCGCACAGCCCACGCCTGTTCTGTGTGCCGGCGACAATCGATCTCGCCGGCGCCGAGATCGAACTCGTCAGCATGGTGGCGCGCGAGAACCGGCTCCGCAACGCGTTGGCCGCGCTCGACGATTCGGACTTCGACTACGTCTTCATCGACTGCCCGCCCTCGCTCGGGTTGCTCACCATCAACGCGCTCGTCGCGGCGCCTGAGGTGCTGATCCCGATTCAGTGCGAGTACTACGCACTGGAGGGTGTATCGCAGTTGATGAGGAACATCGAGATGGTCAGGGCACACCTGAACCCACAACTGACCGTCTCGACCGTCATCCTCACGATGCACGACGGCCGTACCAAGTTGGCCGATCAGGTCGCCTCCGAGGTGCGCAACTATTTCGGCGACAAGGTACTCGCCACCGTGATTCCACGTAGCGTCAAAGTGTCGGAAGCACCCGGATACAGCATGACGATCATCGATTACGATCCCGGCTCGCGAGGTGCCATGAGCTATCTCGACGCAAGTAAAGAGCTCGCGCAGCGGGCTACCCGGGCATAAGTGGAGGCACACATGTCATCGAAGAGCAAAGGCGGCCTGGGCCGCGGCCTCGCATCGCTTATCCCGACCGGACCGGCCGATGGCGGTCCACGCCTCGGTGCGGCGGCGGCCGATGTGGTGATCGGCGGCGGCGCCCAAGTGGACGTGGACAGCGTCGGAGCGGTCTACCGCGAGATCGATCCCTCGGCCATCGAACCGAATCCGCGCCAGCCTCGCCAGGTCTTCGACGAGGAAGCGCTGGCCGAACTGGTGCACTCGATCCGCGAGTTCGGTCTCATGCAGCCGATCGTGGTGCGGGCCGTTCCGGATGCCGCGCCGGGAGCCCCGGTTCGCTACCAGCTGGTGATGGGGGAGCGGCGCTGGCGCGCAGCGCAGGAGGCCGGGCTGGCGACGATCCCAGCCATCGTCCGGGAGACTGCCGAAGACAATCTGCTCCGCGACGCACTACTGGAGAACATCCACCGCGCCCAGCTCAATCCCCTGGAAGAGGCGGCGGCCTACCAGCAACTGCTCGACGAATTCGACGTCACTCACGACGAACTCGCCGCCCGCATCGGCCGGTCGCGTCCGGTGATCTCGAACATGATCCGGCTGTTGCGCCTGCCGATCGCCGTCCAGCGCCGAGTGGCTGCGGGTGTGCTGTCCGCCGGGCACGCGCGTGCGCTGCTCGCACTGGAGGCGGGCGCCGAGGCTCAGGAAGAGCTGGCCGCGCGGATCGTGGCCGAGGGATTGTCGGTGCGAGCGACCGAGGAAGCCGTCACCCTGGCCAACCGGTCCGACACCAAGACGCCACCCGCGCCGCGGCGCAAGCCGATTCAGATGCCTGGGCTCCAGGATGTCGCCGAACGGCTGTCGAGTACGTTCGACACCCGGGTGACGGTGAGCCTGGGCAAGCGCAAGGGCAAGATCGTCGTCGAGTTCGGCTCGGTGGACGATTTGCAGCGCATTGTGGACATGATGAACCGGCCTGCCGGCTGAAATTCCAGGTACGACGACACCAGCCAGTTCCGTCACAGTGACGCCAACTCCGGTCCGCGTTCGCTGCCGAGTGTATCCACTGAGGAATCACGCAGTGCGCCAACAAATTCCGCTTCCAGCGAGCGCCGTCTTCGGTAGCTACTCCATCACTGGCACGTCCCCGGTCGCCTCTCCTATCCTGAAGGGGCTGTTGCGCACATCCGCACCGCAAGAAAGCCGGGGAGGTTAGTGTCCGTCCGTATCACGCCGCTTCGGCTCGAGGGATTCGAGCAACTACCCAAGCACGCGCGCCGATGTGTGTTCTGGGAAGTCGACCCCGCGACGCTCGGCGGTGACTACCTTCCGGATCCCGAGTTCGAGAAGGAAGCGTGGCTGTCGATGGTCATGCTGGAGTGGGGGTCATGTGGTCAGGTGGCCAGCACGACGCCCGCCGATGGATCGGCGTCGGGCGACGAGCAGCCGTGCCTCGGCTATGTGCTGTACGCGCCACCCCGGGCGGTGCCGCGCGCGCAACTCTTTCCGACTGGACCGGTCAGCGCGGACGCTGTTCTGCTGACGTCGATCGGGATCGAGTCGGGGCAGACCGACGGACTGCCGCACGCCTTGATCAGCCAGGTGGTCGACGAACTGGTTCGACGCGGCGTCCGAGCCCTCGAGGCGTTCGGCCGCACCGCCGACGCCAGTGAACTACTCGACCCCGACGCCGTCGACCCCGAGCTGCGGCCGGCCGTCGAAGTACTGGGGGACTGCTCCTTCGACCAGTGCATGATCAGCGCCGACTTCCTGCTCGACGCGGGCTTCACGATCGTCGCGCCGCATCGGTACTTCCCGCGGCTGCGGCTCGAGCTGGACAAGGGGTTGGGCTGGAAAGCCGAAGTCGAGGCCGCACTGGAGCGGCTGCTCGAAAGCGCACAACTGCAGCAGCCGGTCGGCGCCGGCGCGGAGGTTCGCGGCTAGTTAGAAAGCGGGCCGGGCTTGTTCGACCGACAGCTCGTGCGCGAGCAGCTCGGCGAACGTGAAAGTACCGGTGGGGCGGTCGTTCTTGCCCAGCAGGTAGAGCCGCTTGACGGCGGCCAGGATGCCTTCGGCGATCGCATCGCGCGCGTGGCTGGTCACCAGCATCGACCGGTCCCGCGGGTTGGTGATGTAGCCGACGTCGACCTGAACCGTCGGCATCCGGGTGAGCCGCAGCAGATCCCACGTCCGGCCGTGGGTCCGGCAGTCGCGTAATCCGGTGCGCGCCACAACTTCTCGTTGGATGAAGTCGGCCAGGTTGCGACCGATCGTCGACACTGAGCCGTGCGAGCTGCCGAAGTAGAACGACGCAACGCCATTGGCGGACGGGCTGGGCTGCGTCTCACAGCGCAGGCTGATCATCAGATCGGCGCCGACGGTGTTCGCGGTGGCGGCCCGTTCGGCGTCCAGCGGGCTGTGGTTGGCCGGCCGGGACAGGAACGTCTCCATGCCGATCGCGGTCATCCGGCCTTCGAGCCGACTTGCCAAGTCCCACAGGATGTCTGCTTCGCTGATCGGCCCGTCCGGTCCCTGGGTGATCAGGCCGTGGTCGGAACCGCCGCGGCCCGGATCGATGATGATCCGCTTGCCGGACAGCCGGGGTCCCGAGCGGCGGACCTGCTCCTCCTCGCGGATGGCGTGCAGCGAGCCGCCGGTGACGCGTGACCCCAGAAAGTCCAAGGAGCGCAACGTTTCCGGGCCGCAGATGCCGTCGGCCGACAAGCCGTACTCGCGCTGATAGGACATCAGCCCGTTGTGGGTCTGCAAGCCGAAGTAGCCGTCCACCAAGGCGGTGTAGAAGCCGAGTTCCTGCAGTTTGGCCTGCAGGGTCGCGACGTCGTCGCCGTACATCGGCGCGCCGAACTGGTGCAGCAGGGTGCGGGCCCCGAGCCGGTAGGAGGCTTCCTTCAGTGCGCGGTAGGTGGCCTCGCCGACGATCCCGTCGACCAGAAGACCGCGGCGCTGCTGAAACGCGCGCACCGCATGGTCGAGGTCGGCGTCGAACACGTCGACCGCCACCCGCTTACCGGTGGTGAGGTTCGCGTCGGGATTGTCGACCAGGCCGAGCGCGGAGAGCGCTTCGCGGATCTCGACGACGGCGTTGCTGCGGTCACCGCGGCGCAACACGTCATCACGACCGCTCCGGTGCGGGGAGGCATCGCCCCCAGCACCGTGGCGAAGACTCGACATACAGGGCCCTTCGATCGCCGTTGTCAGCTCAGTATCGCCAGGGCTGACGATTGCACACAGGCTAGGGAGCATTCTCTCAGAACCTCACCGCATTCCGGAAAACGGCAGGCGAGGCCGCCGGTAACGGAATCGTCTCAGGCATGCGGCGACCAAGCCGCCCAAGCCTCAGACGGGGAGGAGTAAGAAGTTGGTCCGCCTGGGTCAGACGACGTCGGCGATCTCCCGCAGCAGCGCCGCCTTGCCCTTGGCGCCCACGATCCGCTTCACCGGCTGACCGTCCTTGAACAGGATCAGGGTCGGGATCGAGACCACCTGGAAGTCGCGGGCCGTCGCCGGGTTGGCGTCGACGTCGAGCTTGGCCACCGTCAGCGCGCCGGCCTTCTCGGTGGCGATCTCCTCGAGGACGGGGGCGACCATCCGGCACGGACCGCACCAGGTGGCCCAAAAGTCAACCAGCACAGGGGTATTGCTGGACAAGACGTCCTGGGAGAAGGAGTCGTCGGAGACCGTTACGGTCGCCCCGCCTTCGCTCATTGGTGTGCTCCAATCATTTCGGTGGTTGCAGTGTCGTCGGCATCGGCCAGCCAGCGTTCGGCATCGATCGCGGCCGAACAGCCCATCCCGGCTGCGGTGATGGCCTGCCGGTAGGTGTGGTCGACGAGGTCGCCGGCGGCGAACACGCCGTCGATCGAGGTGGCGGTGGTGCGGCCGCGAACCAGCACGTAGCCCTCGGGGTCGAGGTCGACCGAACCGCGGACCAGCTCAGAGCGGGGGTCGTGGCCGATCGCGACGAACACACCGGTCACCGGCAGGGTGGACTCCTCGCCGGTGAGCACGTTGTGAACGCGCAGCCCGGAGACGGTGGTGTCACCTTCGACCGCGTCGACCGCGGTGTTGGTCAGGAACGTGATCTTGTCGTTCTCACGGGCGCGCTCCAGCATGATCTTGGAGGCCCGGAACTCGTCGCGGCGGTGCACCAGGGTGACGCTGCGCGCGAAACGGGTCAGGAACGTCGCCTCTTCCATCGCGGAGTCACCGCCGCCGATGACGGCGATGTCCTGCTCCTTGAAGAAGAAGCCGTCGCAGGTGGCGCAGGCGCTGACGCCGCGGCCCAGCAGTTCCTGTTCGCCGGGGACGCCGAGGTAACGGGCGGCGGCGCCCATCGCGAGGATGACCGACCGGGCCAGATGGGTTTCGCCGTCGCCGGTCACTACCTTCTTGACGGGTCCGTCCAGGTCGACCGATTCGACGTCTTCCATCCGCAGGTCGGCGCCGAAGCGCAGGGCCTGTTCGCGCATCTCGTCCATCAGCTCCGGACCGGTGATGCCGGATCGGAAGCCGGGGAAGTTCTCCACCTCGGTGGTGGTCATCAAGGCGCCGCCGAAGGACGTGCCTTCGAAGACCAGGGGTTGCAGCTGCGCGCGTGCGGTGTAGATGGCCGCGGTGTAGCCGGCGGGGCCTGATCCGATGACGATGACGTCATGAACTGGGTTGGCGCTCATACCAGCCTTTCTGCGTCGGGTGCCAGGCTGCAGGCGAGGAGCCTGCGCGTTGGCTGCCTTGTGGGCACCTGGTCAAACAACAGGGTAGGCCGCGCTGTTCCCCGCCGTGCACTATGGGCGGCGCACGGTGGTGTCAGCGATCAGCCCGGTGTCCACCGAGCTGCACGAGGCGGCGACGGCAACGCCCACGATCACATCGGGCTGGTCGCCGGGTAGCACCAGCACGACGGCGGGCTTACCGTCGACCTGCACCTGCTCGGCGCCCAGGACCTGCACCGATCCGGGGTAGCCGAGCGCGCTCAGGCACGCGGCGCGCCGCTTGGGGTCGGCCAGCGGGCCGAAGTCGGGGCCGCGGGCGATCAGCGAGTTGAGCTCACGGCTGCTGATCGGCATCTTCGGGGTGACGGTGATCATGCTCGCACTGGTCAGGGTGCTGGCGGCGGGCCCGCCCGACTTCAGCAGCGCCGCGGTGCCGAGCCCGATCGCGGCCAGCACGGCCGCCGCACCGATGCCGGCGGCGACCAACCGGCCGGTCCGCGCGGCCGGGCGCCGCGCGTGGGCTGCGGGGCCGTCAGACGCCGGGGCGACGGTGTGTGTGGGCTGCTCCACCCGACCAGTGTGTCAGCTGCGCGCGGCGGCGCCGTCGGGCCGCAGCAGGCCCGTCAGCCGGGCTCGCCCCCGCGCACAGCGGCTCTTCACGGTGCCCTCCGCTACGCCCAGGAGGGCGGCCGCATCGGCCACCGAGTAGCCGTGCATGTCGACGGCCAACAGGGCGGCTCGCTGGTCGGCCGGTAGGCGCATCAACGCTCGGCGCACCAGCAGCACGGTGTCGACCTCGGCGGTGCGGTCACCGACTCCGTGCTCATCGACCAACGGCGCGGTGGTCGGCTGTGCCGCACCGCGGCGCAACCGGTCCAGGCAGGCGTTGATCACGATGCGGTGGAGCCAGCTGCCGACAGCCGCGTCGTGGCGAAACGCGGGCGCACCGCGGTGGGCGGCCAGCATCGCGTCCTGGATGACGTCGGCGGCGTCCTCCGGACTGGGGGTCCGCCGGCGCGCCAGCTGGTACAGCCGGCTGTGGTGGCGGCCCAGCAGTTCCTCGAAGGCGTAGCGGTCACCGGCGACATGGGCGGCCAGCAGCTGGGCATCGCTGCGAACGACGGCGGGGCCGAGAAAGCTGAGCATGGCCGGACAGTAGGTTTCCCGCCGTCCGCGGGCACTTCACCCGGAGGTCGGGCTGTGGAGGACCGAGGAGGCTTACGACGCGGCCTTGACCGTCAGCCCGGAGATCTCGGTCTTGTTCTTACCGTCGGTGGTGCCCATCGTGGAGATCCACACCACCAGGTAGGTGGTCGGCGTCTTCGCGTTGACCTGAATTGTGTTGGCGCCCGGCTGCAATGCGGTGGGCTGGGTCAGCACGGTGGTGTCGTCCAGCGTGGTGGGGTTGGCCGACGACGAGGACCGGATCTGCACCTGGGTACCGGTACTGGGCACCGTCAGCGACACACTGCCGACCGTGGTCGGTTGGGGCAGCTGCAGCAGCAGGCCGACGCCGTTCTTGAAGTTGGGGAACGGATTCGGGTCGGTGTAGGTGTCGGTGGACCAGCCGGTACCGGGTCCGCCGGTGACGGCCAGCTCGGCCTTGTCCGGATTATCGGCACCGCCGCCCGGCGAAAAGACGGTCACCTTAACGGGTTTGACGGTGCTGCCGCTGGCCGCGTTGTTGTCGGCGGTCTGCGACGTCGAGGGGTTCAGCCCGAGCTGGTCTCCCTTGAGGCCGCCGCCGACGTCGCCGAAGATACTGCTGAGCACCGAGGCCAGCACGATCAGCGCGATCACCAGGATTCCGGCTCCCACACCGACGCCGATCAGCAGGTTGCGCCTGCGGCGGGCCTGGGCTTCGAGATCCGTCGGATCGGCGGGCAGAGTTGCGGCCGGTCCGCCGACAGGATCGACGGGCTCGATCAGATCGGTGCGGTCGGCTGTCGCAGTGGCCTGCTGCAGCAAGTTCAAAAGTGTTGGTGCCGAACGGATTCCACCGCCGGCTTGCACCGAGCGGGCTGCCGCTGCGGAAATCTGGAACGGGATGGCGCCGTCGATCGCACGCGGTTCGAGCGGCTCGCCGGCCGGGTCGGTCTCGGCGGGCTCCAACCCACTGGGCGCGCCCTTCTCCGGCAACGGCCACCGGTCGACCAGCAGGGCGTACAGGGCGGCGCCGATACCGCGGATGTCGTCCTCGGGGGTGGCCCCGGGCATCGTCGCGGGGAATGCCAGCGCGACATCGCCTTCGATGCTGACCCGCACCCGGCTGGGATGGTCGATCGACAGCGCGACGCCGGCGCCGTGCGCTGCGTCGGCTGCCGCGGCCAGCGACTGAACGGCACGCGCTCCGCCGATCGGTGAGGGCGAGGTGTCGGCGACTTCCTTCAGTGAGCCGCCGCGAATCCACTCCGAGACCACCAGACCACCGGCACCGGTGTTGGCGACGTCGAGAACCCGAGCGATGCCCGGCCGTTCGATCTGGCTGAGTTTGAGTGTGCGGGAAAGGATTTCCTGCACCTGCTCATCGGACATGGTGCGGTCGGGGTCGACGAAGGTGAGCGCCACCTGCCGGTCCAGCGCGGTGTCCAGTGCCTGCCAGAACTGCAGTCCGGGCGGGCCGCCGTGCGAGACCAGCAGCCGGTAACGGCCGCCGGCGATGCTGGCCCCCGGAATCAGGTGGGTGTCCTCGTCGGCCGCGGCGCTGGATTCCATCGCCGGTTCCCGCGGAGACTCGAAGCCGAGCGGTTCGCGGGTCGGGTCGCCGGCGAAGTCGGCATTCGGCTGCTTCGGGGGGACGGTCGGCGGGACCGTGCCCACATGCGTTTCGGGTGCCACATCGGGCTGGAAGTCGTCCGCGGCCTGGCGCGGGATCTTCGTCGTGGCGTCTCCGATCGGCTCGGCGGGAGGACTGCCCGAGGGTTGGTCGTTCACCTCCGGTCCTTTCCCCGTCGAGCCCGCGGCTCCATACGAATTGCTGTGCTCAGGGTACGGGAACTGCCTCGGGACCTGTGGCCGGTCGAGCGCAGCGAGTGAAGTGACGGTCTGCGGCGGGGTGCGGGTGATCCGGCGCTTGACCGCACCCCAGGCGGCCACCGCATCGGGAACCCGCGCGGCCAGCATCACCGCCGCGAGGATCGGCAGCATGATCACGCCGAGCACCACCAGCCGCAGCAGCGACCCCGCGCCGCCGCCGTGTTCGGTCAGCACCTTGAGCCCGAGCAACCGGTCGATGACGTAGGCGATCAGCCCGGCCAGCAGTGATGCGGCGGTGGTGACCAGGATCGTGCGGACCACGGCGAGGTCGAGCAGGGTGCCGCTCGGCGGTTTCAGCGCCCGCTGCAGCAGCAGGTAACCCAGGATGGCGCCGGCCAGGAAGCCCAGTCCGTTGGCCAGGCCCAGGTAGCCGGCGACGAGTTCCTTGTCGTCGGTCAGGTGCGGGGCCACCACCGATGCCGCGATCTTGACGACCGTGATCGTGACGATGATCAGGATCGGTGTCCACGGCTGTTCGCGGGCGTAGAACACCCGCAGCTGTAGCAGCACCAGCGCGTAGGGGATCAGGGTGAATGCCGACAGGCTGATGGCGACACCGAGGTAATTGGCGTCGACCTCGCCGAACTTGCCGTAGGCGAACAGGGCGCTGCCCATCGCTGGACCGCCGACGGTCATGAACGCGACGATCGGGATCAGCGTCACCATCGTCAGTCGGGTGGCCAGCGACAGGTCGGCCAGCACGGCGGGGGTGTCGTCGGCGGCGGCGTTGCGGCTCAGCCGCGGCATCACCACCGTCAGGACGGTGACTCCGATGATGCCGAACGGCAGCATCAGCACCAGCCAGGTGTAGTTGTAGATCGCCGGGCCGGAAGCGGCCGCGGTACTGGCGATCTGGTTGACGACCACCAGACCGACCTGGCTGATCAGCACGTAGAGCACCATGGCGCCGGCCATCGCGCCGAACCGCTTGAGCCGATCGTCTACGCCCCACAGCGGGCGCAGGCTGATCCGCTCGGCGCGGATCGCGACCAGCAGCACCACGGTCTGGGCCACCACGCCCAGCGTCGTTCCGATCCCGAGCACCAGCAGCTTGGCGTTGCCCATCTGGACCGGATCGACCGAGAGCTGGCCCGGGACAACGAGGTACAGCCCCAGTGTGGCGATCGCGACCACGTTGTTGACCACCGGGGCCCAGGCCGGCGGCCCGAACACATTGCGGTTGTTCAGGATTGCCATGAACACCGACGAGAGCCCGTAGAAGATGACCTGCGGCAGCAGCAGATACGCGAACGCAGTGGTCAGCGGCTGGTTGACCTGCGGGTCCTGGCCGAGCATGAGGCGCACGAGCAGTGGGCCCGCCGCCACCGACAGGATGGTGGCGACCAGCAGCAGGGTGGTGGCCAGCGTGACCAGCCGGCGTACGAACGCCTCACCGCCGTCGGCGTCGTCGCGCTCGGCGCGGGCCAGCACCGGTACGAAGATCGCGGTGAAGGTGGCCTCCAACACCAGGGCCGCGATCAGGTTCGGCAACTGGTTGGCGACGGTGAATGCACTTGACAGAGCCGCGCCGAGGATCGCGGCGAGCAGCACGATGCGGATGAACCCGGTGATGCGGCTGACCAGGGTGGCCAGCGCCATGCCCCAGGACCGCGACACCACCGCGGCGTCGGACAGTTCGGCGCGCACCGCGCGGGTGCGGGGACCGGGCCGGACGTAGGCGACCGGCCGGCGGGGTGGCGGCGTCATTCGCGGCCTTCGGCGGCGGCCCGGCGCGGGCGGTCCAGGTCGGCGGGGTCGGGCTGGCCGCGGAAGCGGTGGTAGAGCCGGCGCCCGACGAGGGCCGCCAGCACCGTGCCGCCGATCAGGGTGATCGCGAAGAGCACCTTGCCGTAGGCGTTGGAGTGCACCGACAGTCGCACCGGCTCACCGAGTTGCAACCCGTCGGGGGTGCGCAGTGTGACGTCGACGGCGACTCGTTGGGTGAAGTGCACCTCGATGGGGACCCGCAGCGGCAGGTATCCCGGCGGGACTTCCTGCTCGCCGAGGTCGGTGACGGTCATGCCGGGCGGTGCGTCGACCTGCAGGCGGACCCGGATCGGGACGGCCAGGTCGTTGCGTACCGCCAGCGGCAGCGGGCTGTGCTCGGTGGCCAGCGTGTACGAACCGCCGGGGTTCACGATCGTGACCGCGCCGAACAGGTCGTTGATCGTCGCACCGACAGCCCCCAGCCGGCGGCGGGCCAGATCGTTGCGCTCCTCGGGCGGCTCGGTCTGGCTCAGGGCGCGCAGCATGTCCTCGCGCAGCGGCGCGGTGTACTGCGGGCCGGTCAGCCCGGTGCGCGGATCGGTGGTGAGCGCCGCGGTCAACCCCCACAACCGGCCACTCTGTCCGGTGATCGTGGAGATGACGTCGTCGTCGAAGCCGCCTCGGGTGTCCCGCGGCAGATCGGGGCCGGGCTCCGGGCCGGCTTGCGCCGCCTGCGTGATCACGTCGCCCAGCGGGCGGGAGAACGCCAGCCCCGAGCGGATTGTGGTGGCCAGCGCGGTGAGCATCGACTGTGCGTCACTGGGTTGCGGGCTCCACTTCAGCGGGGGAAGCAGTATCTGCTGGCGCGGCTCGGCGTTCGGCTGCAACGCCCGCCACAGCATTGATGCGATGGCGTCCTGACGCCGCGCGACCATCGAGTCGTGGTCGAGTGGAACGTCCAGCGACGCATCAAGATAGGTGGGCAGATCGGGGTCGGTACCGACCCCGGCCAGGGCGGCGCCGACGGCCGGGTCGAATGGCGCCATCACCACTTGCGGCGACACCCGGCGCGGGGTGACGTCGGCTGTCATCGGCTCCCCGGTCGCGGAGTCCTGGGCGGAGCAGTCGGCGGCCGCAATGGCGACGGTCGACCCCTGCCTGCCGAGCAGGTCGACCGCAGCGGGCGTCAGCGGTCCGTCGCCCAGGACCGTCGCGCCGCGCACCGAGGCGATGCCCAGGATCTGGTCGATGATGTCGCTCGCGCTGACGGTTGCCGCGGCGTCGAGCCCGGCGTCCCCGACCCGCTGCAGCGCGCCGAGATCGGCCTGCGCGTAGGGCGTTGATGTGACGCACATCCGCTTGGCGATGGCACGCAACTTGTCCAGCCAGGCCACCGCGGCGGCCTGTCCCGTGCCGGGGTGGGATGCGGCGCCGAGCCCGTCGGGGGAGTCGGCGACGACGTAGCCGGTGGTCATCGCGTTGACGGTGACCAGTAGGTCCGGGTCGACCGCCAGACACAAGGCGCGCCCGGTGTCGCCGCCGGGATCGACTGGCGGGCTGGTGGCGAAATCGACCGCCGACAGCAGCGAGTCCAGCCGGCCACCCGCGGCCAGCGACACGGCCAGGTCGTCGTTCATCAACCGCACCGGTGTGCTGCCGCCTGGCACCCCGGGGGCCAGCCTCGGCTTGTCGGCGAGTGGCCAAAGCATGGTCACCGCAACAGGTTTGGTGGTGTCGGGCGGGACGACGTCGGTCAGGGCATCCGCCGAGGTGCTGGACGGGTCGGGCGGCACACCCAAGACCGGCAGCAGGAAGCGGGCGTCGTCGAGGCGGGCGGCGTCGCCGTAGTCCGGGGTGCCGTTGATGTTGACCAGCAGCGGGTACACCCCGGGCTGTTCGACGCCCAGCGACGGCGCGGTGCGCGAGCGCAGCGGATAGCTGAAGGTGAATCCGACCGCCTGTCCGCGCTGCATCTCGGGCGCGATCGCGGTGAATTCACCGACGGGCTGGAACTGGTCGTTGGCGCCGTCGAGATTCGTGCGCAGCCCCGCCGAGGAGGTCACCGCGGCAGCGTGTTCGAGGCGGGCGACGACGTCGCGCACCGGGCGGTCGCCGACGTTGGTGACCGTGCCGGTGACGGTGACGGTCGGCTCGCTGGTGGTGGTGATCAGATCCGGGGTGACGCTGTCCACCCGCACTTGCAGGAAGGGCGCCGACCCGGGTTCGCCGGCGGCGGCCGGCGCGGTCGTTGGCATCGCGAGCAAGGCAAGGAAACCGAGGACCAGCACGATCCGGGGCAGCTTGCCGACCCGCCTCGGCATGGTCACGTTCCCGGTCCGCAGCCGTTCGTCCGCGGGCCGGATTGACGCGGTCCTGAATCGTCCGAGCGACGGTTGCGGGTGTGCGAATGCGTCTGGGGCCGCCGGCGAGGGGTGGTGCGCGGCAGCGGCGGAAGCGCGGCGACGCCGTCGGACTGCAGGAGTTGAATCAGCTCGCCGGCGACCTCGGCCAGGCGACGCTCGTCGGCGTAGGCCAGTCGTTTGGGGAGTTCACCGACCGGAACCCACGCCACTTCGGTGACCTCGACGTCTTCGTCGCACAGTTCACCGCCGGAGAACTGCATGAGGTAGTGGTGCACCGTCTTGTGGACGCGGCGGCCTTCGGTGACGAACCAGTAGTCGATGCTGCCGAGCGCGGCCAGGACCTGCCCGCGGATACCGGTTTCTTCGGCGACCTCGCGGATCGCGGTTTCCTCGGCGGTCTCACCCTGTTCGATGTGGCCCTTCGGCAGTGACCACAGCATCCGCCCGCGCCGGTCGACCCGCCCGATGAGGGCGGCCACCTGAGCTTCGGGCGGCCCGTCGATACCGTCGATGACCAGTCCGCCCGCGGAGGTTTCGTGCACGGTGCGCAGCCGCGCGGGCGCCCGACGGGGGCGGCCGGGTTTGCCGGGCCGGGGCTGACCGTTGGTGCCGTTGACGGCGGGGGATCCGGTGGTGGTGCCCGAGGTTTCGGCGGCGCCGGCGTCTGCCGGGGTGGGATTTGCCGGACCGGCCGCGCGACGGCCGCGGCGACGCCCTCGGCGCCGTCGTGGTTTGGCCTGTTCGCCGTCCGACACCCAAGCGATAGTAGCTGGCACGGGATGGCGTCCCGACCGCACTCGCCGGTACACGACTACGCTTCTGCCACGTGTCCGAAGCCACCCACGACGTCGAACTGCTCGCCCGGGCCCTCGTCGCACTCAATCGACAGGGTGCGTTGTTGCGCGAAGTCGGTGCCCTGTTCGACGCGGCCGGCCACGAGCTGTACCTCGTCGGCGGCAGTGTGCGCGACGCTGTCCTCGGCCGGCTGAACCCGGACCTCGACTTCACCACCGACGCGCGGCCCGAGGTTGTTCAGCGGATCGTGCGGCCATGGGCCGACGCGCTGTGGGATACCGGCATCGAGTTCGGCACGGTCGGCGTCGGCAAGTACGGCGAGCGGTTGGAGATCACCACCTTCCGCGCCGACAGCTATGACCAGGTGTCCCGCAACCCCCAGGTCCGCTACGGAGACCGGCTCGAGGACGACCTGGTGCGCCGCGACTTCACGGTCAACGCGATGGCGGTGCGCATCACCGCGGACGGTCCGGGCGACTTCATCGATCCGCTGGGCGGCCTGACCGCGTTGCGGCAACGGGTCCTGGACACCCCGGCGGCGCCGGAGGTGTCGTTCGGCGATGACCCGCTGCGCATGCTGCGGGCGGCGCGCTTCGTCTCCCAGCTGCGGTTCGGTGTTTCCGATCGGGTGCATCGCGCGATCGTGGAGATGGCGCCCCAGCTCGGGCGGATCACGGTCGAGCGGGTGGCGGTCGAGTTGGACAAGATGCTGCTGGGCACAGACCCTGTGGCCGGTCTCGATCTCATGGTCCACACCGGGATGGGCGAGGTGGTGCTGCCCGAGATCGGCGGCATGCAGATGGCCATCGACGAGCACCATCAGCACAAGGACGTCTACCAGCATTCGCTGACCGTGCTGCGCCAGGCGATGGAACTGGAGGAGCAGCCGGATCTCGTGTTGCGCTGGGCGGCGCTGCTGCACGACATCGGCAAGCCGGCCACCCGCCGCCACGAATCCGACGGAGGAGTGAGCTTCCACCACCACGAGGTGGTCGGGGCGAAGATGGTCCGCAAGCGGATGCGGGCGCTGAAGTACTCCAAGCAGATGGTCGACGACGTGTCGCAGCTGGTGTATCTGCATCTGCGGTTCCACGGCTACGGCGACGGCAAGTGGACGGATTCGGCGGTGCGCCGCTACGTCGCCGACGCGGGACCGCTGCTGCCCCGGCTGCACAAGCTGGTCCGTGCCGACTGCACGACCCGCAACAAGCGGCGTGCGGCGCGGCTGCAGGCCAACTACGACGAGCTCGAGGCGCGGATCGCGGAGTTGGCCGCCAAGGAAGATCTGCAACGGGTGCGCCCGGACCTGGACGGCAACGAGATCATGCGGCTGCTCGACATCCCGCCCGGCCCGCAGGTGGGGCAGGCCTGGTCGTTCCTCAAGGAGCTGCGCCTGGACCGCGGGCCGCTCGAGCACGACGAGGCCGTCGCCGCATTGCTGGCGTGGTGGACCGAACGGAACGCGAAGGACCAGCCCGGCGTCTGACCTAGGTATGGACTACTGCCTGGGGCACGGGGACGGAACGGCGGTGATGTTCAGCGGTCACCCCGAGGTGGACATCGATGGTGACGGCGAGCTCGACGGGGTGCGACTGGACCTCGACGGCGACGGTGCCTTCGACGATGCGCTGGCCGACTTCGATGACGACGGCCTGGCCGACCACGCCGCCTTCGACCTCGACAACTTATCCACGGGGCCTGCGGAGCAGGTGTTCACCGACGACGGGTCGGGGACGTGGGCGATGACTCCGGCCGGCCCGGTCGGCCCGCTGCGCTGGTTCGGTCTGGACGGCGTCGAGCACACAGCCGGTGGGCCGATCGATTTCGACGGTGACGGACGCCCGGACCGGGTGCTCGACGTCGACCGCGACGGCCTGGCCGATCGGGCGCTGCGAAGCGGGCCGGACGGCGGGTTCGACACCGGTTACGTCGACACCGACGGGGACGGCCGCTGGGACGTCACGTTCGTCGACTCCGACGGTGACGGATTCTCCGACGACGCCAGTCCGGTGTAGCCGCCGTCTGACGGCACCGTGCACACCCCGCCCGACTCGAGCAGCGCTCGCGCGGCGTCCCACAGCACGGGGTGGTGATAGAGGAAGCCCTGCCCCTTGTCGGCGCCGAGATCCAGCAGGGTGTCGCGCTCGGCGATGGTCTCGATGCCTTCCACCACCAGGTCCAGCGACAGCGCGCTGGCCAGCGCGACCACCGACTGCACGACGGCGCGTTGCTTGTCGTCGCCCTCATCGAGGGCGGCGGCGAACGAGCGGTCGAGCTTGATCTGATCGACGGGCAGCGTGCGCAGTTGGGTCAGCGACGAATAGCCTGTGCCGAAATCGTCGAGGGAGACGCTGACGCCGGCCTCCCGCAGCCGCGCCAGTGTCGGGTGGGCCACCCGCAGGTCGACAAGCGCGTGTTCGGTGAGTTCGATCATCAGGGCCTCGGGCGGTAACCCGGAATCCGCCAGCATCTGCAGCACCTCTTCGGCGAAGCCGGCTTCCCGCACCTGGCGTGGCGACACGTTGACCGACATGGTCAGGCCGAGTGCCAGCCCGTCGGCGCGCCACTGCGCGAGGGTCTGGATGGTCTCGCGCAGCACCCACCGGCCGATCTCGACGATCATCCCGTTGTCCTCGGCCAGCGGAATGAACGCACCGGGATACAGGACGGGCAGCCCGGGGCGGTGCCACTGCAGCAGCATCTCGAAGCCGGTGATCACTCCGGTGTCGAGCACGACGATCGGTTGGGCGGAGCACCGCAGCTCGCCACGCTCCACGGCGTGCCGCAGGGCGGCATCCAGATCCAGGCGCTGGGCGACCTCGGCTTCGAGCGTCGAGTCGAAGACGTTGATGTGGTGGCCGTCGGTGAGCTTGGCCCGGTACATCGCCACGTCGGCTTCGCGCATCAGCTCGTGACCGGAGACGGTGGATTCGTCGGCGAAGGTGATGCCGATGGAGACGTCGACGAACGCTTCCTTGCCGTCGATGGTGTACGGGACGCTGAGTGCGGTGCGGATCCGTTCGGCCAGTGCGAGAGCCTGGGCGCGGTCCGGCAGCTCGGGGCAGAGCACTACGAACTCGTCGCCGCCCAGCCGTGCCACGGTGTCGCTTTCGCGCACGGTGCCCGACAGCCGCCGCGCCGCCTCGATCAGCAGCTGGTCTCCGCCGGCGTGCCCGATCGAGTCGTTGACCATCTTGAAGCGGTCCAGATCGCAGAACAGCAGCGCCAGGGGAGTTCCGCGGCGGCGGGACAGCAGCAGGCTATTCGAGAGCCGACTGAGCAGCAGGCTGCGGTTGGCCAGGCCGGTGAGGGCGTCGTGGCTGGCTTGGTAGGACAGCCGACGCGCGGACGCGTCACGTTCGAGCGACAGCACCGCCAGGTCCCGGCACCGCACCAGGGCGGTGTGGGCGAGTTCGTCCAGGGCTTCAGGGTCGCCGAACACCTGCAACGTCCCCGACCCGTCGACGTTGTCGGTGACGACGCCTGTCCACGCGGGCGTGCCCGACACGTCGGCGCCCGGCGGGTAGATGACCGTTCGCCTGCCGATCGACATCCGGACGGCCGGTGCCCCGGACACGTCGGCGGCCAGCTGCACGATCTGGCGCAGGACCGACGACACCGGGCCCGCGGTGGCGATGCGTTCCAGGATCTGCGCCTGGCCGCGTTCCAGCGCAGAGACCCGATCGAGGCGAAATTCGGTCTGGCGCAGCACTTCTCGCTCGTCGTCAAATGCCTTCCGGGCGCTTCGGTATTGGCGCACCACATTGGCCGAGACCCACCACAGCAGGATCGCGGCCAGAATCAGCGCGGAGATCAGCATGGCCAGCTGGACCACCCGGCCGCGCAGCAGGTTCCGCTCGGCGAGGCGGTCCATCTGGTGCTGTTCGACCTGGTTGTCGGCGGCCAGTTCGTGCGCCCGCTCGGAGAGGACCTCGGAGCGCGGCAGGATGGTGCCGGCCCACCGGTCGCGTTGTCCGACGGGCAGCAGACCGGGCGGTGCCTTGGCGACCACAGCGTCCAGCGCTGCCAGCGCCGCCAGGTAGTCGGGGCCGGTGCTATCGGCGGCGGTCACACCGTTGGCCGCGATCACCCGCAGGCGCTGAGCCAGCATTGCCCTGGCGAGCTGGACGTCGCGCCGGGGAACCACGCCGAGCAGATACTGCTGCGCGCGGTCGATGTAGGTGAGCGAGTCGCGCACGGTGAAAAACGTATTGGTGGTAGCCGCCTCGCTGCGGGCGCTGTTCTGGCTGTAGGCGTTTTGGTCGGCCGAGGACTGAAAGCCGATCGCGACCAGCGCGATGAGCAGCAACACCAGCACGGTCGCAACGAGCTGCTGGCCGCGGTTGAGGGTCAGCCGAGGGCCGGGCGGGGTGAGCCAGCGGTCCGTGATCACGAGCCGGCCGGGGGCTTCACAGTGATCGACGTCAGGCTCCAGTTCCAGGCTTCGAGCACCGAAGACAGCGGGGTGCGGTCGGGGAACACGATCCGGATGGGCCCGCCCTGGTCGTAGGGAATGGGCCCGCCGTCACGCTGGGTGGCGATCAGGGCCTGCGAGTCGATCATCGGTTTGACGACGCTGACGTAGTGGTAGTGGTCGATCGCGTCGGTGTCGATCGTTGCGGTATCGGGGATTCCGGCTCTGGCGAGCACGATGGCCAGCGGCACACCGCTGTACGTCTCGCGCTTGTTGACGAAGGGCTCGTCGATCGAGATCGTCGCGTTGCCCATCGCATTCAGCTGGTCGATGGTCAGCGACAACGACGTCGTCCCGCCGGTCACGGTGAGCACAGGTGCGTTCGGAGCGGGTGGGTCGATGGTCCCGGCGGTGTAGGGGTTGCGCCCCTGGCCGGACTCCGATTCCGCTGCCGCCGAGGAGGGGTGGTCCGGGGTGGGACTGGTGGCACACCCGCCGACCGCAATGCCGACCGTCCCCGCCGCGATGGCGGCCAGGAGGCGGTTGCGCATGAAGGGCGATGATACTGCCCAGAGCAACGATCGGTCGGTACGTCAGCGTCCCTGGCCGGGCGGCCCGGCGAAGGCTTGCGCGATGCCGAGCCACCTTGCGGCATCGGCTCCTTCGGCCACGACGTCGAGCTCGCGGCTCGGCCTGCGCTGGGTGACCAGATAGCAGAAGTCGAGCGCCGACCCGGTGACGCGTTGGGCCGCGTCCTCGGGTCCCCACGCCCAGCAGCTTCCGTCGGGCGCCGTCAGCTCGACGCGGAACGGCTCGGCCGGCGGGGTCAGCCCGTGCACGGTGAACGCAAAGTCGCGGGTGCGCACACCCAGGTGGGCGATCGACTTCAGCCGGGCCGTCGGCGCGACCGCGACACCGAGACCGTCGGCCACGTCCAGACCGTGTGCCCAGGTTTCCATCAGCCGGGCGGTGGCCATCGACGGTGCGCTCATCGGCGGCCCGAACCAGACCAGCTTGCGGCCGTCGGCCACCCCGCGCAGCGCGGCGTGCAGCTGCGTGCGGGTGTCTCGCCACCGCACCAGCAGCTGCTCGGGCGGGGTGAGCGCCAGCTCGTCGGCGGCCTTGTCGACGAAGCCGGACGGGTCGGACTGCGCCGCGGTGAGCAGTTCACCGAACGCCGGTTCGTCGGTGATCGACAACAGTGACGCCTGATCGGTCCACAGCAGATGCGCGATCTGGTGGGCGATGGTCCAGCCGGGCGCCGGCGTGGGCTGTGCCCAGCCGGGCGGATCCAGCGGCGCGACGAGGGCGTCGAGGGCGTCGCTTTCGTCGCGAAGGTCGTCGATGATCGGGTCCGCGGCTGCCATGGATCGAACCTAGACCCAGTGCCCAGCGGTTTCGGCGCGCTTTCGTTCGCCTGGCGGCGGTGTGCGCGCCGAAATCACGGGCGACGCCCCACCGCGGTGTGCACTGCCAGGCCGACCAGATAGACGACCGAGCCGACCAACCCCAGCGCGGGGGAGTGGCCGTCGGCCGGGACCACGGCCGCAGCGAAGGTGATGGCGGCGATGAACGACACCCAGAACAACGAATCCTGCACGGCGAACACATGTCCGCGCAGTGCGTCGTCGACGTCGATCTGCATGGCGGTGTCGGCGCACAGCTTGACGATCTGGCCGGCCAGCCCGAGCAGGAAGCCGCACACGATCATGACCACCAACAGCAGTGTGGCGCCGGCCAGCTGGATCACCGCCGCACACATCAACGCGCCGTTGGCGGTTGCGTACCGGCCCCACCGCTTGATCGCCATCGGGGTCAGCACGTTGGCCAGAAAGGCTCCACCACCGGTGGCCGCGACGAAGATGATGGCGGTGCCCAAGCCGGCGACGGCCTGAGTGTCGGTGTGCCGCACGATGACCAGCACCAGCAGGGTGTTGATGCCGAATACCATCCGGTGGCTGGCGAGGCCGGCGAGGGTGGCCGCGACGGTGGGCGTGGTCAGCACCGTGCGCGCGCCGTAGATCCAGCCGGTGGTGACGGCGTAGAACACCGAACCGTGTACCGCACGCGCGGTGTCGTCGGGACCGAGTACGTGCCGCGGAAACCGCAGCGACAGTACGAACGCGACCGCGATCGGAACCGCCACCATCGACATGATGGTGGCGGCGCCCGCGTCACCGGAGCCGAACAGCCAGCGCGGCAACAGCATGAAGTTCGCGCCGAGGAACGTGGCGGTGGCTCCGGTGGCCGTGGCGACGGAGTTCATCACCACGACCGATTGGCGCGGCACGACGTGCGGCAGTGCCGCCGACAGTCCTGAGGTGACGAACCGGCTGAACCCGTTGACGATCAGCGCGCCGCACAGCACTGTCAGGTCGCTGGCCCCGACGGCCAGCAGCACCGCGACGCCGACGACCAACACCAGCCGGGCCAGGTTGGCCGCGACCAGCACCGCCCGGCGATCCCAGCGGTCCAGCAGCGCCCCGGCGAACGGGCCGACGATCGAGTACGGCAGGAACAGCACCGCGAACGCCCCGGCCACCGCCCACGGATCGGCCGCCCGTTCCGGGTTGAACAACAGCCCACCGGCGAGCCCGGCCTGAAACAGCCCGTCACCGAACTGGCTGGCGGTCCGCAACTCGAGCAACCGCCAGAACTCGGGCAGGCTGCGCACGGATCGCCAGAGCGAACCGGGTGCGCGGGCGTCGACCATCGGACCAACAGTACAAATATCCACACGCGCCCGTTACCACAGCAATACCTACCTGATGCCATGATGGTGGGGTGGCACAGTCCGAGGACCCCGAAGATTCCGTCGCGCCTGCGGCGAACCGGGTACGACCGGGAACGTTGCTGCTGGCCAACACCGATCTCATGGAGCCGACATTTCGGCGCAGCGTGATCTACGTCGTCGAGCACAACGACGGCGGCACTTTGGGTGTGGTGCTCAACCGCCCCAGCGAGACCGCCGTCTACAACGTGTTGCCGCAGTGGTCGAAGCTGGCCGCCAAGCCCAAGACGATGTTCATCGGCGGGCCGGTCAAGCGCGATGCCGCGCTGTGCCTGGGCACGCTGCGGGTGGGCACCGACCCGCAGGGCATGCCCGGTCTGCGCCATGTCGCGGGCCGCATGGTGATGATCGACCTGGACGCCGACCCGGATCTGATCGCCCCGGCCGTCGAGGGGGTGCGGATCTTCGCGGGCTACTCCGGCTGGACCATCGGCCAGCTGGAGGGTGAGATCGAACGCGACGACTGGATTGTGTTGTCCGCGTTGCCTTCCGATGTGCTGGTCGAGCAGAAGGTGGACCTGTGGTCGCGGGTGTTGCGACGCCAGCCGCTGCCGCTGTCACTGCTGGCGACGCATCCGATCGACGTCAGCCGGAACTGACCGCCGTCGCGCGGCGGCCCAGTCGCGTGGCGATCACCGCGCAGACGAACAGCTGAATCTGGTGAAACAGCATCAGCGGCAACATGATCAAGCCCACGCTGGCGGCCGGGAACAGCACCAGCGCCATGGGCAGCCCGGAGGCCAGGCTCTTTTTAGACCCGCAGAACAACAGCACGATCGCATCCGCGCGGTCCAGCCGGGCCAGCCGGCCGGTGATCCACGTGAAGACCAGGACCACCGCCAGCAACACCGCGCTGACTGCGGCGACCGCCGCCACCCGCCACGGCTGCACGCTGCTCCAGATGTGCTCGGTCATCCCGACTGAGAACGCGGCGTAGACGATCAGCAGGATTGAGCCGCGGTCGACCACCTTGGTCAGCACCGCGTGCCGGGTCACCACCGGCGCCAACCACCGGCGCAGCAGCTGACCGACCGCGAACGGCGCCAGCAGCTGCAACACGATGTCTGCCACCGCCGACCCGTCGACCCGGGGTGCCCCGCCGAGCGGCATCAGCACCAGAACGAGCAGCGGTGTGAGAAACACTCCCACGATGTTCGACAGCGACGCGCTGACGATCGCCGCCGACACGTGCCCGCGTGCCATCGAGGTGAATGCGATCGAGGACTGCACCGTCGAGGGCACCAGGCACAGGAACAGCAGGCCGGTGTACAGATCGTCGGTCAGCACCGACGGAACCAGAGCGCGGGCCGCGAGTCCGAGCAGCGGGAAGACCACGAATGTGGTGGCCAGCACCAGCAGGTGCAGCTTCCACTGCCGTACCCCGTGCCAGGCCTGCTGTGGTGAGAGCCGCGCGCCGTACAGCAGGAACAGCATGGCGATGACGATCTTGGTGATCAGCGACAGGGCGTCGGCCGCCGTCCCGCGGGCGGGCAGCACAGTGGCCAGCACGACGACCGCGACGAGCAGCAGCAGGAACGTGTCGACTCCGAAGCCGCGACGCAGCGCCGTCATCAGGTCGCCGAGCGGCTCACTTGCAGGACAGGGTGCAACTCGCGCAGCTGCCTGCGCAGCCGCCGGCCTGAGCTTCCCGTCTGGCGGCGTATCGGGCGCCTTGCCAGGAGCCGGCGCCGATCGTTCCGACCGCGCCGATCACGCAGACGATCAGGACCAGCAGCCCGGTGCGCGCGGGTGCGGCAAGGGCGACGGCCCCGCCCGCGGCCAGCATGACGGCGGCGGCCAGTTGGGTCGGCGCGACCGCACGCATCACCTGTGCGGTGACGTCAGCGCTGGGCGGTCGGGTCAGCGTCCAGGCGCCCGAGCCGCCGACGAGGACGGCCATTCCCAGGCATACCAGGCCGACGATGAACATGGGGCCAGAATACGAGCCCGGGTTCAGTGCGGCAGAGCGGGCACCGCGGGAAGGACGGCCGGGGCGGGCGCGGGGGCCGGCGCCGACGCATCGGCCAGCGGCGCCGCGGCAGGCGCGGGAGCCGGGGCCGGCGCGGCCGTCGGCGACGCGACCCGGAAGCCGTTGACGATGGCGTCGGTCGCATCAGCGGTGGCTACCACCTGGTTGGCGGCGGTCGTCACGTACAGCGACACCAGATAGCGGTCCGGGCCGGACTGGGCGATGACGTGGCGGCGCGAGGTGTTCAGCGTCATGTCGTTCTCGCGGTACGTGCCCTCGATGAGCGAGGACGGGAAACCGCCGAAATCGGCGAGCGAGGCGTCGGTGGCCTGCCAGTTGAACAGCTCCTGGCTGTCCACATAGCCGTGGGTGATGGCTTCCTTCGGATCGAAGTCGCCGACCAGCTTGTAGACCTTCAGCTGGGCGTTCGAGGTGTACAGCCCGTCGCCGCCGAGCCGGTCGGCGAGCACGGTGAACGCGTCAGGGACGTTCGGATCGGGCACGACGGTCCAACCGCGCGGCATCGGCAGCACCAGGTTGAGCGCGGTGAAGCCGCTGGCCTTCTGCGGCTCCATCTTGACGCCCTTGTCCTTGAAGAATTCGGCAAGGGTGCCGGACGCGGCCGGGGCCAGGGTCTCCGGAGCCGCCACTGCCGGCGCCACGGCGGGCGCGACGGCCGGGGCGGCGACCTGCGGAACAGCGGCGACCTGGGGGACGGCGGCCGGTGCTGCGGCGGGCGCGGCAGCGGGGACCGCGTTCGCGGCCGCGACCTCGGGGGCGACGGTGACGGTCGCAGTGACGGTGACCGGGGCGGGCAGAACGGGAACGACCGGCTCGGCTGACGCATTCGCGCCGGTGAAACCGAGGACGGCGGCCGTACCGGCGGCCATCCCACCTACTACCACCCGCCAATTACGGGCAATCGTGATCATCGCAGCTGTCCTTTTCGACACGGTTGGGCCAGGTGAGGCCCCTTGTCAGGAGGCCGACTGTATCGGCCTGCCGGGTAGGGCGGATAGGGCTGGAACAGACCTGGAACCAACCGTCGACCGCACTGCAATCCATCCGAGATCAGGCCGTTGCACAGGGTGCGACCGGGGTCACACAGCGCTATCGCGGGGGTGGACCCGTGAACGGCCCTTATACCCTGTGTTCGTGACCGAAACCCCGACCGCCGCACCGCAGGGCAGCGCAGACGCCGACACCCCGCGGTTCCGCTACACCGCCGAGCTGGCCGGACGGATCGAGCGCACCTGGCAGGACAACTGGCAGTCGTGGGGAACCTTCAATGTGCCGAACCCGGTCGGGTCACTGGCACCCGCAGACGGCTCGGCCGTTCCCGACGACAAGATGTTCGTTCAGGACATGTTCCCCTACCCCTCCGGTGAGGGCCTGCACGTCGGGCATCCGCTGGGCTACATCGCCACCGATGTGTATGCGCGCTACTTCCGGATGACCGGACGCAATGTGTTGCACGCGTTGGGTTTCGACGCCTTCGGCCTGCCCGCCGAGCAGTACGCGATCCAGACCGGCACCCATCCGCGGATCCGCACCGAGGCCAATATCGTCAACTTCCGCCGCCAGCTGGGCAGACTCGGTCTTGGGCACGACCAGCGGCGCAGTTTCTCCACCACCGACGTGGACTTCTACAAGTGGACCCAGTGGATCTTCCTGCAGATCTACAACGCCTGGTTCGACGCCGAGCAGAACAAGGCCCGCCCGATCGCCGATCTGGTGGCCGAATTCGACTCCGGCGCGCGCACTCTCGACGACGGCCGGCAGTGGTCCACCCTGTCGAAGGGTGAGCGAGCCGATGTCGTCGACGGCTACCGCCTGGTCTATCTGGCCGATTCGCTGGTGAACTGGTGCCCGGGGCTGGGCACCGTGCTGGCCAACGAGGAGGTCACCCCCGACGGTCGCAGCGAGCGAGGCAATTTCCCGGTGTTCCGGAAGCGGTTGCGGCAGTGGATGATGCGCATCACCGCCTACTCCGATCGGCTGCTCGACGACCTCGAGGTGCTGGATTGGCCGGAGAAGGTCAAGACCATGCAGCGCAATTGGATCGGCCGATCCACCGGAGCATCGGTGTTATTCGACGCCGACGGCACGGACATCGAGGTCTTCACCACCCGGCCCGACACCCTGTTCGGCGCGACCTACCTGGTGCTGGCCCCCGAGCACGAGCTGGTCGACCAGCTCGCCGCCGCGCAGTGGCCCGACGGGGTGGACCCGCGGTGGACCAACGGTGCCGACACCCCGGCCGCGGCGGTGGCAGCGTATCGGCGGTCGATCGCGGCAAAGTCCGACCTGGAGCGCCAGGAGAACAAGACCAAGACCGGCGTCTTCCTCGGCACGTATGCGACCAATCCGGCTGACGGACAACAAGTTCCGGTCTTCATAGCCGACTACGTCCTGGTCGGTTATGGCACCGGCGCGATCATGGCGGTGCCGGGGCACGACCAGCGTGACTGGGAGTTCGCAGGAGAGTTCGGCCTGCCGATCGTCGAAGTGATTCGGCGGGCAGGAGCGCAGCGACCGGGGGATGACACAGCTGGCGGCGACATCTCCGAGGCGGCGTATTCCGGTGACGGTGCGTTGGTGAACTCGCAGTACCTCGACGGCCTGACCGTCCAGGATGCCAAGAACGCCATCACCGAGCGGCTGGAGGCGGACGGCCGCGCCCGCGCCCGCGTCGAATACAAACTGCGTGACTGGCTTTTCGCGCGGCAGCGGTACTGGGGCGAGCCGTTCCCGATCGTGTACGACGCCGACGGCCGGGCGTACCCGCTGCCCGAATCCGCACTTCCGGTGGAATTGCCCGACATCGCCGACTACTCGCCGGTGATGTTCGACCCGGACGACGCCGACAGCGAGCCGTCCCCGCCGCTGAACAAGGCGGACGAGTGGGTGCACGTCGAGCTGGATCTGGGTGACGGCCTGCAGACCTACACCCGCGACACCAACGTGATGCCGCAGTGGGCGGGCAGCTCCTGGTACGAGCTGCGCTACGCGGACCCGCACAACCCGGATACGTTCTGCGCCAAGGAGAACGAGCAATATTGGATGGGCCCGCGGCCGGCCGAGCACGGCCCGGACGATCCCGGGGGAGTGGACGTCTACGTCGGCGGCGTCGAGCACGCGGTGCTGCACCTGCTGTACTGCCGGTTCTGGCACAAGGTGCTGCACGATCTCGGACATGTCAGCTCTCGCGAGCCGTACCGCCGCCTGGTCAACCAGGGTTACATCCAGGCGTTCGCCTACACCGACTCCCGAGGTGCTTACGTGCCGGCCGCCGATGTCGTCGAGCGGGACGGGAAGTTCTTCCTGTCCGGTGACGACGGCGAAATAGAGGTGTTCCAGGAGTTCGGCAAGATCGGCAAGAGCCTGAAGAACTCGATCTCCCCGGACGAGATCTGTGACGGCTACGGAGCGGACACGCTGCGGGTGTACGAGATGTCGATGGGTCCGCTGGAGGCATCTCGGCCTTGGGCGACCAAGGACGTCGTCGGCGCCTACCGTTTCCTGCAGCGGGTGTGGCGGCTTGTGGTCGACGAGTCCACCGGTGAGACAAGGGCTTCCGAGCATGAGGCGCTCGACGAGGAAACGCTGCGGCTGTTGCACCGCACGATCGAGGGCGTATCGGGGGACTACGCGGGCCTGCGCAACAACACCGCCGCGGCCAAGCTGATCGAGTACACCAACCACCTCACCAAGGAGGGCGTCACTGCGCGGGCGGCGCTGGAGCCGCTGGTGTTGATGGTTGCGCCGCTGTCACCGCACCTGGCCGAGGAACTGTGGCAACGGCTGGGTCATTCGAAGTCGTTGGCCCACGGACCTTTTCCGGTGGCCGATCCGCAGTACCTGGTCACCGACACCGTCGAGTACCCGGTGCAGGTCAACGGCAAGGTCCGCGGACGCATCACTGTTGCCGCGGACGCCGACAAGGCCGGCCTCGAAGCGGCCGCGCTCGCCGATGAGAAGGTCCAGGCCTTCCTGGCCGGTGCCACCCCGAAGAAGGTCATCGTGGTGCCGGGCCGGCTGGTGAACCTCGTCGTCTAGTGGTTTCGGCGCGCTAACCGCCGCTGAGCGAACGAAATCGCGCCCAAATCACTGTCCGCGGGGCCGGACCACCACCTGATGCGTGTGCGCGTCTGGCGGGCTGGCGATCACGTCGGCGACGATTCGCGCGACGGTCTCCGGCTTGAGGAATCTCGCCGGGTCGTACCGCCCGCCTTCGTAGGCGACCAATTCCTGCTGCATCTCGGTGTCGACCCGGCCGGGGTGCACGCTGGTGACCCGCAACTCGGGGACGTCGGCGCGTAGCGAATCGGCGAACGCCCGCTGGGCGAACTTGCTCGCCGAGTAGGCGGCCAGCCCAGGTGAGGCGTTCAGCCCGGCGCCGGAGTTGATGAAGACGACGTGCCCGCGGGCCGCGCGCAGCGCCGGGAGCAACGCCTGGGTGAGGGCGACGGCGCCGGTCACGTTGACCTCGAAGCAGGCCCGCCACTGCTCGGGCGTCGAGTCGTCGAACCGTCCCGGGTATGCGACGCCGGCGTTGTGGACCAGCACGTCCAATTCGACGAGCGGCTCGGCGGCGGCCTCGATCCCGTCGGGATCGGTGAGGTCCAACGGCCAGGTGGTGGCACCGAGACGGGCGGCGACGGCGTCCAAACGATCGGACGGCCGTCCCGCCAGCAGCAGGGTGTGGGTGGGGGCCAGCGCATCGGCGATCGCCGATCCGATCCCGCCACTGGCGCCGGTGATCAAAGCTGTTTTCTTACCCGGGTCGCTTCGCTCCTGCCCACCGATCGTCATTTCACTGACCCTACCGATCTGCGTTTCGCAGGTTCGCGCCGCAGAATGAACGCGTGGCATACGACCCGAGCTTCGGCCCGACACAGTTGGCGGCCCGCGCGGCCTACCTTCTGCGCGGTAACGACCTGGGTGTGATGACCTCCGCGGCGCCGCTGCTGTACCCGCACATGTGGAGTTGGGACGCCGCATTCGTCGCGGTCGGCTTGGCTCCGCTGAGTGTCGAGCGCGCGGTCGTCGAGCTGGACACCCTGCTGTCCGCGCAGTGGACCAACGGGATGATCCCGCACATCGTGTTCGCCAACGGCGTCGACGGATACTTCCCCGGCCCGGCCCGCTGGGCTACGTCGGCATTGGCGGCGCACGCCCCGCGCACCCGGCACACCTCGGGGATCACCCAACCGCCGGTACATGCCATTGCGGTGCAACGCATTCTGGACCGCGCCCGCACCAGGGGCCGTTCCACCCGTGCCGTCGCCGAGTCGTTTCTGGACCGCCGGTGGCCGGACCTGGTGCGCTGGCACCGCTGGCTGGCCGAGGCTCGCGATCAGAACGAGCACGGTCGCGTCACGCTTTATCACGGCTGGGAGTCCGGGATGGACAACTCGCCGCGCTGGGACTCCGCCTACGCCAACGTGATTCCCGGGAACCTCCCGGAGTATCAGCGCGAGGACACGCACATCGTCACCGATGCCAGCCAGCGCCCGTCGGACACCGAGTACGACCGGTACCTGTGGCTGCTCGAGGAGATGAAGTCGGTCCGCTACGACGACGATCTGCTGCCGAAGGTGATGAGCTTCGCCGTCGAAGACGTCTTCGTCTCAGCGATTTTCGCGGTCGCCTGCGATGTGCTGGCCAATATCGGCGAGGACTACAAGCGGCCCAACGCCGACGTCCGCGACCTGTATTCGTGGGCCGAGCGGTTCCGGACCGGCGTCGTCGAGACCACCGACCAAAGGACCGGCGCCGCACGCGATTTCGACGTGAGATCGGACAAGTGGATTGCGACGGAGACCGCCGCGCAGTTCGCGCCGCTGCTGTGCGGCGGGCTGCCGCACGACCGGGAACGGGCGTTGCTGCGCGTCCTGGAGGGCCCCCGGTTCTGCGGGCACCCGGACCTGCGGTACGCGGTGATCCCGTCGACGTCGCCGGTGTCCAAGGACTTTCGGTCTCGCGAGTATTGGCGCGGGCCGGTCTGGCCGGTGTTGACGTGGCTGTTCTCGTGGGCGTTCGCGCGCCGCGGATGGTCGGAGCGGTCGTTGTTGCTCCGGCAGGAAGGTCTACGGCAGGCCAGCGACGGCACCTTCGCCGAGTACTACGAACCGTTCACCGGCGAGCCGCTGGGCAGCATGCAACAGTCCTGGACCGCGGCCGCGGTCCTCGACTGGCTGGGATAGCTCAGCTCAGCTCTGCGCCTGGTCGGCCAACCGCTCCAGCGGTCGCAGCGCCTTGGCCAACGTCTCGCGTTCCTCGTCGCTCAGCTTCGAGAGCAACGCGGCCAGGTTCGCCCGCCGGACCGCCAGCGCTTCTCGGTGCTGCACCAGCCCCTGCGGCGTGACCTCGACGAGAACTGCCCGCAGGTCCGAGGGGTCACGCGACCGCTTGACCAGCCCGAGTTTTTCCAGCCGGCGGATAGCCACGGTGGTGGTCGGGGTGCGCACCCGCTCGCGTGCGGCCAGCTCGGTCATCCGGATCGGACCCTGATCCAGCAGGGTCAGCAGGATGGACAGCTGTGCGAGGGTGAGGTCGGCTCCGGCGGTGGTCGACTTGGTGTCGGCGCGGCGCAAGACCGAAAAGAGCTTCGACAGGACCCGCTGCAGGTCCCCGGACAGGTCAGTGACCTGCGGCTCGGCCTCAATCATAGTTCGCTAGTCTAACCTGTCCGAGGTTGTCAACCGCGCGATATGCGGTTTTACACGCAACAGTTAGAGAACTTGCGACAGGAAACGCTGCAGACGCTCGGTCTCGGCGGCGCTGAAGATCTGATCGGGCGGCCCGGATTCGATCACCTGGCCGTAGTCCATGAAGACCACCGAGTCCGCCGTCGACTGGGCGAACCCCATCTCGTGGGTGACCACGACCATGGTCATCCCGTCCGAACCCAGCTCGGCGATCAGCGCCAGGATTCCCTTGACCAGTTCGGGGTCGAGCGCCGAGGTGGCCTCGTCGAAGAACATCACCTGCGGCGCCATTGCCAGCGCCCGCGCGATCGCGACCCGCTGCTGCTGACCACCGGACAGCGTGGCCGGCCGCACCTCGGCTTTGTGCTTCAAACCGACCCGGTCCAGCTGGGCGAGCGCCAGCTCACGGGACTCGTCGGCCGACAGCCGCTTGAGTTTGCGTGGCCCCAGCGCGACGTTGTCCACCACACTGCGATGCGGGAACAGGTTGAACTGCTGGAACACCATGCCGATCCGCTGGCGCAGCGCGTCGGGATCGTCGTGCAGCACCGACTTGCCGTCGAGCAGGATGTCCCCGCGGTCGGGCTCGTAGAGCCGGTTGAGCGTGCGCAGCAGGGTGGATTTGCCTGAACCCGACGGGCCGATGACCGCCGTCGTGGCGCCGGCGGGCACGTCGAGGTCCACGCCTCGCAACACCTTGTTGGTGCCGAAGGCGAGGTGAATGTCCTTGCAGGCCAACGAAACCGGTTCAGGAAGCGGAGCCATCACACCATCTCCTGGCTCGTTGTGCTCGGTGCCAGCGGATCGTCGTCGGGTTGCGTTCGGCCGCGGCGCAGCCGGGCGTCGATGTAGTTCACCAGGTGCGTCAACGGGATCGTCAGCAGCAGGTAGAACAGGCCGGCCGCCACCAACGGCGACAGGTTGCCGGTCTGGGCGTTGAGATCGCGGCCCACTTGGAACAGCTCGCGCTGGCTGGCGACCAAACCCAGGAAGTACACCAGCGACGACGCTTTGAGCAGCGAGATGAACTGGTTCACCAGGGCGGGCAGCACTCGGCGGATGCCCTGCGGAACCACCACCAACCGCATCGAGGACGAGTAGCTGAACCCGAGCGCGCGGGACGCCTCGAGCTGCCCGGCGTCCACACTCTGGATGCCGGAGCGGAAGATCTCGCCGATGTAGGCCGCGGCCATCAGCCCGAGCGCGGCGATGCCGAGCGGGAAGGGGTTGTTGCCGGTGACGCCGCCGACGACAGGCCCGATGCCCAGGCCGATCAGCAGGATGATCACCACCTCGGGCAGCCCGCGGAATATGTCGGTGTAGACCCGGGCCGGCCAGCGCAGCCATCGCGACCGGGAGATCCCGGCCACGGCGAGCACCATGCCGAGCAGCAGTCCGATCACGCTGGCGCAGATCGTCAGGATCAACGTGTTGGGCAACCCGGTGGTCAACAGGTCCGGGATGGCTTTCTTGTAGAGGTCCCAGTCCAGGAACGACTCCCGCAGCTGGGTCAGCACCGATTTCGGTGCTGCCGCGGCGGACGTGGGTTTCTCGTGCGCGGCGGCGATCGCGGCGAAGTCGGGCAGCTGCGGAACCGGCGCGGCTTTCGAGCCCGGCTTCCAACCCGGCGGCAATGCCCGCGGCACCCACTCCGCGTACAGCTTCGACCACGTGCCGTCGGCGATCACGGCGTCCAGGCCGGAGTTGAGCGCGTCGATCAGCGGCTTGTTCTCGTTGGCGACCGCGTAGGCGACGAAATTGTCCAAGCTGAAGGTGTTTTCGACGATCTGGGCCGGATCGCCGGGCTTGACCGTGCCGACCGCCTGCTGCGAGGGCGCCACCCACGCGTCGATCTGGCGGGTCTTGAGGCTGGCGTAGACGGTGTTGTAGTCCGGAAACTTCACCGGTTCCAGGTGCAGCGTGTCGACGAGGTAGGCCTCTTGAACGGTGCCCTGCACCACGCCGATTCGCTGGCCCGGCCCGAGTTGTTGAAACCCGGTGATCGGCGAGCCGGACGGCACCACGAGGGAGAAATAGCCGAAGTCATAGCCGTTGGTGAAACCCACGGTGCGCCGGCGCGCGTCGGTCGTGGTGATCGACGACGACCCGACGTCGAAGCGGCGGGCGGCCACTTGGGCGAGCAGACCGGAGAACTCGGTGCCGACGAACGAGATTTTCAGGCCGAGCTTGTCGGCGATCGCCCGCAGCAGTTCGTTGTCGAACCCGGTGAACTGTCCTTTCGAGTCGATGCAGATGCTCGGCGGGGCATCCGACAGCGTGCCGACCGTCAGCGTGCCCGGCGTGATCAGTCCGAGCGCGTCACGGTTGACCGACGTCAACGGCTGCACTGTGGCGGTGGTGTATTTGTCTTCGTCCGGTCCCTTGGCCGCGGCGGCGAGGTTCGTCGGCAGCGCGCTGGCCGACCCGACGCCCGGCGGTGCGCACTGGTCAGCACCCGCCGGCGCGGCGGCCACCAGACCGGCGAGCATCAACAGGACCGAGAGCAGTGCTGCCAGGCGTATGCCGGCCCGCGGTGTCCGGTCGGAGTGTTCAGCCATCATTAGCAAGGTACTGCCCGCGGCAATCCCGTCGCGCCTTGCGATCAGACGGAATCCAAGTCGATGAGCACTCCACGGCGGTGCAGTTCCCCGACCAGTACGTCGGCCATCAGGTCGGTGCGGTCCAGGCACGCCTGCCGCGCGGCCGACGGACTGCGGCGGTGGATCGCGGAGTGTTCGGCTTCGGCGAGCGGCAGGAGCTGGTTCACCGTGTCCGGGTAGGTGGCCCAGAATTCGTGGGGCATGAACCCGCGCGATGCCCGAATGCCCGCGCTGAGTCGCGGGCCGGCGTATTCGTCGAGGACGATGTTTCTGAAGAGGTCGGCCGCGTTGAGGAAGGCGCGCGAGTCGGATGAGGCGCGCATGACGGCCATCGGCTCGGCGAGTCGGCCGAGTACGTCGGGCCGGGGGTTCGCGGCGGCTCGCGCGGCCGCCGCGCCGGTCAGTAAGCCGTGCACTTCGTGGTGTTCGCGCAGAACGTCGGCATCGAAGCGGTGGACGAACGCGCCGCGGTGATAGCGCGACTCCAGGATGCCGTCGTGTTCGAGTTGGTTGAGGGCTTCCTGGACGGGCACCCGGCTCAGCCCTAGGGCTGCGGTGATCTGGTTGCGGTCCACGCGATCTCCCGACCGCAGCCGCCCGGTGAGCAGCATGTCGAGGATGTGGGCGACGACTAGGTCTTTCTCTTTCACCCCATAGCGTTTGGGCATTTCCCTCTCCGGGGCGTCCAGCAGACGTGCACTCGTCGCTATCTTCCTGGTTACTTGCGGGTATCTCGTGCAATCTCAGGTAACGAGACTGTGAGTCTCGTTACTCTCCGACCATGACGACGACGGAAATGCCCGACGGCTACTACGCGGCGACGCCGGTCCCGAGTGGGCGCACGGCGGCCGTGGACCACCTGCGCAAACCGGGGCCGGTGTATCGGGTGGGCCAGATGTGGCTGATCACCAGTTACGAGGGAGTTCGCTTCGCCCAGAAGCACCCCGAGTTGTTCTCCTCGGCGAAAGCTTTCGACGGCGTCGCCAACGCCATCTCGATGATCCCGATCGCGATCGATCCGCCGAAGCATGCGGACTACCGGCGGGTGCTGGACCCGATGTTCGGACCCAAGCGCATGGAAGCGATGGACGGCGAGCTGCGTGCACAGCTGCGCGGGCACATCGACAAGTTCGCCCCCCTGGGCCGCTGCGATGTCGTCGCCGACCTGTCCTATAAGTTCCCCACCCAGGCCATCCTGACGTTGTTCGGGCTGCCGTTGGAGCATCTGCCCAAGTTCCTCGGCTGGGTGAGCGGGATCATCAAGGGTGCCGATATAGCGTCACTGGGTAGCGAGCAGTCGCAGTCGGTAATCGACTGCAGCATAGCGCTTTTCACATTCCTGGCTGAGCAGCTGGAAGTCAAGCGGAGTCACCCGGGCGACGACATGCTCAGCAACATCCTGGCCCTCGACGGCGAGGAGGCGTGGACCGATGCCGAGATCTTGGGGCTGTGCTTCCTGATCGTCCTGGCCGGACTCGACACCGTCACCGGCGCCATCGGCTACGCATTGCTCAACCTGGCCAACGATCCGGTGCTGCGTCACCGGCTGACCGCGGACCCCTCACTGATCCCGCCGTTCATCGAAGAGGTGCTGCGTCTCGACGGCCCGGTGCCCGGGGTGCCGCGCGTGACGACCGCCGACGTCGAGGTCGAAGGCGTGACGATTCCGGCGAACTCACAAGTCATGCTCATGCTGTTCACCGCCAACCGCGACGGACCGTATGGCCACACCGCCAATGAGATGGATCTCAACGCCAAGGCCGTGCACCTCGGCTTCGGCGGCGGTATCCACCGGTGCCTGGGTTCGCACCTGGCGCGCCGCGAATTACGGCTCACCATCGAGGAATTCCACGCGCGCATCCCGGATTACCGGTTGGCCGGCGAAGCCACCACGTTGTGGCCCGCCGGCACCTTCGGCCTGGAATCGCTGCCGCTGGAGTTCGAGCCCTGCTAGCCGAGTCGACCGATGCCGCCGACGAAGGAGGCGAAGGAGGAGCGAGGCAATCGGCTCTAGCGGCTGTCGCGCCAGCGCACCAAGGCCTCGGCGGGGCCGAGGTTGTAGTCCGGTCCGTCGCAGCCGACGGTCAGCAGGGTTACGCCCAGTCCGGTCAGCGCCTCGGCGTTGGCGACGATGGTGTCGTTGTCGCGGCCCTCAACCCCGGATGACCGTTCGATCTTGGCCGGGTCGCGGCCGACGTCCGAGCAGTGGCGGTCGAGTACGTCGGCCTTGC
The DNA here is from genome assembly GCA_021732005.1 of Mycobacterium sp. Lineage (GTDB taxonomy): Bacteria > Actinomycetota > Actinomycetes > Mycobacteriales > Mycobacteriaceae > Mycobacterium. The sequence continues at coordinate 7,289 of JAKFVT010000010.1, read as the reverse complement.
CGGGGTAGGTCTCGGCGTTGGTGAAGCCGTGCCAGATGTCGCCGTGCTCGGCGACCAGGCGAAGCGTCTTCTTCTCACCCTGTCCGCCGATGAGGATCGGGATCTCGCGAGTCGGTGCCGGATTCAGGTTGGCCAGCCGGGACTTGATCCGCGGCAGCGCGCCTGCAAGGTCGTCGAGGCGGCTGCCGGCGGTGCCGAACTCGTAGCCGTACTCGTCGTAGTCCTTCTGCTTCCATCCCGAGCCGATGCCGAGGATCAGCCGGCCGCCGGAGATGTGGTCGACGGTGCGGGCCATGTCGGCCAGCAGCTCGGGGTTGCGGTAGGAGTTGCAGGTGACCAGCGCGCCGATCTCGACGCGTGAGGTCTGCTCGGCCCAGGCGCCCAACATGGTCCAGCACTCGAAGTGCGCACCGTCGGGGTCGCCGTACAGCGGGTAGAAGTGGTCCCAGTTGAAGACCACGTCGACGCCGATGTCCTCACAGCGGCGTACGGCATCGCGGATCTGGTTGTAGTCGGGGGCATGTTGCGGCTGCAGTTGCACGCCGATGCGAATGGGGTGGGTCACACCTCAACCGTACGTCGCGTCATACGCCGATATTCCCGTCCGGCTTCCACACCGCCACGATCGCCGGCCTTGCGGTGCCGTTGCCGCCGTCGGGCCAGTGCGACAGCGGATCGTCGATGCTGTTGTCGTCGTGCTCGCCGGGGTGCTGCACCGAGACGGTGACGAGGTCGTCGAGCACGATCGGCCCACAAGTCTCCGCGCCGATCGGCACGGTCAGGAATTGGCGTGTCTCACCACGATTGGGCCCTTCGAGCGCGACGGCGAACAGGCCGTCGTTGGAGGACAGCGCATTGCCGTCGGTGGCGATCCACAGGTTCCCGTGGTTGTCGAAGGCGAGGTTGTCCGGGCAGGAGATGGGGCTGACCTTCGACTTGTCGAAACCGCCGAAGTAGGTGTCCGCCGCGGCGGGATCTCCGCAGACCAGCAGCAGATCCCAGGTGAACGAGGTGCCGGCGTGGTCGTCGGTGATCTCGAGAACTTGGCCGTTCTTGTTGTCGTTGCGCGGATTCGGTGCGTCGGCGACGGGCTTGCCCTGTGCTCCACGCTCGTTGTTGTTGGTCAGGGCCACGTAGAGCTTGCCCGTGCGCGGGTTGGCTTCGAAGTCTTCGGGCCGGTCCATCTTGGTGGCGCCGGCCTTGTCGGCGGCGAACCGGGTGAACACTGCGACCTCGTGTGGGGTCATGCCGGCCACCAACGACTCCGCGGCGCCACCCGGCCCCGAGCGCAGCAACGGGAGCCACGTCCCCGACCCGCGGAAGGCGCCGGCGGCGGGCAGGGTGCCGGAGCCGTCGATCTGGTTGGCCGGGATGTCGGTGGTGAGCTTCGCGACGTAGAGCGTGCCCTCGTCGAGGATCGTCATGTTGGCGGCCATCGCCGCGGCATCGCGACCGGGCTGAATCTTCTTGGCGGAGACGAACTTGTACATGTAGTCGAAGCGCTCGTCGTCGCCGCTGTAGGCCACCACGGTTCCGTCCGGGGTGACGTAGATGTTGGCGGCCTCGTGTTTGAAGCGGCCCATCGCGGTGTGCTTGACGGGTGTGGAGCGCGGATCCCACGGGTTCACCTCGACGACGTAGCCGAAGCGGTTGACCTCGTTGGGTGTCTTGGTGGGATCGAACCGCGGATCGAACGTCTCCCAAAGCCGTTCGCTGGGTTTGACTTTGATGCCGTAACGCTTCCAGCGGTCAGCGTCGATCGGGGTGGGTGCCTGCGCTCCGTCGGCGGCGCCGAAGTAGGAGTTGAAGTTCTCCTCGCCGGACAACACGGTGCCCCAGGGTGTGACGCCACCCGAGCAGTTGTTGATGGTGCCGCTGACGGTGCGGCCACCTGGGTCGGCGGCGGTCTTGACGAATTCGCTGCCGGCGGCCGGACCGGTGAGGGTGAAGGGGGAGTCGGCGGTGATCCGGCGGTTGTAGGGACCGAGCACCGGCGTGAGGCCGTTTGCGGTGCGCTCGACTTCGACGACGGTCAGGCCATGCGCTGCCAGTGCTGTCTCGAATTGTTCACGGGTAGGCCGCTTTTCGTCGTATCCGGGGAACATGAATCGCTCGGTGGTGTACTCGTGGTTCACCACAAGGAGATAGTGGCCCGGGGAGCCGTCGATCGGCAGCAGGCCGGCGAAGTCGTTGTTGAACCCGAACTGCTGACGCTGCGCGGCAGCGCTCTGCTTGCTGACGTCGAAGGTGGGAGCGCCGGGCAGCACCGGGTCACCCCAGCTGATCACCACCGCCTGCTGGTAACCCGGGGGGACGACGACGGCGTCCTCGGTGTTGGGTGCAATCGCGCTGAAGTTCATGCCGGGGTTCGGGGCCGGCGGCACCGGCGGAGTGGACTTGCCCGCCGGTGTGGGATCGGTCGAACAGGCCGCGAGCGCTGAGCCCGCGCCGACGGCGAGCACTGCGACACCGGCAGCCTTCAGGATCGAGCGGCGCGTCATCGCCTCGCGGACAAGGTCACCGAAGTAGGCGTTGTCGCTCGTGTTGGGTGCCGGATGCGCACAGGCGTCACCGCAGCGGTAGCGGCAGGTGATCCGCTGGCGAGCGGAGCGTCCGTCGTGATCGATCAGCAGGTTCAGCGGCACCAGAGCCATGGGGCCGAAACTAGGACACGGCTGTGAATCAGCTGGGAATCAACCGGTGAACAACAGGCAAACTCAGCCGGCGAGCACGTCGCGCAGGATGTCGATGAGTGCGCGTGGCTGGTCACCCTGCACGGAGTGACCGGAGTCGGGGACCATGATCGCCCGCTGGAATCCTGGTGCAGTGCGGGCGAATTCGTCAGCGTCCTCGTCGTTGACGAAGAACGAATTGGCTCCCCGCACCAGCGTGGTGGGCATCGTGATGGACGGGACGTCGTTCCACAAGCCGGCGAACGACTCCGGCAGCCCGCCGCCGGAGCCGGCACCCTTGCGGAAGGAGTCGTAGCGCCAGGTCCAGGTGCCGTCGTCGAGCTGCTTCGAGTTGTGAAAGACGCCGCGGCGCAGGGATTCCCGGCTTCGGGTGGGCGAGGCGGCGATGGTGACGTCCAACATGGCGGCGAAGCTCGGGAACGTGCGTTCGCCTTGGGTCAGTGCGACCGCGCCCAGCTGAGCTTGGCTCATCTGCTCATGACGTTCCGGGGCGGACGGTGTGACGTCGACGAGGACCAGTTCGGGAACGAGCGCCGGCTCGACAGTGGCGATGCGCAGCGCTGTCAGTCCGCCCAGCGACATGCCGACCACGAGTCGTGGCGTGGGCGCCCATTGGTTCAGCACGGGCCGCAGCGCCTCGGCGTTCAGCCGCGGGCCATAGTCGCCGTCTTCTCGCCAGGCCGAGCGGCCGTGGCCGGGTAGGTCGATGGCCAGGGCCGGAACGCCCAGGCCGAGGATGACGGTGTCCCAGGTGTGGGCGTTTTGCCCACCGCCGTGCAGGAATACGATCCGTGGCGGTTCGGCTCCCCACTTCAATGCGCTGATCGGGCCGGAGGAGATCCTGGTGACCGGCGGCATCGCGCCGCTGACTCCGGCCTGCGCGGCGTTCTCGGGCAGCAGTGCAAATTCGTCGAGGCCGATCAGGTCGTCATCGGAGATCACTAGCTCTTTATACGTTGAGACCGCAGTGGGATCGCATCCTGGCGGTGATGCGCGATCTCACTGCGGTCTCAACGGAAAGGGAATCAGCCTTCGATGAACTCCTCGAGCTGCGTGCGCGCGATGTCGTCGGCAAGCTGCTTGGGCGGGCTCTTCATCAGGTAGGCCGACGCGGGGATGATCGGGCCGCCGATACCGCGGTCCTTGGCGATCTTCGCGGCGCGCACGGCGTCGATGATGATGCCGGCCGAGTTGGGCGAGTCCCACACCTCGAGCTTGTACTCCAGGTTCAGTGGCACGTCACCGAAGGCGCGGCCTTCGAGGCGGACGTAGGCCCACTTGCGGTCGTCTAGCCACGCGACGTGGTCCGACGGGCCGATGTGAACGTTCTTGTCCTCGACCTTGCCGGCCAGCGAGCCGGTCAGGTTCGACGTCACGGCCTGCGTCTTGGAGACCTTCTTGGACTCCAGGCGCTCACGCTCGAGCATGTTCTTGAAGTCCATGTTGCCGCCGACGTTCAGCTGGTACGTGCGGTCCAGCGTGACGCCGCGGTCTTCGAACAGCTTGGCCATCACGCGGTGGGTGATGGTCGCGCCGACCTGGCTCTTGATGTCGTCGCCGACGATCGGCACACCGGCGTCTTCGAACTTCTTGGCCCAGACCGGGTCCGAGGCGATGAACACCGGCAGGGCGTTGACGAACGCGACCTTGGCGTCGATGGCGCACTGCGCGTAGAACTTGTCAGCCTCGTCGGAGCCCACCGGCAGGTAGGAGACCAGCACGTCGACCTTGTTGTCCTTGAGGACCTTGACGACGTCGACCGGCTGCTCGTCGGAGATCTCGATGGTCTCGGCGTAGTACTTGCCGATGCCATCCAGAGTTGGACCGCGTTGGACCGTTACGTCGGTCGGCGGCACGTCGGCGATCTTGATCGTGTTGTTCTCCGAGGCGAAGATCGCCTCGGACAGGTCGAAGCCGACCTTCTTCGCGTCGACGTCGAACGCGGCGACGAACTTCACGTCACGCACGTGATACGGGCCGAGCTTCACGTGCATCAGGCCGGGAACGGTGGCGTTCGCGTCAGCGTCCTGGTAGTACTGCACGCCCTGGACCAGTGAGGACGCGCAGTTGCCGACGCCGACAATGGCGACCCGCACATCTGTCGACGCTCCGTTGTGCTCCGTCATGGGACGTTCTCCTAACTCGTACTTCTACTGGCTGCTGTTCAGGTACTGCGGTGGCCGCGTCAGGCCTGGTCTGGGTGGCTCTGGGCCACCCGCTCAGCGGCGATGAGCTCGTTGAGCCACTTGACTTCCCGCTCGCTGGACTCCAGGCCCAGCTGATGGAGTTGTTTCGTGTAGCGGTCGAACGAATTGCTCGCCCGCGCGATGGCCTCCCGCAGACCTTCGCGACGTTCCTCCACCTGGCGCCGGCGGCCTTCCAGAATCCGCATCCGTGCCTCGGCCGGTGTGCGGTTGAAGAACGCCAGGTGCACACCGAAGCCGTCGTCGGTGTAGTTCTGTGGGCCGGTGTCGGCCACCAGTTCGGCGAACCGCTGGCGGCCGGTATCGGTCAGTTGGTACACCCGGCGGGCACGGCGCAACACCGTGGTTCCCGCGGGGGCGGTGTCCTCGACGATCAACCCATCGGTCTGCATCCGACGCAATGCGGGGTACAGCGAGCCGTACGAGAACGCGCGGAACGCCCCGAGCAGGCCCGTCAGTCGTTTGCGCAGTTCGTAGCCGTGCATGGGGGACTCGAGGAGAAGACCCAAGATGGCAAGCTCCAGCATCGGGTCACCTCCTTTGCTCGGCCGTTACGACACTTCGACACCTCCGCAGATAGTATCGGAGCGATATATTCGGCGCTACTTGAGTGCGTGCGATCCAGGTGATTGCCGATGAGTGTCACGCCAGAGTCGCGCTCGGCGCCGAGAGTCACGCCAGAGTCGCGCTCGCCCGTTACGGGTAGTTGATCTGCTTCTCCGAGCCGTCCGGGTTCAGCTGGATGTAGCCGCTGCCGAAGTCGCTCGAGACGTAGACCGAGATCGTCAGCGTCCCCGGCGCGGTCTGGTCGCGGCTGGGCTCAATGATCAGATAGGTGCTCTTGACGTCGCCGGGCTTCATGTTCAGCGTTTCCGGCGCCCCGCGCAGGACGCCGACGACCGCTTTGGCGTCGAACTTGCTCAGATCCACCAGCTGGGCGTCGCTACTGGCCCCCGATGTGCTGGGGTCGCCCCAGCCGCCGCGGTAGGTGTAGTTGAGTTCGCGTCGCTCGTCGCCCGGATCCGGCCGGGTCAGCGACGCGTAGTCGGGATAGATCACCAGCCGGTTGCCGTCGGTGTTGCCGAACTTCTTCTTCATCTGCTCCAGCAACCCGGTCAGACCACCCAGCGAATGCAGCTGACGTGGCGGCGTCAACACGATCGGTGCCACCCCGTCGGACTTTGCGCCCGGATCGGAGGTGAAATCCAGCGGCGAGGGTGTATTGCCGTACAGCCCCCAGCCGATGCCGATGCCGAGCACGACCAGAACACCCACGATGGCGAGGCGGATGCCCCAGCCGCCGCCGACCCCCGGGGCCGACAGCCGCGGCTTCCTCAATGTGGGCAACTGCACCGGCGAGTTCGCGGTTTGGAGGTCGGACACCAGCGCGCGCAAGTCGCCCAGCGTCATCGCCGTGGTCGCCGCCTTCACCCGCTGCTCGTGCTCGGTCATCGACAGCTGCCCCTCGGACAGCGCGGTGTCCAAAATCTGGCACGTGTCGTTGCGGTCGGTGTCCTTGGCGCGCGTGCTGGCCGTCTGCGATGTCGCCACGGCGATGATCGTAAGAGTTCGGGCGCCAAGAGCGCAGACCAGCCGCATATTCGGCGGCGCCGCGAGTCGGTTGCGTGTCGTTGCCCAGATCCCCGACGTACTCTGGTCCTCGTGCGATTGCAGCGACAGGTGGTGGACTACGCCCTCCGGCGACGCTCCCTGCTGGCCGAGGTGTACTCCGGTCGAACTGGGGTTTCAGAGGTCTGCGACGCCAATCCCTATCTGTTGCGCGCCGCCAAGTTTCACGGCAAGCCCAGTTCGGTGATGTGCCCGATCTGCCGCAAGGAGCCGCTGACATTGGTGTCCTGGGTGTTCGGCGATCACCTGGGTGCGGTGTCGGGATCCGCGCGCACCGCCGAGGAGCTGGTGTTGCTGGCGACTCGATTCGACGAATTCTCGGTACACGTGGTGGAGGTATGTCGGACCTGCGAGTGGAATCACCTGGTCAAGTCCTACGTGCTCGGAACGCCGCGTCCCACCAACGGGACGCGAGGACGCCGTGGCACCCAGACGGCGCGCTCCGGCGCGCGTACGGCCAGTGAATAGCGAAGGGCGTCCCGACCGGCCTGCCACTGACAACCGCACGGGATCAGGGGCCGAGAGTGCGTCCGGTAGCTCCGAGCCACCGACGACGCGCTTCCCCGCCGCGGGCGACGGTTCTGGCCCCTCCCGATCGGCGCCCCGCCGGCAGGTGCCGCCCGATGACCGGTTGACGTCGATCATCGAACCGGTCCGCGACACCACCCCGCTGCTGCGTGACCCGGTCGACGTCGTCAAGGCCGCTCTGGACGGCACTCCGCCGCCGAAGCTTCCGCCCCCGCCCCCGCCGCGCCGCCCCGGT
>JAKFVT010000038.1 GCA_021732005.1 Mycobacterium sp. | reverse complement strand
CGACGTCTTACCCCACCCGGGCGCGGCAGCGTGCGCGGCATCCAACGCCATCTCGATATCGGCATCGGTAGAACGAGCCACCTCGCAGAACACCTCACCGGTCACCGGCGTGCGGTTCTCGAAATACAAACCGCCCACCGGAGCGACCCACTCACCACCGATGAAGTTCTCATAGCGGGACTGAAAAGACATGGCAGATCCCGACGTTCCGGGGCGGGCGAACACTGGCATAGGTACTCCTCTACGAGACACTTGCATTGATACGAACGGCGCGAACCGCGGGTGCGGTCGACGCGGGCAACACCATCGAGAGGTCCGCGGGGTAGCGCACCGTCACCTCGATTCCGCCGGCGAAGCGGTACGGCTGGGCGGCAAGCAGACCGGCGAACTGCTTGCGCAGCCGGGACAATTCGGCACGTACCGTGACGACCCGGGAGCGATCACCATAAAGGTCGGCGGCCAACTCGGGCGCCGATCGGCCGCGGGGATCCCGCGCCAGAATCAGCAGGATCTCGGCATGTCGCAGCGAGACGTCGTGGCGCCATCGCCCGAACTGTCCTGTCATGTCCAACGCCGGTGCGCCGGCGACGGTCAAGTCCAACGATGCCTGCGCCAACGCGGGCGCGTCGTCGTCGTCAGCCGGCCGAACCAGCCAACCGCCGGGCAACACGTCGATATCGCAGATACCGAAGGTGGGGATCCACGAGCGGCCAGCCGCGATGTCCTCGGGTAACAGGATGCGATGGTGCAGCGGCAGCGAGTCGACGGCCGCCACCCAGCCCTCGGCGTCGACCGCCAACGCGGGCTTGCCGATCCGGGCCAGGATCGGGGCCGCGACCATGCGCAGCCGGTTCAGGGTGCGGTCGTGTTGTTCACGCAGGTGCGACTCGGCGAGCCGGGCGACCGCATCGACGAGCGCCACGGTCGTCGGGTGCACGGTCGCGGCGGGGCCGGATACGTCGACCACGCCGATCACCTGCCCGGTTCCCGGATCGCGAATGGGTGCGCCCGCACACGTCCAGGAGTGGTGGGTGCGCAGGAAGTGCTCGGCGGAGAACACCTGAACGGCGCGGTTGGACACCAGCGCGGTGCCGATGGCGTTGGTGCCGACTTCCCCTTCGGCCCAGTGCGCACCTTCGATGAAGCCCAACCGGTCGGCGTTGTTGAGGACCGCGGGCGAGCCCGACCGCCACAGCACCCGGCCTTGTGCGTCGGCGACGACGAGGATGTTGGTGCCGTCGGCGACGAGGGATTCCAGCCCGCGGGAGACCTCGTCGAGGACCGCCATCAAGCCGGAGGCCCGGCGCAAGGCCTCCAGCCCGCCGGCTTCGACGACGGGCTGGGCGCGGCGGTCCGGGTCGACACCGGCCGACATGAGCCGGTGCCAGGATTCACCGATGACGTCTCGCGGGCGGGCGGGGGCGCGATTGCCCGCCATGGTCGCGTCGTAGACAGCCGACATCAGCCGCGCATAGTTGCGCGGGTCCTCGCCGAGCGCGACTGCGGGCTCAGGCACGTACACCCCTTGCATTACTGCCGATTGTGCTCCGCATCTCAGCGGTAGACCAGGCCACCGTCGATCAGACCCGACTGGCCGGTCATGTAGTCGGCGTCCGGGCCGGCCAGATATGACACGAAGCCCGCCAGGTCGTCGGGGGTTTCGGCGCGACCCAGAGCGATGCCACCGACGAACTTCTCGTAGGTCTCGCCTTCGGCGGCTCCGGTCAGTTCGGCGAACCGTTTGTCGATCTCCACCCACATGTCGGTGCCGACCACACCCGGGCAGTAGGCGTTGACGGTGATCCCTTCGGCGGCGTGTTCCTTGGCGGCAGCCTGGGTGAGCGCGCGCACGGCGAACTTGGAGGCGCTGTAGGGGCCGAGCATCGCGAAGCCGTCGTGGCCGGCGATCGACGAAGCGTTGATGATCTTTCCCTTGGTGCCGTTCTGTCTGAACATGGCGACCGCGGCCTGGGTGCCCCACAGCACGCCGTTGACGTTGATCGCCCACAGCTTCTCGATCTGTTCGGGCGTGACGTCGGCGATCGGACCGACCAGGGCGATCCCCGCGTTGTTGACCATGATGTCGAAGCCGCCGAGCTCCGAGGCGGCATGGTCGACCGCAGCGAAGACCTGTAGTCGATCGCTGACGTCGGCGACGAATGTGGTTACTTTGCAGCCTATCTCGCTGATCTCGTTGGCGACGGCGTCGATACCTTCCGGTTGCACGTCGACCAGGGCCAAGGCGGCGCCGTCGCGGGCGAGCCGCAGCGCGATGCCGCGCCCGATGCCTCGTGCCGCACCGGTGACCAGCGCCACCTTTCCGTTCAGGCTCATGATTCTCCGTTCGGGTCGACGAGGACTTTCATCTTGGTGCCGGCGTGCAGCGCCTCGAATCCCTCGTCGACCACATCGTCGATCGGGATCCGGGTCACCCAACCGGTGGTGTCGTACTTGCCGTCGGCCATCAGCGCGATAACCGCATCGAAGTCGGCACCGGTGTAGCACAGCGATCCCTGGATGCGGGACTCGTTCATCACCAGATTGAGAAGTGGTGTCTCCAGCGGCTTTTCGTAGATCGCGACACTGACCATGGGTTTGCGGGAACCCACGCAGGCCAGCGCCGTAGCCACTGCGGGGGCGACGCCGGCGGCATCGAACACCGCATCGGCCCCGCGTCCTCCGGTGTGCTCTGCGATGAAGCCTCCGACGTCGAGGGCGGCGGGATCCAGGGTCGTCGCGCCGAGCGCCTCGATGGCTGCGCGCCGGGTCGGAGAGGGTTCGACCACGAGGACATCGTCAAGTCCCTTGCCACGCAACGCAAACCACAGTCCTATCCCGATCGGCCCGGCACCGAACACCATCGCGGTGTCGCCGGGGCGTACGTCGCCCAAAGTGGCGGCGTGGTACGCCACCGACATCGGCTCGACGAGCGCGCCGAGTTCCAGTGAGACGTTGCCGGGAAGCTTGTGCAGCATGCTGGTCGGCACCACCGTGTACTCGGCCATCCCACCGTCGGACATCAGGCCGTGGAAGCCGATCTGCTGGCACACGTTGTAGTTGCCCGCCCGGCACGGCGCGCAGTGGTCGCACTTGTAGATGGGTTCGACGGCGACGCGGTCGCCTTCCACCCATCCCGTGACCCCGTCGCCGACCGCGGTGATGGTGCCCGAGAATTCATGCCCGATGGTGAGCGGCAGTTCGGCGCCGGTCAGTGGATGTGGCTGAGTCGGGATGAAGATCGGCCCTGCGTAGTACTCGTGCAGGTCGGTGCCGCAGATCCCGTTGAAACCGACTTTGAGTTTGACGGTGCCCGTCCCGGGATCGGGTTCGGCGACGTCATCGATCTCGATCTTGTTCGGTCCGTAGTACACAGCTGCCTTCATGCCGCAGTTCTATGTGACGGCGACCACATCCGAAAGAGTTGCAGAGGGTTGCAGCCGGCCAGGTGCAACGGCTCGCAACTCTTGCCAGACGTTGCGCATCGGGTGTGGTGTGGCTCACATGACTTCAACTCTGGAACCGCAGACCACCAGCGACGTGACCCCCCAGCAGCGCGTCGACGCCTGGCTCGCCGACTTCGAAGCCGCGTTGGCAGGCTGCGACGTGGAGCGCGTCGCCGGCATGTTCGCCGTCGACAGTTTTTGGCGTGACCTGGTGTCTTTCACCTGGAACATCAAGACGATGGAGGGCCGTGATCGGATCGCCGAGATGCTCGGCGCCCGGCTGTCCGACACCGACCCGTCCGGTTTCCGCACTCGTGAGGAACCCACCGTCGACGGCGATGTCACGTCGGCGTTCATCGAGTTCGAGACCGGCGCGGGACGCGGCATCGGACATCTTCGGCTCCGAAGCGACTCAGGGACTGACCAGGCGTGGACCCTGCTGACCGCGCTGCAGGAACTCAAGGGACACGAGGAGCGCAAGGGCGCCTCCCGGGTTCTGGGCGCGGTTCACGGTGACGACCCCGATGCCCGGTCGTGGGCGGAGAAGCGCGCCGAGGAGGAAGCCCAACTGGGTCGCACGGTGCAGCCCTACACACTGGTCATCGGGGGCGGTCAGGGCGGCATCGCGTTGGGTGCGCGGCTGCGCCAGCTCGGCGTGCCCGCCATCGTCGTCGACCGCCACGAGCGGCCCGGGGACCAGTGGCGCAAGCGGTACAAGTCGCTGTGCCTGCACGACCCCGTCTGGTACGACCACCTTCCGTACCTGCCGTTCCCGCAGAACTGGCCGGTGTTCGCGCCCAAGGACAAGATCGGCGACTGGCTGGAGTTCTACACCCGGGTGATGGAGGTGACGTACTGGCCGAAAACCACCTGCCTGTCGGCGACCTTCGACGAGGCCGCCAAGCAATGGACCGTCGAGGTCGACCGCGACGGTGAGCGGCTGACCCTGCATCCCACGCACCTGGTGCTCGCGACGGGGATGTCGGGAAAACCCCACGTGCCGGTGCTGCCGGGTCAGGACATCTTCTGCGGCGATCAGCACCACTCCAGTGCCCACCCCGGCCCTGACCCGTACGTGGGCAAGAAGGCGGTGGTGATCGGCTCGAACAACTCCGCCCACGACATCTGCAAGGCGCTCTACGAGAACGGTGTCGACGTGACCATGGTGCAGCGGTCCTCGACGCACATCGTCAAGTCGGACTCTCTGATGGACATCGGTTTGGGCGACCTGTATTCCGAACGCGCGTTGGCGGCGGGAATGACCACCGAGAAGGCCGACCTCACGTTCGCGTCGCTGCCGTATCGGATCATGCACGAGTTCCAGATCCCGCTCTATGACCAGATGCGGGAGCGCGACAAAGAGTTCTACGCCAGGCTCGAGGCGGCAGGCTTCGAATTGGACTGGGGTGCAGATGGTTCCGGGCTGTTCATGAAGTACCTGCGCCGCGGTTCCGGCTACTACATCGACGTCGGCGCCTGCGACCTGGTGGCCGACGGCAGGATCAAGCTGGCCCACGGCCAGGTCGATCGGCTCACCGAGAACTCGGTGGTGCTCGCCGACGGGACCGAACTGCCGGCCGACGTGGTGGTCTACGCGACCGGATACGGGTCGATGAACGGCTGGGCAGCCGACCTGATCGGCCAGGAGGTCGCCGACAAGGTCGGCAAGGTGTGGGGGTTGGGCTCAGACACACCGAAGGACCCCGGCCCCTGGGAGGGTGAACAGCGCAACATGTGGAAGCCCACCCAGCAGGAGAACCTCTGGTTCCACGGCGGCAATCTGCACCAGTCTCGGCACTATTCGCTGTATCTCGCGCTGCAGCTCAAGGCTCGCTACGAAGGAATTCCCACTCCGGTGTACGGGCTGCAGGAGGTGCATCACCTGAGCTGAGGCCCCGCCCGCAGAATAGAGGGCATGGCCGAAGACGACCCTTACCTGTGGCTCGAAGAAATCGCCGGTGAAGACCAGCTCGCATGGGTGCGCAAGCACAACGATCCGACAGTCGCCGAATTCAGCGACGAGAGGTTCGAGCAGATGCGCGCCGAGGCGTTGGAGGTTCTGGACACCGACGCGCGGATTCCGTACGTGCGGCGGCGCGGTGAGTATCTCTACAACTTCTGGCGCGACGCCACGAATCCGAGGGGGCTGTGGCAGCGAACCACGCTGGAGAGCTACCTGACCGAGGATCCCGACTGGGACGTGATCATCGACGTCGACGCACTCGCGGCAACCGATGGCGAGAAGTGGGTATGGGCGGGCGCCGACGTCATCGAACCGGATTACACGCGGGCTCTGGTCAGCCTGTCGCCGGGCGGCTCGGACGCGGCGATCGTGCGCGAATTCGACATGGTCACACGAGAATTCGTCGCTGGTGGCTTCGAACTCCCGGAGGCGAAGTCGCAGGTGTCATGGGAAGACCACGACACGGTCTTGGTGGGAACGGACTTCGGACCCGATTCGATGACCGAGTCCGGCTATCCGCGGGTGGTCAAGCGGTGGCGACGCGGCCAGCCGCTGACCGAGGCGGAGACGGTGTTCACCGGCCCGGTCACCGACGTGATCGTCGGGGCATCGGTGGACCGCACACCCGGCTATGAGCGCACAATGCTGCACCGCGCCATCGACTTCTTCAACGACCAGGTGTACGAGCTTCGTGCCGGCGAGCTGATCCGCATCGACGCCCCGACCGACGCCAGCGTGTCGGTCCACCGTGAGTGGCTGCTGATCGAACTGCGCAGTGACTGGCAGACCGGCACCGCGTCATACCGCGCCGGGTCACTGCTGGCCGCCAACTACGACGAATTCCTCTCGGGGACAGCCGAATTAGCGGTCGTATTCGAACCTGACCAGCATTCCAGTCTGCACCAGTACTCCTGGACGCTCGACCGTCTGCTGCTGGTGAGCCTGGTCGACGTCGCCAGTCGGGTCGAGATCGTCACACCGGGATCCTGGACACGTGAACCCGTTGCGGGCGTCGGGGACAACACCGTCATCGTTGCCACCGATCCGGACGGCGACGAGATCTTCTTGGATAGCAGCGATTTCATCACGCCGTCACGACTGCTGCACGGCACGGCCGGCGGCGAGCTGACTGAGATCAAGCGCGCGCCGTCGTTCTTCGACGCCGCAGATCTGGAGGTGTCGCAGCACTTCGCCACCTCCGATGACGGCACGGCTATCCCCTATTTCGTGGTCGGTCACAAGCATGACGGGGCGCCGGGCCCGACGCTGCTGGGTGGCTATGGCGGATTCGAGGTGTCACGGACTCCGGGGTATGACGGGCTGCTGGGCCGGCTGTGGTTGTCGCGGGGCGGGACGTACGTGTTGGCGAACATCCGCGGCGGCGGAGAGTATGGACCGGGCTGGCACACCCAGGCGATGCGGGAGGGGCGGCACAAGGTAGCCGAGGACTTCGCCGCGGTGGCAAGCGATCTCGTCGCCCGCGGGGTGACCACCGTCGAGCAGCTGGGCGCGCAGGGCGGCAGCAACGGCGGCCTGCTGATGGGCATCATGCTGACCAAGTACCCGCAGCTTTTCGGTGCGCTGGTGTGCCAGGTGCCGCTGCTGGACATGAAGCGATTCCATCTGCTGCTGGCCGGTGCGTCATGGGTGGCTGAGTACGGCGACCCGGACGAGCCCGAGGATTGGGCGTTCATCTCGGAATACTCGCCCTACCAGAATATTTCGCCCGACAAGCGGTATCCCCCGGTGCTGATCACCACGTCGACGCGTGATGATCGGGTGCACCCGGGTCATGCCCGCAAGATGACGGCCGCACTGGAGGCGGCCGGGCATCCGGTCTGGTACTACGAGAACATCGAGGGCGGTCATGCCGGGGCGGCCGACAATGCGCAGACGGCGTTCAAGTCCGCGCTGAGCTACTCGTTCCTGCATCGGATGCTGGGCTGATCGGGTGAGTTGACCAGCGAACACTACGTAGTACCCTCTAGCTAACAGCTAACTTGCTAGGGGTTGTTTGGTGCAGGTCGATGTCGATGAGATGCGCTCCGGCGCTAATCGGTCGTACAACGCCGCCTCCTTCGCCATGGAGGGCGCTGACCAGCTGAGTCGCTCAAGCGTCGGCGCTGGCATCTTCGGTGATTTTTCGGCCGCGGAGTCGTTTCACAGCGCACTTTCCTATGCCCACAGCAACCACATCCAGCGGCTACGCGACCACGAGAATCGCCTAGGAGTGCTGGGCGACAAGGGACACAAGACAGCGGCGGTGTTCGTCGAGATGGAGGAACGCAACGCCGAGGCCCTGCGTTCGGTGCTGTGACCGAATATCCGGGCCTCAAGCACATCAGCATCGGCGCCCTCGTCGGTGAGGCCGGCGGCGATCCGTGGCAGGTAGACCAGACGCTGCAGAGTGGGGATCCCGGGGCAATCAACGACCTCGGCCGGGCGTTCTACAGCGCAGGCGCCTGCACAGCCGAGACATACTCGGAGTTCGCGCAGGCCCAGCAACGATTTCAAGCTTCATGGAACCGCGAGAACGGTGAGCACCCGATCAATGACAGCGCTGAGGTTCAACGCGCTACGA
Source organism: Mycobacterium sp. (assembly GCA_021732005.1). Lineage (GTDB taxonomy): Bacteria > Actinomycetota > Actinomycetes > Mycobacteriales > Mycobacteriaceae > Mycobacterium. The sequence continues at coordinate 69,784 of JAKFVT010000038.1, read as the reverse complement.
CCCGGCTGATGGTCCAGCGTGACCAACTGCCAGCCATCGGCGTGGACCTGTCGAACATCGCGGCAACTCTCGCTGAGACACAACGCTTTTCTGGCATGCTGGTGGAAAACCTCAACACCCAGTTGCACTACATCGACGCACTGATCGATCAAGCATTGGCCCACGATCAGGACACCTCCGCCTTGGAGGACAACGCGATCGCAGCGACCTCCGGCGTGCTGCACCAAGTCGAGGCGCTGCGTGACGACTACGGCACCAAGCTGGACGCGGCCTTGACCGACTTGCGCGCCGAGCACGGCTACGACCCCGCCCCCATCGAGGGCGTCGACGGTGACGGTGAGCCCGGCGCCGAGCAGCGCGGCCGCGAATCAACCGACTACTACGACGCAAACCAGCGCGCCAAGGATGAGGCGCTGGTCAACGGCGGCGGGCCGATGACACCGGAAAAGGCAGACGCCGCAGCGCGTTTGCGTGACTTCGCCACTGCGACCAATCCCAGCGCTGACGCGGACGCTCGTCGGCTGGCCGGTGAACGACTGGACGATTTCCGGATGGCTCACTTCACCGGGCCGTTGCCGAAGGATCCAATCCTCGGCGGGGATGCGCGCACGCGAGCGCAGGGCAGGCTGGACCTCCAACGAAAGTTGGAGCAAGGGCTTTATGGCCTGCCGCCGATGTCGGCTGATCAGGCGACCGAGCAACTCGATGATGGAGAGCAATTCGCGCGGTCGCTCACCGTCAAAGATGCTGTCAAAACGCTGGAACACCAAGGCATGTCACCCGCAGGAGCGGCTGCAACAGTCAGCGAACTTTCTGACGGAGTGACCCTTGCCGACTTGACCAAGGGTTTGACCACTTACGGTGGTGCCACCGCCAGCGGCATCGAGGTTTACGGCGACACGGCCAGTACAGGCAGGCATGCAATCGGGGCCTTGTCGGCTGCGGATGCAGAGGCGCTCACTACGATTGGAAAGCGCATGGGCGCCGTTGGAGCCGCCATTGAGATCGTGATGGCTGGTCGGGCCCTTGAAGACGGCGCCCCCATGGGGCAAACGATCGGAGAGACGGCCGGTTCGATTGGCGGCGGCTATCTTGCCGGTGTGGGCGCTTGGGCGCTGGCCGGTACCGCGATCGGCCCGGAGGGCGCAGCAGCTGCTGCAGTAGTCGGTGCAATCGTGCTTGGCTTTGGCGGAGGCAAGTTCGGCGGATGGGTAGGTTCGCAATTTGACAATTGAGTCGCTCGCATGCGCAGAGAGGCTTGTGGCGATAGCTGCCGCGGGCCCGGTGCGTCTAAGCGCTTCGTCTGCGCTTCTGCTATGTGCGGCAGCAGGAGTCGTGTTCGTCGTGATGTCTCAGCTTCTGTGCCAGACGCGCCGTATCGCACGTCTGTGTTACTGGATCGGATCTACGGCCACAACGGCAATGCTTGGACTCGGGTTGCAACAGTCGGGACGACCCTTGCGGGTGGTACTACTCGCAGTGGGGCTGGGCTTGGTCTTCGCAATTGGCTTCGCATATTTCGTTGGTTGGCAACTGAGAATTGGTGGCCGGACGCGCTCGGTGTTCGTCAAGAACACGCATCCGGACCCGCCGGAAGACGGGTCAGAGCCTTCTCCACCGCCTCCCCCACCCCCACATAGCTACAGCGGTGTGGTTACGGCTGACGGGTTCTGGTGGATAGCAGTCGTCCTCACTTCAATAATCGCGGCTGACGTGTACTTGTTCGGCTGGGTTTGGCAGTCAGCGATCGGAGCCATTGCGTTGACGGTGATGGGTGCGTTTGCCGGTGCTGATGATGCATCACGTGGTGAGCCAGTTGCGCGTGGACAAACTGTGCAGGCTGTCATCGCCGTGGTCGCGTCGTTGCTGTTGTGGGGACTACCAACGATCGCGTATGCGGCTGGCTACCAGTTTGGCAAGCGCCGTCCGCTCAGAAGCGCCGGTCGTACTGAGCGGCAGCCCCGACATTGAACACAGCACGGTACTTGGTCTCCGGCATCGGATTCAGCTGGTGACAATGCAGGAAGCGTTGGGTTAGTCAGCAATGGGCGCGCTCGGTGCTGCCTCAGTCTTTAGCGGCAGCTGTCATCGCCAGTGTTGGGCTTGCTGCAGGCGGCGAGTGGGCAGGCAAGAAGGTAGGAGGGATCTTTGATAATGCTTTCGGCAACTGATATCGCGCTCCCGACCTGGTCTAGGGTTCTACTTGGGTTTGGCAGCGCAATGATGCTGGGCGGTCTGGTCGCCTTGGTGGTGGCCCGTCAACCCAAGTGGGAGCGGCGCTTCTACTGGGCCACCTGGCTAGTTGGCGGTGCCGTCGGCTCGGCGTCGCTCATTCCGCGGGGGCTCGGTTTAGCCACGGCGACCTACGTCGTCCTCGCACTGGTCGCCGTTGTGTGGGCATTCTTTCGGACCAACTACATCACGGTGGGTGGTCGGATCATCGCCGCCACTCCTTCTGACCGCAAACCTGACTCAGAGCTCTGACGCTCGATGCAGCTGGCAGCGCACGAACCCTTGCGTCGACCATGACTCTTGAAACCTGGTCGCACTGGCTGTTTATCGCCGGCGTAGCACTGCTCGTCGTCGGCTGGCTCGGCACCGCCTTCGTCAAAGACCGTCAGTACGAGCGTTGGGTGTACTGGTTCGGCTCGTTGCTCGGCGGCGCCTTCATTTCCCTCAGTTTGGCTGGCCGGGGATGGAAAATTGTTGTGGCCGGGGCACTCGGCATCGCATTTGTCACCGTCTTCCAGGCCTACTTCCAGACGTCCTACATCAGGATCCGCGGACGCAACCACGCATTCTCGATGCAGGACAGCGCGCCTGACCCAACCGACGCCAGCGCCGATGAACCGCCATCGATGCCACCACGCGACAGCTATCCCGGCCGGGTCACCGCATCCAAAACGTGGTGGTTGTTCGTTGCACTAGTTGCGTTCTTCGGTCTCGGTGGCGCATTGACGGGGTGGGACGCCAAGACCCTGCCGGCCGCTGGGCTGATCTGCCTGGGAGCCCTCGTCTCCGGTATCGACGATGCGACACGCAAACTTCCGAAGGCGCGCGGGCAGAACACCCAAGCCATCATTGCTGCGGCACTGTCGGTTTCGATGGCGTTCCTGCCACCGATCCTCTACCTCATCGGCTATCGAATCGGCACTATCCGACCGATGGGCTACGGCCTACGAGACCCGGTTGCCCGGCATTACGCCAAAGAGGCCGACGACGACTCGTCCGCCTAGTTCGTCTTGGCCAGGCTCACCAGCAGCGACACAATCACACCGATGATCACCAGCCCGCCCCCGACAATCAAAGTGATGTTCAGCCACTGATGCATGCTGTCCTGCGCGGTGCCGACCATCACCTCGGCGATCCGCCGGATATCACCCGACGAGTTGTTCAACACCGAATCCAGGCGCCGGCGGCCGAATTCGATTGCCGCCCAACCGGAAGCACCGACCAACAGCGCTGACACGCCGAGTCCCACGAGCATCTTGCCCCGACTGCGGGCCACGAAAAGGGTAAGCAGCGCGAACAGCCCGGCCACCACCGCGGCACCCACACTGACCCACGGGCCGAACGTCGCGACCGGACGTAACGCGCCGGGCCGTAACGCCGCAGGCGCGTTGTCCGTCAACGGGATTGGCAGTGACGACGGCAGCGTGACGTTGTAGTCGCTGAGCGTCTCCTTGAACGCGGCGTCCGAAAGCATCGGCGCGGCGTCGATCACCCACCGGCCTTGCGAATCGACACTCGAACGCACCCGGTCAGTGAACAGCCAGCGGTGCGCGAAGCGATTCGCCTGCGCGAACTGTCCTGGGAACGTCGAACTCGCGGTGTATGCGGCCGCGACCAGACTCACGGTCCCGGTGTTCACGCTGGTACCCAATCGGCCCACCTGGGAGGTCAGCTCCGAGGCCATCGCCGACTGCAACCCGGGATCGGCTGCCGCCTTCTGCGCGAGCGCCGCGTAGCCGTCCTCGTCGACCAGGTGTTGCTGCACCCAGGCCGCCGGCAGGGCGACCGCCAGCAAGAGCGTCGTGACGAGCCACATCAGCAGCGTCGTCGCGAACCGCACGCGTCCTCCTCTGCGGGGACGCGACGCCTCAGTCGGAGTGAGTTGCGCGGCCCACGATCAAGGGGTCGGGCTGGCCGACCACCTCATGGTCTTTGTTGTCGTAGTTGAACTTACTCAGCACGTGCCGCATCGCGTTGATCCGCGCGCGTTTCTTGTCGTTGCTCTTGATGACCGTCCACGGCGCGATCTCGGTGTCCGTCCAGGCGAACATGTCTTCCTTGGCCGAGGTGTAGTCGTGCCATTTGTCCAGCGACGCCAGGTCCGTCGGTGACAGTTTCCACTGCCGGACGGGATCGACCTGGCGGATGGTGAACCGGGTGCGCTGCTCGCTCGACGACACCGAGAACCAGAGCTTGGTCAGGCTGATGCCGTCGTTGACCAGCATCTGCTCGAACAGCGGCGCCTGCCGGATGAACTCCGCGTGCTGCTTGGGCGTGCAGTACCCCATCACCCGCTCCACCCCGGCGCGGTTGTACCAGGACCGGTCGAACATCACGATCTCGCCGGCCGCCGGCAGGTGGTTGACGTAGCGCTGGAAGTACCACTGAGTGCGTTCCTTCTCGGTGGGCTTCTCCAATGCCACCACCCGAGCGCCCCTCGGGTTGAGGTGCTCCATGAAGCGCTTGATGGTGCCACCCTTGCCGGCCGCGTCGCGCCCCTCGAACACCAGGACGTGCCGCAGTCCGTGCGTCTGGCTCCACTTCTGCAGCTTCAGCAGCTCGATCTGCAGCAGCCGCTTCTGCTCCTCGTACTCGTTGCGCGACATCCGATGCTCGTACGGGTAGTTCTCCCGCCAGGTGTCGACGGCCAAGCCGGTGGCGTCGAGCAGCACCGGGTCGTCATCGTCGTCATCGAAAACCGTGTAGCCGTGGCTGTCTAGTGACACGCGCGGAAATTAGCAGTGTGAAGGAAACCGGGGGTGACGCTCCGGTGAACGGCGCCTCCGCGCTCAGGCGGCGCTGTCCGACTTCCCCGGCCGCGCGGACCGCCCGTGCCCGGCGGTCGAGCCGCCGTCGGACTTGCCGGCTTCACCCTGCTTCGCCGACTTGCGCTCCGGAGCGGTGGCCTTGCGGCTCGGACGCACCTGCACGTGGGCTTTCGGAGTCTCCGCCGTCTGCTCGTCCGCCGTGGCGCCGTCCGACTCGTCGGTTGCCGTCGTCGAATCACCCGTCGCGGCAACATCGTTGACCTTCGCCGCCGCCGACGACACCGGAGTGGCCGAAGCCGCCGCCGCAGCCGACGGGAACGGCGTCGGCGTGATCGGCGCCGGCAGGTTGCTCAACAGGCCGTCGACCGCGCTGACGAAGCCGTTGTAGAGGTTCCAGGCCAACCCGTCCTGGGCGCCCGGTGCACTCTCACCGATCGGGGACGGCAGGTAGAAGAACGGCTTGGCGATGTCGCGCGTCAGGTTGCCCAGAAGGCCCGCGCCGAGGTTCGGGTCGAACACGTTGTACACCAGGTTGCTCAGCAGCCCGGGAATCTCGGTCGGGTTCTGGATGGCCGATTCGAGCGTCGCTTCGAGGTCACCGGGCACATAGGCGGCCCAGTAGGCGACGTCCGCGGCCAGGAACACCGGAAGCCCGAGGGCGTTCTGCACGGCGTACACCAAACGGCCAGGGACCGTGCTGTACATAGCCGCCAGCGAATCGACCGCCGCGGTCGGGTCGGGCAGATTCGCGAAGGCACCGTTGATACCGTCGGCGAGCCCGTTGATCGCATCCGAGACTGTCGTGCTCAGCGGCGCCGGCAGAAGTGCGGCGAGCTGCTGGAGCACGTAGTCGTTCGTGTACCAGGCGTAGGTGTAGTTGGGGTAGTTGTACGACGGGTTGAGGTACAGCTGCGCGATGTAGCTGACCACGCTGCCGATCGCGGCCGGATTCTGCGCCGCGGCCAGCGCCGCGAACACCGGATTCCACGGCACGCCCTGACCGAAGTCACTGTCGTCGGTGTAGAAGTTAAGTCCCAGAACACCATCCGTCGCGATCACGGCCGCGTTGGCGATGGCATTCACCGCGTCGCCGAAGTTGTACAACACGTCGGTCACCACCGAGGTGTTGCGCACCGCGGTATTGCTCAGCGTCAGCGTCGCCTCGGGCGAGGCACCCACGATCGCGGGCGCGGTCGCCACGACGCCCGCGGTCATCAACGCGGCGGCGAGCGTGGTATGCGGACGTACGGCACTGAACATGGATTCCCCCGAATCTGGTGGCACGGCAATTAGCGTCACGGGAGCATCGCACGGTCTGACGTCACCGTCAATGATTTCGACCGACTACAGCAAATATGCAGCAGGTGATGGCGCTGCCCAGCAGAAGCCCACCGACGGCGTCGGTGAAGTAGTGATAGGTCACCGCCTGCCCGAGCATCCCGAGCAGCGCCCAGACGATGGCGACCGCCACGACATACAGCCGGGCACCAACCACCAGAAGCACCATGCCGAGCACCACCACCATCAGCGTGGTGTGGCCGCTCGGGTAGGCGACCGCGTCACGCTTCTGGCGACCGAACATCTCCTTGAAAAAGCGCGAAAGCCAGATGGCGGCAACAGGACTCACCGCGACCGCGGCAACCAGCGTCCAGCGCCTCCGGTAGGCGGCCAACGCCAGCACGCCGAGCAGAATCACCGCCATCGTGCGCTGATCGGTGAAGAACAGCAGTCGTCCCAGCCCGCTGCCGTGGGCTTGCTGGAACCAGTCGTCGACCGCGGTCGAGCCCTTGCCCACAGCCCAACCGAGCAGCGCCATCGCGGCCAGCCCGACCGGCGGCCACCAGCGGACCGCGGAGGTGATCAGCGGGCGATGCCCCGTACGTACGCCGCCTGACCCAGATGCTGGACGCAGTCGTCGATGATGCTGACCAACCGGACGCTTGCCGTCACCGGCGGATCCCAGTTCTTGTCGACCACGCGGGCGAGTTCCTCGGTGGTGACGCTGGCGATGTACTCCAGGGTGACCTTGTGCACGGCGTGGTAGTAGCCGGCCAGCAGGTCGGCCGGCACCCGAACCTTGCCGACCTCCTCGGGGGTGTGGCCATAGCCGTGCGCGTCGCGGGGCAGGTCCAGATCGAAACGGTCCACCCATCCGCCGCTGAACCACACCTGCTCGGTTCCGGCGATATCGGCGAGCTGCGCATCCTGAACCCGGGCGCTGTGCCACACCAGCCACGCGATGCTGTTGGCCGTGGAGGTCGGCCGGAAGAACGAGAGTTCCTCGGTCAGATCGTCGGTGATGTCCTGGACGTGCTCGATGATGCGGGTGAACGAGTCCCGCAGCAGTTCGCGGGCGGCTTCTGCGTCAGACAGTGAGTCGGCCATAACCGAAGACGCTACGCGGAGTTCGTCGGGGTCTGAGCGTCAGGCTGTGCGCCGTGGAAGACCGCTTCGACATTGTTGCCCTCGGGGTCGCGGACAAAGGCGCCGTAATAGCCGGGATGGTATTCGGGCCATAGTCGCGGCTCGTGCAGCGGTTCGACACCGAGCGCCAGGGCGGTGTGGAAGAACGCTTGAACCGATTCGGCGTCCTTTGCCGCGAACGCGATGTGGACCTCCCGGTTCGGTCCGGTGGCATCGCCGGCCGACGCGTCGGCGATCCAGAACGTCGGCTTGCCGTCGGTGCCGTAACCGATGGCTTCACCGAAGTCCATCACCCGGTGGTAGCCCAAGACGTGCAGGACCTTGTCGTAGAACTCTTGGGATTCGGCGTAGTTGTCGCAGTTGATTCCGAAGTGATCGATCACACCTCCATCGTGACAGGGGGTTGCGACGTAATGTCGTCGGTATGAGCTATGACCTGGTCATCCGCAACGGAACGATCGTCGACGGGCTGGGCGGCGAGCCCTACCGCGGTGACGTCGCGGTGTCCGACGGCGTCATCGCCGCGGTGGGCACCGTCCCCGAGAAAGGTGAGCGCGAGATCGACGCCACCGGGCTCCTCGTCACCCCCGGGTTTGTCGACCTCCACACCCATTACGACGGGCAGGCGATCTGGTCGGATCGGATGACGCCGTCGTCGGCTCACGGGGTGACCACCGCAGTCATGGGCAATTGCGGCGTCGGCTTCGCGCCGTGCCGCCCGGAAGACCACGACACGCTCGTCGACGTCATGGCCGGTGTCGAGGACATCCCCGGCGTCGTGATGGTCGACGGACTGCCGTGGACCTGGGAGACCTTCCCTGAATTCCTCGACGCACTGGATTCGCGGCAGCGGGACATCGACGTCGCCGCGTTTCTGCCGCACTCCCCGCTGCGGGTCTACGTGATGGGTGAGCGTGGCGTCAATCGCGAGCTGCCCACTCCCGAGGACCTGGCAATGATGCGCAAGCTGGCCGAGGAAGCGATTCGCGCGGGTGCGCTGGGCTTCGCCTCGTCCCGGCTCACCTTGCATAAAACCTCTGGCGGACAACCGATTCCGAGTTACGAGGCGCAATACGAGGAGATCGAGGCGATCGCCCGGGGTGTCGACGACGCCGGCGGCGGACTGCTGCAGTTCGTGCCGGATCTGATGGCCGGCGACTACGAGGGTGCACTCAGCGCGGTGTTCGACGTCGCCTCGGACGTGGGGTTGCCGGTGACCTTCACTCTCGCTATCGGCAACGCGGGTCCGCCGATCCACCTCGACGCACTCCGGATGGTCGAGAAGGCCAACGCCAACGGCGGCGACGTCACGGGGCAGATCTTCCCGCGGCCGATCGGCCTGGTTCTCGGCCTGGACCTGTCCGGCAACCCGTTCGTCATGTACCCGGCGTACCGGGAGATCGCCGATCTGCCGCTGGCCGAGCGCGTCGCCGAGATGCGTAAACCCGAAGTGCGCGAACGAATCCTGAACGACAAGCCGGCCAGCGACGGGCATCCGCTGATGTTCGCCGCGCAGGCGTGGAACTACATGTTCCCGCTCGGCGATCCGCCGAATTACGAACCCTCGCCTGAGGATTCGATCGGCGCACGGGCGGCCGCACGCGGCATCAGCCCGCTCGAGGAGGCATACGATCGGCTGCTCGATGACGACGGTCACGCCATGCTGCTGGTCACACTGGCCAACTTCCGGGACAACTCGCTGGACACGGTGGCCGAGCTGATCCAGCGCGACGATGTCGTCCTGGGTCTGGGCGACGGCGGCGCGCATTACGGAATGATCTGTGACGCAAGCTTTCCCACCTACATGCTGACGCACTGGGTGCGGGACAGGCCGTCAGGTCGGCTGTCGGTGCAACGAGTGATCCAGGAGCTGACATCGGTGCCCGCCCGCATCGCCGGACTGGCCGACCGCGGCCGGCTGGCGGTGGGCTACAAAGCCGACGTCAATGTGATCGACGCCGACGCGCTGCGGCTGCATCAGCCGACGGTCAAGGCCGACCTGCCCGCGGGCGGGCGGCGGCTCGACCAGACCGCCGACGGCTACGTCGCGACGATCGTCGCCGGTGAGGTGATCTCCCAGAACGGGGTGCCGACGGCGGCGCTGCCGGGCAAGCTGATCCGCGGACGTCAGGCGGCACCCGCCCTGTGAGTCGGGTTACGCCGCTCGCTCAGCCGTGGAGTGATTCCGACGCCGCCGACATCGGCAGCTGGGGCCATCCCGATCGCACCTATGAGCCGTTGCTGCTGGTGCGGTGCCTGCAGCGGCACCCCGACATGGCACGCAAGCTGCGCAAGATGGGCGAGTCCCTCTACGTCGACACCCGGCTGCCACCGCGCGTCCGCACCATCGCGATCCTCCGGATCTGCGGGCTGGTGCACTGCGCCTACGAGTGGGGTGGGCAGGCCGCGTTCTGGGGACCGATCGCCGGGGTGTCCGGCGAGGAAGCCGATGCACTGGCGGTCGGTTCTGGTGACGATGCGCGATGGAGTGCTGCGGAGCGGGTGCTCATCGAGGCCGTCGACGAGCTGGAAAGCACTGGATCGTGGTCAGCGTCCACCTGGGCTGCCCTTGGCGAGAGCCTCGACGACGAGCAGCGGATGGAACTGCTGATCGCGATCGGCTGGTACCGAACGGTGTGCACGCTGTGCAACGGGCTGGACCTGCCGGTCGAAGGCTGGATGCGGCCCTGGCCGGGTTCAGCGTCGTGAACGAGTAGCGCTAGCCGAGGACACTGGTCTTCACCACCGTGACCCGGGTCGGGAAGGCAATCGACAACGGCGCCGAGGATCCGTTGTTGGTGTCGTAGATCTTCGTGCCGTCTGGTGAAATCAGTGCGCTGGAGACAGTGCCGCTGATCGCTTGTGTGCCTGTCGAGATCGCCGTGACGGCCGTCAGTGCCGTCACCTGCGTTTGCGAGCCGACGGCGGTGAGCTGATACACCCGTGAACCACCGTGATTCACCAAGAGGACTGTCGGTGTCCCAGGCAGCCACCTCGAGGTACCGGTGGTGACGCCGTTGCTGTCGACCACACTGACCTCAGTTCCGGTAGGCGTCGACCCGCCAAACCCCGCGGACACATACACACTGTTGGCGCCGGGTGCCGACGCCAGTGTGCCGTAGCCGGTCACCAGCGGGGTCCCGACGACCGTGCCGTCGGAGGTGTCGACGACGGTGATGACCATCGAGTCGTAGGTCTGGGTGATCCCGGAGGCGACGAACAGGTGGCTGTCCGCCGGGTCGGGAACCTGTACCGCCATGAAGCGAGTGTCGTTGCCGGGCAGAGCGATTGGGGTGCCGACGAGGTCGCCGGTGCTGCTGTCGATGATCGTCAGGACGGTCGAGCTGGTCTTGGTGTCCGGGTCGTAGGCCCCGGTGATCTGATTGAGCCGCGCGCCGCCGTCGCTGAATATCGGAATCCCGGCTGCGGCGCTATTGGTGAAACCCTCGATGACCGTGGGTGTTCCGATCACGGATCCGCTGGCGAGGTCGACGAGTGTGACGACGACGGTGTTGTCGGAAAAGCTGCCACGGTCGGTGGTCACCACAGCCCGGGTGCCGTCTGGGCTCGCCACGACGCCGCCGTTCGGGGAGCCGTCGACAGCGATCGGCGCAGCGACGAGCGACATGTCCGAGGTGTCGATCACGGCAACCTCGTCCGCGGTGGCCAGACAGAGCCGAGTGGCGTCGAGGTTGCGCACCATCGACCCCCGAATCCAGCCCTGCACCGCCACCGGGTCGCCTACGGTAGCGACCTTTGTGGTGTCGATGGCGCTCACCGCGGTGGTGAAGACGCTCCCGGTACTGACGGTCGTCGCCTGGTAGGCGTAGTGGCCGTCGGCGCTGAGCACCACGCCGCCGGCCGACCAGCCGTCCAGTCGGATCGGCTTCCCGACGACGTTGCCGCTCGCGGTGTCGATCACCGTCACATACGTCGTGTTCACCCCGCCCGCCACCGACGAGCTCTGGTAGGCGCGGGTACCGTCCGCGCTGATCACCGGTGCCCCGATGGGGACGCCGCGGACGTTGACGGGCACTCCCACGACCGTGTTCGTCGCCGTGTTGATCACCGTCAGCGTGGAGTACGCGGGCGGGACGTAGAAGATGCCCCCAAGAGGACTCGGCGGCACGGTGAGCTCGAACAGCAGATTGCCGGTGGGGCTCAACACCGCGCTGGACGGTGTCCCGGCCAGCCGGATCACAGTGGCTCCCGGCGTTCCCGGGGGATCGACGATGTTGAGCAGGTCGCGTATCGGGGTGTTGTTGATCAGCGGCACCAACACGTTGAACAGTCGCGGGATGATCGCCCCGAGCGGGGGTGGTGGTGGCACCGCAGACGCCGAGGGCTGCACCGCCGCTCGGCCGGCGATTGCGGTGCGGATACGCGGCGAATGCCCAACGGAGGCAGCCGTTATCCCGGTATCCGGTTTCGGTGCGCGCGCCGAGACGGCGCTACGCGCAGCCGGCGGGTGTACAGCGCGCGGATGTGGAGCGCCGGCAGCCGCGTGCGGCTTCGTGGGACCTGAGGCGGGCGAAGACTCGGTGGTGTCGGCATGGGCAAGCGCCGCACCACCGGTTACCGCAGCCCCCACGCCGACGGACATCACGCCTGCGGCCAACCACAGACGTCGCTGATCACGCTTCATGGCAATCCCCCAACGCTCACCGACACCCCGAAGGAGCATTCAAACTGTAGTTGCCACGAGCGCCCGGCGGACTCAGTAGCTAACTACTGAACGTCAGTGTCGGGTGTTGTCGCGCTTGAGCGCGGGGTGGCTCTTACTCAGCAGCGGCAGCAGCACACGATGCGGCAACGTCTGGAAGATGCGGGTGCTGATCACGTTCTGAATGCCGGCGATGACGTCGCCGCGGTCGCCGGCCAGCGCGTCGATGCCGATCTTCGCGACGGTCCGCGACGGCATCCACATGAACTTCGGGAAGGCGGAGGCGAATTCGCGTTCGTCCATCCCGGCGGCGGCGAGGAACTCGGTGCGCACCGGGCCGGGGTGCAGAACCGCGGCGGTGACGCCGGTGCCGGCGAGTTCGCCGCGCAGCCCGGCGGTGAAGCTGCGGACGAAAGCCTTGGTGGCGGCGTAGCCGGCCTGGCCGGGGAACGGTTGGAAGCCTGCGGTTGAACCGACATTGAGGATCGCGCCGCGACCGCGCGGCACCATCTGCTGCACAGCGCGTGAGGTGAGGTCGATGACGGCTTCGACGTTGACACGCACCTGAGCGATCTCGTCGGCGACCGGTGCGTTGGCGACCGAGCCGACCACGCCGATGCCGGCGTTGTTGATCAGGATGTCGACGGTCAGGCCGCGTCGCTCGACTTCGTCGAACAGGGCGGCGCGAGCGTCGGCGTCGGCGACGTCGCAGGCGATGACCTCGACGCGGACTTGGTCGGCGAGTTCGGCCGCGAGCTCTTTGAGCTTGTCCTCGCGTCGGGCGACGAGGGTGACCCAGTGCCCGCGGGCGGCGAGTTCGCGAGCGAGGTCTGCACCGATGCCCGAGGAGGCGCCGGTGACGACGGCAGTGGACGTGGGCGACGGCGTAGGCAGCGGCATTTGGTTGGCAACCCTAGGGCACTGCGGCGGTATTCCCCGGGTTTCGGCGGATCGGCGGCAGTATCGTCGCCCCATGAGCGTCAAGGTGGATCTCGATCAGCTCGCCGGCACGCTGGCCGACTATCCGTTCGGCTATCTGATCACCGTGAGCGACGAGCACCGCGCGCACACCGTCGCGGTAGACCCCCAGCTCGTTGCGGGTGTGCTCGACATCGGCTCGGTGGGCAACAGCACGCGGCGCAACGCGCTCGCGCACCCCGACGTCACGATGGTGTGGCCGCCGCGAGAGCCCGGCGGGTACAGCTTGATCGTCGACGGCCGCGGCGAGTTCGCCGGCGACCGGCTGCGAGTCGTCCCGCAGCGAGCGGTGCTGCATCGGCCTGCCGTCCCGGGCGTGGCGACGGCATCTGGCTGCGGCGACGACTGCGTTCCGCTGTAGTCGCTCGCCGACTGTGCGCCCTATGCACGCTAATTCGCGGAAATGCGTGCGGGAGAAGCACACTCGGCGCTAGATAGCGCACCCAGCAGCCCGCAACTTCGCGATGACCCGTTCGATGATGACATTCGGCCGCTTCATCATGTCGGCGCTGACTCGCACGACCACCCAACCCGCAGTTTCCAACTGCGCGATCCGTTCCAGGTCCCAAGCCCGCTGTCGGCGATCAGTCCAATGTTGAACGCCGTCGTATTCGACGGCGACTTTCCATTCCCGCCAGCCCATATCCACACGAATGTGTAGATCGCGGAACTCGATCTGCGTCTCAGGCGGGGGCAGACCGGCGCCGACGAGGATCAACCGAAGCCGGCTCTCTTGCGGCGACTCAGCGCCGCCGTCGACAAGTTCGAGGATCGAACGCAATCGCTTCACGCCGCGAGCGCCCGGGTGTCGGTCCGCCATCACTCTCACGGCGGGCGTTTTGACCCCACTTGCGTTGACCAGTGCATCGAGAATAGGGATGGCTCGGGACAGTGGCAGGTGCCGACCGATGTCGAACGCGGTGCGCGCGGCTGTCGTGACCCGCATGCTGCCGACGAGACAAATCTCGTCGGTCGCGAGGTCCCAGGAGCGAACGACGATGCCCGGCGGTGCATGTCGAGTGGCTCGTACGATTTCCGCGGGCGCCGACGGATCGAGCCACTTGGTGCCGAATGCCGCGGCGGCCGACAGCCCGCACAGCGTCGCGCCCGTCGATAGCCACGCTGCCCGTGCGCGCAGGAGTGCAGTCAGTTCAATGTCGCGATGCAGGTAAACATCGCGGTAGATCGCTCTGTGCTGACGAGTCAGCGCACGTCTGGTGATGTCACCGCGGCGCACCGCGGCACTTCCGATGAACGGTTGCACCTCGACACGATTACGGTCCGCTTCGCGACTGTGGCTGCTGTGCACGCGATTTCGCCAGATTCTGTGCATAAAGCGCACACTGGGGACAACCAACGAAAAAGCCCCGGCTCGCCAAGCGAGCCGGGGCTTCTTTCGTACTGGGACTTAGAAGTCCATACCGCCCATGCCACCGGTCGGGTCGCCCGCGGGTGCGGACGCCTTCTCCGGCTTGTCGGCAACGACGGCCTCGGTGGTGAGGAACAGCGCCGCGATGGACGCTGCGTTCTGCAGCGCCGAGCGGGTGACCTTCACCGGGTCGGCAACGCCAGCCTTGAGCAGGTCCTCGTACACACCGGTCGCGGCGTTGAGGCCGGTCCCCTGCGCAGAGTTGGTGACCTTCTCGGCGACAACGCCGGGCTCCAGGCCCGCGTTGAAGGCGATCTGCTTCAGCGGAGCCGACAGCGCGACGCGCACGATGTTGGCACCGGTGGCCTCGTCGCCCTCGAGCTTGAGCTCGTCGAGAGCAGGAGCCGACTGCAGCAGAGCCACGCCACCACCGGCGACGATGCCTTCTTCGACCGCAGCCTTGGCGTTGCGCACGGCATCTTCGATGCGGTGCTTGCGCTCCTTGAGCTCCACCTCGGTGGCAGCTCCGGCCTTGATCACCGCAACACCGCCGGCCAGCTTGGCCAGGCGCTCCTGCAGCTTCTCGCGGTCGTAGTCGGAGTCGCTGTTCTCGATCTCGGCACGGATCTGAGCCACCCGGCCGGCGATGGCGTCGGAATCACCGGCACCCTCGACGATGGTGGTCTCGTCCTTGGTGACGACGATCTTGCGGGCCTGACCCAGCAGCGACACATCGGCGGTCTCGAGCGAGAGGCCGACCTCCTCGCTGACAACCTGGCCACCGGTCAGGATCGCGATGTCCTGCAGCATGGCCTTGCGGCGGTCACCGAAGCCCGGAGCCTTGACGGCGACGGACTTGAAGGTGCCACGGATCTTGTTGACCACCAGGGTGGACAGGGCTTCGCCCTCGACGTCCTCGGCGATGATCAGCAGCGGCTTGCCCGACTGAATGACCTTCTCCAGCAAGGGAAGCAGGTCCTTGACGGTCGAGACCTTCGAGGACACCAGCAGGATGTACGGATCCTCGAGGACCGCTTCCTGGCGCTCGGCGTCGGTCACGAAGTAACCCGAGATGTAGCCCTTGTCGAAGCGCATACCCTCGGTGAGCTCGAGCTGCAGGCCGAAGGTGTTCGACTCCTCGACGGTGATGACACCCTCGTTGCCGACCTTGTCCATTGCCTCGGCGATCAGGTCACCGATGGTCTGGTCACCCGCGGAGATCCCGGCGGTGGCCGCGATCTGATCCTTGGTCTCGATGGCCTTGGCCGACTTCAGCAGCGTTGCCGTGATCGCTTCCACGGCCTTCTCGATACCGCGCTTCAGACCGAGCGGGTTGGCGCCGGCAGCGACGTTGCGCAGGCCTTCGCGAACCAGAGCCTGAGCCAGCACGGTGGCGGTGGTGGTGCCGTCACCCGCGACGTCGTCAGTCTTCTTGGCGACTTCCTTGACCAGCTCGGCGCCGATCTTCTCGTACGGGTCCTCGAGCTCGATCTCCTTGGCGATGGACACACCATCGTTGGTGATCGTGGGGGCGCCCCACTTCTTCTCCAGGACGACGTTGCGACCCTTGGGGCCCAGCGTCACCTTTACCGCGTCGGCGAGGGCGTTCAGGCCCCGCTCGAGGCCGCGGCGGGCCTCTTCGTCGTAAGCAATGATCTTGGACATTGCGAAGTGAATCCTCCGGTTGGGGATGGCACGTCTTCGGTCGGGTGCAGTGCCCGCGACGGACGGCTGGAGAGTGCTCCGCGCGTGCGCGGCCCCGGCCTCACCGTCCCGACCTAGCACTCACCGGTCGCGAGTGCCAACCACATTCTTAGCACTCGACCTAGGCGAGTGCAAGAAGTGGATCAGTCGTTCACCCGGCGCGTAAACCGGCCACGATGACGTTGGTGATCCGGTCGGCGACGTCCTCGCCGTATTCCTGGCCGCTCTTGCACACGACCAGCAGTGCCTTGAGTTCGGCGACACCGACGTCGGCGCGGGCGGCGCCGGCCTTTTGCGCCGCCACCAGCATCTCCCCCAACACCTCGAGGAACTCCGCTTCGGCGCCGGGCGCCGCGGAGTCGAGGTCGATCCCGTATCGCGCCAGCGCCTCGACCATCCCGTGGTCTGCGGCACCGGAACGCACCATCTCGCGGAGGAATTCGAACAGGGCGGTGGCTGGATCAGCGGCGAGCAGTTCCCGTCCGCGCGCCACGACCATTCGCACCCGATCGCTGATGACCGCCTCGAACAAGGCTTCCTTGGTCGGGAAATGCCGGTAGACGGTGCCCGCGCCGACACCGGCACGCCGGGCGATCTCGTCGATCGGCACGGCCAGTCCCTGCTCGGCGAAGACCTCGTAGGCCACCTGCAGCACCCGGGCGCGGTTGCGCGCGGCATCGGCCCGCAGCGGCCGGCAGCTCAGCACCACCTCACACCCCTTCACGCGTTGACAAAGCGGGGCGCACGTTCCGTATAGTCGAAGAAACCGGGGCGCGCGCTCCGTTTATCCATCGTAAACGAGGAGACCTGCATGGCCCACTGGACTGCCGCCGACATTCCGGACCAAACCGGCCGCACCGCGGTCATCACCGGCGCCAACACCGGACTGGGCTACGAAACCGCACGCGCGCTCGCAGCCAAGGCCGCGCACGTGGTTCTCGCGGTCCGCAACCTCGACAAGGGCAAGGCCGCCGCCGACCTCATCGTGCGGCGCTACCCCGGGGCCGACGTCAGCGTGCAAGAACTCGACCTCACCTCGCTGGCGTCCATCCGCGCCGCCGCCGAGGAGCTGCGCGCCCGCCACGACCGGATCGACCTGCTGATCAACAACGCCGGCGTGATGATGACGCCGAAGCAGACCACCCAGGACGGGTTCGAGCTGCAGTTCGGCACCAACCACCTCGGCCACTTCGCGCTCACCGGCCTGCTGCTGGATCGCGTGCTCGCCGCCCCGGGCTCCCGGGTCGTCACGGTCAGCAGCAACGGCCACCGGTTCGGACGCATACGCTTCGACGATCTGCAGTCCGAGCGCAGCTACAACCGCACGGCGGCGTACGGGCAGGCCAAGCTGGCCAACCTGCTGTTCACCTACGAACTCCAGAAGCGCCTGGCCGCGGCCGACACGATCGCCACCGCCGCCCACCCGGGAAGCTCGGCCACCGAGCTGGGGCGCAATCTGCCCAAGATCGTCGAATGGGGTTTCGGCCTGACCGTGCAAGATGCCGAGATGGGTGCACTGCCCACGCTGCGCGCCGCGACCGACCCGACGGTGCACGGCGGCCAGTACTACGGACCCGGCGGACTGCTGCAGATGCGGGGCTATCCGAAGCTGGTCTCGTCCAATCGCCGGTCGCACGACGTCGCGGCGCAGAAGCGGTTGTGGGCGGTGTCCGAAGAACTGACGGGCGTGACCTACCCGCTCGGATGAGCGGCACAATGTAGCCATGTCGCTTCATGTACCGCCCTATCCCCCGCCGCGGTACGACGGGGACGGCGACATCAGCGCCACCCTGCGCAAGGCCGACACCCCGGCCGACTTCGAAGTCGGCCCGGTCAAGTACACCTACCTGGCCACCGAGAAATCGACCGGCGGCGACTTCGGTCTGTACCGCGTCGACCTCGGCCCCAAAGCGGGTGGCCCCGGGCCGCACTTCCACAAGGCCATGTCGGAATCCTTCTTCGTGCTGTCCGGCCGGATCCAGTTGTTCGACGGCCGCGACTGGACCGTCGGCGAGCAAGGCGACTACCTCTACGTCCCGCCCGGCGGCATCCACGGTTTCGGCAACCAGTCCGACGAGCCCGCCGCGATCTTGATGTTGTTTGCTCCCGGCGCGCCCCGCGAGTTCTATTTCGAGGGGTTGCCCAAGCTCGGCGAGCTGACCGACGACGAACGCCGCGACTTCTTCATTCGCAACGACAACTTCTTGGTCTGACGACACGCCGGATCGAAGTGCGCGGGCGGATCTGCTTGCACTAGAGTCCATCTCGACCGAGAGGAGTCCCAGGGGTGCGGGCAGTTGATGCGCCCAGCACCCAGGCGTTACGGGGCTGGCAGCGACGGGCGTTGGTCAAGTATCTGGCCGCCAAGCCGCGCGACTTTCTCGCTGTCGCGACCCCCGGCGCCGGCAAGACCACCTTCGCCCTGCGGATCGTCGCCGAGCTCCTCGCAGAGGGCACCGTCGAAGCGGTCACCATCGTCGTCCCCACCGAGCACCTCAAGGTCCAGTGGGCGCAGGCCGCGGCACGGCACGGGATTGCGCTGGACCCCAAGTTCTCCAACTCGAATTCGCAGACCTCCGCGGAGTATCACGGCGTCGTGGTCACCTACGCACAGGTTGCCAGCCACCCCACCCGCCACCGGGTGCGCACCGAGAACCGCAAGACGCTCGTCGTCTTCGACGAGATACACCACGGCGGTGACGCCAAGACGTGGGGCGACGCGATCCGGGAGGCGTTCGACGACGCGACCCGGCGGCTCGCGCTGACCGGGACCCCGTTCCGCAGCGACGACAGCGCGATCCCGTTCGTCACCTACGAGACCGGGCCGGACGGCTTCGCCCGCTCGTCCGCCGACCACACCTACGGCTATTCCGACGCGCTGGCCGACGGCGTCGTGCGCCCGGTCATGTTCATGGCGTACTCCGGCGAGGCTCGCTGGCGCGACAGTGCCGGCGAGGAGCACGCGGCGCGCCTCGGTGAGCCGCTGACCGCCGAGCAGACCGCGCGGGCGTGGAAGACCGCGCTCAACCCGGCCGGCGAATGGATGCCCGCGGTGATCGCCGCGGCCGACACCCGGCTGCGCGGGCTTCGCCAACACGTGCCCGACGCCGGCGGCATGATCATCGCCTCCGATCAGACCGCCGCCCGTGCCTACGCCGACCTGCTGCTCAAGATCACCGGCGAGGCCCCCACCGTCGTGCTCTCCGATGACAAGGGCGCCTCGGATCGCATCTCGCAGTTCTCGGAGAGCACATCGCGCTGGCTGGTCGCGGTGCGGATGGTGTCCGAAGGTGTCGACGTGCCGCGCCTGGCGGTCGGCGTGTACGCGACCAGCGCGTCGACTCCGCTGTTCTTCGCCCAGGCGATCGGCCGGTTCGTGCGCTCCCGGCGGCCCGGTGAGACCGCTTGCATCTTCTTGCCGTCGGTGCCCAACCTGCTGATGCTCGCCAGCGAGATGGAAGCTCAGCGCAATCACGTGCTGGGCAAGCCGCACCGGGAGAACCTCGACGACGATCCGCTCGAGGCGGAGTTGGCCAAGCAGAACCGCGACGAGCCCGACGAGGGCGACAACAAGATCGAGTATCTGGGCGCCGACGCCGAGCTCGATCAGGTCATCTTCGACGGGTCGTCGTTCGGGACCGCGACGCCGGCCGGCAGCGACGAGGAGGCCGACTACCTCGGGATCCCGGGCCTACTCGATGCCGAGTCGATGCGAGATCTGTTGCGGCGCAGGCAAGAAGAGCAGATCGAGAAGCGCACTGCCAGCGGCGAGGTGCCCCGGCTGACCACGCACGGTCAGCTGCGGGATCTGCGCCGCGAGCTCAACGCCCTGGTGTCACTGGCCCACCACCGCACCGGCAAGACGCACGGTCAGATCCACAACGAACTGCGCCGGGTCTGCGGCGGTCCGCCGGTGGCCGCAGCCACCACCGATCAGCTCAAGGCCCGCATCGAAGCCGTTCGGAGCCTCACCTCGTCCTAAACCGGCTACGCTGCCGCCATGACGCCAGTCGGCCTGTCTGGAATCCCCACGGCGCCAGGGCGTCTGCCGCTCATCGGCCACGCCCATATGGTCACGGGTGATCCCCGGGAGTTGCTGCTGCGCGCCGCCGGCATCGGTCCCATCGTCCGGGTGTATCTGGGGCCGCGGGCCTCCTACCTGCTGACCACCCCGGAGCTGATCCGCGACGTCAGCCTCGGCCGGGCGGGGGCGTTCCACCGCGAGCCGATGCGCGAGGCCATCCACGAATTGGTCAGCGGCGCGACCAATGTACTCAGTGGGCCCGAACACGATCTGCGGCGCCGACTGATCGCCCCGGTGTTTCGGCAACGCCGTCTCAACGAATACGGGCTCACGGTCGCGGCGATCGCCGATGACTGGTCGGGCTCACTGGTCGGCGGCACCCAGACCGACTTGCGGGCCAGCGTGCATCAGCTGGTGATGCGCACCATGCTGGCGACCCTGTTCCGCGCCCAATCAGACGCCGACGAGATCGACGTCATCCGCGAGCGAACCCCTTGGCTGCTCAGCGAAGTCATCATTCGCGGCGCACTGCCCAAGACCGCGAGACAGTTGCGGCTGCTGGCCAACCGCCGATTCATCTCCGATTCCAGGCGGGTCCGTTCCGCGCTGCGGTCACTCATCGAGCGCCGGCGCGACGCACCCGATGAAGGCGACATGCTGTCGGCACTTCTGCATCACGTCGACGAGGAGACCGGTGCGACGCTGTCCGATGACAATCTCGTCGACGAACTACTGCTGGCACTGGCGGCGAGCATCGGATCGCAGTCGTCGATGTTCTCCTGGCTTATCTACGAGACGAGCCGTGCGCCCGACATCGCCGCGAGGATCCGCGATGAACTGGACTCCGTAGTCGGTTCTCGCCCAGTGGAAGTGGGCGATGTGCCCGCATTGCGCTACCTGCGCAACGTTCTCACCGAAACGCTGCGGCTGTGGGCGCCGTGGATCAGCATCCTCACTGCCGACGGGCCGGTACGCATCGGCTCGGTGGAGTTCGGAGATGGCACCAACATCTTGTTCAGCCCGTTGATGGTGCATCTGCAGGACCAGTATTTCCCCCATGCCTCGACCTTCGACCCTGACCGCTGGGAGTCCGACTCGGTGGACCGTGACGTCATGATGGCGTTCGGCTTGGGTCAGCGGCATTGTCCCGGAAGTCAATTCGCGTTGTTGTCGATCACGCTGCAGGCGGCGGCACTGTTCTCGCGATGGGACATCCGGCTGCCTTCCGGTTTTCAGGTCAAGCCGCAGGCCAAGGATTTCGTGCTGTCGCCGGCGTCGCTTCCGGTGGTGTTCTCGCCCCGCAAGCCCGGCTAGCGGGCCGCGGTCTTCTCCACGATGTCGCAGACCCGCGGCACACCGTCTCCGGTGGCCTGCAGGCGCGCACCGAACGCTTCTGCCCGAGAACGCATCTGCGGGTTCAGGATCGCATCGATGCCTGCGCCGAGGGTGTCGGCCCGCAACTTGGTGAACGGCACATGGGCGCCGACCCCGAGCTTTTCGACCTGGTGTCCCCACACCGGCTGATCGAACGACACCGAGCACACCAGCGTCGGCAGCCCGGCCCGCAGGCTTTCGAAGAGGGTGCCGATGCCACCGTGGTGGACGGCCGCCTTGCAGTGCGGGAAGACGAGGTCGTGAGCGAGCGCATCGACGACCTTCACGCTGTCGGAGGTGTTCCGCAGTTCGGGGTTGAGGTGGGCGCCACCGACGCTGACCAGCGCCCGCTGGCCGGTTCTCTCGCAGATGTGCTCGATCATGCCGAGCACCGACCCGAAATCCAGAATGGGCATGCTGCCGAACCCGAAGAAGATCGGCGGTGTGCCGCCGTCCGCCCACTGGAGCACCTCGGCGTGGTCTTCGGCCGACTCACCGATCGCCGCCCGGGCCGACTGCGGCAACCACAGGAAGCCGACCATGGGACGCGACGAACCCCACTCCTCGGCCAGGCCAGGCACGAACGCCGGGTCGTACATCTGCAGCTCGGGAACATTGCGCCCCGCGAGAATTGATTCCGTACTGGCCCACGATCGCGGCAAGTCGAGCTTGCCGCGAAGGTTGTTGAGGTACTTGCCGAACACCACGGTCCGCAGTCGCTCGATCGCGGACCACGCCACGCGGTTGAAAACGCCCGGTACCGTCCAGTTGGCCGGCACCGAGCCCGGTGGCGCGTAGAGACTGTTCTTGCGGCACGGGTAGGTGTGCAATGTCACCATCGGAATGCCCAGGGCCTCGGACACGATCGCGGAGCGGTCCTCACTGAAGGTGGTGCAGACGATCATCTCCGCGCCCTTGGAGATGTCGATCAGCTCGTCGTCCATCCGGTCGGCGTATTCCGACATCTGCTTGGACACCATCGACATCAGCTTGAACGTGCTGCCCGCCGCCAATGCCTTCTGGCCCTCCGGAGAGGAATACAACGCATGGACGTCGGGACCGAACTGGCGCGCGGTCAGGCCGGCTTTGGCGACGAAGTCGACGAAATTCGGTGGCGCCCCGATGATCACGTCGTGGCCGCGACGCTCGAGTTCCAGACCGAGCGCCACGCCGGGCTGAACGTCCCCGCGACTGCCGACCAGCGGTATGAGGATCCGCACTCTCGAGCCCCTTTCTAGTGGTAGACCAAACCCTGGCCGACGATGGCGAGATAGAACATGATCACGAAAAACGTTGGCAATCCACGAGGGTGGACCTCGACCCGACGCACGAAGAAGATCCACGCCGACAGGCACGGCAGCGCCGCCGCGGCGACCGGCAACCAGGCGATCGGCCACCAGTGCCCGGCCCAACTCCACGGCGAGGTGAGTAGCACCTCCACCAGCACGGCCGATACTCCGAGAATCAAAACCATGCCACCGCTCGCGGTCGGCCCGATGACCCGAGAGTACGACCGCAGGTCATCTGCCGCGGCCGCCCGGGCGGTCTTGCGCGCCAACTCCACATGCAGGAATGCGGCGGTGA
This sequence comes from Mycobacterium sp., assembly GCA_021732005.1. Classification (GTDB taxonomy): domain Bacteria; phylum Actinomycetota; class Actinomycetes; order Mycobacteriales; family Mycobacteriaceae; genus Mycobacterium. Next base: position 46,664 of record JAKFVT010000038.1, on the reverse strand, counting down.
ACACCAGCAGGACGGCGACCAGCTGTCCCCAGGACGCATCTCCGACACCCGGCCGGCCCGTCATCGCGAAACCCGTTGCCAGGAACTGTGCGGGACATGCGGCCACCAGGTTCACCAGCGGATTGTCGCGTACCACCGGAACCCGCGATTCCAACCACCACAACACAAGGCTGTAGCCGAGGATGAGCGCCACGAGCACAGCCGTCCACACCGAGACCGTCGCCGCCAGCAGTACGGCCACCGCGGCAGCTGGGACCATCGCGATCCGCAACTCCCGGGTGCTGATTCGGCCTTGAACCAGAGGCCGATCCGGGTTGTAGACCCTGTCGTAATCCAGATCCTTCTGGTCGTCGACCATACGCAGGAAGGCACCGGCGGCGTTGAGCGCCAGGATCTTCAGCGCGGTATCCCAGGACGGTCGCCACGGGCCGGACGACTGCCCGACGACCACGACCATGCACTCGACCGCGATCACCCACAGCGCCAGGTAGACGGGATAGACCGGCAGGCATCGTTCGACCAGGAACGCGCCGATGCCGCCCGTCCGCCGCAGGACCGTCATTCCATGAATGCCAGTTCTATGGTGGCCCTGGTCTGACCCGACTGCGTGATGTCACCACGGAACGTCAGCGGGTCGGCACCATCGCGTGTCATCGACACCGTGCTCACCGAATCCATTTCGGCGAATGACTGAAATCCGATCTTCAGCCACGACGGACCTACGAGGTCTTCCACACGCGAATCGGCGATCACCAGGGAAAGCTGGCGGGCGGCCTCGATGATGAGTCCGCCGGGAAGATGGTCGAGGGGATGGTCGAAGAGCGTCGCGTGACTGATGTCCACCACGAGCGGCGCGCTCGCCGCGCCACTCTCAGCCGCGTGGACGGGCGCACCGATCACCACGTTCGCCATCCGCGTCCGGCCGACCGACCGGGGTTCGGCCGGCGCCGGCTGCGGCCCCGGGTCCCAGCTCGCACCAGCCCGCAGTCGGTCCCATTTCTCCAACGGCATCCAGTTGAACGCGGCCGACAGCTCCATCGTCTTGGTACCGTCATGGGCCACGACGGCACGGACCTCGAGGCCATGCACCGCGTCGTGGCCGTCACGACGGAACTCCTTCTGCACCGCCATGTTCAGTTCCAGATCCAGTATCTCGGCACCGCACGCCAGATGGTCGAAGTCGACCACGGCCAGTTCGTACAGCCGCACGGTATGCCGGGCGTCCGGTGGTGCGTCGTAGAAAAGATGGCTGCCCGCGATGCATCCCTGCCGGAACGCCTCCAGCACGAGAAGCGGATCGTAGTACGAACCCTGCCGCCCCAGCCCGTCGGAGTGAAAGCTGTGCAAGCGTGGCAGTTGGGCATGCGCTGTCCAGGTGTCCCCATGGCCGCCCATCGAGGTGACCAGCACTTCGGATACCGCGCGTTTGTGTACTAACTCTCGGCGGATGGTCTGAGAATAGTTCTCCCCGTTCATATCCCGTCACTTCCCTGTCGGTGCATCGGAAGATAGGAGGATTCGATCACGATCCGGAACCACGGATCGACGTCGATGCCTCGTTTGTCTGCATCCACCAATGCGGCCAGCCATTCCTCACCGGTACGGGGTCGATCCCATACATCGACCCCACCAAGGCCCTGCCAGACGGCATCCTGCGCGGCGGTGAGGTCACCGCTTCTGAGGTCAAGGCCGGACTCGATACCGTCGACGATGCGAACGGCATCTGCTGTTGCGTCGGCGCCGTTGACGCAAGCGGAAATCACGGCGCTCAGTTGCGGATCGGGAAAGTAGATGCTCATTTCCCGCAACACATCGTCAGGGTCGTCGGGGGTATGAACTTTGTTCAGCAGATAGGTTCCGGCTGCCAGCGCATGCCGTAGGTGGTGGGGCTGGCGCTGCTCGGGGTCGGCGGGGCCCTTGTCCGCCGTGAGCCGAACCGACACCGGTTGCTCACCGTCAGGATGGCCGACGACGAGAACCAGCGACGGTGACAGCCCGGCGAGACGGTCCGCAACGCGGCGACGCTCGGCGGTGGCGCGGTGCCAGTTGAAGTACCACAACGCCCGTAGATGCAGATACGTCAGCTGCACCGGATACGCCCCCACGATGCGATAACCGTGATCGAGCAGCCAGGTGATGGCCGATCCCATCGCTGCGGTGACGGCCGCGTCGGGCTTGAGCAGCATCAGCGCATGCTCCTGGGCGAACGTGTCACGATCGATGTTCATCGCCGCGAGCGCATCGCACGTCTCGATGAAGTAGGTGTCCGAGTCATACCTACTGCCGGTGCGGATCATGCGGAACTCCTTGTGGCCTGCAATCGGGCCAGAACCTCGGCGACCGATGGCTCCGGCCGGCCCAAATAGCCTGTGCGTAAACAGGAGTCCAGGAGGCGCCGGAAGTAACCGGGACCGATGCCAGGCGGTGTGACACCGAGTCGCTCGCGGGTGTTGGTGCTGTCGAACTCCAGGTGCCGCCGCAGGTAGCTCGTATAGAGGATCCCGACCTTGTCGAAGTAGCGGCGCTCGATCTCATCGAGATCAGACTCGCTGAACGTGCTGGGCGGTACGAAATCAGGAATACAGAACGACGGATACTCGGCGAGGACGTCGGAGACGGTGCGCAGCGACAGGGCATTGGCGCCCACCGCATGGAATGTCCGTTCGATGTTGTCGTCGACCTTCTCGACCGCGGCCGCGATGACGTCGGCGACGTGGCCGATCGGCACTAGTCCCAGTGTCGCGGAATAGTTTCCGGGCAGCGTCCGCAGCCTGCCCTCGACGATCACCTTGAGCAGCTGGTAGATGTGCTTGTAGGCGCCGGTGTTCCCGGTGCGGTATTCGCCGGTCACGATGCCCGGCCGGACGACCACCGAGCGGAGTCCGGCTGCGGCGACCAGTTGTTCGGCCCGATACTTGCTCTGTTCGTAGGCGTTGCTGAACCGCTGACCGATATCGAGCTGGTCCTCGTAGAAGACCCCTTCGGTCTCGCCGCAGACGTAGGTGGTGCTGACATAGACCAGGCCGGCATCCAAGCGGCGCGCCAAGGCCAGCGCATGGGCTGTCCCGTCGACGTTGATCTCGGTGTAGCGCTGCTCCGGCAGACCGAAGTCGGTGACCGCGGCGGAATGCACCACCAGGTCGACCTCGCTCGCGAGTTCCGACACGGTCTGCTGGTCGAGGCCGAAGTCTTCGCTGCGGACATCACCGCTCAGCATTCGTCCGGCGGCGACCGGACGATCGTGTGTCAGCGCGATCACGGTGTACCCGCGCCGGGACAGGCGGGCGACGACGGCGGCGCCGACGTGTCCCGCGGCACCCGTGACCAACACTGTCCCGCTCATGTCAATTCCTTCTGGGCTGCAACAAGATTCACCAGATCGCCCACGGTTGAGACGCCGGCGAGCATCTCGTGGTCGAGCTGCGGCAGCTCGAAGGCGCGCTCGACGGCTATCGACAGCTCGAGCAGCCTCAGTGAGGTGTATCCGAGATCGCCGATCAGGGCGCTGCTCAACTCCGGCTCGCCGGCCGTGTCGGGGGCCATCGCCGCGACCAGCGCCAGGACGTCATCGCCGATGTCGCTCATGGCGTCGGCCTCGCCGCGGGTTGGGCTCCGCCGGTGCTCAGCAGATCGCGGATCTCGTCGAGTTCGACGTAGGCATCGAAGTATCCGCCCATCCGCAGCCAGTGATATCCGTACCGGATCGTGCGCTGCCACTCCTCCCTGGACGCGAACGACGAGGGGAAGTTCTCGCCGCAGGTGACCTTGCGCACCTGGGCGACGAACGCATCGAGTTCCTGGTGTACCGATCCCGCGTCGTCCTCATCGGCGATGGAGAGCTCGATGAGGCCGCGGGCGGTCTGCGCCAACTGGGGATGCTCAGGTACCAGCATGTCCAGCCTGCTGACCAGCACCGGGTCGGCAGGCAGCGGGGTGATTCCCCAGGCGCTGGCCAGGATTCGAACCGCCATGATCACGATCCGCCGTCCGCACAGCGCGGCGACCTGCCACTGTCCGTCCTTGACCGCACCGCTGAAATCTTCGCGGGCGTTCTCGAGCACCATGTTGGCCAACAGCAGTGCTCCAGCGCATTCCGCGAAAGACCTTGCGCCTAGCGGGGATCGGACGATGTCGCGGTCGGTGACGACGCCATCGATCGTGACCACCGGGCGCTGGTTGGATGGCAGCGGTGTGAGCGGCCGGCCCGGCGTGCACATCGCCGCCGCCGGTGTGATCGCTGTCCCGCCGCGCCAGGCCAGCCCGACGAGGCCGTGTTCGACGAACAGCTGAATATGCTGCAGGGCAGCCCTCGTGGTGGCGATGGACTCACCGAAGATCACCTTCCGCCACGACGTCGCGCAGTCGGTGGACAGTACGAACACATCGGTTTTGTCGCGCACGACGTGGGTGGCGGTTCCGATGGGCCAGGTGGTGACTCCGGGCATCCGCCGTAGGACGACGTTCGCGGGGTCGAGGGTGATTCTCGGGCCGCCCAATCGCACGGCCAGCGCCAGCGCCCGCTCGACGAGGTCCCGTCCTGAATCCGGTGTGGCCGGTGTCGCGTCGAGGGCTTGGTAGTCATTCAGCAGCGCGGCGACTGTCGCGTCGGCGTCACGCGCGAGTCGAGTGATCTGCTCCGGCAGCCATTTGATCTCGATGTAGCCCTCACCGCGCGCGGCGAGGAATGCTTTCATCTGCTGCGCCAAACCTTCTCGTGCCCACCGGACCGCCTCGAAGTCGTCGCCGAGCAGCGCCAGCGCGACGGCATGTCGCAGGCATCCGTTGGCTCGCCGGCGCCACCACGAGCTGAGCAAGGTGGTGAGCTCGTCGTAGGAGACGATGTCGAGGAGCCGCGCGTAGTCGGATCCGACGTACAGCGGGATGCCGCGCAGGAACCGCTGAACCCTGTTGAGGAGGTCCTCGGACACCCCGGACACCGAACCCGTGTCCATCGCCCGTCTGACCTTCAGTAGCCGTTCGCGGATCTGCTCGTGCGATTGGGCTCGAACCTCCACCCGGCGACCGTCGACGAACACGACCGTGGGCATCACTGCCTGTTTGGCCGCGCCGGGCACCGCCAGCAGGAAATCGATGTCCGAGCCTTCATTGCCGAATCCTTCGGCGAGCGACCCCTCGAAGTGCACTGTCGCATCATCGGGAATCACGGCGAGCTCGCGGGTCTTCTCGAACAGTGCGCGAATCCGTTGGAGCCCCTGGACGTCTCGATTCGCCCCGCCGATGGCGAGCAATCGAGCCCTGGTGAATCGGCCCGCGCGCCACTGCTGCCACAGGTGCGCCCGACGCGGCTTGCCGCTCGACGTCCGGGACAGCGTTCCGCGCGGTGTGCTGATCAGCCACAGCGGCGCGTCTTCACCGATGTTCGCCTGCAGGGATCTGATTGCGGCGGTGACCATCTCGGGGGTCACCTTCATGTGTTCGATGAACACCGCGGCCCCGGGACGTTCGGCCTCGTTGACCGCGACGGTGACGACGCGGCTCGGCGCGACTCCCAGCGCACCCGCTGTCGTCACATCGAGGTCCTCGGTGAAGACGCTGCGCCCGTTGATCTTCAGGCTCGTCCCCATCCGGCCCAAGACGTGCAGTTGGCCATCCAGCAGGAATCCGGCGTCACCGGTGCGCAGCTCGTCGCCGACGAATCGTGTGGTGCTGTCGCAGTCCCCGTGGTATCCCTGCGCCACCGACGGTCCGGACAAGACGATCTCGCCCAACATCCCGTCAGGCAGCCGGTCACCGGACTCATCGGCGATCCAGACCTCATGTCCCGGTGCCGCCTTGCCGACCGACACCACCCAATCGCCGCCCGTGGCGGCGGTGATATCGCCTGTCACACGCGAGAGCACCCGAACCGGGTGACCGTGACGCAGCGCGGTCCGGTCCACCCGAACCATCCGGTGCGGCTCGCCCAGCCGGTGCGAGGTGGCGAACAGCGTGTGCTCGGCAAGACCGTACGAGGGCATGAAGGCATCCGTGGAGAAACCATGGCCTGCAGCCAGTTCGGTGAACGCCCGCAGATGTGCCGGGTTGATGGGCTCGGCCCCGACGACCAGCGTCCGCAGCCCCGACAGATCGATGTCGCCGAGATCATCCGGCGTGAGCCTGGTGCTGGTGTAGACCAGCCCGAACGACGGGGATGCGGTGTGCTGCGAGGTGGCGGCAGCTTTCAACCACCGCAGTGGGTCACGGATGAACTGGTCGGGGCGCATCAGCTGCAGATGTCGCTGACGGGTCATGGCCTGGAAGAGGACGCCGATCAGGCCCATGTCGTGGTACAGCGGAAGCCAGGACACACCGACCTGGCCGTCGGCCATCCCGCAGAGTTCTTCCATCACATTGAGGTTGGTCGCCAGGCTGCGCCAGCTGATGCTGGCACCGCGCGGTGCCCTCGTCGAACCCGAGGTCATCTGCAGCAGCACCGCGGGAGCGGGCTCGGCGAGCTCATCCAAGGGCTCGCACTCCGGAACACCGTCGATCGCGATCAATTTGGGCTCGCGGGCAAGACCGGTTATCGCACGCCTGGCCAACTCGGCGAAGGCGGAGGAGGCCACGATCGCGTTGCAGCCCGACGCCCCGAGGATGCCGTGCAGGTGCGCGGTGTACTGATCCGGCGGTTGGAACATCGGCGGCACGATCGGGGTGAGCGTCGCACCCGCGGCCAGCACCCCGAACATCGTCGACAAGCACAGGTCGGAGGTCGGCATTAACACGCTGACGACGTCACCCGGGCGGACACCGTCGTCGGTCAGGCGGCGCGCGATGCGTCGCGCGTTGTCGGCCAGCACGCGGTACGTGACGAAGTCCCAGCCGTTCTTGTCATTGGCCAGGTGGATCCCGGTGTGGTCCCGTGGCTCCATCAACCAGCCGCGGATGCGGTCGACGTCGTTCATGGTCCGGGCTCTTCCAACAGGACCACCCGCCCGCTGGCACCATCGACGCTCACCGTCATTCCGGTGCGAACCGCTTCGGTCAGGCCGTCGATCTGCACGACGGTCGGCACTCCGAGTTCGCGGGCAATGATCGCCACGTGGGTGAGTGGGGACGCCCGCTCGATGAGGAGCGCGGATGCGAACGGCAGGGCCGACGCCCAGCCGGGATCGGTCCGGTATGCCACCAGGATGCCGCTGGAGAAGTCCTGCGGCTTCTCGACCACAACAGCGCGGCCGGTCACTACACCCGGGCTGGACGGCGTCCCGGTGAGTACCGTTCCGGCGGGCGCATGGGTTGACTCTTCCGCGAGCCGCCAGCCGGCCTGCGCCAGCTCGGGCTCTGAGTAGTCAGATCCGGTCGTGGTGAACCGGGCGGGCGCAGCGAACCGTGAGTAGCTGTCCTGCAGCAGCTTTCGGCGGCGAATCACGGATTGCGCGGCGGCCGTGGTCATTGTGCCCTCGTAAAGATCGAACAGTTCGTCGATGCGTAACAGGAAGACGTCGGACCGATGCTGAATCGTTCCTCGTTGCTCCAACTCCCGACCCATCACCCCCACAAGTGATTTCAGGATGCCGAAGCCCTGGGTGCGACAGAAGCGCAGGTGCTCGCGGTGCGTCGCCGCCCGTTGGACCTTTCGGCGCAACGCATCGAACACTTTTCGGCGCCCGCCGCGCAGGTGCGCATCGAGGTAGTCCTCGACCGAGCTCCCGGTGCGCTCGCGCTGCCCGGCGGTGTCCATCCGCAGCAGATGAAAGATCCCGGCGGGATCTTGGCGCAGGTCCGGTGTTTCGAGCTTGAGTTCGTCCAGACACCGATAACCGAAGCGGTCGATGTACGTCTCGATCTTGGAATGCAGCTCCTGCCATATCGACTCGCCTTCGTCGTCGGCGCGCTCGGCGAGGTGCGCGTAGGCGACCGAGGGCTCGGCTGACGCGATGAACTCATCGAGGTCGGGGTGTTCCCGGACGAACGCGGCGATGTCGGCCAGCTCCCTGGCCGGTTCGACGGAGATCACGTCAGGCTCGGGATTGACGACGGCGAACTGGACCCACTCCGGCGCACCCCGCAGGAACACTTTCGTGAGGACGGCCAGCGAGCCGACCATGGTCAGCAACATGGCGTCGAGCACCATCATCGGGCCCCACAGATCGGCGACTTCGTCGTAGATCTGGCGAAACATCCGGTATGCCGACGGTCCGTCCATCGCCGATACGTCCATCAGGCCGTGGCGATCGATGAAGTCGACGAACGTTTCGTCGAAATCGTCGATCATGGCATCGACGGATCTGATGCTGCGCAGGTAGGAGATCGTCGTGCGGCCCCGCGATACCGCCTTCTCGACAGGATTCGCAAAGGTGAACGGACGCAACTGAGTTGCTGTCTTACGGTCGAGTGGTTCGCTGACGCCCAGCGCGACTTCCAGGACCCGTCGATTCAGTGGATATCCGGGCGCGATGCCCACCATCCGGTACCAGTGCAGCAGGTTGTAGTAGACGTGGCCGTGGAACTGGCCGAGCATCACCGGCAGCCACGACTCCATCTGTTCGAGCTGGGCGGGTGGGACTTTCAGGCTGCGGGCGTATGCCCGATAGACGTCACCGTACAGTTTGCGTGCCGTGGTGAAGGTCAGTGGCGAGGTGACACCGGCGAAGCTCTCGATGATGTTGGAGTTGTCCCAGATGCGGCCCCCGTCGGTGGATTCACCGAAATGTTCTGCTGCGCGGTCGAACTCGCGATCCAGGGTGGTGACCGGGCGGGATTGCAGGATCCAGGTGCTGGTGTCGTCGCAGGCCCATTCGACATCCTGCGGACAGCCGAAATGCTGTTCGAGCCGAATTCCCAAGTCCACCAGCGTGGCACGCAGTGCAGGGCCGACGCTGGTGTCCTGCCGGCGCTCGAGCGGCACGCCGACGGTGGCGACTCCGCCGCCTGCGGTGGCGACCATCATCTCACTCTTCGCCGATACCATCTCGTCGAGGATTCGGCCGGTGTCCTTGTCGATGCTCACCGAATCCGAATCGACGGCGCCGGAGACCAGACCTTCACCAAGGCCCAGTACACCGTTGATCACCAGCCGGTCTGGCGAACCCGTGAGCGGGTCGACGGTGAACATCACCCCGCTGCTGCGGGGCGTCAGCGATCGCTGGATCACGACCGCAAGGGCGACATCGCCGAAGTCGAGCCCGCGGACGTGGCGATACTGGGTGGCCCGTTGAGAGAAGGCCGACGCCCAGCAACGCCGCACCGCGTCTTCGGTGGAATCGAGCCCGGCCACATTCAAGAACGTGTCGAACAGTCCCGCAAACGAATCCCGGTCACCGTCTTCTTGTCGTCCCGACGAACGAACAGCGACAGTTTCGGCGCCCACATAATCGAGCGCCGCCGCAATGGCGTCCCGAATGTCGGCCGGCATGGCCAATTCGCACAGCGCGGTTTCGGCGAACGCTGCCTCGGCAAGACGTTCGGCCAACGAGAGCGGTGCTGGGCTGATGCTCACGCCGGCGGCCGCACAGGCTTTCTCGAACGCTTCGGTGCCGAGGATGGCCCACCGTGGAACAGGGAATCCGGCGGCCGAGAGGTCGCACAGGTTGCGCGCTTTTCCGCCGGCCAGTAGTCGCAACTGCTCGTCGGATTCTTGCCCGGTCAGGAGGATCGGCACCGCGCGCCCTTCGTGTCAGTTCCGCGATATCTCAAGCGTTGAGATCGGGTGCCGACGCTAGGGATCCAGTTCCGCTACCGGTTCCAAGTTTCGAAAGTATTGAATTCAACTGCGGCATGACCGTTCCCCCGACAGGTAAAGCCCATGGCCCCTTTCGGCACCACCGATGGCTGAATGCTTACCACACGGAGTGGCACGTCGGCAGGGAGACGCAGCAAATTTACATGCACGTCGCGCCGGGCTCTGTCATCGAGCGGGTGGGCGGTCAGCGAGGCCCTGTCGAGGCGGTCAGCCGCCTCATCCCCTATCGATGGCCAGCTTGCCCAGATTCGCCAGCGAATTATCGAGGTGGGAGACGGGGAACGGTGGGAAGACGATGCTTTTCCGGATCTCCGGGGTGGCGCCCGACCAGTCATAGGTCAGCGTCACCCGAGTCTGCTCGTCGCCGAGGGGTTCGAGGTCGTAACGCCATGTCCAGCCGCCGAGTTCGATGTTGCCGTCCTCGGCCAGCCCACCGGGCGCCCAGCCGATCACCCGGTCGGGTTCGAGCACGGTGACCTGGTTGGCCATCTCGTAGTGCTTGTCGGGATGGTTGTCGTGGTACATCGCGATCCGGAAGATCTGCCCGGCTTCGGTCAGTTCCCGGCCGTCGTCCAGCGGTTCCCGGACCCAACCGGTGCCGTCGATCTCCTGGTGGGTGCTCGGGTCGGCGAGCACCGCGAATACGGCGGCAGCGGGTGCGTCGATGGTGGTGTTCACAATCAGAATTTCGGTCATAGTCAGACAGACCCGGGCGAGCAGGAAAACTCATCGCCGTCGAGCGTCACACCAGCGTCGCGCTCGACGTCGACGGTGACTCTGGAGTGACGTTGGGCTGCTAGAGCCCGAGCAAGTCCGGCAGCACGGCGACCGAGTCGATGACGTGGTTGGGCTGCATCGCAAATTCGTCTGCAGCCCAACGGTCCAGAGTGTCCTGACGGAACTTGCCGGTGCGCACCAGCACACCGGTCATCCCGACCACCTGGGCGGCCAGAACGTCGTTGTTGAGGTCGTCGCCGACCATGTACATCTCATCGGGATCGACGCCGAGGCGGGCCGCGGAGGCCAGAAAGCCTGCGGGCGCGGGCTTGCCGACACCGGTGGCCTTACGACCGGAGGTCTCCTCCATGCCGATGAGGTACATGCCGGTGTCGATGCGCAGACCTTCGGTGGTGGTCCACGCGGTGCTGCGGTGCATGGCCACCACCGGCACGCCCTGGGCCATCCATTCGTACACCCGGCTCAATGTGCGGTGGCTGTACTCCGGACCGGCGCCGCCGAGCAGGATGACGTCGGGGGCGTTGAAAGCGGCACCGTCGTACTCCTCTGAGTCGACGATGTCGATACCCGGCATGTCGTCGGTGATCTGGCCGTTGTTGACCAGCAGACAGTGGGCATCGGGATAGTTGGCCCGGACATAGTCTGCGGTCAGCGCCGCCGCGGTGATCACCTCGTCGGGCCGGACATCCATTCCGGCGTCGCACAATGCCGCCGCGATCTGCCCTCGGGTGCGGGTGGTGGTGTTGGTCAGATAGGACCGCGCGATCTGGTGGTCGGCCAGCACCGCCAGTGCCTCGGCGGCACCGGGGATCGGCGTCCACGAGGTCACCAGGACGCCATCGATGTCGAACAGCACCCCACCGATAGCCATACGGCGACAGTAAACGGCCACCGATTGTCCGCAACTTGGGCCGTCTATCGTCGTGCCATGAGCGCACAGAAGTGGACCGAGGCGGACGTCCCCGACCAAAGCGGACGCATTGCGATCGTGACCGGCTCCAATACGGGGCTCGGATTCGACACGGCCCGGGTGCTGGCACAGCACGGGGCCCAGGTGGTGATGGCGGTCCGCGACACCGCCAAGGGTGACGCGGCGGCCGCCGAGATCCGGCGAGCCGCACCCGGCGCCGAGGTAACGGTGCACAAGCTGGATCTGGGCTCGCTGGCATCGGTGCGGGAAGCAGCGGCCGAGCTGGGCAGCGCCTATCCCCGGATCGATCTGCTCGTCAACAACGCCGGGGTGATGTACCCGCCGAAGCAGACCACTGCCGACGGCTTCGAATTGCAGTTCGGCACAAACCATCTGGGCCACTTCGCGCTCACCGGACTATTGCTGAACAATCTGCTGGGAGTCGACGGATCACGGGTCGTCGTGGTGGCCAGCGTCGCGCACAACATCCGCGCCAAGATCGCGTTCGACGACCTGCAATGGGAGCGCCGCCGCTACGAGCGGGTCGCCTCCTACGGACAGTCGAAGCTGGCCAATCTGATGTTCGCCTACGAACTGCAGCGGCGCCTGGCCGCGGCCGGCGCGAAAACGATTGCCGTAGCGGCACACCCGGGCGTCTCGGACACCGAGCTGATCCGCCACGTCCCGGGCAGCTCGCTGCCCGGTGTCAAGCTCATCAGCGGGCTGCTGTTGAACAGCGCGGAAATGGGCGCGCTGGCGACTCTGCGAGCCGCCACCGACCCATCGGTCACCGGAGGGCAGTACTACGGACCCGACGGGTTCCGCGAGCTGCGCGGCCACCCCAAGCTGGTGAGCTCCAGCAATCAGTCCCACGATCGGAACGTCCAGCAGCGGCTCTGGGCGGTGTCCGAGGAGCTGACCGGCGTGAAATTCCCCGTCTGATGCGCACGGTCGAGGAGCATCAGCGGGTCGTCGCCGATCTGATCACCGCGCGCCCGGTGGCGACGGTGGGGCTGGCCGACGCCGAGGGCCTGGTTCTCGCGGCCGACGTGGCGGCCCCGATGTCGCTGCCGGTATTCGACAACTCGGCGATGGACGGCTACGCGGTTCACGCCGAGGACGTCGACGGTGCCTCCGAGTCCAGTCCGGTCAGATTGCCTGTCACCGAGGACATTCCGGCCGGCCGCGTTGACTCATTGACGTTGGCGGCGGGCACCGCGCACCGGATCATGACGGGCGCACCGCTGCCCGCCGGTGCGACGGCCGTGGTGCCGGTCGAGGCCACCGACGCCGGTACCGACACCGTCGAGATCCGGGCGGCGTCCAGACCTGGCCAGCACGTACGGCGCGCCGGTGAGGATGTGACCGCGGGGACGACGGTGCTGCGCGCCGGCCAGCTGGTGACCCCGGCGGCGCTGGGGCTGGCCGCCGCGCTGGGCCTGGGCTCGCTGACGGTGCACCCACGGCTGCGGGTGCTGGTGATGTCGACAGGTTCGGAGCTGGTGTCGGCGGGCACCGAGCTGCAACCCGGCCAGATCTACGAATCCAACGCGATCATGCTGGCCGCCGCGGTCCGCGAGGCCGGCGCCGACGTGGTCGCGACACCGACGTCGAGCGATGACGTCAACCAGTTCAGCACCGTGCTGGAGGGCTACGCGGGGCAGGCCGATCTGATCATCACCACCGGCGGCGTGAGCGCCGGCGCCTACGAGGTGGTCAAGGATGCGTTCGGCGCGGGGGCGGTGGACTTCGTCAAGGTCGCCATGCAGCCGGGCATGCCGCAGGGCGCCGGGCGGATCGGAGCCGCTGGGCCGGCGGCATCGGGCAGCGCCGGCACCTCCATCATCACGCTGCCGGGCAACCCGGTGAGCGCACTGGTCTCCTTCGAGGTGTTCGTCCGGCCCGCACTGCGCGCGGCGATGGGCCTGGCCAACCCGAACCGGCCGCGCCGCACCGCCGTGCTGGCCGACGACCTCACCTCGCCGAAGGGCAAACGCCAGTTCCGGCGCGGTGTCTACGACCCCGAGGCGGACACCGTCACGACCTACGGGCCACCGGCATCGCACCATCTTCGCTGGCTGGCCTCGGCGAACTGCCTTCTGGAAATCGCCGAGGACATCACCGAGGTGGCCGCCGGCGAGCAGGTCCAGCTCTGGGACCTCTCGTAGGTCTGCGCCCGCACAATCACAGCGCGCACGTAGAATCGTCGCCGATGGCCAGACGCCCCCGCACCGCGGAAGACAACATGAAGTCCGGCCCCGAGCGGCTGGTCGCGCTGGTGCGTTCCTCCGTTCCCCCTGTTCACCCCGCCGGCCTGCCGTTCATCGCGGCGGGCCTGGCGGTGGCGGGCGTCGGCCGCAAGCATCGCTGGCTACGCCGCGCGGGCCTGACCGCGGCCGCAGCCAACGCCGGTTTCTTCCGCCATCCGCCCCGGACTCCCCCGAGCCGTCCCGGCGTGGTGGTGGCCCCGGCCGACGGACTGATCTGTCTGGTCGAAGAGGCCGAACCACCAGCCGAGCTCGGCCTGCCGGCGGGTCCACGGCCCCGGGTGAGCATCTTCCTGTCTCTGCTCGACGCCCATGTGCAGCGGTTGCCGGTGGGTGGCGAGGTGCGCGCCGTGGAGTACCGGCCCGGACGCTTTCATTCCGCCGACCTGGCAGCGGCCAGCGAGGACAACGAGCGCAACAGCGTGCTGATCCACACTGCGGACGGACACGACGTGGTGGTCGTGCAGATCGCCGGGCTGGTCGCGCGCCGCATCATCTGCGACCTGCAACCCGGCGACAAGGTCGCGATCGGTGACACCTACGGGCTCATCCGGTTCGGCTCGCGGTTGGACACCTACCTGCCTGCAGGCTCGCAGATCCTGATCGAACCCGGTCAGCGCGCGCTCGCCGGCGAGACTGTGTTGGCGCAGCTCCCGTGATCAAACCCCGCCCGTCCGCCATGCGCATTCTGCCCAGCGCGACGACGGTGCTGGCCATCTGTGCGGGGCTGACCTCGATCAAGTTCGCCCTCGACGGGCGCCCGCACATCGCGCTGGCCTTGATCGGTGCGGCGGCGGTGCTCGACGGGATCGACGGCGGCATCGCGCGCGCCCTGGACGCCCAGTCCCGGATGGGCGCCGAAATCGACTCGCTGGCCGACGCGGTGAACTTCGGTGTCGCGCCCGCGCTGGTGGTCTACGTGACGCTGCTGCCCACCTCGCCGGTCGGCTGGATCTTCGCGTTGCTCTACGCCGTGTGCATCGTGCTGCGGCTGGCCCGATTCAACGCACTCCTCGACGACGACACCCGTCCGGCCTACACCCGCGAGTACTTCACCGGGATGCCGGCGCCGTGCGGTGCGGTCGGCGTGATCGGACCGCTCGCGGCGATGCTGCAGTTCGGCCACGGCTGGTGGACCTCGCCGTGGTTTGTCTGCGTCTGGTTCGCCGCCAACGCCACTCTGCTGATCAGCCGGGTGCCCACGCTGGCGCTCAAGGCTGTGAAGATGCCGCCCAACGCCGCGCCGATCCTGCTGATCCTGATCGCTGCCGCCGCGGCGGCGCTGCTGCTGTTCCCGTACATCCTGGTGCTGCTGATCATCGCGGGCTACCTGTGCATCATCCCGTTCACGGTCTACAGCCAACGCTGGGTCGCCGCGCGACCGGAGGCATGGAACGACGCGCCCAAGCAGCGGCGCGCTGCGCGACGCGCGAATCGCCGTGGCCTGCCAAATCGCCGCTCGACCCGCCTCGGCCTGCGCAAGCCCGGTCGCTGACATGGGGCCGTCCAACCTGGCGCTGACCGCACGGTTGAACACCTCGGCGCTGGACTCACGGCGCGGTGTGGTGCGGCTGCATCCGGAAGCTCTAGCCGCGCTCGGCATCCGCGAGTGGGATGCGGTGTCGCTCACCGGCTCCCGGACCACCTCCGCCGTCGCCGGGATCGCACCGGCGGATGTCCCGGCCGGTACCGCGCTCCTGGACGACGTGACGTTGTCCAACGCCGGCCTGCGTGAGGACACCACCGTGCTGGTCGCTCCGGTCACCGTCTACGGCGCACGGTCGGTCACGCTGCGCGGCTCCACCCTGGCCACCCAGTCGGTCGCGTCGGCGACATTGCGCCAGGCCCTGCTCGGCAAGGTGATGACCGTCGGTGACACGGTATCGCTCCTCCCGCGCGACCTCGGTCCCGGGACGTCCACCACCCAGGCCAGCTCGGCGCTGACCTCATCGGTGGGTATCACCTGGACGTCGGAATTGCTGACCGTGACCGGCACCGATCCGGCCGGACCGGTTAGCGTGCAACCGAATTCGTCGGTCACCTGGGGTGACGGTGTGACGCCGGCAGCCGGCGGGCCCGCACCCACCGCGGCGGTGAGCCAGCCGATGACGTGGCCGCAGGCCCCGGCGGTGTCGATCGATGACCTCAAGGGCCAGCACGTGCAGGCCGGCCGGCTCACCGAATGGCTCAAACTCGCACTCGATCAGCCGGAGCTGCTGGAAAAGCTCGGCGCCAAACCGAATCTGGGTGTGTTGGTCACCGGCCCGGCGGGGGTCGGCAAGGCGACGCTGGTGCGTGCAGTGTGCGCCGGGCGACGGTTGGTCGAGCTCGACGGGCCTGACACCGGCGCGCTGGCCGCGCAGGATCGACAGCGTGCTGTTGCCGACGCGGTCGCCACCGTCACGAATGGTGGTGGCGTGCTGTTGGTCACCGATATCGACGCGCTGTTGCCCACCCCGGCCGAACCGGTGTCGGCGATGATCCTGACCGAGCTGCGCAAGGCGGTCGCCGCTCCCGGCGTCGTGCTGGTGGCCACCTCCCAGCAACCCGACGCGGCCGATCCGCGACTGCGCGCACCGGACCTGTGTGACCGCGAGCTGGGCCTGAGCCTGCCCGACGGGGCCACCCGCAAGGCGCTGTTGGAGGTGCTGCTGCGCGATGTCCCCGCCGGCGATCTGACACTGGACGAGATCGCTGAGCGCACACCAGGATTCGTTCGCGCCGACTTGGCCGCGCTGGTTCGGGAGGCCGCCCTGCGCGCCGCCGCCCGTGCCAGTGAGGACGGCAAGCCGCCTGCACTCACCCAGGAGGACCTCGCGGGCGCGCTGAGTGTGATCCGGCCGCTGTCGCGGTCGGCCACCGAGGAGGTGTCGGTCGGGTCGGTGACCCTCGACGACGTCGGCGACATGGTCGAGGTCAAGCAGGCACTGACCGAGGCAGTGCTGTGGCCGCTGCAGCATCCGGACACCTTCGCCCGTCTCGGTGTCGAGCCACCCAGGGGCGTATTGCTGTACGGCCCGCCCGGTTGCGGCAAGACGTTCGTGGTGCGCGCGCTGGCCAGTTCGGGCCGGCTCAGTGTGCACGCAGTGAAGGGCGCCGAGCTGATGGACAAGTGGGTCGGCTCCTCGGAGAAGGCCGTCCGCGAATTGTTCCGCCGGGCAAGGGATTCCGCGCCGTCACTGGTGTTTCTCGATGAGATCGACGCGCTGGCGCCCCGGCGCGGGCAGAGCTTCGATTCCGGTGTCACCGACCGGGTGGTGGCCGCGCTGTTGACCGAACTCGACGGCATCGAGCCGCTGCGCGACGTCGTCGTGCTCGGCGCCACCAACCGGCCGGATCTGATCGACCCGGCACTACTGCGCCCGGGCCGGCTGGAGAAGCTGGTGTTCGTCGAACCGCCCGATGCCGATGCGCGTCGCGAAATCCTGCGCACCGCAGGCAAATCCGTGCCGCTGTCGTCGGACGTCGACCTCGACGCGCTGGCCGGCGAACTGGACGGGTACAGTGCGGCGGACTGTGTGGCACTGCTGCGCGAGGCGGCGCTGACCGCGATGCGCCGCTCGATCGACGCCGCGGACGTCACCGCCGCCGACGTGGCCAAGGCTCGTGAAACGGTACGGCCGTCGCTGGACGCGGCGCAGGTGGAGTCGTTGCGGGAGTTTTCGCAACGGTGACCGATGCCGCGCGGAACGAGCGCGGAGGAGGAACCGGACCGAGGGCAGATGCGGTTCGCTAAGCCTGTTCGGCGAGCGCGGCGAGCCGGTCGATCGAGGCCGCCAGTTTGTCCGCGGTGGTGGCTTGCGCCCGGGGCAGACGGTCCGGGTCGGTCAACTCGGTCCAGTCGTAGGTGTGCGTGACGACGGTGGTGCCGTCGTCGGCGGCGTCGAGCTGCCAGCGCCACAGGTGACCCGGTTGGGCCCCGCCCGGGGGCGCGGGCCGCCACGCGATCAGCCGGCCCTCGTCGAACTCGACGACGTGGTTCTCCCGGTTCGCGCCCAGCGTCAATGTCGTGGTGAACACGTCCCCGACGGCGCGGACCCGCTGGCCCTGGGCCGCTTGCGCGAGGTTGTCGTTGCCGTCCCATTCCGGCTGGCGCGCGGGGTCGGCGATCAATTCGAAGATGATCGCGGCGGGCGCGGAAATGCGTCGGGCGGCGCTGACGATTCTGTCCTGGTCGGCCATGCCCCAATTCAACAACACGCGTTGACCCTCCACTAGTGACCTGTCAAAGCTTGACAGTATGAACACCACCGTCGCCCGGGACGGAGACCGCGTGTTTGTGGCCGGAGTGGCCGATCCTCAGCGGGCGATCGGGCTGCTGGGCAAGCGCTTCCGGTGCGTACCTACTGCCGCTGACACCGCGCCGGTAGTCCGATTGGGGGACACCGGTTTCCTCCCCCTGACCCACCGATCGGCCGATGCGCAGCCGTCACCGTCTACGGGATCCTTACTGGCACTTGGCAGATACCTCGAACGCAGAAGGACACCCATGAACGCGACCATGACCGTGATGCCGGATCGACAGGACCTCTGGGGACCTAACCACGACGGGTGGGAGTTCGAGCTGACCAACACGACCGACCACGATCTGGTCTTCGTCGCCGACATCACCGCCAACGTCGCGAGCTATCCACCCCGGATCGCCTCGGGCGCAACGGGATTCCTCAAAGGGAAAAGCCGGGTCAAGGGTGGTCCGGCGAACTGCAACTTCGCCTACCGGCATCCGGATCACCTGGCCAACGCCGGCGGCATCGCGATCGCCGCGAGCGCCGACGCACGTCGCGCCCGGATGACGGCCAGCGCAACAGGCACCACCGAGGTCCTCCACACGGCGAACCCAGCCGTCGACAGCGTCCAGACGATCACTTACATGCAGCGTTAGACCGGGTTTTCGGGCACGGGCGCCGTCAACACCGCCCGAACCGATGCCGACAGATCGGCCCGCGCCCACGACGGCATCCCGTCGCCTTGCGAGTACCGCCGCACCACCGCATAGGGCAGGTCGACGACCGCCCTGGTGACGGCATCGACGCTGCGGGCGTCGGAGCGTCCGTACAGCTGGCGAGCCAACTCCGCCACCCGGTCGGTCAGGGGCGCGTTCATCGCCGCCAGCGTCGCCGTGAATTCCGGGTCCGGCTGGGCGTCGCGCAGATCTCCGGGCCGGATCGTCAACAACACCCGCGCATCCTCGCTGCAGTCCGTCGCGAATTCGAGGGCAGCCAGGGCCATCGCGACCGCAACTTCCAGCGGATCCGGGCCGGCCGCCGCCATCGCCCGCACCTGGAAGCGCTCGAGGGCGCGCAGCCACACCGCCGTCACCACACCGTCGCGATTGCCGAACCGGTGGTAGAGCGTGCCCACCGGTGCACCGCTGGCTTTGGCGATGGCCGCGACACTGGCCGCGCGGGGCCCCTCGGCGAGGATCAGGCCGCGCGCCGCATCCAGGATGGCGTCGGTTTCATGCTTCCGCGGGGGTGCCACGATCTAGTACAGTCCTTCTATATGGAGCGTTTGCCCTATATCGATGAGCATGCCATAACGGTCCCCGCGGACCGGGCAGCGGCGTGGCGCGCAGTGCTGCGAACGATGTGCAGCAACTCCGACGACCCCGAGACGGTGCCGTTCGGATTCATCCTCGAGACCGCCGAGCAAAACGAACGCTTCGTCCTCAAAGGACGGCACCGGTTCGCGGTCTACCGATTGATCTTCCTGCTCGACGACGATCCGGCCGGCGGCACCCGGGTGGCGGCGCAGAGCTGGGCGGCCTTTCCCGGATTCACCGGCCGGATCTACCGCGCCCTGGTCATCGAATCCGGCGGACACCGGGTCGTCGTCCGCAACATGCTGAAACATATTGCTCGACAAGCGTTTTCAACGCGAGCACCGCAGAGCTGAGCACCGAGGCATTCCGGCCGGACATTCTGCGCAAGAGTCAACCACGTAGACTGCACGAAGGACATAGCCGAAAACCTTTGGCTGACACCCCGACCGACCGGTAGATCCCGACACGCTGGCGCGCCCAACAGATCCACGACGCGCGGGCGCGTCCTCAAGATCGGAGTGCCATGCTCGTCATCCTGATCGCGCACGCGATTGCCGCCGCCGTGGCGCCGGCTCTCGTGTGGCGATGGGGGCGACTGGCCTTCTACCCGCTGGCCCTGGTGCCGGCGGGCTCACTGGTCTGGGTGGGGCTGAACTGGCCGCAGTCCGGGCGCCCCGCGCCCACCGTTGACATTCCGTGGGCGCCCGAGCTGTCGATGAACATCACTCTGCGATTCGACACCCTGACCGCGATCATGAGCGTGCTCGTCCTGGGCATCGGGGCGCTGGTGCTGTTCTATTGCGCGGAGTACTTCCACCACCGTGACGGCCACACCGAGAACCGGTTGCCCAGCTTCGCCGCCGAACTCGTCGCGTTCTCCGGAGCCATGTTCGGCCTGGTGGTCAGCGACAACATGCTGCTGCTCTACACGTTCTGGGAGCTGACCACCGTCCTGTCGTTCCTGCTCGTCGGGCACTACGCGGAGCGCGCCACCAGCCGTCGCGCAGCCATGCAGGCATTGCTGGTGACCACCGCGGGCGGCCTGGCCATGTTGGCCGGCATCGTGATCCTCGGCCACTCCGCCGGCACCTATCTGCTCTCGGAACTGGTGGTCAAGGCTCCGCACGGCACCGCAGTCGCCGTGGGCGTCGTCCTGGTCCTCGTGGGCGCGCTGTCGAAGTCCGCCATCGTGCCGTTCCACTTCTGGCTGCCCGGCGCGATGGCCGCGCCGACACCGGTGAGCGCGTATCTGCACGCGGCGGCCATGGTCAAAGCCGGCGTCTACCTCATCGCCCGGCTCGCGCCCGGGTTCGCCGAGTCACCGGGCTGGCGCCCCACGGTCATCACCCTGGGTGTGCTGACCATGTTGCTGGCCGGCTGGCGCGCGGTCCGCGAGAACGATCTCAAGCTGATCCTGGCGTTCGGCACCGTCAGCCAACTCGGCTTCATCACGGTGATGGTGGGCGGCGGCGGTCAGGATCTGATGCTGGCCGGCCTGGCCATGCTGTGTGCGCACGCGCTGTTCAAGGCGACGCTGTTCATGGTCGTCGGCGTCATCGACCATTCGACGGGCACTCGCGACATCCGCAGGCTGGCGTGGCTGGGCCACCGCATGCCGGGATTGTTCGTCATCGCCGCGGCAGCGACCGCCAGCATGGCTGCCGTCCCGCCGTTCCTGGGGTTCGTCGCCAAAGAGGCCGACTTCGAGACCATCGCGCACAGCCAATCACTCGGCGCGTGGGCACCGGTAGTGCTCACCGGCGTGGTGACCGGGTCGGTGTTCACCACGATCTACAGTCTGCGATTCCTGTGGGGGGCGTTCGCGCGCAAGGGATCTCACCAACCCACGACGCTGGTGGCCAACTTGCACCGCCCCAAGGCGACTTTCCTGGTGGCGCCCGCGATCCTGGCCGCGGCCGGATTGTTCTTCGGTCTGGTGCCCAGCCGGCTGGACACCACCCTGGACGGCTACGCGGCCACCATGCCGGCCGCCGGCGCCGACGACGGCCACTACACGCTGGAACTGTGGCACGGCGTCGGCCTGCCGCTGCTGTTGTCCGCACTGGTGCTGGCGATCGGCATCGGGGCGTTCGTCAGCCGCGAGCGTCTGCGCCTCGCCCAGTTGGGATCCTGGCTGCCGCTGGGCAACGCCGACCGGATCTACGACGCGGTGATCCGCGGCGCCGACGTCGCCTCGGTACGGCTGACGGCCATCACCCAACGCGGATCGATTCCGGTCACCCAGTCGGTGATCCTGTCGACGCTGGTGTTGTTCCCCGTCGTGGTGCTGGCGTTCGGCCCGCTGGACCGTCCCGAGTTCCGGCTGTGGGATTCCCTGGTCCAGCCGGTGGTGGGCCTGCTCATCCTGGCCGCCGCGGTGGCCGCCACCGTGATGCGCAACCGGTTGGCGGCCGTGCTGCTGGTCGGCATCACCGGCTACGGCTGCGGTGCGATCTTCGCCTTCCACGGCGCCCCCGACCTGGCCTTGACGCAGTTCCTGGTGGAGACCCTGACGCTGGTCATCTTCGTTCTGGTGCTGCGCACCCTGCCCGCCGAGGCCGAGGAGTCCGCGCGCTTCCGGCTCCCCCGGATCGTGCTGGCACTCGCCGTCGGCGCCACCGTCACCACCCTGGCGGTGTTCGCGATGGCCGCCCGCACCGGTACCCCGATCGCCGACCTGCTGCCCGACGCGGCCTATGACCGCGGGCACGGGGCCAACACCGTCAACGTGCTGCTGGTCGACATCCGCGCCTGGGACACCCTCGGGGAGATCTCGGTGCTGGTGGTCGCCGCCACTGGCGTCGCATCGCTGGTGTTCCGCAACCGCCGGTTCGGCGCCGCCCCGCGGGTCTCCGACGCCGGTCAGCCCGACATCGGGGCGCTACCGGCACTGGCCTACAGCCCGGCGGTCGGTGACACCACCTGGCTGCGCGGCAGCGAACTGCGCGACCCGCGCAACCGCTCCCTGGTGCTCGAGGTGGCGACCCGGCTGATCTTCCCGCTGATCATGGTGCTGTCGGTGTACTTCTTCTTCACCGGACACAACACTCCCGGCGGCGGGTTCGCCGGCGGGCTGACCGCGGGCCTGGCGCTGGTGCTGCGATATCTGGCCGGCGGGCGCTACGAACTCGGCGAGACCCTGCCGCTGGACGCCGGGAAGATCCTCGGGGCGGGGCTGGCACTGTCGGGCGGCACCGCCGTCGGCTCGATGCTGCTGGGGGCTCCCGCGTTGTCCTCGGCGGTCATCTCGCTGCACCTGCCGCTGCTGGGCTCGGTGAAGTTCGTGACCGCCCTGTTCTTCGACCTCGGCGTGTATCTGATCGTGCTGGGACTGGTGCTCGACGTGTTGCGCAGCCTCGGCGCGCGCATCGACGAGGAACTGGCCACCGCCGCCCGCCCCGCGCTGAGAGCGAAAGCGTCATGATCGTCTACCTGGTTCCGTTGATCATCATCGGTGGTCTCACCAGTTGTGGTGTGTACCTGTTGCTTTCGCGCAACCTGACCCGGATGCTGCTGGGTCTGCTGCTGGCAGGCAACGCGGTCAACCTGTTGATCCTGACCGTCGGTGGCGAAGCCGGGAACCCACCCATCCGCGGCCGCACCAGTGGCGCCGAGACGACGACGGCCGACCCGCTGGCCCAGGGCATGATCCTTACCGCGATCGTCATCGCGATGGGGATCGCCGCGTTCGTGCTGGCGCTGACGTACCGCTCGTTCCGGTTGACCACCGAGGAGGACGTCGGCAACGATCCCGAGGACACCCGGGTGTCCAAGTTGTCCGAATCCGACGCGGCCTCGATCGATGAGGACGCACCCAAGCATGTGCCGGAGCGCGACACCGACGAGCCCGACGAACTCGACGCTCTGCCCGGCCACGACGGTTCGCGATGACGACCACTGCGGTATTGATGCCGCTGCCGGTGCTGATCCCGTTGGTGGCGGCCGCCCTGACGTTGATCGCCGGTCGCAGGCCGCGCCTGCAGCGACTGATCGCGCTGGCCGCACTGACCGGTGTGGTGGTGGTGTGTGCGGTGCTGCTCTACCTGACCGACCGCGACGGCACCCAGGCATTGCACGTCGGCGGCTGGGGTCCGACCGACGCGGGGCTCGGGCCGCTGGGCATCACGCTTGTCGCCGACCGCCTTTCGGCGCTGATGCTGGTGGTGTCGGCGATCGTGCTGCTGGCGGTGGTCTTCTACGCCATCGGGCAGGGCATCCGGGACGGCGACGAGAACCAGCCGGTTTCGATATTCCTGCCCACCTACCTGGTGCTGTCGGCAGGCGTGTGCACGGCGTTCCTGGCCGGTGACCTGTTCAATCTGTACGTCGGTTTCGAGGTGCTGCTCTCGGCGAGCTTCGTTCTGCTGACCATCGGCGCGAGCAAGGAACGGGTCCGAGCCGGCATCTCCTACGTCATGGTGTCGATGGTGTCGTCGTTGATCTTCCTGATCGGGCTGGCACTGATCTACGCGACGACCGGAACGCTGAACATGGCGGAGTTGTCGCTGCGGCTGCAGGACGTCACCACCGGCACCCGCAGCGCGATCTTCGCGGTGCTGCTGGTCGCGTTCGGCATCAAGGCGGCGGTGTTCCCGCTCTCGGCGTGGCTACCGGATTCCTACCCCACCGCGCCCGCGCCAGTCACCGCCGTGTTCGCCGGGTTGCTGACCAAAGTCGGTGTGTACGCGATCATCCGGGCGCACTCGCTGCTGTTCCCCGCGGGCCGCCTGGACAACGTGCTACTGGTCGTGGCGCTGCTGACCATGCTCGTCGGCATCCTCGGTGCGATCGCGCAGAGCGACATCAAACGACTGCTGTCGTTCACCCTCATCAGTCACATCGGCTACATGGTGTTCGGCATCGCGCTGTCCAGCCGGCTGGGCATGTCGGGGGCGATCTACTACGTCGCCCACCACATCATCGTGCAAACCACCCTGTTCCTGGTCGTTGGACTGATCGAGCGGCAGGCCGGGGCGTCGACCTTGCGCCGCCTCGGCGGCCTTGCCGCGGCCAGCCCGCTGCTGGCGTTCGTGTTCGTGGTGCCGGCACTCAATCTCGGTGGAATCCCGCCATTTTCGGGCTTCATCGGCAAAGTCGCGCTGCTCGAAGCGGGTACCGCCAACGGTTCGGTGCTGGCCTGGCTGCTGGTCGCAGGGTCGGTGGTGACCAGCCTGCTGACGCTGTACGTCGTGGCCCGGGTGTGGACCAAGGCGTTCTGGCGGGCGCGGGTCGACGCACCCGAAGGCGCCCTCGCGGACTCCGCGCCGTCGGTTCTGCTCGACGACTACTCCGATGACGTCGCGTTCGACGACCGGGGCGACGTCGGCCGGATGCCGGCCGGAATGCTGGTCCCCACAATGGCTTTGATCGCGGTCGGGCTGGTGTTGACGGTGGCCGCGGGGCCCATCCTGGGTTATACCGATCGCGCGGCCGACGAGGTGCTTGACCGGGCCCAGTACATCACCGCGGTGCTGGGAGCCCACCGATGAGAACCTGGGCGCTTCGGGTCTGGACGCTGGTGTGGCTGACTCTGGTGTGGTTGCTGCTGTGGGGCACCGTGTCGGTGGCCAATGTGCTGTCCGGGCTGGCGGTGGCACTGCTGATAATCCTGTTGCTGCCGCTGCCGTCGGTTCCCGTGCAGGGCCGGTTGCATCCGTTGTCGCTACTGCGGCTGGTAATTCATGTCGCGTGGTGGCTGATGCAATCCTCGGTGCAGGTCGCCTGGCTGGCGATCCGGCCGGGCAAGCCACCACTGTCGGCGGTGCTGCGCGGCCACCTGGCCCTGAAGTCCGATCTGGTGCTCGCCCTGGCGGTCAACATCATGAACCTCACACCGGGGACGATCGTGCTCGAGATCGACCAAGCGCGACGGCTGGTGTACGTCCATGTGCTCGACGTGGGCTCGCCGCGCTCGGTGGAGCGGTTCTACCGGCAGCTGACCCAGCTGGAGCGGATGCTGGTCGCGGCGTTCGAGCGGGACTCCGAATGGCGCCCCGCGGCAAGCGAAGCCAACGAAGATGGTGACGGCGTGACGTCGGAGCGAGGAGCGGAGGCGGATCGCGCATGACGATCGTGTGGGTGCTCTCGGGCGTGATGCTGGTCGCGGCGGCCGCGGTCACGATGATCCGGCTCTTGATGGGGCCCAGCACGCTGGATCGGCTGGTGGCTGTCGACACCCTGGTGGCGGTGACGATGTGCGGGATCGGCACGTGGGCGGCGTTCAGCCTGGACACCACCGTCACCTACAGCCTCGCCGCCCTCGCGCTGATCAGCTTCGTCGGCTCGGTCAGCGTGGCCCGGTTCCGGGTGCCTGACGTGGCGCGGCGGGACGAGTCATGAATTCCCTCGAGCTGCTGGCGGGGGTACTGGTACTGGCCGGATCCGCACTGGCCCTGACCGCGGCCATCGGTGTGCTGCGCTTTCCGGACACGCTGACCCGCATGCACGCGGCGACCAAACCGCAGGTGCTGGGACTGCTGCTGGTCCTCGCCGGCGCGGCGATCCGGCTGCGCGGCAACGTCGATGTCGGCATGCTGGTGCTGACCGCGATGTTCACCCTGATCACCGCGCCGGTGATCGCGCATCGGGTCGGGCAGCTGGCCTACCGTGAACAGCGGGTCAGCGATGGGCTGACGGTCGACGAGATGCGCGAGGACAAGACCGAAGGGGCGAAACCGGAGCCGTGAGCCGAACCGACAATGACACCTGGGACATCACCGAAGGGGTCGGCGCCACCGCGCTGAGCGTGGCCCGCGCACGGGCGACGGAGACCGGCGCCGAATGTCCGCTGTACCTCGACCCGTATGCCCACTTCTTCGTCGAGGCCGCCGTCGAGGCAGGGTGGCGTTCACCGTTTCTCGACGAAGACCCGGTGCGGGCGCAGGCCATGGCCGCCTACATCGCGTCACGCACGAAATTCTTCGACGAGTTCTTCACCACCGCCGGTGCGAACGGACTGGATCAGGCGGTGATCCTGGCTGCCGGCCTCGACACCCGCGCCTGGCGGTTGCCGTGGATCAGCGGCACGACGGTCTACGAGATCGACCAGCCGAAGGTGCTCGAATTCAAGGAGCGGGTGCTGGCCGAACATCAGGCAAAGCCGGCCGCCGGGTATGCCGCGGTGGCGGTCGACCTGCGCCACGACTGGCCAACCGCACTGCGCGAGAACGGTTTTGACCCGTCAATCCCGACGGCATGGTCGGCCGAGGGGCTGCTGCCGTACTTACCCGCCGCTGCGCAGGACGCGCTCTTCGAGCAGATCAACCAGCTCAGCGCCCCCGGCAGCAGGCTGTCGGTCGAGGCGTTCGGCGAGACGTTCTACTCCGCTGAACAGCTGGCTCGCCGCCAGGAGCGGATGGCGCAGGCCCGCCGGGATGCGGCAGAGGCCGGCGGTCCGGGATCAGCGAGAAGCGAAGCGGGATCGCCCATGTCCCTGCCCGACGTCACCCGGCTCTGGTACATGGAGGCGCGCGCCGACGTCGAGAAGTGGCTGACCGAGCGCGGCTGGGAGGTCACCGCGACCTCGGCCGTCGACCTGATGGCGCACTACAAGCGACCCGCACCAGACAATCTCGAGGACCCGGTGCCCGACACCGTCCTGCTGGATGCGCACAAGCTCTGACTCTGCGCTGCCGCGGGTGTAAGTCGGCTGCAGGTAATGGGTTTCAGACCCCGGCCGCCCCGTCGATACGTTCACGGATCAGGTCGGCGTGCCCGCAATGGCGGGCGTACTCGGTGACCATGTGGGTGTAGATCCAGCGCAGACTCACCTCACCGCCCATGAACGGGCTGGTGTCATCGAGCGCCCGCGCCGCACAGTTCGCGCGCGCGTGCCTGACTTCGTCCTGCCAGATCTCGACGGCGGCGCGATGTGACGACTCAGCCGTCACTGCGAACCCACCGTCGTGACCCTCAGGCTGATCAGCTGGTCCGAAGATCGGAGGCACGTCCTCTCCGGCAAGTACGCGACGGAACCAATTCCGCTCCACCTCCGCGGCATGCTGAAGCAAGCCCAACAACGTCAGCGGTGACGGCGGCACCGACGCGAAACGCAACGGGTCGTCCTCAAGGCCTTCGCATTTGGTGGCCAAGGTAACGCGGTAGAAGTCCAGCCAACTCTCCAGTGTGGTGCGCTCATCGGCATTCAGCGGCGGCATCGGCCGTTCCATCGACGTCATGCACCAAGGGTGTCATCCCACCCTGACAGCCAGACCGCCGACTCGGTCCGGAAGGAACTGGAGCGGCTAGTCCCCGGTGTCGTCGGAGGCGATCTGGAATTCGACCATGGCCGAGACTGTTTCGATCGCGTCGGTCAGCACGTCGACCCGCTCGGCGAGCGTCGGCGCCGCCAGCACCGCGTACCGGTCAGCCTGCCCCATCGGCACCCGCGAGGCGAGCGCGTAGATGTGCCGGGACGGATCGTCGGCGACCTCGGGCGCCACCGCGAGCGCATCGGGCCGCAGCCGCGCGCCCCGCGCGCTGACAATCCGCTCGAACAGTGCCAGCATCGCATCGACGATCTCGCCGATGCGTTCGTGCGTCACCGGTGGGCCCGGCTCGTCGGGCCAGGGTTCGATGTCAGCGCGGGGGTACGGGTCGTCGTCCAGCCACTCGCGCACCCGGATTCGTTCACCGATGACGGTGCCGAGTTGGTATTGCCCCATCCCGTGGTCGGCGTATTCGGTGATGCGGGCCAAAGCCCCGACGTCGCCGCGGACATCGCCACCACCGACCTCCAGGCCGCGGGTGATCAGGACGACCCCGAATGCGGGATCGGTCATCTCCAGGCAGTCCCGCACCAGCTGCGAGTACCGCGGCTCGAAGATCCGCAGCGGCAACGGTTCTCCGGGCAGCAGCGCCGACTGCAGCGGGAACATCGGCTGGGCGGTCATGGCTACCGGATGCCCTGCCCCATGACCACATCCTTGACCGGCGCGCTGGGATCGACGAACCCGCACAGCGCGCTGGCCACTCCCGCCCACAGTTGCGGGTTCATCGAGACCAGCTGATTTCCGCTTTTGCCGATCGCCACGATCACTTCACGCCGGGTGACGGTGTCCATGGTCAAGAACTCGCGGCACGTCGTGGTGAGCAGATCGGCGGGCACCATGCCCTTGCCCGCCTCACCGGGGTTGGCCACCGGCGTACCGGTGATCGCCTTGGCGCAACCGCCACCGGTCAGGACGACAGCGGTCGCCACCACCGCGAGTCCCAGTCGTCGAATCCTCATGGGCGCCTCCCTCGGGTCCATTGCACCACTCCTCCTCGGGCTTGCAGCCCGCATCGTCGTGACGCGGGCTAGATATCCAGCTCCCCGACCAACGAGTCAACCACCGCGCGCAGATCGCCGCCGTTCTCCTCGGCCACCCGGTGCTGGCGCTGATAGGACGCGCCGCGTCGCGGAATGTCGGCGACCGCGGCTAATTCGTCTGCGCAGTGCAGTGATTCGGCCACCGGCTGCAGCCGGGTAAGCAGATCGTCGAGGTCCTCGGTGACCAGCCGCTCATTGCTGTCGGCATCGAGGATGATGATGGCGTCCAGACCGTACCGCGCGGCGCGCCACTTGTTCTCCTGCACATGCCACGGCGGCATCACCGGCAGCTGCTCGCCGGCTTCCAGCCGGCGATCCAGGTCCACCACCAGGCAGTGCGTCAGCGCCACCAACGCCGCGAGCTCCCGCAGATTGGACACCCCGTCGAACACCCGCACCTCGATGGTGCCCAGATGCGGCGACGGCCTGATATCCCAACGGACTTCGTTGATGTGGTCGATGATGCCGGTCTTCTTCTGGTCGTGCACGAACCGCTCGAACTGCCGCCAGGTCTGGAATTGGAACGGCAGGCCCGCGGTCGGCAGCTGCTGGAACATCATCGCCCGGTTGCTGGCGTAACCGGTGTCATCGCCGGCCCAGAACGGCGAGGAGGCCGACAGCGCCAAAAGATGCGGATACTGGTTGAGCAGTGAGGAGATGATCGGCATCACCTTGTGCGCCGACGACACCCCGATGTGCACGTGCACACCCCAGATGAGCATCTGCCGTCCCCACCACTGGGTCCGCTTGATCAGCTCGGCGTAGCGCGGCGCGTCCGTGAGCTTCTGCGTCGACCACGACGCGAACGGGTGGGTGCCCGCGCAGAACAGCTCCATGCCGCGTCCGTGCACGATCTCGCGCGCGCTGCGCAGGGTGCTCTTGAGGTCGACCATCGCCTCGTCGACGGTGTCACACACACCGGTGACGACCTCGATGGTGTTGCGCAGCAACTCTTTATGAACGTGCGGGCTCTCGCCCACATCGGCGATCACTTCGGCCGCCTCATTGCTGAGGTCGCGGGTGGCCGCATCGATCAGCGCGAACTCCCACTCGACACCGAGGGTCGGCCGGGGTGACCCGGCGAAGTCGATGCGGCCGGGTTTCTCCGACGGTGTTTTAGCCGGTGCCGACGACACCGCACGCCACCCGCTTGCCGGCGTCTCCGGTGGCCATCGTGGCTTCATCCGGGCCGGGGGCGCCGCCCTGGATCTGCTGGTAGCGCTCCGGCGGGATGTTGGCGAAGTTGTCGGCGTCGGCGTGAATGATGATCGCGGTCCCGTTGCCGCCCAGCAGATCCTGCTTGGTGAAGGCGTTGGTGGTGGTCACCAGCATTGCCGAGCCGTCCGCACGCACCTGCAGCGAGGCGAGGTCACCGCTGGCGGGATGCCCGCTGTGACCGCCGGCCTGGAAGTGGCCACCCGCGGAGAGGAAGTCGCCAGGCGCGCCGCCGGCCGGGGCCACGGAGTTGGCCTCGCATTTGGCGAACGAATGCAGGTGCAGGCCGTGGAAGCCCGGCGCCAGCTTGCCGGTTCCGGTGGTCTGCACGGTGACCGTGGCAAAGCCGTCCTGGAACTCGAAGGTCGCCGCGGCGACCTGGGTGCCGTCGGCAGTCTTGATCTGGGCGGTCAGCGTGTCGGCGCTGGACGCGGACGCCTGCGGAGCGGCGTGGGTGTCCTCACCATGACTTGCGCCGTGGGTGCCCTCGCCCGCGGCGGCGGGCGCCGGGGATCCGGTCCACACCGGGGGCGTGGTTCCGGGCTGCGAGGCGATCGGTTCGTTCGGGCTGCACGCGCTCAACACGGCGACGGGAGCGACGAACAGGATGGCGGCGGCAGTTCTCAGCGGGCTGACGGTCGTGACCATGAGCCGAAGCCTATCCGGTCACCAAAACGATCACGCCCGGTGGCTGCTCGGAGATTTCCGGGATTCTCGGGGCCACCGGCGCGTTGAGCACCTTCGCCACCGCCTCCGCGGCGGCCTGCTCCCCGTCGGTGGTGCCGTAATACACCGTGGTCGCGGGCAGCGGCGGCACCTGCAGGTTGCCGGTCTCGGTGACATTCCAGCCGGCTTCGCGCAGCCGGTCACCCATCCGGCTGGCGGCGCCTTCGCCTTCACCGACGTTGAAGACCCGCACGTCGGCCTTGGGTGCCGGCGCGGCCGAGGTCTTGGACGTCGTCGTGGTGACCGTCCGCACCGACGTGTCGTCGCTGCTGTTGTCATTGCCCGAGCCCATGGCCTGGAAGCCGACCAGCAGGAAGATCACCCCGAGGAACAGCAGCACCATCACCATGGCGCGCAGCGGCAGCCCGGCGGAATCAGGTACGCGGTCGTTCATCGCGCCCACTGTAACCAGCGGGTCCGCCATGGGAGAAAAATCAGGTGACCTCGAAGCCGAGTCGGCGCGCCGCGCGCGCCTTCTGTCGGCTCGCCCGAAGCCGTCGCAGCCGCTTGACCAGCATCGGATCGGCGGCAAGCGCCTCGGGGCGGTCGACCAGGGCGTTGAGCACCTGGTAGTAGCGGGTGGCCGACATCGAGAAGAGTTCCTTGATGGCTTCTTCCTTGGCGCCGGCGTACTTCCACCATTGCCGCTCGAAGGCCAGGACGTCGTATTCGCGGCGAGTCAACCCATCGGGAAGGTCAGCGTCGTCATTGGACCGCTCGGCCCGTGCCATGGCGCCGTCCATTTCGATCTGTAGACCCTTTCGAAGACCTGCAAATGACTTGCCTATGCTCGGCGCTCATTCAATCACGGTTGTCTCGGTTGGGACGGCAGCCAAGCCCGCGCGTCGGCTGACTTAAGCTTGCCGATCATGGCGGTTAGACCAATCGTGATCCTGGGTGATCCTGTTCTGCATACGCCGACGCAGCCCGTGTCGGTCGGTGACGACGGTTCGTTGCCCGCGGATCTGGCCGATCTGATCACGGACATGTACGACACGATGGACGCGGCCAACGGAGTCGGGTTGGCGGCCAACCAGATCGGCGTCGGCAAGCGGCTGTTCGTCTACGACTGCGCCGACGAGCGCGGGAAGACGACGCGGCGACGGGGCGTGGTCATCAATCCCGTGTTGGAGACCTCGGAGATTCCCGAGACCATGCCCGACCCCGACAACGACGACGAGGGCTGCCTGTCGGTGCCCGGCGAATCGTTTCCGTGTGGCCGCGCCAAGTGGGCACGGGTCACCGGCCTGGACGCCGACGGCAACGCGGTCACCCTCGAAGGCCACGACCTCTTCGCCCGCATGCTGCAGCACGAGACCGGCCACCTCGACGGGTTCCTCTACGTCGACATGCTGATCGGCCGGCACGCGCGGGCGGCGAAGAAGACCGCGAAGAGGAACGGCTGGGGGGTGCCAGGCCTGGCGTGGACACCCGGTGAGGTGCCCGACCCGTTCGGTCACTGACCGATGACCAGCCTGCCGCCGGTCGGCAGCCGGGTGAGCATTCGCTACCGCCTGCCCGCGGGCACCACGCCGCCGATGTCCGACGTGATCGGTGAGCTGCTGGCGCAGGACCCGGTGATAGTGGTGCGCACCAAGTCCGACGGAGTGGTGGAGGTTCGCCCGGCCGATGTGGTCGCGGCACGGGAGCTCAGCGTGGTTCCGGTGCGCACCTCCGAGATCCGGGCCCTCGAGCATGCGGCCGCGCTGGCCTGGCCGGGCACCGAGCAGTGCTGGCACGACGGCTGGCTGCTGCGGGCCGCGGGCGGCTACACCAGCCGCGCCAACTCAGCTGTGCCACTGGACTTCTCGTCGTCCATCGCCGCCCTGCCCGCGATCGTGGACTGGTACGGGCGGCGCGACCTGGAGCCGTGGCTGGCGCTGCCGGAGCGGCTGCTGCCGATTCGCGCCGACGGCATCAAGCACACCCGGGTGATGGTCGCCGACGTCACCGCGACCGAGCCGGACGAGGCGGTGACCTTCCTGCCGAGCCCGGATGCGGACTGGCTGGCCTGCTATGAGCGCGACGTGCCGCCCGAGGTACTGACGGCGGTGGTCGACGGCGAGGTCGTCTTCGCCTCGACGGCCGGCGCCACGGTCGGGCGGGGAGCGATCACCACCGCACCGGACGGCACCCGCTGGCTGGGTATCGCGGCCGTGCACGTCGACGCCGCGCACCGCAGGCGTGGGCACGCCCGCCGGCTGTGCCTGGCCCTGCTCGACTGGGGCGCGCAGCGCGGCGCCGACCGGGCGTACGTGCAGGTGCTGAGCGACAACTCGGGCGCGATCATGCTGTATCACTCGCTGGGTTTTCGGCTGCATCATCACCACCGCTACGTCGATGCCCGGTCTTTGAGCCCCCGTACGCTGTAGGCCATGTCCGCCGACGTCTTGCGCCTGGCCACCTGGAACGTGAATTCGATTCGCGCGAGGGTGGACCGGGTCGTGGACTGGCTCGGCCGCGCCGACGTCGATGTGCTGGCCATGCAGGAAACCAAGTGCGCTGACGACCAGTTCCCCACCATGCCGTTCCTGGAAGCCGGCTACGAGGTGGTGCACTGCGGGTTCAATCAGTGGAACGGCGTGGCGATCGCCTCCCGCGTCGGCTTCGACGACGTCGAGGTCGGCTTCGACGGTCAGCCCTCGTGGGGCACCGACGCCGACGCCAAGGCCGAGGCCCGCGCCCTGGCGGCCACCTGCGGCGGCGTGCGGGTGTGGAGTCTGTACGTGCCCAACGGCCGCACCCTGGCCGATCCGCACTATCAGTACAAGCTGGAATGGCTTGCCGCTCTTCGCAATACAGCGGAGTCGTGGCTGCACGACGACCCGCAGGCGCCGATCGCCCTGGTCGGCGACTGGAACATCGCGCCGACGGACGAGGACGTCTGGGACATCACGGTGTTCGACGGCGCCACCCACGTGTCGGAACCGGAACGCAAGGCGTTCAACGACATCGTCGAGACCAGGTTCACCGACGTGGTGCGTCCGTTCACCCCCGGCCCCGGTGTCTACACCTACTGGGACTACACCCAGCTCGCTTTCCAGAAGCGTCGCGGCATGCGCATCGACTTCATCCTGGGCTCACCGGCATTGGCCGAACGGGTGACACACGCCGAGATCGTCAAGGACGAACGCCGGCCGGGCAAGAAGGGCGATCCCTCCCCCAGCGACCACGCACCGGTGCTGGTCGACGTGAGCCGGTAGCCGTCGTCACACCTTCGCGGGCTCGCTGACCTTCACCAGCATCTTGCCGATGTTGGCGCCGGTGAACAGTCCGTTGAGCGCGTCGACGCAGGCTTCCAGACCGTCGAAGACGGTTTCGCGGTGCACCAGCTTGCCTTCGGATTCCCAGCGGCGCAGATCGGCGAACGCCTCATCGAAGCGCCCCCACATGTCCAGGGCGTTGAACCCCTGCATCGAGGCGGTCTTGGCCAGCAGGTTGACGTAGTTGGCCGGCCCGGGATGCTCACCGGTCAGGTAGCTGGAGATGACCCCGCACAGCACCACCCGGGCCCTGGGAGCCAGCCGACCCAGCACGGCGTTCAGGATCGGGCCGCCGACATTGTCGAAGTAGACGTCAACGCCCTTGGGGCAGTGCTGTTTCAGCGAGGCGGCGATGTCGTCGTTCTTGTAGTCGATGCAGGCGTCGAAGCCGAAGTCCTCGACCACCGCCCGGCACTTGTCCGGGCCGCCGGCGATGCCGACCACCCGCGCGCCGGCGATCTTGGCGATCTGCCCCGCCACCGAACCGGTGGCACCGGCCGCCGCCGACACCACGACCGTCTCGCCCTCTGTGGGGCGGCCGATGTCGGTCATCCCGAAATACGCGGTGGCACCGGTCGGTCCGTACACGCTCATGATGGCCAGCTGATCGGTCACGCCCGGGATGGGCGTGCTGAACAGGTCGTCGCGGATGACGGCGTAGTCCTGAAACCCGGTCAGGGTGGTGACGATGTCGCCGACCGCGAACGCGTCGCACCGGGATTCCACCACCTCACCGATACCGGCGGCGCGGATGACCTCGCCGAGCTGCACCGGCGGCAGATAGCTCGGCTGATCGTCCAGCCAGGTGCGGACCGCGGCATCCAGCCCCACGTAGGTGGTGCGCAGCAGCGCCTCCCCCTCGGCGAGGTCGGGTGCGTGCGTGGTGACCAGCTCGGTGTCGGTGGATTGCACCAGGCCCGAGGGGCGGCGGCGAAGGAGGATCTGGCGGTTCGTCAGCGCGGGCACGGTCTCCGAAGCTACCGAAGGCAGCGCCGATCCGGAGGCCAGTTGGGACAGTCCCGATGCGGCGGTATGACACGCCACTACTGCCCAGCAAACGGCGAAGACGTTCCATGATCGCGACCATGATGATTTGATGGCAATGCTACGGCCGGTCCGTGGTGTTCAAGGGGGAGGTCTTGGTGCGTCGCGCAACCGCAATGTTCTGTTACAAGCCTGCAGCTTTCGCCGCAGCCGTCGCACTGTCGATGTCGACGTTGTTCACCGGAATCCCGGTGAGTTCCGCCGACCCGGACGATGGCGACGGCGGCAGCAGCTACGACGACGGTGGCGGATACGACGACGGCGGTTATGACGACGGCGGCGGCTACGACGAGGGCGGCGTGGATTTCGACGACCCAGCTGACGTCGATGACGGCGGCATGGACGATGCGCCCGAGGTGGACGACCAGGGCGCACCGGAGTCACCCGGAGAGGACCCGCAAGAGCCCGAGCAGGCGCCGCAACCCACGGAAGAAGAACCCGGCGCCGACGGCGGACCCCAGGAGCCGTCCGGCGCCGAAACCCCAGAGCCCTCCGCTCCGGAAACCCACGGCCCGGACGACGAGGACCCGAACGCCACCGCAGACCCGGACGACGAGCCCGACGCCGAGCCCAAGCCGGACACCGCTGAGGTCCCGCGCGACGACGGCACCACCGCGCGGCGCGGCAGGGTCGTCGGCCCGAAGACCACCACCAGAGGGGCTCGGTCCTACGCCAACAAGGTGAAGTCCGCGGTGCCCCGGCCTGCCCGATCCAGGGGTGGGCGGCTGAACAGTCCGGTCAAGAAATGGAACTCGCACTGGACCTCATACGACCGGTACTACCGGCCGGTCTTCATCAACCCGTATCAGGCCCCGCTGCGGGTTGTTTACGAAGCCGGCGGCACACCAAGGACATTCACCGTCCCGCCGCTGCAGCGAGCCGTGATCGACACCCCCGGACCCGGGGTGTACAGCTTCACCGCCTCGACTGAAACCGGTTCGGCTGCGCCGACCAACATCTCGGTCGGCAGCTTTTCCGGCGGCGGCTTCAAGCCGGCGCCGGGGCAGGCTCCGCCGCAGAAGCCGGCACCCCTGAACATCATCAAGAACGCCCTTGTCCAGGTGACATTCGACCAGGGCACCTCCGCGCCATTCCGGGTGCGCACGCTGACGGATCTGGGCAAGGACCCCGCCGTCGGCGATGCCACGCGAGTTCTTCTCGACGGCGAGATTCCCGCCTGGGGGCAATGGTCGAAGGACGAACGCGGCGAAGCGCTGTTCCAGATCTCCCGGACGCAACTGCTGCCCGGCGTCGACCCGCCGGCTCAGGACCCCCTGCCCGGCTACGACATCAAACTCGTTGCCGGCCAACAGGCACCGGCGGCACAGGCCCAACAACATCAGAACCGCACGCTGCTGATCGGCGGCGGGATCGCCGCGGTGGTGATCCTTGCCGGCGTCGCCATCACTGTCGTGGTGGTCCGCCGGCGGCGTGCCGGTGACCAGCCGGAGAATGTGGACATTTCCCACGGCGGGTAAAGGCGCGCTGCCGTGTAGTCCTTTCGGAGCGTTGCGGAGCAAGACATCCGGGGCGGTAACCGATAGGTGAACATTCGGCGATTCGAGTGGCGACCATCGGTGACCGGCACAACCATGGTCGAGATGGGGTCGTTTGTGTCGGTGTATGTCGATTGGGCAGCGACGGTGGAGCACGTTCGTGCGGCCGCCCGGCAACTTCCGTTGCCCGTCGGCGTTCAGGGCATCGACGTGGTGGAGGCCAGCGATACGTTCGGCTGCCGGATCGCGGTCGATCTGACCGGTGACTTCGACGAGCAGCGCGACGGTACCCGCATCGCCCGCTCCTTCGCGGCCCAGCTCTCCGATGCGCTCGCGGTCCCGGCGTTCGCGCTTCGTGATCTCATCTTGGTCGGCCGTTCGGATTCGTGATTCGTAGCCGTTCTCGGCTCGTCACGGTCCGTTCGAGTGGCTGTGTTGGGCTGAGAGGGTGAGCTCGGACCTCAGCATCCCGATCCCGAAAAGCACTGCGCATCAGGCGCTGACTTGCATCGACGCACTCATCGAAGAGTATCGACGGCAGCGACCGGCCGGCGGTTCCAGGACGGTCGGCGATCTGCTCGAGTTCCGGGAGGCGATCGCGCAGAGCATGCGCGCCTCGCGGGACCGCACCGCCCGGATGGGCGCCTTCACCCTGTCCAGAATCTCCGACCGGCTCACTGCATGCGCGCAGGCCGAAGTCGGGCCGGCCGAACTGCAGGCCGCGATGTGGCGCACCGCGGGGCGGTTGCATCGCTGGGTCGCCGAGGGCACCGCCCCGCCGCCGGCTACTCGGTCGTCGTCGTCGCGGCCTGGTCTTCGGTGACCTCCGCGACGCCGTAGCGGCCCGGGTTGAACATCGACGCGATCGCACCGATCACCATCATCAGCGCGGCGGCGCCGAACACCACCACCAAGCCGGAGTGGAACGGTTCGGTGATCAGGTTCGGGAAGAACGTCTGCCCGGTCAGCACTTCGGTGTTGACGCCGGGTTGGTGCAACGCGTTATAGGGCGCCAGGAGCTCGCCGATCGGGTTGTACCCCAGGAACGCCGCGAACAGGCTGCCGACGGGCGGCAGGTTGGCCACGTCGTGGGCGACCGAAGCCGAAACACCTTGGGCCTGTAAGCCTTCGCTCATCGCTGTGGGCAGGGTGTGGGCCAGCCCGACGATCATCAGCGAGAAGAAGATCCCGATGGACAGCGAGTTTCCTGCATTGAAGAACGTCGAGCGCACCCCAGAGGCGGCCCCGCGCTGCGAGGCGGGGACGCTCGACATGATGGCCGCGGTGTTGGGTGCGGTGAAGATGCCACCGCCGATGCCGTTGAGGAACACCAGAACCGCGAACATCCAGTAGTTGAAGTTGACCGGAATCATCAGCAAGGCAACGAAAGTGACCGCCATCAAGACCATGCCGCCGACGGTGAACGGCCGCGCGCCGAACCGGTCCGCCAGCGATCCGGCGATCGGTGCGGCGGCCAGGAAGCCGAACGTCGCGGGCAACAGATAGATGCCCGCCCACAGCGGGGTGGATTCGAAGCTGTAGCCGTGCAACGGAAGCCAGATGCCCTGCAACCAGATGATCAACATGAACTGCAGGCCACCGCGGCCGACCGAGGACATCAGCCCGGCGAGGTTTCCCATGCCGAATGCCGCCGACCGGAACAGCCGGATGTCGACCATCGGTTGTGACACCCGCAGCTCGATGAGGCAGAACACCACCAGCAGCGCCAAGCCGCCGATGATCGAGCCCAGCACCATCGGGCTCGTCCAGCCGGTCGTCGAATCGCCGTAGGGCTGGATGCCGTAGGTGATGCCGATGAGCAACACGGTCAGCCCGACACCGAAGGTGATGGTGCCGGCCCAGTCGATCCGGCCGGGGTTGCGCACCCCCAGTTCCTTCAGCGAGCGCACACTCCAGAGAGTGCCGATGACGCCGATCGGCACACCCACCCAGAAGATGGCCTGCCAGTGGATCTCAGAGAGCACGCCCCCGATCAGCAGACCCAGGAACGAGCCGGCGACGGCGGCGACCATGTTGACGCCCAGCGCCATGCCACGCTGGTTGGCCGGAAAGGCGTCGGTGAGGATGGCCGACGAGGACGACATCAGCATCGCGCCGCCGACGCCCTGGACCACCCGCCAGGCGATCAGCCAGATGGCGCCGCTGTCGAGGTGGAACGGGTCGAACGACAGCGCGATGGCCGCCAGGGTAAACACGACGAAGCCGATGTTGTAGATCCGCACCCGGCCGAACATGTCGCCGAGCCGGCCGAACGGCACCACCAGCACGGCGGTCACCACGAGATAGCCCATCAGCATCCACAGCAGGTAACTGACGTTGCCGGGAGCCAGCGGGTTCAGGCCGATACCGCGGAAGATCGCGGGCAGGGAGATCAGGACGATCGAGGCGTTGATCGACGCCAGCAGGATGCCGAGCGTCGTATTGGACAGGACCACCCACTTGTAGTGCGGGTGGTCGTGGTCCATCCGGCGGCGGCGCCGGTCGGTCTCAGCCAGGGCCGGGTCAAGCTCGGTCGTCACGGGCAAATCTCGTTTCGTGTGCAATCGTCCAGCAAAAAGCAATGAGCACCTGCCGGCGCAATAACGCATATGTTAGCTATACAAATCATTCAGGGCCAACCGTTGCTCCCGCACGTCGAGACCTCCGCCGCCGCGCGCCAGTTTCACCTTTTGCAGGAGAAGTTCGAGTAGAACCCTGCAAAACGTGAAAGCCGATTGCGGGTTAAGCCTGCTTGCGGTTCCAGCCGCGCGAGCGCAGGAGCCGGGAGGCGCGCCTGATGATCTCGTCAGCGCCGTCCTCTTTGATCACGTGGTCGACCGCCCACCCAAGACTTTCCACAATTGGGCGCTGCCGCAGATCCTTCACGTACGCGCGGCGATCGGTGCGATGCACGTCGCCGTCGTACTCCGAGCCGACCCGGAATTCCTCCCAACCCAGATCAAGAATCCGCACCGCCCGCCACCCGTCGAACACCGGGATCTGCGTCGTGGGACGCGGGAGCCCGGCGTCGATGTACAGCAACCGCAGCCGCGTCTCCTGCGGCGAGGCCGCCCCGCCGTCGACCAGGGGCAGCACACCGGCCAACCGCCTCAGTCCCCGCGCACCGGGATACCGCTTGGCGAGGATGAGCACGTCCTCAGCGGAAAACACAGAGTTGCGCATGAGCGCATCCATCCTGGCGACCGCATCCCCTCGCGGCAGATGCCGGCCCAGGTCGAAGGCTGCGCGAGCACGCACGACGACGGGAATGCCTGAAACCTTGGTGACCTCGTCGGGTGCGAGCGACTCCTGACGGACAACCAGACCCGGTTGCGGCCGCGCATGTCGCGGCGATATCAGCTCGATGGTTGTGTCAGCGTCGACCCAACTCGCGCCGTAGAGACCGGACGCCGCGACGCCGGTGATCACAGCCTGGCGGCCGGTCGCCAACCATGCTGCCTTCGCCCGGTCCCACAACGTGACTGGTGAATCCTTGGGCATGTACACGCCACGGAAGATCGGCTGGTACCAGCGGACCAATTCACTCCTGGTGAGCCGGCCATCGGACAGCGCTTCACAGCCGACGAACACCTCCCGCTTGGCCATGAACGGGAGCATGCCAGCGCCGCCCGACAACGATCCTCCGCTGGGACCGACGACGTTCAATTTCACCTTTTGCAGGCGAAGTTCGAGGAGAACCGTGCAAAACGTGAAACTCGGGCTCCGGCGTGACGCTCGGTGGGTCGGGGTCTAGTGTGGGCGGCGGAACAACAACCACACGGGAGCGCACAACGAGTGCGCTGAGAGGACGGCTGACCGGCCGTCGACCGTAGAACCTGTCCGGGTAATGCCGGCGTAGGGAGTGAAAATGACCGATCTCTTTGTCGATCCCACCGTCACCACCGGTCCGATCGCCGGCAGCACGAAGATCTACCGCGACGGCGTTCCTTTTCGCCGGGTGAATCTCTCGAACGACGAACACCTCGACCTCTACGACACCTCGGGCCCTTACACCGACGCCGACGCGGTGATCGACCTGCACGCCGGCTTGCCCGCCCGGCCCGGGATCGTCACCGACCGGGGCACCCAGCTGCAGCGGGCCCGGGCGGGTGAGATCACCGCCGAGATGGCGTTCATCGCCGCGCGGGAGGGCGTCGACGCCGAACTCGTGCGCGACGAGGTTGCGCGTGGCCGTGCGGTGATCCCCGCCAACCACCGCCACCCGGAGAGCGAGCCGATGATCATCGGCAAGGCGTTCGCCGTGAAAGTCAATGCCAATATCGGCAATTCGGCAGTCACCTCGTCGATCGCCGAGGAGGTCGACAAGATGGTGTGGGCCACCCGGTGGGGCGCCGACACCATCATGGACCTGTCCACCGGTGCCGACATCCACACCACCCGGGAGTGGATTCTGCGCAACTCCCCCGTTCCCGTCGGCACCGTGCCGATGTACCAGGCGCTGGAGAAGGTCAACGGTGACCCGACCCGGATGACGTGGGACATCTACCGCGACACCGTGATCGAGCAGTGTGAGCAGGGCGTGGACTACATGACCGTGCACGCCGGCGTGCTGTTGCGCCACATCCCGCTGACCGTTCAGCGCGTCACCGGGATCGTCAGTCGCGGCGGCGCGATCATGGCCGCCTGGTGCCTGGCTCATCATCGAGAGTCGTTCCTGTACACAAACTTCGAAGAGCTGTGCACGATCCTCGCGCGCTATGACGTCACGTTCTCACTGGGTGACGGCCTGCGTCCGGGTTCGATCGCCGACGCCAACGATGCGGCTCAATTCGCCGAACTGGCCACGCTTGGCGAGCTGACGAAGATCGCGAAAGCCGCTGGGGTGCAGGTGATGATCGAGGGCCCCGGCCATGTGCCGATGCACAAGATCGTCGAGAACGTGCGCCTCGAAGAGGAGCTGTGCGAGGAGGCTCCGTTCTACACGCTGGGGCCGCTGGCCACCGACATCGCGCCGGGTTATGACCACATCACGTCGGCGATCGGGGCCGCGATCATCGCCCAGGCCGGCACCGCGATGCTGTGTTACGTCACGCCGAAGGAGCACCTCGGCCTGCCCAACCGCAAGGACGTCAAGGACGGCGTGATCGCCTACAAGATCGCCGCCCATGCCGCCGATCTGGCCAAAGGCCACCCTCGCGCGCAGGAACGCGATGACGCGCTGTCGCGGGCCCGGTTCGACTTCCGCTGGCACGACCAGTTCGCACTGTCGCTCGACCCCGACACCGCCCGCGAGTTCCACGACGAGACCCTGCCCGCCGAGCCTGCAAAGACCGCACACTTCTGCTCGATGTGCGGGCCGAAGTTCTGCTCGATGCGCATCACGCAGGACATTCGCGACGCGATGGCCACCAAATCCGAGGAGTTCGCCGCACACGGCAACCGGGTGTACATCCCTCTGGAAAACTCAGTGACGTGAATTTGCTCCCCCTGACCCCGCCGGGCCAGACGCCACTGCGGGTCATGACCATCGCCGGCTCCGACTCAGGTGGCGGCGCGGGTATCCAGGCCGACATGCGCACCTTCGCACTGCTCGGGGTGCACTCGCTGGTCGCTGTCACGGCGGTGACCGTGCAGAACTCACTGGGCGTCAAGGGTTTTCACGAGATTCCGACCGACGTGATCGCCGGTCAGATCTCGGCGGTGGTCACCGACATCGGCGTACAGGCCGCCAAGACCGGCATGCTGGCCTCCTCACAGATCATCGAAACGGTGGCCGGCACCTGGCGCGACCTCGGCCTGGCGGGCACCACACCGTTCGTCGTCGACCCGGTCTGCGCGTCGATGCACGGCGACCCGCTGCTGCACCCGTCGGCGCTGGAGACCCTGCGCAGCCAGCTCTTCCCGCTGGCCAGTCTGGTCACCCCCAATCTCGACGAGGTCCGGCTGCTGGTCGGTATCGACGTCGTCGACGGGCAGACCCAGCGCGATGCCGCCAAGGCGCTGCACGCACTGGGACCGCAATGGGCACTGGTCAAGGGCGGCCATCTGCGAGGATCGACGCACAGTCCCGATCTGCTGTACGACGGCACCGACTTCCACGAGTTCGACGCCCCGAGGGTGGACACCGGCCACGACCACGGCGCGGGCGACACGTTGGGGGCGGCCACCGCGTGCGCCCTGGCTCACGGGTATTCGATGCCCGACGCGGTGGCGTTCGGCAAGGCGTGGGTCACTGAGTGCCTACGCGCGGCGTATCCGCTTGGCGGCGGTCACGGTCCGGTGTCGGCGCTGTGGCGACTGCAGTCATGACCGACCTCGACGAGATCGCCGGCGTCGCACACAAACCGGAGGGCACCCCGGCCGGCGTGGTGGTGCTGACCCACGGGGCAGGGGGCAGCCGGGAGTCGCCCCTGCTGATCCGGATATGCGACGAGTGGGCGGCCCGCGGCTGGGTCGCGGTGCGCTACAACCTGCCCTACCGGCGGCGCCGCCCCAAAGGTCCGCCGTCGGGATCGGCGGGCGGCGACCGGGACGGGATCGTCGATGCGCTCACAGTGGCCCGATCGCTGGCCACGGGCCCGCTGCTGGCCGGCGGCCATTCCTACGGGGGCCGGCAAACCTCGATGGTCGTCGCCGAGAATCCCGGCCTCGTCGACGTGCTGAGCCCGTTCTCCTACCCGCTGCATCCGCCCGGCAAGCCGGACCGGTTGCGCACCGAGCACTTCGGCGGCATCACGGTGCCGACGGTGTTCACCCACGGCACCGCCGATCCGTTCGGCACCATCGACGAACTGCGCGAGGCGGCCACGCTCATTCCCGCACCGGTGGCGATCGTCGAAGTCACCGGCGCCCGCCACGACCTCGGCTCCAAAAAGCTCGACGTCCCGGCCCTCGCCGTCGATGCCGCGCTGTCGGCGTTGCCCTGACGCCGATCGGCTCACGGGATCCGCGAGCAGCTCGACCGTGCACTGGCGGCGTCAGCCAAGGCGACATCAGTCCCCGGGATTGGGGTCCAACGGCTTATCTTACTGGCGAGTAAGATACGGTATTCTGTCCGCATGGCAACGCAATACGACGCGATCATCGTCGGCGCCGGTTTCGGAGGAATCGGTGCGGCGATCCAGCTCAAGCGCCTCGGATTCGACAACTTCGCCATTCTGGACCGCGAGGACGATCTGGGCGGCACCTGGTATGTCAACCACTACCCGGGGCTGACCGTTGACGTCCCCACCACCACGTATTCGTATTTCTTCGAGCCCAACCCGAACTGGGACCGGCTGTTTTCCACCGGGGCCGAGATC
Organism: Mycobacterium sp.; assembly: GCA_021732005.1. Lineage (GTDB taxonomy): Bacteria > Actinomycetota > Actinomycetes > Mycobacteriales > Mycobacteriaceae > Mycobacterium. The sequence continues at coordinate 3,206 of JAKFVT010000038.1, read as the reverse complement.
AAGCAGTACGCCGACAACGTCGCGGACAAGTACGACGTGCGCCGCCACATCCGGTTCAACACGACAGTCGAGAGCGCTCGCTGGGACGAGGAAGACAAGCTGTGGCGGGTCACGATCGCTGACGGTGACACCCTGGCGGCGCGGTACCTGATCACCGCGACGGGCTTCCTGTCGCAACCCCGCACACCCGAAATTCCAGGCATCGACACCTTCGAGGGCAAGATCGTCCACACCGCCGCGTGGGACGACAGCTATGACGCGACCAATCGCAAGATCGGCATCATCGGCACCGGGGCCACCGCGGTCCAGCTCATCCCCGAATTAGCCCGCGACGCTGCCGATCTCACCGTGTATCAACGCACGGCGATCTATGTGGTGCCCAAGGTCGACATCACGTTCTCCGCCAGGGCCAAGCAGCTGTTCGCTCGCGTGCCGCTGGCCCAGCGCGCCATCCGCGCGGTCACCGACTTCGCCTACGAGGTGCTGGTCGACTGGGGCGTCCTGCACTACAACCGCTTCCCGCTTGGGAATCGCATCGCGGCCTACCTCTCCCAGCTGTGGCGCTTCGCCGTCATCCGGGACAAGGAACTGCGGCGCAAGCTCACGCCGGACTACGACTTCGGCTGCAAACGGCCGACGTTCTCGAACAAGTTCTATCGGGCGTTCACCCGCCCGAATGTGCACCTGCAGGCCAGCGGGATCGACCACATCGAAGCCGACGGGATCGTCGCCAACGACGGCACCAAGTCCGTCATCGACACCCTGGTGCTGGCAACAGGTTTCGATCTATGGGAAGCGAACTTTCCGGCCATCGAGGTGATCGGTCGCGACGGCCGCAACCTCGGTAAGTGGTGGCGCGAGACCCGATTCCAGGCCTATCAAGGCGTGTCGGTTCCGTACTTCCCCAACTTCCTGAGCCTGGCCAGTCCGTATGCGTTCCTCGGCTTGAACTTCTTCAACTCGATGGAATATCAGATGCGGCACATGGACCGGCTCTTCGGCGAACTGAAGCAGCGCGGGGCAACCACGTTCGAGATCACCGAAGAAGCCAACGCCCGCTATCTGGACGAGATGACCGAGCTGCTCGGCACCTCTTTGTTCACCCTCGGCAACTGCGCCTCGGCGCGGTCGTACTATTTCAATCCCAGTGGTGAGGCGACGCTGTTGCGGCCGATGACTACGCACGAGGCACTACGCGAAGCATCGACGTACCCGGTCTCCGACTACCGCATCAGTTGACCTGCGAGAGGACGTCGATGTCTGCAGAGCCGTTGATCAAAGCGACCGGGCTGGTTGTGGCCGCCACCGGGTTGTCGCACTTCGTGCGCCCGGAGCTGTTCGAATCCGCCACCAAATCGGCGTTTCCGGACAACACGTTGCAGCACACCTACATCGACGGCGGCATCGAGACCGCGATCGGGCTGGCCCTGATCGCACCGAAGACGCGCAAGCTCGCCGTGGCCGGGTTACTGGCCTACGGCGCCTATCTGGGCGCCAACATCGTCCGCAACCGCTGACATTCAAGATCACAGTTCTGACAAGATTTACGGCCCCGTCAGATTTTTCGCTTACATTGATTGAGCACGAAAGGTCGGGGGACCGTGCCGGATCGGCGTGGGCGCGGGCAACTGCTCCCACGTCGGTCCGCATTCATCTTCAGCGCCTAATATCCCGCCGGTGAGCGCGCTGCAGCGACGCCTCGGTACCACCGACGCGGTGATCATCGGGCTCGGTTCCATGGTCGGTGCCGGGATCTTCGTCGCGCTGGCTCCCGCGGCCGCGGCCGCGGGATCCTGGTTGCTGGTCGGGCTGGCGGTCGCGGCCGTCGTCGCATACTGCAACGCCACCTCCTCGGCCCGGCTGGCGGCCCGCTACCCGCAATCCGGCGGCACCTACGTCTACGGCCGCGAACGGCTCGGCGAATTCTGGGGATATCTGGCCGGGTGGAGCTTCGTGGTCGGCAAGACCGCCTCGTGTGCGGCGATGGCACTGACCGTCGGCTTCTACGTATGGCCCGCCTACGCCCATGCCGTGGCCGTAGCCGCGGTCGTAGCGCTGACGGCGGTGAACTATCGCGGCGTTCAGAAGTCGGCGCTGTTGACCCGCGTCATCGTCGCGATCGTGTTGGCGGTGCTGGCCGCGGTCGTGGTGCTCGTGGCGGCCTCGGGACGCGGGGACGTCGACCAGTTGCGGCTCGGCCACGGGACGGTGCTCGGTGTACTGCAGGCGGCGGGTCTGCTGTTCTTCGCGTTCGCCGGCTATGCCCGGATCGCCACGCTCGGCGAGGAGGTCCGCGATCCTGCCCGCACGATCCCACGGGCCATCCCACTGGCGCTGGGTCTTGCCCTGCTGGTGTACGCCGTCGTGGCGGTGACCGTGATCGCGGTGTTGGGTACGGATCGATTGGCAACGGCGGCAGCACCTTTGGCCGAAGCGGTGCGGGCCGCGGGTGCCGGTGGATTCGAACCGGTCGTCCGGGTCGGCGCGGCGGTAGCAGCGCTGGGCTCGCTGCTGTCGCTGATTCTCGGGGTGTCACGGACCACGCTGGCCATGGCCCGCGATCATCACCTGCCGGGCGGGCTGGCCGCCGTGCATCCGCGTTTCGGCGTCCCCCACCGCGCCGAGGTGGCCGTCGGCGCGGTGGTTGCCGTGGTGGCCGCGGTGGCAGATCTGCGCGGAGTGATTGGCTTCTCGTCGTTCACAGTGCTGGTGTACTACGCGATCGCCAACGCATCGGCGTGGACACTGGGCGCCCGGTTGGTACCCGCCCTGGGCGTGGTCGGCTGCGCGGTGGTCGCGGTCGCCTTGCCACTGCAGGCCGTGCTGGCGGGAGTTGCGGTGCTGGCGCTCGGCGCCGCGGTGTACGGCGGGCACCGGCTGCGGCAGCAGCGCCCCTAGCCGTGGCTGCCCGCGGCTCCGTCGCCGCTGCCCGGTGTTCCGGTTCCGGTGCCGCCAGGACCGCCGGCCCCACCCGGGGCGCCGATGCCGCCGGCGCCACCGTTGCCGCCCTTGCCACCATGGCCGACGCCGGCCGTCGACGCGGCATGTCCGCCCGCACCGCCGGGGCCGCCCGCTTGTCCGGGGGCACCGGCCGCACCGTTGCCGCCGGCACCGCCGGTGGCCGTTCCCGGGGCATTCACCCCGCCGGCGCTGGTGGCCCGCCCCCCGTTGCCACCCGATCCGCCGGCGGGGTGAATGCCCCGGGA
>JAKFVT010000005.1 GCA_021732005.1 Mycobacterium sp. | reverse complement strand
TCGGTGCGGCGCCCTCCGACTCCGACACACCGCCACCGGCGCTGGGGCCGTCGGGCCAGGGGTTGTCCGATATCGCACCTGACCGGCTGCCCAGTCCCGGAGCCGCACCGTCGGCGCCACACCAACTGGGTGGTGGCGACCCGCTGGACCGGCTGCGCCAGCTGCTCACCGACGCCGCGTCGTCGGGCAGCGACGCGGGCTAGTCCCCCACGACTGTGGTTGTTATGCACAGAAATTCGCTATTTTCGGTACACGAGGCTCACACTCGAGGTCCATCGCCGACTGATCAGAACATCACCAGCGCCGCGGCGGCCAGGCTCGCCAGACACATCGACGGACCGTGCGGCACGCTCGCCGTTCGGTCTCGCACGGCCACCGCGACCGCCAGCACCGCCGTCAGCACCGGGGCGCCCAGCGCCGCCAGCAGCCATACGTCGAATCCGAATGCGCCCGTCAATCCCCCGACACCCAGCGCCAGCTTCACATCACCGGCACCCAGTCCATTCGGAACCATCAGGTGCACAACAAGATAGAGCGCGGCCAACGCCAATGCGCCTGCCAGCGCGGGCAATCCGCGACCACACACCAAAGCGCCGAAGAGCACCACGACCGCTCCGGGCAGCGTCAGCGAGTTGGGGAGCCGCCGGTGGCGGACGTCGCACACCGTCAACGCCATTACCCACAGCAGCACGATCCCGAGCACCACAGCGCGCATGGGCGGACGTTAGCCCAGTGCGGCCGCCATCTGCTCTCGCGGCGCCGGCCGGCCTGTGAATTGTTCGACCTGACTGAACGCCTGATTCAGCAGCATCTGCACACCGCTGATCACGTCGCCACCGCTGTCCTGCACGGCCGCGGCCAGCGGAGTGGGCCACGGATCGTAGATCGCGTCCAGCAATACCGGCACGCCGGCGAACACCCCGGCATAGGCGGCCGCGGCGTCGGCGGGGATGGTGCTCACCAGAACATCGGCGGTGGCCACCACTGCCGGAAGCCCGGCGTCGGTCAGGTCGCAGAACTCCGCGGTGACCTCGACCGCCCGGCCCAGATCCAGCAGCCGGGCCGCCTTGTCACGATTGCGGGCGACGACGGTGACCTCGGTGACGCCGAGGTCGGCCAGCGCCACCACCGCCGCGGGCGCGGTGCCGCCCGAGCCCAGCACGATGGCCCGCCGCAGATGCCGGACGTGCCCCAGGGCACCGGCGACCCCGTCGATGTCCGTGTTGTCGGCGCGCCACCCGCGACCGGTGTGCACCAGGGTGTTGGCCGAGCCGACCAGATCCGCGCGTTCGGTGCGCTCGTCGGCGACCGCAAGCGCGGCGAACTTACCCGGCATCGTCACCGACAGCCCGACCCATTCCGGACCGAAACCCCGGACCAGGCCAGGCAATTCGGCGGCCGTGCATTCGATGCGCTCGTAGGTCCAGTCGGTCAGGCCGAGCGCACGGTAGGCGGCCAGGTGCAACAGAGGCGACTTGGAATGCGCGACCGGCGAACCGAGAACCGCCGCCTTACGCGGGCTCATCACCGAGCGGAGTCGAGCACGCCGTTGCGTCGTGCCAGATCGATATTGGCCAGGTGCTGCTGGTAATCACGGGTGAACAGCGTGGTGCCCTCGGTGTCCACCGTCACGAAGTAGAGCCAGTCCCCGGGCTCGGGGCGTTCGGCGGCCGCCAGCGCGTCCTGGCCTGGCGAGCAGATCGGAGTGGCCGGCAGGCCTTCCATCGCGTAGGTGTTCCAGGGCGTGACCTGCCCCCGGTCGCCGTCGGTGGTGGCGACTTCCTGGCGGTCCAGCGGATAGTTCACCGTCGAATCGAATTCCAGCTTCTGCGGCACACCCAGCCGGTTGTAGATCACCCGGGCGACCTTGGCGAAATCATGGGGCTTGGCCTCACGCTGCACCAGCGAGCCGACGATCAGGATCTGATACGGCGACAGACGCATCGCCGCGGCGGTGTCCAGCAGCCCGACTGCGACGTAGTGGTCGGCGCTCTGTCCGACCAGCTTGGCCAGGATCTCCTGCGGGGACGCCGACGGATCGACATTCCACGTGCCCGGGGCGATCAGCCCCTCCAGTCGGCGGTGGTTCATGCCCAGCGCCGTCACCGGCTGCGTCGCCCAGTCCGGCACGTTCAACTCCGCCGGCGGCGCCTGCTCCGCCGCACGGCGCAGGTCCTCGGCGGCGACGCACTTCTGCTGACCGTTCGCCGGGATACAGGTGGACTTCGAGATCAGGGTGAAGATGCCGTCGGTGACCTTGCCCGTGCCGACCTCCGCGATGTCGTCGAGCTGCCGTCCCTCGGGGATCACCAGCTTGCCCACCCGGTTCTTCGGGTCGGCCAGCCGATCCACCGCCGCCGACGCAGACATCTCGGTCCGCACCGTGTAGAAGCCCGGCTGAATCGCGGCGATCGACGCGTTGTTCTTGGCCGCGTCGACGAATCCTTTGATGTTGGAGATGACGTTCTTGTCGCGCAGCGTCTGACCGATCTGGGTGGTGGAGTCACCGTCGTGCACCTGGATGACGACGTCGTCCTTACCCTCGCCGGCGTAGCCACTGTCCCCGCTGAAGAGCTTGCCCCCCAGGTACACCGCCGCCACCACGACCAGCACCAGCAGGGCGGCCGCCCCAGCGCCGATCATCCTGCGCCGGTTACGGTTTCGCTTGGCGCGGACGCGCTCGAGGCGGCTCAGCTTGCGCCGGGGACGACCGACCGCCACCGGACCGGACCGGTCGTCATAACCGTCAGACATCGTCGCTCCCGGCGCTCGTCGTTTCCCGGGTCGCTTCGCTCTGCCCCTCAGAGGCGTTCCGGCGCTGGTCGAGCCAGCCCTGCAGGATCCCCACCGCGGCCGCCTGGTCGATGACGCCACGTTGAGCCTTGGCCCGCACGCCGGCCTCTCGCAGCGACCTCTGGGCGACCACCGTCGTCAATCGTTCGTCGGCCAGCCGGACCGGCACCGGCGCGATCCGCTCGGTCAGCGCGTCGGCCACCTCGACCGCGTCCTGCGCCGAGGTCCCGGCCCGGTCTGCCAGCGTGCGCGGCAGTCCGACCACCACCTCGACGATGTCGTGTTCGGCAACCAATGCGCTCAGCCGGCGCAGATGCTTGCCGGTCCGCTCGCGGCGCACCGTTTCCACCGGAGTGGCGAGGATGCCGTCGGGATCGCTGACCGCCACCCCGATGCGCACCGTGCCCACGTCGACGCCGAGCCGCCGCCCTCGCCCGGGATCGTCTGCGCCGGGCCGGTCAGGCACACGGTTCTGTGCGGAGAGCACTGACGCTAGCTCCGCGCGATCTCTGCGCGAACCGCCCCCAGTGCCGCATCGATTCCGGCCGGGTTTTTGCCGGATCCCTGCGCCAGATCAGCCTTGCCACCGCCCCGCCCGTCGACAGCCGAAGAAATCTGCTTGATGAGTTCGTTGGCGCGCAGCCCGGCGTCCTGTGCGGCCGGATTGGTGGCCACCACGAACGGAACGGTGCCCTCGTCAACTTCACTGATGAGGACGACCACCGCCGGCTCGGAGCCCATCTTGCCGCGGATGTCACCGACCAGGGAGCGCAGATCACCGGCGTTCATCCCCGCCGACATCCGCTGCGCCACGAGACGGACCTTACCCACCTGCTCGGCACCTGCGGCGGCGTTCGCCGCGGCAGCGCGTGCGGTGGCCAGCCGAACCCGGTCGAGTTCCTTCTCGGCGGCCTTGAGCTTCTCGACGAGGGTGGCCACCCGGGCCGGCACCTCATCGGACGGCACCTTCAGCGACGACGCCAGACCGGCCATCAGCGCGCGTTCCTTGGCCAGGTGGCGGAACGAGTCCAAGCCGACGTAGGCCTCGACGCGGCGCACACCCGAACCGACCGAGGACTCACCCAGGATCGTGACCGGACCGATCTGCGCCGAGTTGTGCACGTGGGTGCCGCCGCAGAGTTCCAGCGAGAACGGCCCGCCGATCTCGACCACCCGGACCTCGTCGGGGTAGGACTCACCGAACATCGCCATGGCGCCCATCGCCTTGGCTTTCTCCAGCTTCTCGTTGAAGGTGTGCACCTCGAAGTCGGCCTGCACGGCCTCGTTGGTGACTTCCTCGACCTGAGCGCGCTGCTCGTCGCTCAACGCGCCCTGATAGTTGAAGTCGAACCGCAGATAACCCGGCCGGTTCAGCGAACCGGCCTGAACGGCGTTGGGACCCAACACCTGTCGCAATGCAGCGTGCACCATGTGCGTGCCGGAGTGGCCCTGAGTGGCACCGCGGCGCCACTCCGGGTCGACGGCCGCGGTGACGGTGTCGCCCTCGACGAATTCGCCGGACTCGACGTTGACCCGGTGCACCCACAGGGTTTTGGCAATCTTCTGCACATCGGTGACGGCGGCTTTGGCCGACGCGCTGCCACCGGTGCCGGAAATCGAGCCGGCATCGGCGATCTGGCCACCTGACTCGGCGTAGAGCGGGGTGCGGTCCAGCACGATCTCGATGCGCTCGGGAGCGTGTTCACGTCCGCCGTGCGCCACCACCGGCACCCGCTTACCGTCGACGAAGATTCCGAGAATCCGTGCCTCAGAACTTAATTCGTCGAATCCGGTGAACTCCGTCGGCCCGGCGTCGACCAGCTCGCGGAATGCCGACAGGTCGGCGTGGGCGTGCTTGCGGGCCGCGGCGTCGGCCTTGGCACGACGGCGCTGCTCTGCCATCAGCTCACGGAAGCCGAGCTCGTCGACACTCAGGTCCGCCTCGGCGGCCATCTCCAACGTGAGCTCGATCGGGAAGCCATAGGTGTCGTGCAGGGTGAACGCCTCCGAGCCGCCCAGCACGGTCTTGCCTGCCGATTTCGTTGCGGCGGCGGCCTCTTCGAACAGCTTCGACCCCGACGCCAGCGTCCGGTTGAACGCGGTTTCCTCGGCCACCGCGATGCGCTGGATCCGGTCGAAGTCGCTGACCAGTTCCGGATAGGACGGACCCATCGCGTCGCGCACGGTGAGCATCAGCTCGGCCATGATCGGCTGCTCGACGCCCAACAGTTTGGCGGCGCGGATGATGCGCCGCAGCAGTCGGCGCAGCACGTACCCGCGGCCCTCGTTGCCGGGGGTGACCCCGTCGGCGATGATGATCGCCGATGTGCGGCTGTGGTCGGCGATCACCCGGTAGCGGACGTCGTCGTCATGGCTGCCCTGGCCATAGCCGCGGGGCGCGACCTGGGCCACCTGGTCGATGACCGGGCGCAGCAGGTCCGTCTCGTAGACGTTGTCCACGTTCTGCAGCAGGCAGGCGATGCGCTCGACACCCATGCCGGTGTCGATGTTCTTGCGCGGCAGTGGGCCCAGGATCTCGAAGTCGTCCTTGGACGTTCCCTCGCCGCGCTCGTTCTGCATGAACACGAGATTCCAGATCTCGATATAGCGGTTCTCGTCGGCTTCCGGGCCACCCTCGACCCCGTACTCCGGGCCGCGGTCGTAGTAGATCTCCGAGCACGGACCGCACGGGCCGGGGATGCCCATCGACCAGTAGTTGTCGGCCATGCCGCGGCGTTGGATACGTTCCGGCGGCAGTCCGGCGACCTCCTGCCAGAGCTGCTCGGCCTCGTCGTCGTCGTAGAAGACCGTCGCCCACAGCCGCTCCGGGTCGAACCCGTAACCGCCCTGCTCGACCGGCTTGGTCAGCAAGGTCCACGCCAACTCGATCGCGCGGCGTTTGAAGTAGTCGCCGAACGAGAAGTTGCCCGCCATCTGGAAGAAGGTGTTGTGACGGGTGGTGATGCCCACCTCATCGATGTCGGGCGTGCGGATGCACTTCTGGATGCTGGTTGCCGTCGGATACGGCGGAGTGCGCTGCCCGAGGAAGAACGGCACGAACTGCACCATGCCCGCGTTGACGAACAACAGGTTCGGGTCGTCGAGGATCACCGAGGCACTCGGTACCTCGGTGTGGCCCGCTTGCACGAAGTGATCCAGGAATCGCTTCCTGATCTCGTGTGTCTGCACTGGGTTTCCTTGCGTTCGGGGTGCGGCTCGACGGACGCTTCGACCGCACCACATTACCGGGCGCCTTCGGGTCAGCCGCCGACGAAGCTCAGCCGGACCGATCGTCGCGGATTGTCCCGGTTGAGGTCGACCAGCACGATGCTCTGCCAGGTGCCCAGCAGCGGCGTGCCGTCGGCCACCGGAACGGTCATCGACGGCGCGACGATGGCCGGCAGCACATGATCGGCGCCATGCCCCGGCGAACCGTGCGAGTGGCGGTAGCGGTCGTCACGCGGCAGCAGGCGATCCAGGGTGTCGAGTAGATCGTGATCGGAGCCGGCCCCGGTCTCGATGACGGCGACGCCGGCGGTGGCGTGCGGCACGAACACATTGCACAGTCCGTCACCGCGGCCGCGGCAGAACGACCGCACCTCGTCGGTCAGGTCGACGATCCGGCGCCGCGAGCTGTCGATGTCGAGCACGTCGGTGTCCACGGTTTCCAGCCTAGGCGACCTGGCCGAAACCGTTGCCAGCTCATATCGAGGGGAGGAAGGTGAACAGTGCCGGTGGCGCCACCGGGGCGCCGCCCCGAGTCGAAGGGGGTGGACCGTGCACGCACGCTCTACCACGTTTGCCGCGCGCCCGGAATCCATCGACGCCGGAATCGCGGTCTTCCGCGACGAGGTGATGCCGGCTCTGCAGGGCATGGCCGGATGCGTCGGCATGTCACTTCTGGCCGACCGCGAGTCGGGCCGCTGCATCGTCACCACCGCCTGGGAGGACGACGCGGCCATGCACTCCAGCGCCGACGAGGTCCGGCTGTTCCGCGATCGAGCGGCCCAGGCGCTCGGGGCCACCGCAACGGTGGACGAATGGGAGATCGCCGCCGTGCATCGCGACCACCGCTCCGGCGCGGGTGCCTGTGTGCGAGCCACCTGGCTGCAGGCCAGGCCCGACCAGTTCGACCAGGCCGTCGAGTTCTACAAGACGACGGTGCTCCCGGAGATCGAGCAGCTCGACGGATTCTGCAGCACGAGCATGATGTGCGACCGTTCCACCGGCCGTGCCGTGGTGTCGACCACGTATGACAGCCAGGACGCGATGGAGCGCAGCCGCGACGCGGCACGGTCGCTAAGGACCGCACTGCTGCGCGATCTGGGCGCCGACCAGCTCGACGTCGGTGAATTCGAGCTGGCGATCGCCCGGCTGAGGGTCCCGGAGCTGGCCTAGACCCAGAGGAAACCCCGGGACCCAGAGGAAACCCCGGGCCCCAGAGGACAACTCCGGGACTTAAGGCCCTGCCCCGGGCCCGTCGGCCGGGGCAACGTTGTCGGCTATGAGCAAGCAGAGACCGGTGCTCGCCGCGTGGATGGCGGCCGCCGGAATCGCCGCGGTCTACCGCTGGGTGCTGCGACCCAAGATGTATGCGTGGGGCGCGACCGATGCGGAGGTCGCCGCAGAGCTGCCCGGCGACGGCTTGGTCGAACCGGGAAGCACACGCACCACCCGGGCGATCACCATCAACGCGCCCGTCGAGGACGTCTGGCCGTGGCTGGTGCAGATCGGCGAGAACCGCGGCGGTTTCTACAGCTACGACGTTCTCGAGCGTCTGGTCGGGACCCGGATTCACAACGCCGACGTCGTACATCCGGAATGGCAGCAGCTCCAGGTCGGTGACACGGTCTGGCTGGCTCAACGGTATGGCCAGCGGGCCAGACAGCTGGTCGCGGAGATCGTGCCCAACTCGCACCTCGTGCTGATGTCGGCGGCGGACTACGACCGGGTGCAGCGCGGCGAGAAGGCGTTCGGATCGTGGGCGTTCTGCCTGCGGCCGCAGTCCGGGGCGACCCGGCTGCTGGTCCGCGGCAGCGGCGCCCCGGTCGGACAATCAGCATTCGACATCGTGCATTTCCTGATGGAACGCGGGATGCTGCGCGGCATCCAGGAACGGGTGACGGCCGCCGCACCCGGAGATGAGACGGCCGCCACGTCGCCCAGCTAGAGGCGGATGAAGGTGCTGGAATCGCCGTTCCAGATACCCCATGCGTTGAGGTCGGTGTTGAAGACCAGCTTGGCGTCGGCCGGGTTGGGCAGGTCGCTGACCCAGTCCGGCAGTTCCGGCGCGGGCGGGATGCCCACAGGCAGCTGATCAATCGGCACCGGGTTCAGCACCCACGACGGGACGTCCGGGTAGTAGACGTTGTCCATGGGCATCGGTCCGTTGTGCCCCGGGGGCGGCAGGAAGCCGTGTCCCGGAGGCAGCGGGTTGCCCGGCGTACCGGCGTTGACGCCAGGGCCGGTTACCGTCGTCGGCCACTGGCCGGGACCGCGGTTGTCGTTGTTCTCCGAGTGCCCCGGAATGGGCTGCGGACCGGGGGCATGCGGGTCAGCGTGTGCAAAACCCATGCCGAGACCCAGACCCCCCAGTCCGAGCACACCAGCCGTTGCGGCGCCCGCCGCGATCTTCTTGATTTCCATGGTGATTCCTCCCCAGATCTTCTGGTTCGTCTGTGACCACTGTCCCCCGAAGGGGCCAATCGGCCATCCCCGCCCGACGAACAGATAGCCCCATCCGCCGGGCTCCAAACAAATCGACCGGAATGAAAATTGCTGTACAGCAATCACTTTGGGCGACTAAGCGAATTCTTCTCACATTTCGGCGAGACCTGTAACGCCTAGGTCGCCCACGACGAAATAGCAACTGCAACCGATTAGGTGCGGGATGCCGGCGTGTGTGACGTACCTCTCACCGATTGGGCGGCCACGACCACCCAGGGTCGGACCCTGGTCGCGGCGGCTTGGGCAACACGCTGAGCCGCAACGACTTCAGCGCCTACGCCGGATGATCGCGCGCAGTTTGTCCAACCGACTGGCGATCTCACGCTCGACGCCGTGGTTAGTCGGCTTGTAGTAGTCGACACCCACAACTTCGTCGGGTGGATACTGTTGCGGCACAACACCATCGGGGTCGTCGTGCGGATACCGGTAACCGACCGCATTGCCGAGCTTGGCCGCCCCGGCGTAGTGCCCGTCGCGCAGATGCGCAGGCACCAGACCGGCCTTGCCGCTGCGGATGTCGTTCATCGCGGCACCGAGCGCGGTGGTCACGGCATTGGATTTCGGCGCGGTAGCCAGGTGCACGGTCGCGTGGGCGAGCGTCAGCTGCGCCTCGGGCATGCCGATCAGCTGGACAGTCTGTGCGGCGGCGACCGCGGTCAGCAGTGCCGTCGGGTCGGCCATCCCGATGTCCTCGCTGGCCAGGATCATCAGCCGGCGCGCCAGGAAGCGGGGGTCCTCCCCCGCCACCAGCATCCGCGCCAGATAGTGCAGCGCGGCGTCGACGTCCGAGCCGCGGATCGATTTGATGAACGCGCTGATGACGTCGTAGTGCTGGTCGCCGTCGCGGTCGTAGCGCACGGCCGCTTTGTCCAGGGATTGTTCGATCACCTCGACGGTGACGTGCTCACCGGATTCGGCGGCGACTTCCAGGGCGGTCAGCGCCCGTCGGGCATCCCCGGCCGACAGCTGCACCACCAGGTCGACGGCGTCGTCGTCCACGGTGACCGCGCCGTTCAGCCCCCGCGGGTCTTCGATGGCGCGCAGCACCACGGTGCGCACGTTGTCCGCGGTCAGCGGCTGCAGTTGCAGGATCAGGGAGCGCGACAGCAGCGGCGCGACCACCGAGAACGACGGGTTCTCGGTGGTCGCGGCCACCAGCAGGACGATCCGGTTCTCCACCGCCGCGAGCAGGGCGTCCTGCTGTGTCTTGGAGAACCTGTGCACCTCGTCGATGAACAGCACGGTCTGCTCGCCGTAGGCCGCGGCGCGCCGCGCGTTGTCGATGACGGCGCGCACTTCCTTGACCCCGGCGCTCAGTGCGGAGAGCGCCTCGAAACGCCGCCCGGTGGCCTGGGACACCAGCGACGCGAGCGTGGTCTTGCCGGTGCCGGGCGGCCCGTACAGGATCACCGATGCGGCGCCGGAGCCTTCGACCAGGCGGCGCAGCGGTGACCCCTGCCGCAGCAGGTTCTCCTGCCCGACGACCTCGTCCAGGCTGGCCGGGCGCATCCGGACGGCCAACGGGGCCGACGTCGGCGCCGCCGAGCTGACCCGGGCGTCGGCGTCGCCGGGCACGTCGAACAGGCTGTCGGACACGCCCCCAGACTTACCACGTTCGTAATGTGGTCGTCGTGACTGCGCGCGGCTGGGCCCTGTTCGCCGCGATGAGCGTCATCTGGGGCATCCCGTATCTGTTGATCAAAGTGGCCGTCGACGAGGTGTCGGTGCCGGTGCTGGTGTTCACCCGGTGCGTCGTCGGCGCCGTGCTGCTGCTGCCGATGGCAGTCTCGCGAGAGGCCCGCACGCTGCTGCGGCGGCACTGGAAAGCGGTGGCCGCGTTCGCGTTGTTCGAGATGATCGCGGCCTGGCTGCTGTTGTCGGACGCCGAGCGGCATCTGACGAGCTCGCTGACCGGGCTGTTGATCGCGGCCGCCCCCATCATCGCGGCGATTCTGGACCGGCTGACCGGCGGTGAGCGGCTCGGGCCCGCCCGGCTGTTCGGGCTTGGGGTTGGACTGGCGGGCGTGGCGGTGCTGGCCGGGCCCGGACTGTCGGCCGGTGGCGCGTGGCCGGTGATCGAGGTGCTGCTGACCGCGACGTGCTACGCGATCGCGCCGCTGATCGCCGCGCGGTACCTGGCCGACGTGCCGGGCCCCGCTCTGACGTCGGCGTGCCTGGGTCTGGCCGCACTGGTATATCTGACCCCGGCGGTCCTGACGTGGCCCCGGCACGCGTTGACACCGCACGCGTACGCGGCCATCGCGGCACTGGCGGCTATCTGCACGGCGCTGGCGTTCGTGGTGTTCTTCGCGCTGATCAAGGAGGTGGGAGCCACCCGCGCGCTGCTGTTCACCTACGTCAATCCGGCGGTGGCGCTGATCGCCGGGGTCCTGCTGCTGAGTGAACCGCTGACCTGGTTCCACATCGCCGGGCTGGTGCTGATCCTGACGGGTTCGGTGCTGGCGAGCCGGAAGGCGTCAGAAAACATCGCCGACGAGTAGTCGGCAGGCCACGTCGACGTCGGCCAGCGCGTCCTCGGGGCGCAGCGCACCGCCGACCGTCCAGGTGAGGATCCCGAAGGCGGCCTGCTGCACCAGCCGGGAGCGGCGCAGCTGTTCGGCAGTGGGGTTCTCGACGCCCGCGATGTCCAGGATGAGCTCACGCAGCGTGGGATCGTCGGGAGCGTCCTCCTGCGCGCGGACGATCTGCGTCGAGGTGATCATCGCATGCGCAAGATGCTTGTGACGCAATAGATTTCGACAGGCAGCCACCATCAGGGCGGCGATGTCTCCGGCCGGGTCGCCGCTCGGTGGCGGCGGGCGGAACTTGGACACCTGGGCGAAGAGCACCGCCGCGAACACGTGGTGCTTGGAGGGGTAATAGCGGTACAGGGTTCGCAGCGCCACACCGGCGTCGGCGGCGATCTCCTGAGCCCCGATGCGGTCGATCTCTTTGGTCGCGCCAAGCCGGGCAGCGGCGGCGAGGATGGCGCCGCGCCGATTCTCCTGGTCATCGGTCGCCGGGCGGGCCGGCGCCCGGGGCTCTCCGATCCGCGGCACGTCACTCAGTATCGGGCATGACCTGCGCGCCCGCGCACTGGTACCGATCAGCGAGACCCTCGTCACGGGTTGGGGCATGGCAGGCCACGATCGGTAGGTGTCCTATGCGAAATACGGTCCATGGGCGGTGATCGCCGGCGGTTCTGAAGGCGTTGGCGCCGAATTCGCCCGCTTGTTGGCCGAGTCGGGCGTGAATCTCGTTCTGGTGGCGCGCAAACCGGAGCCCCTCGAGGTGACGGCCGCCAAATGCCGTGATCTCGGCGTCGAAGTACGCACTGTGGCAACCGATCTCGTCTCCCCCGCCGCGCTCACCGAGGTGACCGCGGCGACGGACGGGCTCGAGGTCGGGTTGTTCATCTACAACGCGGGCGCGAACACCTGCAGTGCTGAGTTTCTGGACGCCGATCTGGCGGACTTTCAACGGGTCATCGACCTGAACATCACCACGATGATGGCGCTGACGCAGCACTACGGCCGGCTGATGCGGGAGCGGCGCCGGGGCGGCATCCTGCTGGTGGGGTCGATGTCGGGATATCTGGGCTCGGTGCGCCACACGGTGTACGGCGGGGTGAAGGCCTACGGCCGCATCTTCGCCGAGGGGCTGTGGCTGGAGTTGCGCGACTTCGGCGTCGACGTGCTGGAGCTGGTACTCGGTGTCACCCGCACGCCGGCGATGGAGCGGGTCGGCCTGAACTTCGACGTGCCCGGCATGCGGGTGGCCGACCCGGCCGACGTTGCCCGCGAGGGGTTGGAGCAGTTGCCGAACGGCCCGGTGTTCGTCGCGGGCGGCAACGCGGAAGACGTTGCGCGACGCAATGATCCGGACCGCACGAAGGTGGTGGTCGGGGCGCACCGGATGATGCAGAAGTTGATGGGGCTCACGTAGTTGTCCCCAGATCGGCGTTGATCTCCAGACTGGCTTCGGGATCACTTTTTGTCGGTGGTTCGCACTAGTGTTCGAAGCGTGAGTGCGGTCGAGGTCATGCGGGAGGCGAGGAATCGGTACCTCGAGTCCTTGGCTGCCATCGATCTCGATGGGCTTTCCCCCGCTGAGCGTTTTGTGGTGCTCGAGGAGTGGGAGACCGCACGGCGCCAGCAGGTCGCGGCCTCTCACGCATTGATCTCTCGGCTAGAACAGGTCGAAGGCTGCCCGCCGGTGCCGATCACCCTGGCCGACGTGCTGCGGATCAGCCCGAGGGAGGCCAAACGCCGCATCCGCGATGCCGAACAACTCGCACCCCGCCGAGCACTGACCGGCGAACCGTTGCCGCCGGTGTTGCCGGAAACCTCGAAGGCGTGGCATTCCGGGGAGTTGGATGGCGAACACTTGCGGGTGATCCAGAAGTTCTTCCGCGACCTGCCCGAGCACGTGCCCCCCGTCGAGGTCGAGAGGGCCGAGAAGTCGTTGGCCGGCAAGGCGGCGGTGTTGCGGCCCGATCAGCTCGAGAAAGTCGCCCACCGGTTGGCCTTGCATCTCAATCCTGACGGGACGTTCTCCGACGAAGACCGCGCCCGCAAACGCGGCTTCGTCTGGTGCGGGGGCCAGCAGGTCGACGGCATGAGTGTGGGCCGGCTGATCGCCGATCCCGAGCTACGGTCGCTAGTCGATGCCTGGATGGCGAAGTTCGCCGCACCGGGTATGTGCAATCCGGCCGACGAGAGCCCCACCACCGCCCCAACCGACGACGTCGCAGAGCGGGATGCCCGCAGTTATGGCCAACGTCAGCACGATGCGCTCAAGGCCCTGCTACGAGTGTCGCTGGGTGATCCGAAGTTCGGCCAGCACAACGGGTTACCGGTCACGGTGATCGTGTCGGCGACCCTGCAGGACATTCAGGCCAAGACCGGGCATGGGGTCACCGCCGCGGGCACGCTGCTGCCGATCTCGGAAGTCATCCGGCTCGGCGCCCACGCGTATCACTATCTCGCGCTCTTCGACGGAGTCGGCGGACAGCCGTTGTGGCTCGGACGCACCAAACGAATCGCCACAGCAGACCAGCGAATGATGCTGCACGGCAAGGAACGCGGGTGCACACGCCCCGGATGCGACGCACCGGGCTATCTCACCGAGGTGCACCACGTCGACGAATGGGCCGACGGCGGCCTGACGAACATCGACAAGCTCACCCTTGCTTGCCGACCCGATCACCGGCTCCTCGACCAGGGCTGGAAAACTCGAAAACTCGCCAATGGCGACACCGAGTGGATCCCACCACCCGAACTGCCCATGCTGCACGGCGGCACCAACGACTATCACCACCCCGAGCGGCTGCTGGGGAACGACGGCGACCCGCCGCCGGAAGACACCGGTGATCCGGCTGCCTAGTTGGTCGCGCCGGCCAAGGTGCGGGCGATCCGTGCCGCTGACGCGGCGACCAGTGGCTGACATCGCTGCGCGAGCACCCGGTCCGACGTGACCAGCCCGATCGCGGCACGTGAACCGACCGTCGCTGCCACCGACACCATCGGGCCGGCGTAGTCGCCGTGGCGCACGACGACCCGGCGGCGGACCTTGTGCAGTTCGCCCCACCACGTCGCGTCGGGCTCCCAGCCCTGGACATAACTCAGCTCGGCGACCACGTCCTCCGGCGACAACCCGGCCAGCGCGGCGACGCCCAGCGCCACCCGGTGGGCCGGGATCCGCACGCCGACCGACGTCGGCACTTGCCGCGCCGACGGCCCGCCCAGCTTGTCCAGATGTACGACCTCGCCGCGGTCGAGCAGGCCAAGATGCACCACCGCACCGGTGCGCACCTGAAGCTCGTGCAGCACCGGCGCCGCCACCGAACGCAACCGGACATCGGCACTGTCGCCGGCGCCCCACGCCGAAGTCCGCGCGCCGAGCCGGTACCCGCGACCCGAATGCGTCAGCCACTGCAGCCGCACCAGCTGGTCGAGGATCCGATGCGTGGTCGAACGCGGCAGATGCGCCCGTGCGGCGATCTGATCCAGCGTGAGACCTGCTGACGTGTCGTCGAACGCGTCGATGATGGCCGTGAACCGGTCGAGCATCGAGGCCGGCGCGGTATCGGTGAGAGCCGCGGTCATCAGCACTCCTGTCCGGTTGGGGAGAATTCGTTCTACCGCACCGTAGCGGTCTCGATCACCGGGACGCAAGCATTCGACCGGTGTGGCGCCGGTTAGAACAGCACTGTGCGGATCGGACTGTCGACGCCGATGGTGATGCAGCTGCCCGGGGTGTCCTCCGCGTGGGAGACCACCGCAGGCGTCGACGACCTGGCCCGTATCGCCCGCACCGCTGACGAGCTGGGCTTCGACCACCTCACCTGCGCCGAGCACATCGCCGTCCCGGTCGGCGACGGCGCGCAGCGCGGCCTGACCTACTGGGATCCGCTCTCGACCTTCGGCTTCCTGGCCGCCCACACCACCCGGATCTCGCTGACGACGTCGGTGGTGGTGCTGGGCTATCACCACCCGCTGGAGATCGCCAAGCGGTTCGGCACGCTGGACCGGCTCAGCGGCGGCCGGCTGGTGCTCGGAGTGGGCGTCGGGTCACTGGCCGAGGAATTCGCGCTCCTCGGCGCACCCTTCGACGACCGCGGCGAACGCGCCGACGACGCCATCCGCGCACTACGCGCGTCGCTGTCGACCACCCGGCCGTCCTACCGGGGCAGCCACTACGAGTTCGACGGGTTCGCCGTCGAGCCCTGCGCCGTGCAGGAGCGGGTGCCGATCCTGGTCGGCGGGCGCACCCTGCGATCGCTGCGCCGCGCAGTCCGCCTGGCCGACGGGTGGATACCGTTCGGCCTGAGCCCCAACGAGATCGAAGCGATGCTGGCCAACGAGGACGTGCCGGTGGGCTTCGAGGTGGTGCTGTCGACCGGCCGCGCCGTCGACGCCATCGCCGATGCCGACCGAACGGTCAAGCGGCTCATCGCGTTACGTGACGTCGGCGCCACCGCGATCACCTGTTCGGTGAGTGCCGACTCCCCCGAGCACTATTGCGACCAGCTCGCCGCGCTCCGGGATCTGGCCGACGAACAGTAGAGAGGAAGCCCGTGAGCGATACCTTGGAGAGCCTCGCGCAACGCGTGAAAACCCTGGAAGACGAACGTGATATCGCCCGTCTCATCGCCTCCTACGGACCGCTCGTCGACTCCGGTGACCCCGACGCGGTCGCCGCGCTGTGGGCCATCGACGGCGGCTACGACACCGGTGACTGGCAGATGTCCAGCCGCGACGACGTCGCCGCCATGGTGCGCTCGGAGGAGCACCGGGGCTTGATCGCCCGCGGCTGCTGCCACTTCTTCGGCCCGCCCGCGGTCACCGTCGACGGCGACCAGGCCGTCGCGATCTGCCAGTCCATGCTGCTGGTGCGGCGCGAGTCCCGCGGCTTCGCCGTCGCCCGGGCCGGCGTGCACCTCATCCGCCTGCAGCGCGCCGACCACGGATGGGAGATCGTCAGTCGCACCGCCCGCCAGCTCGACGGCAGCGGTCAGGCTTTTGACCTGATTGCGGAAGGACTCGCCCGGTGAGCGGCGCGCTGGAGGGCAGGGTCGCGCTGGTCACCGGCGCCGGTGCGGGAATCGGTGCGGGCATCGCGCGGAGATTCGCCGACGAAGGAGCCCGCGTTGTCGTGGCCGAATTCGATCCCACGGCAGGCACTTCAGTGGCCGACGAGATCGGCGGACTGTTCGTCGCCACTGACGTGTCCCAACGCGACCAGGTGGAGAACGCCGTCGCCGTGGCAGTGTCCGAATACGGGTCGATCGATGTCCTGGTGAACAACGCCTGGGGCGGCGGCGGTATCGGCCGGGTGGAGAACAAGACCGACGACGAGCTGGCCCACGGTCTCGCCGTCGGCTACTACGGTCCGTTCTGGGCGATGCGAAAAGCGTTCGGCCACATGAAAGACCGCGGCTGGGGCCGGGTGATCAACATGTGCAGCCTCAACGGCGTCAACGCCCACGTCGGCTCACTGGAGTACAACGCCGCCAAAGAGGCACTGCGCACGCTCACCCGCACCGCCGCAAGGGAATGGGCGCCGACCGGCGTGACGGTCAACGCCATCTGCCCGGCGGCCAAGAGCCAGGCATTCCTGGCGGTGGCCGCCCAGCATCCCGAGATCGCGGCGATCGCCGACGCCGCGAACCCGATGGGCCGGATGGGCGACCCGTACGACGACATCGCCCCGGTCGCAGTGTTTCTGGCCAGCGAGGGCTCGCGCTACCTCACCGGGAACACGCTGTTCGCCGACGGCGGTAGCCACATCAACGGTGTGGCCTGGGCGCCGGATCTTGGCACGTAACGCCTGGTACTGAGCGTCACTCGGGGAAACCGATGGTCTTGATGTGCAGATACTCCAGGAATCCCTGATCTCCGTTGCGGTATCCGAGCCCGGACTGCTTGGTGCCGCCGAACGGGCTGCTGATCCCGAAATGGCTTTTCCCGTTGATGCTGACGTTTCCGGTGCGAATTCGCATCGCTACGTTCAGCGCCCGCTCGATGTCGGCACTGGATACCTCCCCCGACAATCCGTAGATCGAATTGTTGGCGATGTCAATGGCTTCGTCGTCATTGTCGTAGGGGGTCACGGTCAGCACCGGGCCGAAGATCTCCTCCTGCGCCACAGGCGAATCGGGGTCAACGTCAGCCAGCAGGGTCGGCTGTACGTAGTACCCCGTTGGAAGCTCCGCCGGAATGCCTCCGCCGGTGATCAGCCGGGCACCGGAGTCCTGCCCCGACCGGATCAGGCCCAAAACCTTGTGTCGCTGAGCCTCGCTGATCTGTGGCCCCTGCATGATCCCGGGCACCCAGGGATCACCGATCGGGAAGTTCTCCATGGCGGCCTTGAGGATAGCCAGACCTTCGTCATATCTGCTGCGCGGCAGAAGGATCCGCGACGGCAATATGCAGCTCTGGCCGGACATCACGCACGCCATCATGGCCGCCAACGGCAACGCCGAGCCGAAGTCGGCATCGTCGAGAACGATATGGGCCGACTTGCCGCCGAGCTCCAACAATGTTTTCTTCACAGTCGGCGCACCTGCGGCCAGGATCGCACGTCCCGTCGCAGTGGATCCGGTGAAGGTGATCATGTCCACCCGCGGATCTGCCGATAGCGCCGCGCCGACCTCGTTGGCGTTGGACGTGACGACGTTGAACACTCCCGCTGGGATATCGGTTTCTTCGGCGATGATTCGTCCGAGCTCGCTGCCCGACCAGGGAGTCAACTGAGCGGGTTTGAGGACCACGGTGTTCCCGGCGATCAAGGCCGGCATGGTTTCGGCGATGTTGAGGTACAGCGGCACGTTCCACGGCGTGATCGCCCCGACCACGCCGACCGGCTCGTAGTGCAGCCAGCGCCGCGCAGGTCCCAACGCGGTGTCGTGCAGGCCGGTGTCGGGCAGATACTCGAAGTCGCGGCCGTGCTGGGCCCAGTGCTTGACCTCGTCGATCGGACTCTCAATCTGCGAGCCGGTCACGGTGATCGGGCAGCCGACCTCGGTGACCAGGATGCGTCGCAGCCGTTCGGTATTGCGTTCGAGGGCCGCATGCAACTGCATCAGGCAGTGGTAACGGAAGTCGAGGTCACGCGACCATTCGGTGGTGTCGAAGGCCGCGCGGGCTGCGCCGACCGCGCGCTCCATATCGACGACGGAGCCGTCGGCCGCCTGACCGACCACCTGCTCGCTGGCCGGATGGATGACGTCGAACACCGCTCCAGCGGTCGCATCCACCAGTTCGCCGCCGATCAACATCCGGGGTTCACCCGCCAACACGCCACTCTCGGGCTGCACAGCAGTCATATTCCACCTCTCTGTACCGCTTTGGACATCGAAATTACTGGCGGCCAATTTGTTCCACCGCGCGACTCGATGCCGCTCACTCTACTAACATAGAGTAGAGGCGGAGGATTATTCAGTGGAATTCATTGCCGGCGCGCTTTCGCGACGGCCGGGCTGTTCGCGGCGCGCGCCGCAGTGCCGACGCCGTCGACGATGCCGCAGATCAGCACCTCGAGCTCAGCAGCGGTCCTGATCCGATGATCGCCCCTGTTGAACGCCAGCATGACGCCGCTGATGAACGTCATGACGGCGTAGGCCTGCTCGTCGACGAGTGCGCCATCAGGTTCACCCTTGGGCTGCAACCGAACGACCACGTCGCGGATCAGCGCCAAGAATCTCTCGTTGTAGCGGCTCAACGCCTCGTCGAGGTCAGCGTCTCGAGAAGCTTGCAGCGCAAGCTCATTGCGCGCCTTGGTTCGCAACAGACGGGCTCCAGAGGCGGAACGGATCACCAGATTCGAGAGCCCCGATGCCGGGGAGGACCCAGCAGACCGTCCCGAATCCGCGGTGGCGGCGCTCAGATCCTTGAGGTCGAGTTCGGCGACGCGGGCCGCCGCGGCGTTCACCAGAGCCGACCGGGTTCGGAAGTAGAACGACGTCGTGCCATCAGGCAGTCCCGCGGTGCGATCGACCTTCAGATGGCTCAGGCCCTTCACTCCGTCTTGAGCAAGCAGCCGGATCGCCGCATCGCACAGCTCGCGGCGGCGTTGTTCGGGATTGGGTTTACGTCGCATGTCGATCGAGAAGTCTAGCGATTCCGGCGAAGATCCGTATCGCCGCCGACGATTCCCTTTTTTTCTCTATTATCGTAGAGTTTTCGGAATCCGATCACGGTCGCCCTGGAGCGACGACGGCAGGGGGCCTGTGAAACTCGTCTTCAATCTCCCGCACATGTTGCGACTCAAAGCGATGTCGCAACCATGGGAAGCCGCGGTCACCGGTGCCGACCAAACTCGCATGGTCAGGTGCGCAGACCAGTGGGGCTACGACATGGTCGCTGTGCCAGAGCATTTCATCATTCCCAATGACCACGTCGAGCTGTCAGGCCCGCACTACCTGCACTCCACGGTGGCCCAGGCCTATATCGCCGGTGCCACGGAGCGCATACGCGTGAACTCCTGCATCACCGTGCTACCCCTTCAGCACCCGGTGGTGTTGGCGAAGGCACTCGCGACGGCCGACTGGATGAGCAACGGCCGAATGATGGTGACCTTCGGAGTCGGTTGGCTCAAGCCAGAGTTTGACCTGCTCGGCGTTCCGTTTCATGAGCGCGGCCGCATCGCCGACGAATACCTGGCGGCGATCGTGGAACTCTGGACCAGCGAATCGCCACGATTCGGCGGGAAATACGTGCAGTTCGACAACGTCGCGTTCGAGCCGAAGCCGATACAGAAGCCACACCTTCCGATATGGATCGGCGGCGACGCCGACGCCGCCCTCCGCAGAGCGGCCAAGTACGCGTCGGGCTGGTGGTCGTTTCTGACACCACCCGACAAGCTCGCCGAGCGAGTTGACTTCATCAAGTCTCAGCCCGCCTACGACGGGCGCCCTTTCGATGTCGTGCACGGCATGTCGACGGCCCGGGTCGGCGAGGGACACACCATCCGTGACGACCAGCATGGCCGGCCAGGGATGAGCGCAGAGGAAATCGTGGACCGATTGAGTTGGCTTGGCGAACAAGGCGTAACGGTGAGCGCCGTCCCCCTGCCGACGGTGCGCGGCGTCGACGAGTATCTGGACTACGCCCAATGGGTGATCGAGGAGATCAAACCGAAGATCCCCTGACTCCGGCCTAACGCAGCGGCAGACCCGTCAGCGCCCGCGCGATCACCAGACGCTGAATCTCGCTCGTGCCCTCGAAGATCGTGAAGATCTTGGCGTCGCGGTGCATCCGCTCGACCGGGTAGTCGCGGGTGTAGCCGTTGCCGCCGAGGATCTGGATCGCTTCGTCGGTGACGTACACCGCGGTTTCGCTGGCGAACAGCTTGGCCATAGACCCCTCCGCCGATGCGAACGGCTTGTTGTTGCGCATCATCCAGCCGGCCCGCCAGATCAACAGCCGCGAGGCGTCGATACGGCTCTTCATGTCCGCCAGCTTGAAGCCGGTGCCCTGGAAGTCACCGATCGGGCGTCCGAATTGCTCACGCTGGCAGGCGTATTCGAGCGCGTACTCGTAGGCGGCCCGGGCCACGCCCAGCGCCATCGCGCCGACCGCAGGCCGGGTGCGCTCGAACGTCGCCATCGCCGCCTGCCCGGAAGTGCGCTTGCCTTCCCGGGCACGGGCGATCCGCTGCTCGAACTTCTCCATCCCACCCAGAATCAGATTGCCTGGCAGACGGACGTTCTCGAGCACCACCTCGGCGGTGTGCGAGGCGCGGATACCGTGCTTCTTGAACTTCTGCCCCTGCGAGAAGCCGGGGGTGTTCGGCGGAATGATGAACGTCGCCTGACCGCGGGTCCCGAGTTCGGGATGCACGGACGCCACCACGATGTGGACATTGGCGATACCGCCGTTGGTGGCCCAGGTCTTGGTGCCGTCCAGCACCCACTCGTCGGTGGCCTGCTCGTAGCGGGCGCGGGTGCGCACGGCGCCGACATCGGAACCGGCGCCGGGCTCCGAGGAACAGAACGCCGCCAGGTGCGGATCGCCGGGGGTACCGAACATCTCGGGCAACCAGTGGCCCAACTGCTCGGGGGTGCCGTTGGCGGCCAGCGACGCGGCGGCCAGCCCGGTGCCCAGGATCGACAGCGCGATGCCGGCGTCGCCCCAGAACAGTTCCTCGAACACGGTGATCATCCCGAGGCCCGAGGGTTCGACGGACATCTCGGCAAAAAGCTCAGGGGTGTAGAGGCCGACCTTGGCGGCCTCCTGGATCAGCGGCCAGGGGGTTTCTTCGCGCTCATCCCACTCGGCGGCCGCGGGTCGTACCACCTCAGCGGCGAACTGGTGCACCCAGTCGCGGACATGGACGACTTCTTCTGGCAGTTCAAGAGAGAAAGTCATGGCTGTGCAGGCTCCGGATCAAGTCGTACCGCGTCGGCCGCACCAAGTGACGACGACCAGACTGCAGTCGGCGGTAAATTTCGTACAGTGAACGACTGTACACCGAGCGTGAACCGATCGGACCTGCGACATTCGTCACATGTTCAACGAAATCAGGCCGGTTGTGTCACGAAGTCGATGAGTTCCTCGACCCGGCCGATCAGCTCGGGCTCCAGATCGGTCCAATCTCGCACCGACGACCGGATCCGCTGCCACGCCCGGGCGATGTCGGCCTGGTCGTTGTGCGGCCACCGCAGCGCGGCGCAGATCCCGTACTTCCATTCGACGTCGCGCGGGATCAACGGCCACGCCCTCAACCCGACGCGCTCAGGCTTGACCGCTTGCCAGATGTCCACATAGGGATGGCCTACCACCAGCGTGTGCTCCCCGCCGGGACCACGCCGGACGGCGTCGGCGATGCGAGCCTCCTTGGAACCGGTCACCAGGTGATCGACCAGGACACCGAGCCGGCGGCCCGGACCTGGCCGGAAGTCGGCCACGATGCCGGCGAGATCGTCGACGCCGCCGAGATATTCGACGACCACGCCCTCGACCCGCAGGTCCTCACCCCACACCTGCTCGACGAGTTCGGCGTCGTGCCGGCCCTCGACGTAGATGCGGCTGGCCAGGGCGACCTTGGCGCGGGTGTCGGCCACCTTCACCGAGCCGGATTTCGTGCGTTGCGCGGCCGCCGGTGCCTGCCGACGCAGTCCGGTCAGGATCACCGGCTTTCCCTCGAACAAGAAGCCCGGCCCGAGCGGAAACACCCGCCGCTTGCCGTTGCGGTCCTCGAGTTCGACCCGCGATCCTTCGACGCCTACCACCGCGCCGACGAACCCTGACTGCGGGTCCTCGACGACCATTCCGAGCTCGACGGCCTGCTCGGTCGAGCGGGTTCGGTTCGACGTGTGCGGGTTGTTGGCCAGTACGTCGGCGCCATAGCGATCAGCCACCCGGCGA
The DNA here is from genome assembly GCA_021732005.1 of Mycobacterium sp. Taxonomy (GTDB): domain Bacteria; phylum Actinomycetota; class Actinomycetes; order Mycobacteriales; family Mycobacteriaceae; genus Mycobacterium. The sequence goes on along the minus strand of JAKFVT010000005.1, from coordinate 59,015 downwards.
TCGTAGGGGCCGTCGCCGCGAATGCGGCCCTGCCGCGCGGCGCGTCGGCATATCCTCTCGGCAACAAAAGGGGATCGCCGATGGTGCTCAAAGTTGCGGTGTCACCGGACATGATGGGCGGCGACGTCGACGAGGGTTACGGCAAGGTGGCCGACGCCTTCCGCGCGAATCTGGCGTCCGGCAAGGAGATCGGCGCCGCCGTGGCGGTGTATCGCGACGGCGTCAAGGTCGTCGACCTGTGGGGTGGCTACCGCGACGGAACCGCCAAGGCACCGTGGCAGGCCGACACGATGGTCAACATGTTCTCCACGACCAAGGGTGTCACCGCGATGGCCGTCGCTGTCGCGGTCTCGAAGGGGCTGCTGTCCTACGACGCCAAGGTCGCGGACTACTGGCCGGAATTCGCTCAGGCCGGCAAGGGCGAGGTGACCGTGCGCCAGCTGCTGGCTCATCAGGCCGGCTTGTGTGCGCTCACCCCGGCCCCGAACCTGGCCGATATCGCCGACCCGGACCGGCTGTCGCCGATCCTGGCCCGCCAGGCGCCGGCATGGCGACCAGGCACCCGGCACGGCTACCACGCGATCACGTTGGGCTGGTACCAATCCGAATTGATTCGCCGGACCGACCCGGCGGGCCGCACGGTGGGCCGGTTCCTGGCCGACGAGATCGCCGCGCCGTTGGGGCTGGATCTGCACATCGGCCTGCCTACCGAGGTCGACCGCAGCCGGGTCGCGCATCTGCATCAGTGGAAACGGGCCGAATCGCTGCTGCACCTCAATGTGATGCCGGCCGGTTTTGCGCTGGCAGCGCTGAATCCGGTGGGACTGGCCGCCCGAGCCACCGGCGTGCCCAGCGACGTCAAACCGTGGGACGGCGACTACAACCGCGACGAGGTGCGCGCGGTGGAGATGCCGTCGAGCAACGGGATCGGGACGGCCCGTGCAGTGGCCCGGCTCTACGGCGCGGCTGCCGCCGGCGGCGCCGACCTGGGACTGACCGGCTCAGTTCTGGACGACCTCACCGGGCCCGCGCCGACGCCCAGCGGTGGCATCCGCGACCGAGTGATGAACGTCAAGATCCTGTACTCGCTGGGTTTCTGTAAGCCGGTACCGATGGTGCAGTTCGGATCCTCCGACAAGGCCTTCGGCACACCGGGTTTCGGCGGATCGTTCGGTTTCGCCGACCCCGACACCGGCGTCGGCTTCGGCTACGTCATGAACCGCCTGGGCTTCCACCTGGCCAGCGATCCACGCGAACTGGCTTTGCGGCAGGCGGTGTTCCGCGACGTCCTCGGCACGCGCCCGCAGTCCTAGCGGACGTGAGGAGTCGCACACTTGACTTGAAGCGCTTCAAGTTCGCCATAGTGGCTCTATGCCAACGACACCGTTGACCAGAGACCTGACCATCCAGGAGGTCTCCCGTCAGAGCGGTCTGACCGAGTCCGCGCTGCGCTATTACGAGCGGATCGGGCTGATCGACCCGGTGCCGCGCGACGGCAGCAGCGGTCACCGCCGCTATCCGCCTGCACTGGTGGACGCCATCGAATCCCTGAGCTGCCTGCGCAGCACCGGCATGAGCGTGCAGAACATGCGCGCCTATGTCGACAACATCCGCCGCGGCACGGCGGCTGCCGCCGATCAGCGCCGACTGTTCGACGACCACGCCAGCCGCCTGGCCGAGGACATCGCCCGGCTGCAGGTGCGCCAGAAGTATGCGGCTGCCAAGGCGCGGCTGTGGGCGGCACGCGAACGGGGCGACATCGCGGCTGAAGAAGCGGTTGTGCCCGAGATCATCGCGCTGGGAGCGCAACTGATATCCGAGGAGAAGGCTCATGCCTGAACCCGTTCGGGTGCTGGTCACCGGCGGCTCCGGATTCATCGCGGGCCACCTGATCCGGCGATTGCTCGCCGACGGCTATCTGGTTCGGGCAACCGTCCGAAACAGCAACCGCGACAAGGAACTCCGCGCGACCCTGGTCGGCGCCGGCGCCGACGTCGAACAACTGGACATCGTGGTGGCCGACCTGAATTCCGACGACGGCTGGGCCGAGGCGGTGCGCGGCTGCCGCTTCGTGCAGCACGTGGCGTCACCGTTCCCGCCCCGCCAGCCGGCCGACGAGGACGAGGTCATCGTCCCGGCGCGCGAGGGCACCCTACGGGTCTTGCGGGCCGCCGCCACCGAAGGGGTGCGCCGCGTGGTGATCACCTCATCGTTCGCGGCAATCGGCTACAGCCCCAAACCATCGGGGACGCCCTACGACGAAACCGATTGGACCAACCCCGACGACGCAGTCAGTCCGTACGTGAAGTCCAAGACGCTCGCCGAGCGCGCGGCGTGGGACTTCGCGCAGCGCCCGGGCAGCCCTGAACTCGCGGTGGTCAACCCGGTCGGGGTGTTCGGGCCGCCACTGGACGAGAACCTGTCGACCTCGGTCCAGATCGTCGACGCCTTGCTGCGCGGGCAACCACCGCTGCTGCCCCGCGCATCGTTCGCGGTGGTCGACGTCCGCGATGTCGCCGACCTGTTGGTCCGCGCGATGACCAGTCCGCAGGCCGCAGGTCAGCGCTACCTCGCCGCAGCCGGCCAACCGGTGACGCTGCCCGAGATCGCCGCCGTGCTGCGCTCGCGCCTCGGAGCCGGCGCCGCCCGGGTACCCAGCCGGGACGTCCCGGATTGGCTGGTTCGCACCGCCGCGCGCGTCGTCCCCCGGCTGCGGGAACTGGCCGGTCTGCTCGGCTCACCGAAGGTGGTGAACAACACCAAGGCCGTCACGCAGCTGGGCTGGAACCCACGCTCGACCGCCGACACCGTCGCGGCGACCGCGGAAGGCCTGCTGGCGCTCAGTTCTGCTGTTGCTGACCGCTGATGGCCGCGTCCAGCTTGGTCGGCGACGACGTCACCTCGTCGATGACGGTGTGGATGAACCGCATCTTCTCCAGCACCGGGACCGGGAGAACGAACGGATACAGGTCGTCTTTACCCATCGACCGGTTCACCATGTTCAGCGACCACGCCAACGGCAGCCACATCTCGAGGATGTTGTCGAATCCGCTGGGACCCAACACTCGTCGCTCATAGGTGGCATTGGCCGGGGCGATACCGAACGCCGCGGCGGTGTCCAGGGTGTCGCGGATGTGCAGGTAGTGCGCGAACGTCTCGGCCCAGTCCTCGGCCGCATGCATGGTGGCGTAGGAGGAGACGTAGTTCTTCTCCCACCCAGGCGGCGCGCCTTCGCTGTAGTGCCGGTCCAGTGCGGCCTGGTAGTCGGCGTCCGGGTCGCCGAACAGTTCGTTGAAGCGCTCCAGGTACGCCGGTGAGGTGCCGACCAGTCGATAGAAGTAGTAGTGGCCGACCTCATGCCGGAAATGTCCCAGCAGCGTGCGGTACGGCTCGTCCATCGAGGTGCGCAGCTGCTCGCGGTGCACATCGTCGCCCTCGGCGAGATCCAGTGTGATCAGGCCGTTGTCGTGGCCGGTGAACACCTTCTCGTTGGCGCTGGACAACAGGTCGAAGGCCAGCCCGTACTCCGGGTCCTCGTCACGGCCGACGATCGGCAGCTTGAGTTCGTGCAGTTCGGCGATCAGGCGTCGCTTGGCCCGTTCGGCCAGCGCGAAGGCGCCCAGCGCAGGGATGTCGTTGTCGTTGGGCCGGGTCTGAGTGAGCCGGCAGGACGCACACAACAGCCGGACCGGTTCCACCCGGACCAGCCAATTACATTCGGCCAGGTGAAGATTCGCGCACAACTGGAAGTCGGCGGCGTCGACCGCGCCGCCGTGCTCACTCTCCTCACCGGAGGCGATCACCAGAAACGCCATGTCGTCCAAGGAGAATCCGACCGAGCTACCGCACGACAGGCAGACCGAGTTCTCGAACGCCAGATGCTGCCCGCAGTTGGGGCAGATGAAGTCACGCATGCGCGAGACCCCCCTGGAACGGTGGGCAGGGTGCGACGTCCACAGAGACGTCGATCACGCTGCGTTCGGAGTCGGTGTAGATGATGCCGCGGAGCGGCGGGATGTCGGCATAGTCCCGCCCCCAGCCGACGGTGATGTAGCGCTCATCGACCAGCTGATCGTTGGTGGGATCGAGCCCGAGCCAATCATTTTGCGGTGTCCACACCGCGGCCCAGGCATGGGTGGCGTCCACGCCGTACATCCGTTCCTTTCCGGGCGGCGGGTCGGTGGCAAGGTAGCCCGACACATAACTCGCCGCCAATCCGTTGGCGCGCAGGCAGGCGATGGCCAGCCGGGCGAAGTCCTGGCATACCCCTTCTCGCGCCAGCAAAACCTGACTCACCTGGGTCGACACCGTCGTGGATCCCGACTTATAGGTGAAGTCAGAGAATATTCGTGAGTTGAGATCTCGCAGCACCTCGACCAGCGGACGACCGGGCTCGAAACTCGGCGCGGCGTACTCCCGCACTTCGTCGGTGATCTCCGGCGGGCGCAGGTCCAGGCTGAACTCGGATGCCAGCGCACCGTTGTGGCCAACCGGCCGGACGGCTTCCCACGGCGCCAGCGCCCAGCCGGCCTGATAACGCTCGGCCGCGGGCGGGTCGACCTCGACGACGGAGCGACTGGTCACCGTCAGCGCCCGGTGATGCTCGGTGACATGGAAGTAGGAGCTGATGTTGCCGTAGACGTCCAGGCTGGTGGACCGGTCGGCGGGTACCGGATCGATGTCGAGTTCGTAGGCCAGACACCGCTGTCCGGTGGTGTCGCGCGGGGTGAGATGACCGCGGCCGTAGGAACTGGTCACCACATCGGAATAGCCGTACGCGGTGCGATGCGTGATCCGGTACGTGCGCGCTGCGCTCTCCCCCGCCGTCATGGCATCACCCGCAGTTGATCGGGTCCCCACAGCGGCTGCATCCCACCGGGCAGCGACAACTGAGTGCGCGTGATGACGTCGGACAGATCGCGTAGCGCGGTGTGCATTCCGCTCAGCAGCCCGTCGAGCTCGCTTCGGCGGCCGTCGTCGTCGACATGCTCGAGTTCGGCGGGGTCCAGCCGGCGCAGCCGCGTGCTGATCTCGTCGACCAGTCGCTCGGGGCGCGACGAGCCCGACGAGCCCGGCAGCAACCGCAGATTCGAGCGTAGCCGTTCCAGTTGGTAGACAAGGGATCTGGGGTTCTCCGGGTCGAACAACACCAGGTCCGCGACCGCGGCCACGCTGACCCGGCCCAGGTTGCGTCTACGGTAGATGACCGACGATTCACACACCACCAGTGCGGATTCGGTGATGGTCTGTTCGGCGTCCGGGCTGCGCACGGTGGTCAGCGTGGCACGCAGTAGCGCCGACAGCGCGAGCCCGCGTTCGATGCGCTTGCCGATGTCCATCAAGGTCCAGCCGGCGTCACGCACCATCGACTCGGCGGCCACCCCCGACAGCGCCAGCATGCCGGCCAACGTCTGTTGTTGGGCGAGCGCGAGCTGGGTGTCGTCGATCCGCACCCCGCGCGGCGAGCCGGCCTGCTCGGCCAGCGCCCGCTCGACGGCGCCGAGCACCATCCAGGTGTCATTGGACATCTGGTCGCGCACCGAGCGGGCGGCCAGCCCGAGCCGTTCGACGGAGTGGGCCAGCGACCCGGGGCGCTGCCGGTCGACGGTCAACGACCAGAGGGTGCGCTGAGCGGCGGACACCGCCTCGGCGTAGGTGCCCGCGGCGTCGGTCTCGGTGCCGGTGACCACGCCCAGGGCGTGCAACAGGACCGGCACACATTCGCTGCCGTCCATGTCCTGGCGGTAGCGATATTCGTGGTACCGCTCGCGGGTGACGATCAGCAGCCGGGCCAGGTTCTCGGCGCGCTCGCCGTAGCGGCCCATCCAGAACAGATCCGACAACACGCGCGGCGAGCTGATCGAGCGGGTGCCGCTGGGCAGCTCCACCGGCGGCACGGTCAACGTATCGGCCTTGGCTCGCGTCGGCGGCCGGATCCAGACGTCTTTGGCGGCAATGGTTTTCAGCACATAGGCGGAGTTGCCGGGCGCCAGCACGTAACCGAGACCACCGATCATCGGCGCATAACCGCCACGCTGAGACACCGTGAACAAACGCATGCCGACGCTGGCCGCCGACACCCCGCCCGGATAGCGGTCGGTGGGCGCGGAGGAGAACTGCGGCAGCTCCTGGCCCACCCACTGCCAGGGGTGAGCCTCGATGCGCGCGGTCAGCTCGTGGCGCTGCTCCGTCGACAGCGCAGGCCCCACGATCGTCTCGCCGCCGACCGTCGACTTGATCAGCAGAGTGTTCAGCCGCGCCACCAGATGTGCGCGCTCCCGGTCGAATCCGCCCCAGTACAGCTGCGGGGTGTCCAGCAGCGGCTTCTCCCCCAGCAACCGCTCCGCCAGTTGCGGCAGGAAGCGCTGCAGCCCAGGGCTTTCCAGAATCCCGGCGCCGAGGGTGTTCACCACCGTCACCGCACCCCGCCGCTGCACCTCGACCAGGCCGACCACGCCGAGCCGGGAATCGGGTCGCAGATCCAGCGGGTCGGCGTAGTCGGCGTCGACCCGGCGCAGCACCACGTCCACCCGCTTCAGGGTGCCCAGCGACCGCATCAACAGCTTTCCGTCGCGCACCACCAGGTCTGCGCTCTCCACCAGCGGAAAGCCCAGCACCGACGCCAGGTAGGCCTGGTCGAACGCGGTCTCGGAGTGGATGCCGGGACTGAGCACCACCACCACCGGATCTTCGGCTGCCTCGGGCGCGGCCTCGATGAGCGCCAGCCGCAGCGCCTGGGCGAACGGCGAGGCCGGGCGCGGACCGATTCGCTCGTAGACGTCGGGCACGGCGTGGGCGACCACCCGGCGATCGGCCAGTGCGTACCCGGCCCCCGACGGCGCCTGCGCCCAGTCGGCGTTGACCACGAACCGGCCGTCCGCGGCCCGGCTGACGTCGCAGCCGAGCATGAACAGTTGATGGCGCCCGGGGTTCTCGATGCCGCGGGCGGCCCGAATGTACCCGGGATGCCCGAACAGCAACTGCGGCGGCAGGATCCCGGTGGTGATCGCCCGACGCTCGCTGTACAGGTCGGTCAGGACCGCGTCGAGCAGCCGGGACCGTTGCAGCACACCGGCTTCCAGCGTCTCCCAGTCAGCGGCCGACACCACCAGCGGTATCGCGTCGAGATGCCAGGTGCCCGGCGTCGAGATGCCCTCGCCCGGGGCGGCTCCCGAGTCGTCGACCTCGATGTAGGTGATGCCGTCGTTGTCGACCAACCCACGCACCACGCCGCGCAGCCGTTCCAGCCCGGCCCGGCCGCGCTCGCCGATGAGATCACCGAGTTCCTGCCAGGACGGCCGGATGGTCCCGGTGGCGTCGACGAACTCGTCGTACCCGGTGTCGCCGAAGGCACCCGCCCCGCCGCCGTGCACGTCGAACAGGGCGTCCTGGGCGCGCGCGGCGCGGTACCCGGCGAGCAGACGGTCCGGGTCATGACTTGAGCGGCTCAATCCAGAACCGGCAGCGGACAGCGACAACGGCCCACCTCCTGATTCCAGACACCTGCACACGCATGGCCCGCCCCGAGCATATTCGGGTCGGTGATCCCCATCAGTTCTGCAGCACTGTGCGGGCCCGTCGCAGGTCGAGGATCCCCGGCGCACCGACGTCCGTGGATTGCCTGGCCAATTTCTCCCGGATGTCGCCGACATCGACCTTGCCGGGGGTGAACCCGGTGGCCTCGAAACGCCGTCCGCGGCGCGATTCGGCCTCCACGGCGTTGACCGGCGGGGTGTCGTACGCCCGGCCACCGGGGTGGGAGACGTGATAGGTGCAGCCCCCGCGGGACGTCCCGGTGGCCGTGTCGACCAGTTCGAACCGCAGCGGGCCGTCGACGGTGATGGTCGGGTGCAGCGCGCTCGGCGGCTGCCAGGCCCGGTAGCGGACGCCGCCGACCAGGACGTCGGGGTTGTCGGTGGCCAGCATCGGGATCGGGTAGCCGTTACAGGTGAGGATGTGACGCTGCCGGTCGGCGCCGATGGTGCGGACCTGGATGCGCTCCACCGACGAGTCGACGTAGCGCGCGGTGCCGGTGCCGGTGGATTCCTCGCCGAGGGTGTTCCACGGTTCGATGGCGCCGCGCAACTCGATCTCGACGTGGTCGAACACCGCGGTGCCCACCCGTGGGAAGCGGAACTCGGTGAACGGGTCCAGCCAGCTGGTGTCGAAGTTGACGTTGTGTGCGCGCAGGTCGGCACAGACATCGGCGATATCGTGAATGATGAAGTGCGGCAACAGGTATCGCCCGTGCAAGTTGAGCCCGTGCCGGATCAGCGGCGCCCGCAGCGGCTGGTCCCAGAACCTCGCGACCAGCGCGCGCACCAGCAGCGACTGCACCATCGCCATCTGGAAGTGCGGTGGCATCTCGAAGCCGCGCAGCTCCAGCAGGCCCAGCCGGCCGCGGGGACTGTCGGGGCTGTACAGCTTGTCGATGCAGAACTCGGCGCGGTGGGTGTTGCCGGTGATGTCGGTGAGCAGGTGGCGCAGCGCGCGGTCGGCGATCCACGGAGGGACGCTTGCGGAGCGACCATGATCGGGAGGGACGCTTGCGGAGCGACCATCGGGCGGAGCGGCGTCCTCCGCGGTCAGTCTGGCGATCTCAGCGAAGGCGATCTCGAGTTCGTAGAGGGCTTCGGAGCGGCCCTCGTCGACGCGGGGCGCCTGCGACGTGGTTCCGATGAACCGGCCGGCGAACAGATACGACAGCGCCGGGTGGCGCTGCCAATAGGTCAACAACGACACCAGCAGGTCGGGTCTGCGCAGCAGCGGCGAGTCGGCCGGGGTGATGCCGCCCAAGGTGATGTGGTTGCCGCCGCCGGTGCCGCCGTGTGTCCCGTCGACGTCGAACGACTCGGTCGACAGCCGGGCCAGCCTGGCCTCGTCGTAGAGGGTGCGCAACTGGTCGCGCTGCTCGGCGAAGCTTGCGGCGGGCGTGACGTTGACCTCGATGACACCGGGATCCGGCGTGATGGACATGGATTGCAGCCGCGCGTCGGGCGGCGGCCCGTAGCCCTCGATGACCACCGCGCAGGCGATCTTCGCGGCGGCCGCCTCCACCCGGCCGATCAGGTCGACGAAGTGTTCCAGCTCCTCGGTGGGCGGGATGAAGATGTACAGCACACCGTCGCGAACCTCGGCCACCATCGCGGTGGTGGGCGCGGTGGGCGAATCCTCCACGGCGGCGTCAGCGGTTCCGGGATCGACCGGCAACGCGCGGGCGCCGCCGGCGATCGGGTCGGCGGGCGCCGACGGGCGTGGCGGCTCCCAGCTGATCGAGTCCAGCGGCAGTCGCAGACCGGCCGGCGATTCACCCTCGAGCAGCACCACCCGGCCCCGGCGCAGCCGCCAGTCGGCACTGGCCCAGCCGGCATCGTCCTCGCGGCGGTGCAACGGCAGCACGTAGGCGGCCGGTTCGGTGACCGGTTCTTCCAGGCGGGCCAGCAGCGCCGCCCGCGCGGCCGCGGTGTCGGTCTCCAGATCGTCGCCGGCTTCGACGGGGTCGCCGGCGGGCAGGCGCGCCGCGTGCGCCAGCCGGCTCAGCGGGTCCTCGAACGCCCCGCGCACCTGGCTGGCCGGCAGCCCGAGACCGTCGGCAATCGCTGACAGGATCTGTTGTGCCGCTTCGGAATTGACGTCGCCGCTCTCGGCGCCCCAGGGGTCGGCCAGTAGCGTGGCGTCGGCCCACAGGGGCTCGCCGTCGCGGCGCCAGTGAATTCCGATCTGCCAGCGCGGCAACGGTTCTCCCGGATACCACTTGCCCTGGCTGCGCTGCACCAGACCACTCGGCGCCCACACCGCCTTCAGTCGCGCGGCCAGCACCGAGGCGCGCTCCCGTTTGTGCGGGCCGTCGGCGGCGGTGATCCACTCCTCGTCGAGCTGGTTGTCCACGGAGACGAAGGTCGGCTCGCCGCCGACGGTCAGCCGCACATCGGCATCGGCCAGTCGCTCGTCGATGCGGGCGCCGAGCTGGTTGATCGCGGCCCAGGCGGCATCGGTGTAGGGCAGCGTGACACGCGGATCCTCATGCACGCGGGTGACGATGTTCGCGAAATCCAGGGTGGCCTCGGCGATCCCGGTGGTACCGGTGATCGGCGCCGCCGACGACGGATGCGGGGTGGCGGCCAGCGGAATGTGACCCTCCCCGGCGAACAGACCGGAGGTGGGGTCCAGCCCGATCCAGCCTGCGCCGGGAACGTACACCTCGGTCCAGGCATGCAGGTCGGTGAAATCAGCGGCCGGCCCGGACGGACCGTCGAGCGCCTCGACGTCAGAGGTCAGCTGCACCAGATAGCCCGACACGAACCGGGCGGCCAAACCCAGGCCCCGAAGGATCGACACCAAAAGCCACGCGGAGTCGCGGCAGGATCCGATCCCGGTGCGCAAGGTGTGATCCGGGGTCTGCACCCCGGCCTCCATCCGCACGCTGTATCCGACGTCGCCGTTGACCGCGCGGTTCAGCGCCACCAGGAAGTCGATGGTCCGGGTCCCGGGTGCGACGACGAAATCCCGCACCCACGACCCCACCAGGTCCCCCGGCCCCGATCCCTCGTCGCCTTCGTCGACCGGCCGCAGGTAGGGCTCCAGGTCGTCTTTGAGCGCCTTGGGGTAGACGAACGGGAAGGTTTCCGCGTAGTCCTCGATGAAGAAGTCGAACGGGTTGATGACCTTGAGGTCGGCGATCAGCCCGACCTTGATGGTGAGTTCCCGTGTCCGGGTGGGAAACACGAGCCGGGCCAGGAAGTTGCCGAAGGCGTCCTGCTGCCAGTTGATGAAATGGTCGGCGGGCTCGACCTCCAGCGAGTAGGCCTCAATGGGCGTGCGCGAGTGCGGCGCGGGCCGCAGCCGGACGACATGCGGGTGCACCTCCACCAATCGGTCGAAGGTGTAGGTGGTGCGGTGCTCGAGCGCCACTTTGATGCCCATAGGCCGCTAATCCCATCACAAGACCCTCGAAAACGCATGGCGCGGTGTGACGGGCCCGATCTTCTCAGCTACGCCGTCCGCCGTTGGGTAGCAGGGTCGAGGGCGCCCGGCTGGGCCGGATGGGGAAGGCGGGCTGCTCGCTGGGAGTGGTGGATGTCTCCGTCGGGCTGGTTGTCGCCTCCGTCGCCGTCTGCGCCGGAGCCGCTGTCTGAGTCGGGGTCGGGGTGTACGTCGGAGTCGGTGTGTAGGTGGGGCTCGGAACGGGCGGCGGTGTGACCGTCGGAACGGGTTCCGGCGTCGGCGGTGGCGGCGGTGGCAGGACCGTCGGCGGCGCGGCCGCACCAGAACTCGGTGTGTCGATGGCAGGTCCCGGGGCCTTCGCCGGCTCGATCCAGGGGGCGTTGGTACGACTCGGCTCAGGTGCGCCGGGGCTGGCGTCGGGAGGGGTCGGCACGTGGAGCAGAGTTGCAACCGCGAGACCTGCGACCACGGCGGCAAAGACCGTCATCGCGATTCCGCGGCGCGACACATGGTCTTTCAGACTTGCGATGTTGATCATCCACCCCACAGGCGCTAGACACTAGTCGGTCAACGGTCCCGCCACGGTCAGCCCGTACCGCGGCGGCGCGTCTCGTGGCGGCGGCGCATCGCCAGCACCAGAACGCCGGCCAGGGTGATGCCCACCAGGTTGATCGCCAGTTGCGCCGCCGATTCGACGGCGACGTCCCATTCTCCGACCGATGCGGCGACGACCGCGAAACCCGCGGCGGGCACGGTGGTCACCGAGATGAACACCCCGACCAGAGCCGCGGACTTGGCCGACACCAGCGACAGCATGCCTGCCGCACCGGCCAGCAGCGCGACGACGAACGACAGTGGGCCGACCTGAAAGATGAAGTCGACGTCGGTGAGTTGGCGGGTGCTTCCCAGCTTGATCCAGCCCAGCGCCTCGCCGCCGAGCACGAACGCCGCGGTGGCGGCCATGGCGACCGGGAACCCGACCAGCAGCGCCAGTGATGCACGGCGGGCCAGGTCCAGCCTGCGGCGCACCAGCGCCACTGCCAGGGCCGCCAGCGGGCCGAACTCCGGGCCGACGACCATGGCGCCGACCACCGTGACGGGAGAGTCGGTCACCACGCCGACCGCGGCGATCATGCACGCCAGGCACAAGAACACCAGGAAAGTGATGTTGAGCGTGGACTCCTCGCGGGTGCGGGCCGACAGCTCCTCCCACACGATCGCGTCCCCCGGGTCGCCGTCGGCCTCCTTCTCGGCGCGGTAGGCCGCGGTGGACACCACGGTGTCCACCAGGTCGAGGGTGATGGCGCCGTGGTGGTGCAAGTCCAGTGCCTTCAGGTCGTCGATGACGTCGTTGGCGCATTCCCGGGCGATGTCGGCGGAGATCTCGTCGCCCGGCGGGTCCAGCGCCGCCCCCCGATGCACCACCAGGTGCGTCACCCCGACCTGTCGCTGCAGGACAGCCAATACGTCGTCACGAACGTCGACCGGCGCGATCACCCGCAGATGCAGCACAACCGCGAGACTACTTCCCCAGGGGTGCAAGAATCTTCGGTGTGGATCGGCCCAAGCCGCGGTGGATACCCGCCCGTCTGTGGCCTTGGCTCAGCAACCGCTGGGTTCAGGCCGTACTCGTGATCGCGCTGTTCGCCATCCTCGGCGTGGTCTTCATGTTGACCTCGGACCGCAAGGACACCGCCTACTGGGCCGGCTACGCCGACGGGCAGCGGTGGGTCGACGCGGGCGGCTACCAGGCCCACGAGGAGTCGATCGCGGCGTACTGCGCGGGCCAAGCCGCCCAGCATGCCGCCAGCTATCAGCGCGGCTGTGTAGACGGCGCCCACAACGCCATGCACTGACTCGGACCGCGTCGAAAGCGGTTGGCTACTGCTGGGATTGGGCCGGGATCGGCTCGGTGTTCGCCGCTCTGGTCGCCGGGGTGGGCCACGGGCTCGGCACCGGACGTGGACGCACCCGCTGCGGCCACCAGAACCACCTGCCCAACAGGGCGGCGATCGACGGCGTCATGAACGACCGGATCACCAGCGTGTCGACCAGCAGACCCATGCCGATGGTCGTTCCGACCTGCGCGATGACAGTCAGCTCGCTGAAAGCCATGGCCGCCATCGTGACCGCGAACACCAGGCCGGCGGAGGTGACCACCGAGCCGCTGCCGCCCATCGCGCGGATGATGCCCGTCTTGAGCCCGGCGGGGATCTCCTCCTTGAGGCGCGCCACCAGCAGCAGGTTGTAGTCGGAACCGACCGCGAGCAGGATGACGATCGCCATCACCATCACCATCCAGTGCAGCGGACGGCCGATGAGGTCCTGCCAGATCAACACCGACAAACCGAATGACGTGCCCAGCGACAACGCCACCGTGCCGACGATCACCGCGGAAGCCACCACCGCTCGGGTGATGATCAGCATGATGATGAAGATCAGGCACAGCGCTGCCAATCCGGCGATCATCAAGTCGTAGTCGGCGCTGTCCTGCATGTCCTTGAAGCTGGCCGCGGTACCGGCGAGGAAGATCTTCGAGCCCTCCAGCGGAGTGCCCTTGATCGCCTCGAACGCCGCATTCTTGATCGGGTCGATATGGCTGAGACCCTCCGGCGACATCGGATCACCCTCGTGAGAGATGATGAACCGCACCGCTTTTCCGTCCGGTGACAAGAACATCTTCATGCCGCGCTTGAAGTCCGGATTGTCGAACGCCTCCGGCGGCAGGTAGAACGAGTCGTCGTTCTTGGCTTCGTCGAACGCCTTGCCCATCGCGCTCTGGTTGTCCTGCATGGCCGCGATCTGGTCCTGCTGACCGGACTGTGTGCTCTGCAGGGTCAGCTGCATGGTCCGCATCGAGCGCATCGTGTCGATCATCGGCGGCATCAGCGTGCGCATCTGGGCCGTCAACAGGTCCAGCTTGTGCAGATCCGGTACCAGGACCTGGAAGTCGTCGGTCATGGTGTCGATGCCGTCGAGGGTGTCGAACACCGACCGGATCGACCAGCACACCGGGATGTCGAAACAGTGCGGTTCCCAGTAGAAGTAGTTGCGGATCGGCCGGAAGAAGTCGTCGAAGTCGGCGATGTGGTTACGCAGCGTCTGGATGTCGGCGAGCGTCAGGTCCATCTTGCCGACCATGCTGTGCGTGACGGCGTTGAGCTGCCCGAGCAGGTCGTACATCTTCGTCATCTGGTTGATGGAGACGTTCATGTCGTCGCCCATCTTCAGCATGTCCTTCATCCGGTCCTGCATGTAGGACTGGTTCAGCGTCTGCGTGGTGCCCTGCATGCCGAGCAGGAACGGGATCGAGCTGTGTTCGATCGGGGTACCCAGAGGCCTGGTGATGGTCTGCACCCGTCCGATGCCCGGCGTGTGGAAGATGGCCTTCGCCACCCGATCGATCACCAGGAAGTCGGCGGAGTTGCGTAGGTCGTGGTCGCTCTGCAGCATCAGGAGTTCGGGGCTCAGCCGCGCCTCCGGGAAGTGCCGCTCGGCGGCGGCGAACCCCTCACTGGCCGGAATGTCGGCAGGCAGGTAGTGCCGGTCGTTGTAGTCGGTTCGGTAGCCGGGCAGCGCAAGCAGCCCGATCAGGCAGACGAAGGTCGTCGCCACCAGGATGGGTCCGGGCCAGCGGACCACCGCGGTGCCGATGCGCCGCCAAAAACGTTCACGGGACGCCGCTTTGGGCTCCAACAGGCCGAAGCGGCTGGCCGCGGTCACAACGGCGGGGCCGAGCGTCATCGCGGCGGTAACCACCACCACCATGCCGACGAACAGCGGCACGCCCATCGACTGGAACATCGGACTGCGGGTGAAGTGCAGACAGAACAACGCGCCGGCGATCGTCATCCCGGACCCGACGATCACGTGCCCGGTGCCGTGATACATCTCGTAGTAGGCAGACTCTTTGTCGGCGCCCTTGCTGCGCGCCTCCTGATAGCGGCCGAACAAGAAGATGACGTAGTCGGTACCGGCCGCGATCGCGACCATCACCAGCAGGTTGACCGCGAACGTCGACAGCCCGATCAGGTGGTGATAACCCAGGAAGGCCACCACACCACGGGCCGCCGCCAGTTCGAGGAACACCATCACCAGCGCGATCAGCACCGTGACGATCGAGCGGTAGACGACCAGCAGCATCACCGTGATGACGCCGAAGGTCAGACCGGTGATGATCTTGAGGCTGCGGTCACCGGCGATGTGGGTGTCGTTGATCAGCGCCGACGATCCGGCGACGTAGGCCTTGATCCCCGGCGGCGGGGGCACGCTCTCGACGATCGTCTTGACGGCCTCGACCGACTCGTTGGCCAGACCCTCACCCATGTTGCCGGACAGATAGGCCTGCACATAGGCGGATTTGCCGTCGGAGCTCTGCGATCCGGCGGCGGTCAACGGATCGCTCCAGAAGTCCTGAATGTGCTCGACGTGTTTCTTGTCGGCCTCGAGCTTCTTGACGATCTCGTTGTAGTACTGGTGCGCGGCATCGCCGAGCGGCTGGTCGCTTTCCAGCACGATCATCACCGAGGTGTTCGACTTGAACTCCTGGAACGTGTTGCCGATCGTGCTCATCGCGACGGACGACGGCGCGTCCATCGCCGTCATCGGCACCGACTGCTCCTGGCCGACGACCTCGATCTGTGGCACGACGATGTTCGTGACGACGGTCAGTGCCAGCCAGCCCAGGATGATCGGGACGGACAGCCAGCGGACCCACTGCGCGATGTGCGGCCGCCTCCCCGGTTCGGCCTGCGGTTTTTCGTCTTTGTTGAGCAGGATCATGCGGACTTGACCAGGCAGAAGGTCTGCGCGTTCACACCGGTGTTGGTCTTCTCGTCCTTGAGCTCGCCGTTGACGGTGATCCGGCAACCGATCGTGTCACTGTCGCCCTGGGCGACGATGTTGGCCGAGGCGGCCGGCGCGGTGGTCGTCAGGGTCAGCGACCACGGCAGGGTGACGTCCCGCACGATCTGCGGCTGGGCGTCCAGGTCGAGGTAGTTGATCGTCGCGACGGCTCCCGGCGGGCCGTAGATCTCGTACACCACGGTCTTCGGGTTGAACGGCTTGGTGTCATTGGCAAGGCCGCTACCGGGCCGGGTCGTCTCGGTCTTTCCGAACACCCCGTGCAGCCGGAAAACGCCGAAGGCGGCGATGGCGATCACCAGAACGATCACGATCGGCAGCCAAACCTTGCGCAGGAGTTGCAGCGGTCCACGGCGCTTGGTGCGGTGACCTGCGGGTTGAGCCTGCTTCTGATCCGGGCCGGCGGGAACGTCGTCGGCCGGCGCGCCCGAGGATGCGTAGGTCTGGCTTTCCAGCGTCACGACCGGACCCCCTTCTGGCCTCGCAGATCAGCCTGTCGATTCACCGCGGCCACATTTAGCACCGCTACATAGTAGGACTAACGGATCTCGTCAGCATAACCCGTGTGATCAGCCTCATGGACGACGAGAATTTCTGACAGGTGTCACACGATTGCGGTTACTCGATGGTGGCGGTGAGCCCGAATTCATCGAGGACCTCACCCACCGAGGCCTTCAGCAGGTCTTTGCTGTTGGGGCCACCGGGACGCCACGCCGAGACCGAGATCGAAACCTCACCGTTGACCTGACCCGACGCCAGGAACAGGGTGCCGCCGAGCCGATCGAGAATGTCCGCGGTTATCCGCGACTCGAGCTGACGCACGACTATGTGGTCGGCGTCGGTGCCGTCGGGCCGGTTCACCGCCGGGTCCAGCTTCCCGAGATTGGAACAGCCGATCGGCGCGCCCGCGCCGAGCGCCATCCCCTCCAGCCGACGGGCCAGCCCGGGCGGGATCAGTGGCGCCAACGCCACCGGACCCAGCAGCTCGAAGCGGCTCTCCGACAACGCGGCCAGGTTCTTCTTCAGTTCGGCACGCACATCACGCAGGGTCTGCGTGACGTTGGCGGGGTCGATGCTCACCGTCATCCCGGTCAGGGCGTTGGCCCGGGTGTCGCCCTCGGTGCGTTCGCTGACCGGGAACTGCAGCCGGACCCGACCGTTGTCGTCGACCCGCCCCTGCTCCTGCCCCAGCTTCGCGGCGATTCCGGCGAACAACGAATTGCTGGTTCCGCCAAGGCTTTCCATGCGTTGTTGCCATTGGGTCTCGTCGATGTAGGCGACCAGCGCAGGCACGGTGACAAGCCCGGTTTCGTCGATCTTGGCCGGCGCCGGCGCCGAACGTCCGGCCGATGAGGTGAGTTCATTGCGGTTGTTGCGGGCAAGTTTCACCGCGGCACCGATCGCCTTGGCGAAGTCAGGCACCGCGCGCACAAGGCCCGCGGTGTCTTCGCGCAGGGCCTCCCCGCGGCTACGGGAGTGGGGTTGCGGATAGCCGAGGTCCCAGGTCTCGCCATTGGCGGCCTGCTTGATTGCCAGGGTGATCGCCAGTCCGTCGCAAATCGAATGCGAGGCGATCAGCGTGACCACGGCCCCACCCTCGGTGAACGGCTGGACGGCCAGCCGCCAGGACGGGCCACCCTCGGGATCGATCGGAACGCGAATCTGCTCGTCGAGCCAGGCCAGCGCCTCGGCGCGTGGGCGGGCGGCAGCCGCGACGTCGATGTCAGCCGGGCCGGTCCACGCCACCCAGTGGTCGCGGCCGAACGGTAGCGGTGAACGCTCGATGCGGCGCCCCAACAGGCCGTGGCCGAGGTTGTGGTGGAAGCGACGCAGCCCTTCGAAGTCGACCGGGCGCTCATAGATCCAGGCGTACTGGGCCAGCGGCCCGCGACCGAGCGCCCGCAGTCCGAGGAAGGATCCTTGATCGATATACGCCAGCGTGGAGTCCACACCGGCCATCGTAGGCGGGGGCGGTGTCACCGCGACGTAGGCGCGGCACCTTTCCGCTTGAGCTCCACACCCAGTTCCTCGGGCGGCACGAGATGCCCCCGTGTGCAACGGATTTCGACGGTCGCGTCGGCGCCACAGTCGAGGTGGGTCAGCCGCAGCCGGCTCTCGTCGGGAAGATGGCGCCGCCCCCACTCGAACATCGCCCACACCACCGGCATCAGCTCGGTGCCGGCGTCGGTGAGCACATACTCGTCGCGCACCCGCTGCCCCGGCTCGCGGTAGGGCTGCCTGGTCAGCAGGCCGGCGTCGACGAGTTCGGTGAGCCGCGCCGACGTGGCGGCCTTGGTGATACCCACCCGTCGGGCGAAGTCGTCGAACCTGGTCGTGCCGTAAAAGGCCTCCCGGAGGATCAGCATCGCCGACTTGGTTCCGATAACCGACATGGTCTTCTCGATCGGGCACTTACCGACCGCCGACCAGGTGTCGCGATCGGCGAGGGGTCCCTGCAGCAGTGTCACGTAAGTCACTCCATTTCTGAGTTGTTTTCACTATACCTAGGTGTTATAGCTGGGTATAGAAAGCAGTACTCAGCGACGAGTTCAGGAGGACAACATGGCCGGTTACTCAGGGCGGGACGCCGTCATCGTGGGGGCGGTCCGCACGCCGATCGGCAAGGGCAAACCCGGCGGCGCGTTGCACGGCGTGTTGCCCGCCGATCTGTTGGCGCACAGCCTCTCCGAGCTGGTCGCGCGAACCGGCGTCGACCCGGCCGATATCGACGACGTCATCGCGGGCGCGGTGACACAGGTCGGTGACCAGGCGGTCAACATCGCCCGAAACGCGCTGCTGGGGGCCGGCTTCCCTGAGTCGGTTCCTGGGACGACCGTCGACCGACAGTGCGGTTCGAGCCAGCAGGCGATCTCGTTCGCCGCGCAGGGCGTCATCGCAGGCGCCTACGACGTGGTGATCGCCGGCGGTGTGGAGTCGATGAGCCGGGTACCCATGGGTTCGTCGGTGCTACCGGGCAGCGATCCGTTCGGCACCCGGTTCGCCGAGCGGTATTCGGACGGTCTGGTGCCGCAGGGCATCAGCGCGGAACTGATCGCCGCACGCTGGGAACTCTCGCGCACCGAACTCGACGAGTTCTCCGCCGCCAGCCACGAGAAGGCCGCGCAAGCCACCAAGGACGGGCTGTTCGACAACGAGCTGGCACCGATCGCGGGCCTGCAGACCGACGAGATCATCCGTCCCGGAACGACGGTCGAGACGCTGGGCGGACTGAAGCCGGCGTTCTACAACGAGGCGTATGCCGCGCGCTTCCCGCAGATCAACTGGGAGATCACGCCGGGCAACTCCTCACCGCTGTCCGACGGCAGTGCCGCGGTGTTGATCACCACATCGGAGGTCGCGCACCGGCACGGCTGGAAACCGTTGGCGCGCATCCATACCACCACCGTGGTGGGCTCGGATCCGCTGTACATGCTGACCGGCGTCATCCCCGCGACCGAGAAGGTGCTGGCGCGGGCCGGACTGACCCTGGCCGATATCGATCTGTTCGAGGTGAACGAGGCCTTCGCACCGGTGGTGTTGAGCTGGGCCAAAGAAATCGGAGGACGACCTCACTCCGACCTTCTTTCAAGGACCAACGTCAACGGCGGCGCGATCGCGATCGGTCACCCGCTGGGTGCCAGTGGCGCGCGAATCATGACCACGCTGGTCAATGCGCTCGAGCAGCGCGGCGGACGCTACGGTCTGCAAACGATGTGCGAGGGCGGCGGCATGGCCAACGCCACGATCGTCGAGCGGCTCTGACATGGCGACCGAGACCCACTTCGACGGGGTCCGGGTGCGCTACGACAGCGCCAAGAGTTACGACGAGCTGGTTGCCGCGCTGCTCGCCGACATCGGCGAGCAGCCGGTGCCGATCAACGACATCAGCGCACTCCCCAGCGATTGGGATTCCTATGAGCATGCGGTCGAAAAGTACGTCGGGCCAAGCGGATTCATGCTGTTCGCGTTACTCGACCACGGCGCCTGGATCACCAAGGCCGGCATCGAGCGCAAGGTGTTGCGCGTGATCCTGGGTAACCCGTTGATCGCGATCACCATGCTTCGGCATGACCTGACGGCGGGTCTGTTCGCCCCGGTCGAATTGGTGATCCTCGACGAAGGCGGCGGCAGCAGCCTGACCTACGTGAAGCCGTCGTCGTTGATGGTCGTGGAGCCGAATCCGGAGCTGCTCAGCGCCGCCGAGGCGCTCGACGCCAAGCTGGCCGCGCTGGCCGCCAAGGTGACCGAGTGAGTTCGGCGCGGTTTCGAGCGGTCAGCGCTCGAAACCGCGCCCAAACGCAGCCGTGTAGGCAATACTCGTGCCGATGCAACCTCATCGGTTTGGTATCGCAGGACTCATGACCGTCGCGTTGATCGCAGCGGGGTGCTCAAGCAACGACTCGTCCTCGGGATCGACCTCGACTCCGTCGCCAGCTGCGAGTTCGGTTGCCCCACAATCCAGCTCGGCGTCAACTTCGTCGGCGCCGGCGGGGGCATTGGACGACTCCACCTGCCTGGACATCGGCTTCGCCAAAGATAATCTGATGGTGGCAACCAGCGCCGACAAGGCGCGCACGAACGCCGACACGCTTGAAAAATACAGCCCACCCGACCCGGTGAAGGCCGCTATCGAGCACTTCGTCACCACGATCGGCGCGCAGCCCACCGACGCTGATCTGGACGCCAACCGGAACGCGATCACCGACTGGCTCAAGCAGATCTGCCCGACCCTGAAGTAGTGGAGGAGCTAGACCCGGGTCAGCTCGAACAGCGGGATGACCCGGGTGGTCTTCGCCTGGTATTCGCCGAAGCCGGGAGCCTCCGCCACGATCTTCGGGTAGGCCTCGTCCCGTTCCTCGCGAGGGAGCTCGCGAGCGATCACGTCGTAGGCCTCGGTGCCGACCTCGATGTGTGCCCGCGGGTTGGCCCGCAGATTGTGCACCCAGTCGGGATTGGTGTCGGCGCCCGCCTTCGACCCGATGATCAGCATCTTGCCGTCGACAGTCAGGTAGGCCAATGGCGCCAGGCGCTGCTTGCCGGACTTCGCTCCGGTGGTGTGGAGCAGCAGCAGCGTCCGGCCCTCGAATGGGCCGCCGACGACGCCCGCATTCGCGCGGAACTCGTCGACAATGTTGTTGTTGAAGTCGTCCAGGGCCGACTTGTCCGGGAAAGTCATGACTTGTCCAGCTTCTCCGGCTTGAAATCTATTCCGGATTCCTTGCGCTGTTGCGCGGTGATCGGCGCAGGCGCGTCGGTCAGCGGATCGACGCCACCGCCGGACTTCGGGAACGCGATCACCTCGCGGATCGAGTCGACCCCGGCCAGCAGCGCGACGATGCGATCCCAGCCGAACGCGATGCCGCCGTGCGGCGGGGCACCAAAGGTGAAGGCGTCCAACAGGAATCCGAACTTCTCGCGCGCTTCGTCATGATCGATGCCCATCATCGCGAACACCCGCTCCTGCACGTCGCGGCGGTGGATACGGATCGATCCGCCGCCGATCTCGTTGCCGTTGCAGACGATGTCGTAGGCGTTGGCCATCGCCGACCCCGGATCGGTGTCGAATGTCGCCTCCGACTCCGGCATCGGCGCGGTGAACGCGTGATGCACCGCGGTCCAGTTGCCTGACCCCACCGCGACGTCGCCGGCTGCCGTCGCATCGTCGGCCGGTTCGAACAGCGGCCACTTCACGATCCAGGTGAAGGCCCACGCGTTCGGATCGATGAGGTCCAGCCGCTTGGCGATCTCGATGCGCGTCGCCCCGAGCAGGGCACGGGCGCCCTTGGGGGTCCCGGCGGCGAAGAACACACAGTCGCCCGGTGCGGCACCGACGTGAGCGGCCAACCCGGCGCGTTCGGTGTCGGACAGGTTCTTGGCGACCGGGCCGCTCAGCTCGCCGTCCTCACCGACCAGTACGTACGCCAAGCCCTTGTGCCCGCGCTGTTTGGCGAACTCCTGCCAGCCGTCCAGCGTGCGGCGCGGCTGCGACGCACCGCCTTGCATGACCACGGCACCGACGTAGGGCGCCTGGAACACCCGGAACGGCGTGTCCTTGAAGTATTCGGTGCACTCGACGAGTTCGACGGCGAACCGCAGATCGGGCTTGTCGGTACCGAAGCGGCCCATCGCCTCGTCGTAACACATCCGCGGGATCGGCGTTGGGAGGTCGTAGCCGATCGTGGACCACACGGCCCGAAGCACTTCTTCGGAGACCGCGATGACGTCGTCGGCGTCGACGAAGCTCATCTCCATGTCGAGCTGGGTGAACTCCGGCTGGCGGTCGGCGCGGAAATCCTCGTCGCGGTAGCACCGCGCGATCTGGTAGTAGCGCTCCATGCCCGCGACCATCAGCAGCTGCTTGAACAGCTGCGGGCTCTGCGGCAGCGCATAGAAGGAGCCGGGCTGCAGCCGGGCCGGCACCAGGAAGTCGCGTGCCCCCTCCGGCGTCGACCGGGTCAGCGTCGGCGTCTCGATCTCGACGAAGTCGTGGGCGGCCAGCACTGAGCGCGCGGCCGCATTCACCTTGGAGCGCAACCGGATTGCGTCACCGGGACCGCCGTGCCGGCGCATGTCGAGATAGCGGTACTTGAGCCGGGCTTCCTCGCCGGCCTGCTCGTCGAGCTGGAACGGCAACGGGGCGCTCTCCCCCAGCACCGTCAGAGCTGTCGCGTTGACTTCGATCTCGCCCGTGGGGATTTCGGCGTTGGCGTTGCCCTCGGGGCGGATACCGACGACACCCTCGACGGCGACGCAGAACTCGGCACGCAGCCGGTGCGCCTGCGCGAGCACGTCGGCATCGTGGAACACGACCTGCACGACGCTCTGCCCATTCCCTTGCCCACCACCAGCCCCGTCGCGCAGATCGATGAAGATGACGCCGCCGTGGTCGCGCCGGGTGGACACCCAGCCGGCCAGCGTGACCGTCTGTCCGGCGTCGGAGGCCCGCAACGAACCGGCGGCGTGACTGCGCAGCACTGAAACTCCTGAAAATCGAGAAACGGATGTAACGGAAATCGAGCGTTCAGTCTATGAGGTGGACCCGACCGGACATACGTCACCTCGGTGTATGGTCAGCGCGGAGGTAGCCCCGATGACCACGATGTATCCCTGTGAGCGCGTCGATCTGACGTTCATTCGCGACGCGAAGTTCCGCTTCTCCAACAGCGTGGACCTCGCCATCACACCTGAGCAGCTGTTCGAGGTCCTCTCCGACGCAGACTCCTGGCCCCAGTGGGCCAAGGTCATCACCGGGGTCACCTGGACCAGCCCCAAGCCGTACGGCGTCGGCACCACACGCACGGTGAACATGCTCGGCGGACTGGTCGGTGACGAGGAGTTCCTGGCCTGGGAGCCCTACACCTACCTGGCGTTTCGGTTCAACACCT
Source organism: Mycobacterium sp. (assembly GCA_021732005.1). Lineage (GTDB taxonomy): Bacteria > Actinomycetota > Actinomycetes > Mycobacteriales > Mycobacteriaceae > Mycobacterium. The sequence goes on along the minus strand of JAKFVT010000005.1, from coordinate 35,823 downwards.
GCTCCAACAAGGTGGTGGCCGCCTTCGCCGAGGAGTACCGCGTGGAGGAGACGCCGGGCGGCTGCCGGCTGACCTGGACGGTGGCGCAGAAGGCGAACGGACCGGCCCGGTTCGGGCTCATCGTGGGTGGCCCGCTGATGAATCTGTCGTTCCGGTGGTTCCTGGCCAATCTGCGCCGCTACACCGACAAGCGGTTCCACTAGTACAGCCCGGTCCAGGCCTCCCTGCGCAGCGCGTCGGGGTCGTCGACCGAGACGTCGCGGTTGGAACGGATGACGCGGGTAGCGCGTCGCGCGCAGTCGTAGCGGGGCCAATCTTCCAATTCGCCGTGGGTGGCGAAGTTCAGCCAGGTGCGCTGCATCCGGCGGCCCACCGCGGGCTGCACGCGGCGACCGAGCGGGTGGATTTTGCGGCCCAGATATGAGCCGTAGCTGTGCTGGATGTGCACGATCTCGCTGCCGTGGGTGGCGCCGAGCCCCAGCATCCGCAAGGTCCACGTGGTGTGGTCGAACCGATACACGTGGGTAGTGGCGTGCGGGCTGTAGGCGTCGGCGAAGGCCCACGTCGGCGCTCCGAACATGACGTCGGATCCCACGGCGATCTGCGCCCGCCGGCGCGGATAGTCCGGATAACCGGCCAGCACCCGGCTCCGGGCGTCCGGCGCGACCCGGTCGAAGTAGGCGTCGATCCCGGCGGCGGTGGTCGGCAGCATCGGCGGTTTGGACCACGCGAACATCGACGCCTCATGGCTGTTGGTCCCGATGATCAGCGGCACCGGATTGACCTCGCCGGCCCGCGCCGCGTCGATCGGATGCCTGGGCAACAGGTCCACGCCGTAGGTGAGCCCATAGGCCAGCGTCGGGGTGGCCTCGGCGCTGCGGCGCTGCATCTCCCCCGCGGCGCGGCGCAGCACCCGCTGCGGCAGCACCGGGAACGCGGCGGGGTCGGCGCCGACGAGGTCGACGAATTCGTGGGCACGCTTGGCCCGGGTCGCCCGGTCGGCGATGAGCGGCAGCGCCGGGCTCTGCGCGATCGCACGGGCAAACAACCCCTCACCGGCCGGACTGGCGAGCAATGCCAGCACCGACGTCGCACCGGCCGACTCCCCGAAGATCGTGACACGCTGCGGGTCTCCGCCGAACGCGGCGATGTTGTCCTGCACCCAGCGCAGCGCCGCGATCTGGTCGCGCAGGCACAGGTTGTCGGCGAATCCGGCACCGAGATCGCCGAGTTCGAAACCGCCGAACACGCCGAGCCGGTAGGTCACGTTGACCACCACGACGTCACCATTGGCAGCAAGCCGGGACCCGTTGTAGAGCTGCAGTTGCCCCGCGCCGTAGACGAAGGCGCCGCCGGGGATCCAGACCATGACGGGCAGCGGGGTCGATGTCTCGGGCGCCCAGACCGTCAGCGTCAGGCAGGCTTCGTCACGGATCTTCGGGTCGTCACGGCCACCGCCGACGAACGAGCGGCCCTGTGGCGGCACCGGCCCGTGCTCGACCGCGTCGCGCACCCCGGCCCACGGTTGCACGGGGGTGGGGGCACGAAAACGGCGCTCTCCGATGGGCTGTTCGGCATAGGGAATGCCGCGCCAGACCCGCACACCGCTTTCGGTGGTTCCGCGCAGCGCACCCAGGGTGGTGTAAGCCACGGTCGACGGATCCGCGACGACGGTCACGGCGAAATCGTAGTGTGGCAAGGTGAACGCGGTGGGTAACCGCACCTCAAGTACCGATCTCGGGGAGTGCTGATGACCTTTAACGAGGGAATGCAGATCGACACCAGCACCACCTCGACCGGTGGTGGCGGCGGTCGGGGCATCGCGATCGGCGGTGGTCTCGGCGGCCTGGTGGTGGTGCTGCTCGCGGTGTTCCTCGGTATCGATCCCAGCCAGGTGACCACTCCGCAGCAGACCCTGCCACCCGGTGCCGAGCAGTCGGGCTACGACTTGAGTAAGTGCAAGACGGGCGCCGACGCCAACCAGTACGTCGAATGCCGCGTGGTGGCCACCGGCAACTCGGTCGACGGCGTGTGGAGCGACCTCCTCAAGGGCTACACCCGGCCCAGAATGATGCTGTTCAAGAATCAGGTGCAGACCGGGTGTGGCCCGGCGACCAGTGATGTCGGGCCGTTCTACTGCCCGGTCGACAAGACCGCGTACTTCGACACCGATTTCTTCGATGTCCTCAAGACCCAATTCGGTTCCAGCGGTGGACCGTTGGCGCAGGAGTACGTGGTCGCCCACGAGTACGGCCACCATGTGCAAGACCTGCTCGGCGTACTCGGCCGCGCCCAGCAGGGGGCGCAGGGCGCCACCGGCGGTAGTGTGCGCACCGAGCTGCAGGCCGACTGCTACGCCGGTGTGTGGGCGCACTACGCGGCCATCACCAAGCAGCCAGGCACCGACGTGACCTATCTGGAACCGTTGACCGATAAGGACATTGCCGACGCGCTGTCGGCCGCGGCATCGGTGGGTGACGACCGTATCCAGAAGCAGGCCACCGGGCGAGTCAATCCCGAACAGTGGACCCATGGCTCGTCGGCCGAACGACAGAAGTGGTTCACCACCGGATATCAGACCGGTGACCCTAAACAGTGCGACACGTTCAAGGCTGGCGATCTGGGCTAGGCAGCTCGGCGCTCACCTCGGCCCGCCCGGGATCGAAGCTGAAATAGCCCGCGATCGGCCGGGTTTCGGGCAGCGGGTCGTCGTAGCTCCACGCGACATCGTCGACGTCGCCGGCGGCCCAATAGGTCGCATAGCCCTTGTAATTGCAGTAACTCGAGGTGTCCGTTCGCCGCAGCAGACTGGCGCGCACATACTCCGGTGCGACGTAAAGCCGTGGCGCCAGAGCGGTTTCGAACACGATCACAGTGTCCTCGGTGTCCACCAGCACCTCGCCGGCGACCAGCACCCGCAGCCGCCGCCGCGCGGGCCGGCAGTCCACCCGGTGATACGGGTTGGGCGGATAGTGCACCAGCGTTCGGCCCTCCTCCACCCAGGTGTCGACGGCCTCCCACGGCACCCGCACATAGCCGGGCGCCTCGGGCTCAGGTTCGGTTGGCAGATCGGCTGTTTCACCCTTGGGAAAGGCGTAGCTCAGCGGCGCGCCAGCGCGGTGGACCAGCAGCGCGTTCTCGGTGTCGATGACGGTCTGACCGTCGCGCATCGCCTGCACCCGGCGCGGGTGCGGCTCGACGTAGACGATCGGCTCGGCGACCGGCGCGGAGAACCAGCCGGCCCGGTCCGGACCAAGCGGGCCGCGGCCGGCGACCAGACTCATCGGACGCTAGATCCGGGCTTCGGCAGCGATCGCGTTGTCGGATGTCCGCAGCGGCCGGATCAACGCATCCTGGGTGAAGGACGCGATCAGCTCACCGTCCTCGGTGTGCACCGCGCCGCGGATGTAGGACATGCCGGCACCGACCTGGGTGCTTTCGTGGGTGTAGAGCAGCCAGCCGGTCCAGCTGACCGGCTCGTGGAAGCTGACCGTGACCGTCATCGGCGCGGTCGACACCGTGAAGTGGGACTGCGCGGTGCCGATGCCTTCGTGCGCGCGCATGGTCGTCGAGATGCCGAGATGGCCGGTGAAGTAGGCGATCAGGGCCTTGGCCAGATCGTCGCGCGCCGGGATGGGGTCGTAGTGCAGCCAGGCGTAGACCTCCGGCGGCCCGACCTCGTCGGGGCTGTTGATGTCGATGACGTCGACGAGCTTGACTTGCCTTCCACCCATAGGCATTTCGCACACGTTCGCCTCACCGGGCCCGGCCACCTGCGGCCGTGGCAGGTGGTGGCGGATCACGTCCGCGGTGGGCACATCGGCCAGCACCGTGAACGTCATGCACCGCTTGTCGTTCTGCGACGCGGTGATGATCGCCGAGGCTGTCGAGCGCCCTTCCGAGATGACGTCGATGTCGAGGATGACCGGCGGCCCCACCAGCACGGCGCGGGCGAAGACACTGTGCACCGAGCGAATCGACTTGCCGCCGAACCGTTTTGCGGCCGCCACGATCACCTGCGCGAGCACCTGGGTGCCCTCGACGACCTGCCGTTCGTCGGCGTCGGCGATACCGGTCGGAGCGATGTAGCGATCCTGGCCGTCGGCTTCGACGTCGAAGAGTTCGAGCAGCCGCGCCACCGTCCACGGGTTCTGAACGGCTTCCCCGGAATTCGCAGTCATGTGTTCCTCACCTTGTCGCATTCCAAGACGGTAACGTCATTCTCGTCACTGTAACCCGACCGATAAGCTGACCCGATGGCCAAGGCCAACGAACGATCGCCCGAGGCGGTGCGCGCCGATCCGGACTCCCGGGAGAGCCGCTTCATGCGCTCAGCGCTGTCGATCCTGGCCGAGACGGGCCGCACCGACTTCACCGTCCTCGAGGTCGTCGAGCGCTCAAAGACGTCGTTGCGGTCGTTCTACCAGCACTTTTCCACAAAGGATGAGCTGCTGCTGGCGCTGATCGACACGATCATGGCCGAGTCGACCAAGCACTGGCGCACCGAGACCGACGCACTGCCGGCCGCCGAGGCGATGCGCGTGTTGATCGACCGCATCTGCACCCCGGCCGAATCCACCAAGCAGGACAGCATCAACCGCGGTCTGACCTATTACAACGACCACCTCGCCGAGTCGCTGCCGCGGGAGTACGCCCGGGTGCTGTCGCCGCTGCACGAGTTGATCGGCGAAATCCTGAACCGCGGCATCGACGAGGGCAGCTTCCGGCCCGGCCTCGAAGTCGAGACCACAGCGGCGTTGATCATGCAGGCGGTGCTCGGCGCCATGCGACTGCGCAGCCTGGGCGCCGAACTCAACGGAGTGCCCATCGACGGCGAACACATCTACGAATTCTGTGTCCGCGGTTTGCTGCCCTGACTCGTCTTCGCTGCTAGACCACCCTTTTTCGACCAACCTATCGGCCCGCGTACCGTCATGGTAACGTCATTACCGATATCGACCAATCACACTCTCTGGAGGCGGACATGCCCTCGCGCGAGCTTCCCTATCCCGTGTTCGACGCCGACAATCACTTTTACGAACCGAAGGAAGCGCTGACGCAATTCCTGCCGGACAGCCGCAAGGGCGTCATCGACTACATCGACGTCCACGGCCGCACCAAGATCGTGGTGCGCAACACGATCAGCGACTACATCCCCAACCCGACCTTCGAGGTCGTCGCCCGCCCCGGCGCGCAGGAGGACTACTTCAAGCACGGCAGCGGGGGCAAGAGTTTCCGCGAGATCATGGGCAAGCCGATGAAGGCCATCCCCGCCTTCCGCAATCCCGAGGCACGCCTCGAGGTTCTCGACGGCCTGGGCCTGGACTACACGATCATGTTCCCGACCCTGGCCAGCCTGGTCGAGGAGCGGCTCAAGGACGATCCCGAGCTGATCCTCGACATCGTTCACGCGCTCAACCAGTGGATGTATGAGACCTGGCAGTTCAACTACGAAGGCCGGATCTTCTCCACCCCGGTCATCAACTTGAGCATCGTCGACCGGGCACTCGAGGAGCTCGAATGGTGCCTGGAGCGCGGCGCCAAAACCGTGCTGGTCCGCCCGGCCCCCGTCGCGGGTTTCCGAGGGTCCCGCTCAATGGGCCTGCCCGAGTTCGATCCGTTCTGGGACGCGTGTGTCAAGGCCGGCATCCCGGTGTGCATGCATGCCTCCGACAGCGGCTACGCGGAGTACCTCAACGACTGGGAGCCCGCCGACGAGTTCCTGCCGTTCAAGCCGACGTCGTTCCGGATGGTCGCGATGGGCAAGCGGCCCATCGAGGACACCATGGCCGCGCTGGTGTGCCACGGTGCGCTGACCCGCAACCCCGATCTGCGCATCCTGTCGATCGAGAACGGCGCGTCGTGGGTGCCCTACCTGTTCTACCAATTCAAAGACGTGTATTCGAAGATGCCGCAGGAGTTTCCAGAAGACCCGATCGAGGCGTTCAAGCGGGCCGTCTACGTGGCCCCGTTCTGGGAGGACGACTTCAAGAAGATGTCGGAGCTGTGCGGTGTCGACCGCATCATCTTCGGTTCGGACTGGCCGCATCCCGAAGGCCTCGCCGATCCGATCAACCTCGTCGACGACCTGCAAGCTCAGGGCCTGACTGAGGAACAGCAGCGAAAAGTGATGGGCGGCAACCTGGTCGACCTGTTCAAGGTGCCCAATGTCTCGGTCCACAAGCCCGACGTACCTGCGCTTGTCATCGCATGACAGGAATCGCCAATCCCGAACAGATGTTGTTCGCGTCGACGACGCAGGCCTTCCTGGAGAAGGAGGCTTCGCTGACCCGGGTGCGGGAACTGCACGCCGCGGACACCTCGTTCGACGAGCAGTGGTGGCAACGGGCTGCCGAGCTCGGCTGGGCCAGCCTGCTGGTCCCCGAAGACATTGGCGGCGGCAGTGTTTCGGGCGACGGTGTGGCCGACCTGGCGTTGGTGGCCGAACAGATCGGACACAGTGTGGCGCCCGGTCCGCTGCATCCGGTCAGCGTCGTGCTGGCGGGTCTGGTCGAGGCGCCCGAGGGGCACGGCGACACCATCGACGCGCTGGTGTCCGGTGAACTCGTGGCGTCCTGGGCGGTCTACGAACCAGGCCTGCCGCTGAGCCCGCTGCAGCCCGGTGTCACCGCGACGCGCACCGGATCCGGTTACCGCATCGACGGGGTGAAGGACCGCGTCGAGGCAGGCACCGACGCCGGGGTGTTCCTGGTGGTAGCTGATCTCGACGGCAGCCCCCGCCAGTTCCTCGTCCCCGCCGACCGCACGACCATCACCGAGCAACGCTCGGTGGACATGGTGAAGCGTTACGCCCGAGTGCAATTCAACAGTGTGGAGGTCGACGACGCCGCGGTGGTCGGCGATGCCGCGCAGACGCCGGCGATCATCGAGCGGCAGCGGCAGGTCGCGCTGGTGCTGCAGTGCGCGGAGATCGTCGGGATTCTGGACACCGTGCTGGCGATGACCACGCAGTGGATGTTCGATCGCCACAGTTTCGGCAGGCCGCTGGCGTCCTATCAGGCGCTCAAGCATCGGCTCGCGGACATGAAGATGTGGTTCGAGGCGTGCCGGGCGACGACGGCTGGCGCGGTGGCCGCGGTGTCGCAGCGCTCGGATGACGCCCCCCTACTGGTCAGCGTCGCCAAAGCCTATGTGGCCGAAAGAGCCCCGGTGATGCTGCAGGATTGTGTGCAGCTGCACGGCGGCATCGGCGTCACCTGGGAACACGATCTGCACCTGTTCTTGCGCCGTACCGCGTTGTACCGCGCGCTGTACGGTTCGCCGGAGGAGCACCACCGCGCGGTGTATGCGTTGAGCGCCGACCGAAAGGGAGCTTCGGCATGACCGAAACCGCGATCTCCACGGCCACCGAATCAGTCGCTGATTTCGCCGCGAGGGCACGCGCCTGGCTGGCCGAGAACATGCCGACCATCGATCCCGACCATCCGCCGTTCTCGGTGCGCGCCGAGCAAGCGTCCTGGGACCACGCCAAGGACCTCCAGAAGCGCTTGTACGCAGGCGGTTTCGCCGGAATCTGCTTTCCCCGTGAATACGGTGGACTGGGGCTGGATCACGCGTACCAGAAGGCATTCGACGCCGAGTGCCGCGGCTACGAGATGCCGCTGATCCTCAATGTGCCGACCTTCACGATCTGTGCGGCCACCATCTTGGACATGGGCACCGAAGCCCAGAAACGCGAACGCATTTCGGCGGCGATCCGCGGTGACGAGATCCTCTGCCAGCTGCTGAGCGAACCCAGCGGCGGCTCCGATCTGGCCGGCGTGATCACACGCGCCGATCGCCACGGCGACACCTGGGTCGTCAACGGCGCGAAGACCTGGAGCACCAGTGCCTTCGCCGCCGACTACGGCCTGATGCTGGCCCGAACCGACTGGACGGTGCCCAAACACGAGGGCCTGACCATGTTCTTGGTGCCGTTGGACTCCCCCGGCATCACGATGCGCCGGATCAAAGAGGTCAACGGCAACGAGGAATTCTGCGAAGAATTCTTCGACGGCCTGGAACTGAGCGCTGACGCCGTGGTCGGCGAGGTCAACAAGGGCTGGGAAGTGGCCTCCCGCCAGCTGTTTCATGAGCGCCGGGCGGTGGGCGGCGGGTCGGAGTTCGCCAGCGGCATCGGCGCGGAGAACGCCAGCGAAATGCCGCCCGACCACATCGGCCTGATGGAGCGCACTGGGCAATCCGACAACCCGGCCGCTCAAGAGCGGGCCGGGCGCGCCCTCGTCCGCCGGATCGTCAAGGAGCAGCTGATCAGCCATGTCGGGCAAGGGATCGGTAACGGCTCACTTCCGCCCAACGCCGGTACACTGATTCGGCTCTTTCACGCTGAGACCACCGAACTCGAGGTCGACACCGCGCTGGCGATCGCCGGCACCGCTGGTGTCGTCGACGAGGGCGGGGACCTGTCCGACCTGGCCGATATCGGGGTGCGGTATCTGTCGCGGCAGACCGGCTCACTGGGCGGCGGTAGCAGCGAGATGGCTCGCAACGTGATCGCCGAACGCATCCTGGGGTTCCCCCGTGAACTGGCCGCCGACAAGGGTGTGCCGTTCAATCAGGTCAAGCGCGGCCGGACCTAGAACAGCGGAGCGGCGCGGCCGCGACCTAGAACAGCGTCGGCTGGGGCTCGGGCTGGGCGACCGGTTCGGGCGGGAAGACCGGAGTGAACAATCGGCGATCACCGCCGAGCTTGTACTTGGCGACCAGCGGTGCAGTCCTCTGCCGCAACATGTCTCGGTAGTCGGCCGGCAGGTAAGCGCCGCGCCGGTACAACTGGCGGTAGGGCGCAACGAGTTCGGGATGTGACCGCGCCAGCCAGCTCATGAACACTCCGCGCGTCGAGCTGCGCAGGTGCAGACCGAATACCGTGACGCCGGTGGCACCCGCGGCAGCGATCTGCCCAAGCAGGCTGTCGAGGTGCTCGGCCGAGTCGGTCAGATACGGCAGCACCGGCGCGACCATCACGTGGCAGTCCAGCCCGGCTTCACGCACAGCGGCGATCAGGCCGAGCCGCGCCTGCGGGGACGGCGTTCCCGGCTCCACGTCGCGGTGCAGATCGGGGTCACCGACGGCCAGTGAGATCGCGACTGACACCGAAACATGCTGTGCTGCATCTACTATCAGGTCCAGATCGCGGCGCAGCAGGGTTCCCTTGGTCAAGATCGACATCGGCGTGCCCGAGTCCGCCAGCGCCCCGATGATGCCCGGCATCAGTGCATAGCGGCCCTCGGCCCGCTGATACGGGTCGGTGTTGGTGCCCAACGCCACGGTCTCGCGGCGCCAGGACCGTCGGCCCAGTTCCCGCCGTAGCACCTCGACGAGGTTGGTCTTCACCACTATCTCGCTGTCGAAATCGTCGCCGGGATCGAGTTCGAGGTACTCGTGTGTGGGCCGGGCGAAGCAGTACCGACACGCGTGCGCGCAACCGCGGTAGCCGTTGACCGTGTACGTGAACGGCAACATCGAGGCGGCGGGAATCTTGTTCAGCGCCGACTTGCACAGCACCTCATGAAAAGTGATGCCCTCGAACTGCGGGGTGCGGACGCTGCGGACGAACCCGATGCGTTGCAGGCCGGGCAACGCGCCGTCGTCGACCGCTATCCCCTGGCCGCTCCACCGCATCGTTCTATTCGAACGCACGTTCGAGAATCTGTCAATGGCTCGGCGGCCGTGTTCACGGATCCTCCCACTCCCCGAGGAAACGTTCGGGGTGGTGGTAGTCGTTGGTGCCGCCGCGCATCGGTACGTCGGGTGGTGGGGTCCATTGGGTGTGGCCGTTGGGGAGTTGATGGGTGGTCCAGCCGTCGTTTTCGATCAGCAGGTTGTCGCATTTGCAGGCCAGGGTGAGGTCGTCGATGTCGGTGCTGCCACCGTGTTTCCAGTCTTTGGTGGCGTGGTGGACCTGGCTGTTGTAGCCGTTGACGGTGCATCCTGGCGCGGTGCAGCCGCGGTACTTGCCGAGCAGCATGATGCGTTGGTCAGCGGACGCCAGTCGCTTGCTGCGGCCCAGCCACAGTGATTGGCCGGTGACTCCGTCGAATACCGCTAGGTAGTTGTAGGAGGGCGTTGCGGCCCGGATCAGGTCCGTCATCGGGATCAGGGTGCCGCCCGCGGTGACGGCGTGACCGGCGCCGGCTTGTAGTTCTTGGAGGGTGGTGGTGACGATCATGGTGACGGGAAGGCCGTTGTGCCGGCCTAGTTTCGGATCACCGAGCCGGGCTTGCACCAGTGTGGTGAGCGCGTCGTGTTGGCGTTGTGGGTGGGTTCGGGTGTCCTCGGGTTCAGGGGCGGCGAATTTCGCCAGCCAGGCGTCGAGCATTGCCCGCAAGTGTGGGTCGGCGACCAGTTTCCCAACACTCATCCCGTCGGCGCGCTGACCGCCGCACCATTGGAAGCCGCGCTTGCGGGCCCGGTCTTGCTCGGAGTACCTGCCGTCAGGGTTGAGGTGGACGGCGAGGCGGTCGGCGATCTTCTCCAGCTGATCGGGCCGCATCGTCTGCGCGTACTGGGCCAGGGTGCGTTCGGCCTTCTCGATCTCGACCGGCCCGACATGATCAGGCAGGTCCCGGAAGAACTTCTGAATGACCCGTACATGCTCGCAGTCGAGAAGCCCGGCATTCCAGGCTTCACCGGTCGCCGGCAACAACGGTGCCAGCGGTTGCCCGGTCAGCGCGGTACGCGGGGCCAACTGTTCGGCATCACGCACCCGCCGCCGGGCCGCGCCGCGACTGATCCGCAGCACATCGGCCAGCACCACCGGGATCGGCGGGCACCCTGCATACCGCTCTAGGCGTGCAATCTGACTGTGCGAGACCGCGACCTGGCGGCGGATCGCCGTCTCGAGCCGCTCGAGCGCCGCAAAGCGTTCCGGCGCGGGCAACGCCTCGATATCGGCTGCACCCACAAGTTCGACCGCCGCGTCGAGCGCATCAAGCGCCGATTTGATCGAACCCATGTGCGAAACACTACGTTGCGCCACCGACAAAAACTGACCGTCAGAACGCGCTGTGAACCAAGCTCAAACTGGGGATAAACCCAATCCGCATAAGCGAATTCGACTAGTCGTCGAGCTCCCCGGCGATTCCCCGTTCGAGAGCCGCAGTGGTCCGGTCGGGCAGCACAAACAGGCCGTCGAGCTCGCCCCGGGCCAGGTCGTAGGCACGTTCGCGCTCCTGCGGGGTGGCGCCGCGATCGGCTGCCACCCGCAGCAGGCTCTGCGCCCGGGTCAGCCGCTGCTGATCCTGGCGGGAGAAGTCACCGCGCCGGCGCCGTTTTGCCTCGTTCTCGGCGGCCTCGAACGCGGTCACGTACGCCTCGACGGCGTCGAGATACTGCCGCGCGGCCTCGACATCGTCGAGCAGGTCTTCAGCCTTGCCTGGGCGCAACAGTTCGGCACGCAACTTGGCCCGGTGGAAGGCCACCGTCAGCGGATCCCGCATGTCGGTCATCGCCGGGAAGTCGAGCAGTTTGGCGGCATCGAGTTCGTACTCCAGCCAGCGGGCATCGGTCCGGTTGTGTTCGTCGATCACCCGGGTGATCGTGCGCCATTGCACCGCTTGGCCTTTCGCGCTGTCCGCAGCCGCGGCAGGCGGCTCAGCCGCCGGCTCGTTCTGCCGCCTGATCGCGGAGATGCCCTTGACCGCGGCGTAGATCGCGCCGGCCAGCGGCACGATCACGAGCAGCAGCTCGACCAATCGGAAAATCAGGCCCACCTGGCCAGGATGCCACTTGGTCAGCCGGGTCCGTCGCTGGCGGCGGCCAGCAGCGGAACCAGCACGTCACCGACGGGCGTTTCCAACCCGTGCCTGGCGGCCTTGCGCACGATGACGTTGTTGCGGATGTCCCATTCCAGCTTGCGACGCGCTTCGGCGTCGGTGAGCATCGACGTGGTCAGATCCTCTGGTGCGGCGGCGAACATGTCGGTCACCTCGTCGATGACGGAATCGGGCAACCGGGCGCCTTCCGCGCGAGCCACGGTCACGCACTCGGCCAGGTAGCGTCGCGCAAGAGCCGCGACGTCGGGGCGGCGGAACATCCCGGATCGCCGTCGGGCCAACACCATGAAGCCGGCGAGTGCGTTGAACAACAGCTTGCGCCACGCCGCGGTGATGAAGTCGGGGTCGAGCTCGACGATCATCTCCGCCGAACGCAGCACCGCCGCAAGGGTTTCCGCATCCACGCTGTCGGGCAGTACCAGACGCGCTTCGGTGCGCAGCCGCACCCAGCCGTCCGGCTGCCGCTCCACCGAGAACCACACGACGGCGGGCACGATATGCGCCGACGGGCAGAACGGGCTGACCCGCTCGATCTGTTCGACACCGTTCTGCAGGACGCAGACAATCGTGTGTTCGTCGCACAGACGCTGCAACCAGCCGGCCGCCTGCTCGTTCTGGGAATCCTTGACCGCCAGGAACACCAGGTCCACCGGACCGTCGATGCCGTCCGGGTCGGCCAGCACCGGGCCGGGCACCACGATCGGCTGCTTGCCATCGGGCCGGACCTCGATGTGATCGCGCGGGGTGTGCCCGCATACCGTCACCGCATGCCCGGCGGCATGCAACACAGCGGCGACGGTAGAACCGATGGCGCCGGGACCGACGAGTGCTATCGAGGTGCCCACCGCTCCCAACATACTTACGGTGGCTGAGTGGCCGAACCATCGTTACGCCGGGCGATAGCGTCCGATGTCGCGTCCATCGCTGAGCTCGCCGAGCGGGCGTACGAAAAGTACGTCGCCCGCATCGGGCGTCGGCCGGCGCCCATGGACACCGACTGCGCCGCACTGATCGACGCCGCCAATGTGTGGGTGCTGACCGACGACGACGGGCACCTGCTCGGCAGCCTGGTCACCTGCGTGATGGAGGACCACCTGCTGCTCGACGCCATCGCAGTCGCGCCCGAGGCCCAAAGCCGTGGATACGGGGCGCTACTGATGCACCGCGCCGAGGATGACGCACGCGAGGCCAACCTCGCGGAAGTCAGGCTCTATACCAATGCCGCGATGACCGAGAACATCGCGATGTATCCGCGGTTCGGCTATGCGGAAACGCACCGCGCCGGTCAGGACGGCTTTCGCCGCGTGTTCTTCAGCAAGCGTCTCTAGATCAAGACGTCCACTTCGACAGGTAGCACTGCGGGCTGTACGGCGCGTCCTGGGCGACGGCGACCTGGCCGTCGATGGACACCTCACAGTGCGCGTTCGGGGCGCCCTGTCCGCCGTGCGTGGTGCTCGCCACCTGCAGGAATGCCCACTGCGGGTCATCAAGAGTGGTCTGGAAGACCCACGGGGCGTCCGGCGACACCGTGATGGTCTCGCGCTTCATGAACGGGTTCGAGTCCGCGTTGAAGGCGTCCTTGCTGGGCGGCTGTGCCGTCAGATAGGTGATCGTGAAGTCGTACGTACCACCGGTCGCGAGCGTGTAGGTCACCTGATGTCCGGGCGCCGGCTCAGCGCTCGACGTGGCGTGCGTGGCTGCAACACCGGCGGCCGCCAACACCAGCGCCGCCCCGACTCTTGCTGTCACATTTCGCATATCGGCCATATCGACCACGCTACCGACATCGTTACCCGTGTCGGCCTGCGCCGGCATCCAGCGAATGACTAGCAGGTTAACGAGTTCGTCACACACAGATATGTCACAGAAACTTATTGGTCCTAACGTCCGGGTCGACACCAACCGTGGGTTCGGGGGCCATCAGGTCTGTTGCGGCCCAATGATTGTCTTTCCCAACATGAAAGGGCCTCTATGCATCTCCGGCGCTCCGCATTGAATCGATCGTTCTTGGCGGCGACAGGCGTGGCGGTGACCGCAGGCCTGATCCTGTCCGGCTGCGGCAGTAAGGCCACCGAGACCGACACAGCAAAGTCGGATTCATGCGTTGACACGTCCGGGCCCACTATCAAGGTGGGGTCGCTGAACTCGTTGTCGGGCACGATGGCCATCTCCGAGGTCACGGTGCGTGACTCGATCAAACTCGCGGTCGACGAGATCAACGCCAAGGGCGGTGTGCTGGGCAAGCAGGTCCAGATCGTCGGTGAGGACGGGGCTTCAGACCCCGCGGTGTTCGCGCAGAAGGCCGAGAAGCTGATCAAGAACGACTGCGTAGCCGCAGTGTTCGGCGGCTGGACGTCTTCGAGCCGCAAGGCCATGCTGCCGGTCTTCGAGAGCAACAACGCGCTGCTCTACTACCCCGTGCAATACGAGGGTCTGGAGTCGAGCAAGAACATCTTCTACACCGGCGCCACCACCAACCAGCAGATTGTCCCGGCCCTGGACTTCCTCAAGGAGAAGGGCATCACGTCGCTGTACCTGGTGGGTAGCGACTATGTGTTCCCGCAGACCGCGAACCGCATCATCAAGGCGTACGCCGCGGCGAACGGCATCGAGATCAAGGGCGAGGACTACACCCCGCTCGGCTCGACGGACTTCTCCACGATCGTGAACAAGGTTCGTTCGTCGAATGCCGGTGCGGTGTTCAACACCCTCAACGGCGACTCCAATGTGGCGTTCTTCAAGGAGTACACCAACGCGGGGCTCACGCCTCAGAAGATGCCGGTGGTCTCGGTGTCGATCGCCGAGGAGGAGGTCCAGGGCATCGGCGCGCAGAACATCGCCGGCCAGCTGACCGCGTGGAACTACTACCAGACGTTGGACAATCCGGTGAACAAGGCGTTCGTCAAGGCCTTCAAGGACAAGTACGGGCAAAACCGGGTGACCTCCGATCCGATGGAAGCCGCCTACGTTTCGGTCTACCTGTGGAAGAACACCGTAGAGAAGGGGAAGTCGTTCGACGTCAAGGCGATTCAGGACAACTGCGCCGGCGTGACTTTCGACGCCCCGGAGGGTTTGGTCACCATCGACGGCGAAAATCACCACATCACCAAGACCGCGCGGATCGGCGAGATCCATCCCGATGGGCTGATCTACACGATCTGGGAGTCCCCCGGCCCGATCACCCCGGATCCGTACCTGAAGTCCTACCCCTGGGCCAAGGGCCTGTCGGGCTAGTCCCGGCGAGCGGAGCGACGGGAAACTAAACAGCATGGAAGTCCTTGTCGGACAGCTGGCGACGGGATTGAGCCTCGGCTCGATCCTGTTGCTGGCCGCATTGGGGCTGTCGCTGACGTTCGGCCAGATGGGCGTCATCAACATGGCGCACGGTGAATTCATCATGGTCGGCTGTTACACAGCGTTTGTGGTGCAGAAGGTCATCTCGAATGCCGGTGCATCACTGCTGGTTTCGCTGGTCGTCGGATTCGTGGTCGGCGGCCTGCTCGGGGTGCTGCTGGAAGTCACGCTGATCCAGCGGATGTACGACCGTCCCCTGGACACCTTGCTGGTGACATTCGGCGTCGGGCTGATCCTGCAGCAGGCCGCGCGCAGCATCTTCGGCGCGCCCGCGGTGAACGTCACCGCACCGGCATGGCTGTCGGGCGGTGTGGAGATCCTCGGCGCGGTGGTGCCCAAGACCCGCATCTTCATCCTGGTGCTGGCCGTGGTCTGCGTCGCCGTGCTGGCCGCCGTGCTCAAGCTCAGCCCGATGGGCCGGCGTATCCGGGCCGTCGTACAGAACCGCGATCTGGCTGAGACGAGCGGTATTTCGAGCCGGCGAACCGACATCACGACGTTCTTCATCGGTTCGGGACTGGCCAGTGTGGCCGGCGTCGCTCTCACCCTGATCGGATCCACGAGTTCCACCATCGGCCAGAGCTATCTGATCGACGCTTTCCTGGTGGTCGTCGTCGGCGGGCTCGGCCAGATCAAGGGCACGGTGATCGCCGCGTTCGCACTCGGCTTGATGAACTCCTTCATCGAGTACAGCACCACCGCGTCGCTGGCCAAGGTCATCGTGTTCGTCGTCATCGTGATCTTCCTGCAGGCGCGCCCGCAAGGGCTGTTCACCGTGCGGACAAGGAGTTTGGTATGAGGGCCCTTGTCGGCAGGTGGCAGACCTGGGCGGGCTTCGCGGTCGCGGCCGTCATACTGTTCGGCGTCGCACCCGCGATGCTGACCAGCTTCCGGCTCGGCCTGCTGGGCCAGTACCTGTGCTACGCGATCGTGGCCGCAGGCATCGGCTTGGCCTGGGGCCGCGGCGGAATGCTCACCCTCGGTCAGGGTGTGTTCTTCGGTCTCGGCGCCTACATGATGGGCATGCATCTCAAGATCGCCGACGCCGAGATCCGCAAACAGCCGGTGCCGGACTTCATGCAGATCGCGGGGATTCCTGCGCTGCCGTCGTATTGGGAGCCGTTCTCGTCGGCGGCCTTCACCATGGCGGCGATCGTGGTGATCCCGACCGGCATCGCCGCGCTGCTCGGACTCGGCGTGTTCAAGCGCCGCGTCAAGGGCGCCTACTTCGCGATCCTGTCCCAGGCACTGGCCGCGGCACTGGCGATCCTGCTCGTCGGGCAGTCGACCCTGGGTGGCAGCAACGGGCTCAACGGCTTTCGGACGTTCTTCGGGTTCCGGCTTTCCGACCCGGTGAACCGGCAGATGCTGTACTTTATCGCCGCCGGCACGCTGCTGGTGGTGGTGGCCGTGGTGCGCCAGCTGATGCAGAGCCGCTACGGCGAACTCCTGGTCGCGGTACGCGACGGCGAGGAACGGGTCCGCTTCCTCGGCTACGACCCGGCCACCATCAAGGTCGTCGCCTACACCGCGGCCGCGTTGTTCGCCAGCATCGCCGGTGCCCTCTTCGCGCCGATCATCGGATTCATCACGCCCGCTCAAGTCGGCGTCGTGCCGTCCATCGCGTTCCTGATCGGCGTCGCGATCGGCGGGCGCACCACGCTGCTCGGACCGATTCTCGGCGCCATCGGTGTGGCGTGGGCGCAAACCGCGTTCTCCGAACGGTTCCCGTCCGGGTGGACCTACGCCCAGGGATTGCTGTTCATCGTCGTCGTCGGCTTCTTCCCTGCCGGCCTGGCCGGAGTCGGGGCGCTGCTGCGCCGGCGCCGCCGCACCAAGGCCGTCCCGCCCACCGGCGATGTGCGACGAACGGAAGCCGAGACCGTGGGAGCGGCACCATGACCGAACTCGCCGAACCGGTGGCCGGCGGCAATGTCGGCATGGGCACCGAATACCTCGAAGTCCGCGGTCTGACCGTCGATTTCGACGGATTCAAAGCGGTCAACGACGTCGACCTCACCCTGTTCCAGGGTGACCTGCGATTCCTCATCGGCCCCAACGGGGCCGGCAAGACCACCGTCATCGACGCGATCACCGGCCTGGTGCCGGCCACCGGGTCGATCAACAAGTCCGGCGTGGATCTGCTGGGCAAGAAGGTTCACCAGATCGCCCGGCTCGGTGTCGGGCGAACCTTCCAGACTGCCAGCGTGTTCGAGCAGCTGACCGTGCTGCAGAACCTCGACATCGCCGCCGGCGCGGGCCGGTCGTGGTGGACGCTGCTGCGCAGGCGGCACGGGGTGCTGCCTGCCATCGAGGAGGCGTTGGAGACCATCGGCCTGTCGGATCTGGCCGACCGGCCGGCGGGTGTGCTCGCGCACGGCCAGAAGCAGTGGCTGGAGATCGGCATGCTGCTGGTGCAGAACGCCGACGTGCTGCTGCTCGACGAACCCGTCGCCGGAATGAGCGGTGAGGAACGCGAGGAGACCGGAAACCTGTTGCGCCGCATCGGGTCCTCGCGCACCGTCGTGGTCGTCGAGCACGACATGGACTTCATGCGGGCGTTCGCGACGTCGGTGACGGTGCTGGCCCGCGGCCAGGTGATTGCCGAAGGGTCGGTCACCGAGGTCCAGGCCAATCCGAAGGTGCAGGAGGTCTACCTGGGCACCGCCGCGGCCGGAGACTTGGAGGCAAGCGAATAGTGTTGCAGCTCATCGATGTCCGCACCGGATACGGACGCTCTCAGGTCATCCACTCGGTCAGCATCGAGGTGCCTTCCGACGGCGTTGCCGCGGTGATGGGCCACAACGGGGCAGGCAAGACGACCTTGCTTCGCGCGGCGGTCGGGCTGTTGAAATGCAGCGCCGGCCAGGTCCTGCTGCACGGCGAGGACGTGACCAAACTGCGCCCCAACGCCCGGGTGGCCCGCGGGCTGGCCTATGTGCCGCAGGGTCAGCAGTCTTTCGGCCAGCTGACCACCGCCGAGAACCTTCAGGTCGTCGCCGACGGCCGCAAACGAGGCAAGCAGCTGATCGACGAACAGCTCGATCTGTTCCCCGCGCTCAAGGAATTGCTGACCCGTCGCGCCGGTCTGCTCTCCGGCGGCCAGCGCCAACAGCTGGCCATCGCGCGGGCACTGATCACCAGCCCCACGATCCTGATCCTCGACGAACCCACCGAGGGCATCCAGCCGTCGGTGGTCGCCGAGATCGAGGCGGCGATCACCGCGCTCACAAACCGCGGCGACCTCGGCGTGCTGCTGGTCGAACAGCACATCGGTTTCGCACTGGAATCGGCTCAGCGGTACTACATCCTGGAGGCCGGGCGGGTGACGTCCAGCGGGACCGGCGGGTCGGCGTCGGAGTCCGACGTCCGCGCGGCGATGGCGATCTAGACTTCAGGTCGTGAGCTGTGTCACGACAGTGAACCGATCCCTGCTACCGCGCGTCCGTAGTTGAGTGACCAATCGTCCTCGCTGGGGCATCAACACCGCGGTCAGCCGGCGGTCGGTTCTCGTGGGTCTCGGGGCCGTCGGCGCGTTCCTGGCCGTCGACCTCGGCGCCGTCGCCTACGCCAACAAGTGGATCGGGTCCGGTGAAACCCGAAAGACGTTCCTCGACGGGTTCCTCAGCGTCTACGGACGCCAGCTCGGCTTCCGCAAGAACCACGCCAAAGGCGTCGTCGTCACCGGGTATTTCGACAGCGACGGCAGCGGCCAGCAGCTCAGCCGCGCCACCGTGTTCCGGCAGGGACAGGTGCCCGTCGTCGGCCGGTTTTCGCTGGCCGGTGGTGACCCCCACGTCGCCGACACCCCGGGCGCGGCCCGCGGCCTGGGGCTGGCGTTCGGGTTCCCCGACAGTGGGCAATGGCGCACCGCGATGCTGAACCTGCCGGTGTTCCCGGACAATTCAGCGCGCGGGTTCTACGACCGGTTGCTCGCATCCAAGGTCGTCCCCGGCACCAAACAACCGGATCCCGCCGCGATGAAGGCATTTCTGACGGCCCACCCCGAAACCGCGGCCGCCATGGCGATCATCAAGAACCATCCGCCGTCAGCCGGCTTCGGCGACAGCACCTTTCGCGGTCTCAACACTTTCTATTTCGTCAACGACGCGGGCGTCCGATCCGCGGTGCGGTGGTCGCTCGTGCCGCAACAGGGCGTACCGGCACCGCGATCCGGCGACGCCAACGGATTGTTCGACGCGGTGGTGCGTCAGCTGCGCGACGGGCCGCTGCGCTGGCGTCTGCTGGTCACCGTCGCCGACCCGGGCGACCCGCTGACCGACCCCACCCTGCCGTGGCCCGAGGGCCGGCGCAGCGTCGAGGTCGGCACGCTCACCCTCACCTCCGCGGCCACCGAGACGCCGGGTAATGCCCGCGACATCAACTTCGATCCGCTGGTGTTGCCCGACGGCATCGAACCCTCCGACGACCCCCTGCTGTCCGCCCGCAGCGACGTCTATGCGGCGTCCTACCGCCAGCGCACCGGCGAACCGACGTCGCCGTCCGCGGTCCAGGTCAATG
Source organism: Mycobacterium sp. (assembly GCA_021732005.1). GTDB lineage: Bacteria > Actinomycetota > Actinomycetes > Mycobacteriales > Mycobacteriaceae > Mycobacterium. Next base: position 16,153 of record JAKFVT010000005.1, on the reverse strand, counting down.
AGGTCGGCGCATGACGCCGGTCGAGCGCTACCCGGTCCGCACCCGAATCCTGCACTGGCTGACCGCCGCCCTGGTGTTCGGCGCACTGTTCATCGGGTTCGTGATGGTCAATTCGCTGGGCGGCTACGGCGCTCTGGTGGGTGTGCACGTGACGCTCGGGATGCTGATCCTGATCGTCGTGGTGTTGCGGGCGGCCAACCGCTTTACCCACCGCACCCCGCCGCTGCCGGCCACTGTGGGGTCCGTCGAGCAGCTGTTGGTGGTCGGCTCCGAGATCGGGCTATACGTCCTGCTTCTGGCCCAGCCGCTGGTGGGGTGGGCGATGGTGTCGGCGAGCGGCCGGCCGGTGGCGCTGTTCGGCTTCGTGCCGCTGCCGCGGATCGCGCCGTTCGACGCCGACCTGTTCTTCCTGCTCCGCCAGACCCACTCCGTACTCGCCTACCTGCTGGTGGCCGCGATCGCCGCGCACGTCTCGGCGGTGCTGTTGCACACGCTCACACTGCGCGACCGGATGCTGGGCCGGATGACCTTCGGTGGCAGGCGCGAGGCGACGGAAGCGGATTGACAGGGAGCATGATGCGGTCGGTGCGGATCATCGGTGCGGCAGTCCTGGCCGCGGGAACGCTGGTCGCGACTCCCGGTGCGACGGCGGGTGCGTGCGCCTGCGGTGGCATCGTCAGCCCCGACCTCGACGCCCGGGTGACCGGCGAGCAGAGCCTGGTCGCCCTCGATGGCAACGCCGAGACCATCGTCGTGCGCCTGGACGTGCACTCGGTGGCCGACAACGCCGCGCTGATCATCCCCACCCCGACGCCGGCCACCGCCAGTGCGGCCGACCCCGCACTGTTCGAAGAACTCGAGCGGCTCACCGCCCCTCGCGTCGAGCGCGGTGGAACCGGACACAGCGGTCTCGATGAGACCGGTGCAGTGCCCGGTGGGCCGACCGTGGTCGCGCGGGTGCAACTGGGACCATTGGAGGCGACCACCCTGACCGGGGGTGACCTCACCGGCGTGCGACGGTGGCTGGACGAGAACGGCTACCGCATGCGGCCCGAAGTCCTGGGCCAGCTCGACGCATACCTCAAGCAGCGTTGGTCGTTCGTGGCGATGCGGCTCACCGGCGACACGCCGCTATCCGGTCAGCTCGACCCGGTCCGCCTCGACTTCACCTCCGACCGGCTGGTGTATCCAATGCGAATGTCGGCTGCCGCCAGAGAGACTCAGCGGGTGGTGATCTACACGCTGGCGCAGCACCGGATGCAGCGCATCGACGGCGACGCCGCGCGGCAGGAAGTGACCGTCGACTACGCCGGGTCGATCCGTGGCCGCGCCAACGATCCCGCACTGATCGAGTTGAGCACCAACAGTCCCTACCTGACCAGAATTTCCACCACGATCACCGAACCATCCTCGATCACAACGGATTTCGTTTTCGCGCCGGCTCCCGATGACGAGCCATACCAACGGGTCATCGGCCACCGAGAGAGCGGCGCGGACCTCGGGGCGCTGCTGGTGGCTTTGAGCGCATCAGCGGCCGTCGTGGTGCTGGCCGCCGCGGGCGGGTTGATCTGGTACCGCCGCTTTCGGCGTTCAGCCGGCGTCGAGTAGATGCGTTTCGTCGGACGACAGCGCCACCGCGGCGCCCAGCCGGCCGAACAAATCGATCGCCGACTGGACCGTCTGATCGACCAAGGGCCCGAAGTCACCGTCCGTGGCGCGATAGCGCCGCTCGGCGACCACACCGACCAACCGCGGGTCGGAGGACGGGAACACCGTGGCGGTGGCGTGCGTGTGGGTGCCGTTCCATTGCTGCACCAACGCCGCAACCCCGGTCCGGTGATCGGCCGGGTAATAGCGCTCCGCGGTAATGGTGATCTGAACCGCGGACTCGCTCGGCTGCAAGTGCACATGCAGCCGACCGTGGTAGGCGTTCACCAGAAAGAAAACCTCGCCATCGTGATGGCCGCAGAAATGCCGCAATCGGCGGCTGTTCACATAGCCCTCGATGACCTCGGCGCCGATTACGGTGTTCATGACTGTCCAACGGACCGCACAAACGACACGGTTCCCAAATCAGCCAAGGTTGCGCCAAGAATCTGGTGAGAATTGGTTAAATGGGGATGTACGGCCCACAACTTGAATTCATTTGTGTTCGCGCCGAGATACCGGCGTGATGTGTGGTGCCTAAAATATTCGAACTTTCCCTGCGTATGTCCTGAGAATCTAGTAACTTCTGCCGCAGCAGTAACTCCAATGCACACAAGGGACATGACAATGATCAAAGGTTTGTTGACGGCGGCTGCTGCCGCCGGGGCTATCGCGCTCGTCGGCGCGCCGTCTGCCTGGGCGATCACCAACGCCGAGGCCGACTACATCAAGGATCTGACCAGCGCCGGTATCGCCGGCGACCAGGCGGCGCTGATCGCCGATGGTCACACCATCTGCTCGGCGCTCGCGCAGGGTGCAGACCCGAACGAGTTGTCGCAGACCTACTTCAAGAACTCAGGTCAGATCAGCCACGCTCAGGCGGATGCGGCGATCAACTTCGCCAAGACCGATCTGTGCCCCGCGGGCTGACAAAAGTACGAACCGAGAGCGCGGCTGGCCTGTTCTAGGCCAGCCGCGTAATCACTTCCGCGACAAGCGAGTCGACCGGGATATCGACCTGCGCGCCGGTGGCGAGATCTTTGACGCCCACGGTGCCGGCCTCGATGTCCCGGTCGCCTGCTACCACGGCGACGCGCGCGCCTGAGCGATCAGCCGCACGCATCGCTCCCTTCAGTCCGCGGTCGCCGTACGCCAGGTCGACGCGCACGCCCTCGGCGCGCAGAGCCGCCGCCAGCGTCGCCACCACCAACTTCGCCTGCTCGCCCAGCGGCACCCCGAAAACGTCGCAGCGGCTTGGGTTTCCGACCGTCTTGCCTTCGGCACGCAGAGCCAGAACGGTCCGGTCGACGCCGAGCCCGAACCCGATACCCGACAGGTCCTGGCCGCCGAGCTGACGCATCAACCCGTCGTAGCGGCCTCCGCCGCCGATTCCGGATTGCGCGCCGAGCCCGTCGTGCACGAACTCGAATGTGGTCTTGGTGTAGTAGTCCAGGCCACGCACCATCCGCGGATTGACCACGTACCGCACGCCGAGTGCGTCGAGATGCGCCAGCACGGTGTCGAAATGTTGCTTGGCCGCATCGGAGAGATGGTCGAGCATCACCGGCGCGTCGGCGGTCGCCTCACGCATCGCCGGCCGCTTGTCGTCGAGCACCCGCAGCGGGTTGATCTCCGCTCGGCGCCGGGTGTCCTCGTCCAGGTCGAGTGTGAACAGAAACTCCTGCAGCAACTCCCGGTACTGCGGCCGGCAGGTGTCGTCGCCCAGCGAGGTGATCTCCAGGCGGAAGCCGTCCAGTCCCAATGACCGGAAACCGGCGTCGGCGACGGCGATCACCTCGGCGTCCAGCGCCGGGTCGTCGACGCCGATGGCCTCTACCCCGACCTGCTGCAGCTGCCGATAGCGACCGGCCTGTGGGCGCTCGTAGCGGAAGAACGGGCCCGCGTAGCAGAGCTTGACCGGCAGGGCCCCGCGGTCCAGACCGTGTTCGATGACCGCGCGCATCACTCCCGCCGTGCCCTCGGGACGCAGCGTCACCGACCGCTCGCCGCGGTCGGCGAAGGTGTACATCTCCTTGGAGACCACGTCGGTGGATTCGCCCACCCCGCGGGCGAACAGCGCCGTGTCCTCGAAGATCGGCAGCTCGACGTCGCCGTACCCGGCCAGCCGGGCGGTCCGCAAAAGAGCGTCGCGGACCGCGACGAACTCGGCGGACTCGGGCGGCAGATAGTCAGGGACACCCTTGGGCGCCTGGAATTCGCTCACTTCAAACCTTCGAGAAATGGGTTGGTACGGCGTTCGAGACCGATGGTGGTGGATTCACCGTGCCCCGGCAATACAAGGGTGTCGTCGTCGAGCACCAGCAGTCTGTCGACGATCGAGCTCAGGAGATCCCTTCCGCTGCCGCCCGGCAGGTCCGTGCGGCCGACGCTTTGTTTGAACAAGGTGTCACCGGTGAAGGCCATCGGGACTCCACCGATCCCCGAGTCGCTGCGCTCCTGCCCGCCGATCGCACCAGCCCGATCGACTCTGAATACCACCGATCCCTTGGTATGACCGGGCGTGTGGTCGACGGTCACCGTGATGCCACCGAGTTCGATCTTGTCCCCGTCGCGGTCCAGTTCGACGACCTGTCTGGGCTCGCGGAACAACGCGCCCAGCGCGATCTGGCCGAGTCGCGGCCCGAATCCGCGGATCGGATCGGAGAGCATGAAGCGGTCCTTGGGGTGGATGTACACCGGGCAACCGAAGGTGTCGCCCACCTTTTGCGCCGACCAGATGTGGTCGATGTGCCCGTGGGTGAGCAGGACGGCGGCTGGGGTCAGCCGGTTCTCGTCGAGAATTCGGCGCAGGGTGGCAAAAGCGCGCTGCCCCGGGTCGACGACGATCGCGTCGGCCCCGGCGCGTGGGGCCAGCACGTAGCAATTGCATGCCAACATGCCCGCCGGGAACCCGGTGAGTAACACGTTGTCCAGTTTCCCATCCCCTGTTGGCGAGGGTCGTGCCCCCTTGCTTCAGCATCAACTGGCACACTCGGTGCCGACTCACCCGATCTCAACGGAGGATCATCACGGTGCCCACCAACGAACAACGGCGTGCGACGGCCAAGCGCAAGCTCGAGCGGCAGCTGGAGCGCCGCGCTCAACAGGAGAAGCGCCAACGGTTGTTTGTCGTGATCGGCGGCGTGGTCGCGATCGCCGTGGCCGCAGCCCTGATCGTCACGTTCGTGCTGACCAACAAGGACGGCAAGGACACCAAGACCGCGTCGGGTGCCACCAGCACCGCCCCCGTCGACGCCGGCGGCGGTCCGTCCACGAGTCCCCCGGCCACCGGCGGTCTACCGCCGTTCAAGGCCGCCGCGAACCTCGGCGCCAACTGCCAGTACCCGGCCTCGCCCGAGCCGGCAGCCAAGAAGGTCGACGCACCGCACAGCGGCAAGGTGCCCACCAGCCCGCCGACGGTGACCGCCAGCATGAGCACCAACCAGGGCAATCTCGGCCTGGTCCTGGACAACGCGAAGACCCCCTGCACGGTCAACAGCTTCGCCAGCCTCGCGCAGAAGGGGTACTTCAACGACACCCCCTGCCACCGGCTGACCACCTCGCCGTCGCTGTCGGTGCTGCAGTGCGGCGACCCGACCGGCAGCGGCACCGGCGGCCCCGGCTACCAGTTCGCCAACGAATACCCCACCGACCAGTACCCCGCGAATGACCCTGCCCTGCAGCAGCCGGTGACCTATCCGCGCGGCACGCTGGCCATGGCCAATGCCGGCCCCGGCACCAACGGAAGCCAGTTCTTCCTGGTCTACAAGGATTCGCAGTTGCCGCCCAACTACACCGCGTTCGGCACCATCGACGCGACCGGCCTGGCGACGCTGGACAAGATCGCGGCGGCCGGTGTCGCGGGCGGCGGTCAGGACGGCAAGCCGGCAACCGACGTGCGAATCAAGTCGATCCTGCTGGACTAGCCGGCGATGATCGACGCTTGCGAGGGCACCGCATGAGCCAGCCTCCGCCCTATTACCCGCCGCCGTACGGTTCGCCGTACGGGCCCGGTCCATATCCCTATCCGGCGCCGAAGCCGACCAACGCGATGGCGATCGCGTCGCTGGTCTGCGCGTTCGTGTTCGCACCGCTGGGCATCATCTTCGGCCACATCTCGCTGTCGCAGATCAAGAAGTCCGGCGAGGACGGGCGAGGGCTCGCGATCGCCGGGCTGGTGATCAGCTACCTGGTGACGGTCTTGAGCATCGTCGTGATCATCGCCGGGGTGGCGTTCTTCTCCTGGATGGGCAGAGAGTTGGAGAAGACCGGCGGGGCAGGCATCCCGCGCACCCTCCCGGGTGGCAGCGGACAGCTTCCGCCGTTCAACCCGCCGGCCACCCTCGGCGCGAACTGCCAGTACCCGGCCACGGCGACCCCGGCCGACAAACCGGTCAAGCCGCCGGTCGCAGGGAAAATGCCGACCACGCCGGCGACGGTCGACGCGACAGTCGTCACCAACTCCGGACCGATCGTCGTCCACCTCGACAACGCCAAAGCGCCGTGCACGGTGAACAGCTTCGAAAGCCTGGTCCGGCAGAACTACTTCGACAACACGCCATGCCACCGGCTGACCGACTTGCCGTCGCTGTCGGTGCTGCAGTGCGGAGACCCGACCGGGCAAGGCACGGGCGGGCCCGGATACCGGTTCGCCAACGAGTATCCGACGAACCAGTTCCGCCCGTTCGATCCGGCACTGCGACAGGCAGTGAAGTATCCGCGCGGGACCCTGGCCATGGCCAACGCCGGGCCGGACACCAACGGCAGTCAGTTCTTCATCGTCTACCGGGACTCGATGCTGCCCCCGACCTACACGGCGTTCGGCCAGGTCGACAAGACCGGTTTCGGCATCATCGACGACATCGCCGCCACCGGCATCGCCGGCGGTTCTGACGACGGCAAGCCGGCCAGGCCGGTCACGATCAAGTCGATCCGGCTGAACTGACCCCGGACCTCAGCCGGGCAGACCCTGCTCTTCGATCGGCAGCGGCGCCGGCCCCTTGATGGCGGGTGTCGCGGCGGGAAGCTGACCCTTGGGCTGATCCGGCGACTGGGTGACCGTGACCCCGGTCGACATCTCCGAGCTGACGAACGAACCGGGTGTCTGCGGATCGGCTGCTACCGCGGCGAGAACTCCGAGGGAGGCCAGGGCGCCGGCCCCGATAGTGGTGGACAACACGTGAAAACGCTTCATAGTCAATCTCTTTCCAAGTAGGTCTTGGCACCTGAGAACACGTATCGGTACAAGAACGTTGTGCCCGTCGGATATTCCGCTGTCGTCGACGAAATAATCTGCGGCGCAGACACGTTGGACGACACGTTATGACCATCAGTCTGCAAAGAATTGTTCGTGTTGTCCTGGGCGCGCTCGCCTCAGCCGCCTTCCTACTCGCACCCACCGCGCTGCTGGACACGGCGCCCAGCCAGGCCACGCCCGTCGCGCAGGGCTGCTACGACGGCGTGATCCCGTGGAATCCCTACCTGAAAAGCTGCAGCCTGCCGTCGACTCAGCCGCACGTGCGTGGCGCCGCACCGGATGCCACCGCGATCATCGCCTGCCACGACCATCCCGGCTGCCTGTCCTGGTACGTCAACGGCGGGCCGTAACCGGCTGGTCCGCCGATCAGGCCGCGCTGGTCACCCGGTATACGTCGTAGACGCCCTCGATATTGCGGACGGCGTTGAGCACGTGGCCGAGATGCTTGGGATCACCCATCTCAAAGGTGAAGCGGCTCACCGCAACTCGATCGTTGGATGTGGTGACCGACGCCGACAGGATGTTGACCCGTTCGTCGGCCAGCACCCTCGTGACATCGGAGAGCAGCCGGTGCCGGTCGAGGGCCTCGACCTGGATGGCGACCAGGAACACCGAGGTCGGTGACGGCGCCCATGTCACCTCGATGATGCGTTCCGACTGTTGTTGCAGCGACGCGGCATTGGTGCAGTCGGTGCGGTGCACACTGACCCCGCCACCGCGGGTGACGAAGCCCATGATGTTGTCGCCGGGAACCGGAGTGCAGCATTTGGCCAGCTTGGTCAGCACCCCGGTCGCACCGGGCACGGCAACCCCGGTGTCGTCGCTGCTGCGCTGACGCACCGGCATGGTCGCCGGCGTGGAGCGCTCGGCGAGTTCGTCTTCGGCACTCTCGGCACCGCCGAGCTGTGCCACCAGCCGTTGCACGACATGCCGTGGCGATACATGACCCTCCCCGACCGCGGTGTACAGCGCCGAGACGTCCGCGTAGCGCAGCTCCTGGGCCAGTGCCGACATCGCCTCACCGTTGACCAGTTTCTGCAACGGCAGCCCACCACGGCGCACTTCGCGTGCGATCGAGTCCTTGCCGGCCTCCAGCGCCTCGTCGCGGCGCTCCTTGGCGAACCACTGCCGGATCTTGGCCTTGGCCCGCGGGGACACCACGAAGCCCTGCCAGTCGCGGGACGGCCCGGCGTTGGGGGCCTTGGAGGTGAAAACCTCCACGCGCTCACCGTTTTCGAGCTTGCGTTCCAGCGCCACCAGTCGGCCGTCGACCCGGGCACCGATGCAGCGGTGACCGACTTCGGTGTGCACCGCGTAGGCGAAGTCAACCGGTGTCGAGCCGGCGGGCAGCGTGACTACGTCGCCCTTCGGCGTGAACACGAAGATCTCCTGCACCGCCAGGTCGTAGCGCAGCGACTCCAGGAACTCGCCGGGATCGGCGGCTTCCCGCTGCCAGTCCAGAAGCTGGCGCATCCAGGCCGTCTCGTCGATCTCGGCGGCGCTGTGCGGATGCGGAACACCGTTGCGGCCCTTGGATTCCTTGTAGCGCCAGTGCGCCGCAATGCCGAACTCCGCGGTGTCGTGCATGTCGCGGGTGCGGATCTGCACCTCCAGCGGCTTACCTTCCGGTCCGACGACCGTGGTGTGCAGCGACTGGTACACCCCGAACCGGGGCTGGGCGATGTAGTCCTTGAACCGGCCGGGCATCGGCTGCCACAGCGAATGCACAACGCCCACAGCCGCGTAACAGTCGCGGATCTCCTCACAGAGGATCCGCACACCGACCAGGTCGTGGATGTCGTCGAAATCGCGGCCTTTGACGATCATCTTCTGGTAGATCGACCAGTAGTGCTTCGGCCTGCCCTCCACGCTGGCGTTGATCTTCATCCCCGACAGCGCGCTGTTGATCTCGACCCGGACCTTGGCCAGATAGGTGTCCCGCGACGGCGCGCGGTCGGCGACCAGCCGGACGATCTCCTCGTAACGCTTCGGGTGCAGGATCGCGAACGACAGATCCTCGAGCTCCCACTTGACCGTTGCCATCCCCAGCCGATGGGCAAGGGGGGCAATCACTTCCAGCGTCTCGCGAGCTTTGCGGGCCTGCTTCTCCGGCGGCAGGAACCGCATGGTGCGCATATTGTGCAGCCGATCGGCGACCTTGATGACCAACACCCGCGGATCGCGCGCCATCGCGATGATCATCTTGCGGATGGTCTCGCCCTCGGCGGCGGTGCCCAGCGCGACCTTGTCCAGCTTGGTCACCCCGTCCACCAGGTGGGCGACCTCTTCGCCGAAGTCGGCGGTCAGCGCCTCCATGGCGTAACCGGTGTCCTCCACCGTGTCGTGCAGCAGCGCGGCCACCAAAGTGATGGTGTCCATGCCGAGCTCGGCGAGGATGTTCGCGACAGCAAGCGGGTGGGTGATGTACGGGTCGCCGGAGCGGCGCAGTTGATCGGCGTGCTTGGCCTCGGCCACCTCGTAGGCGCGCTGCAGGATCGCCAGGTCGGCCTTGGGGTAGAACTCTCGGTGGACTGCCACCAGCGGTTCGAGGACCGGGTTGGCGGTGCTGCGCTGCGACGTCATCCGCCGTGCGAGCCGGGCGCGAACCCGCCTCGATGCGCTGCTGGTGGTTTTGGGGGTTTCGGTCCGCGGCTCGGCGGGCGGGACGTCGGAGACCGGCGCCGGCGCGGCGGTCAGCGACACGTTGTCGTCTGCCATGCCGCACCTCCTCGCCACCAGGACCGACTTCGAGGATATCTCCCCGTCTGCGGCCAAGTGGCGGGCCCGGCCAGTCGCAGCTAATCCAAGGCGGACGCGATCGGCTTGTCCCGGATGACGTAGCTGCCCGGCTCGTTCGGATTCGGCGTCGAGAACGTCGCACCGTTGAGCTGGTAGGTCGAGTTGCCGAGCTTGATGGTGAAGTCGCCGGTGACGTTCCACACCGGCACCGAACCTTCGATCCACGCGGTCTTGCCGGCGGCGACCGGGACGTTGACCGTTTGGGTGAAGGTGTGTGTCGTCACCCAGGTGTGCGAGTAGCTGGCCGTGATTTCGATGTTGATGATCGACGCGAGCTTGGCCAGACCACCGCCGGACAGCTTGACGCTCAACCCCACGGTGTCGGACTGCGACACCTGGTCGGCGATGGCGATGCTGTAGGTGGTCGGCGTGGACGTTGTATTAGACACCGGAGTTCCGACGGTCCGCACCGGGCTGAACCCCTTCACCTCGCTCTTCGCATCGAAGCTGCAGTTCGCGATCGAGCCATCGAAGCAGACGTTGGGAAGCACCGCCGCGATCTTGACCGCGTCCGCCGCGCCGAGGGTGATCGTCGGGCTCCCCTTGTCCTGCGCGATGGCCATCTTGTCGTTGGGGACGTTGCATTCCCCGTTGCCACCGGCGCCGCAGCTGGTGGCGCGTGGCTTGGTCTGGAACTTCACCTGGAAGGTCGTGCCCTGGTAGCCCTCGGGCACATATCCGAAGTTGGACGGGGTGTAGCCGAAGCCCACGGTACCGAAATTGGTGACGACGTCCCCGACGCGGAACAGGTACCAATTGACATCCCAGCCGGCTTCACCGCCGGGCATGATGACCGTGCCGACCGCCGGTCCGTCGTCCAGATCACCGGTGCCGCCGGCATAGCCGTTGAACTTCAACGGCGCCAGCGTGTAATTGCGGAACCAGAACCGTTCCGTGACCCCGAGCGTCGGCCGTACCTTGACATTGACCGGGACCACGGTCAAACCGTGCAGGCCGTCGTCGGCGACGACAGTGAAGGTGTCGACGCCGCCGGCTTCGGCGAAATCGTTGGTCGGCTTGTAGTAATACGTTCCGTTCGGGTTGATCGTCAGCGTGCCGTTGGCGGGCCCCTGGACGACCCGGTACGTCAACTTGTTGCCATTCGGGTCGGAGGGCAAGAGATCACCGATCACCTCTCCGGTGACAAACTCGTAGACCTCGCGCGGGTGCAGGGTCGGAACACCGTTGACCGCACTGCGATCCGTTGCCCGCCGCACCGCGTCAACCGCATCGAGGAGCATGGTGCGCAGCGGGAACACCGCACCGACACCACCGGAGTTGGCCGGGTTGGGGGCATAGCCCAGCAGACTGGCGATGTTGGCGGCGAGGATGTCGACATCGACCCGCAGTTGCGACGGCGCGCGCAGCTTCTTGGTGGCACTTGAGGACGCGACGGCGTCATCGGCCGCGGCGGGGCGGGGTGCCGGCGTCGCCCGCGCGGAGCGCGCAGGTCCGGACTTGGCGGTCTTGGCTGCCGACGCCGTCGCGCCGGTGCTAGCGCGCGGCTTGACGGGTCCGTGACCGACGCTCTTCGCGGCGGTGGACGCCGACGGGGAATCCGGCGTATCGGCGGATGCCGTCCCGCACATGCTGCCGATCATCACGCCGCAACCGATCGCGAAAGTCGCTGCGGCAAGCCGCGGAACGAGAATGGTCGATTGCACAGATGCCTCCTCGGCGGGCCCCCGACAGGCCGCTCAGCCGCAAGCATCGCCGAGTCATCCGGTGACGGACAACACGAATGTCAAACTGCCACTTGGCGTTTGCCGGCCCGCCACGCGGCAGCCCGGGAAGTTAACCGACTCAGATGGTCTGCAGGCTGGTCACCTGCAGCGGCGCGACCTTCTCGCGCCCGCCGAGCCCAGGCAGCTCCAGCACCACCGCGGCGGCGGGCACCTCCGCCCCACTGGCCGCCAGCAACGCTGCGGCGGCGGCCAGGGTTCCGCCGGTGGCGAGCACGTCGTCGATGATGACGACGCGGCGACCGGCCAACTCGATCCCCTCAGCCGGGATCTCCAATGTGGCCGTGCCGTATTCAAGTGTGTAGGTCTCGCTGTACACCGGCGGAGGAAGCTTCCCGCCTTTACGGACGGCCAGCACACCGATACCGAGCCGATGGGCGACCGCGCCGCCGAGCAGAAATCCGCGGGCATCGATGCCGGCCACCAGATCGGCGCCCTCGGCGATCTCGGCCATCGCGGCGGTGATGACGGCCAGCCCGTGCCGGTCGGCCAGCACCGGGGTGAGGTCCTTGAATTGGATGCCCGGCTCCGGGAAGTCCGGCACCTCCCGGGTGAGCGCCTTGAGCACGTCCGCCACCGAGGCGCCCTGTCGCCGGCCTTCCGGTTCCGCAGAAGACGTCACTTCTCGAACACCCACCTGTCCATGTTCCAGCCCGCGCCCCACTTGGTGGGATTGCCTTCGACGGCGTACATCTTTTTCGATACCAGCACCGTGCGCTGCTGACGGTACAGCGGCAGGGTCGGCATGTCGCCCCACAGAATGGGCGAACTGTCGGCCAGCAACCTGGCCTGTTCCTTCGAATCCGAGGTGATGGCCAGCGCCGAGATGATGCCGTCGATCTGCGGATTGGAGTACCGCGGCAGGTTGTTGCCGTCGCCGGCGAACAGCGTGTAGGCATCCAGCGCCGACGAGCCGGTCGAGCCGCTGCCGGTGGCACCGCCGGTGCTCGCCAGCAGGACGTCGAGCTTGCCGTCACGCAGCGCCTGCGGGCCCGCCGAGTCCGACGTCGCATCGACGACGGTGATGCCGGCGGCCGCGCACGACTTGGTGATGGCGCCCACGGTGGCTGCCAGCCGCGGGTTGGGCGCCTGGTAGCCGATCCGCACGGTCAACGGCTGGCCGCCGAGCGCATCGCGGGCGGCGTCGGGGTTGGCCGCACCGAACTGGGGACCGATCGCCACGCCTTCGATACCGCTGAAGGCGTCGTCGTTGGCAGGATTGAGCCGGGCATTCGACATCGGCGCCTCGGCGTTCAACGCGATCAGGTCGCGCGGCGTGCACAGCGCCACCGCGCGGCGGGCCGGCGTCGCGGCCAGTGGTCCGTCCGGGGCGAAGATCAGCTGCTCGATGCCGCCGGACGGCAGCTCGCGGCGGTCGTAGCTGTCGGGGGTGGTCAAGGTGCCCGACGATCCGGTGGCCACGTCGACCACCTGGAACGTGCCGCTGTTGATGCGGTCCTGTACGTCGACGCCGCGCGGCCACACCGTGATCCGCTTGGTGATCGGCTTGGCGCCCCACCAGCGGTCATTGGCGGTGAGTACCACCGCGCCCTCCGGCAACACCGCGTCGATCTTGTAGGGCCCCGACGACGGGAAGCGTTTGAGGTCATCGGCACTCAGGCCGGGCTTGAGATCCCACACCGAGTTCCATGCCTGGGCGATGCGGTCGATGGCGGCGGGGTCGCCGGCCTGGATGGTCCGGGTGACGTCGACGCCGAGGACGTCGCCGAGCACGTGCGACGGCATCATCGAGGTGGCGGTGAACAGCTGCAGGTAGTCGGTGACGGCGCGGCCCGGAAAGTACGTGATCCGGGCCTTCTTCTGGCCCGGCTGACAGTCGACGGTGTCGATGTCCAGGTAGCCGGCGCGGCTGGCGGCGTCGAACGCCGGGAACCGCCCCGACTGCGCGGCCCACGCCAGCACCATGTCGTCACAGGTCACCGGCTTGCCGTCGGAATACACGGCGTTGTCGGCGATCTGGTAGTCCAGCACCAGCGGATCGCGGCCGACCACCGACACCGACCCGAAGTCGTGATCGGCGAGCACCTGACCGTCAGGCCCGTGGAAATTGAAGCCGGTGAGCACCCGCGCGAAGGCCTGCGGACCCGCCGAGGCCGCCCCGCGCACCGTATTGGTGTTGTAGCTGAGCAGCATGCCGTCGACGGCGTAGTTGATCTGATCCGCGGGACTACCCGAACACGACGTCAGGACGCTCGGCGCGAGCACCCCCAGGACAGCGGCCACTGCGACAGCGGCGGCGCGCCGGCGCCTGACTGCCATGGCGCGCTATCGCCCGCGAGGGCTGCGTTTGCCCGTCGGTCGGCCCGGGCGGGCCGGCCGGGCACCCGGCGTGGGCTTGTTGCCGACCGCGGGAGTCCCCCCGATGGCCGCCTCGGCCGGGACCGCGCCTGCGGCCTCGTCCAGATCGGCGGCTCCCCCGGTGACGACGTCGCCGGCCGTCGCGGACGGCTTGCGGCGGTTGAGCACCCGGCGGGTGTGCGTGCGCACCAGATCGGTGCGCTCGCGCAGCGTCACCAGCAGCGGGGTCGCGAAGAAGATCGACGAGTAGGTGCCGACGATGACGCCGACGAGCTGCACCAGCGCCAGATCCATCAGCGTGCCGACACCGAGCAGCCACACCGCGACAACGATCAGAGCCAGGATCGGTAGCACCGAGATGAGGCTGGTATTGATCGATCGCATGAAGGTCTGGTTCACCGCGAGGTTGGCCTGTTCGGCGAACGTTCTTCGGGTGGTGTGCTCGAACCCGTGGGTGTTCTCCTCCACCTTGTCGAACACGATGACGGTGTCGTACAGCGAGAAGCCCAGGATTGTGAGCAGGCCGATCACCGTCGCCGGCGTGACCTCGAAGCCGACGATCGAGTACACCCCGGCCGTGACGACGAGGTCGAACACCAGCGTCAGCAACGCCGACATCGCCATGTAGCGCTCGTAGCGGAAGGTGATGTAAATCGCCGCCAGCACCAGGAACACCGCGAGCGCGATCAGCGCCTTCTTGGTGATCTGGTCGCCCCAGGTCTCCGAGACCGCCGAGTCGCTGATCGTCGACTTGTCGGGCTGACCGTTGCCGGCCTTCGGCTTGAACGCGTCGAACAGCGCCTCGCGTAGCTGCTCGGTCTGCTGGTTGGTCAGCGCCTCGGAGCGGATCTGCACAGTCGCCGAGCTGCCATTGCCGACCAGCACGACCGATTCGGGCGCGCGGCCCAGCGTCTTGGAGAAGACGTCTTCCACCTGCTGGGTGGTCGCGGTGCCGTTCTGGCCGGCGACCGGCATGCCGACTTTGGTGCCCCCCTCGAAATCGATACCGAAGGTGAAGCCCTTCAGTGCGATGCTGGCGATGCAGGCAAGGACGATCAGCCCGCTGACCGCGTACCACATCTTGCGCTTGCCGATGACCTCGAAGGCGCCGGTGCCGGTGTAGAGGCGGACGAAGAAGCCGTGCTTGGGCGCGCCGGCGCCGGCCGCTTCCAGGTCGGGTGCTTCGACGGCGGTGGATGCCGTGTCTTCTGACGTGTCGTCTGCGGTGTCTTTGGCCATGGGAGTTACCTCCGTCCCGTCGCAGTGGCGGCGGCTCGCCGTTCTCGGGCGATCTGCTGCACCGCGCCGAGACCGTTGAACGCCGGTTTGGCCATCGTCGGCGACTTGGACGCCAGGTACACCAGCGGCCAGGTCACCAGGAACACCACGACGACGTCGAGAATCGTCGTCAGGCCGAGGGTGAACGCGAAGCCCTTCACCTGGCCGACGGCCAGGAAGTACAGCACCGCGGCGGCCAGGAAGGTGACCGCGTTGCCGGACAGGATCGTCTTACGGGCGCGTGCCCAACCGCGCGGCACCGCCGAGCGGAACGACCGCCCTTCTCGAATCTCGTCCTTGATGCGTTCGAAGAACACCACGAACGAGTCGGCGGTCGTGCCGATACCGATGATCAGACCGGCGATACCGGCCAGGTCGAGGGTGTAGTTGATGTATCTGCCGAGCAGCACCAGGATGCCGAACACCATGGCGCCGGACGCGACCAGCGACAGCGCCGTCAGCAGTCCGAGCACCCGGTAGTAGAGCAGCGAGTACACCAACACCAGCGCCAAGCCGATGGCGCCGGCGATCAGGCCGGCCCGAAGCGACGCCAATCCCAGTGTCGCCGAAACGGTTTCCGCCTCAGAGGACTCGAAGGACAGCGGCAGCGATCCGTATTTCAGGACGTTGGCCAGTTGTTTGGCGGTGTCGGAGGTGAACGGCGGGTTGCCGCCACTGATCTGGGTACGCCCGCCGGGGATCGCCTCGCGGATCTGCGGGGCGCTGACCACCTGGGAGTCCAGCGTGAACGCCGTCTGGGTGCCGATGTTGGCGGCGGTGAAGTCGGCCCACGTAGTGGCGGCCTGGTCCTTGAACTCCACGTTGACGACGTAGGCGCCGCTCTGCTGGTCGAGGCCTGACGATGCGTCCTTGATCTGGTCGCCGCTGATGATCGACTTGTCCAGGACGTAGATGTACTTGTGGTCCTGCGAGCAGGCGACCAACGGCAGATTCGGGTCGTCGTTACCGGCCAGGATGTCGGGCTGGTCGCACTTGCCCGCCATGTACTGGACCGCGATCAGCAGCAGGTTCTGGTTGGTGCTCTGCCGCAGTTGCTTCTCGAAGCTGATGCGGGCGGCCAGATCCTTGCGCGGGTCCGGCGGGGCCGGCT
>JAKFVT010000001.1 GCA_021732005.1 Mycobacterium sp. | reverse complement strand
GGGCCGGATCGGGTGCGCCTCCAGCAGACGCCGGGGCCGGCGCTGACCCGCTGACCGATCCGCTGGCGGGCATGGGCCCGATGAGTATGGGGGGCATGGGCATGGACCCGATGTCCTCGCTGGCCGGGCTGGGTTCGGCGTTGCCGGGCATGCTCGGCGGGCTGGGCGGTAGTGGCGGTTCGCCGCTGGATTCGCTGGGGGGCGCTTTGGGCGGGTTGGGTTCGGCACTGCCGGGTCTGGCCTCACAGTTTTCCGATAAGAACGGTCAGGACCCGGCCAGCACGGACGATAAGTTCTCCGACACCAAGGGTGACGGAAAAGCTGACAAGCCTGAAGACGCCTTCAAAGACGACGAGGGAAAAACTGATGACCCACCGGCCGATAAGGGCACGCAGGACGCCAAGGGCCCCGCTGACCCGAACACGGTGCAGCCGGCCACCAATACCCCGGCGGCGGCCGCACCGGCGGCGGCACCGGCGGCCGATCCGCAGCGCACCGTGTCTTTGCCCGATGGAACCTCGGTGACAGCCACCGACGCGCAGCGCGCGGGCGCAATGAAGGCCGTTCTCAACGGTTCATCGGTGAGCGCTGCCTATGGCGATCAGATCCCGCCGGCGGGCTCACCGGTGATGAATCCGGTCGACCGCAACAGTCTGCGACCCGGCGACTATGCCCAGTTCGAGGCCAAATCCGCGGTGATGTACATGGGCAATGGCAAAATCTGGCTAGATGGCCAGCTCAAACCCGTCTCGGCGCTGCCCAGCTCGTCGGACTTCTTAGGCTGGACCGGACCGCCGGCAGCTGGGGGCGAGACGCAGGTGACGGTGCCGGCGCCAGCAACCGGCATACCGGCATCAGCTTCGGTTACCACGGCGCCGCCGACCGGTAACCCCACGGCATAGGGGAGTCCGCAGGATGCAGTCAGAAGCCGAGACGCAGGAACATACCTACGTCGAGACATCGCGCTCCGGGGCGCTGCTGGTTGAGCTGGACGGCACCGGTGGTGTGGTGCGGGTGCAGCTCGAGTCGGAGGTCAACGCCACCTGGTCGGCAGACACCCTGTCGGAGCGTCTGATGCACCTGCACCGGCTGGCGCTGATGCGGGCCCGCTTCGCCCAGCGCCAACGCATGAACGAACTCGGCGCCGATATGCCACCGGACGACACCTATCCCAGTGAGTCCGAGATCGCCGCCTACCGCGCCCGATATGTGGATTTTTGAGGCCGCGCTAACCCCCGAGCACCGAGGTTACGCTGGGAAAACGACCCAATGACCGAAAGGACGAAACCATGGCCAACCAGTTGAGGGTGGATTTCGACGCCTGGGAGGACCACGCCTCCTGGTGGGATAACGAGAGCGCGGAAGCAGCTCGACGCATGGCCACCGACCCGGACACCCTCGAGTCCGCCCGGCATGCCTTCGGCAAGATCGGCTCATCGACGGTCGGGCAGGCCTACGCCGACGCCTTGGCCGCTCGTCACGACCTAGGACAGCGCCTGGCCGCCAACGCTCAGGCCGTGGCCAACCATATCCGCCGCAATCTGCAGACCTACGCCGATCAAGAGCACGAGAACCAGCAGACGCTGCGGACCTAGATCAAGGTTGCTTCATGGCCAGTAGCGCAAATCTCTTCATCGACCCCGACGGTGTGCGCGCCGCCGGGGCTGGCCTGTCGGGGGCCAGCTCCGAGGCGGCGGCACCAGCGCCGGCAGTTACGCCCTGCGCGGCAGACTCGACCTCGGTGAAGATCGCCTACGCGCTATCGGCGTCGATCAGTGAGCTGGTCAACGCCACCATGGCGGTCAATCACAAAACCGCCCAGGCCAGCTCACTGATGACCAGCAGCGCCACCACCTACGAAGACCAGGAACAGGCCAACGCCGCGTCCCTTGCCGCCGGCTCCCGGGGCCGCGCTCCTTCCGTCCCAGTCGGTGCTACCCCATCCATCGCCGCTCCACCGCTCGTAGCGCCCCCGATACCGACACCGGGTGTGCAGCCAACGTCCGGCAAGGACATCGCCGCACTCATGCACGGCGGGCCGGGGCCCGAAGCTCTGGAGACCGCTGCGCAGGCGTTGAACGCTCATGCTTCTCAACTGGATTCGGCCGCACAGTCGGTGCGCTCGGCAAGATGGACCAGCGAGCAAAACTGGGACTCCGCGGCCGCCGACCAAGCCAGCACACACCTGGCCGCGCTGGACTCGGCCTACACCCGCTACGCCGATCAATCGCGCACACTGTCACGCGATGCGACCGGGCAGGCCAACAACTTTCGACAGGCCCGCGCCAAGATCCCCACCCCGCAACACTTCACCGAACTGGAGCAGCGTCTACGGGCGGCGGCAGCGGCCAACGCCAACAGTGGAGGCCGCTACACCGCCACGGTCACCAAGCTGCAGACCGACTTGGCTGCGGCCCACCAACAAGCGGTCAGCAGCTACAGCACCTACACCGCAGGTGGGCAACTGCAAGCCAAACCCCTGGAGCCGAGCGTCGCAGCCACTACAGCAGCTGGGGTGCCGGGGCAGGGGCAACCAGGTGCGACGCCGGGGACCGAGGACGGGTCGCTGCCCGCTACCGGTGATGCTGCGGACGGCACGGGTCCGGCCGGCAACGCCTTGGGTGACCCCACCGGCGGCGGCGCGGAGCTGATGCAGACGCTGTTGCCGACGGTGCTCGGCGTGGTGGCCGGCGCGGCCGGCGGACTGCTCGGGGCGCTCAGTGGCGCTGCGGACAAAGTTCAGCAGACCGGTTCCCAGCTCGTCGGCGGACTGGCCCAGGGGGGCGCCTCGGCGCTGCAAGGACTCGCCGGCGGCCAACCTGGTGGGTCTGACCCGTCGTTAGGGGAGGGCGGTGGTCCCGGCGATCCCGGGCTGGGCGATGGCGGCGGCGGTGGCTTCGAGCCTGGGGATACAGAGCCCGCGTCGGCCGGTGACGGGGGCCTTGCGGCCGCGCCGGCGTCAGCAGCTGCCGCGCCAGCAGTGGCCCCGGCGCCCACCGTGGGAACGGGCGCCCCGACAGTGAGCAGCACCGGCGGCAATGCGGGGATGGGCGCACCGATGGGTGGCATGATGCCGCCGATGATGGGTGGGCCCGGCCGCGCCGGTGGGGGCAGCGAGGAAGACAAGCGGCTCTATGAAGAGAAGCGGCTGCGTCTGACGACCCCACCGAATGCCGAACCGGTCAAAGGCAGGGTTGAAGCGCGCGAATCCCGTTCTGAGAGAAGAGATAAGCAGACATGACGCTGACCGACGATCAGTACGTCGCCCAGGCCGAGGCCGCCCTGGCGCACATGCGCGCCCGCAACAAGGCGTTCCTCGACGCCGCGGAGGGGATCAACATCCCGTCGCTGCACGATGACGTGCGCGCCCGCTTCGACAGCAACGGCGACCTCGTCGACCTCGACATCGCGCCCGAAGCGATGAGCACCTACACCAACGTCGAGCTCGAAGAACTCATCACCACGGTGCTGCGTGAAACCCGCAAGCAGCTCACCGAGCACATGCACGGCTTGTTCGTGACCTACCTGGTTCCCACCGATCCCCGGTTCGACCCTGACATCACCGGTGAGCGCTACATCGCGCCGCCGCCACCGGATGCCTGACGACGCTCATCGGCGCAAGCCGGTGCGGGATAGTCCAGCGGGCATGACGCACTCTACAACTGACATCCAATTCGGGTGGCTCGGTGAAATAGCCTGATGCGTAACCCCATTCGAGCCAGTGGCAAGCGTGCGAAGCGCGCGCGGCAGACCGTTGGGACCCGGGGTCATCATCGCTGGCCTCGCACGCGTGCAACGAGTTCGGCGCGGGCCTGGCGCTCGGCCTCCTCGGCGACCACACGCTTGCGTGCAGCTCGCGCGGCGATCTCGGCCACCACCTGCTGGGCAGCGCGATGCGCTGGCTTGCCCAGTCGGCTCTGGGCCTCATACCGCGCGATGCGTGCGGCTTCCATCTCGGCGCGGAACGGCCGGCGCTCGTCCTCGTGATGGCGCAGGCGCGCCCGCTCCATCGCCAGCTCCAGCGCCGCGGGCCGATGGTCGAGTGAGTTGTTGCGCGCAGGCCAGCCAATCGCCGAGCACACCTACCCGATCACCTTGCGGGAAAGGTGCCGGGCAGGCCGCGTCCGACGAATCCCTCTCGGGCCTTTCCCGCGTCAGGCTGCGCTGCTGTGGACGTCGGCGCTGGTGCGGCGGCGCCGCACCGCCGAAGACGGCATGGCCGGGGCGGGCAGGCCGGGCAGCTCGATGTGGCGGCGACGCTCGAACTGCGCCAGCAGGTAGTCGTAGGCCGCGCCCAGAAGCTCGGGGTCGCTCTTGTCGCCGGGCAGGGATAGACCGCCCCACACGCCGTACTCCTCCCGTGCGGCGACGGCGTTGTAGCCGCATCGGCCGATGAACGGACAGTCCTGGCATGCCCGGACTGCCAAGACGCGGTCCTTGAACTGGGAGAACCACAGCTCCTGGCCGTTGCGGGTCCGGCTCGGCTCAACTGTCTGGCACGGTGTGGGTTCGCTGGTGTGGTAGAGCCGCACCCCGACCTGGCTGCCGCGATCCACCGAACGCGCCCCAGAAGATGCCTGCTCGATGGCGGTCTGATTGCTCATCTTTGGGGTGTCCTCTCTTGCGCCGAAACCATGATTTTTCACGCTTACGGTTGCACCGTAGCAGGATTTTTCACGGTCTCCAACCCTTCCGACCGTGAAATCTCGGAAATTACACACTCCGACGTAACCCGTACATCGCCATATACGCATTTCAACGCCGATTCTCCGAAATCCCCACGCAGCCGTCAGGGCATGATTTTTCACAGTCAATGGCGTTGCCGTCCGCGCGGCATATAGGGGTAGGGGCGGCCCGCCCGCTAACGTTGAGCAGTGTCCGCGCTGCAGCTCCGCGCGGGCTGAATGTGCAGGTGAAGCCGCCGACTAGGCGATCTTTGCGTGATTTATCACGGTTTGTCGTGGCAGGAACAGGTTTTTTCACGCTCACTAGGGCAAAATGTTGCCCATCATGTCTTGGGATCAGCTCGCGGCGGCAGTCCGGGCGCGGCGCACGGAGTTGGGCCTGACACAGGTCGACGTGGCCACGGCCGGACGTGTCTCCGTGGACATGATCCGCAATATCGAGCATCGCCGCCGCACGCCCAAGCGAGTGAATCCGCGCACCGCTCGCGCGATCGAGGACGCCCTCGAATGGGAGCCCGGCAGCATCGAAGACACCCTGGCCGGCGGCGACCCGACACCCATCATTGCGAAGTCTCCCCGTGCCAAGAAGCCCGCAAGGGATACCACTCTAGGTGACCACCCTGCGCCCGAAACCCGCACTGACACAGACGATCCTCTGCCTCCTGCTCCGACACCAGCGGAAGCGGCACGGCTGGACACCGGAGATCGGTTCGCTCTGGCCCGTCAGATCCTGGCCCTGCGGTCAGCCCTGTCAGAACACCAACGCGCCATCAGCCCGGACGCTCGAGAAGCGTTAATGACAGAAATGGCCAACTCGGCACGGGAAGCCGAAGAAGCCATCGCGCGGATCATGCCCTGGCTCGGCGACGACGAACGCGGCGAGGCTATCGGTCTCCTCGTCAAACTCCGAGAACCGTTGGCCTAGAACATCACTGGAAGCGGCCGTACCGATGACGATTGCGTGCCATCCCGATGAAGTCGTTTTGGTGATCAACGAGCTGCACGAAGTCGCCGAGACCGTTCGGACCTACGGGGATCTGGGCCGACCCCCTGGTGGCGGGCGTCCGTCGCTGGGCGGCATGCCGATGCAGCTCTATCTGCTTGCCGCCGCCGTGGAGACCCAAATGCGCAGCCTCATCCACGCCGATCACGTGTGCGCCTCGCGACTGTTCCACCCGCCTGACGACCCGGCACGAAAGGTCATGCACTTCGACCTGACAACCGCCGACACCGTTGTCGTCAGCGCAGTCAGCACCGAAATCTGCGTCGCGGAGCTGGGCCACGCGCACCGCCGACTGACCGCGGCCACCACGCGGCTCCGCACCGCCCTGCAGTCGCCGGCCATGGCACCGGTACTCGAGAGCCTCGACAACGAGGCCGAACAATTGCGCCTCTTCGTCGCCGCGTTCGCCTAACCGATCACCGCGGGTGCGGGGGCAGCTGATACCACAGGCCCGGCGCGATCTGCTTGGTATCGAACGGCGCCAACTGTCCCTCGGGAACCTGGATCAGGCGGCGAACATCAATCGGAAACTCCGGCGGCTTATCCGGCACACCGGGAGCGTAGAAGGCGTGCGGCTCCGGTACCCAAGTGCCAGAGCCAGGGATGAGTTCCTGGTAACGGGACGGGCCCAGGGCACCCGGCGCGAGCTGAACAATATCCTTGAGGTCGACCGGCGATTCGGCCGGGCCAGAGGGGACGTCCGGGTACCACACCCCGGAGTGGGGGACCAGTTCGTGATACCCGTACGGCCCAAGCTTTTTGGGGTCCTGCACGACCATCTTGCTCAGGTCAAGCCAGTACTTCTGCGGATCATCAGGCGCCGGCGACAGTGGCACGTCGAGCGCCTGGACCCCGCCGGCGCCCGGGCGGGGTGGGGGCTCCAGCGGCGCACCGACAAGCGAGGGATTACCGGCACTGCGCGCATAGTCGGCGTACTGCGCGGTCGCCTTGGCGTGCAAGCCACCCAGTTCGGTCTGCAGCGCAGACACCACCGGTGCATAGCGGCCCATGTTTGCCGGGTTGGCGTTGGCCTGCGCGGCCTGCTTAAGTCGCCGCTCGGTGTCCTCGAACTGCTCGGGCGTAGGCGTGTTGGCTCGCGCCCGAGCGAAGCTCTCGGCGTGGGTTTCCAGCGCGGTGGCGGTCGCGGTGGCATGTTCGCCGTGGCGCTCATACCACTGACTGAGTTCGGTAATCCGTTGGGAGGCTTGATCTCCGGCGCTTGACTGCCAGTCGGCGGAGATCGAGGTGCTACCGCTTTGGAGCCGCCGGGCAGCATCCTGCAACTGACCGGCATGGGTGCGCATTTGTTGTGCTGCGCTGAAGAGACCGGCGGGTCCCGGCCCTCCGTGAAGCAGCGTGGCGATGTCCTTGCCGTTGGTCGGAGGTGGCCCCAGTTGCGGGGCCGTGACGGCCGGAATGGTCGGTGCCGGGATGCTCGGCACCACACTCGGCGGTGCGGTGGCCGCCCCGGAGCCCCCGCCGGTCGAGCCCAGACTTGCAGCGTTGAGCTGTTCCTGCTCCTCGTAGGTGTTCGCGCTGCTGGCCAGCATTGATCCTCGCGCTTGACTGATCGCCTGGGCGACCGTGCTGTACGCGCTGATGGCCGCGCACCGTGCCTGCAGCGTTTCGGCAACCGCTGCGGACACCGGGTCCGAGGCCGGCGGCGTCACGGTGACTCCCGTCGGCGAAGCCCCCGCCGACGCCGACGCGACTGCACCAGCCGTCTGGGTGACAGCAGCAGTATCGATATCCAGTTGTGCCACCGCGAGCTCCTCCACTGACGTCATGGGCGCGCACGACTACGCCCCGTCCCAGCAACGTTAACGGCTCAGCGAAGGGCGTTGCACCGCCCAAATACGAGCATCTGCCGGCGAGCGCGGCAATCCATTGGGGTGGGAACCGACAGATGCCGATTCGAACTGTAGAGGCGTCGCTAGCTGTCGGACCGCTGCTCAATACTGAACACATGTGGTGGGACGAACAGCTCCGAAACGGCCCCGCAGGGTCAGGCGGTGACCTCTGCGTGCTGCCCACAACTCCGTCACCTGCGCCGACACCGCACACGCCCCATGCACACACCGGACAACCGGGATCTGTGCCGTCCACGAGCGATCCGTGGCAGTGGTGGTGGAACCATGCGCGCAGGAGCGCAAGAGCCTTCCTTGCAGGTCAAGATCCGCCGGCGATCGCCATCTTCGGACCCGTCCTCGGCGATGAGGAGCAGGGCCTGCTCGAAGCCGATGTGACCCTGAGTTTCCTCTACGGATGCGATGGGACCTACGCGCGAAGCGACTACTTCGTCGTCGGCCGACCAGCGGTGATGGTGGGGGCGCTCGCGGTGAGCGCCGCCATCAACCGCCGCCGCAAGGTCGCCGCGCGCCGCGATGCCCAGCCCCGTTGGCGCGACCACCAGAACATCCACGTGTGGAGCACCACCGACCGTCTGATCTGGGACGGCGGCTCTGGACTGGAAAGCCTCTGGTACGGCGATGTCGCAGGTTTCTACCCGGAACTGGACACCTGGACGCTGACGTTGGCCACCAACGCCGGACACCCACCGGTGCGGGTGCAAGGCCCCGCGGTCCCCCTGTTATCGCTGTGGACTGCCACGGCGGTGCTGGGGCAGCGGTGGTGGCAGGACCCGCGCCTAGCCACCCTGCTGCGCTGAATCCCGCCGATGACACCGCCGGAAGGCATTGGCGGTACTTTTCTCGGGCGCTGTATCTGGCCTGCTCCGCAGGTAGGATCGGCCTTATGCCCGCGAAAACACACATCGACACCCAGGCCACCGCGGCTGCCCTGGCCGCCGTGGCCGAGCATCGCATGACGGCCATCGCCGGGACAGACATCACGCTCCCGCAGGGCGAGTATGTGGGCGCAACGAACGCCGTCGCCGCGAGCCTCATCACCACCCGGCTGGCCGAGCTGGCCAGCCTGACGGTTGCCGGGGCGGCCGCCGCACAGTGCAGCGTTGCGACCTACGAAGCGACCGAACAAGCGAACGCAGCCACGCTGACAACGTAAGCGCGCTAAGGGAGGGCACACATGAGCACCGGCACATCAGCCTGGGCACCGCCGACAGGTGGCGTCCCGCCCCAGCCAACCCCGCCGCACAACGTCCCGCCCTACGGATGGACTCCGCCGCCAGGTGGCGGGGCACCCGTGCCGACCCAGCACGGCGGCACCCCACGTGCCCCTCGGATGTGGCTGTGGGCCCTGGTGACTGCCGTCCTCATGGTGATCGCCATCGCTGCAACAGCCGCCATCACTTACGCAATCGCACACTCTGCCGGCACATCAACAGCCGCAGCGCCCACGCCTTCCGAACCCACGTACACAGCGGCGCAGCAGGCCGCCGCCAAGCAAGCTGTGTGCTCAGCGTTTGACGTCTCGTCCAAAGGGATCGCAAGCCAGGGCGGCGCCAGGGTCGACGGTCAACCGAACATTCCCATGCTGTTACGGACGCTAAGTGGGACCGTTTCGATGCAGAACGCGCTCGTACCCGCGACTCCAGCAGATGTGGCCGAACCGGCACGACGAGTAGTCCAAACGAATCTCGACTTGATGAATGCTGCTCTTGGGCAGGCGAATATCAATGAAGTCAAGGCGGCGAACGATGCGTCGAACAGCGCCGTCGACGCCCTACTATCGGCGTGCGGATTGCCGCACTAATGCCAGCCGCAACCAATGCGAGCAGCGGCGTCGCGGACGCAGCTAGCAAAGAGGCTGGCCACGTCAAAACGGCTGCCGAGGTGGCCAACTCGGAGGCAGCCAAGCTGCTGAAAGGTTTCAATGCGGCAAAGCCGCCGGCCGATAACTATGTACCAAGCCTGGGCATGCCCGGCGGCGGCGATATTCACCTCCAGCCCGGAATGTTCACCGGCTACTTGGTCGGCCCAGGAGTGTGGCCGACCGAATCGGAATCCGAACTGGCCCAAACCGCAACCAAACTCAAGAAGCTGTCCGAGCACCATCAAGACGCGGCCTCGGCCGCGGAGCGCTCAAAGGACGAAGTGTTCTCACCAGGAGGCTGGTGGAGCGACGGCGCCGGCGCCGACGCCGCATACGAGCACTACGAGGCCGAAGAGAAGGCACACAAGGCGGTAGCAAGCGTCCTCGACGGCGTGAGCACAACCCAAAGCCAAATGAGTGACCTAATCAGGCTGGGGAAGCGCAACATTCGCGACGCCCATGACGCAGCACACCAGGAGATCGAGCAGTATCTCAATGCCCCCGGCGGCGTTCCCACAGCCAAGATCGCCGTTATCACCACCAAATACCGGACCCTGATCGAAGAGCACCGTACCGAGCTGCACGGGTGGATGACCGAGCAGACCACGATGCTGACGAACAAGTTTGGCATCCCCGAAGCACCACCAGGATCACCAAAGCAGAACGGCGAATCCGAGGACCAGGACAGCCACCACCGAGCCGATCCCAGTGACGGGCCTTCAACACAGCCCGCCGATTCCACGAATGTGCCAAAACCAGGCAGCGATGGATACCACAAGGGGGACATCACCGATTCTTCCAGCAGCCCGGACGCCGGTCAGGGCACTGGACTCCCGAATCCCCTAGCCACGGGCTATCAAAGGGTTTCTCCGACAGATGGGGCTGGTGCATCCAAACCGCCGTCCATGCCGCCGCCGCCCTCGATGGGGAGTGGTGGCGGTTCTGGGGGTGGGGGATCGTCGCCGCTGAGCAGTCTGGGTGGCGGAATGGGTGGTATGCAGGGCATGGCCGGAGGCGCCAAAGGTGTCAGCGGAATGTCCAGTCCCGCTTCGGGTTTGCAGGGGCCAGCCTCCAGCGCTAGCCCGTCGTCGCTGGGCAGCGAATTCGGGCGCGGGATGGCGGCGGGCAACGCCGCGGCAGGCGGGATGCCGCCGCTGGCGTCATCAGCGCCACCACAAACACCTTCAGGACCTCTGTCGGCGGCTCCACTGGCGCAGGCCTCTGCGCCGGCCTCGGCGGCACCCACGGCGTCGACCGTTCCCGCTTCGACCACTCCTACCGGGGCGGCGGGCTCTGCCGGTGGCGGGATGGGCGGCATTCCAGCGGGAGGCCTGGGAGCGGCCGGCGGTTCCTCGGGTGCGGCGCCGCAGATGACCTCGTACGGGTCGGTGCTTCCTCCATCGGCACCGGCCACAGCTGCCGCCGCCGCCGCTGCCGGTTCCGCACCGTCGGCCCCTGCCGCCGCTGCAGCGGGAGGCGCTGCAGCCGCTGGTGCGCCGGGTTTCTTGCCAGGCCTGCGTGAGGTCAACAACCAGCGAGTGGGTCGCGACGTGTCGATGACCGATCTTGAGTCGGCCCGCACGGTGGTGGCGGATCTCGCGGCAGCCTCGAGCGTGGCCTATCCGGGCCTGGAATGGGCAGTGGCGGTAACGCGCGGCGCTTCCGGCTTCCCGGAGATGTGGGTAACCACCAACGAGGGTGCTGGCTATATTCCGCCTGGCGTCTACATTCGCCGGTCGATGCCGTTGGCCGCACACTTCGACCCAGACTTCGATGCTCGCTGGTTGGGCTGGTTCAATCCGGCGGAGACCGTACTGCGGGCAGTTCGGATGCGTGGTGACGCGGTGTCGGCGATTGCCACGACGTGGGCGCACGACTCCGACGAGGTTCGTTCCGCCACACCGGATGTCGCGATCGGTATCGCGCCTGCGGGAGCGCCTGGTGAAGCTGATGCGTCGAGGCTCACGCGGGATCGCTCGCACCGCTTGGAAACGATCGCTCCGGCGGTGTACGTCGGGTTGCAGCGCGATGCAGACGAAGCTGAGCGCTACGCGCGCCAGCTCACTCAGCGGGTGGTGTTTTCGGGGCCCGAGATGTCGACGGCCGCCACGTCGGTGGCGCGCGCGGTGATCGCGGGGCAGTGGCCCTCGGAGCGTGAGTGGGCCGAGCTGACCGCCCAGTACGAGAACGATCGACTCATGGCGGGTGCTCAGCGCCCCGGCTTGATGGGTGTGGAGGAGCCACACCAATTGGTCGCCTACCAGCACGATTTCGCTCAGTGCCGCCGCTTAGAGACGCTGCTGTGCTGGCAGGGCGGTGACGTTGCCGACGTGGTGTATGCCGCGATCAGCGCGGGTGTGAGCGCGCCCGCACTGGTCTGATGCGGCGGTTTTGAATCCTGTGTTTTGGGGCGTGGTTGTGGGCGTTGGTGTCGGTTTAGTTTGAGCGGGTGGGCGGCTCGGGTGTGGGCGCGTATATCGCGCAGGTTGACCGAGTGTTGGCCGCTGCCCAAGGCGCTTTCCCCGCCGCTGGCGGTCCGGGGTCGGTCCAGAGCCAGGGCCATGGTGTGCCGGCCGCCCCACCGGATTCAGCCTTAAGTGCCGGGGCCGGCAACGCCGGAGACGGATACAAACGCACCTGGGGCACCGTGACCGGCCTGGACGCTCAAACCAACGGCACCGCGGCTGCCGGGGCCGCCGAAGGCCAGAACGGTCGCGCCGGTGCCACCGGAGTGCGCCAGAACGCGGCCAGCGCCGCGGCCGCGATCGCACCGGCCACCGGTTCGCCGGCCGGGGTGAAAACGCTGGTGACCAACATGGATGACCGCCTGGCCGCGATGCAACGTCAGCTCGACTCCACCAAGGCGCAAAACCAGCTGCTGGCCACCCGAATGCGGCAGATGGCGATGGCCTACCGCCAGGCCGGGCAGGCGTCCCAGGCGGGCATGTTCCGCGGGACAGGTGGCGCCATGGGCGGCGGTGGCGGGATGCCGTCGATGGGCATGGGCGGCGGTGGCGGCGGATTCCCCGGCATGGGCATGTTCTCCAAACTGCCCGGCATGCTCAACGGCCAAAACTCACGGCGAGCCAGTCCATTGGGTGATTCCGTTGGGGGCAACTACCCCTCGTCGTTCAGCGGCCAAGGCGCTGAGAATGTGCGCGCGGCGATTCGGGCTGCCCTGGACCGCAAGGGGATTCGCAATCCAGCGGCTCGGGCCCGGTGGGAATCCGGGATGATGCTGGTCGCGCAGCGCGAGTCAAACTTTCGCGACGTCGTCAACACGCACGACTCGAATGCGCGGGCGGGCAACGCTTCCGGGGGACCGTTCCAGTTCATCGCCTCTACGTACCGGGCCTACCAGGACCCCGGGACGTCGTCGAACCACCGCGACACGTTCGGCCAGGCCTGTGCCTTCATCAACTACGCCATGCGGCGATACGGCGTCTCGCTGGACGGTTCGGATCTTGCGGCACGGATACAGCAGGCGGACCCCCGGAGATCTCCCAAGGGCTATTGAGGTGCGCCCGAAAATCCAGATGCCTGTAGGTTCCGCTCAAAGATGGCGGATTCCGCTCGGAAATGGCGGACGATGGCGGATCCGCCATTTTCGAGCGGATTTTCCGTAGCGTAGCTAGCTATCGCGGTGGTGAAACGACAGTTGCGGCTAGCCCGCGCTTGAGGCGGAATCCCACCGAATTGCAACACGTGTTGCGAGAGAAGCGACGGGTCAGATGCTGGCCCGGGATTAGTGTCGATTAGCGAAAGGAGGCGGAAGGTGCCTGCACCGTCGACCCCAGTCTGCTCAGCGAGCTCGTGGTAAACGGGGGGCAGGTAGCGGCCTACGGATTCAGATATCAATATCTGGCTGCCGCTGAGCACATTCTGCGTTACTTGCTCGACCATCCGGACGACCTCGGCACGATCTCGCTAACTGTAGAGCCGGCCCGTCTCGATGAGCGCCGCCACGGCGACGCTGACCCCGATGAAGTGATCGACTATTCCGTTAACCATCAAGGCCTCGCGGTCCAGCGGACTCAGGTCAAAGCAACGCGCCAGCCTTCGCCCTCAAATCCGCTACTCCCACGCGTCGCCACCAAAATTTTTGAGCGCATGGGGTCAGGAACACCAGGAGAAGGTCAGCCTCAGATTCTGACGAACCGTCCCCTTTCCACAAGACTCCGTAAGCAATGTGGCGCGCCGGTGTACACCACTGCAGCACAAAGCACTTATGAGTTGACGACTGACAAGGGGCTCCAGTGCGCCATCGTCGAGGACCATCGCAGCATCGCCGACGTGAAGCAATCGCTACTGGAGCTAATCAAGACGGTTCGAGCCGACAAGGCGCTCGGACTCGGCGACCGATCGGCCGATCTGTTGATGTCGGTGCTCGTAGACCACATTTTCGACGCGGCTGCCGGAATGTCTGCCAATACGATCTCGGCCCACGTCCTCCTCGAGTTGCTCGGCACGCCTGATGCCGCGCTTGCCCATGTATTGCGTGGGTACGACTGGGGTGCCCCGCTAGCGGAAGTTCCGCGCCTGGTGTCGGTCGTGCCGCGGATCGACATTCTGATGGAACTAGCAACGATGTTCAACGACAGCACCGCCACACGGACACCTGCTGTAGTAATCCTCGGTGGGACGACGGGTTTCGGTAAAAGCACCATTGCCGCCGACTTCTGTCATCTCAACCGACATCTCTACGAACACATCACATGGATCGACAGCCGCGAGCCCGCCCTCGTGGAAGCAAGGATCAAGGACATCCTCGCCACGATGGGCGTCATAGTCGAACCCGACAGCGATGTGGCGGCACTGTTTCGTACCGAGATGGGTCGCATGGCTGGGCCATTCGTCCTGGTCTTCGACAACGCGGCGAGCCGCGATCAGATTGAACCATTCGTGCCCACTAGCGGGTGTGGTCTAACGATTGTTACGACGCCCAGTAGTGCCACGTGGTGGGCGTCGGAACGCCGAATCACGGTGGAGGGATTCACCACTGAGGAAGCGGTCCACTGCTTCGCTCGTTATGCCAGCGTTGTCGAACAGGCGCACCGCGAGTCAATCGAAGAGATCGTCGAACGCCTCCATAAGGTCCCTTTGGCCGTAGCGATGGCTGGACTGTACTTTCATGACTCGGATGAAGACGTCGCCAATCTTTCTGCAAACTACTTCGATGATCTGGCCGCCCTCAACGTCGAAACAAACATCCCAGAAGGCTTCGACCACACCGCGTTTGCGGCGGTTCAGCTCGCGGTAAACCGGCTCAGGGAAGGAAACGCTGGAACCGACGAGCAACGCCTTCGCTCACAGCAACTGATCGCGAGAGCAGCCGTGCTAGCGCCAGACTTGATTCCGTTCAACCTGATTCTTCAAGCACTATCAGGAGTCGACTACAGCGAGCCGACCAACCCCCCGCGACCAGAAGTCGCTGATCGTCACAGCCGGAACATCATCATGCAATCTCTGATGACCCAAACCATCGCCCGCAGGCGCAACTACGTTGACCGGACCGGCGAACACAACCCAGCCAGCGACACCCTGAACTTCCATCCCCTTGTACACGAGATCCTGCGCAACCTGCAGATGCACGTCAGCTTCTCCGAATTGATCGGCCCGCTAACCGATCTGATGGCGTGTCTCTACGGATGGCTAGAGCAGATGCGGCACGAGGGCGACTTCTTCCCCGTCGACCAGCTGCTCATGCACAGCGACCACCTCCTCAGCTTCGTCGAGACACTCGACGTGACGGGGTCGCCGTCAGCGCCACTCGATGACTTCCGCCGCGAACAGGCGCTCCTCAAATGTGAAGCGGCCAGCGCGTTCTCTTCACGCCGGGAGTACGACCGCGCCGTAGGGCTCGTCCGGGGAGCGCTCGAGGACATTATGGGCGTAGAACTCTCTCCGCGGACCCGCGCAATTGTCGCTAAGGCATCAGCTGACGCCCTGGCCGACATCTATCAAGGGGGTCTCGACAGGGACGACGCCTCACTTTTCGCTGAGCGCCTGATCTACGAGCTCGAGATCCTGGAACACTCGGACGACCCTCATGCGGGCGAAATGAGTTATCTGGCAGCCGATCTCGGTAGAAGAGCGATGCAGTCACTCGGTTATGCGCCGACAGACCCGCTCGTCGAAGAGCTGGTCAGGGTCGCGGGCCGCCAAAATCGCTCGCCCTCGATCACCGGAGCGGCAGAGCAGATATTGGCCGACATTAGGTCAGGCCAGTGCCGCCGAGCGCTCGAGCGGATCGCGTTCGTCTCGCAGCAACCGGGGGCCCAGACATCCGAGAGTGAGGCTCTGCTGCAACAACTGGCGGCCCTCGCGTTCCTTCATCTGCATCAGTTCGGCGAGGCCGTAGAAATCATCGAGACACTCTTAGCTAATGACCCCTATCCACATATGGCGGACCTGTACAAGGGGCTCTACACCATGCTCGACACCGGTCTGCTGTTCGAGTCGCCGCGCTGGGACTCAAGCTCCGTCCGAAATCGATTGTTGCAGGCTCAGATCGAGATCAAAGTCAGGATTGCGCGATGATCCACGACGGGTCCGCGTGGCGGCCGGCGACTCTGGGGCGCTGCTCGATACATCCTAGGGATCAGCACGTTCGACGTGTACAGGCCGTCTGCGCGCGCCCGATCGCAACACTTGTGGTTAAGATCACATTGCTTGTTGGGCTGGCTTCTGCATAGTGCCCTGCTACCATCGGCGTGCTGGACTGAGCCTGGCAGGAATGCCAGGTCTGGCACTAACCATTTTGGTGGTGGCTGTACTTCTCAACATTGTTCCGACGTTGGTGTCTCGCGCGCGAGGCTGGATGCGTAAGGAGGTGGTGAGTATGAACAGTGAAGTGCTGTCTGTAACTGCATCTGTCGGCTCCGATTTTTTGGTGGGTGTCGCCGCCACTGCAGTGCCAGGCTGAGTTCAGCATCGCGGCGTTGTTTGTGATTCGGCTGGCGCGCTCGGGGAAGCCGTCGCAGTTCGACAACACGACTTTGTGATGGTGTTCGATGCGGTTGTCTCACCGCGACTTACGGCGCGCAGTCACAAAAAGATGCGCTGCGTCGCGTCGAGCGTTAGCGCGAGTGCCAAGATACGGCGCGATGCCGGCGAGTACCCCGAGCGTCGCGCCTAGCGCGCCGGGCAGTCCGCCGGAGAATGAACCAATCACGAGGCCGCCCACCCCAAGACCCCCGGGCGCCGCCATCTGCCACCAGTGGTCCGATATCGACGATCTCTCCAAGCGGTGAGAGGTTGCCTCCAGCTGGTGGGCCAACGTCGTTAGTGCGTCACTTTGTTCACCAGGGGTGCGCGCTGCCACCAGCGAGGCGCTTACAAGTCGCCGAAGGTCGTCAACCGCTTTCTCGTTGTGGATCACTTTGACAAGGTCGGGCGCCGAGAGGCTTGGGAGCAGGGGCACGTCGGCCCACATCGCGGCCTGAGCGGCAGTGCTGACTTCACCGCGCCTTCGACGGTTGAGGAGCCGCGCCTCGAACATTGACGCAGACACGTAGTCGGAGCCGTAGACGTCGGCCGTAACGAGTCGTTCGGCCGTGCGCTGGACGTAGAAGCTGATTGCGGAGTCTGATGTCTGTCTGATCCAAGGGCTGTAGTCGTGTCCTGGGTCATAGGGTTGCAGCATGCGGGTGGTGAAGCGCCCGTCACCCGCGCTCAGAGAATCGGGCTCGATGTGGCTGTATAGCCACTGCTTCTGGGCGTGCCTGGACAGATCATCTTTCGCACGCACGAATAGTGCTTCCCTTGCCGTCGGGCCTTCAACGATGAGCTGGTCCCGAACCCAGGAGACAAGAGAGGCATCTTTCAAGTCGCGGTTGGTGAGTTCGGCAGATGCCGCACCACTCAGAGCCATCGCAGGTCCGACCGGTACCGGGATCACCAGCCCTGCGCTGAGGAGTTTGCTCAGCTTCAGCTCGTTTTCCGCCGCCTTTCGCAAGGGCTTGTTTCGCGGAGTTCTTTGTAGCGAAGCAAAGACATTGTCTGGCATGACCACGTGGTCCGCCAAGAGAAGAGTGCGGCCCAAGAACTTCGCAGCATCGAGTTCTTGATTCCAGAACATCGACGGCTTCGGAGTGGCCTGAGCGAGAGCGCTAACCGTCCGGATCGATTGCGCTGCCAGAAGGAGAATCCCGTGTTTGACATCGTCGTTCGGCTCCGAATCATCGGTACTGAGTGATGTCAGTCGGCTCAGGACCTCGACCCGAAGTTGGCCCAAATCGGATGGCGACAACACAGGCCCAGCAGATGCGGCGACCTCAATAAGGTGCTCATCCCAGTTGGTGTATTCGACTGCTCTGGCAGCCAACTCGGTCTCGACGATCCTCAGGGGTGCGCCGCCCTCCCGGATGGTGAGCGCGTCGTTGGCCATACTCACTGTCGAACTTAGGAAAACACTGCCCCCGCGGTCCGGTGGCAAAGGTGCGCCCGGCTGCGAGGCCGGACGGTGATCGCCATGGCAGCGCTTGTATTTCACGCCCGATCCACACCAGCACATCTCATTGCGACCCAGCGGAGCCAACGGATCCACGATCGTCACCCTTCCTTATTGATCACTCGGCCAGCCGCCTGACTCGATCTCGGCGTCAGGCGCAAGATTCTGGGGGTTGTTCCATAGCCTGCGCATCGATTCCAGCTCATCGTCGTCGAACGGTCTTTCCCCGAAGTGTGCGAATAGAGTTGTGTCCCAAGGGCGAACCTTGTCATACCGCGGAGTCAGCATCACTGTCACCGTCGTCGCCTCGCTTCGCCTGTCGGGTTCCAATGCAG
Organism: Mycobacterium sp.; assembly: GCA_021732005.1. Classification (GTDB taxonomy): domain Bacteria; phylum Actinomycetota; class Actinomycetes; order Mycobacteriales; family Mycobacteriaceae; genus Mycobacterium. The sequence goes on along the minus strand of JAKFVT010000001.1, from coordinate 63,715 downwards.
TGATCCATTCGTGGTGGCGCAGCATGCCCCACTGTTTGAACGCGACCCTATGTCGGTCGGTGAGGTGGTTGCACACTGCGTATGCCAGATGGAGATCGGTCTCACCGAGTAAATAGCGCCGGAAATCCCAACGGGTGGTACCGATGTCCACTCGGGGTGCTTTGCTCATGTTGGTTAGCAGCAGTCGCCCGACAACCGCGCGCTCGGCTACGTAGAGCTTGTCGAGCAGGTGCAGCACAAATAGGCGGTCTGCCTCGTCGCCGACCCGTCGGCTCTCCGCAATGTCTTCGAGTATCTGCAGGTACATTCGTGCCCCGTATTCATCTGCGACGCTTGCTGGTTCAAGCGGCAGTGTCGGTCGTGAGGTGCGAAGCTCGGGATCATTGAGTGGGGCCGGTATGCCAGATCGTTCAAAGTCTGGTGGCGTCCGTTCGTCTGCCAGCGCTAACTCGTAGTAATGAGTGACTTGATCGCCAGGCGCCACAAGATGCCCGGCGATGCGATGGAGATAGTCCACGACGGCAGTTGTCGAACGCAGCTGATCGAACAGAAAATCCCATTCTCTCCTCAGGATGACAACGTACGGAATTGGCACCGTTTCTGCGTAGGCGGACACGTTGTCTGGGGGCGTGTCGTGGTCGATGATCACCACACCAACCCATTGAATCGCATTACCATTGACGGTGATTGACCGTCCGCGTGCGTTTGTGTGCGCAACGGGTCCGCGCTGAACTGTCCTGACAGATCCGCTTGCCTGCCGTGCTCCTTCCCTGGCCTTCTTGACCATCCATGCACGCTCCCGGTCATCAGTTGTGGTCACGTTGGTCCTGGCCTTCACTTGAACGGCCAGCCCGCGATCACCGCAGATGACGGTGCCGTCGCCGACTTCTCTTGTGGCACTGCCACGTTGGACTGTTTCAGGCTCAAAGACGAAATCCGGAAGACCCCACTGGGCCGCTGAGGCACGAGTCGCATCCTCGGCCGCCGCACCACGATTTGCGGCGGGATCGAGTTCGCCAGCCATCGGGACAATTCGCCCATAGACCCCGTCGGGTCGTTGAACCAGCATGATGAGGTCGTCTCCCGAACGATACGTCGCCAGACCGATGTCAGATCCAGCGAGGCCTGCCTCGACATCAGGGCTATCGCTAGTGTCGACTCGCGCCCAAAGGGGATCGTCGTCCGCCGGTACAAGCCGAAAGTGCCCATCGTTGAGCGGTGGTCGAAGTCCCACTGAACGCTCGAAGCCCACGATGAGCTCCTCAATCGCCCGTAGGATTTGGCGGCATTGGACGCTCAGGTTGTCGTCTGGATTCTCGGGCCAGGGCTCGGTATTGAGGATGGGATCAAAGGCGATATCCGGGGTGTACTGCACCGAGGTACCCGGAGGCACACGGAACGTCGCGACCAGATGGCAATCGTCGAGAACCCCATCCGGGTAGTTCTGCAACTGAGTGACCACCGCTGGTGGATCTACTTCTAAGTCAGGGGACGCGGATTGCACCCAGAAGGCCACCAGACGCTCGGCCTCCCGTTGCCCCGCCGCGTCGCGAGACCAAAAAGGCGAGTTAAGACGGCGCCTAATCGTCGGTGAGCTGGCTTGACGGCATTAGCCCAGTAATAGGGCTGGAACTGCTCGATCAACTGGATCTGATCAGGCCGCAGACCCGACAATGCTCCCGATTTGAAGAACTCAAGAAATTCGGATTCTGCGTTGTAAAGCGGGAGGCGCTCAATCTGGGGTGGGCCCAACGGGCCCGAGACAATCTTCTCAGCGGCACGCAGCGCCTCGCGTGCGCTCGCCATCAGCGCATCGATAAACGCGCGGGCATGCAGCTCCAGGTCATCGAGGTGGTGACCCTCGTACTCAGAGATTAGGACGTCGACACGTCCATTCCCATCGTCATCGACGTGAACGTTGGTTCTGAACAGATCCGGCGCGACCAGATCGTTCCACGTGCTCGCCATGCGTTCTGCTGCACGTGTCGCGTTGTCGAACGCGGACCATGCTGACTCGAATTGCGCACTGCGGGCCTCTGGCGCCGCGTCTTCGACATCCATACGTGTCTACTACCGCATGCCCCCGACAAACGGGCACTCGTCTGCCGAACCCGCGTGCAGGCTCCCCGGTGAAATTGTCGTGTTGATTGGCGAACAGCTGTGTCCCGGCGGACACCAAGCAGTGGGTATTTCGAGAGCCGGGCTAGAAAACAGTGCCTACAAGTAGAGAAACCGTTTCAACTTCTGGTCGGTGTCAAACATGAGTCCGTAAGAGCGTTCAACCCCGATCTGCGTGGCCTTCGCATCCATATAGGGGAACAGTTGCGTCTCAACTTCGTTCATGTTCACGCCCATTGGACTGATCGAGAAGAAAAAGGCCGGACGCCCCCAATGGCTATCGAATGAAAAGGCCCCATGATGTTCAGCGCCGTCGTCCCCAGTTCGGCGGCCGAGTTCAGCGACGATATCTAAGACCTGCTGTTGAACCTCACCCGACAAGGACAAGAGGTCGGCGCCGCATCGCAGCCAGCCAGGGTGGCGCAAGGAGGCAATCTCGTCGACGAGCTCCAGCATCGCTGGAACAGCGTTGAACGACGGCTTCTCGGGTAATTCGGTCCCTTCATGTTCGTGCCGATCCATCCACGCGTTGAGCTCGACGCAATGGTCGTCGACCATGTTGACGGTACCTTCCTCACCAGCATCGACCCAGAGATCTCCCTGGAGGAAAATCATGTACAGGTCGAGCTCGTCAAGTGCCCAGAAGTGAGTGGTGACCGGGCTGTCCGTTCGAACCCTGAGGTAGTGCAAGAACTCTGCTGGTCGATCACAAACAGCGGCGATGGTAGTGAGGTCGTGCAGCGAGGTGATCCACGGTGGTTTGTCCTCGCTCACAATTCCAGCCTGCTGAAGTCGACCGATCGCGGTCCCCAGTGGGCCGACATCGTCTAGGAGTGCCGCCACGCAACGAACCTCCCGGATATGCGACAAATCCAGCCAGCTCTTGTCGGCCAGCCAGATGCCTCGGTTGGTCTCGATGAGACGTTCGATCCGTCTCGCCTGTTCACAGGCATCCCCAATGGTCGCGGCGAGATCGCGCGAAAGCCGAGTGACGTCTCCTCGTCGCGACTGCTCGGCCATCGACTTGCCTTTCGTCTCCACGACGATCGCAACGTCATCGATGATGAAAAGGCCATCGCCTTCGACTTGCTTGCCGACTGCGGCGGGGTCCGCACACCCGGATCCAAGCTGGCCGATTTCTTCTTCGTTTTCGGGTGCAAAGTACTTGAATGCAGCGTGCGACGGCGGGGTGTCAAGGATCGACGAAAGCCCGTCAAGCGCGATCTGCTCGCTCATTGCAACGCGAATTTTCTGGTCGTACGAGGTGAAGTCCTTGCCACTCGAAGTGAGCGCCTTCTCGAAGATCCTCCGCAACGAGTCGTTTCCCACCTCATTTGACGTCGATACGAAGTGGCCGGCCCCGTCTGAAACGAGCGGCGTGCTCAGGAACGGATTCGTCCCGACCAGCATGTCGTAGACACGGTCAGTCGCAGATATCGCTGAGTCGAAGAACTGAGAGAACGAGGTCAAAACAGCAAGCGCTGTCTCTTCGCTGACATCTGCCGAGGGCGCAACATCGTTCGCGGAAATCGTGGCCCGATCTCCTGGCAGGAACATCAGAGCAACCATTTGCGACATCACTTCCTCCGCCTCGGCTGCTGGTATCTGGTCCGGCGGAACGCCCTGGTTGCGCAACATGATGTCTGCGGTTGCATCCCTGAGGCCTGTCATCCGCTGCGATGACACCTCCATGATGGCTTCACGAACTGCGACGACCTGCGGGTAGGTGTATCCCAGGTGCTTTTGCATCAGGCTGGCTGCTCGTTCGTTGTCGAAGAGCTGAGCTTCATGCGCATCTCGAACGCTGCTGTACTGCAAGTTGCGGATGCCCATCACGGTGCCTTGATACTCGGCGGCAAGCATGGCGAGGGAATCGCCGTTCAAGGCCGCCTCGGTGAGTTGGCGCGCCTGCGCGAGCCGCATCAAGCGCAACGCCCGATGATGCAACTCATTGACGGCCATATGGGGCCTGGTCTCGTCGCGCGGCAATGCGCTCGGCTTCCGAGATCCCCGAGAAAGCAGCACGGCGGCCACGATCTCGATGGCGAGTGCACTGCCACCGGGTGCAGCCTGGGGAACACCAAGCTCACGCAGTCGCATCAGCTCGATGACGTCGAACGCGTCGGCGTCTTGCACCAGAGTGGCCATCGCCTCGACTTCAAGCTGGATCTGTTCGCGCAAAATGGTCCGCGCAGCGGCGACTGACTCGCAACCGGCGAAAAGGCTTATATCGCTGACCATATCGGCAAGATTGCCTTCTCGACCGTCTTCGAATCTGGCTGGACCGCCGTCTTGCCTAAGGCCAAGTGGATCAACCCGCCGTCGACGGGAAGCACTTTTGCGGCGATTGTCCTTGCATCGCTTCCGCACTTGACTCCAATCCCCGTAATCCGACCGATTGGCCGTGTCGTGTAGACGGCCTGATGGCTCAACGCCGTCCGTGCGTCAACGTACTCCCGGTGTCCGACACCTTGGGACGAGACAAACACGAGGGCCAACAAATAGGTGAGCGATTGAGCTGGCCCCCTCAGAGGCCGTTTCCACGTTCAGAGAATTTCCACGCACTTGCCTGGCTTCCGCAGTGCATCGGCAGATTGCTCGACGGGATTCAGCATCCCAAGTGCCGTTCATTCGCAGAGCGACGGACAAATCCTCGATTTCGATGCCGTTCCCTTCTCCGGGGTGTCACTCTCGATGGGTAGCAGTAATGCTCGCGGAGCTTGTGGTGTCGGTTGGTGTGGATGTCGATGTCTCTTCCGCGGTGATCGCGTTTCGACCCGCGGCGGGGGAAGAGCGGTGTCTGCCGGCGGGTCGTCTGCCTGTGTCGGCGTTGTTGGCGGCGAGTCCGTGGCGGACGTTTCGGTGGTATTTCGGTCAGCGGCATTACTCGGGGACGTATTGGTCGTCGACGGTTGGTGATCATGTCATCTATGAGTCGCGGCTGGAGTTGTCGTGTCTGATCCGCGCAGACTTCGACCCCGATGTACGTGCGATGGTTGCTCAGCCGTTCTTGTTGAGCGCCGATGTGGGAGGTCGACTGCGTCGGCACATTCCGGACTATCTGTGGGACACCGTCGATGGCCCAGTAGTCGTGGACGTGGCACGTGCGGAGCGACTGGCTCATCCGAAGATTGAGGCGTTGTGCGCGTGGACCAACGAAGTCATCAGCTCGCTTGGCTGGGACTACCAGGTGGTGTCCGAGCCGACGCCGGTGCGGTTCGCAAACATCCGCTTTTTGGCGGGTTTTCGGCGCGACTGGTTGGTGTCTCCAGAATTGCGGGAGGCGATCCGGCTAGCGATACCAATACTCATCGGTCACCCAATTGCATACGCGGCGAGCGCTTTCCCGGGACTCTCACCTCCGTTGTGTCGCGCTGCGGTCTTGAACTTGTTATGGCGCCACGAACTGTGCGCTGACCTCGATGACCCGTTGAGTTCGTCGACGGTATTGGAGGAGCCATGAAGCCCGCAACGACGGACGTGCGGATTGGCACCCGCTTCCTCTATGACGGCGAGATCGTCGAAGTGGTCGAATTGCACTGTCGACCAGGTGATGTGGTGCTCGCGACCAAGGATCTCCGCAGCGGAGTCTTGCGGCAAATCGCCCTGAGCGAAGTCATGTTTTCGGATGATGTCCGTTTGCTCGACGATGGACTGAAACCGGAACTCCCCGATGCTGGTGTACCTGTCGCCACGATCTGGGGTGCTGCATCGGAGTCTGATAGGTGGCGAGCCCGTGATCGCGCGGGCCACGTGCGGGAAGTGCTAACGGGATACCATTCGGGCAGTGCCCGGACCGCTTCGGCAGCCGAGCCGCGGTCCGCCTACGGGTCGAATGTGTCACGTACTGAACGTATCTCTGCGAAAGCGCGCGAGCTGCGTATCGGATTCCGCACCGTCGAGCGGTGGGTCGCGGACTATCTCCGCGACGGCGAAACCGGTCTGCTCTCCGGTCACGCGGCCCGAATCGCAGCCGAAACAACCCGTTTCGCGGTCTTCGAACGCATTGCGCTCGACATCATGATCGAACACACCGACTCGTCTCGCCCGAGTAAGCAGCACATCATCGCCCAGACGAGAGCCCGCATCACCGCCACCTACGGCCGGGGGTGCGTTCCGTTGCCTGAACGCACGCGCGCCTACGAGATCCTCGAGGCCCTCGAGCGCCGCCACCCCATATTCCATCATTCGTCAAAACGTAACCGGGACATCGCTGCTCGACCGCTTGAGGCCTACGGCATGCTGCATCCGGCGCGGCCGGGGGAGTACGTGTTGATGGATACCACACGCCTGGATGTGTTCGCGATGGATCCGCAGACGCTGCGCTGGACGAGTGTGGAGCTGACGGTCGCGATGGACTGGTATTCGCGATGCATCACCGGATTACGACTGACCCCCGGGGCGGCGAAGGCCTTCGATGCCGCCACCGTGCTCTATCAGTGCCTGCGGCCGGCCCCGGCGGGCCGGGACTGGCCGACTGAGGCGGTGTGGCCGCCCCACGGCATCCCGAAATCGGTACTGGTCGAGGCGGATGCCTTGGATCCCGACAGTGTCTTCGCCGCGTCACCAGCAATCGCGCCCGAAACCGTGGTGGTCGATCACGGCAAGATCTACGTCGGCGAGGCGCTGACCAGTGCGTGCCGGCAAGCGGGGATCTCGATCCAGCCTGCGCGGATACGCACCGGCCGGGACAAGGGACCGGTGGAGCGATTCTTCCGCACGGTCCGGGAGGGGTTCTTGCAAGAGCTGCCCGGCTATAAGGGACCCGACGTGTACTCACGGGGGCTTTCACCGGAAACAGAGGCCTACTTTTTCCTCGACGAGCTGGAGGCGCTGCTACGAGAGTGGGTGGCGTGCGTCTATCACCGGCGCCCCCACGACGGGGTCGGAGAGCCGGGGCTGTGGTCGTTGGGCATGTCACCGGTGCAGATGTTCGAACACGGCATCGCTCGGGCTGGTTATCTGCGGGTGCCCCGCGACCCTGACCTTGCGTATCGCTTTCTGCCGGTGGTGTGGCGCACCATCCAGCACTACGGCGTCGAAGTTAACGGCCGGGTCTATCGGGGCAGCGTGCTCGTCGACTACGTCGGCAGGAAGAGCCCCTTCACCGAACAGAAGGGGAAGTGGCCGTTTCAAGTCAATCCCGATGACATCCGCCAGATCTTCTTCTTCGATCTCCACCACACCCGAACATGGCATCCGCTGCTATGGACACACGCATCCCTGTTGACGGCACCGATGAATGAGGACGGCCTGGAGTTCGCGCGCCGGCTCGCCCAAGCCAGACACCCCGTGTTCGACGACAAATTGGCCCTGGCGGAGTTGCTGGAACGGCGCAATCTGAGCCAGGGCCGGTCCCCGGCGGAACGCCGCGCCGCCCTGCGTCTGTGTCGCGAACAGTCCTCTCTGGAAATCGATTTGGCTGCTGCGATTAGTGTCAGCGCGCTTCCGACCGCACAGCGGGTCCTGGCCGGTGTCGACCCAGCCCAGGCAGCCGCTGAGGAGGCCGCGTCCATCGGCGACGACCTCGATGATGCCCCGTTCGCTGTCACCGACGGCGTGTACGACGACACCCTGGAGGACCTGTGACTACCAAGACTGCGGCGCCGCCACCGGTGTCCCACCTGGACAACCTCACCTTGGCGCGTAAAGAAGGCTGGGGTGACTTCGTGCACGCACGTCCGCGTGTACGCCCAGAATTGCTGTCCAAGAGTCAGATTCGTGGGCTGGGGGAGGGGGGCGCTGATGAGTACAACCGGCGGCGCACCGACTGGCACAACAACCTGGGCCCGTTCAAGACCCCGATGCTCGCCTCGGTACACGAAGCGTTGTGGGACATCGTGGATTGCAACGAACAAGACGGCCAGCACGCCAAAGGCTCCGTCGCTATCGACGGCTACCCAGGTCTTGGAAAAAGTTGTGCCGTAGAAGAATTCGCCAAGAAATATCACCAGCGTGAGGTCGCCCGCTACGGTGATTTCACCCGCGCCGGCGACGAACGGTGGCCGGTCTGCCGGGTGGGGTTGCGCGGCAACACCAGCATGAAAGATTTCAACACCGCCCTATGCGATTTCTACGCACACCCGGGCCGGCGGCGCGCGACCACGACACAACTGGGGAAATGGGCGCTGGACTGCGTGCTGAGCTGTGAGACCCGGCTGTTGATCGTCGATGACGTGCACTTCCTGCACTGGCAACAACACGGCGGAATCGAGATCAGCAACCACTTCAAGTACATCGCCAACGATTTCCCCGTCACCCTGCTACTCATTGGCGTTGGGCTGGGCGAGCGCGGGATTCTGATGGAAGGCCCGGCCTACGAAGACGCGGTCCTCGCCCAAACGCTGCGCCGCACCACCACGCTGGACATGCGACCGTACGCGGTGAACACCGATCGGGCACGGCGCCAGTGGCGCACCCTGTTGAGCACCGTGGAAGAACGATTGATCCTGGCCAACAAGCGCCCCGGGATGCTCACCGACGGTGAGATGCTCGACTACCTGTTCATCCGCAGCACCGGTCACATCGGTTCACTGATGGAACTCATCCGGCGCGGCTGCGCGCGGGCGATCCGCACCGGCGCCGAATCATTAACGCGCACAGTGTTGGACGCGTTCCGCATCGACAGTGCTGCCGAGCGCGCTCGGGCCGAGGTGGAGATCGCGTTTCGCGCTCGCCGCCTCAGCGCGCAACCTAAGACAGCCCGCGCCAGGGTGTCGTGAGCGGGTCCATGATCGTAGCTCGAACGCCGAACGGCCGGTCATTGTTATCGGATCTCGAGGCCCTGTCCCGGCGCCAATCGGACGCCGATCGTGAGGGGCCGCGTTCGTTTCCGCTGCGCAGTGAGCCGCTGCGCGGTGAGTCGCTGTATTCCTGGCTGCAAGCGTACGCCGTGCGGCTCGGTGTATCGGTCGGTGACTTGTATTGGCAGATGGGGCTTGAACATCGGCACGACGCCGGCAGACGCCTGAATGCCCAGGAATTGAGTCCCGAGGACGTTGCGGTGATCAGCGCTGCCACCGGCTACCCAACCGCCGACATCCAGGCATTGACCTTCGTGGACTACGCGCTCACCACCGCTGAAATCTTCGGGCCACCGGCTCGGTTGACCACGCTAGCCCGATGGCATCGCGTCGCGGGATCCCAATTCTGCCCGCACTGTCTCGCTGCCAGCGGGGGCAGATGGAAGCTGCAGTGGCTGCTGATCTGGACATTCGCCTGCACCCAACACCATTGTCTACTCGCCGATCGCTGCCCGACCTGCGGTCACCGCCAAGGAACGCGGCCATTGATCGGGCCCAGGCCACCACACCCGACTCAGTGCGACGGCCCGGTTCCCGGTCGAGGCAAACGCGGCGCCCGCTGTGGCACTGATCTGGAACAGGCCGCCGTCGTGGGGCTGGACCCTGGCCATCCCGCACTGGCCGCGCAGGCTACCCTGTCCGCCCTCCTGGACCGCGGCGTCTCCACCTGGGGTACCTACCGCCGCCACCCGCGGCCCACGGCAGACGTCCTGGCCGATATCCGCATCCTCGGCCGCAACATCCTCTGCGCCGTGCCAGATAAACACCTCGACCGGTTCGTACCGGCCGATCTCGTCACCGAATACCGCCGAGCACGGCGCCACCGCGGGATAGACGATCACGAACATCCCGTCAGCGCACCCCAGTGGTCCACCGGGCCGCCCATCATCAGAGCCGTGGCCATCTCCGCTGCGTTGCAGGTCTTGGGATCGCCCGATCTTCACGCCGCTGCCGCGCCCCTGGCCGCACTGCCCGGCGATGTCGACCGCTACGACCTACACCGGACATCCCTGTCCGACGACCCCGGCACCCAAACGGCAAGTCCGGTCCTGCAAGCGATTCAGCTGATCGCCGCCGAAGCGCAACTCAGCCCGGTCGATCAACTCCACTATCGGCTGGGAACTCCATTCCCGCAGCGGCCGCGCAACGACGACGCCCGGCGCTACCGCCTGCAGAGGTGCACGCCGTCGCTGCTGTGGTCCAGCTGGGCGTTGAGACTGTGCCCGTCGTCGTTGTATCAACCGTCCGCGCGCACCGCGCTGTCGGTCGCTCTTCTGCTGGTGTCCACCAGTGTCGACGTAGACGAGGCGGCAGCCTTCTTGGGGAATGCGGTGACGCCATCCAATGTCGTCTTTGTGCTGTGGCGTCTCAAAGCATCAGGATGCTGGGAGGGCATCCGAACCGCGCTCATTCGACTCTCCGATTACCTGGACCGCGACGGCGCACCGATCGATTACGACCGCCGCCGCCGGCTCGATTACACCGGCCTGCTGCCTGAGGCGCAGTGGAAGACGTTGTGCCGCAGCATCCGGATGCAGCCGCAAGGGCTATCCACTGCGCGCCGTTATCTGCGTGAACAAGTGAGTGGGGTGCCTGAGGCGGCCGCGGATGATTACCGCGCCCACACCATCGGCGTACGTCTGTCCGAGTTTCCTCGGCGGCTCACTCCCGCACTGTCCGAGGGTCTGCACACGTGCGCAGTGGACTTCCTTGCCGCACAGGGCATCCACGATGAGCCCGTCGCGTGGGAGCCGACAACGGACCTGGCAGAAACACTTGACCTGCCCGGATGGCGTATTGGCGATATCGATGTCACGGAGCTGCACCGGTTGGTCCGCATTCGACGACTGCGGTTACCGACTATCGCGCGACGCCTTGACGTGAACACTGGTCTCGTCCGCTATGCGCTCGAGCGGTGTCCTGCACCACCTCGAGTGCCGAGACCGCGGACACCGCGCGTCGGCGCCCCGCGACCGGGCCGCGCCTATCAGCGTGCCGTGGAGGCGCTGCCCGCGGACCGTCTGCGCGAGCTCTACCTCGATGAGCGAAAGAGCCTGCGCAGCATTGGCGCCGTGGCGGGCGTCAGCGACTCCACAGTGAGGAAACTTGCCCGGGACTACGGCATCACCGTGCGCAAGCCGGGTGAAAGATTAGGCCACTCGGTGGATCCCGGCTGGCTATACACCGAATACATCACCAAACACCGGTCCATGAATGACATCAGCCACGAACTGCACATGAACCCGGTAGCACTAGCCGCCATCGCTACTCAACAGGGCATCCCGGTGCGCACCGTCGCCCGCCACACGCGAATCGAGCTCGTTGCCGATCACACCATTCCCGCCATCTTGGTCCCCGCTCTGATCGGACACGGCGGCTGGGAGCGACTGCAGCGCTTCGCAGTGATCGCACAGCACCACCGTTTCGCCGACGCAGCCCACGCGCTGGGAACAACGGTTCCTACGGTCGCCGGCACCGTCCAACGGCTGGAACGCGACTTCAGACACGATCTTGTGCTCCGATCGCCGGTACGAGTCACCCGTTACGGTCGCCGGGTATTGGATGCGGTCACCGAACTCGCACACCGCGGCGGCCCCTAAACACCTGCCGCACCACTCACCTCGGAGCTCTGCCGTTGCAGCAGTGCCCACTGTTCGCGCTGCGATGAACCAACACCGATGCGCGAACCGTTGCTGCACTACTAGTGATACCCACTCCGTTATGCACTACTAGTAATACACTGGCCTTAGCGTGGCGCGCTGCATAAAGCGGCGCGCTGCATCGCTTCGGCGACCGACGACCTCCAGCCCCTGCCTGAGAATGGTCGGCCGCACGGTTACTCGTGCGAAGGAATCGTTGGTGCCAGATCAGGATTCGCTGCATTCGGCCGCGACCACTCCCGTCCGGACGCTGCCGCTGCGTGTGCAGCCGGTCGCGGGGGAGTCCCTCGAATCGTGGGTGGACGCCCTGGCCAGCCGCCACGGCGTGACGGTCATCGACATGATCCAGTTCCTGAACATCGACCCTCGCGCGACGAGGGGAGCGGCGTGGGCCGAGGCCGAAGCTGACCATCTCGCACCAGCCGCCGGGGTAGCAATCGACACGATCCGAGCCATGACATGGCAACACCTGAATACAACCAGCGCAACAACACCCGACGGCGTCTCACTGCCAGTGCGCACGTTTGCTCAACCCTTCTCCCGGTTCTGTCCACACTGCCTGAGCGGCACTGGCGGCCGCTGGAAACTGAGCTGGCGACTACGCGCCGCCATTGCCTGTTCGATGCACGGATGTCTACTCGCAGAGGTGTGTCCACGCTGTCGCAGGCCCCAGCGTCGACACCCCGCCTACCGCAACTGCGTTCCCCATCTCGGGCACTGCCCCAACCGCGTCCACCGCGGATTCGACAACCAGCCCTGCGACTACGACCTACGCCACACCGCCGTGAAGTACCTGCCCCGCAACCACGCACTCCTCATCGCCCAGCGCAGCCTCGACGCAATGATCGGACCACCGCAATCACACCTGCCGATCTATGGAGCCGATCGCCCACCGGCCGCGGCGATCCTGTACGACATTGGCTTCCTCGCCGACCTGCTCGTCGCCGCCGCGCCCACGCAGACCCTGTTGGCGTATTTGGTCAGGTGCTGGTCGAATCCCTCTGGGTGCTCTACAGCAGTCTCGTCGTCAACACCCCGCGGCATGCTGGGATTGGCCTCAGCCGTCGCCGTCCTGTCCTCGCCCAATGGCGATCATGCGGCCGCGTCCTTGCAACAGATCTGCGGCGGCGCAGTTGTTGTCGCGTGGCGGCGCTTCGGAGAAGCCAGACGCTCGCGGCTGACCCCCCTCGTGCAGGACCTTACCGCGTCGATCTGCATCGCTGGCACCACCCACAGACACGCCCCGGCTACGGCGCACAGGCCGGCGCACGCCGTTGAGGACGTCGCTGCGCGCACCGCCGACCGGCCACCACCGGCCGCACCTGACGATCAATCGATGATGTATCACTAGTAGGGCTGACTTGGATGGGCGGCGCGGACACGCTGATCGATGTGCCGACCCGCCCCAGTCAAAACGACCCCGCTCGGGTCGCGCAATGGGAATACTGGCGCGAAATCGTCGGCACTAACATTCGTAAGCAACGCCTCAAGGCGGGTATCAGTCAAGAGGAACTGGCGTTGCGTTCCGGAGTCACCCGCAACGTCCTCATCGATGTCGAACACGGCCGACGAGGCCTGCTCTACGAGCGGCTCTTTGACCTCGCCGACGCACTGGATATTCCCGTCAGCAGGCTCCTCGCGGACCGCCGATAACTCCGAAAAGCCATGGAGTCCGCGACATTCGCGGTGGTTCGGACGTTGCCGGGACTCGCTCATCGAGTCGGTTAGTCATGGCAGCGGTGGGACGAATTCGGTGCAGCCGCTGCAGAAGCCACCTGGGGTGCACATTGCGCGATAGCACTACTAGTAGTACCCTGAGTTAGGTTCGGGAGTGGCCTCACCGAAGAGTCGGCATCTGGGCGACAAGCCGGCCGCGCAGGAAGCGTTAACAGCCGCTAGGAGACGCCCCGAAATGCCCTCCCGGACCACACCCCGTATCGCACGACTCGGCGGAACTCGCGGCGCTCTTCAGCGCGGCCGATCATAGAGACTATGGCGATGTCCCCTCCCCGCCGGTCCCGACAGGTGGCTTCGCAACCCGAAGCGCTTGGCGAAGACGTGCTGGATGCCAGGTACGCAGAGCTGGCAGGTGAGCTCAACAGCGAAGTCGCTAACCCCGCGAGACGGGCGGCCCGCGCCGCGGGAGCAGATGAGAAAAATACCGGGAGAGTCAGCCGTGCAACCGAACTCGGAGCTGTGGCTGATGCGCAAGCGGGCGCAGGCGAAACATCGACGGAGAGCTGGACGGCCGAGACTGACCTGCGCAATGAACTTAGTGCCGCAGATGCAGACTTCGCAGCGGGCAACACCATCAGCGGCGAGGAGCTGCGGCGCCGCTACGGACTGCCGTGATCGGCCCCCTCGCAACGCTCACAGCGCCCGCCGTCGAGATTGGACATTGCCTAAGCCGTTTAGCTATCAGGAGGTGACGCCAAGATCCGAGACGCGCGGTGTGAGACAAGATATGAGACACCGCGGCCTGGGATTACGGCCTGGGGAGCGGGGCCCAGAGCGATGTCTCGATTCTCTAGACCCCTCACGGGTGGGCTGGCCAGCCGTCACGCACGCAGGGCGCTTGCGTCGGGTTCGGTCTCTGCGTTGGCTGCCGATGTTGGGGCCTGGGCCTGTGGGGCTAGTGGTGCTGTGATCGGTGGTGTCGGTGTCGGTGTCGGCGCGGCGGCGGTCTCGCGGGCGAAGAATGTTCCGATGTCGCCGATTGCGCTCATCAGCTGCGCTGGGAACACCACCGTGGTGTTCTTGTCGACCCCCAGTTCGACCAGGGTCTGCAGATTGCGCAGCTGGAGGGCAAGGGGGTGGGCCATCATGGTGTCCGAGGCATCACCGAGTGCCGCCGCTGCCAGCGATTCGCCCTCGGCGGCGATGATTTTCGCGCGCTTCTCCCGCTCGGCTTCGGCTTCTCGGGCCATCGCCCGCTTCATGCTGTCGGGCAGTTGGATGTCCTTGAGCTCGACCAAGGTCACCTCCACACCCCACTCCAAGGTGATCACGTCGAGGATCCGCCGGATGTTGGCGTTGATCACCTCGGTGTCCGCCAACGTCTCGTCGAGGGTGTGCTGGCCGACGACGTTGCGCAGCGTGGTTTGGGCGATCTGATTGATTGCGGCACTGACGTTTTCGATGGCCACCACCGACTTGATCGCATCCACGACGCGGAAGTACGCGACAGCGGCAATGTCGACACTGACATTGTCGCGAGTGATGATGCCCTGTGACTGGATCGGCATCGTCACGATTCGCATCGAGACCTTCGTCAACCGGTCGATGACCGGGATGATGAACGTCAGCCCCGGCTCTCTGACATCTTTGACCCGCCCGAGCCGGAACAACACACCCTTCTCGTATTGGTTCACCACCCGAATGGACAGTGCCGCCACAATCAGCGCCACGACGACCACCGCTAGGATGACGGCGACGACGTTCATGTCTTCTCCTCGACAATGGATTCCACGGTCAATCCGATCCGGTGATGGCCTGCATCACGACCGCAACATCGTGGTACCACTTTCAGCCGGCGCAATAGCAAGGTCATGCCTGCGCCCGGGTAGGTGTTCTCACGATGCAGCCGCGGGCACCAGCCTCGCAAGTGCCAAAGGTCCTCGCCGTCTGTCCCTCGTCGGCGAAAGGTGCGCACGCCCATCGTGGGCCATCGGCGTTGCGGAAACATCAGGACGGGGAGCGGGCACGGTCACATTCGCGGGCAGCTGGCCGGGCCAACGCCGTCTACCTACCTTGAACCTCCTAATTGGATGACGCCGGGCCAGCGCCACACGGAGGGATTCTTGGCACTCAACGACGGGCTTGCGCCCCTGTGCGTCACGAGTGGCGTTGCGGCTCAGTACGTTATGACCCGTCGGTGATCCACTGCCGGGCCTTCTCGACCTGGTCGGCGGGAAAATGACGAACCTGCGCGGCGATGAAATGCGATGCCAAGTGTTCGGCGACATCTCCCATGTGCGAATCGGTTACCACCGCAATCTTCTTGATGTGCTTCTGGTGGTCGCGGATAAATCGGAAGTGGGTAACCATCGAGCCGAAGCTGTCCCAACCAGGAAAGGCGTGCGCGTTGATGATCAGGCCGGCAAGATCGCCGTGGGCCTCGATCTCGGGGTCGATCGCCTTGGCCATCTGAACGAAGTCGTCCTTATCGAGGGAGGACTCCGGTTGCACGGTGAGGATGGAGCTCGCCTTGTCCAGGTCGTATTTGATCATGGAGGCCATATTTCGCTCAGCAGACCCGTGTGGATAAGAGTCCAAGGTCACCGAGACACCGTCTCGGTGCTTAACCCGCGCCGGGCGCCGTCAAGGACTGGCTGAGGTCCGAGTTCATCCCGATTCTGCTGTGCGCGCCGCTGGCTCTCTCCGAGTGAGAAGCCCAGGACGGGGCCATGGGGTTCACGCGGCGCGGGGCAGCTCCGAGGCGGTGTCGACGGATTGGTGTAAGCCTTGGCGGCGGCTGCTGGTCGGAATCCAGCCGACGTAAGTCAGATACAGCCCGATGACTACGAAGATGACCGAGATTGCCTCCCACCACGGCGTGGTGGTGACAGCCGGTTGTCCCACCGAAAGGTAAGGCTGTGGGAACGTCATCAGCGCGATCCCCTTAAAGGCGGTGAGCCAGCCCAGCAGCGACACGATGGTGGCGGCCGGTCCGCGCCAGTAGGGGTGTAGCGCGATGACGACCAGACCCATCGGCAGCACGAAGGCGCCAGCTACCCACGGCCACACAGTATCTGCGGTGAACGCCTCGATCATTGTGCGCATATAGGTTGCCCGGCCAATCATGGTCAGTGCGGCGATGACCAGGTAGGGGCCCAATACCCGGGCAAACAAACGTGTCCGTGGCTGGATCTGCGGTGTGGCGCTCATGGCTACCTCCGTTGGTGGGCATCACCGGGTTTGCCGGCGATCTGCGACGGTGGGGCGGCGAATTCTCCCGTGTGGCTATCTGACGCGGTTTGGGCAACTCGTGGATAGGGACTGAGGTCCCCGATCGGTGCGGCGATGGTCAGCGATCTGGGTGTTCGGGCGGCCCGAAGCCACCAGGTCGAGCACCTTGCGGCGGAGCTCCTCGGGATAGCGCTTCGGCACGGACACCGCTCCTTCGACCGACGTCGTGACCAACAGTCAAGCAAACCGACTCTGCACAACCTGGGCGGCACGTCACTGGCTGCACCAGGACCAGCGCCGTTCAAATTTTGATGCACCTTTGTTTAGGTAGCCCTCGCCGCGTCGTTGGTTCTCAGCCAGGTAGCCGGCGGTTAAGGAGAAAGCCTGTTAGTGCTGCCAGGGCCGTCGCAAGGGTGGCTAATCCCAGCCAGCCCGCGATTGCGGGGCCTTTTGTGGTTTCGTAGCCGATCTGCTGTTGCAGAGTGGCGTAGACGGCGTTCAGTTCGGCGACGGTGGATGCGTTGTAGGAATTGCCGCCCGACAGTTCGGCCACTTTCTTCATTGTTTCGTCGTCGACGGGAACGGGTTGGCGCTGCCCGTTGATCTCGACATATCCGTAGGGCGTCCCAAAGGAGATCGTTGAGATCGGGACCCCTTGATCTTTGGCGGTGCGCGCCGCGGTGTAGGCGCCGCTGGGACTGTCCGGGTTGGAGGGCACGGTCTCCTTGCCGTCAGAAAACAGCACGATCCGCGCAGGTGGGGTCTCGCCGCCACCGCCGATTACCGCGCCGACGGTGGCGATGGCCTGCAGCGCGGTCAAGATGCCCTGCCCGGTTGCGGTCCGGTCTTGGAACTGCAGCTTGTCGATCGCGGCCTTCGTGACGGCCCGGTTTGTGGTCGGCGACACCAGCACGGTCGCGGTGCCCCCATAGGCGATCAAGCCGAGGTTGATACCGGCAGTCAGCTCGTCGGCGAACTGTTTGGCCGCCACTTGAGCGGCTCCCATTCGGTTAGGTTCCACGTCGGTGGCACGCATGGACTGCGATACATCGATGACCAGCATGACGACCGCTCGGTTGCGTGGTATCCGCACATCGCGGGTGGGTCCGGCCATGGCGACGGTCAACAACAGCAGCGCGACTATCAGCAGGATCGCGGGTAGATGCCGAAACCGGTTCGGCCGGCTGGGCGCCACAGTTTCGAGCAACTCCATATTGGCGAACCGCAAGACGTGCTTCTTGCGAGCGAGCTGCATCCACTCATAGAGGCCGGCGATCGCGACGACCACGATTAGGAATAAGAAGAACCACGGGTGTTCGAAGCCTGACAGCGACGCGGGCCCCAACATCGGCAGATTCATGATTCATAGCCTTTCGGACGTTGGATATCCGCCCGGGCACCCTGGACCTCACAGCTCACTGAGGACCACCACTGCTCCGGCTGGCGCACCGTCGCCGACAGAAATGCGACCCGTGGCGGTGTCCTGCAATTGCCGAGGCGGTAAGGCGGGGTCTGCTGTTTCGGCAGAGCGGATTGTCGGCACAGAATCTCCTCTCGACGACAGTGGCCAGGCTGACTTGATTCGATGCTGGTGCAAGCGTTTGGTTTTGGGGGCTGAGCGTGCGGCGATCGTTGCCGGCGAGGTCTGTAGGCGGCCGAGCTTGGGATGTCCTCGCGTTGGCATCTGGCGTGGAGTGCGATGCGGGTCAACCCGGAATACGGCGGTTGATCGCCAGGCCCGCGAATGTGGCCAGGGCTAGCACCATCACACCCAGACGAAACCAGCCGGTGCTGGCGTCGCCGCGGGTAGTTTCGTAACCGAATTGGTTTTGCAGGGTGGCGTAGACATCTTTGAGCTGGTCGATGTTGGAGGCGTGGTAGAGCTTGCCGCCGGATAGTTCGGCGACACTCTTGAGTGTGTCGTCGGCGACGGGGACCTGGAGATCCATGCCGTCGAGGTTCACGCGTCCGTGTGGTGTGCCGAACGAGATCGCCGAGATCGGCACGCCTTGATCCTTGGCGGTACGGGACGCGGTGAACGCCCCCTTGGGGGCATCAGGATTGGTCGGCATGTTCTCCTTGCCGTCGGAGAGCAACACGATCCGCGCGGGCGGTGCACTATCCGCGCCTCCGATCACTGCGCCCACTGTGGCGATCGCCTGCAACGCAGTGAAGATCGCCTCCCCAATGGCGGTGCGTTCGATCGTTTGCAGTTTGTCGATCGCAGCTATGGTGGCCTCCCGATTGGTCGTTGGGGACACCAGGACCAGCGCGCTACCCCCGAACGCGATCAATCCCAGGTTGATGCCGGGGGTTAGTTCGTCGGCGAATTGCTTGCCGGCGTCTTCGGCGGCAGCTAGCCGGCTCGGCGAAACGTCGGTGGCCCGCATGGACGGAGACACGTCGATGATCAGCATCACCACCGCCCGGTTGCGGGGAATCCGCACCTCACGGGTGGGTCCGGCCAACCCCACGGTGAACAACAACAACGAACCGACCAGCAGAATCACCGCCACATGCCGCAACCGATTCGGCCGTCGTGGGGCGACGCTGTGCAACAAGTCCATATTCGCGAACCGCAAGACCCGTCTGCGGCGGGTGACCTGCACCACGACATAGAGCCCCACCATCCCGGCAACGACCAGCAAGAACAAAAAGAACCAGGGGTAGGCGAAACCCGACAGACTTAGCGGTCCCAGCAGCGGGACATTCATGACGGCCTGGTCGCTGGCGGCGTTGCCCGCCGATCCCACCCGAAGTGCGGCACTCGTCTGCGCATCAGAGCTGACGGCTCATGCGGAATTCCCGCTGTGTCGACGGCCTGCCCGGCGTTCACGCTGGTGCTGGTGCTGTATCGCGATCTGCACCATTTCGGCCACGTCGGAGTCGTCGACCAGATAGACCTGTCGGCGCCCTTCCTTGCGGGAGCGCACGATGCCGGCGAGTTTCAACTTGGCTAGATGCTGACTGACCGCGGCGACACTTTGCCCGACCTCGTCGGCCAGTGTCCCGACGTCGCGTTCTCCCGAGCAGAGCAGCCAGATGATCTGCAGGCGGGCGGTGGCCGCCAGCATGCCGAATGTTGCTGCAGCGGCTTGGAGCCGGGCGTCATCGAGCGGCTCCTGGCGGGTCCGCCCACCTTCAGTCTCGTTCGTCACTGACCGCCAACCTGCCACACTGACTTTACTTGCGCAACTGATTGACTTTCCTAAGCGGGCAGCTTGTAATGGGCACGGCGTTGCTCTCCCAGCGCCAGCCCGCCTCCCGTCGGGTTGATACGCATCACCTCTGCGGAGTGAGAACGCTTGCGGAGCAATAGCGGGTGCGCCGGTGCCACGACGCAAGTGAAAACGTCGGGCGGCCGGTGGCGCGTGGGCAAAGTATCTTCGCATCATGACGGGAGTCGCGCGGTGGCACGGTTGGTGACCTGCCCAGGTCACCCACGTGGTGCGGCGAATCGGGCGACCGTCCTGCGCCTTGATCGATGTTCGTGCCCGTCGCGCACCACCCGAATGGCGCTGATCGCAGCGGACCGCCGATGACCGACCCACAGGCTGCGCCCGTGTCGCCGCACCTTCGGATCGGCCGCGACATCGTCAAGGGGTCGGTATTTGAGGTGTTGACAACGCTGGCCAGTACGCCGCGCGGGTTGACCGAGCAGGAAGCGTCGCAGCGCTTGGCGACCATCGGCGAAAACCGGCTGCCGGCCGACCGGCCGCCAACCTCGGTCGATCGGTTCCGCGCTGCGCTCGGTAGCCCATTCCTGCTGCTGTTGATCGGTCTGGGCGTGGCACTCGGCGCGACCGGTGATACTCGCGGCTGTCTGACCGTGGCCACTGTGGTCGCGGTGTGCATCGGTGCGCGATGCTGGCAGCAATCCCGTACCGATCGCGCTATGTGGGCGCTGCGCGATTATGCGACCCACACCGCCACTGTGCGGCGCCGGCCCGGACCTGATGACCTGCCCACAGAACGGGAGGTCCCGGTCGAGGATCTGGTCCCCGGCGACGTAGTACTGCTGTCCCCGGGAGACGTAATTCACGCCGATCTGCGGCTGATCGGTGTGCAGCGTCTGCAGGTAGATCAGTCGCCGATATCGGGAGAGTCGCTACCGGTCGACAAGGCGGTCGAATCCGTGGTCGGTGATGAGCGCGGACCCCTCGGCGGGCGCAATATCTGCTTCGCCGGGACTTCGGTTGTCGGCGGCTCGGGGACGGCGGTCGTCCTGGCGACCGGGCCACGGACCTACCTAGGAGCGGCGACCCGTGCCGCGAACTCAACGCGCCCCCGCAGCAGCGTCGACGCGGGTGTCAAATCGGTTGGCGCCGCACTAATCCGGTTCATGATCGTGATGGTCCCGATCGTGTTGGCTCTCAGCGGCTGGATCACCGGGCATTGGGCCCAAGCCGGACTCTTCGCCGTGTCTGTGGCCGTCGGTCTGACTCCCGAACTGCTGCCGGTGATCGTCGCGGCGACGTTTCTGCGCGGTGCAGTCAACCTTTCCAAGCGTCGGGTGATCCTCAAACGGGTGGAGTCGATCTGCGACCTCGGCGCTGTCGACGTGCTGTGCCTGGACAAGACCGGCACGTTGACCGAAGACCGGGTGGCCTATGCGTATGCGGTCGACGTTGAAGGGCGCCGCGATGAGCAGGTCGAGACCTACGGGTGCGTGGCTGCCACGTTTCAAGCCGTGCCGTACAACCAGCTCGATGCTGCGCTCGCCGATCTGGTCAACGCCGACGAGCAGATCCTGCTGCGTGCGCGGTTCACCAAGATCAGCGAGTCCCCGTTCGATGTCCAGCGGCGCCGCTCCACGGTGGTCGTCCAGGAGCGCTCCGACGAGCACCTGGTGATCACCAAAGGGGATCCGGATGCGGTTCTGCCCCTGTGCAGCCACGTGCAGCTGGACGGGGCCGTAGCGGACCTCGTCGGGGACATCGCCGAGCAGGGCCGCGCGTTGGTTGAGTCCTACCAACGGCACGGAGTTCGGGTCCTGGCGGTCGCCGCCAAAGCTGTTGGCGTGATGAGCCGTTTCGACAAGCCTGCCACCGACGCGACCGGGCTGGTGCTGGTGGGGTTCGTCGGCTTCATCGACCCGATCAAGTCCACCGTCCCCGCCGCGGTGCACCGCCTCGGCTCGGCTGGTGTGACGATGAAAGTGTTGACCGGCGACGCACCGAAGGTTGCCGAGTACGTCTGCCGGACTGCCGGGTTGCCGATCGGCCACATCGTCACTGGCGCCGACATCGACGCCCTCTCGGATCGACGCCTAGCAGACGTCGTGCGTCGAACAACCGTCTTCGCCGGGATCGATCCGCAACAGAAGGCCAGGATCGTCACGGCGCTGCGCAGCGCCGGGCATACGGTCGGCTTCATCGGCGACGGCATCAACGATTCGGCCGCGCTGCGCGTCGCCGATGTCGGGATCTGTGTGGACACCGCGACTGAAGTCGCCAGGCACGCCGCGGATCTGATCCTGCTGGACAAGGATCTCACCGTCGTCGCGGATGCGGTCGTTGAAGGCCGCCGCACGCTGGGCAACACCATGAAGTACGTGAAGATCACCACCGCCTCGAACTTCGGAAATGCCTCCAGTGTTGTCCTCGCCAGTGTCCTGCTTCCCTTCCTGCCGATGCTGCCCGTCCAGTTGGTGGTCCAGAACCTGCTCTACGACACGATGCAGTTGACGCTGCCCTTCGACCGGGTTGACGGCGAATACCTTCGTAAACCCCAGCGGTGGCAGTCGACCGGCCTTACCAGTTTCGCGGTGACGTTCGGGCTGCTGAGCTCGGTCTTCGACCTGGCCACCTTCGGGGTGCTGTGGTGGATGCTGCACGCCAACTCTGTTGCCGGACAGGCGCTTTTCCAGACCGGGTGGTTCGTGGAGGGTCTGCTGTCACAGGTCTTGGTGATGTTGGTCCTTCGCTCCCGCGGCGGCGCGCGGTCGGCGAACTCCCCATCTCCGCTGCTGCTGGGTGCGGCGGTCGCGGTGGTGCTCGCTGGCCTGTGCCTACCGTTTCTGCCGCTGGCGGGCTGGATCGGGTTGGTGCCGTTACCGGGGGTGTACTTCGGATGGCTGGCGCTCATCCTGACCGCGTATTTGGCCGCTGCGCACATCGTGAAGCGCCGATGGGTGCACAGAGCTGTCGTGTTTCCCTGATGTTGGCCATCGCTCTGACGTGGGGGTCAGGGTAGCCGGCAGTTGATCAGCAGCGCGGTCGCGCTGCCCCAAAGGCGATGAATCCCATGTCGATTCCCGGTCTCGGCTCATCGACGAACCGTCTGCCAGCCATCATCGCCGTCGCCAATATATGACCGCAACGACGATCAGCCCGACCAAGAGACCCAGCAGGATCGCGCTGCCGGTAACGGCCGCCCGAGGACCGTATGACGGCAGAGCCATCGTCCAATCGAACGCGGATATGACAGCGTCGCGCCATCCGACCAGCGACACTACATCGACGCCCACCATCAAGATCCTGCGCGCCGCGGGATCCAGGCTTGCTCGACCGCGTCATCCGCCATCGCAGCCAGCGTGACATATTCGCCTTACTTGCGCAATTGATTGACTTTCGGTCGGGGCGTGCACTCTAATGGTCACGGCGCAGATCCCCTGCGGCGGTGGTTGAACGGTGGAAGCGAGGTGAGCGGCACATGCCAGGCGACAGTATCGACGCACGCACTGGGGCTGCCCTCGCGGAGTCGGCCCCGTCAGCGTTGCGTTGATCGTGGTCTAGGCGGAGCAATCGGCCAATGCGCGTCGATTGACCCCAGGACCTGTCCGGCGTGCGACGCGCACCTCTTCGAGTCGGGAGGTTGAACCATGACGGGAAACGGTGATCGACGGACGGGTACGCGGCGCAGCCGGGACACGCCGATGATCAGTGTCGCCGACCGAGTTGTGCGTCATGTTGACCGCACGGGGGCGACCCGATGACTGTGCTGCGCCCGTATTCCTCGCGCGCTGGGTTCGACCGCCCGCCCAACCGGGCGGTGGATGTCGTGGTTTTCCTGGCCGCCGCGACGTTGTTGTGGGTGATTGTGCGAGTCTCGTCGGGAATCGACGTCCCGTTCGATCAGACATCGGCACCGTCGCGGGTGTCGACCGACCCGGCGCGGTTGCCGTACTACGCGGCCCGCTCGTTGTTGCGGATGTTCGCCGCACTCGGTTTGTCGCTGGTGTTCACCTTGGTGTACGCCACTGCCGCGGCGCGACTGCGGCGCGCGCAGAAGGTGCTGCTGCCGATTCTGGACATTCTGCAGTCGGTGCCTATCCTCGGCTTCCTGTCGGTAACGATCACCGGCTTCATCGCGCTGTTCCCGGGGTCGCAACTCGGGCTGGAATGCGCGTCGATCTTCGCGATCTTTACCTCTCAGGCCTGGAACATGACGTTCGCGTTTTACCAGAGCCTGACCAGCCAGCCCCGCGAGCTGGACGAGGCGGCGCGAAACCTGAGACTGTCACGCTGGCAACGCTTTTGGCGAGTCGATGTGCCCAGTGGCATGATCCCGCTGGTCTGGAACGGGATGATGAGCTTCGGCGGTGGTTGGTTTTTCCTGGTGGCTTCCGAAGCGCTCAGCGTCAACAACCATCACTACGCACTGCCCGGTATCGGCTCGTATGTGGCGACCGCAACCGCCGATGGGGATCTTGGCAAGGTGTTCATCGCCATCGGGGTCATGGTCATCATGGTGGTCGGCGTCAACGTGGTGTTCTGGCGGCCGCTGACGGCGTGGGCGGAGCGATTCCGGGTCGAAGACTCCGAGGCCGCCGAGGCGCCGCGCAGCCTGGTGTTGAACCTGCTGCGCCGCTCGCATGTGCCGGCGCTCATGGGCCTGCTGTTGGGGTGGCTGGTGGCACCGCTGGATCGGCTTATGGCGGTGTTCGGATTGGCCGAATACCCGTTGCGGACCTCGCCCGTCGCTCGCCGAGCTGGTGATGCCGTCTTCACCACAGTGGTTCTTGTGGCTGTGAGCTATGGGGTGTTCCGGCTCGCCGCGTATATCAACGCCACTGCCGGCTTCGGAGAGGTCGCCCACGCCCTCGGCTTGGGGTTGGTGACGTTCGGCCGGGTGGTCGTGCTCGTGGTTGGCGCTACCGTGATCTGGGTGCCGATCGGAGTGTGGATCGGGTTGAATCCCAAGGTATCTCGGCTAGCGCAACCCGTTGTGCAAGTATTAGCCAGCTTCCCGGCGAACTTCCTGTTCCCCATCGCGACGGCAGTCCTGGTCTCCACCGGGATCAGCCTGAACTGGGGTGGCATCGTGCTGATGAGCCTGGGAGCGCAGTGGTACATCCTGTTCAACGTCATCGCCGGAGCGAGTTCGGTTCCCAACGATCTACGTGAAGCGGCGGCGAATCTCCAACTGCCCCGATCACTGTGGTGGCGCAGGCTGATCCTGCCGGCGATCTTCCCGAGCTATGTCACCGGGGGTATCACCGCTGCCGGCGGTGCCTGGAACGCCTCGATCGTCGCCGAGGTGGTCACCTACGGCTCCACCACCCTCGTCGCGACCGGGCTCGGCGCCTACATCGCGCAGGCCACCAGCGCCGGCGACTCGCCGCGCATCTTGATCGGCGTTCTCGTGATGAGCCTCTACGTCGTCGGGCTCAACCGATTGTTCTGGCGACGCCTCTACGCGCTCGCCCAGCGCCGCTACTCCCTCTGATCGCACCGCCTTGACCAAGCAAGGAGCAACCCACATGACACCAACGCCCCCAACGGCTTCCGATGATGTCCTCATCGACATCCTTGCGGTGAGCAAGAGCTTCCCCGGCGCCACCGGCGATGAACTGAGGGTGCTCGATTCCATCGATCTGCAGCTGCGGGCCGGTGAAATCG
Source organism: Mycobacterium sp. (assembly GCA_021732005.1). GTDB lineage: Bacteria > Actinomycetota > Actinomycetes > Mycobacteriales > Mycobacteriaceae > Mycobacterium. The sequence goes on along the minus strand of JAKFVT010000001.1, from coordinate 38,383 downwards.
TGGCTCTGCTCGGCCGATCCGGATCGGGCAAATCCACCCTGTTGCGGATCATCGCCGGGTTGATCGCACCCACCAGCGGCACCGTAAGCTACCGCGGTGTCGAGCTCAACGGCGCCAACCCGGGGACAGCGCTGGTGTTCCAATCCTTCGCGTTGATGCCCTGGCTGACCGTCCAGGACAATGTTGAGCTCGGACTGGCCGCCCGCCGAGTGCCGCAACAACAGCGACGGGAACGCGCCCTCGACGCGATCGACATGATCGGCCTGGACGGATTCGAATCCGCCTACCCCAAAGAACTTTCCGGCGGCATGCGCCAACGCGTCGGGTTCGCGCGGGCACTCGTCCTCGAGCCCGACCTGCTGTTGATGGACGAACCGTTCTCTGCCCTCGACGTGCTGACCGCCGAAAACCTACGAACCGAACTGGTGAACCTGTGGTCAACCGAAAAGTTCCCCACCAAAGCGATCTGCATCGTCACCCACAACATCGAAGAAGCCGTGCTGCTCGCAGACCGCGTCGTAGTCCTGGGCGCCAACCCCGGCCGAATCCTCGACGAAGTCCGAATCGACCTCGCCCGGCCCAGGGACCGCCGCACACCGGCGTTCGAAGCGCTCGTCGATCAGCTCTACGGCCTACTCACGGGTCGCGAAACTCCTGACGCCGTCCCGGAACCGACGGTGGCCACACCCATCTCCCGGCCGCTGCCCGACGCCTCAGTCGGCGGACTGGCCGGCCTCGTCGAGATCGTTTATGCCCACGGCGGCCGGATCGGGCTTGCCGACCTGGCTGACGAACTCAACTTCGAAATCGACGACCTCCTCCCACTCGTCGACGCGGCCGCCATGCTCGACCTGGTGACCGTCGGTGACGGCGAGCTCACCCTCACCGATATCGGAGCGCAGTTCACCACCGCCGACATCCAAAGCAGCAAACAGATATTCGCCGTCCAGGCCCGCCGCCGAGCACCGCTGGTTCGCACCATCTGCAAAGCGCTGGCCGGCAGCGCCGATGGCAACCTGCGCGCCGGATTCTTCCTCGACCTGCTGCGCCGCGGATTCTCTGATGACGACGCTCGCCGCCAGCTCGACGTCGCCATCGACTGGGGCCGCTACGGGGAGCTCTACGACTACGACAGCGTCAGTGATGAAATCTCCGCCGACCCCGCGGCCGGAATTCACCCAGCACTTCGGTTGACAAGCCACGACCATCGGCCAACCGGGGGGTAGACCAGGTCGTGTTCGATCAGCCAACTCCGCGGCTGGCTGACCGCCCGGAGTCCGCCCCATTCGTCCCTCCCCGTCGAGTGACTGAAGGAAACAGAGTCCCGGGCCACATCGCTGCGAGGACGATTCGCACGGGCGCCGACGCCATGTTGCTAGATGGATGATCGAGAGTTGCTCGCCCAGAATCAGTTTGCCCACAGGTGTCACCGGCGTGAACAACAGATGCTGATGGCAGGGGATTTTCAACGGGGATACAGTTCGGTCGGCGAGCAGAACACCTCGGGCTGTGATGTCGCGCAGTTCATCAACCGATCACCGGGAGCCCTGCCATGTCGATATCGCCGAAAGCGCCGACCCCGGCGCTGCCGGACAGGCTGACCGCCGTGCGGGTCGCGGCGGCCCCGGTTGATGAGGTGCTGGGCTGGCTGGAGAGTTCCCCCGAGGGGTTGTCCAGCGTTGAGGCGTCCACGCGGCGGGCGCGTTATGGTCCGAATGCCGTTCGGACCCATCGTGTCAACGCGCTCGCGGTGCTGGGGCGTCAGCTGCGCAGCGCAGTCCTCATCTTGTTGGCGGCGACGGCCATCGTCTCGTACTTTCTCGGGGACAGCCTGCAAGCAATCATCATCGGCGTGATCCTGGCGGCCAGTATCGGCCTGGGCTTCATCAACGAGTATCGCGCCGAGCGGGCCGCCGCCGCCCTGCACTCGGGAGTGCGTCACACCGTGCTTGCCCGCCGCGACGGGACGTTCACCGCCATCGATGTCACCGAACTCGTTCCCGGTGACGTGATCCGGCTGTCGCTGGGCGAGGCGGTGCCCGCGGACCTGCGGCTGATCGAGCTCACCGGCCTGGAATGCAACGAAAGCATCCTGACCGGCGAATCGATGAGTTCGGAGAAGTCGCCCCAACCGGTGTCTGCCGATGCCGAGCTGGCCGAATCCACCGATTTGGCGTTCATGGGCACGATTGTCAGCGCCGGCGAGGGGATCGGGGTGGTGTATGCCACCGGCCGAGATGCGGAGTTCGGGCGCATCGCGGCCGGCCTGGGTGAGCGGCAGCCCGAGACCGACTTTCAGGTTGGCCTGCGCAAGTTCTCCTATCTGCTGCTGCAGGTCGCGATCGCGCTGACGGTGCTGATCTTGGTCAGCAACCTGCTGCTACGTAAGCCGGTGATCGATTCGGTGTTGTTCTCGCTGGCGATCGCGGTGGGTATCACGCCACAACTGCTGCCCGCGGTGGTCAGCGCCAGCCTGGCGACCGGGTCGCGAAAACTGGCCAAAGCCAAGGTGCTGGTGAAACGCCTGGTGTGCATTGAAGACCTCGGCGATATCGACATCCTGATCACCGACAAGACCGGCACCCTCACCGAGGGACACATCAGTCTGGTCGATGGGGTCAGTCCGACCGGTGCGCACAGCGACTCGGTCCTGCGGCTTGGGCTGCTGGCCACCGATGTCGACCCCGAGTCGGGCGGTATCAGCGCGAATGCCTTGGACGCCGCGCTGTGGGAATCCCCCAAGGCCAAGGACCTGGTGGGCGTCGGCGTGCAACGGGTGGCGAGCGTGCCGTTCGACCACGTCCGCCGTGCCACCTCAGTGCTGGTCGACGACAACGGGAAACGCGTCCTGGTGCTCAAGGGTGCGCCTGAGCAGGTGCTGGCCCGGTGCCAGATGACTCCACAGGACACACAGGACACACTGAACGCGTTGTTCGACGCCGGCCGCCGGGTGGTCGCGGTGGCCGTCAAACCGGCGGCCGAGCTGACCACGATCACCGCCGCCGACGAGTCCGATCTGATGTTGGCCGGGTTCGTGGTCTTCGCCGACGAACCCAAGGCCGCCGCACGTCAGTCTCTGGCCCGGCTGGCTGCCCTGGGCATCGAGCTGAAGATCGCCACCGGCGACAACCCCCGGGTTGCCGAAAAGGTCTGCGCCGACTTGGGTTTGGCGTCGAAGGGCACCATCACCGGCGCGCAACTGGAGGCGCTGGGCGATGACGAGTTCACCGCCGCCGCACAGAATCACACGATCTTTGCCCGCATCTCTCCGGAGCAGAAGGCGCAGCTGATCATCTCGGCGCGGCATGCGGGTCGATCGGTCGGCTTCCTCGGTGACGGTGTCAACGACGCTCTTGCCCTGCATGCCGCCGATGTGGGGATCTCGGTGGAGAGCGCCACCGACGTCGCCAAAGACGCCGCGGACGTGGTGCTGCTGGAAAAGGACCTCGGTGTGCTGGCCACCGGGGTAGCCGAGGGCCGACGGATTTTCGCCAACACCATCAAGTACGTGCTGATGGGTACGTCGAGCAACTTCGGAAACATGTTCAGCGCGGCCGCCGCCTCGGCCCTGTTGCCGTTCCTGCCGATGCTGCCCAGCCAGATCCTGCTGAACAATCTGCTCTACGACAGCTCACAGCTAGCGATCCCCACCGACCGGGTCGACGAAGACCAACTTCAAGCTCCGTCACACTGGAACATCGCGTTCATCCGCCGGTTCATGCTGACCTTCGGCCCGATCAGCTCGCTGTTCGACTTCCTGACCTTCGGCCTGATGTTGGGCGTGCTGCACGCTGGCGCCACCGAGTTCCGCACCGGATGGTTCGTGGAATCGCTGGCCACCCAGACACTGATCATCTTCGCGATCCGCACCCGCAAGGTGCCGTTCTTTCGCAGCCGCGCCAGCGTGCCGTTGACCATCACCAGTCTGACCGTGGTCGCGGTCGGCGTCCTGATCACGATCTCGCCGCTGGCTGGCCCCCTCGGCTTCACGGCGCTGCCGCTGCAGTTCTTCGCCGCGCTCGTCGGGTTCGTCGTTGCCTACCTGATCCTGGTGGAGTTGACCAAGAAGTGGTTCTTCGCCGAGCCGATACACCCCGGCGGCCCGCCACGTCGCACCCGAGGCCGCGAACACCGTATCCACCGGCGTGCCGCACGGTTCAGTCACCCAGGCCCCATCGCCGCACGCACCTGAACGATGAGAAGCCTTGGGCTTGGCGCCGTCTCAACAGCGGGTAGGCAGGGTGCGCACTTCTATCGATGAAGAGCCTCACTGCCAGGTGTGAAGGGCGCTACCACATTTGGTTGAATGCGGGGTGGGAACGGTGAGACCCTTACATGTTCTTGGCGGTGGTCGTGGTGGAGGTCCTGTGGCGACTTGGTCGGTGACCAATGGCTCCTGACGGTTGCACCGCCGGACTCCTAACGTCATCGGTGGAGCAGCTGTTCTGCCCGCAGACGATGAGTTCCGGGAGGACGTGAAATGTCAACTGTTGTCTCATGTCCGGGAATCGTTGTCGGTGTCGACGGGTCGCCGTTCTCGAAATCGGCGGTGTGGTGGGCTGCGCGCGAGGCGGCGATGCGCGACGTTTCACTGAACGTCGTGCACGTCCTGACCCCACCGGCGGTGGTGTGGCCGGGCACCTCCACCCCGGTGCGCTTCGGTCAATGGCAGGCTGAACAATCGAAGAGGCTCATCGCCGACGCGATCGCGATCGCCGAGGAGAGCACCGGGCGAGGCAGCGCGCGACTGGTTAGCAGTGAGGTGATGGTGTCGTCGGTCGTGCCGACGCTGGTTGGGTTGTCCAAGGATGCCCGGATGATTGTGGTGGGGTGCCGGGGGCGGGGTGCGTTTGAGCGCAGACTGCTGGGGTCGGTCAGTTTCGGGTTGGTCCATCATGCGCATTGTCCAGTCGCGGTCATCCATGACGAATATCCGGCGATGCCGCACCCCGGACAGTCGCCGGTGCTGGTGGGAACCGACGGTTCGTCGGCGTCGACGTCGGCAACGGCGATCGCTTTCGAGGAAGCCTCGCGGCGGGGTGTGGAACTGGTGGTCCTGAGGGCGTGGACGGATGTGGGCGCCGAGGCGATGCCAGATGTGGATTGGCCGGCGTTGAAGTCGTTGGAGGACAAGATCCTCGCCGAACAGCTGGCGGAATGGCAGCGCGAGTACCCCGACGTCGTCGTGCGCCGCGAGGTCGTGTTCGATCAGCCGGCTCGTCGACTGGTCGAACATTCGGAGTCGGCCCAACTCGTCGTCGTCGGCAGCCGCGGCCGCGGTGGATTCGCGGGAATGCTGCTGGGCTCGGTCAGTGAGGCAGTGGTCCAGGCGGCGCAGACACCCGTGATCGTCGCCCGCCAACCCTAGAGAACGCGTAAACATGGGACAAGAAACCATGCGGCCAGCACACTTCGTAATGTGCCGCCGCCGGTGCGGCGTCGGGGAAAGCAGCGTGCGGTGAGCGATCCGGAGTCGACAGCCCGGTCGTGGTGGCTGCGGCTGCGGTCGCTGATCGAGCCGGGCGCCCCAGCTGATACCTGGAGAAGGGTTACTGACAGTGGATGAACCGCAATACCAAGAACTTATGGACCAGCTCAGGACTATCTCGCGTCACCTCGACGAGATCAAGCTTGACAATCGTGAGCGTCGACGCGCCGAGAGAGAGTTCTGGGGTGAGCTGCTGAACGCGATCGGTTCAGTGGAGATGGCGGTAGGACAGTAACGCGTCGAGTCTTTTTCTGTGCAAGGGGATTAGGTCGAGCCAGTCGCCCTCACCACATCGGGGTGAGCAGCCGGGCATGCCGCCTCCCAATCAATCAGCACGGGATTTCTGCCGTTGATTAGGTAATGGTCGATTTGGGCGCGCCACGCGTCGGGCTGGGCGCGCCCATCAGTCGGCCATCGATGATGAACGTTGTGAAGGAGCACGAATGACGAATAGTGGTGCACAGAGGCTGCAGTCGGCAGCGCATCAGTGGTTGGCCCGGTCAGCTTCATCGGTGTCGGCAGTGATGTGGTGGCTGATCCTGAGATCATCTGCGCCGCCTACGGATTCAACCACGATGGCGCGTCGCTGATCCGTCCCACGGCTACATCGCCTGGCGCCGTCGAGTGTTGAGGTGACGAGTGCGTTAGCCATGCGGTGGGATCCGCGAGCGCTGCGATGGCATGTGTTTCGTCTACGTCCGGGGCCAGCCGTGCAGCGCGGAGCAGCGATGCGTTGAGGAGTTCCACGACCATATCGACCACGCGGCGAGGTCAAAGGGGCGGTCATTATTGAGCCAGAAGGTGGTGGCCTCGTCGAGGCTGCCCGCGCATGAGCGCAACATCAGTCAATCCTGTCATCCTGACTTTCGGTCCGAAGTAGCTGGCCGCTCTTCAAATCCCGTTTCTGGGAAACGGCGAATGTCCGAGTGACATTTCTGCGATCCCATCCGTCCGTCGATTGTTGCAACTACCGGCGACGTGGTCGACATAATCCCTAGCATGAACGAGGCGGTTGGCGAGCCGAAGACGAATTTGACGTCCCCGGGCGGGCGTCGGCCGGGCGAACACCACGAGCGGTTGCCTGCCTGGTTGCGACCGGGTAACCCGGAGAGTCGCTGGCCGGTCTTCCTCGCCCTGATCGCCGCGATGGTTCTGCAGTTCGCGATTCCGCTGCAGTACACGGTAGTTCCGCGTTGGCCGTTGATATCGCTGGAAGCGCTGCTGCTGGTGATCCTCACGATCATCAACCCGGTCCACCTCAGCCGCTCCACCCGGCTGGGCAAAGCTGCCACCCTGGTGCTGCTGATCGCGATCACCACCGACAACACCGCCTCGGCCCTGATCCTGGACTACCGCATCCTGACCGGGCAGGTCAGCAACAACGCCGCGGTGCTGCTGGGCAGCGGCGGAGCGGTGTTCTTGACCAACATCATCGTGTTTGGCATCTGGTATTGGGAAACCGATCTGGGTGGTCCTTTCGGGCGGGCCGGCGTCGACGAACGCCATCCCAAGCGGTGCTATCCCGACTTCATGTTCCCGCAGACTGACAAGCCCGAGCTGGCACCCAAAGACTGGGAACCGCGTTTTCTGGACTACCTCTACGTCAGCTTCACCAATGTGGTGGCGTTCTCACCGACCGACACGATGCCGCTAACGCGCCGCGCCAAGGCCATGATGGCGCTGCAGTCCCTGGTCGCGGTATCAACGCTGGCCTTGGTCATCGCTCGCGCGATCAACGTGCTGAAGTAGCCGAGCATGCGGCAGCGTTCGGATATCGTCCCGACGCCAACGGCAACCTCGTCGTCGCCGGGGGTCCGTTCGCGGTCGCGGGGACGCTGTTCGAGTCCCACGTCACGGTGCCGAAAGTCGGGCCCGCTTTCCTCAAGATCCATGGCTTCAGGGCTGAAGGGGCAGCGGCGACGGGTACCGGCCAGCCCGACTCGACACGACTGCCGCCGCCGATCGGTCGGCTGCACGCACTCACATCACTTCCGGCAAGTGCCACACGAGAACACGACCCAGCCGTCACAGCGGTTAGCCATATCCGGCGGGTTCATTCAGGACCGGCTTGTCGCGGTCATTGGTAGCAGTGGGAGTGGTGGCCGCCAAGAGATGCTGCAAAGAGGCGCACATCCGGGGTGCTGGCGATAACCCGTTCTACAACCCATGTTCGAGGTCGTCTCGGCCGACAGATTCGGCGAGAGGCCTGCTCGGCGCTCGGGGCGCCGTAGCGGGCGAAGACCCGTGTCCGACGAGCGAGCAGGTCCGAGGCGGTGCGCTGCGCGGCGGCGGGCATGTGGAACGGCGCTGGCGGCGCTGGCGGTTCGCGGGGAAAGCGTGCGGGACATTGCCAGTATGGCCGGGTTGGAGGGCAAGGTGGTGTAGGCGGTGGCTGGGTGGCGTGTTGGTTCAGAACGCGGTGAGGTCGGCGGTGTCTCAGTAACGATCGTTTGTCAAGCAGCACTCAGATACCGTGTTGTCGGTGTGGGTGGGCGCCCAGTGAGGCAGTGATCACCGCCAGTGGAGGGCGTGACGCACGCAGGTGGGCCCGCTCGGCAGGCGTGAGGGCCCACGCGACGGTCAGCCGGCGTACTACACCAGGACACCATCGCGGTGTCCTCCTCTCGCGTTGGATGGCTGCACTCGCGGTGTGCGACGGGTCGTCGACGGCGGTGGCCGCCAGGGCTTCGATGCGTTGTCGGACCCGGACGGTGTCTTGCGCAGAGGGCAGCCCGCTGGTGATCTTGGTGATCGCCACCCCGATATCGGTGTCGGCGATCGGCATCTGGTCCCGCGCTAGCAGCTGGCCTGCTACTGCCGCCACGTCATCATCGGACACCCGGCGCTCCAGCAGCCCTAACAGGGGCAGATAGCCGGTGGCGGGAACCGCGTCCGGATACCCGTCGCGCAGGAAGACGAGCATGCGTGCCAGCACGAATTCGATTCTGCGGCAAGCGCTCACAAGGATCCTCAACACTGTCGTGCCTGCACCGCCGCAGCCCGGTCCATGCATTTCCGGGCAAGACCGGTATTGCCGCCACTGACCCAACACTGTGCGGCCAGCCGCAACACCGCCACGCGCTGATCACTATCATCGAGATACCCAGCGATGTGCTGCCACAACCGGCCCGCGGCCAGGTAGTTCTGCCCGGCACACCGCAACAGCATCCCCGTCATCGTCGCATTGCTCGCCAGGGCTCCAGCCCGCACCGCAAGCTCCTGGCTCGGAGCTATCCCCGCTGCTACCGCCACCCGCAGCTCAGCTAGCGTGCCGTTAAGCCGCCGATGGACAACAGACCCCGCCTGCGACGACGACGTCATCTGGCACACCCTCACTGACTAGTAGTAATTATCCTGTTGTGCGGCAACCCCATTCATTGCTACACCCCGCGATGACACCACTAATGCGTTGTTAACGAGTCCTTGACACCACGTCGCCAAACATTAACGCCACACCCGTCCATCGCCTATCTACTTGGTTCCGAACGACCGTCAGCCTCGGTACTGAACGCCTTCGCTTACCTGGCCCTTGGGGTCTAGTTACAAAGCGGCGCATTCCCAGCGCTGACGGTGGCTGATGTCCTGATCGACTTGCGATGCCGGATGATCGCACCGGTGCTCGTACTCTCCGGGCGGGCCGACGTCCACGACAAATTCGAAGCGCTCGACGCCGGTGCTGACGACTACTTGGTCAAACCCTTTGCGATGGAGGAGTTCTTGGCGCGCCTGCGTGCGGTGGTGCGCCGCGGCGCGGTGACGGCCGAGACCAACCACCCCGTCGTCGAGACCGCTGCCCTCACCGTTGATCTATCGGCGATGAGAGTGATCAAGCACGGCACCGAAGTGCATCTGACTCGCACCGAGTGGCGCATTCTGGAGACGCTGGTGCGCAACCGCGGCAAACTCGTCGGCCGCGAAGAGTTGCTCATGAAGGCCCGGGGTGCGATGGCAGCGATCGGAACCAATTACCTGCGAGTCTATCTGGGCCACCTGCGGCGCAAGCTGGAAGACGACCTTCCCATCCCCATCACTTGCTGGCCGAAACGGGCATGGGCTACCGCTTCCAGCAGTGAACGTGTACGTGGGGGTGCGCACCGGATAGCGTTCGTCAAGCCGGGATGCCGCCGCCACCTCGGTGGCGGCGGCATCGGGACTGCGCGGGCGCGCAATCACCCTGCTGAGCAGTCCTTTCCGCGGGTCCGAGCTGACACCCGGTGCCGGATACCGTTGTCATCGAGAATCATCGTTGTCGTCGGCCACGTCCAGTGTTGCCAGGACTGCGCGTTGGCGGGTGAGTCGCAACTCGCTGAGGAAGGCCTGTAGTGGTTGCCGATCACGGGCGCCATGGGCCGCGCGAGCAGTCCGGGCCCCACGACACCGACGCCGCGCCGACGCCCTCAACACCGGACAGGACGGTCGCGACGAGATCATCACCCGGCTAAGCGCCACCGTCGTGCCATCCTCGGCGGGAACCTACGGAGAGATGTTCGACCGACCGGTCGAGTGCACACCTAAGAAAGTTTCAGGACTAAGGAGCTTTCCACCCGCTCGGCACCACCATCACGGGGCACTCTGCCCGATGCAGGATGGCCATGGCGACGCTGCCCAGCACAATCTCAAGCGCCGCTGAGCGTCCGCGTGATCCGACCACGATTACCGCCGCACTGCGCTCGCGGGCGGTCTTGATCAGAGCATCTGCGATTGTCTGGGCGTGGAGACCACGACGCCGCCCGACGTTGAGTTGCGATACTTTTCGCCCCCGTACCTCTTCAGCGGTCGGTGCCGGCGGGGTGTCGTCGTCGACCGAGACGAGCAACAGGTCCCGTTCGGGCAACAGGCGCGCGGCCGCGGAGAGTGCGGTCTCGGAGCCGGCTGAGCCGTCCCAGCCGATAACCACTGGCCCTGCCGACAGTGCCGCGCACTCTGCCGACAACAGTGGATGTGGGACGACGACAATAGGTCGTGCGCAGTAGTGCACGACCATGTCGGACACGCTGCCCAGCACCGCTTGGGTGCCGCCCAGACCGCGAGAGCCGACGAGCACGAGGTCCGCGTCGACCTCCTCGGCGGACTGCGCGACCCGCCAGCCTTCGCCGCCCCAGGTCCGTTTCAGCAGCGGTACGGCCGCCCACCCAGCGGCGCTGGCCAACGTGACACCCGTCGCAACAAGTCGCTGAGCCTCGCGCTCGCCTTCCTGCTCGATCATCGCGATCAAGTCATCGATGTCTTGAGCGCGGGCACGCAACCGCCGGCGCACTTTGTCACTGGCAAATGGCGGCACCCATAGGTAAACGATCCACGCATGCGCCCCTGGGAACAGTTGCCCGCCTGCATTAATCGCGGCGGCCGCCTCCGGCGAGCCGTCGTACCCCATGACCACACGGACTGACATCGTCGACCTCCACAGGTGTCGGTGTTGTGATTCTGTCTCACTTCCAAGGTCTACCGCCCTGCAGGCCACGATCACCGCAACCGCGCCGAATGCACGACGGCCCGGTCGACGGAGTCGCTGCAACTTGCCCGAAACTCGCCGTGGCTGGCTCTGCCAACCCACCGTCAGTCCCGGAATCCCACGCTGTTTGAGGTGGAGGATCACGGTTTTGAGTCTGATCGACGTAATGTCCTTTTGGTTCGGCGAATGGGGGTCGTTGTGAGCTGGCTGCAGATCCAGCCGTTCCTGGTGGCGCTGGCCATTGGGCTGCTTCTCGGCTTGGAGCGGGAACATAGTCACACCCGCAAGGTGCCCACCGGATCGCGGTCGTTCGCACTGCTGTCGCTGGTGGGGGCTGTTGCCGCCAGCGTAGACAAGTGGGCTGTCGTGGGAGGTCTCGTCGGTGTCGGGGCGATCCTGGCGCTCGCCTACTTTCGCACCAGCGAAGAAGACCCTGGAACCACCACGGAGATCGCCGCACTCGTCACCTACCTGCTCGGTGCACTCGCATACACCCGCCCAGCAGTCGCCGTGGCCCTCGCCGTGGTCGTTGCTGGCCTGCTGGTGTCGAAGACGCGCATTCACCGGTTCGCCCGCGAGATAGTCAGCGAAGTCGAACTCGAGGACGCCATCAAGTTCCTCGTCGTAGCCTTCGTCGTCCTGCCGCTGCTACCCGATCGAGGGATGGGACCCTACGGCGTACTCAATCCCTCGAAGGTGTGGTTCCTCGTCGTGCTGCTCACCGGCATCGGCTGGGTGGGCTACATCGGCGTTCGGGCGCTCGGACCCGAGCGAGGTCTGCTCGTCACCGGCCTGGCCGGCGGGTTCATCTCGGCGAGCGCAACGACGGCGTCGATGGGTCGGCTCAGCAGGACGGCCGCGAGCTGGCGGGCGCCGCTGGCCGGTGCGCTCCTCGCCAGCCTCGCCACCTTCGTGCAGCTCATTATTGTGATCGGCCTCGTGGACGTCGAAGTGCTGCGCCGCCTGTGGCCTCCCGTGGTCGCCGGGGCGGTGGTACTCGTCGTGATCGCCGCCGGCGTCTACCGGAGCGCCACCCGGACGCATCAGGAAAACGGCACGGCCGGGGAAGTTGAAGCGGTGCCGGCAAGCCGACCCTTTGCGCTGCGGCCCGCCATCGTCCTGGCCGCCGTGCTGACCCTTGCCCTGCTGGTCGGCCGTTGGGGCGCAGAAGTCCTTGGCCCCAACGGGGCAGTTCTTGCGGCGTTCGCCGCGGGTCTCGCCGACGCCCACGCCGGCTCGGTTGCCGCCGCCAGCCTCGCCGCCAAGGGCGATATCACCGTAGACACTGCGCTCGTTGCGGTCAGTGCCGCACTGGGGTCGAATCTGCTCGTCAAGATTGTCCTGGCCTTCGCCGCCGGCGGTCGCCGCTTCGGATTCGGATTCCTCGCGGGCATGGCCGTACCCGCCACGGTGTTCAGCATCGCCCTCGCCGTAACCGTGACCACGATCTGAGTTTCAGAGCACGGCTCCCGCCGCGATTTGTTAGGAGGTTGAGCAGGGGCAGCAAGAATCACGTATTCCTTCGTATCCTCGTCAAGCTTGGCCTTGAGTGTTGGCCTCATGTCGATCTCGGTCAGGACACCAAAGCCTCGCTGTGCCAGGCGATCCCGAGTGCGGGGTGACCACATCGGCGAATGTGGTGCTTTGAGAAGAGCTTCGGGCGCGCCACGTCCAGTCCGCACGTCCAAGTGAAACATCAAGGGGTATATCTAGGAATGGCTCTATTGTGCCCGACGCAGGCCGTCGGCCCCGCTACCGCGGCGCCCGATTGTTGACCCGTACTGCGATCGGAAGTCGACCTCTAGGTTCGTTGATCGCGGGCGACACACAGCCGCTGGCTGGCCGCCACGCTCGCCACGTGGGCCACACATCGTTTGCGACTGGCTCTCCGGTGAGTCGCAGATGGAGTCGAAGGCCCCTCACCAGTGAGAGCTGAGCACTCACTGCAGCACCCGCGTCCTCGGATGCGATAGGAGCGAAGGTCATCGCCCCCACGTCCAGTCGGTCCTAGTGGGCACCGACGCCCAGCGGTCAGTATCGAAGGGCTGTCGCGGCGACGGATGGGATCAGACATGCCACAACCTGAGGAAGTGTTCTTCGAGTCAGGCGGAGTTCGATGCGCTGCCGATTTCTATCGGATCGGCAGCGCAAACCGAGGGCCGTGCGTCGTCATGGGGCACGGCGGCAGTGGTACCAAGCGCCTCGGACTGCCCAAGTATGCTGCGCAGTTCGTCGAAGCGGGTGTCGCCGTGCTGGCGTTCGATTATCGGCGTTTCGGAGGCAGCGGCGGCGCACCTCGTCAGGTCATCGATGTGGCCATGCAGGTGGATGACTATTGCGCAGCAGTGCGGTACGCACGCGAACGCGACGACATCGACCCGCGCCGAGTTGCGCTGTGGGGTACGTCCCTGAGCGGTGGCCACGTCCTGGTGGTGGCCGCCGGCGATCCTGGAATCGCTGCCGTCGTATCGCAGGTACCGATGATTGATGGTTGGCATCGGGGCCGAACTGCCCGTCAGCGCCTCGACTGGGAGGTCACTTGGCGGACAATGCAATTCGCCGCGGCGGCCATCCGCGACCTAGGCGGCGCAATGCTTGGCCGAGACCCCTATCTGGTGCCTGTGGTGGCCGAACGGGGTGAGGTGGCCGTGTTCACCGAGCAGGACGCGAAGACGGCGTTCGAAGTACTCGGCGGTGAGGCCGTGGGATGGCAGAACGCCCTAGCGCCGCGGATGCTGTTCGCGCTGCCACGTTATCGCGCGGGAACTGCGGAAAAGCTGCACATGCCGGTGCTGATGTGCCTCGGTGACTATGATCTTCAAGCGTCGCCACGCTTTGCCGCCCGCGTCGCCTCCGCTATGCCGAATGTCGAGATGCACCGTTATCCGGTCGGCCATTTCGACGTCTATGCCGGGGCGGTCTTCGACGAGATCAGTGCGGCTGAAGCCGAATTCTTGCATCGCCACCTCGGGTCCTAAGGCCCGAACTGGGAAGGCCCTGTGACCCTGTCGCCCGCAGAGGGAGCGTGATCGACTAAAGCGTCGCCGGCCTCGCGCCTCGGCTGCCCCGAGCAGTGATGAGATCTCCGCGTCGGCCCGGCGCCTGATGGTTCGGAGGAATCAGTGATGATCGGCCCACTGCTTGCGCGGTTGCGACCGTTGATGGAGCCGGCCTTGGTCGTGGTCACGGTCGTGGCACTGGCCGGCGGCGGCATCGCCTGGCTGGCTGGTGCGAGAAACGTCGCTGACGGATGCTGGATTGCCGGCACGCTGCTAGCCGTGGTCCCTGCGGTGGTATGGGTCCTGCTCGCCTTGCGCAAAGGCCGGCTGGGGGTAGACCTCATCGCAGTGATGTCGTTGGTCGGAACGCTGCTCGTCGGCGAGTATCTGGCCGGTGCACTGATTGGGGTGATGCTGGCCGGCGGACGCGCACTGGATGCGGCGGCCACGCGGCGTGCATCACACGACTTGAGGGCCCTGCTGGAGCGGGCGCCGCGTTTCGCACGCCGGCGTGTCGGTAGCCAGATCGCCGTGATCCCGATAGCCGAGGTCGCCGTCGACGACATCCTCGTCGCCGGCCCTGGCGACGTCGTACCCGTGGACGGCCATATCGTCGAGGCGGTGGCGGTACTCGACGAGTCAGCGCTCACGGGCGAACCTCTTCAAGTGGAACGTCACGCCGGGGACCTGGTCCGCAGCGGCGTGGTCAACGCGGGTGGTGCGTTCGAGTTGCGGGCGACCGCGACGGCCGAGGACAGCACCTACGCCGGCATCGTGCGACTGGCACAGCAGGCCGGCGCCGAAAGTGCGCCCGTGGTGCGACTCGCTGACCGCTACGCGGCGTACTTCTTGCCGCTGGCGTTGTTGATGGCAGGTGGCGCATGGCTGGCCAGCGGCTCTGCGGTGCGGGCCGTGGCCGTGCTCGTAGTCGCCACCCCGTGCCCGCTGCTGCTGGCCGCGCCTGTGGCCATCGTCTCAGGTCTGTCTCGCGCTTCGCGCGCCGGTGTCGTCATCCGCAGCGGTGGAGCATTGGAGAATCTCGGCCATGCAACCACTTTGGTGATGGATAAGACAGGCACCCTGACAATGGGCCGTCCGGCGGTCGTCGACGTCGTCGCCGCGCCCGGAACCGACCCCACCGAAATCCTGCGCCTGGCCGCGTCGGTGGATCAATTATCACCGCACGTGCTTGCCGAGGCGATCGTGAGCGAGGCAGCCGCGCGGGATCTGCAGTTGTCATTGCCAACCGACGTCATCGAAGAACCCGGCCGCGGCGTTACCGCAACCTTGAACGCACGACGGGTGACCGTCGGCAAACTCGCCGATGACACCGCGAACAAGACATGGGCGCAGGGCGCGGTCAACCGGGCGCGCCTGGACAACGCAGCATTGGCGTGGGTGTGTATCGACGGTGAGCCGACCGGCGCAGTGTTGCTGCGGGATCCGCTGCGCCGCCAAGCCCCGCGCACGATGCGGCGGTTGCGCGAAGCGGGATTCAACCGGTTGGTGATGCTCACCGGTGACCGGGCCGAGCCCGCGCGCGAGGTCGCCACCGTGCTCGGCCTCGATGAGGTCTATGCGCAGCAGACACCCGTGGACAAAGTCGCCGCGGTACGCGCCGAGCGTGAACGAGCGGTCACGGTGATGGTTGGCGACGGCATCAACGACGCCCCAGCGCTGGCGGCAGCGACAGTCGGTGTGGCGATGGGTGCACGAGGAGCGACCGCATCGTCGGAGGCCGCCGACGTCGTGTTGACCACCGATCGCCTTGACCGGCTCGCCGATGCAATGGACATCGCGCGGTGGTCGCGACGTATCGCGGTGCAGAGCGCCGTCGTCGGCATGACCTTGTCGTTACTGGCGATGACGATTGCCGCATTGGGTTGGCTACCGCCCGCGGCGGGAGCGTTGCTGCAGGAGGGCATCGATGTCGCGGTGATCCTCAACGCGTTGCGCGCCTTGCGGAGCAATCCGGCTACTGAGGTGTCGCTGCCGGCTGGCACTGAGACCCTGCTGCACCGCTTCGCGGCTGAACACGACGAGCTACGCGACACCGTCGGACTAATCCGCGTCAGCGCGGATCGCCTGGCCGAGGACTGCGACGCCGCGGCGCTGCGATCCGTCGCCGCCGCCTATGCGCTACTGAGGCAGCGGATCCTGCCTCATGAGCACGCTGAGGAAACCGAACTCTATCCGGCGTTGGCAACTCCGCTGCGCAGTGGCGAAGCCACCGCCACCATGAGCCGCATGCACGCCGAAATCGAGCGACTCGCCGACCGCATTGGCGCCCATGTGCACTTGGCCGAAGCGGCCGGCAACATCCAGCCCGACCAAGTCAACGACCTGCTGGCATGTCTCTACGGTCTACACGCCCTGCTGCGCCTGCACTTCGCGCAGGAAGAGGAGAACTACTTCACGCTCGCGCGGGAGGACTCCGGAGACGTGGCGAAAAGCTCTCCGGTGCAGACGGATTCGACACGGGCGGTGTCATAATCCGCCGCAAGAGTTCGGTCGCCGCAAGCCAGGCGCAGTGTTGGTCGACAGCCGGCCGTGTCAGTCGGCGGCATTTTGGGATGACTTTTGCCACTGCCGCAGAGAGGCAACCCGCTCTACCGTTGATCAACCTTGCTTCGCAGGAAAGGTGCCATCGACATGATCGTGATCTCGCATGCTCACCCCGACCACTGCGGCGGTCCCAGCGCCTGGTTGCGGGGCAGGTTCGCCGTGCCCGATTAAGTCAGCGCTGGCATTCCGGTATGGATGCCAGTCCCCATGCGTCACCCGAACGCGCATTGTGAATTCAGCTGCAATGCAGTCCCTTTAGCGCCGGGAATTGCCACGACTGGACCCATCGCCCGCCAATTATTTCTTCTTGGCTGGACCCCTGAGCAGGCGTTGATCGTGAACGTAGCAGGCAAAGGCATAGTCGTGATCGTGGGCTGTGGCCACCAAGCCTTGACGCGGCTGATCTCGCGCGTTAGATCCCTGACTGACGAGCCGATTACGCGGTGCTAGGCGGCTTTCATCTACCCGTGCATGGCTTGTCCGTGCAAGAGATCATCGGCAAAGCGACGTGGCCGTGGCGACGCACCACCGAACAGGACGCCACCGAGGCGATCAGCGTCCTACGCGAGTGCCAACCACGCTTGGTCGCCCCTTCCCCGCATGACAGCTCAGCATGGACTTTGGGGCGCTTCGCCGAAGCCTTCACGGACGTTACCGCAGCATTCGCGTAGGCAATGAGATCGCCATCTCTTCACACGCGACGTGAGCACGCCAACCTGCTGCGTCGCATCGCATCGCATCGCATCAACAGGGTTACGAGTCGTGACCTGAATTGCGTTGAGTGCCGAAGTCCCCTGTTCGATGAAGGCCTCGGTCCCTTGCGATCGCTATCGCAGGAGTCAAGACTAAGACGCAACAGAAGGCATCGGCGAACGGGAACCAACATGAATCGCGAAGCGTGCAAGTTCTTTTCGGGAGCGTTTGCCGCTATGGCGTATGCGCATGGCGCCTATGCAGTAGCGACCGCCTCCGGCCTCATCAACGAACCCATCTTTCTCGGCAGAAGATGGGGTGTGGGATACATGTGGGCGGAGGCGGTTGTCTACTCGGCGGTCAGCGCAGGGCTGGGGTACCTCGCCTGGAGCGGCAGAACCCAAGCGCCACAACGGGAACCGACAGCGCCGATGATCGCGGGCCAGGGTCTGCAACCCGTAGCTGCGGGCGCTGAACCGATCCAGCCGGCGTCCGGCTGAGTAATGTCGAACCTCCGGGGCTCAGCGCCGTTGGTGTTCGACGAGCTACTTGATGTGTGCGGCCGCTGCTTTGTCTGCGTATCGCATTGCCTGCCCGCCGAGACACCCGATATGCACGACGGCGCGACGCGACCGCGGAAATTGCGTCATGACCGTCCGGTCAGGGTGCACAAGGCTTCCCCCGCTGGTCCCTGGGTTCTATGAGGAGCACGCGCCGGAATTGAAGATCGACGTCGCCCGCGGCAACGGGACCGAGGTCGATCAGCCGTTGCAGTGGTACCTGCGTGACAACGGATCCGACGTAGGCGCCTAGCGGTCACTACTGATTCCAGTTGATCACCTGAAAGACGATCATACCGACGCAGAGGATCACGCCCAGGTACGGGACCGCTGCGGGGACGGTGATGTATCCCTGGTGTGCGGTGCTGCGCCGTTTGATGGCGATCAGTGACGCGTTTACCAGGGTGAATATGATCAGCACCAGCATGCTGGTGAGTTGAGCCAACGACACCAACGGCAGCAGCGCGGTGCCGACGATCATGGCGACGAGCACCACCACGGTCGCGGTTACCGGAGTCTTTAAGCGCGCGTGCACCTTTGCCAGCCGGCCGATGATCCAGCCCTCCTTGGCCAGCCCGTAGAGAATGCGCGAGCCCATGATGATCTGCACGATGACCCCGTTGACGGCGGCGACCATTCCGATGAGGCTCAACAACGCGGCATTGCTCGAACCGCTTCGTTCGACGACGAGGCTCAGCGGCGCATCGCTGCCGGCCAGTTGGGCCGGAGACACCAGCGTCGTCGAGACGATGACGACTAGCAGGTACAACACGGTCGAGACAACCAGTGCGATCAGAATCGCCAGCGGCATTGTCCTGCTGGGATTCTTGGCTTCCTCTGCCACGTTGACCATGTCCTCGAAGCCGATGAAAGCATAGAAGGCGAGAAACGCGCCGGCGAACACCCCGCCCAGTCCGACGGCGGGATCGATTGCCAGCAAGGCGCGAAGATCCATGTGCACGAGGGCATTTCGGCCGAACCATACGACCAGCAGCAGGCCCAACACCTCCAACCCGGTGAGAATGGCCGCGGTCTTTGCCGACTCGCCGATTCCCTTGATCGCTATCGCCCCGAGGGCGATGAGCAGCCCGACGCTGGCCGCCAGAGTCGGAACCGAGACGAACGATTTCAGATACCCCGCAAAGCCCTGCGCCAGTGCCGCCGCCGACGCGATGCCGCCGCCAACCATCGCCAGGCCGATCGCGGTCGACAGCCAGCGTTTGCCGAACGCTCGGTGCAGATACACCGAGACGCTCGCGCTGACCGGATAACGTCCCGACAGTTCCATGTAGGAGAACGCGGTGATCCCGGCGGTGACCATCGCCAGGATGAACGCCAGAGTGGTGCTCGACCCAGCGAATCCCGCCACCTTCCCGATGAGCACATAGATGCCGGCGCCGAGGATGTTGCCGAGGCCGTAGAGGGTCAAAAGGGGCAGTCCGAGCGACCGGCGCAAGCTTGCGTCCTCGCCCACGACTCGATCCTACTGCCCACTCCGGGCCACCGCGTCTGGGACTTGTGACCCTGGCGCGGGTAGCGCGTGCGGTGGACAGTGGGGGTTGCCGATGTGCCTGTGCCGGAGGTCGGCGGAACCAAACCGAGGTGCCCATATGGGAGAGCAAGCGCGGAGGT
Source organism: Mycobacterium sp. (assembly GCA_021732005.1). Lineage (GTDB taxonomy): Bacteria > Actinomycetota > Actinomycetes > Mycobacteriales > Mycobacteriaceae > Mycobacterium. The sequence goes on along the minus strand of JAKFVT010000001.1, from coordinate 18,994 downwards.
CATAGGCATGCGCGACAGAGATCAGCGGCTGCGCAATGAGGTTGAGCACCCCGAACGCTACGAGGAGGTGACAATCACCTCCTCAGGCATACCGATAGTGCTATCGGTGTGGCACGGTCGGTCAGGTGGCCCGGTGGCGGTGTTCCTGCCCGGCACCATGACACACCCGCTGTTCTACGAGGAGTTCTGCGACGCGCTTGCCGCCCAAGGCATTAACGTCGTGGGGGTTCATCTCGAGGGGCATGGCAAGAGCCCGCGCGTTGGGCGGGTCCTGCGTTTGGAAAGTCTGGTCGCCAACGCGCTCGACGCGACAGCATGGGCGCGCGTGAGATTCGGGCGTTGCCCCGTTGTCGTGGGCTCCAGTCAAGGCGGTGTGCTGGCGATGATCGTCGCTACGCGCGACCCCGAGCTCGCCGGCGTGGTGGCCCATAATATCCTCGATCCCGAACTCCCCGCTTCTATCACGGTGTCGCGGTTCCCGACTTTCCTACAAGGTGCGTACCGCCCGTTAGTGCGAGGCCTACGGGTGCTGGCCATGCTCTTGCCCCGCCTACCAATCCGGTTCAGCGTCTACCTCGACATAGCTCGGGTATGCCGTGAGCCCTGGACTGCCGAGCAATTCTTGATGGACCCGCTGAGCCTGACCGCCTACCCGCTTGCTTTTCTGGCCGACCTGTTCACCGTCGACATGAGCGCCGTGCGCGATGGCACGATCACATGTCCGATTGCGGTTGTCGCCGGTCGGGGCGACCCGTTGTTCAGCTTCGACTACACACAGAAGGTCTTCGCGCGTATCGCGGCCCCTGCCAAAGAGCTGGTGGTGTTCGACACTGATCACCACCTTCTGTTCAACGAGTGCCTGCCTCTGGTCCTCACCCGGATCGCCGCGCTGATCACGCGCCTTGACGTCGAACAGCCGCGCCTGAAGAGCAGTACGTGATCCCGCCGGGGTGCGACCCGGATGCGAGGCGCGGCTGCGTCACACTCGCGGACGGTCGCAGGGTTTCCTATACGGAGTGGGGCGCCCGCACGGGCCGACCGGTGCTGGAGTTCCGTGGTCTACCCAGTTCGAGCCTGGGCGACGCGATCGACCACGCCAAACTCGCAGAGGCGCAAGTGCGACGCATTACTGTTGACCGTCCGGGCGTCGGCTTCTCTGACCCGCAACCAGGTCGCGCGCTGCTCGACTGGCCCGATGACGTTCGCGCCCTTGCTGATTCACTCCGCTTGGACGGTTTCGCCGTGCTCGGCACCTCCGGTGGAGGACCGTATGCCGCGGCCTGCTGCGTGGCATTGCCGGACCGAATCAGCCGCGCGGCACTCGTCAGTGCGCTGGGACCGCTGGATCGGCCTGGCGCGCTCGCCGGCATGAACCGCGGCGAGGCGCGCACCATGATCCTCGCCCGCCGCGCCCCGCTGCTGGCACGCTGCCTCGTCAGTTCAGTCGTCACTGCTGATCGCTTTCGGCCCGGGACGGTGTATCGGGGCATGATGGCGGCGCTGCCCGAGGTAGACCGCCGCGTCGCCGCAGACGCGTGTGTTCGGGACAGCCTGGCCGACTCGTTCGCGCTGGCATTTCGGCAGGGCGTGCGCGGACAGGTGCTTGACTGGGAGATCATCGCAACACCGTGGGGCTTTCGCCCCAACGACATTCGCGTTCCGGTGGATCTATACCACGGCGGGCTCGATGACCGCGTCCCGCTGCATCATGCGCGTGATCTGGCCCGCCGCATCCCCGTGGCGGATCTCATCGAATACCCGAGCGAGGGTCACATGGTTGTCTTCTCACACGCCGAGGAGATTCTCATCGCCGCCGCCGCGGCTGTGCCCTAGATGCACCTGCTCTCAAATCGGGTCATCATCATGGTGCGATCGTCCGCCGGGCATTGCGGGTGGCGACATCCCCGCTCGGCGGCCGGTGGGCTCGATGTCGTGTTCTCGGATGCACGAAGTCGTTGCCGTCATGCGAGGCCTACGGGTGCAACTCCCTTCGGCCCGTAACCGAATTACCGATCTGCGCCCCGCACGCGGTGCCGGCTCCGGGCAGTGGCTGGCGGTCGGATCGTCCGGGGTACGACCGCATAGCCCTCGGCTAGGGTCGCGGGCGCGCGAACCGCACATGCGCATCGAGCCCGCTGCCGTGGGTGCGTGGCCTCAACTCTGCGGTGGCGTCGCTGGCGCGGGCGGGTCATCTGCACGACCTCACGCAGCAGGTTGTGGGCGATCGCCGCGCTGCCCGGGCGCAGTTGGTGCCGAACCATCCCGACAGGTGCGCCGGCGATCCGTCGATGTGATCACAATCACTGCAGGTCAGGGACGGCCCCCCTCCGAGGCGCGCGCCTGCCCCTACGGGCTGTATGCATTGCTACTCCTGCAAGAAGAAGAGAACCACTTCACCCCCGCCGACACGGCGCAACCCGACACCGTCCACGATCACCAGGCGCCAGGCCGACACGAACCGTAGGGCCGCCGTAACCAGGGCATTTCATCGGGCCCGGCGCTAGGGGGCGCCGAGGCGTTCAGCATTCCTTCAGGCCGGTGCCGACATGCTGCAATTCGCGGCGGACCACCCCCGGCCGTTCGTAGAAGCTGAGGAATCGTGCGCAAATTCGTCGTTGACCGGACCGGAACGTTTCTTTCTGGTGCTCACCCGCTGCCTGCGGTGGGCCATTCAAGAGGAGTTCTGATGCGATATGGAAAGCCTTTGCTGGCGGTGACGTGCACAGCTGTGTTGCTCGCGCCGGTCACGGCGTGTTCGAGCGACGCGGCCCCGCAAGCCAGTTCGCAGCTCGCCGATTCCACGCGTGCCAACGCGTTGTCAGCGATGCACGGTGAGGCGCTGGCGCACGCGAAGTATCTGGCTTATGCCGCCCAGGCGCAGCAGTCCGGGCGGGTCCGGCCGGCGCAGGAGTTCACCAGCGCCTCCCAAACCGAGCTGTCGGATCATTTTGCGCGAGAGGCCGATCTGATCGGCTTGGGCGGTGACGTCGCCGCGAACCTGCGTGATGCTATCAGTGGCGAGACCAACGAGGTCGACACCATGTACCCGGGTTTCGCGAAGCAAGCCACAGCCGACAACAACCCGGCCGCTGCGGCGTTGTTCACCAATATCGCCGCCGATGAGGCGGCCCACCTGAAGGGCTTCACGACAGCGTTGACCGCGGTCACTGGTTCGGGCCCTGCTGCGACGGTGCCGGTGGGTCAGCCGGCCGCGCCAGTGGCGATTGCGGCAGGTCCCGCGCGATCCTCAGGAGCGACGCTGGCTAATCTACGCACGGCGATGCAGGGTGAGGCGTTCGCCTACGCCAAGTACATGCGGTACGCCGATCAAGCCCGCAGCAGCGGCAACACCGCTGTCGCGCAACTGTTCACCAACACCGCTGATGTCGAGTTGAACGAGCACTTTGCAGAATTGGCGGGACTGGCCGGGCTGGTCGCCGCCGATACCAATGTGAATCTCAAAGACGCGATCACCGGCGAACAGCACGAAGAGGACGTCATGTATCCCGACTACGCTCGACAGGCTGATCAGGCGGGAAATCCGCAGGCCGCCAGCCTGTTCCGAGAAATTTCCGGTGACGAGAAGAAGCATGCGCAAGCCTTCAAGGACTCGCTGACCGCATCGTGACCGCTGGTTTCAGACGCCATGCCCGCAGAACGACGAACTGGCCGGGCCAGATTGCGAGGTAGTGGTTGTGCCCCGCAAAGTGTTCTTCGATTGCGCCGGTGCGCGGTGCGGCGCAGACCAGCACGGCCTGAAGCTGGCAACGACAACCTGCCGTGCGTGGTGATGGGACGCGGCGGCAGCGGGACCAGACGGCTCGGCCTTCCCAAGTATGCGAAGGCGTTTTCCGCGCGGGCGATGACGGCGCCCGCGTTGGACTACCGGAACTTCGGGGCCAGCGACGGAGAAGCCCGGCAAGCCGTGATCGTCGCCGAGCAGCACGACGCTGCCGGGCGGCGGTACGGTTTGTGCGCTCGTTGGAGGGCAGATCCGCGCCGGCGCGTCCCGTGCGGATGCAGCGAGGGTGTTCAATTCCCAGTTGGGCGACGACGATCACGAATTGGGCCGCGACGCTGGACTCCCCGCGTTGATCACAACGCGACCCGATGTTGGCCGCCCTCTATTGAACTGGTACTCGAAGGCCTGATGTTCTATGGGAGCGGCCGCGCTGGCATTCTCCGACGAATCCAGCTGGTCGTGATCGCTGGTGGCGCAGTGGGTGCCATCTGATGTTCCGTAGGCACGGCCCCAAGTTCGACCCTTCAAGTAATGAAAGAGGTGTTTCGTGGCTTTCTTCGAAGCAGTCAATCCCCATTTCGAGCGTCACACCGCCGGCCGTGCGGGCTGGCTGCGCGCTGCGGTCCTCGGTGCCAATGACGGCCTAGTGTCGACTGCGAGCCTGATGGTCGGCGTCGCCGCGAGCGGTGCCTCCACCAGTACGGTTCTCACCGCCGGGCTGGCCGGCCTGGCCGCGGGATCGATGGCGATGGCGGCGGGCGAATACGTGTCGGTGAGCTCCCAGGTCGACGTGGAGAAGGCCGATCGCGCCATGGAGGAACGCGAATTGGCGACCAATCCCGAGGACGAACTGAGGGAACTAGTCGGTATCTACGAAGCACGCGGATTGCCCACTGCGCTGGCACAACAGGTGGCGGTGGCTCTGCACGAATCAGGTCCATTGGAAGCGCATCTGCGCGACGAACTCGGCCACACCGAGACCACGGCCGCGCGTCCTCTGCAGGCGTCGGCCGCCTCAGCAGTCAGCTTCTTGGTAGGTGGCCTTATTCCGTTCCTGGGGCTGCTCGGCCCGAATGGGACTGCCCGCATCTGGCTTGTGGTGGCAGTGACTTTTGTCGGCCTCGCCTGTGCCGGCATCCTCGGGGCCAAAGCCGCCGGCACGACGGTGGCCCGCCCCGCCCTGCGGGTCGTGATCGGGGGCGGACTGGCGATGGCGATCACGGCGGCAGTCGGCCAACTCGCTCATGTATCGGGAATCTGAAGGAACGGCGGGAAATCCGTGTGATCCATCACAACAGCCGGGTCCGGTGGTCGCGTTAAGCATTCCTTCAGGCCGGTGTCGGCACGCTCTGATTGGCGGCGGACCACCTCCGGCCGTTCGCAGACAGAGCTGAGGAATCATGCGTAAGTACATCGTTGAACTGATCGGAACGTTCTTTCTGGTGCTGACCGTCGGGACGACGGTCAGCGCAGGTTTGGCGGTCGCACCGCTGGCTATCGGGGCCGTCCTGATGGTGATGATCTTCGCCGGGGGGCACGTCTCGGGTGGCCATTTCAACCCGGCAGTGTCCCTAGGCGTCTTTCTGCGCGGAAAGCTGGCCGCTCGCGACCTGCTGCCCTACTGGGGAGCACAAACCGCGGGGGGCCTACTCGGCGCTGCTGTGACCCGTGTGCTGGTGGCTGCTCCCGCCAACGCGCCCCTGCTGCCTGCGGTGGGTCCAGCGTTGGTGGCCGAGTTCGTCTTCACCTTTGCGTTGGTGTGGGTCGTGCTCAACGTGGCGACTGCCAAGGACACTGAAGGAAATTCGTTCTACGGGCTCGCGATCGGGTTCACGGTGACCGCAGGTGCGTTCGCGGTCGGTGGTGTCTCGGGTGCGGCGTTCAATCCGGCGGTGGCGATCGGTGCCGCAGCGATGGGGTTGGTGGGCTGGTCGGCAATCTGGATCTACCTACTTGCCAACCTCGCCGCGGGGGCGGCTGCGGCTGCCGCCTTCCTGGCGTTGGCGGACAGCTCCGATTCCCCTCGGCGGGTGTCACTCCGGCAGCCATCTCGGGTCAGCCAGTGATGATGTGGGTGTACGGCGTTCCAGAGGGATGGACGATCCTCGGTGCCACTATCCGGCACCGGGCAGGGAAGGCGGAGGACATCGACGCGGAGGAGATCGTGATCATCCCCGTCACCTCGGCTGCCCGGCGCCCTACCCCGCCGTTGCGGTTTTAGGCTGACGTCGTGCGGGTGCTGCTGGTGGAAGACGAGCTGCGACTGGCAGAGACGATCCGCGACGGCCTCGCTGAGGAAGGTCACAGCGTCGAGGTGCAGCACACCGGTCCTGATGGGTTGTGGGCGGCGACCAACCGAACCTTCGATGTGGTCGTGCTGGACATCATGCTTCCCGGTCTGTCGGGCTACCGCGTGCTGCAGGCATTGCGTGCGGCGCAGGTGTGGACGCCGGTGCTGATGTTGACCGCGAAGGACGGTGAGTACGACGAGGCCGACGCGTTCGACCTTGGCGCCGACGACTACTTGACCAAGCCGTTCTCGTTCGTGGTGTTGCTGGCTCGGCTGCGGGCGTTGCAACGGCGCGGGGTGCATGCGCGGCCGAGCGTGCTGGTGGTCGGCGAGCTGACCCTGGATCCTGCGGTGCATCGGGTCTGCCGGGGGGATGAGGCGTTGTCGCTGACCGGCCGCGAGTTTGGGTTGCTGGAGTTCTTGATGCGCAATGCCGGCCAGGCGATGCGCAAGGGCGACATCCTCGACGCTGTGTGGGACCCGCATTACGAGGGTGATGTGAACATCGTCGAGGTCTACGTCGGATACCTGCGTCGCAAGACCGCGATCCCGGCCGGTCAGGTCGGATACATCACGACCGTCCGCGGCGCGGGTTACCTGATGCTGGCTGAGCCTGTCGCGGCCGAGGGCTGAGCGGGCAGCCGCACGCGGAACAGCGCGCCCGCCCGGAGTGTCGAGAGTATCGCTCAGCATTTCTTCAGGCCGGTGCCGACATGCTGCGATTCGGGCCGGCCCGAAAGCTGGCCGCTCGCAGAAGGACTGGAGGAAACCATACGTAGATAGTCCGTCGAACTGATCGGGACGCTTTTTCTTGACCCGTGCGCAACATCGTCGAATGTGGGTATTGCGCGGGCGGTCATGTTTGGCATCGACCATCTGATCGGAACGGCGGCGAGCTGGTAGGCAAGCTACGACTTGCTCCGCACAGAGTGCTTGGTCCCAGTCGGTTCAATCGTGTCTTCAGGAGATTCAATGTCAACATTCAACGGGCTTCCGGCGCATGTGTTGCTCGTCCATTTCATCGTCGTTCTTGTGCCGTTGACCGCGGCGCTGGCCGTGGTGTGTGCGATATGGCGGGCGGCACGAAAGCGATTGATATGGTTTGTCGTTGCGCTAGCACTGATCACTGTGGTCCTGACTCCGTTGACCACCAGTGCCGGCGAATGGCTGGAGCATCGGGTTGGTGACTCTCCGGCGCTGAACACCCACACGGAGCTCGGCGACACGCTGCTGTACTTCTCATCGGCGCTGCTGGTCGCGGTTGCGTTGCTGGCATTCGTTCACGTTCGCGAGTCACGAAACCGCACGCTGAAACCGGTCGCAGTGTGGTTGATCACCGCGGTGGTGGTGCTGGCGAGTGGGGCCGCGACGGTGCAGGTCTACCGTATCGGCGACTCCGGCGCCAAGTCGACGTGGAACGAACAGCTGCAGGCGCACAACGGCACTGACGACTCTTGAGGAATTGCCGGGCCTATGATTCCCGCCGCAGAGTCGCCACACTCCCATGTCCGGCAGCGAAGTGCAGCACGCGGTTTGCCACCGTTAGGCCGCATCACCTGATTGCGCTGTCTACCAACGTTGTTGGACGCCCGCGAGCTTGCGGTCGGTGACTTCATGGCCATCATCGCCTTGCGCGTCGGGTCAGCGGCATCGTGTCGGTGGGAAAACGCCAACCACGTTGGCGAAACTCACGTAGAGGTGGTCCAGGAGCCCCGGGCTCCCATTCCTCGGGAGCCTGCGCGGGGCGGTCGGCCTGGGGGAACACCGGAAGTCGGGCCGGGTTCGCATCGGTCGGCGCTCGTCGAAGCCGGCGTGTGCGGATCGTCGTCCGCCGAGATCCACTTCCCAGTAACAGATTCCGAACATCATGACGTTGGTGGAGAAAGCGCGGCGCCGCTGCCGGGCAGCACGTCGGCGCTGTTGCCGTGGCAGGCACGAATCGACTCCGGAGACAAGACGGCACGACGCGCGGTCAGGCGACTTTGCAAGGGCGACATCCTCGACGCTGTGTGGGATCCGCACTGAGCGGGCGATGCGAACCCACGTCGCGCGAACGAGATCCCGGCCGGTCACCCCCGCATGCATCGCGACTCTCCACGGCGTCGTTACCGCATGCTTGTTGACCGTGTGCCGGACGGAGGCCGACCGGGCAGCCGCACGTGAAACAGTGCGCCCCCGCCCGGATTGTCGAGGACCTCCACCAGGCCGCCGTGCGCGGCGACCACTTCGGCAACGATCGCCAACCCCAGCCCGGTGCCGCCAGCCGCGCGATCGCGCGCTGTATCGAGCCGCACGAACCGGGTAAAGATCCGCTCGCGGTCCGCAACCGGGACGCCGGGACCGTCGTCGGCGACCTCCAGGATTGCTCCACCGGCTTCTGGTCGTAGCCGGATAGCGATCCGGCCGTTGCTGTGCCGTAGGGCGTTGTCGACGAGGTTGCGGAGCATCCGTGCCAGCTTCGGCCGGTCTCCGCAGATCCGGATCGCGACGACGTCGACATCGATCTGGAAAGTGCTGATCTCGCGCAGCCGCAGCTGCTCTGTGTACACCAGTTCGTCGAGATCGACGTCGTCGCTGCGCGGCAAGAGTCCGCGCTCGTCGGCTCGGGCCAACAGCAGCAGATCGCCGATGATCCGATCGAGGCGCTGCGCCTCTTCCCGCATGGCCGTCAGCCGCGCGGCGTCCCGGTCGTCACGACTGTGCACCAGGTCCAGGCCGGCGGTGATGGTGGCCAAGGGGCTACGGAGTTCGTGGCTAGCGTCGGCGACGAACTGCCGTTGCACGCTCTGGGCCCCTTGTAGTCGGGCTAGCAGTGCGTTCATCGTCGCCGCGAGCCGCCCGATCTCGTCCCGGGTGGCAGGCACCGGGACTCGCTGGTTGAGGTCGCGGTCTGACATGGCGGCAACGCGGGCCCGGATCGCCTCGACGGGTCGCAGTGCGCGCCCGGTCGCGGCGAAGGTGGCCAGCGCGGTTACCAACACCAGTGCCGGCACACCTAGCCAGAGCAGGTGTTCCGCTGTTCTCACGCTGCTATCGACCCCATTCAGGGGGACGGCGGCCAGCACCGTCCGAGGACCGTCGGGCGTCATGATCCCGCGCACCGCGACGATAAGCGTGTCGTCGGGGTCGATAGCCGGTGAAACGATCTCCTCCGTCACGACCCCACCGGGAACCGGTCGGGCGCTGCTCAGCGGCATTTGCCCCACAAGCGGCGCGCTGGCAGCGACCATCGCCCCGCTGGCGTCGAGAACCTGTACCAGATCCAGTGCGGAGCGGAGTTCGCGCACCGCCTCCGCTGGACCATCGGGAGCCAGTCGCGCTGCGACGTGTTCAGTCTGCTCCAACGCCGTCGCTTCCGCAGCTGAGCGCAGCGAGCGCTCCAGCAGCACCACCTGGGCCACTCCTCCTGTGACCAGGGCCAGGGCCACGACGGCGGCCGCCGTTGCGGCCGCTCGTGCCCGCACACCGGCTCGCCGGGTCACTAAGAGACGCAGCCGCGAAACCATTCCCCTGACCCTACGGTGCAACCCTGGAGAGGGAACGAACTCCGAAGATGCCCAAGAAGGCTGGCAGCGCGCGACGCGATAGGTGCCACGTCAATGGCTGGCCACCTTCCGAGCGGGATGAACTATCGCGGCGAAGTGCTCGGCCGCGCTTCGCTGGGTGTAGAGGACAGCCCTGCTCGGGGCCGCCCTGTCGCATTGTGTTACTTGACGTCGACGTAGACGGTCTTGTTGGTGATAGTGGTGACGAGTTCGTTGTCGGCGCCGGGGGCGCCGGAGTCCGTACGGGACAACGTTTGACCGGGCCGCACGGCAAGAACCGTGGATTGGTCCAGCGGGGCCGAACCTGACTTGTTCACAATTACGTGATAGCCCTGAGCCACAAGGGAACTGACCGTTTCCTGGACGGTGCCGGGCCCTGACTGGGCGGCTTGAGCCGGCGCTGCCAGCCCCAAAATCATGGCAACCAGTCCGCCGGCCGCCATAGTGGCAAATTGCAACATCTTCACCGGTTCCGTCTTCTTCGCTGTCGTGCTTCGTTTGATCCTGTTGCCGATCACCGTTGGTCCCTTCATGAATCGAGCGCATCCAGTCGGATGCTGGGACCGACGCTGCACGACGTGTGCTGAAGGATTGCTGAGCAGTGCCGGGAGAGACGACTGCTCGAGCAGAGCCACCATCGGTCAGCCACGACACCGTAACGGCTGTTGACCACGGGACGCTGGCACGCTTACCGGTAAAGTTGCATATTTGATTTCCGCGTATTCGCCGCAGCTGGGCGCAATGGTCTGTCCGGCGTAGCGCACCAAGTATTGGGGGGATTGGCTCATGATGAGTAGGTCGAACACCGGCCCGGAGAAAACGTCTGATGACACACCTTGGGTCCGATCGCCTGCACGTCCACCTGGAAGGAACGCTCAGCGGATCCAACTGGTCGTGATCGCCGCCGGGACGTTCGGTGCCGCGGTCCACTCACTCCACAAACATCACCCCTTCAGCCGGTTTCTCAACGCACGAAAGTAGTTGTGTCCCTTGTCTTTCCTCGACGCAGTCAATCCCCATTCCGAACGCCACACCGCGGGCCGGGCCCTCGGCTAGGGTCGCGGGCACCCGAACCGCACATGCGCATCGAGCCCGCTGCCGTGGGTGCGTGGCCTCAACTCTGCGGTGGCGTCGCTGGCGCGGGCGAGCCCGGCAACAATGGCCAGGCCCAGTCCGCTACCGGCGGTGTCGGTGCGTCCGCGCCAGAACCGATCGAAAGCACGGGCACGGTCCTCGGGGGACATGCCAGGACCCTCATCCAGCACGTGAAGGTCGACGGCGTCGACGGTGGGGGCCGCTGTGATGGTCACGTCGATGGTGCTGCCGCCCGGGGACACGGCGAGTGCGTTGTCGATGAGGTTGTCGATGATCTGCTCGGCGGCCCCGGGTACGGCCAGCGCTGGGGCCGATTCTGGCGTTGTCACGCCGAGGTGCACCCCGGATTCTTCAGCGAGCGGCTGCCATTGTTCGACCCGCGCGCGGGCGATCTCGGCGAGGTCAATCTCCTGCGACGGCATTGCGGCATCGTCGGCACGGCTGAGCATCAGCAGCGCGTCGACGATCCGCTGCAAGCGCAGTGCCTCGTCCTGGGCTTCGGCGATGGTATCGCGCGCGGCTTCAGGTTCGGCGTCGACAAGGTCGGCGGCATTGTCCAAGCGCACGCGCAGCGCCGTCAATGGCGTGCGCAGCTGGTGGGAGGCGTCGCCTGCGAACGCGCGTTGCTGGCGCAGCAGGTCTTCGAGCCGAGCGGCCATCTTGTTGACAGACCTTGCCAGGCTACGGATTTCGGGCGCCCCGCCAGGCTCGGGCGCACGCACCTCGAGCCGCCCTTCGGCCAGCAGTTCGGTGGTGGCGCGCAATTGCCGCAGGTGCCGCGTTACCGTGCCTGCGAGGACGAACGCCACCGCCCCAGCCAGTAGCACCGTGATACCGGCGACAAGCCACAGTGTGCGTAGTTGCCCGCGCACCTTATCGGCCACCACCTGCGTCGGATAGGTCAGCCGCACCGCCCCGATCACCCGATCGCCGCTCACCACGGGCACGGCGACATAAAGCAGGTCGGTGCCCAGACTGACCGAGTGACGTTGTCCTGTCGCGATGTCGCCAGAGAGAGCCGTAGCGATCTCGGGCCGCGACCGGTAAGAGGTGCCCGCGGCGGATTGGTCGTCGTCTGAAGTGACGACTGAATCGCCGGCGGCGTTGACGATGACCACCCGCGCTCCGCTGGCTTGGCGGTAGCGGTGCGCGTTGGCCCCCACGCGCGGATCGGGTGACGTCGCTGCTTCGAGGGCGTCCTCGCTGCGCCCCGCGAGCAGAAAGGCGTCGCGTTCCAGTGCGGTCACGATGCGTTCGCGCTCGACACGCTCCAGGTAGGCGCCAAGCGGGATGTCCTGCACCACGAGGACGAGAAAGGTCACAGCCATGAACGCGGCCATCAGCCGCCACTTCACGACGGAATCCCAAACCGGAAGCCGACCCCGCGGACCGCCTCGATCCAGCGCGGGTCGCCGAGCTTCTTACGGATTGCGGCCACATGCGCGTCGACGGTCTTGCTGGTGCCGTACCAATTGGCGCCCCACACTCGGTGCAGGATCTCCGACCGGCGGTGCACCGCGCCGGGATCTTCGGCGAGGTAGCACAGCAGGTCGAACTCCTTGGGCGTCAGATGCACCTCCCGCTCGCCGAGATGCACACGCTGGGTGCGGCGGTCGATGCTGAGCGGCCCGATCGTGCGGGTGGTGTCCTGGTCGAGGTGACCGTCGCGAACTGCGGTGCGCCGCAATACCGCGCGGATGCGTGCCACGAGCTCGTGCATGCCGAACGGTTTGACCACGTAGTCGTCGGCGCCCATCTCCAGCGCCAGGACGCGATCGATCTCCTCGCTGCGGGCACTGACCACGATGATCGGCACTTGTGAGAGCACCCGGATCGTGCGGCAGACATCGGTGCCGTCCATATCGGGCAGCCCAAGGTCCAGCAGCACGAAATCCGGTGCAGCCGCCGATACATTCGCCACCGCGTCGGCGCCGGTGCCGACGCGGCTCGCCTCGAAGCCGGCTCTGCCCAGGCCGTCGCACAGCGCGGCGCCGACCGCAGCGTCGTCTTCGACCACCAATACCCGCACGTCCGCATTATGGACCTGCCGCCGCCCGGGTCGATGCATCGCGCGCATTGTCTTCGCTGAGGCTTCGCGCGATCTTGGACGTTTCTTGGATATCGCCGGGACGATCCTTGACCGGCCGGAATCTAGCGTGAACTCATGAGATCGAAAGTGGCGGTGATTGTCTCGGTGGTGTTCGTCCTGATTGTCGGAGGGGCCGCGCTGGCCGTCAACACCAGGATTCTGAACACCTCGCCCCCGCCCGACATCGGGCGGGCCAACGAGGTACTGATCCCCGGCGGAGCGCAGCCGGCGGTGGCGCCGACGGCCTCGCCGGCGGTTGTGCCTGCCCTGACACCGACTGCGCCGACGTCCATGGTGTCGCCGCGCAGCGATGACGAGCACGGGGATGACGAGCACTCGGAACCCGAAGAGGCCGAGCATGACCGCGACGACTGACCCCGGCACGCCGCGGCAGTCGCCTGCTCGATGGTCCAAACTCACCGCCACCACGCTGTCGGCCGGGGCGCTCCTCTTCACCGTTCACGCGCTGAGCACGGCCGCGGCCGAGCCGGCAGCAACGCCGAGTATCGACACAGGAGCCGGGGGCGGCCTTCCGGCCACTGCAGCCATCCAGCCCACGCGCCCGGCACCTGCGGCGGTCCCTGCCCCGTTGCCGCCGCCGTTGTCCGCTGAACCCGTTGTCCCCCAGGGTGTGTCGAAAGCCTCCGGTGGCTGAGAAGACGCTGGAGAGCGTCCGCCCGGCGATGGGTGGCACCGCCGCGATCACGCTGGTCGGTGGACCGCCGGAGCTCCTCGAGGACTGCTTCGGGCTTCTGGATGAGCTCGAGCAGGCATGGAGCCGTTTCGGCGAGGGCAGCGACGTGTGGCGGCTGAACTGGTCCCAGGGCCGTCCGGTGCGGGTGCGTGCCTGCACCGTGCGACTGGTGACCGAACTGATCGATGCCTGGGCATTGACTGACGGCGACTTCGACCCGACCGTGCTGCCGCAGCTCGTGGCCAACGGCTACCACACCAGCCGCGTCGATGCGTCACGGCGAACGACCTTGCCCGACACCGCGACGTGGCCGGGCGAGGTCGCCGACATCGACATCGCCGGTCTGAACATTCGCCTTCCGCTTGGCACCACACTCGACCCGGGCGGGCTGGGCAAGGGCCTCGCGGCCGACATGATCGCCGAGCTCGCACTCGACCGCGGCGCGGACGGGGTGTTGGCCGAGGTCGGAGGCGACCTGGTGGTCGCCGGGCAGGCCCCCGAGGCCACGGCGTGGACGATCGGCATCGCCGACCCATTCACGCCAGGGGAGCTGCTGAGCGTGATCCGGCTCGCCCGTGGATCCGTGGCGACGTCGAGCCGTCTCGTGCGGGTCTGGGCCGGCCCCGACGGTCCGGCCCATCACCTGATCAACCCCAACACCGGTGTCAGTGCGGTCACCCCGACGGTCACCTCGACCGTCATCGCCGGCACCGGCGCCAGGGCCGAAGCTCTGGCCAAGCTGGCATTCGTGCGCGACCCCGATCGGCTACTAGATTGGCTGCCCCGCATCGGCGCCGCCGGACTGATCGTCGCCGCCGATCAGCGGCACAAGAGCACGGCGAACTGGCGAGACTTCGCATGACCGATCCGCAGCTGTGGTGGTACGTCGCCCGCGCCAGCGGCCTGGTGGCCTGGGCCGCGATGACCGGCTCCGTGCTGTGGGGTGTGCTGCTAGCCACCCGGGTACTGCGCTCCATCGACAACCCCGCGTGGCTGCAGGACCTGCATCGCTGGCTCGGCGGCACCGCGCTGATCACGACCGGGCTACACATGCTGTCGCTCATGCTCGACAGGTGGACACACTTCTCGCTCACCGAGATCTTCGTGCCACTGGCGGCGGCCTACCGGCCCTGGCCGGTAGCCCTGGGCATCGTCGCGTTCTACCTGCTGGTCGCCGTCTACGGAACCTCCCTGCTGCGGCCGAGGATGCCGCGGCGATTCTGGAAGGTGCTGCATTACGGCAGCTACGCGTCGGTGATCCTGGTGTCCTTCCACGCCGGCTGGTCCGGCAGCGACGTGGGCGCCTGGGGCTATCGACTGGTGGCCTTCACCCTGCTGGGTTTGACCACCGTGGCGGTACTCGTGCGGGTGCTGACCTCCACGGCTGCCGCGCCGCTCCCGGCGCCGGGACGCCAACAAGCTGCGCCGCCGCGCCCGATGACCGTCACCGCAACCTACCCGCTGGCCCGCGAGGTGCTCGGCATCGACCTGTCGCCGCAGGACGGGACGGAGTTGTCGGTTTGGACGCCCGGAGCCCACCTGACCTTGAAGCTGCCCAATGGATCATCGCGCTGCTACTCACTGTGCGGCGATCCGGCCGACCGCAGCCGATATCGAATCGCCGTGCACCTCGCGGCGCCTTCGCGCGGCGGCAGCGCCTGGCTGCACGCCAACGCGGTGCCCGGGAAAATCCTGGACGTCTCCGGCCCGGACAACCACTTCATGCTGGAGCCCGCAGAGGACTATCTGTTCGTGGCCGGTGGGATCGGCATCACGCCGATCAAGGCGATGATCGAAGCGCTGCCTGCGCATCGGCGCTGGCGGTTGGTCTATATCGGCCGCAGTCAGGCCACCATGGCATTCAGCGGCGAACTGAAGCAGCGATGGCCGCAGCACGTCAGCGTCTACGCCCGCGATGAGACCGGCGTGCGACCTGACCTTGCGCGGATCCTCAACGGCACCACAGCGGCGGTGTACTGCTGCGGGCCGGCCTCGATGACCGAAGAACTGGCGACCCTCGTCCCAGCGCCGCGTCTGCACATCGAACGGTTCACCCCGACACCGCAACAGCCGTACCCGCCGCGGCGGGCCTTCGAGGTGACCTGCAGACGCAGCAACACCCACGTACACGTCTCAGAGCACCAGTCGCTGCTCGATGCGCTCGAACGCGCCAACCTGCCCGTGTACTCGTCATGTCGCGAAGGAATCTGCGGCGCATGCCAAGTCCGCGTCATCGCCGGCCAACCCCAGCACCTGGACTCCGTTGCGAGCGAAGAGCACAAGGACAGGGCGGGTGTGATCTATCCGTGCGTGTCCCGCTCACACACCACGTCCCTGACGCTCGATCTATAGTCGGGCAACACGCGCCGCCGCTGTCAATCGCGGTTCGAGGCGCTGGGAACACGACAGACGACTAACTGAAGCATGCCCGGTTGCATGCCGCGATCCACACAGAGGCGAAATCCGTTCCGCAGTGGCGAATGTGCCTCGCCCAACCGCTGGGCGGGGGTTCCCACGGCAATTCCTACGCTCTACGTTGGGGCCGGCGCCCCCGTAGGAAATGAAGCGCTTCGTGAGACAAATCGGCGGTGCAGCAGATTGAGTCGGTGAAGCTCGCGGATTTCGGCATCGCCAAGGCCGCCGGTGAGTCCACCTCGTTGACGTCCACCGGGATGACCATCGGGACGATGCAGTACATCTCGCCGGAGGCGATCGAGGGCGAGGAGGTCGACAACCGGTCGGACATCTACTCCCTAGGCTGCACCGCGTTCCACCTGCTCACCGGGAAGCCGCCGTTCACGGGAACCTCGATCGCCTCGGCGATGTCCGCGCACCTAGCCAAGCCGGTGCCGTCCATCACCGCAGTCAACCCGCGTCTTCCGGACGGTATGGACGCGGTCTTCGAACGGGTGCTGGCAAAGCGCCCCGACGACCGATACCAGTCCTGTGCGGAGTTCGTCACCGCGCTGCAGGAGGCGGCTGGCGGCGAAGTCGCAGCGTTCGCGCCGACCATGGCAGCGGTCACGCAGCCGTCGAACGAGCCGACGCAGGTGCGGAAGGTCACAGCGAAGGCCTTGCCGCGACCGCAGTCAAAGTCTCGGACGGTGCCTATCGCCGCGGCGGTGGTGGCGACGGTCGCAGTCGCTGCGACGGCGGTCGGCATCTACGTCACCCGTGGCGGGAGCGATGAAGCCGCGGCGCCGGCGGCCAAAACGGCGGAGATTTCGACAGCAACCGTGCCCCCGGTGAGCGCGCCGCCGTCATCGGCGCAGGCCGCGCCGCTGCCCGACAACCCATCACCAAACGCAGGCTGCCCAGGTACCGCCACCGCTCACCACGACCTCGAGCATCCGTATCTGGGCCGGATGCGGGTTTTCGTCATCCCCCAGATACCGTCGTACGGCGCCGCTGTCGGTGACGGCGCCTGCATCTCTGCTGTGACCGCTGCCGGATTGGTTCTCATGCCGATTCCCGTCAAGTTCGGCTACGGATTCGAGTTTGCCGAGCCAGCGACCGATAGCACCGGCAATCTCTTCATTCGTTACCACGGCGGCGGAGCTCACGACCCTGCAATGGTTCTGGTGTTGGTCCCGACCGCACAGGGGTTCAGGACAATCGGTGAGGACATGCTCGACACCGAGCTGATCGGTCCCGGCGTCGACGGACGATACGTGCTTCGCGAACACCAGAACGACTGCACACCCTCGTGCGCCAACGGGACATGGACCGACAAGGACTTGCATTGGGGCGGAAGCGGTTACGTCGGGGAGGACAAGCCGGCGACGCCCGCGGTCACTTCGACCGCGGTGACGACGACCACCGCGGCTCCGCTCCTGTACGAAGGCAAGCCATGCACCCCAGCTGAGTCCGGCGATGTATCACCAGATGGCACGTTGTACTGCAGCATGGAGACGGGTTCGTGGAGAGACAAGACCCACCAGAGTCGGCCGGCGGTCCAGGTCGGGTCGGCGTGCAGCGAGCCCGGGGCGCGCGCCCGTGTCGTGCAGACCGACGGGATCGCCACTTGCAAGGCAGACCTGAACGGCGACCTGGCGTGGGGCTGGTGAGCGCCCCGGCTTGCCTGACGTCGGCGTGTACACCGAACCGCCGGGCTGACGACCTACTCCGCTAAGCCCAAACCCATCTCGGCCCGCGGCAGGATTGCGGCCTTCCTGGCGTCGGTGCTCGCACCCCCCCGGTTGCTCGGGATCAAGATCTGGACGACCGTGTGGTTCTAGGATCCGCCATCGAAAATGGAATTTAGCGTCGGCCATCTTGAGCGGAATTTTGGAAACGCACTGCTAGAGACGACGGCATCCGCCAAGCGAAACTGGAACCTACAATGCCAGACGCGTTATGTAGCTATTCTAATTAGTTAGTTTCCCGCGGACTGCGTGGGCGTCGCAGCGCGGGGGCGGGGAACTTCTATCCTGGCGGGTATGGATTTCGCCGCGCAAAGCTACGTCGCGCAGGTGGACCGCATCTTGGCCGCTGCTGCGTCGCTGTTTCCTGCCGAGAGTCACGACGCGGAGCTGCAGCGCAGTCCGGCTCCGACGGGCGGGGCTCTTCCTGACGGTGAGAGCGGGCTGGCCGCGGCGGCGGGGGAGGCGTCGACTCGGTATCGCCGTGATGACGCGCGGGCGGTGGCACTGAGCGACGCCCTGCACAGCTCGGTGATGGAAGCGGTCACGCATGCCCGGGAGGCGAACGTATCGGCCCGGGCGATCTCGCAGACCGCAGCGACGGGTGCGCGGGCGGTGTTGGCCGAGGGGACCGACCCGCACAACCTTGTGCTGCTGGTGTCGCAGATGGACGACCGCCTTGCGGCAATGCAGGAGCACATCAAGCAGTCTCGTCAGCGGTTACAAGAGTCGGCCCAGAAGATCGCTGCGCATCGGGCGGAGATCGCGCAGCACACGTAGGCCCGTCCAGAATCTTTTTTTTGGGGCGGTGCTGTAGGGGTGGTGGCGGTTTTAGTTTGAGCGGGTGGGCGGCTCGGGTGTGGGCGCGTATATCGCGCAGGTTGACCGGGTGTTGGCCTCTGCCCAAGGCGTTTTCCCCGCTGCCGGTGGTCCGGGCTCGGTCGGCAGCCAGGGCCCCGGCGTTCCGGCCGCTCCCGCCGATTCGGCACTAAGTACCGGGGCCGGCAACGCCGGAGACGGCTATAAGCGCACCTGGGGCACCGTGACCGGCCTGGACGCTCAAACCAACGGCACCGCGGCTGCCGGGGCCGCCGAAGGCCAGAATGGTCGCGCCGGTGCCACCGGAGTGCGCCAGAACGCGGCCAGCGCTGCGGCCGCGATCGCACCGGCCACCGGTTCGCCGGCCGGGGTGAAAACGCTGGTGACCAGCATGGATGACCGCCTGGCCGCGATGCAGCGCCAACTCGACACGACCAAGGCGCAAAACCAGCTGCTGGCCACCCGGATGCGTCAGATGGCGATGGCGTACCGCCAAGCCGGGCAGGCCTCTCAGGCCGGCATCTTCCGCGGGATGGGCGGCGGCATGGGTGGCGGCGGCGGGATGCCCTCGACGGGGA
>JAKFVT010000041.1 GCA_021732005.1 Mycobacterium sp. | reverse complement strand
ACCCGCGGCCTCGGCGGCCCCCGCCGCCCCCTCGGCACCTGCGCCGAGCAGCCCCGGGCCGACGCCCGGTCCCCGTCCGGGACCGGCCGCGCCGAAGCCGGGCATGCCTCGGCCGCCGCGCGTCGGAAACAACCCGTTCTCCTCGGCTCAGCCGGTCGAGCGTCCCGCGCCGCGGCCCCAGGGCCCGCGTCCCGGGCCCGGTGCCGGTGGTCCGCGTCCCGGCGCGCCGCGTCCGGGTGGAGCCACACCCGGCAACATGCCTCCTCGTCCGCCCGGCGCCCGACCTGGTGCGCCCGGCCGGCCCGGTGCCCCGCGTCCCGGTGGCGGTCCCCGTCCCGGCGGAGCCCCCGGTGGCGGCGGTCGTCCCGGCGGCGGCGGTGGCGGTAACTACCGCACCGGCGGTCCCGGTGCCGGCGGTGGTGCAGGCGGCGCTGCTGCCGGTGGTTTCCGTGGCCGTCCCGGTGGCGGTGGTCCCGGTGGCGGCGGTGGCCGCCCCGGTCAGCGCGGTGGCGCAGCCGGTGCGTTCGGTCGTCCCGGCGGCGCCGTCCGGCGTGGTCGCAAGTCGAAGCGCGCAAAACGCGCCGAATACGAGAGCATGCAGGCGCCGGTTGTCGGTGGCGTGCGGTTGCCGCACGGCAACGGCGAGACGATCCGGCTGGCCCGCGGCGCGTCGCTGTCCGATTTCGCCGAGAAGATCGACGCCAACCCGGCCGCTCTGGTCCAGGCGTTGTTCAACCTCGGCGAGATGGTGACGGCCACCCAGTCGGTCGGTGACGAGACGCTCGAGCTGCTCGGCGGCGAGATGAACTACGTCGTACAGGTCGTGTCGCCCGAGGACGAGGACCGTGAGCTGCTGTCGTCCTTCGATCTCACCTACGGCGAGGACGAAGGCGACGAGGACGATCTCGAGTTCCGTCCGCCGGTGGTCACCGTCATGGGTCACGTCGACCACGGCAAGACCCGACTGCTGGACACCATCCGCAAGGCCAGCGTCCGCGAGGGCGAGGCCGGTGGCATCACCCAGCACATCGGTGCCTACCAGGTGACCGTCGAGCACGACGGTGTCGAGCGCCCGATCACCTTCATCGACACCCCGGGTCACGAGGCGTTCACCGCCATGCGCGCCCGCGGTGCGAAGGCCACCGACATCGCGATCCTGGTGGTCGCCGCCGACGACGGCGTCATGCCGCAGACGGTGGAGGCCATCAACCACGCGCAGGCCGCTGACGTGCCGATCGTGGTCGCGGTCAACAAGATCGACAAGGAGGGCGCCGACCCGGCCAAGATCCGGGCGCAGCTCACCGAGTACAACCTGGTTGCCGAGGACTTCGGTGGCGACACCATGTTCGTCGACATCTCGGCCAAGAACGGCACCAACATCCAGGCGCTGGAAGAAGCGGTGCTGCTGACCGCCGACGCGGCACTGGACCTGCGGGCCAACCCCGATATGGAAGCCCAGGGTGTGGCCATCGAGGCGCACCTGGACCGCGGCCGCGGCCCGGTGGCGACCGTGCTGATCCAGCGCGGCACGCTGCGGGTCGGCGACTCCGTGGTCGCCGGCGATGCCTACGGCCGGGTTCGACGGATGGTCGACGAGCACGGCGAGGACGTCACCGAGGCGTTGCCGTCGCGACCGGTGCAGGTCATCGGCTTCACGTCGGTGCCAGGTGCCGGCGACAACTTCCTGGTTGTCGACGAGGACCGCATCGCCCGCCAGATCGCCGACCGGCGCAGCGCGCGCAAGCGCAACGCACTTGCCGCGCGTACTCGCAAGCGCATCAGCCTGGAAGACCTGGATTCGGCACTGAAGGAAACCAGCCAGCTGAACCTGATCCTCAAGGGCGACAACTCGGGCACCGTCGAGGCGCTCGAGGAAGCCTTGCTGGGCATCGAGATCGACGACGAGGTGGAGTTGCGCGTCATCGACCGCGGTGTCGGTGGCGTCACCGAGACCAACGTCAACCTGGCGTCGGCATCGGACGCGATCATCATCGGGTTCAACGTGCGCGCCGAGGGCAAGGCCACCGAACTGGCCAACCGCGAGGGTGTGGAGATCCGGTACTACTCGGTGATCTACCAGGCGATCGACGAGATCCAGAGCGCGCTCAAGGGCATGCTCAAGCCGATCTACGAGGAGAAGGAGCTCGGCCGCGCCGAGATCCGCGCGATCTTCCGGTCGTCGAAGGTCGGCAACATCGCCGGCTGCCTCGTGCAGTCCGGGATCATGCGGCGCAACGCCAAGGCGCGGTTGCTGCGTGACAATGTCGTCATCGCCGAGAACCTCACGGTCTCCTCGCTCAAGCGGGAGAAGGACGACGCCACCGAGGTGCGCGAGGGTTACGAATGCGGTCTCACGCTGACGTACTCCGACATCAAGGAAGGCGACGTCATCGAGACCTACGAGCTGGTCGAGAAGGAGCGCGTCTAGTGGCCGACGAGCGCTTGCGCGAGGAGCATCGTGGTTGATGTTGGTAGGGCTCGCAGGCTCTCCAAGCGCATCGCCACCATCGTCGCCTCGGCGATCGAGTTCGAGATCAAGGATCCGCCGCTGGCGTTCGTGACGGTCACCGACACCAAGGTGACTGGTGACCTTCACGACGCCACCGTGTACTACACGGTGCGCGGCAACACCCTCGATGACGAGCCGGACTATGCGGGTGCGGCCGCGGCGCTCGAACGCGCCAAAGGCACGCTGCGTACCAAGGTCGGTGCGGGCACCGGCGTTCGGTTCACCCCAACCCTGTCCTTCGTTCTGGACAAGGTGCCCGACACCGCGCAGAAGATGGAGGAGCTGCTCGCCAAGGCGCGCGCGGCCGACGCCGATGTTGCCCGGATTCGGGCCGGGGCCACTCCTGCGGGAGACGCGCAGCCGTACCGTGTGGTAGGAGAAGAGGGGGACGTTGGGCAGGAGCGCAGCGACCCGGGAAATGACAATGTTTCCCTCTCGCAGGACGACCAGGACGCCGGTGACCGCGATCGACTCGACGACTGAGATCACCCGCCCTTCGCGGCGGGTGGACGCGCATGGCGCCGTCGAGGTCCTGCGCGGCGCCGGCGCGGTCAGCGTCATCTGCCACGTCCATCCCGACGCCGACAGTGTGGGGGCCGGGTTGGCTCTGGCGTTGATTCTCGAGCGTGACGGTGTCGACGTCGAAGTGAGTTTCGCGACGCCGTCGACGCTGCCGGAATCGCTGCGCATGCTGCCCGGTGGACACCTGCTGGTGGCCCCCGGAGAGATGCGCCGCGACGTCGATCTGGTGGTGACGGTCGACGCCCCGAGCGTGAACCGGCTCGGCGCGTTGTCGGAATTCACTCAGCTCGGCTGTGCTGTGCTCGTCATCGACCACCACAAGTCGAACACCCTGTTCGGCAGCGTGAATCTTGTTGATCCGAAGGCGGATTCGACCACCATGGTGGTGGCCGAGCTGCTCGACGCGTGGGGCAAGACGATCGACTGCGATGTCGCGTCGTGCCTGTACGCGGGACTGACCACCGACACCGGCTCGTTCCGGTGGGCATCGCCGGGCGCATTGCGGCTGGCGGCCCGACTGGTCGAGCTCGGGGTGGACAACGCCGCCATCAGTCGTGAGCTGTTCGATACCCATCCGTTCGTGTGGCTGCCTCTGTTGTCGCGCGTTTTGTCCCGCGCCCAGCTGGTGCCGGATGCGGCAGCCGGGCGCGGGTTGGTCTACGCGGTGGTCGCCCACGAGGAGTGGATGGAGAACCGCTCCGAAGAGGTCGAGAGCATCGTCGACATCGTGCGCACCACGCACGAAGCCGAGGTCGCCGCGGTCTTCAAGGAGATCGAACCCGGGCACTGGTCGGTGTCGATGCGAGCCAAGAGCTTTGACCTGGCGGCGGTCGCCAGTGGTTTCGGCGGCGGCGGGCACACGTTGGCCGCCGGGTACTCCGCGGCCGGACCGGTCGACGACGTGGTGGCGCAGCTGACCGCCGCCCTTGGCTGAGTCCCCCGACAATCGACTTTCACCTTTGACGGCGATCCACTCGCACTTCGAGTGCAAAAGGTGAAATTGGATCTCGATGGTGACGGCGGTCTGACGTGACTGACTCGGCCGACGACGCAGGCCCAGTAACCAGCCTGCGGATCGCGGCGCTGGCGCTTCCCGCGTTGGGTGTCCTTGCCGCCGAACCGATCTATCTGCTGTTCGACATCGCGATTGTCGGCCGGCTCGGCGCGCTGAGCCTGGCCGGCCTGGCGATCGGCGGTCTGATCCTGTCGGTCGTCAGCGCCCAGCTCACATTCCTGTCGTACGGGACGACGGCTCGCTCCGCGCGCTTCTACGGCGCGGGTGACCGGGCCGCGGCCGTCGGCGAAGGGGTACAGGCCACCTGGCTGGCGCTCGGGATGGGCGTCGCGATCGTGGCTGCCGTGCAGTTGGCCGCGGTTCCCATTGTGTCGGCGATCGCCGGCACCAAGTCCGGCGGTGGCGACATCGCCGGTGCCGCATTGCCCTGGGTGCGTATCGCGATCTTCGGTGTGCCGGCCATCCTCATCTCCGCGGCAGGCAACGGCTGGATGCGGGGTGTGCAGGACACCATGCGCCCGCTGCGCTACGTGCTGGTGGGTTTCGGTGTCTCGGCGGTGCTGTGCCCGCTGCTCGTCTACGGCTGGCTGGGCCTACCGAGGCTGGAACTGGCCGGTTCGGCGATCGCCAATCTGGTGGGGCAGTGGCTGGCCGCGATTCTCTTCTGCTGGGCACTGCTTGCCGAGAAGGTGCCGCTGCGCCTGGATACGTCAGTGCTGCGCGCGCAGGTGGTGATGGGCCGTGATCTGGTGCTGCGGACCCTGGCCTTCCAGGCCTGTTTCGTGTCGGCCGCCGCGGTGGCCGCCCGGTTCGGCGCGGCGGCCGTCGCCGCGCATCAGGTCGTGCTGCAGCTGTGGAATTTCCTTGCGCTGGTGCTGGATTCACTTGCGATCGCCGCGCAATCGCTGGTCGGTGCCGCGCTCGGCGCGGGCCGGACGGAGCACGCGAAGTCGGTCGCGTGGCGGGTGACGGTGTTCTCCGCGATCGCCGCCGCGGTGCTGGCTTTCGCGTTCGCTGCCGGCGCTTCGGTGCTGCCGTCGCTGTTCACCGACGACCGGTCGGTGCTGGCGGAGATCGGGGTGCCGTGGTGGTTCATGGTGGCCCAACTGCCCATCGCCGGAGTCGTGTTCGCGCTCGACGGGGTGCTGCTGGGCGCCGGCGACGCGGCGTTCATGCGTACCGCGACATTGGTCAGTGCGCTGGTCGGCTTCCTGCCGCTGATCTGGTTGTCGCTGGCTTTCGGCTGGGGGCTGGTCGGTATCTGGTCGGGCCTGAGCACGTTCATGGTGCTGCGACTGGTGTTCGTCGGGTGGCGGGCGTTCTCCGGGCGCTGGCTGGTGCCTGGCACCAACTAGCGTCGGGCGATTGCCGCCCAGCCGAAGTCGTTGGTGCGCACGTCGATTCGTTCGAATCCAGCTGCGGTAAATCGGTCCGCGAGGCCGGCCGGATCGATCGGATTGTAGGCGTCGCCCACGTGTGCGGCCGCCATGTCGTCGTCGCCGATGCCGTCGCTGGCCACCAGTGCGGCGCCCGGCCGCAGTACCCGGGCCATCTCGGCGAACAGCCGGTCCTGCAGCTCAGCGGTCGGAACGTGGCGCAGCATTGTCACCGCCACAGACCTCGTGCGCCTCGTTCATGCCCCCAACGTAAATGAATAGCCCGTCAAATATGTTGTATGCCTATGTATCAATTTTTGCTGAGTTACTTCCCCGCACGTCGCTGGTGGGCTATTAATGACGTTGCTGATACATCGATTCATGACGGGGGCTCCATGAGTTCGACCAACTTTGGATTTCGCATCGGTTCCGCAGCGTTCGCCATGGGCCTGGGCGTGGCAGTTGCCAGCAACCCCGGAGTTGCGGTAGCTGAAGGCCCGGACTCGGGCTCGACCGCGCATTCCTCGGCATCCTCGAAGTCGACCGATTCGTCGGATTCCGCTAATTCGGACCGTTCAGGGCCGCGCGCTGTCGGCTCGTCCCAGCGCGCGGCGCAGCAGCCCCGCGACGCCGCCGACCCGCAGAAGAAGTCGAACGGCCGGACGTCGGCAACGCGGCCCAGCGCTGCGGCTCGGTCCGACGCGTCAGTGACCACCCCCGAAGACGCCACGCCCGCGGTGAAAGCGCAGTCCGCTGATCGGGTGGATCTCGGCGCGCAACCCACTGCCGCCGCCCTGTCGTCTGCAACCGACCCGGATTTGCCGGCTACCACCACTGCGCCGGTGCCGGCGGCCCTCGTTGCGCCGGTGCGGCATGCCGCGGCCACCGCGATTCGCCCACCGAACATCATGTCGGGATTCCTGTCGCTGTTCGGTCTGCGGCCGGGGACCGGCCTGCCCCCGGCCCCGATTCAGCTACTGACCGGTGCGCTGGCACTGATCCGGCGCGACCTCGAGTCCGTGGTCAACCAGGTGACGGCGTGGACGGCCGCCCCGGCCACCCGCAGCCTGTCGGCCGCCACCACCGGCACCACGACCACGGTCACCTGGGCGTGGGGCTCGAATCCGGTACTGGCGTTCAACCCGGCCACCGACAAGCTCGATTTCGGCTGGATGCAGCCGGGCCAGTTCACCGTCGTCGAGAAGTCCGGATCCGTGGTGATCGGGGTCGTCGACAACAACCACTCCTACACACTGCAAGGCGTCAGCCTGGGGCAGCTGTCGATGACGAACATCGTCGCCAAGGACGCGGGCACGGTGGCCAAGTGGCAGTCGCTGATCAGCGGCGCGCAGACCGCACTTCCCAGCGTTTCGGTCGCCGACACGACGGTGACCGAAGGCAACAGCGGCACGACGAAGGCCGCGTTCACGATCACCCTGTCGAAGGCCAGCACCAAACCGGTGACGGTGAACTACACGACGGCCAACGGGTCGGCCACGGCCGGCCAGGATTACACGGCCGGCTCCGGCACCGTGACGTTCGCCGCGGGGCAGGTGTCCCAAGTGGTGAACATCAACGTGCTCGGCGATACGACGGTCGAACCGACCGAGACGTTCACTGTCACGCTGTCGAATCCGTCGGGTGCCACCATCGGCCGAGCCACCGCGACGGGCACCATCACCACTGACGACGCCGCGCCGGTGCTGCCGAGCATCTCGATCGCGGACGCCACCGCGGCCGAGGGCAACAGCGGCAGCGCCTCGATGGGGTTCACGGTGACGTTGTCCAAAGCGTCGACCACCACGGTCACCCTGAACTACACGACGGCCAACGGCACGGCCACCGCCGGCCAGGACTACACAGCCGGCTCCGGAACGGTCACGTTCGCGCCCGGGGTGACCTCACAGGTGATCAACGTCGGCGTGCTGGGGGATATGGCGGTCGAACCGACCGAGACGTTCACGGTCACGCTGTCGAATGCCTCCGGCGCCACCATCGGCGACGGCTCGGCGGTCGGCACGATCACCAACGACGACACCGCGACGACACCGGGCGGAACGGCGCAGTGGGGCAAGAGCTTCTTCGCGCCGTACATCGACATGGGTGCCTACCCGGTCCCGAACCTGCTCGCGCTGTCGAAGACCTACGGCACCTCGCTGGTGACGCTCGGCTTCATGCAGGCCGACCAGAACGGCAACCTCGCCTGGGCGGGATTGGCTGCGCTGGAACCGAGTTCGACCAATGAACAGGCGGTCGCCATCAACACGTCGATCGCCACGTTCAAGGCGGCCGGGGGCGACGTGATGATCTCGTTCGGCGGCGCGTCGGGCACCAGCATCGCTCAGGCGTATGCGGCCAAGGGTCGCAGCGCCCAGGAGCTGGCCAACGCCTACGCCGCGGTGATCGACACCTACGGCGTCACCCATATCGACTTCGACATCGAGGGTGCCGCCGTCGCCGACCCGGCGTCGGTCGCGCTCAACAGCCAGGCCCTCGCGCTGCTGCAGAAGCAGAAGCCGGAGCTGCACATCTGGTACACGCTGCCGGTGTTGCCGACCGGGCTGACCGCCGACGGCCTCAACGTCGTCGAATCGGCGGTCAAGGCCGGGGTCAAACTCGACGGCGTGAACGTGATGGCGATGGACTATGGCGAGTCCGCTGCGCCAACCAGCGGTGCGGGTGCAAAGACCATGGGCGCGTACGCAATTCAATCAGCCCGGTCGACGTACACGCAGCTGAAATCGCTGTACGGCAAGTACGGGCAGAGCTTCGGCTACAGCCAGATCGGTGTGACTCCGATGCTGGGCGTCAACGACGTCCTCACCGAGGTGTTCACCGTGGCCGACGCGCAGGCGCTGGAGGACTTCGCCCGCGCCAACGGCATCGGCATGCTGTCGATGTGGCAGGTGCTCCGCGACACCCCGGGAACCCTGGGGCAGGCGAGCACCGGGGCCTCCGGATTGAGTGATCCGCAGGGCGCATTCAGCAAGGTGTTCAACGATTACGGCACGATCAACGTCGTCGACTACAGCAGCACCGGAGGCCCCGGCAGCACCGGCAGCGCCGGTGGAACTGGCGGTACCGGCGGCGGCACCCCGGTGACCGGCGGCACGACGACGACGATCACCTGGGGCTGGGGCAGCAACCCGGTGCTCAGCTTCAACCCGGCGAAGGACACCCTGGACTTCGTCTGGATGCAGCCCAGCGAGTTCGACGTCACCGAGAAGGCCGGTTCCGTGGTGATCTCCGTGGTCGGCAACAATCACACGTACACGCTCCAGGGTGTGACGCTGAGTCAGCTGCAGGCCGGCAACATCATCGCCAGGGACGCCAGCACGCTGGCCAAGTGGCAGAGTCTCATCGCCGCCGCGAAAGCGGTGTAGCAGAAGCTATTTCACCTGGCTGCGACCGCGTTCGATCACCGAGGCGCGGCTGGCGGCGATGTCGTCACCGGACGTCGCCGCCATCCACTTCCTGGCCGACATCGCCTCGATCCACAGTCCCGAGCCGGTCTGGTCCTCGTCGATGCGGTGATATGACGTCAGCAGCGCGCGGACGGCCTTCTGGTTGTTGCCGACGATCGAGGCGGCCACCGCCCGCGCCGTGGGCAGCAGCTCGTCGTGGGCGACGACCTGGGTGACCAACCCGGCCCGCAGCGCGTCGTCCGCGGACAGGTAGTCCCCGGTGAGGCTCATCCGCCGAGCCATTCCGACGCCGACCTTCTGCGGCAGCCGCACACTGAGGCCCCACGTCGGCAGCAGCCCGACCCGCGCGTGGGTGTCGGCGAAGCGGGCGTTCTCGGAGGCGATCAGGATGTCGCAGTAGAGAGCGAGTTCGAGTCCGCCGGTCACGGCAGCGCCGTTGATGGCGCCGATGACGGGCTTGGTCATGGGCGGCCACTTGGGGGAGATGTCGGGCAGTTCGGTGGTGTCCCCGAGCTCCTTGAGGTCCAGCCCCGCGCAGAACACCGGGTCGGCGCCGGTGACGATGATGACGTCGACGCCCTCGTCGGCCTCCGCCTCGCGCAGCGCGCTGAAGAAACGGCTGCGCAGTGCGCTCGACAGCGCGTTCCGAGAGTTGGGCCGATTCAGCGTCACCGTGCGGACGCGGTCGGTGGTGTCAATGAGCAGGATGTCGTCGCCGGTCATAGGGACACCGTATCGGCACCCCCTAACGGCCCGGCCGCGCGCTCCGGCTGGTCGAGCGGTGACGTGCCGTCGTGGGCCGCGGTGACCCGCCGGCGGTGATGGCCGGACCGGTATCGGGCTGCGGCGCGCCTGGATTGACGGCCGTCGCCGGGCGCGGGACCGTCGAGCCGGTTCGCGCAGGCAGCGGCGGACGCAATGCTCCCACGGGCGAGGTGCGGCCGGCTGTGGTGCCGCTCGGGGCCGCACGCTCGGCAACGGCGACGGCGACAGTATCGAGGATCCGCACCGGTTCCGGTACCTGACGTCGAACCAATGGTGTTGGGGGAGAAGGAGAAATAGGCTGCTGGATCGGTGGTGCGGCCACGTCGGTGCTGACCTCCTCC
Source organism: Mycobacterium sp. (assembly GCA_021732005.1). Classification (GTDB taxonomy): domain Bacteria; phylum Actinomycetota; class Actinomycetes; order Mycobacteriales; family Mycobacteriaceae; genus Mycobacterium. The sequence continues at coordinate 72,310 of JAKFVT010000041.1, read as the reverse complement.
GGCGCCGCGCAGGTGTCGATCATGGACTGCAGACGGTCCTGCAGCGAGTGACTCTCCTGAGGTTCCGAGCGCAGGGACGCCTGATGAATCGCCGCTGCAGCAACCGAACAATCGTGAACGTCGACGACACCGCCGAACATCGGTACGCCGCCGAGCGCACTGGGGACGTACCACGCCAACCACATCGGGCCCGCCGCGACAGCCCTGCTCTCCTGGATGACCGTGGACAGTTTCTGCTCGGCGACCGCCGGGTCGGCGGGCACCATGGCCTGCAGCACGCTCACGCCGCCGTCGTCGATCCGCACCCCGAAGACATCGACGGGGACGGTGTCGAGGAACTGCTCGACCGAGTTTCGTTCCTCGGCGCTCAGCGGAAACGACACCCGCATCCGCGGTGTCCGGGGTGAGGGCGACGCCGGCGACACCGTCATGGTCAGGCCGGTGTCGCCGGCGGTTCGGCGCACGGTGTCGAGGAGGTCGGATCCCGGGGTGTGGCTGTCGGTGACCGTCAGTTGGTTGGCGTCGCCGTCGTCCCGGAACCAATCGATCCGGCCGTCGGTGTGCGCGGCGATCACCCGCAGTCGGTCGGCGTCGTCGGCGACCTGCGCGGGATCGACGTGCGACTGCCGTCTGACTGTCACGGGCTTGTCCGGCGTCACCCAGAACTCGACGTCTTCGATGTAGTTCGAGACCAGGCTGATCCGGGTCTCTGCGATGCGGTTCGCGACAGCGACGAGCTGAGGCCGTGTCGCGTCAGGGACGTCGACTGCGACGGTGAAGACGATGCCTTCGGTGTAGCTCTGGTCGTGATACACCCACGCGTCGGTCACTCCCGGCATCGACATCAGCGCGGATTGGAGGTTGTTGGCGATCTCGGTGAGATTGCCGGGACCACCGCACCCGGGAATGACAGCGGCTCCGGCGAGCAGAGCGACTGCTGAAAAGGTTCGGCCCAATCGTCGCATTCGCAACGGACCTCCAACCCTTCGTCGCATGGACTGCGGCTTGCGTCGCGCGCTCAGCGCAGAACAGGCGCAAATCTACTCCCGCGCAGCGTCCTTGGGCTGCAGCCGTGCCGGACCCGCGGCCGGGAGTTTGCTCACAACAGCTCTACGTCCATATCCAGATCGATCCAGGTGAGGTCGCACGCGGTCAGAACCCATCGGCCGACGATCGCGGTGACCAGGGCATCCACCTGAGCCTCATCATCGTGCGGGCCGACTGTCTGGGCACACATTCGGCGCAGGTGGGCCGAGACACCGGTGATTCGGGGCGCGACGTCAGCTATCCGATGCGAGTGCGCCAGCGACGTGCCCAAAAGTGCGCAGGCCATGCGTAATCCGCCGTGTTCGGGGCCGGCGAACCGCTCCGCTCCGATCCCGGCCGGGGTCATGGCAAGGTCGTACGCCCGGTCCAGCGCCGCCCGGTAGAGCGGTGCCTTGCCCGGAAAATGGTGGTGGATCGCCGGTCGGGTGATGCCGACGAGATCGGCGACCTCTTGCACGGTGGCGGCGTCGTACCCGCGGTAGGCGAAGACGCGGATCGCGGCGGTGATGATCATCTCGCGCCGCGCATCGGTGTTCGAGCCGCGTGGCCGGCCGACTGCCCGTTTGATCACTCGAGGTCGAGGTGACGCCACTCCCGCGGTCATGGTGCACCCTTCTCGTCACACGAATTCGACGGCTTGGCGGCCAGGCTAGGTCGCGAACGTGTGAGCCAGATGGGTGCCGGATATCAATCCGATCAGCACTTCGGCCGTGAAGTCCGGTGTGAAGGCGGGCATGCTGGGGGTCATGTGCCGAAACATCACCGAGTTGCGTGGCCTGGAGCCGGCGGCCACCGACGAAGAGATCACCGCGGCGGCCCGCCAGTATGTGCGCAAGGTCAGTGGGATCACCCGGCCTTCCGATGCTGTGGCCGAAGCGTTCGAGATCGCGGTCGCCGAGGTCGCGGCCACCACGACCCGGCTGCTGGACGAGTTGCCCGCCCGGCGTCAGCCACCGAAAACCATTCCGCCGCTGCGTCGCCCCGAAGTGCGGGCGCGGCTTTCCTCAGCCGCTGGGCAGGCGACATCAGACAGAGCAACATGACCACTGCGCTCAAGGAGTGGAGCGCGGCGGTGCACGCGCTGCTGGACGGTCGGCAGACCGTGCTGCTGCGCAAGGGCGGCATCCACGAGAAGCGGTTCGCCGTGGCGGCCGAGGAGTTCTTGTTGTTCCCGACCGTTGCGCACAGCCATGTCGAGCGGGTCCGCCCGGAACATCGGGACCTGCTCGCCGGCGCCGAGCCGGACAGCGCCGATGACCACGTCGTCATCAGGGCTGCCGCCAAAGTGGTTGCTGCCGTGGCGGTTTCCGATCCGCAGGGGCTGGCCGACATCGAGGACCTGCACATCTGGACCGCCGAATCGGTGCAGGCCGACCGGGTGGACTTCCGGCCCCGTCACCAGTTGACCGTGCTGGTGGTGCAAGCCTTTCCGCTCGCCCAGCCGATCCGGTTGGCGCGGGAACCGCACTACCGTGGCTGCACCAGCTGGGTGCAGCTACCCGCGACCGCCGCGGTCGGCGCCCCGGTGCACGACGCCGCGGCCCTGGCCGGGATCGCCGCCCGGGTTCGCGCGGCCGTCGCCTGAGGGCAGTTCCGCTGAGGCGGGCAGGAGCAGCGTGGAGACCCCACCCGCCCCGTGGTGCACGGTGTGCAGCGACGGGACCATCCGCGCTCCGGTGAGCACCGGTTCGCCGGTTCCGAGATTGCGCGCGTACCGCGGGTGTGAGCCGCCGGCGACGAGCACCCGGATCCGGGTTCCGGCGGCGAAGCGATGCGCGATGGCGTCGAGTTCGACGCGAATCGGACCCGGTGCGGCAGCATCGAGCCGTCGGTAGCCGTCGCTGACGTTTCGGGAACGCCCGCGGGCATCGACCTCGCTGATCCGCACGAACACGTCGGCGTGCGCGATGTCGGCGTGGTGAGCCAGTTCGATCACCGGCTCGCCGAACACATACAGGTCGGCGTCCAGCGGGCCGCTGGTGAAGCTCAGCACGTCGGCCCGCTCGGCGAGCTGCGCGTCATTGCGGTAGCCGCTCAGCTGTGACAGCAGCCGGCCGCCGACCGTCGGGGTCGGGTCAGCGGGGTCGTAGCGGAACGTCGAGGGTGCGGCGTCGGCCGGCGGCGCGGTGGCGGCGAGCCGCCCGCCCGGCTGCAGATACATGACACCCGTGCCGGTGGCCGGTGGCCAGTCCGGCAGGTCGATCCAGCCCTCATGGGCGACGTGCACCCGTACCGGGCTGCGCCGGGCGGTGGTCTCAGTGCCGGCCAGATGCGTTCCGAGCCAGTCCAGCGTCTCGGTGGCGGCGGTGCCGCCCGCCTTCGTGATCATGTCGGTGTGGGTCCACGGCCCGACCGTCATCGCGACGTCGACGCCGCGGCCGCGCAGGTGGCGATACTGCGCGAGGGTCTGCTCCAGGAGCAGGTCCTGCCAGCCGCTGAGCAACAGCACCGGTATCTCGCAGCGGTCGAGCGCGGCGGTCATCCGCATGGCGTCCCAGAACGGGTCGTCGGCCTCGGGGTGGTCGATCCACGACTCGTACCACGGGGACGCGGCGCCCAGCAGATCGCGGCCGGCGGCGCCCAGCGGCAGCCCCAGGGTGGCGTGTTCGAGGCGGCGGGCCGCACGGGTCTGGAAGGCCAGGCGGCGCAGGTTGGCCTGCTCCTGGTGGCCGACCATGTCCGACCAGCCCAGGAAGTCGTTCAGCGAGAACGAGCCGGTGCCCCACGACGAGGCGTGAAAGTCGTGTGGGCCGACGGTGATCACCGCGGCGACGAGCTCCGGTGGCGGGTCGGACAGCAGCGCCCACTGGGTGAAGCCCAGGTAGGACAGCCCGATGGTGGCGAAGGTGCCGGTGAACCACGGCTGGCGGCGCAGCCAGACCACGGTGTCGGCGGCGTCGTCGGCCTCGTGCACCATCGGCACGAAGTCGCCACCGGAGCCGAATGTGCCGCGCACACTCTGCAGCAGTACGTGGTAGCCGCGCGCGGCGTAGAGCTGGGCGTAGACCAGGGAGAACGGGAAGGCGCGGCCGTAGGGGCAGCGGACCAGGATGGTGCCCAGCGGTGCGCCCGCGGGCGCATAGTGGGTGGCCCGCAGGTTCGCGCCGTCGCGCATCGGCACCTCGATGCCGCGATGCACGGCGTAGTCCGTCGTCGGCGGCGTTATGCGAAGTGCGCGGGAAAGGGATCGGTCGACGATCTTTCTAAGCCGACTACTGCGCACGGCTCCCAGACTATGCACTGCGTAGCAGGGTTGTTCGGGTCGGTGGGCTTCATCACCCAGAACCGGGCGGGGTGGCGTGCGCAAGTAGGCTGGCATGTTGTGGCACCCACGCTTTGGGCGATCAGTGACCTCCATACGGGTCACACCGGCAACAAGCCGGTCACCGAATCGCTATATCCCTCGACGCCGGACGACTGGCTGATCGTCGCCGGTGACGTCGCCGAGCGCACCGACGACATCCGCTGGTCGCTGGATCTGCTGCGCCGGCGCTTCGCCAAGGTGATCTGGGTGCCGGGCAACCACGAGCTGTGGACGACCGGCAAGGACCCGGTCCAGGTGTTCGGCCGGGCCCGCTACGACTATCTGGTCAATATGTGCGACGAGATGGGCATCGTCACCCCGGAACATCCGTTTCCGGTGTGGACCGAGCAGGGCGGCCCGGCGACGATCGTGCCGATGTTCCTGCTCTACGACTACACATTTCTGCCCCCTGGCGCGACGACCAAGGCCGAGGGCCTGGCGATCGCCCGGGAACGCAATGTGGTGGCCACCGACGAGTTCCTGCTGTCCAGTGAGCCCTACGCCACCCGCGACGCGTGGTGCCGGGATCGGCTGCGCCACACCAAGGCTCGGCTCGACGAACTCGACTGGATGACGCCCACGGTGTTGGTGAACCACTTCCCGTTGCGGCGTGAGCCCTGCGACGTGTTGTTCTTCCCGGAGTTCTCGCTGTGGTGCGGGACCACCGAGACCGCCGACTGGCACACCCGCTACAACGCGGTCTGCTCGGTTTACGGTCACCTGCACATCCCGCGGACCACCTGGTACGACGACGTGCGCTTCGAGGAGGTGTCCGTCGGCTATCCCCGAGAGTGGCGGCGCCGCAAGCCTTATCGCTGGTTGCGTCAGATCTTGCCCGACCCGCAGTACGCGCCGGGCTATCTCAACGATTTCGGCGGCCACTTCGTCATCACCGAGGAGATGAAGGAGCAGTCGACGAAGCTGCGCGAGCGTCTGCGCAGTCGGCGCGAATGAGCGAGCTGATGCGGGCGGTGTTGCCCGACCTCGACGGGCTGGTGTTCGCCGAGACCTACGACGATCCGCCGGATTTGGCTCCGCTGCCCGAGGAGGAGCCGCTGATCGCGAAGTCGGTGGCCAAGCGACGCAACGAATTCATCACCGTCCGCCATTGCGCGCGGGTCGCGTTGGGGCAGCTCGGTTTCCCGCCGGCGCCGATCCTCAAAGGGGACAAGGGCGAGCCGTGCTGGCCGGATGGCGTGGTGGGCAGCCTGACTCATACCCAGGGCTATCGCGGCGCGGTGGTCGGTCGCACGACGGCGGTCCGTTCGGTCGGCATCGACGCCGAACCGCACGGCGTGCTGCCCGACGGGGTCCTCAACGCGGTCAGCCTGCCCGCCGAGCGGTATGAGATGGGTGCCCTCCCTGGCGGGCTGCACTGGGACCGAATCTTGTTCTGCGCCAAGGAAGCAACCTACAAGGTGTGGTTCCCGCTGACCGAGCGATGGCTGGGTTTCGAGGATGCCCACATCACGTTCGATGTCGACCCCTCCGGGGTCGCCGGAACGTTCGTGTCCCGAATCCTGATCGACCCAGCCGCGCGCTCCGGCCCGCCGCTACACGAGCTGGCCGGCCGGTGGTCGGTGGGCGGTGGCCTGGTACTGACGGCGATCGTGTTGTGACGTCCGGCGGACCCGAGCCCGGGATCGTTGTCGTCGACAAGCCCGCCGGTATGACCAGTCACGATGTGGTGGGCCGCTGCCGGCGGATCTTCGGAACCCGAAAGGTCGGCCATGCCGGCACCCTGGACCCGATGGCGACCGGTGTGCTGGTGATCGGGATCGAACGCGCCACCAAGATCCTGGGACTTGTGACCGCCACGTCGAAGTCCTACACTGCGACGGTCCGGCTTGGCCGGTCCACCACCACCGATGACGCCGAAGGCGAAGTCCTGCAGGATGTTTCCGCGGCTGACATCACCGACGGGCAGATCCATGCCGGTATCGCGGACCTGCGCGGCGAGATCTCGCAGCGGCCGTCCGCGGTCAGTGCCGTCAAGATCGGCGGCAAGCGTGCCTATCAGCTGGTGCGCGAAGGCCAGCAGGTGGAGTTGGCCGAGCGCATCGTGCGAATCGACCGGTTCGACGTGTGTGACATCCGGCGCGACGGCGGGTTCGTGGACCTCGACGTCGCGGTGGACTGCTCGTCGGGCACCTACATCCGCGCACTGGCCCGCGACCTGGGTGCAGCACTCGGAGTCGGCGGACATCTGACGGCGTTGCGCCGCACCCGCGTTGGCGGCTACGGGCTCGATCACGCCAGGTCTCTGGACGAACTCGCCGAACATCCGCAACTGAGCTACTCCCTCGACGACGCCTGCCTGTTGGCGTTTCCGCGCCGCGACATCACCGCCGCCGAAGCCGAGGACGCCGGCCACGGCCGGCCGCTGAGCGCTGCGGGAATCGACGGGGTCTATGCCGCAACGGATCCCGACGGCCGGGTGATGGCACTGCTGGAAGACAAGGGCGGTCGCACCACATCAGTCGTGGTGATCCGGCCGGCTACTTTGTAGTCGCCGGCTTGCTGGCCTAGCCGACCACCCAAATCGCCTGGGCGGCAGGGCTTCCCAGCTCAACGGTGCTTGCCGCGCCGTCCGGTGCCTCCACCGACACCGAGATGACGCCGGCGAAGTCGCGTCGCGCGAGCACCCGAAGCCGCGAGTCCAAGCTGATGCCGACAGTGTCGAAGTACCGCAGCATCTCGGGATCGGCATCGGAAATCCGTGCCACGGTACCGAGTTCGCCGTCGACGCAGGCCGACAGCTGGCGGGCGGGCGGGGTGGGGACCCGGCCGTCGGCGGTCGGGATGGGGTCGCCGTGCGGGTCGCGAACGGGATGACCCAGCTTGGCGTCGATCCGGTCGAGCATCATGTCGCTGATGGCGTGCTCGAGAATCTCCGCCTCGTCGTGCACCTCGTCCCAGCTGTAGCCGAGCTCGCGCATCAGGAACGTCTCCAACAGTCGGTGCCGCCGGACCACCGCCAGCGCCGCGAGCCGTCCGCGTTCGGTCAGCGTCACCGCACCGTACTTCTCGTGGTCCACCAGTCCCTGGTCGGCGAGCCGGCGGATGGACTCCGAGGCGGTGCTGGCCGACACCCCGATGCGCTCGGCGAGCAGCTTGGTGCTGACCTTGTCGAGCGACCACTCCTGGGCCGACCAGATCGTCTTGAGGTAGTCCTGGGCGACCGTCGTCAGGTCGTGTACCCCGGGGTTGGGGCGCTCGTCAGGACTCACATCCAAAAGTTTAGGCAATCATCACCTGATCTGGGGATCTGGCGTGTCCGGGCGGCCCGGCGCGCCGTAGGCTTGCCGTCGTGGAACGGTGGCGCGGACAGGACGAGATCCCCTCGGACTGGGGCCGATGCGTGGTGACCATCGGCGTCTTCGACGGGGTGCACCGCGGGCACGCGGAGCTGATCGGACGCGCGGTCAAGGCCGGCCGGTCGCGCGGGGTCCCGACGGTGCTGATGACGTTCGACCCGCACCCCATGGAAGTGGTGTTCCCGGGAAGCCACCCGGCGCAGCTGACCACGTTGACCCGGCGCGCCGAACTGGCCGAGGAATTGGGCATCGACGTTTTCCTGGTGGTGCCATTCACCACCGATTTCATGAAGCTCACCCCAGAGCGCTATATCCATGAACTGCTGGTGGAGCGGCTGCACGTCGTCGAGGTGATCGTCGGCGAGAACTTCACCTTCGGCAAGAAGGCGGCCGGCAACGTCGGCACCCTGCGCAGGGCCGGTGAACGCTTCGGCTTCGCCGTCGAGAGCCTGTCGCTGGTCGCCGAACACCACCAGAGCGAAACCGTCACATTCTCGTCGACGTACATCCGGTCCTGCGTCGACGCCGGCGACGTGGTGACCGCCGCCGAGGCGCTGGGCCGCCCGCATCGCGTCGAAGGTGTGGTGGTGCGCGGCGACGGACGGGGGAGGGTGCTGGGTTTCCCGACCGCCAACGTCGCACCGCCGATGTACTCCGCGATTCCGGCCGACGGGGTGTACGCCGCGTGGTTCACCGTGCTGGGCCACGGCCCGGTGACCGGTTCGGTGATTCCCGGGGAGCGGTATCAGGCCGCGGTCTCGGTGGGCACCAACCCGACGTTCTCCGGGCGCACCCGCACCGTGGAGGCGTTCGTCCTGGACACGGCCGCCGACCTGTACGGCCAGCATGTTGCGGTCGACTTCGTCGCCCGGCTGCGTGGCCAGCTCAAGTTCGATTCGGTGGACGACCTGATCCAGGCGATGGGCAAGGACACCGAGAAGGCTCGCGCGATCCTCTCCGCGCAGGACTGACCGGCCTCAGGACGCGAGCAGCTCGTCGATTTGTTTGATCGCCGAAGTGGCGCCCTCGACCACGCCCATGTCGAGTACCTGCTGCAGGCCTTCGGCGGAGGCGAACTTGCTGATGTAGACCGCGCGCGTGCCGCCGTTGTGTTCGGTGAATGTGTAGGTGTTCTCCGAGACCGGCATATCGGGGTTCGGGTTCAGATCGGCGTCGGCGAACCCGTCCCGGAACGCGAAACTGGTCGGCTCATCGACGGTGGTGATGTCCCAGTACCCGGCGTATTTCTCGCCGTCCGGGCCGGTCATGAAGTAGGTGACCCGGCTACCGGGGGTGAGGCTGTGGTCGACAAACGTCGCCGGATGCGAGGGCGGCCCCCAGACCTTCTCCAGCTGTCGAGGGTCGGCGTAGATCTGCCAGACCCGCTGTACCGGCGCCGCGAAGTCAGCGGTGATGGTCAGCGTCAGATTCTCCAGATCGTGCTTCACGTCGGTGACAGGCATCAGTCGTTCTCCTTCTTCTCGGATGCGATGAGATCGTCGATGCGGCCGATGCGGCCGCGCCAGACCTCTTCCAGTTCGGTGAGCATCGCCGCCACGGACCGCACGGCGGTCACGTCACCGCTGGCCAACTGCTCGCGACCGTGACGTCGCTTGGTGAGCAGGCCGGCCTTCTCCAGAACGGAGACGTGCTTTTGCACCGCGGCGAAGCTCATGTCGTACTTGCGCGCGAGCGCGGAAACCGAGTGCTCACCGGCCAATGCCCGGCGCATGATGTCGCGGCGGGTCCGGTCGGCGAGAGCGTGGAACAGGGCGTCCGCACGGTCCTCGGCAGCTACGGTCACGCCCCCAACCTACAACTAAATGGTTGTAGGTTGTCAAGGGGTCGGCCCGCTGCGATTTCAGTTCGCGGCGTGTGCGCTGCTAGAGTCGGCGATCGGCGTGCGCTGCAGTCCGCGGCGGCCACGTATTTCACGGCATTCGATTCCTCTCGCGGCACCGATTTGATGGAGATGTTTTCGTGGCGCTTACCGCCGAGCAGAAAAAAGAAATCCTGGGCAACTACGGTCTGCACGAGACCGACACCGGTTCGCCGGAAGCCCAGGTGGCGTTGTTGACCAAGCGCATCGCCGATCTCACCGAGCATCTCAAGCAGCACAAGCACGACCACCACTCGCGGCGCGGTCTGCTGTTGCTGGTCGGCCGCCGTCGCCGGCTGCTCAAGTACGTCGCCGACCTCGACGTCGCGCGCTACCGCTCGCTGATCGAGCGGCTCGGTCTGCGCCGCTGAGGCGCACGACCCGCCGTGTAACATAGGGGCGTTGCGAGCCGGATTCCGGCTCGAACAACGGGTGCGGTGCATGCATATCCGCGTGTCCCGTTCCTGCGTGTCATAGCGAAGCTTCCCTGATCGGGCGGTCTTCGGTAGTGGCTGCCGGGCCCCAATGATTTGGGGAGCGCCCGGCCGCTTCGATCGACGGCCGTAGCCGACTGGATGCACCTGTGATGACGCGAAACAGCTGAACAGTGAATTCAGAAAGGCTGAACGGGCATCCATGTCTGTAGCTGAAATCGACGAAGGCGTATTCGAAGCGACCGCCGTCATCGACAACGGGAGCTTCGGCACCCGCACCGTACGTTTCGAGACCGGCCGGCTGGCGCAGCAGGCCGCGGGCTCCGTCGTCGCTTACCTCGACGACGAGACCATGCTGCTGAGCGCGACCACCGCCAGCAAGACCCCCAAAGACCATTTCGACTTCTTCCCGCTGACGATCGACGTCGAGGAGCGGATGTACGCCGCAGGGCGCATCCCCGGCTCGTTCTTCCGCCGCGAAGGCCGTCCCTCCACCGACGCGATCCTGACCTGTCGGCTCATCGACCGGCCGCTGCGCCCGACGTTCGTCTCGGGCCTGCGCAACGAGATCCAGGTCGTGGTCACGATCCTGAGCCTGGATCCCAAGGATCTGTACGACGTGCTGGCGATCAACGCCGCGTCGGCGTCCACCCAGATTTCCGGTCTGCCGTTCTCCGGTCCGGTCGGCGGCGTGCGCGTCGCCCTCATCAATGGCCAGTGGGTGGCGTTCCCGACGGTCGAGCAGCTCGAGGGAGCGGTGTTCGACATGGTCGTCGCGGGCCGCAAGGCGGGCGATGACGTCGCGATCATGATGGTCGAGGCCGAGGCCACCGACAACGTCATCGAGCTCATCGCCGGTGGCGCAGGCGCACCGACCGAGGCCGTGGTGGCCGAAGGTCTCGAAGCCGCCAAGCCGTTCATCGCCGCGCTGTGCGATGCGCAGCAGGCGCTGGCCGACAAGGCCGCCAAGCCGGTCGCCGATTACCCGCTGTTCCCGGACTACCAGGACGACGTGTACGCGGCCGTTTCGCACGTGGCCGGCGACTCGCTGGCGCAGGCGCTCACCATCGCCGGCAAGCAGGAGCGCGACGAGCGCACCGACGAGATCAAGAACGAGGTCCTCGGAGAGCTCAGCGAGACCTTCGCCGGGCGCGAGAAGGAAATCGGCGCGGCCTACCGCTCGCTTACCAAAAAGCTTGTGCGCCAGCGCATCCTGACCGATCACTTCCGCATCGACGGCCGCGGTGTCACCGACATCCGCGCCCTGTCCGCCGAGGTCGCGATCATCCCGCGGGCGCACGGCAGCGCGCTGTTCGAGCGCGGCGAGACCCAGATCATGGGTGTCACCACTCTCGACATGGTCAAGATGGCTCAGCAGATCGACTCGCTCGGGCCGGAAACCTCCAAGCGCTACATGCACCACTACAACTTCCCGCCGTATTCGACCGGTGAGACCGGCCGTGTCGGCTCCCCGAAGCGTCGGGAAATCGGCCACGGCGCGCTCGCCGAGCGCGCTCTGATGCCGGTGCTGCCGAGTGTCGAAGAGTTCCCGTACGCGATTCGCCAGGTGTCGGAAGCGTTGGGCTCCAACGGTTCCACATCGATGGGCTCGGTGTGCGCCTCGACGCTGTCGCTGCTGAACGCCGGTGTGCCGCTGAAGGCCCCGGTTGCCGGTATCGCCATGGGCCTGGTGTCCGACGACGTGGACGGCGAACGCCGCTTCGTCACGCTGACCGACATCCTCGGTGCCGAGGATGCCTTCGGCGACATGGACTTCAAGTGCGCGGGCACCAAGGAATTCGTCACCGCTCTGCAGTTGGACACCAAGCTGGACGGCATTCCTTCGCAGGTGCTGGCCGGTGCTCTCGCTCAGGCCAAAGACGCTCGCCTGACGATCCTCGAGGTGATGGCCGAGGCCATCGACGAGCCCGACGAGATGAGCCCGTACGCGCCTCGCGTCACCGCCATCAAGGTGCCGGTGGACAAGATCGGCGAGGTCATCGGACCCAAGGGCAAGATGATCAACTCGATCACCGAGCAGACCGGCGCGTCGATCTCCATCGAGGACGACGGCACCGTGTTCGTCGGCGCCACCGACGGCCCGTCGGCGCAGGCGGCGATCGACATGATCAACGCGATCGCCAACCCGCAGCTGCCCAAGGTCGGCGAGCGGTTCCTCGGAACGGTGGTCAAGACGACCGATTTCGGTGCGTTTGTCTCGCTGCTGCCCGGTCGCGACGGCCTGGTGCACATCTCGAAGCTGGGCAAGGGCAAGCGGATCGCCAAGGTCGAGGATGTCGTCAAGCTCGGTGACAAGCTCCGCGTGGAGATCGCCGACATCGACAACCGCGGCAAGATCTCGCTGATCCTGGTGTCCGAAGACGGGGCAGACGCTCCCGAGGACGCTGCACCGGCACCCGTTGATGCCGATGCCGCGACCGCCAGCAGCTAACAGCCCCGCACTTCGCCGCGGCCGGCGCCTCGCTGAGGCGCCGGTTGCGGTGCGGCGCACGGTACTTCCCGGCGGTCTGCGGGTCGTCACCGAATATGTGCCATCGGTGCGATCGGCCTCGGTGGGCGTCTGGGTGAACGTCGGTTCCCGCGACGAAGGTCCGACTGTCGCCGGTGCCGCGCATTTCTTGGAGCATCTGCTGTTCAAGGCGACGCCGAGTCGCACTGCCGTCGAGATCGCGCAGTCCGTCGACGCCGTCGGCGGTGAGCTCAACGCCTTCACCGCCAAGGAACACACCTGCTACTACGCCCACGTTCTGGACGAAGATCTGGAGTTGGCGGTCGATCTGGTCGCCGACGTGGTGCTCAACGGTGTGTGCGCATCCCACGATGTCGAACTTGAACGTGACGTCGTGCTCGAAGAGATCGCGATGCGCGACGACGATCCCGAAGACGCCCTGGGCGACGTGTTCCTGTCGGCGATGTTCGGGGACCATCCCGTCGGGCGGCCGGTGATCGGCAGTGTCGATTCGGTGTCGGGGATGACCCGATCGCAGCTGCATTCATTCCATGTGCGCCGCTACACCCCAGAGCGAATGGTCGTGGCGGTCGCGGGCAACATCGATCATGACGAGGTAGTCCGGTTGGTGCGCAAGCACTTCGGGGCGCATCTGGTCAAGGGCCGCACGCCGCGGGCTCCGCGCAAGGGCACCGGCCGGGCCACCGGCGCACCCCGGCTGGAGCTGATCAGTCGTGACGCCGAGCAGACCCATCTGTCGCTGGGCGTTCGGGTACCGGGGCGGCACTGGCCGCAGCGCTGGGCCCTGTCGGTGCTCAACACCGCCCTCGGCGGTGGATTGAGTTCCCGGCTTTTCCAACAGATTCGGGAAAACCGCGGGCTGGCGTACTCGGTGTACTCCTCGGTTGACAGCTTCTCGGATGCCGGCGCATTGTCGGTGTATGCGGCGTGCCTTCCCGAGCGCTTCGACGAGGTGGTGCGGTTGACCACCGAAGTCCTCGAGGGTGTCGCGCGTGACGGCATCACCGAGAACGAGTGCCGCATCGCCAAGGGTTCGATCCGCGGCGGCCTGGTGCTCGGCCTGGAGGACTCGGCATCGCGGATGCACCGTCTGGGTCGCAGCGAGCTGAACTACGGTGAGTACCGCAGCGTCACGAGCACTCTGGAGCGCATCGACGAAGTCACCCTGGATCAGGTCAACGCGGTTGCCCGCCAGGTGCTCACCAAGCCCTTCGGTGCAGCCGTCCTCGGGCCGCACAAGTCCAAACGATCTCTGCCGCAGCCACTTCGGACGATCAGGAGCTAGCCGTGCCTCTCAGCCTGCAGGATTTGGCGGTACCGGTTCTCGGTGCACCAATGGCAGGCGGTCCGAGCACGCCCGCACTGGCGGCCGCGGTGTCCGACGCCGGCGGCCTGGGTTTCGTGGCGGCCGGCTATCTGACAGCAGAGAAGTTCGCCGAGGTGATTGCCGGTGCTCGCGCGTTGACGTCGGCCCCGATCGGGGTGAATCTCTTTGTGCCGCAGCCGTCGGTGGCACGCGCCGATGAGCTGGGACGCTACCGCGACCTGCTCGCCCCACTTGCCGAACACTACGGTGCCGAGATCGGGCGGCCCCATCCCGACGACGACGCCTGGCAGGCCAAGCTCGACGTGGTCGCCGATACCGCACCGGAGGTGGCCTCGTTCACCTTCGGTTGCCCGGCACCGGAAATCATTGCCCGTCTGCAAGATCGGGGTGGGATGATCGCGGTGACGGTCACCAGCCTGGACGAGGCGGGAGTGGCTGTGGCGGCAGGCGCCGACGCTCTGGTGGTGCAGGGCCCCGAAGCGGGCGGGCATCGGGGGACGTTCGATCCCGTCGTCCGGCCCGGCGACGAGCCGTTGGATTCGCTGCTGGCCACGATCGTCGCGGCCCACGACCTGCCGGTGATTGCGGCGGGTGGTCTGTCCAGTGCGGCCGATGTCCGGCGGGTGCTGGACGGGGGAGCAGTCGCGGCGCAGGCGGGCACGGCGTTCTTGCTGGCCGAGGAGGCCGGAACCAACCCCGCCCACCGCGCGGCACTGACCGATGAGAACTTCACCGAAACCGTGGTGACACGGGCTTTTTCGGGCCGGTATGCGCGTGGCCTGGCGAATGACTTCACCGCCCGCTATGACGATGTGGCTCCGTTGGGCTATCCGGACGTCAACCAAATGACCGGTCCGCTGCGCCGCGCCGCCGTCGCCGCGGGCGATCCACATGGCACCAATCTGTGGGCGGGCACCGCGTGGCGGGAGATCAGCGGGGGCAGCGCCGCCGACATCGTCGCGGCACTGGCTGGGGGCGCCCGATGAGCCTGTCCCGCCGTCGGCTTCTGGTCACTGGCACCGCCCTGAGTGTCCTCGCGGCATGTGGCGTCAAACCCTCACCAACCAATCCGACTCTGAGCGACCCGGCCGAGCCGTTGCCGCCCGTCGAGCAGCGCATCGCCGATCTGGAGAAGCGGCACAACGCATTCGTCGGGCTCTATGCCCAGAACCTGGATTCCCAGGTCGATCTGGCGCATCGAGACGGCGACCCGTTCGCGATGTGCTCGACGTTCAAGGCCTACCTCTCGGCTCGGGTGCTGCAGAAGGCGCAGGCGGGCGAGTTGCGGCTGACCGACACGGTGCTGGTCGACCCGGCGGAACTGAAGCCCAATTCCCCGCGCACCGAGCCCAATGCCGGTCAGCCCATGGCTATTTCGGACCTGTGCGCGGCGGCGCTGCAAGTCAGCGACAACACCGCCGCCAACATGTTGCTGCGCACCATCGGCGGCCCGCCGGCGATCACGGCGTTCGCCCGGTCCATCGGGGACGATCGCAGCCGGCTGGACCGCTGGGAGACCGAGCTGAATTCGGCTCTTCCCGGCGATCCGCGCGACACCAGCACGCCGCGTGCGCTCGGCGGCGGTTTCGTGCGGGTGCTGACCGGGGACGTCCTCGACGGGTCGCACCGCACGCAGCTCGAGGATTGGATGCGTGCCAACACCACCTCGAGCATGCGGGGCGGGTTGCCGGCGGGCTGGACAACCGCCGACAAGACCGGATCAGGTGACTATGCCAGCACCAACGACGTCGGGATCGCGTTCGGGCCCAACGGGGAACGCGTTCTTCTGGCGATCATGACCCGTACTCGATCCGACAATGCGCAGGCCGAGCCGCTGCGCCAGCTCATCGCCGAGGTGGCGACTCTGGTACTGCCGGAGGTGACGCGCCCGCGATGAGTTTCCCTCCCGCTGGGTGTCAGTACTGAAGACCGACGACATCAGCCGAAAGGATCCATCGTGAGTGAGTACGCCGCCCCGGTCGGGGCACCCATCTGGTTCGACCTGATGAGCAGTGATCCCGCGCGGGCTGCGGAGTTCTATCGGGAGATCTTCGGCTGGGAGCTCGAGGGACCGGCGCACCCGGAGTTCGGGGGCTACCAGAACTTCACCCGCAACGGTAAGCGGGTCGCCGGGCTGATCCCGCCGATGGGCGAGGGCCCGGCGAACATCTGGTCGGTGTACCTGCACACCACCGACGGCAGCGCCACCGTCGCGGCCGCGGAGGCCGCGGGCGCGACGGTGATGGTGCCCCCGATGGCGGTCGGCGATCTGGGCTCGATGATGGTGGTCACCGACCCCGCCGGCGCCGTCATCGGGTTCTGGCAGCCCGGGACGCATCCGGGGTTCACCGAGTGGGGTGAGCACGGCACGCCGTACTGGTTCGAATGTCAGAGCAAGGACTACGAGGCATCGCTGGCGTTCTACCGCCAGGCGCTCGGGGCGCGGATCGAGGAGATCGGCACCGGCGGTGATCCGGACGCCGTCGGCCCGGACCGCTACGGTCAGGTTTTCGCCGGGGAGAGTGCGTATTCGGGAATCATGGACGCCGCCAAGCTCTTTCCCGCTGAGGTGCCGTCGTTCTGGCAGGTGTACGTCACCGTCGACGACGTGACCGCCACGGTGAAGCAGGCCGAGGGACTCGGGGCCCAGCTGCTGATGCCCGTTGAAGAGACGCCGTACGGAACCTTGGCAGCGATCAAAGATCCCTTGGGCGCGCTGATCTGCCTTGGCCATCCGCCGGCCGGGATGTAAGACCAACGAACCGGGACGCTACGGTGAGCAGTCCCGGTTCGCTGTGCAGTAGTGAGCTGTTGGCTCACTGAGGTTTTCAGGCCATCAGGCCGGCCGGATCGGTGTACGGCAGGTTGAGGTCGTTGGCGACCTCGTGGTTGAGCAGCTGCCCGTGATGGGTGGACAAGCCCTTGGCCAGCGCCGGATCGGACCCGCAGGCATCCTGCCAGCCCTTGTCGGCGAGCTTGATGACGTACGGCATGGTCGCGTTGGTCAGTGCGTAGGTCGAGGTCCGCGGGACCGCACCGGGCATGTTGGCCACGCAGTAGAACACCGCGTCGTGCACCCGGAAGGTCGGATCGTCGTGCGTGGTGGGCTTGGAGTCCTCGAAGCAGCCACCCTGGTCGATGGCGATGTCCACCAGTACTGCGCCCGGCTTCATCTGTGCCACAGTCGCATTCGTGACGAGCTTGGGAGCCTTGGCGCCCGGCACCAGCACGGCACCGATGACCAGATCGGCCTGCTTGACGGCATCCTCGAGGTCGAGCCGCGAGGAGTAGCGGGTTTCGATGGCACCGCCGTACTCGGCGTCGATCTTGCGCAGGATGTTGATGTTGAGGTCGAACACGGTCACGTGCGCGCCCATGCCCCACGCGACGGCGGCGGCGTTGTCGCCGGCCATTCCGCCACCGATGACGACGACCTTGGCTGGGGCCACACCGGGCACGCCACCCATCAGTACACCGCGACCGCCCTGGGTGCGCATCAGGTGGTAGGCGCCGACCTGTGCGGCCAGCCGGCCTGCGACCTCGCTCATCGGGGCCAGGAGGGGGAGCGCTCCGTCGGCAGTCTGCACCGTCTCGTAGGCGATCGACGTGGTGCCGGATGCCAGCAGGGCGTCGGTGCACGGGCGCGAGGCGGCCAGGTGCAGATAGGTGAACAGGGTCTGGTCTTTGCGCATCCGCGAATACTCGGCCTCGATGGGCTCCTTGACCTTCAGCAGCAGGTCGGCCTCGGCCCACACCTGCTCGGCGCTGGCGATGATCTGCGCACCGGCGGCCTTGAAGTCGTCGTCGTGGATGGCGGAACCTTCACCGGCGCCGGCCTGGACGATGACCTCGTGGCCGCGGCGGACCAGTTCGGACACGCCGGCCGGGGTGATGGCGACGCGGTATTCGTTGTTCTTGATCTCGGTCGGGATGCCGACGCGCATGATCGCTCCTCGATTGGAAATTGGCTTGGGAAGAAGTGTGAAGAAAATTCGAGTTGATTGCAATCAGATTGGTGAAAATTCGATAGATTGGGTTGATGATCGACGAATCGACGAGATTGGGTGCTCGTCCGGCGGCCGCGTCGAAGGATGTTCGGGCCGAATTGGACGACGTCGACCGGCGGATTCTGGCCACGCTGCACGCGGACGCCCGCATCTCCAACAGCGCACTGGCTGACGCTGTCGGTATCGCGCCGTCGACCTGTCACGGCCGGGTGCGCAGGCTGCAGGACATCGGCGTGATCCGCGGCTTCTACACCGATATCGATCCGGCCGCGATCGGGCTGTCGTTGCAGGCGATGATCTCGGTGAGCCTGCAATCCAACGCCCGCGGAAAGATCCTCAGCTTCATCGAACACATCCGGCGCAAGCCGCAGGTGATGGACGTGTACTTCCTGGCCGGCGCCGACGATTTCATCATCCATGTGGCTGCCCGTGACACCGACGACCTGCGTTCGTTCGTCGTCGAGAATCTCAATTCCGACGCCGACGTGGCGGGGACTCAGACGTCGTTGATCTTCGAGCACCTGCGCGGTGCCGCTCCGCTCTAGGTCTAGGCAGCGTCGGGCGGCCGGTCGTCGCCCAGGAGTCGTTCGGGGTGGTGGAAGTCGTTGGTGCCGCCGCGCAGCATGGGGAGTTCCGGCGGGGGTATCCACTCGGTGCTGCCGTCGGGGAGTTTGCGGGTGGTCCAGCCGCCGGTTTCGACAAGTTGGTTGTCGGGTGGGCAGGCCAGGGTGAGGTCATCGATGTCGGTGAGACCGCCTTTGGACCAGTCCTTGGTGGCGTGGTGCACCCCGCTGTGGTATCCGGGCGCGGTGCAGCCGGGTCTGGTGCAGCCGCGATCCCTGGAGTGCAACATGATTCGCTGATCTGCAGTGGCGATGCGTTTGGTGCGGCCCAGCCACAGCGCCCGCCCGTCGGCCCGGTCGAACAGGGCGAGGTAGTGGTAGGCGTGGGTGGCCATCCGGATGACGTCGGGGATCGGTAAAAGGGTGCCGCCGGCGGTCACTGCGTGTCCGGTCTTGTCCTGGATGTCTTGGAGGGTGGCCGTCACGATCACCGTGACGGGTAAGCCGTTGTGCTGGCCGAATTTCGGATCACCGAGTTGTCCGCGTACTAGCGCTTTGAGTGCATCGTGTTGGCGCTGGGCGTAACTGCGGGAATCCCGCTGCGCCACCGCATCACTCGGCGTCGTGGTTGGAGTGTCATCGGCCGGGTTGCACATCCCGGGTGCGGCGAATTTCGCCAGCCAGGCATCGAGCTCGGAACGCAGTTCGGGGTCGGCGATCAGCCGGCCGACACTCATCCCGTCGACGCCTTGGCCGCCGCACCAGGCGAATCCGCGCTTGCGGGCGCGGTCCTCGTCGGAGAACTTGCCGTCGGGGTTCAGGTGTAGCGCCAACCGGTGTGCGACTTTCTCCAGCTGATCGGGCCGCAGCGCTGTCGCCTTCTGCGCCAGCGTGCGTTCGGCCTTCTCTCGCTCGGTCGCCGGGACATGGTCGGGTAGGTCGCGGAAGAACTTCTGGATCACCCGCAGATGTTCACCGTCGAGCTCACCCGCATGCCAGGCTTTCGAGGTCTCCGGCAGCACCGGCGGCAACGGTTCGCCGGTCAACGACTGTCGCGGCGCCACCTGCTCGGCATCCCGGATCCGCCGTCTCGCCTCCCGCGGACTGATCCGCAACACATCGGCCAGCGTGATCGGCACCGGCGGGCACCCCTCAAATTGCTCCAGCCGTGACACCCAAGACTGAGCTACCACCGTCAGCAGACGCTGGACGGTTTCCAGTCGCTCCAACGCCACAAATCGCTCGGGTGGGGACAGTGCTTCGATATCGACCGCGGCCAAGGCCTCGACGTCACCGGCGAGCACCTGCACCAGACCGTTAATCGAACGCATGTTCGAAAGGCTACGCCGCGGTGCCGACAGAAAATCGGTTCTTTTACCGTCGCCGCGCCGATGAGGCCGTCGAGCCCTTCGCCTTGGGCTGGGTCATCGACTTCGCGCCTGCGGGACCGGCCTTGGTGCGTTTCGGCGACGCGGCCGCCGAGCGGGCCGGTTGGACCGCGGCCGACGCCGACGCCGGCGCGTGCGGATCGGGAATGTCGACCGGCCGGTGATACGCCGCCTCGATGATCGGGCGCAGTTTCTTGTCCAGCGCCGGGGCCAGTGGTCCGGCCCAGGCGACGAGCGGCAGTGTCTTCGTCGGCACCCACACGTAGGTGACGTTGCCCGGCTGTCCGGCCACCTCTGGTGTGTACCGCAGGTTGTTCGGATCGGTCAGGTCGACGTTGCGGTAGTTCGTGTGGATGGCGAACATTCCGGCGAAGGCGTTGGCGACCGCGAGCAGGTTGGATGTGTCGTCCGGCCAATCGGCCCAGCCGTCGTACTGCCGGATGACCTCGGTGCCGGTGTAGGCGGTGTCCACCGGCAGCCACGGAGTGGTCGAACCTTCGGTCTTGGCTCGCCGTCCCCCGTACGGATTCTCCGGGTTACCGATCGATACCCAGGTCAGCCGGGACGGGTCTGGTGCGGTGGCGGGGTCGGCGGCAAACCGGCGCAGGTCGGAGTAGACCACCTGTCCGCCCTGGCTATGTCCGAAGAGGACGATTTGCTCATCGGCAGGCAGTCTCGCGATTGCCTGCTGAACCTTCGTCGCGCCCTGATCGGTGAAGGCGCCGCCAGGAAACGCGAAGTAGTCGACCGGCTGACAGTGATTTGGGCTCTTGCACAGGTCACCCTGCAGCTGCGTCGGCACGAAGTGCCAGATGTGCTGCATCCCCACGAAACCGCCCTCGAGCGTGAGCACCGTTGCGGCATTGCCCACCGGAGCCGCCGCGATCAACGCGGCGGTCATTGCTACGGCCAATCCAGCTTTCGTGAACATCCCCGACCTCCCCAGGGAAATGGTAGGTCCTAGCAACCCACGGTGGACGGTGATTGGTGCATTGGGATGAGGGTGGCGGTGCCTCGATAGGCTGCAGGTATGCGAGTTGCGGTCCTGGGAGCCAGAGGCAAAGTCGGAACCACGATGTGCGACGCCGTCCGTGCGGCCGACGACCTGACGCTGAGCGCCGAAGTCGACGCCGGTGATGCGCTGTCGCTGTTGACCGACAGCGACACCGAGGTGGTCATCGACTTCACCCATCCCGACGTGGTGATGGACAACCTGAAGTTCCTCATCGACAACGGGATCCATGCCGTCGTCGGCACCACCGGCTTCACCGACGAGCGCCTCGACACCGTCCGTTCCTGGTTGGCCGACCACCCGGAGTCCGCTGTTCTGATCGCCCCCAACTTCGCGATCGGCGCCGTGCTGTCGATGCACTTCGCGCAGAAGGCCGCGCCCTACTTCGAATCCGTGGAAGTGATCGAGTTGCACCACCCGCACAAAGCCGACGCCCCCTCCGGCACTGCGACCCGCACCGCCCGGTTGATCGCCGGAGCGCGAAAAGGGTTGCCGCCCAACCCCGATGCCACCAGTACCGGCTTGGAAGGAGCTCGCGGAGCCGATGTCGACGGCGTGCCGGTGCACTCCATCCGGCTGACCGGGCTGGTCGCGCATCAGGAGGTGCTGTTCGGCACCCTCGGGGAGACGCTGACCATCCGGCACGACAGCCTGGACCGCACCTCGTTCGTGCCCGGTGTGCTGCTCGCGGTCCGCCAGGTCGCCAACCGGCCCGGCCTCACCATCGGAATCGAACCGCTGCTCGACCTGTGAACTCCGCCCTGCGCGTCCAGCTCCTGATCGGCCTCATGTGTGCGGCCCTGGTGGTCTACTTTCTGCTGCTGGGCCGAACGGGGATCACTCTGATCGGCATCGGAACTCCTGTCGCGGTCGCGCTCGGCATCGGGGTGCTCATCCTTCCGGTGGTCGGCGTGTGGGCGATGGTGGCGACGTTGCGCGCCGGGTTCGCCCATCAGCGGCTGGCGCGGCTGGCGGTCGATGCCGGGATGGAACTCGATGTGAGCCAGCTGCCCCGGACGCCGTCGGGACGTATCGAGCGCGACGCCGCGGACGCGCTGTTCGACACGGTGCGGGCCGAACTGGAAGCCGATCCGGACAACTGGCAGCGTTGGTACCGGTTGGCGCGGGCCTACGACTATGCCGGCGATCGCGGCCGAGCCCGTGAGACGATGCGCAAAGCCGTTGCCATGCAGGCGGAGTCATTGACATGAAGCGCCTACTGCTCGTGCATCACACGCCGTCGCCGCACTGCCAGGAGATGTTCGAGGCGGTGTTGGCCGGCGCGACCGACCCCGAGATCGACGGGGTCGAGGTGATTCGCAGGCCGGCACTGACGTGCTCGGCAGCCGACATGCTGGAGGCGGACGGCTACCTGCTGGGCAGCCCCGCCAATCTCGGCTACATCAGCGGCGCGCTGAAACACGCGTTCGACCAGTCCTATTACCAGATCCTGGATGCGACGCGAGGTCGCCCGTTCGGCCTCTACCTGCACGCTAACGAGGGCGCCGAGGGGGCTGAGCGCGCCATCGACGGCATCACCGCCGGGTTGGGCTGGGTGCGGGCGGCCGAGACGGTCATCGTGTCCGGTAAGCCGACCAAGGATGCCCTCGAGGCGTGCTGGAATCTCGGCGCGACGGTCGCGGCTGGGCTGATGGAGTGAATACCTTTTAGCCGGAGGGTGTTTCGAAGCTTGCTTGAGAGAAGAGCGATTTGGCGACGATCGGTTGCACGGAGTCGGGGTCTAGGCGCTTCGTTGAGCTGGTGAATGCCGACGCTGCTCGCGAGGCGGCGACGTTCAAGGTCTGAGGGACGGCTGCCGCCTGTACGGACGACGTGCGGGGGCTCTCCGCGACGATCCCCTGGCCGAGACGGTCGATCTGGTTTCCGGTGTCCAGGAAGGGCGGGATCAGTATCTCCAGCCGCTTCGAATCGGGTACTTGCGTTGAATTTCGAAAGGCGGGTCCGACCGGCACCACCTCCGGTGGCGGCGTCGGCCCCGAATTCTGGTTCTTCAACACATTGCTCTTGCTCCCGTTGTTGTCGGGCTTGGTCGGGATGTCTGGCCCGTCATCGTGATGAGGGTGGGGAGTGGACTGCAGCGGAGCGCCGAAGTGCGGTGCCGCGGGGGAGGACTGGGCGGGCGCCGGTGGTGTGGGCGCCATCTGCTCGAGATACTGCCGCCACGCCTGGAGGTAGCCGAACAGCTGTTGTGCGTAGTCCGGCGCGGAAGGCGCGGGTTGTGCCGGCAACGGCATGGTGGGCATGGGATGTCCAGCCGCCGTCGATGGCGGCGGCGTGAACGGATTCGCGGGAAGTTGGGGTCCTCCGGCCATGGTGGCCCACTGCTGCAGAAGCTGTTGTCCCGCTTGGAGATAGGCGAACAGCTGCTGCAGGTAATCCGGCGACGGTGTGAACATTGTTTAACCTCCTGCTGGTGCGGTCGGAAGGGCTGAGACGCCGAGCGGGTACGGAGCCACGATGTCCAGGGGGTGCGGCAGTGACCGCTCGCAAAAGTCTGAATCGATATTGCGGAGGGGGCGGGTGTCGGCCGGCTCCCGGTTCTCGATGTCGAACACATAGCAGTAATCACCAGCCGGTGTCGGCATCCGGATCGGACTTGACAGGCTTTGATCGAGGAAGCCGTACGGGAACACCCACTTCAGCGGCGGGCTCTTCTCCCGACGGTCGACGCCGCCCGATTCAACCCAGATGTAGTGGTCGAGAATGGCATTGACCGCGTGGCGGCCCGACTCGCACGCGGCCTCCATCGACGTCAACCGAGTGAACGTCTTGTTCCATGTGCCGGCGAAGACCACCGAATTGTTGTGCACTTGGTAGCCGCCGTGACGCGCTTGCCAAACGTTGGCCTGCTCGAGGTTTTCGAGCCACACGTCCTCCGGCGGGATGAAACTCCATGACGTCCCGTGCGGATTCCACGGCTCGGTACCAGGACGATTGCCCCAATCTCCCACGATGGGTACGAGGTACGGTGTCTTGTTGCGGACCACCCGGCCCTGGCCCTGACCGGGTCCACCCGCCATGACGAGACCGCGATCGAGTGCGTACCACATCGGGCTCGGTACGACCCCTTGTCCGCCTGATCCTGAATCGCCGGCCAGTGCGGTGGTTATCTGGCGCCACACTTCCGCGGCAATCTCATCGGGCGTGCAGTCGCGCGCCGCCTTGGGTCGGCCGGACTCGTCGAGAACGTGCGGAGAGGCGGTATTGAAATCGCCGATGTCTACCGACAGCACCGAGACGTGTCCGTCGCGGTCCAGAATCGGACGCTTCTCCCACAATCCGGTCTGGTTGACCGACGACAGCGCCCATTCGCTGCCGACATACAGCATGTGCCCTCGAACCAGTTGAAACTCCGTATCGAAGTAATACTGGATCCCACAGAGGGTTTGGAAGCGATCCCACGGCACTCGACCCAGTTCGTCCATCGAGTAGGGATCCCGCCACTGTGTGGGTCGGGTAGCGGAAGGTTGCAGCGGGCCGTCGGGTGGGGGAGCGGTTGTCGTGAAACCCTCGAGTTTGGCCGCGGTGCCGCCGGTCCCCGCGGCGTGCAATGCGGTCGCGAGGTATTCGGCCGCGGGGGCATCGACGGCGACGACCGTGTAGTCCGCGGTCACCCGGGTACCGTCGGCGAACGTGATCTGCGCACGTGGCCGCAGATGCGGTGGCTGCTGTGGCTCTGGTGCCGGCGGGTCAAGCCGGGTCGCCGCCGTGCGGACGAAGCGGACCCCGAGCGCGACGAGGTGGTGGTACCAATGGTCGAACCACGATTCGGTGGTGGGGCCGTTGAGCACGCCGTCGGCCTTGTTGTCGCGGCGGTCCATGCTCAGGTACAGCTGGAGATTCGTGCTGAGATTCGTGCGCGCGTCACCCCACCGTGAGTCGAGGGCGACCAAAACCCTCGGCATCTGGCGCAATAGCTTGTCGCACTGTGCGGTGTAGGAGTATTTGTCCGTTCCGGTCTGGGGGTCGTGTCCGACGAAGAAGTCGTATGCCGAGACGTTCTGCAATTCGAACCTGCGGCGCAACGGGCTGGTCACAAGGTAGCGAAGCAGTCTGCTCTCGTAGGTTGCTATGTCGGTCGGAGCGAACCCAAAAGTCGTGAGTTGCGAGAGAACACTGAGGAATTCGGCGGGGCTGCGCGGAAGTTCGCGCGGAAAGATCAGCGACGGCTCACCGTCGGCGGTGGCACCCTGGGTGACCACCCGGCGGACGTTGTCGTAGACGGTACGCGAGGTCGGCGTCCAGTGTGACGTGCCGTCGGCTCGATGGGTGTTCTGGTATACGGGTATGCGCTGGAACATGTCCCAGATATGCAAGTAATACGCGGGGAAGAACCGAAAGCCGTGCTCGCCTGCTACCGCCCGCCCGGGCGCAGGCGGGTGGCCCCGGCGCCCGGGGAAGGGTCGCAGCTCGGCTTGGCTGCCATTGTGTGTGCCCACCGTCGAATATTGAGACGCGGCGAGACCGCCGAGCTTGACAGGTGGGTACGCCCCGGCAAGTTTGGGGCCCAACCCATTTCGTTCGTCGTGTTCTGCCTCATACACCGTGACGACGAATCCTCGCTCGGCGAGTTCCTGAGCGGCGGTCAACCCCGCAATGCCGGCGCCGACCACCGCTACGGTGGGACGGCGCTTGCAGGACGCCGGTGTCGTTATGCCGTGGTCGGTCATGGTGCACCCGCCCGGAGTTGGGACAGCAGCGTGGGTACCGAGGCCGCCCGGACCGCGCCGTGTATGTAGGCCAGCAGTGTGTCGTGTGCGCGCTGAACGTCATCGAGGGAACCGCGTATCGACACCGTGCCGGTCTCCACGGCCTCGTCGAGTCCGACTTTGGCGTCGATCAGATCGAGAATGGCGGCTCGTGATGTTTCGATCCGGACCCTGGCCGTCTGCGCAGGGCCGCTCGACACCTGGAGTCGATCACCTGTGGCGTGGACCGAAAACACGTCGTCGCCGACGTCGAGTTCGACGACCAGCAGGCCGATTTCGGCAACCAGCAACCGGTAACTGGAGGGCACATCGTCCTCGAGATGCTCGACTGACCGCCGGAATAGCGACGACACCTGTTCAGCCATAGAGGAACTCGAATACACCGGTACCGACGAACTTGAAGTCCTCGCCCTTGATCGTGCCGTTCACCCGAACCGTCCCGTCTGTTTCACAAAGCACGGTCGATCGATCGAGGCGGGTTTCGCTCGGTTGCGCCAGGCGAGCATAGGAACGCGAATCGAACTCGGCATGTACTGAATCGCCCGCACGTGCCGCGGTGACCGTTACCCGCTCTGGCACACCGGGTATCTCGCCGTCGAGCAGTAGGCGCATCGGAGGGGGCAACGTGCAATCGGCCGCGCGGGTGAGCCTGCCGTCTGAGCGTGCCTGTACTGCCGCATGCCGGAATATCGCGGCGGGTTCGTCGTGGCGCCAGACGTAGAGCGATCGCGATACCGACCGCAGCCAGTTCCGGTCGGTTATCTCGACGAACACCATCGACCACGGGTCTTCGGGGGCAGTGGGCAAGATGGTTCCCCAGGTCCAGCCGAAGTCGTCGCCCCACCGGAATCGGCCCCAGTTGTGGTCGTGATAGGCCAGGTCGTCGTCGAATCGGTGATGCTGGCCGCCGATGTGCAGCCAACCCTGCGCGCGCAGTCGTGGCACGAACAGCCAGCTGATCCGGCCCTCACCCGCCGGTTCGTTGCGAACCACGAATGGTCGGCTGGTCGGAACGAAATGTAGCTCGCCCTGAATATCATTGTCGGGCAGATCTATTGACAGGCGGTAGCCGTCGGCCTGTACGGTCATCCGGTTGTTGCCGATCGCCAGGTTGCCGAGATCGGCCGAGACCTCGATCGCGTCCCCGTTGAACCGCTCAATGGCACCGGTCCAGTTCTCGTCGTGTGCGATCACGATGACGCGGGGTGCCGGCCGGACTTCGTCCGCCCCGAAGACTTGGTTGTTGAGGCTGAAGTTGATCAAGACTCGCACACCGTGACCGTGGATCACGAAGTGGTGCCACTCCTTGAAGCCCGCCGGTCGGGCGGCGGCCAGGACCGGGGTTCGCAGGAAGTCGCTGCGCGCGAGCGCGGTGCTCATCGCAGAAACCTTGATGCGGCGGCCGAGTCCGGCATGACAGTCATATCAGGCTGTTGGGTAACGCATTTGGCCATCCGTTCGACGGCCGCGCCTATGCTGGCGAGCCCGAGCAGGGCATATCGGAAGTCATCGCAGTCCCGTACCGGCTCGACGCGATGATCGGTGTCGGAGGCCAGAGCGCGAACCATGTCGGCCAGGGCGGCGAGACCGACCAGGTAGCCGATGAAATCGCTGTTGTCGGCAAGCGCTTCACGCGGATCGGTGAGTGTCATGTGAACCCCTCGGGCCGCAGCCGCGCCAGGGTGCTCTCGTCGAGGCCCTGCCCGACGAGAGCGTCGACCAGCAGATCGGCCCAGGCGTCCGGGGTTCCGCTGGGCGCGGCGGGGCCGCCGAGAGCGTTGAGGCTCAC
Organism: Mycobacterium sp.; assembly: GCA_021732005.1. Taxonomy (GTDB): domain Bacteria; phylum Actinomycetota; class Actinomycetes; order Mycobacteriales; family Mycobacteriaceae; genus Mycobacterium. The sequence continues at coordinate 45,022 of JAKFVT010000041.1, read as the reverse complement.
CATCTCCCAGACCCGGCGGAGGTTCTCCACCGATTCGGACGCCGCCAGTCCATCGCGCAGTCGCCCTCCGCGGGGGGTGTCGGCATAGCGGCGTCCCTCGGCAACGAGAAGGTCATGCAACCGCCGGGCGGCGCCGGGGTTGCCGAGGACCGCGCGGCGCGCTCTCATCAGCAGGTCGAACATGGCCCGCTCCGTCGCGTCGGCCTCGTGGGGTGGGGCTGGTTGCAGGTGCGGTGTTTCTCGCTCGATGAGGTCGAGGGTGAGCTCACGAACTCGCTCGAGTTCCGCAAGCATCCCGGCCATCTCTTCGGGGCTCATCGTGTGCGCCCATGCACGTAGTCGACGAGATCAGCCAGCATGTCGCGGTGGCGGCTGTGCGGGAACCATTCGAGAGTTGCCAGCACCGCTGCCGCCCGCTGGGCATGTATCGCGGCGACATCACGCGCATGCCTCAGGGATCCGACGTTGTGCATCAATTCGAACAGCCAGCGAATGTCACTGATGCTCTTGCTCTCCGAGGGCTGGCGGCTCTGCAGGCGAGCTCCGAGCTCGGCGCGCCCCGACTGCGACAGTTCGCCTTGTGCTGCGAGTCGATCGAGCAAGTCGGTCAGTTCCTCGCCGTCAGGACTCGGGCGGCGCTTGGCCAAAACTGCCAGGACGCGAGCCTGATCCTTCGGCTCGGCATGCCGCAAGGTGTACAGGAGCATCAGGGTTCGTTTGCCCTCCCACAGATCCCCGCCGATCTCCTTGCCGTATTCCTGCGGGTCACCCCGCAGATTGAGCAAGTCGTCCGTGATTTGGAAGGCCGCGCCGAGATGCCGTCCGAAGGACTCCAACGGCTCCATCCGCTCGGGCCCCACCCCGGCCGCGATAGCGCCCGCTTGCAAGGGTGTGATGAAGGTGTACCAACTGGTTTTCAGTTCCACCATCTTCAGGTAGTCGGCATCGTCGAGGCGCCAGCTGTTGGACCGCACCCAGTCGAGTTCCAGAGCTTGGCCGTCGACGGTCAGCCGGGTCATTTTGGCGACGGCTCGCAGGATGCGCAGTGCTGGTCCGAGTCCCACTCGCTCGACGTTGTCGAGCAGCGGCTGCAGTGACAGCGAGAGCATGGCGTCGCCGACGTTGATGGCGATCGGGACACCGTGGTCGATGTGCAGCGTGGGTTTGCCGCGCCGCCACCAGGATTCGTCCTCGATATCGTCGTGGATCAGAAACGCGTTGTGGTACAGCTCCAGGGTGGCCGCCGTGGGTAGCACTGCCTCGAGATGGCCACCGAGCCCGAGGCATGTCGCGATGCTCAGCGCCGGCCGCAGCGCCTTTCCGCCACGCAGCGGATAGTCGAGGATCAGGTCGTAGAGGCCACCGTGATCACGCTCACCAGGACCGTACAGGCGCGCGATCTCACCGTCACAGGCCTCTTTGCACAGTGCGAGGTAATCGTCGAGCGGCCGGGCCACCAACGGCTTCGGGCCGCGCGCAGATGGCTCAGTGGTAGATGCCGGCGAGGCCGAGGTCATCCGTGATCCTCAACGCGTACCGGATCCGTGCGGTGAGCCGAATATTGCCCAAAGCGGTCTCGCCGTCGATTTCGAGACTGGGCGCAAGACTGACCGCGATGTCCACCGGCTCTTCACCGGGCGACGCGTCTGGCGCTGCGCCCTGGGCGATCCGGCGCCGCCGCCCCAGAACGACGATGCGGGTGTCGGTGTCGCCCCCGTCGAGCCTCGAGGTTCGGTGCAGTGCATTGACGTTCGCAGCTGTGAGCAGCGAATCCAGAATTGATGTCCCGCTGGAGAACTGGCTGAGGTTGGTCAGCCCCACGGTATTCGTGATAAGACACGACGGCGCCCGATATCCGCCATTCTCGACGTGCGCGCGGGCGATGATCAGCTTCGTCATGAGGTCAGCCGGAGTGTTGTCTGTCCACTCGCTCAGGGTGGCGTTGTTGTAGAGCTTCGGCAATATGTCGTTGTCGAATTGCCTTGCGAGCACCTTCGTCCTGGCCATGACTTCGGTGAGCAGCGCATCCGGCGTTGGCCCATTCGCCTGGGCAAGAGTGACTTGAAACGTTTTTTGTCTCAACTTCAGATTTTTGAAGCCGGGGGGCGCGTATTTGCCGTTCGCGACTTTGATCTGGCCCGGGTCTCCGACGTCCCAGTGTGGGATGGCCTGCCAGACAATGCTGCACTGCGCGAAAGTGTCGCGAACCGCCTGGTTGGCCAAGGCAAACCGCTCTGCACTCAGATACATGACTACGGACCCCCGACAAGTCGTAGATATTTCGCCTCGATCATGGCAGAGGAAATCGACGCGCACGCAATTAATTCACCGAATTCTGAAAATGGAGTAGTGAACTACTTGCTCAGGAGAACGATTTCTTGGCCGGGGTCCATTTCGCCACGCGTCATCGCATCACAGTGAGCCAAGTGCAACGGCGCAACAGGATCGTCGGGCAGCAACTTTCGGCAGCGTTCGAACGCGGCGCGGGCCTTCTCGACGTCGCCCGCGTCGAACAGGGCGAAGGCTTCGTCGAAGGCGGGCTGTGCCGCACGCTTCGCCTCTCGCAGTGCAGCCGAATCCGATTCGTAGACTTCATAAATCGTCACCTGCTGGCGGCGGTTGACCACCTTGACCCGTTCCATACGGCGGACGTCGAACTCCGCCAAGTGGGCAATTCGCGCATGGGTCTGATCGGAGATCAGCAACGCCGAGCCGTAACGCTTGTTGGTGCTCTCGATACGCGCAGCGAGGTTAACTGAGTCACCGATGATGGTGAGAACCATGCGATTGACTCCACCAACCAGGCCGACCCCCACCGTGCCGGTGGTGATCCCGATGCCGGCCCGCAGCTCCTGCGAGCCGAGTGCTTTGCGCTCTTGGTTGTGATCGTGCAAGGAGCGCAGCATGCCCAACCCCGCGCGCACCGCGTCGGGCTCGGAATCGAAGACGGCGACGATCTCGTCGCCGCGCATGTCTTGGATCATGCCGTTGTAGCTGATGATCGGCAATTCCATGGCTCGCAGAAAGTCCGTCGCCAGGTTGCCCGCCTCGCCGACGTTCATATCCTCGATCATCGTGGTGTAACTACGGATATCGCTGATGAGCACCGTCATTTCGCGTTCGACCCGGTAGCCGCTGCGGACGCGCCGGAGGTCGTCGATGTCGAGGATGCGCAGGAGTTCGTTCGGCACGAATCGCGACTGGACGTCCATCAGCGACTGCCGGTACTCGTCGGCGGCCCGAAGTCGTGCCTCGAGTTGAAAGTTCCAGAGGGGAGCCGCTGCTTGCGCGCACAAGAAAACGACCGCCTGCTCGTGGTCGCCGCTGAAAACTCCTCCAGATTCGCCCTTCTCGGCGTAGATCACACCGATTATGTTGTCGTGCAATCGGATCGGGGATGCTAGGACCGAAGGGGTCGTTGCTGCGCGATCAGCGGCAACGATCACGGGTGATCCATTGTCGATCACTCGACGCACGATCGCCGGGTCGTAGGAAACTTCGGTCCACGGGCCGTCCACGATCGAGATGGCGCCACGGTCGTTGATGGCGCGAACTTCCAGGTGTTCGGGCTCGCCGGTGAGGAACAGGACCCGATCCGCACCGGTGGTGTCCGACACCGACCCCAGAACGATGTTGGCCAGAGTGTCCGCGGTCCGCGCGGCGGACAGGGAGTGGAGTAGCTGGTGCGCCCCGACCGGGTCGATACCGCCCGAACCCGACAGATCGCGCCGCAGCAGCCAGGGGTGCTCCCGTGCCAGCCTGTCGGCGCGCACTACGAACCCCAAGTTCTGCCATCGCTGGTAGGCCCTGCGCAGCATGTGCTCACCGAGCGTCGCCCGCCCGGTGTCGGCGTAGAGGACGGCGACCTCCTCGTGGGTGTATGCGCTCACGATCGGAAGCTGGTTCTCCTCGGCGAGCCCGATCGCCTGGTGAAGTAAGCGATCGGCCTTGGTGTTCTGGCCGCGGGCTCGCGCCCACGCCCCCTGAATGAGGGCATAGGGCGCCGCATAGTTGTCCGGTGCGCCCGCCGCCCATTTGCGGTGCAACGCCAGAGCCTGGCGGACAAAGCGGACGGTCGCGGAATCCTTTGGCGCGCTGTGGATCATGCCAAGCGCGCCGAGTAGGTACACAAGCTGTGAGGCCGGCACCCCGGCCAACCCGTCGATGTGCTCGATCGCCTCATGCGTGGCGGCGGCCGCGCCGGCGTAGTCACCACACCAGAAATGCAGCCCCTGCTTCATGGCCGCGGCTGCGGCGAGGGCCACGGCATCGCCCTCGCGGCGAGCCGCTGGAAGCACATCTCGCTCGTCGTACCCGCTCTCGCCGGCGAGCAGGAGTGGGTCGGCGCTGCGCCCCATCAGGTTGAGGCACAGTTGCTGCACGGCCTGACAGAGGGCGCTGGGCACCGGCTGAGAACGGATTTGCGGGATAAGGGATCTGGCGAGGGCGTCGATCTCGGCCAACGGACGACCAAGCCAGAACGACTGCGAGAGCAGGACCGCGACCAGGAAACCGGCGTTCTCCTGGTCGCCTTGGTCGAGTGCAGCATCCACCGCACTGCGAAGCTCCGCCACGCCGTCGCGGATGGGGTGGCGCCAGTGATTGATGTAGTCCAGATACATGAACACGGTCTGCGGACGGGCCTCACGGAATTCTGGTCGCGCCGCGAGTGCCCGGCCCACCTCGCCGAAGCGCTGGGCGCCCGCGTGGTCGCCGAGCAACACCAGCACGATGCCGTACCCGGTGATGACCACTGGCGAGGAGGGCGTATGGCCGTGGGCCAGGGTGAGATCGAGTTGTTTTCGGACCAATAACGGCAAGATGTTCGGCCGAATGAGGACCGCCATGTTGCACAGCTCGGCGAGGATCGGATGAAGCGCGACGACCCGCTCGTCATCGCAGTGCGGCAGCGCCAACAGGCGTTCGTTGCTCCAACGTCGCATCGCCAGTTTCATCCGGACGATCGCATTGCCCATGCGTGGTTTGCCCGCGTCGGTCGCCACCGGTTCGCCGAGTTGCGCGAGAGCCTGAAGCCCGATCTCGAGCGCATCCTGCAGACGATTCTCGGTGACGCAGCCCTTGAGGCGGAGGTACGCGATACGCGCCCGGTCCGGCGGCTGGTGCAGGAACTGTTCGGCCTCGTCGAGTAACGCGTTGAGTGTCATCACATCACCGACGAGCAATGCGGCGTCGGCGGCAGCGAGTTGCAGCTCGCGGGTCAGTGCAAAGTCGGTGCTCCAGCGTTGTGCGCCCAACAAGTCCAGCGCACTGCGGCAATAACCGAGCGCCAGCGGAAATGAGGCCTGCGCCCGAGCTTTTCGAGCCGCTCGACGCACGACCTCGACGAAGCTCCTGCGCTCGGTCTCGGTCGCCGACTCGAGGCCGGCGATGCCGACATGGCGCGCCGCCTCGAAGACTCGGTCATCGCCGAGCGTGATCAGCCGTCGCCCTAAACGCAAATGGATGGCACGCATATCGTCGGCCGACAGCTCCGCGCGGGCGGCTTCGGCGACGCGATCGTGGCTGAACCGGTAGCGGGCGTCGTGGCTGATCGCGTTGGTGATCCGTTGTCCGCCTGCGTCGAGCGCCTCGACCAGCCGGAGTTCGAGGCATTCCCATAATGCGCGGGCCACCACATCGGGCGACTGTGCGGCCGCGGCGGTGGCGTCCTCCAGGTCGAATTCGCCCCCGATGCACGCGAGTGAACTCAAGACCTCCCGGTCCGACGGGCGAAGCTGGTCGAGGTAGCGGCCCAGGAACTCAGCGGTGGTGGCGGACACCTCGATCGAGGTGAGTACGCGCAGGTCCCAGCTCGGGTGGCCACCCGGGCCGACCGGGACCAGCGCGCCTTCGCGTTGGGCCCGGTAGAACAGTTGCCGGACATGCAGCGGGTTGCCGCCTGTCCGATGATGAAACTCGGCGGCCACGTCGCCCATGTCCACACTGCGGCCGCACACATCGGCCAGCAGCTCTTCGATATCGCTGAGGGCCAGAGGTTCGAGCTGGATAGCCTGCAGGCTATCCAATTTGAGGGCGACCCCGGCCGGATCGAACTCGCCCTGCCGGTGGGCGCCGAGAACCAGGACGTTGCGCAGCGACACCGTCAACAGTTCAGCCAACAGCAGTAGCGTGTCCCGGTCGGCCCACTGAAGGTCGTCGATCGCCAGCACCACCGGTCGATACGACGCGGTGGCAGCTAGCAGCCGGATGATGGCGCGGTGCAGCTGGTGTCGAGAGTCCGCGGCGTCGAGTTCGGCCGGATCCGCGAATTCGCCTAGCAGCGAGGCCAATTCGGGTACGAGTTCGGCGAGAATGCCCGCGAACCCCGACATCTCGGCGACGAGTTCGGCTTGCCACCGGGTGCGTTCGGCCGGGCCGGTGGCCTGCATGGTGCGCACGATCGAGCCCAGTGCTACGGACAACGCCGAATACGGCGCCGGTGCGTCAGCCCGGCATCTCCCGTAGCCGAATACACACCCACCCCGGGATGCCTCGATGCCGAAAGCGTGGATGAGCGTCGACTTGCCGACGCCCGGCGCGCCGCTCAGCAGCAGACACGCCCCGCCGGTACGTCCCGCCGCGTCGACCGCGGCTCGGAGATCGGCGAGCTCGTTCCGGCGGTCGACGACACGGCCGCCGAGATCCAGAACCGGAGTCGTCACGGCCGGAACGACACCTCGGACGGGGCCGCCGATCGCACGGCGCCGTGAGGACATCGCAGGTTGACGTCGAAATGCATGGCCAGACCCCCCGAGGGCAGTGTCCATGAATACTAGTGACGAATCGGCGGTTGCGTGCGCTATCCGCGCCTGGTCAGGGCCGCAGACCGGAAAGGATCATCTCGGCGAAGACCTCGCCGATCTCGGTCAGCGAGCACCGCCCGCTGGGCGCGTACCACCGATGGATCCAGTTGTGCATGCCGAGGATTCCGTGCGTCACCAGCCGCGGCTCCAGGTCGTCGCGGAAAACCCCGGCGCCGACGCCCTCCTCGACGATCGCGAGCAGGGTGCGGGTGTAATCCTCGGCGTTGGTGGCGATGCCCTGGGCATCGGGGATCGCGGCGATCTGCTGGCTCTCGCTGAACAGCAGGAACAGCTCAGGGTGGTTCTGCAGGTCGTCGACGTAGGAGTGCAGTGCGGCGCGAAGTTTGACGTCGGCCGGCTCGTCGGATTCCAGTGCGGCACGGCAGTGCCGCGTCATTTCGCGGGCCGGCTCCTCGATGAGGGCGAGCAGCAACTCTTCCTTGGTTCCGACGTAGTAGTAGAGCGACGCCCGATTGATGCCGACTTCGGCAGCCACGTCTTCGAGCCGGGCACGGGAAAACCCCTCACGCCGGAAAACCTCGGTGGCGCCGAGAAGGATGCTGCGCCAGCGTTCGTTGGACGCCCGGCGATCTGCTGCGCGACGTTCGATCCGGCGCCTGGCGTTGTCACTCTGCTGACGTGTGGCTGGGATCGGTCTCGACCTTCCGTTTTTGCGTTGCTCGCCGTATCAAACTACGTCATCGGACCAGCGGCCTCGCCGATTGCTACACGTCCGCGACCAGCCTCGACTTGAGCCGAGTCACACGATGTGACGGCTTTTCTGGACCGGCAGGCCGGCCGGCCCTACGGTCTTGTGCATGCCGGGAATCGCTGAAATCGCTCTGGGAGCCGCGCCGATCGCCGGTGGGGCGCTGCTGGGCGTCGCCGCAGGCAACCTCCGAGGGCCCGACGTCCGCGGTGCCATCAGGGCCGACCTCGAGTTACTCGAGCAGCTGCCCGAGGAGAACGTCGAGCTGCGCGCCAGGCTGCGCCAGAGCATCAACGAGCGGATCGTCGACCTCATCGATGCCACCGAGAAAAGCCGCGAGCTGCGCGAGATCGCCACGTCGTACAAGGGCAACTGGCGCGACATCGTGGTCTTCGTCTGCGCGGTGCTGTTCACCATCGTGTGGTGGAACGTGCCGCACAGCCGAACCAACTGGCTGGTGATGTTCGTCTTCCTGATCCTGCTGTCCGGTGTCGTCGCGGTCTACGCGTCACGCGGCGTCATCCGCGCGTTGGCCAGCCTGCGCCACGCCCGCCACAAGGACGACTCAGCGGGGTAGGTGCGCTCCGAAGAAGTCCCTCATCGCATCCCAGTGCCGGCCGGCGGCGGCCTCGTCGTAGGGCGCGTTGTCGGGGACCGCGAAGCCGTGGGCGGCGGGATACCACTCGATGGTGTGGTCGACGCCGGCCGCCGTCAGCGCCTCGTCCAAAGTGTCGGCCTGGGCCTTGGTGAATGACGCGTCGTCTTGCGCTCCGCCGACATAGACCGCGGCCGTGATCTGGTCGGCCAGCAGATGCGGGCTGTCCGGATCGTCGGAGGCCAACCCGCCGCCGTGGAACGACATCGCCGCGGCGACGCGTTCGGGTACCCGCCCCGCGACGATCAGTGAGGTGCGGCCACCCATGCAGTAGCCGGTCGTGCCGAATGCCTCGCCCGTCACCTCGGGGCGGTCGGCCAGGTAGTCGAAGAACGCCCGGGCATCGGCGGCCATCGCATCGGGTGTGACGCTGCCGATCATCGAGAACAGCCGCTGCCGCTCGGCCTTGTCGCTGAACACGGTCTCCATGTTGAACGGCGCCCAATCGCCGCTGCGGTAGTACACGTCGGGCACCAACACCCCGTACCCCAGGTCGGCCAGCCGGACCGCCATGTCGACAAACGTCGCGCGGGTGCCGCCGGCATCGGGATACAGGATCACACCGGGCCACGGGCCCTGCCCGTCGGGAACGGCGAGGATGACCGGACAGGTTCCATCGGCAGTGGTGACGGTGTCAGAGATGGTCGGCATGGCTTCGTTTGTACTCTCTGCCTGCGGACGTAAGCTGAGCGGCGTGCCGATCGCCACGCCGTACGAGGATCTGCTGCGACTTGTGCTCGAGCAGGGCACACCGAAATCCGATCGCACCGGTACCGGCACCCGCAGTCTGTTCGGCCACCAGTTGCGCTACGACCTGTCGGCCGGCTTCCCGCTGATCACCACCAAGAAGGTGCACCTGAAGTCGGTGGTCTACGAGCTGCTGTGGTTCCTGCGCGGCGAATCCAACGTTGAATGGCTGCAGCAGCACGGTGTGACCATCTGGGACGAATGGGCTTCTGCCACCGGTGATCTCGGACCCGTGTACGGGGTGCAGTGGCGGTCATGGCCGACCCCGTCAGGTGAGCACGTCGACCAGATCAGCGCCGCGCTGGACCTGCTGCGCACCGACCCCGACAGCCGCCGGATCATCGTTTCGGCGTGGAACGTCGGCGAGATCCCGCAGATGGCGCTGGCCCCGTGCCATGCGCTGTTCCAGTTCTACGTCGCCGACGGGCGGCTGAGCTGCCAGCTCTACCAGCGCAGCGCCGACCTGTTCCTCGGGGTTCCGTTCAACATCGCCAGCTATGCGCTGCTCACCCACATGATGGCTGCCCAGGCCGGGCTGGACGTCGGGGAGTTCGTCTGGACCGGCGGTGACTGCCACATCTACGACAACCACGTCGAGCAGGTCACCGAACAGTTGAGCCGCGACCCCCGTCCATACCCGGAATTGGTTCTCGCTCAGCGTGATTCGATCTTCGACTACACCTACGACGATGTCGAGATCCGCAATTACAACCCGCACCCGGCGATCAAAGCGCCTGTTGCCGTATGACGGGACTGGGCCTGATCTGGGCGCAGTCGACCTCCGGTGTCATCGGCCGGGACGGCGGCATTCCCTGGCGCCTTCCGGAGGACCTGGCCCGCTTCAAGGAACTCACGATGGGACACACCGTGGTGATGGGCCGGCGCACCTGGGAATCGCTGCCCGGCTCGGTGCGGCCGCTGCCGGGCCGAAAAAATGTCGTACTCACCCGGCAAGCTGACTACATGGCTGAGGGAGCGACGGTAGTGCGCGGGCTCGACAAGGTATCGGACCCGGACAGTTGGGTGATCGGCGGATCGGAGGTCTACCACCTCGCCCTGCCCGCGGCGACTCGCTGTGAGGTGACCGAGGTGGAGATCGACCTGCGCCTCGAAGACGACGACGCCTTGGCTCCGGTTCTCGACGAATCGTGGGCCGGCACGTCGGGGGACTGGCAGGACAGCAGTTCGGGCCTGCGCTACCGGTTCCACACCTTCGTTCGGGCATGACCCGGCTTTCTGCCGACCAAGCCCGCCGGATCGCCGTCGCCGCTCAGGGCCTGGCCGAACCCAAACCGCGCGGACCCGTCACCCGCGCGCACCTGCGCCGGCTCATCTCACGCATCCAGGTGTTGCAGCTCGACTCGGTATCGGTGGCCGTGCGCGCGCATTACGCGCCGGTGTTCAGCAGACTCGGTCCCTACGATCGCAGCGTCCTCGACGCCGCGGCGTGGAGCCACAGCACCCGGGCGCCGCGGCTGCTGGTCGAGTACTGGGCGCATGAGGCCGCGCTGATGGCGGTCGAGGACTGGCCGCTGATGCGTTGGCGGATGCGGGAATACGCCCACGGCCGCTGGGGCCAGGAGATCGTCAAGAAGAACCCGCGCCTGGCCGACAACGTTCTGGCCGCCGTCAACGAACTCGGGCCCAGCACGGCCGGCCAGATCGAAGCGCACCTCGAAGGGGAACGCGCGCGGCGCAAGGGTCCGTGGTGGGATCGCAGCGACACCAAGTGGGTGGCCGAGGCGCTGTGGTCGTCGGGAGCGCTGACGACGGCGACGCGGATCGGGTTCGCCCGGCACTACGACCTCACCGAGAAGGTGTTGCCGTCGCACGTGCTGGCCCGCGAGGTCGACGATGACGAGGCGGTACGGGAATTGGTGGAGCGCGCCGCCGGTGCTCTCGGGGTGGCCACCGAACCCGATCTGCGTGACTACTTCCGGCTGAGTCCCAAGCAGAGCAAGCCCGCGGTCGCCGCGCTGGTTGCCGAGGGTGCGCTCGAGGAGGTCGAGGTCGGCGGCTGGTCAGCGCCGGCGTACCTGGCACCGGGTGTGACGGTGCCACGGGTGGATCGCGGCACGGCGCTGCTGTGCCCGTTCGACCCGCTGATCTTCTTCCGCCCGCGCCTCGAGCGAATCTTCCAATTCCATTACCGTATCGAGATTTACACGCCTGAACCCAAGCGGCAGTTCGGCTACTACGTGTGGCCGTTCCTGCTCGACGGGCGTCTCGTCGGACGTGTCGACCTCAAGGCCGAACGCGCCAACGACGCGCTCAACGTGGTCGGAGCATTCACCGAGCCGGACCAGAGCCCGGCGGTGGTCGCGCCCAGGCTGGCTGCCGAACTCCACAGCATGGCGGCCTGGCTCGGGTTGGGCAACGTCACGGTCGGCACCCGCGGTGACCTGGCCGGGGCGCTGGGCAAGGCCCTCTGACCGTCCTGGCCTGGACGATCAGAACCGTTCCGACAGGCGCTTCTTGTCGATCTTTTCGCCCGGAAGCGTCGGCAGGGCAGTGGTGCTGATGTGCCACCGCGTCGGAATCGCGAAGTGCGCCAGCACATCCGACACGTGGGCGCGGAGTTCATCCTCGGTCGGCGCAGCATCGCCCTCGCGGTGGACGACCACGGCGGCGAGCTCCTCGCCGAGGTCGGGGTGTGGCAGTCCGATGGCGGCGACCTCGACAACCGCCGGATGGGTGGACAGCGCGGCTTCCACGTGGCCGCAACCGATGTTCTCGCCACCCCGGATGACGATGTCCTTGGCGCGACCGTCGATGAACAGATAGCCATCCACGAGATGGCCGAGATCGCCGGTGTGCAGCCAGCCGTCGTCGTCGACGGTTCCGTCGTCGATGCCGACATAGCCGTTCATCACTGTTGGCGAGCGCGCCAGGATCTCTCCGACTCCGTCGGCATCCGGCCGGTCGATGACGAGCTCGACGACCGGGTAGGGGCGCCCGACGGTACCCGGATACTGCTGCAGGTCACGGCCCGTTGCGGCGGTCAGGAATCCGCCGGCTTCGGTCATGCCCCAGGTGTTTCCGAGTCCCCGGCCGGCGAGCTGAGGCAGCCGGATCCGCATCCGGTCCAGCAGGGCGGTGGGTACCGCCGCCCCGCCGAGCGGGAACGAACGCAGTGTCGACAGATCGAACAAGTCGAAGTCCGGGTGCTCGAGCACCCGAATCGCCATGGTCGGAACGCCGCCCCAACTGTGCACACCCTCGCGTTCGATCAGCCCGAGTATCTGGCCGGCATCGAATCGCCCTTCGGGAATGACAACCCGACCGCCGGTGAGGTAGTTGCTCAACAGATTGGAGAGTCCGCCGACGTGGAACATCGGGGTGCTCGCCAGCGAAACCGCCTGCGGTGCATCCGGATTGAGCTGATGCGGTAGGCGTTTGGTCACCGCCAGCACATTGTGCTGGTTGGCGATGACGGCGCGCCGGGACAGTTCGACCGCCTTGGGCAGCCCAGAGCTGCCCGAGGTGAACAGGATCACCGAGGTCGCGTCGGGATCCTCGATCTCAGATGAGCCCACCGCGGGGGACGCGAGGCTGCCTTCGGTGAATCCACCGACGTCTCGTGTTTTCGCCGGCGCCACGCCCTTCAAGGACGGGTCGGCGATGACGAGATGCGGATCGAGCAGACCGATGGCGTGGTCCACCTCAGTCTGCTTCCACCATCGATTGGCCAGTACCGGAACAGCCCCACTGCGCCACGCCGACCACAGGGCGACAACCCATGCCGGACTGTTGTAGGCGTACAGCATGATTCGGTCGCCGGGCTGGACGCCGTCATCTCGCAGGGCGGCGGTTCCCGCGTTCACCGCCTCGGTGAACGCGGCGAACGTCATGCGGTGCTCGCCGTGCACCAGAAAGGTGCGCTCGGCCCAGCGCTGCGCGTCGGCGAACACCTGCGCGAATGTGGTTGGCCGAGGGGAGTACTGCAGGCCCCGGTGCCCGGCATAGCCAGCGGCGTCGATGTCGCTTCCCCAGCGCACGTCTGGCATCTGACTCCTTCGGCAGCACTCGGCGAGACCTGTGGGAAGTTGCTGTCGCATCCCTGCGACATCACTACCATCAGGGGCAATCACGATCACAGCTTGGGGGCGCGCGGACAAGTGCACGGCATCGGCCAGTGGTGGCTGATGTTCGCCGTCTTGTTGACCATCGCCGCCGTGTCGTGGGATGTGACCGCCAGCCTGGGTTGGGCGTCGACGGTGACCCGCGGGCCCGCGCCGAAACCCCTCGAATTGATCGAGTGGCTGATCGCGCGGGCCGATGCCGCCATGTACGACGCCAGCGCAGCGGTGGGAATCAGATTCGCTATGCCGGGGATCTGACGGGTGACGGGTCTGAGGCGCACTAAGGTGAGCCCGTGGCCGAGACCGCGCCGCTGCGTGTGCAGCTGATCGCCAAGACGGAGTTCCTGGCGCCCGCCGACGTGCCGTGGGACACCGACGCCGACGGCGGTCAGGCGCTCGTCGAGTTCGCCGGGCGCGCCTGCTACCAGAGCTGGTCCAAACCGAACCCCCGGACCGCGACGAACGCGTCATACCTCAAGCACATCATCGACGTCGGCCACTTCTCGGTGCTCGAGCACGCATCGGTGACCTTCTACGTCACGGGCATCTCCCGGTCCTGCACCCACGAGCTGATCCGGCACCGGCATTTCTCGTACTCCCAGCTGTCTCAGCGGTATGTGCCCGAGAACGACGCCCAGGTCGTCGTGCCGCCCGGTCTGGAGGACGACCCGGAACTCCAGCAGATCCTGCTGACGGCGGCCGACGCCAGCAGGGCGGCCTATCTCGAATTGCTGAACCGGCTGGAAGCGAAGTTCATGGCGGGTGAGCCCGGCGAGAACACAGCGGTGCTGCGTCGCAAACAAGCCAGGCAGGCGGCCCGCGCGGTACTGCCCAACGACACCGAGACCCGCATCGTGGTGAGCGGCAACTATCGGGCCTGGCGGCATTTCATCGCGATGCGCGCCAGTGAACATGCTGACGTCGAGATCCGCCGCCTGGCCATTGCCTGCCTGCGGGAACTCAGCGACGCCGCGCCCGCCGTCTTCGCCGATTTCGAGATCACCGAACTGGCCGACGGCACGGAGGTCGCGACGTCCCCGCTGGCGACAGAGGTCTGAGCGGAGCGGGTAATCTAGGTGTCCGTGAGCACCAGCGGAATCGATGTCAGCGCCCAGTTGGGCACCGTACTGACCGCAATGGTGACTCCGTTCAAGCCCGACGGCACGGTGGACACCGTCGCCGCGGCGCGGGTGGCCACCCACCTCGTCGACTCCGGATGCGACGGGCTGGTCCTGTCCGGCACCACCGGGGAGTCGCCGACCACCACCGACGACGAGAAGCGAGCGTTGCTTGCCGCGGTGCTCGAGGCGGTCGGTGACCGGGCCCGCATCGTCGCCGGCGCCGGCACCTACGACACCGCGCACAGCGTGCATCTGGCCAAGGCCGCGGCCGCCGAGGGGGCGCACGGTCTGCTCGTCGTCACGCCCTACTACTCGCGCCCGCCGCAGGCCGGTCTGATCGGGCACTTCACCACCGTCGCCGACGCGACGGACCTGCCGGTGATGTTGTACGACATCCCGCCGCGCTCGGTCGTCCCGATCGAGTGGGACACCATGCGCACGCTGTCGGCGCACCCCAACATCGTGGCGGTCAAGGATGCGAAGGCCGATCTGCACGGCGGCGCGCAGATCATGGCCGAGACCGGGCTGGCCTACTACTCCGGCGATGATGCGCTGAACCTGCCGTGGTTGGCGATGGGTGCGGTCGGCTTCGTCAGTGTGTGGGGGCATGTGGCGGCAAGTCAGCTGCGAGACATGCTGAGCGCCTTCAACTCCGGTGACATCGCCACCGCGCGCAAGATCGCTGTGGCGTTGGCGCCGCTGAATGCCCCGCAGACTCGTCTGGGTGGGGTCACGTTCGCCAAGGCCGGGCTGCATCTGCTGGGCATCGAGGTCGGTGACCCGCGGTTGCCGCAGGTGCCGGCCACCGCCGAGCAGCTCGACGAACTGGCCGCCGAACTCCGTGCAGCAGCAGTCCTGCGATGAATGAGGAATTGTCACCTCCCGGGCCGCTGGCCCCGGGAGGCCTGCGCGTGACGGCGCTGGGTGGCATCAACGAAATCGGCCGCAACATGACCGTTTTCGAGCATCTCGGCCGGCTGCTGATCGTCGACTGCGGGGTGCTGTTCCCCAACCACGACGAACCCGGCGTCGACCTGATCCTGCCCGACCTGCGACACATCGAGGACCGCCTCGACGACATCGACGCACTGGTCCTCACCCATGCCCATGAAGACCACATCGGCGCGATCCCGTACCTGCTCAAAATGCGCGGCGACATTCCGGTGGTGGGCTCCAAGTTCACCCTCGCGCTGGTGGCCGCCAAGTGCCGCGAGCACCGCGTCAACCCGGTCTTCGTCGAGGTGGCCGAGGGCCAGCGCAGCACCCACGGGGTATTCGAATGTCAGTACTTCGCGGTCAACCACTCCATCCCCGACGCACTCGCGATCGCCATCCACACCGGCGCCGGCACCGTCCTGCACACCGGTGACATCAAGCTCGACCAGTTGCCGCCGGACGGCCGCCCCACCGACCTGCCCGGCATGTCCCGCCTCGGCGACGCCGGGGTGGACCTGTTCCTGTGCGACTCGACCAACTCCGAGATCCCCGGCGTGGGACCCTCGGAAAGCGAGGTCGGTCCCAACCTGCACCGGCTGATGCGCAACGCCGAAGGGCAGCGGATCATCGTGGCCTGCTTCGCCTCCAACGTCGATCGCGTGCAGCAGATCGTAGACGCCGCAATCGCATTGGGCCGGCGGGTGTCGTTCGTCGGCCGCTCGATGCTGCGCAATATGGCGATCGCCCGCGAATTGGGCTTCCTGCATGTCGAGGATCGCGACGTCGTGGACATCGCGATGGCCGAGGAGATGACTCCCGGGCAGGTGGTGCTGATCACCACCGGCACGCAGGGCGAGCCGATGGCGGCGCTGTCCCGGATGTCGCGCGGCGAGCACCGCAGCATCACGGTCACCTCCGATGACCTGATCATCCTGTCCTCGTCGTTGATCCCCGGCAACGAGGAGGCCGTCTACGGGGTGATCGACGACCTGGCCAAGATCGGCGCCAGGGTGGTCACCAATCAACAAGTGCGAGTGCATGTTTCGGGCCACGCCTACGCCGGTGAGCTGCTGTTCCTCTACAACGGGGTACGGCCGCGAAACGTGATGCCTGTGCACGGCACCTGGCGGATGCTGCGCGCCAACGCCAAGCTCGCCGCCCGCAGCGGCGTGCCCGAGGAGAACATCGTGGTGGCCGAGAGCGGCGTCAGCGTCGATCTGGTCGGTGGCCGGGTGTCGATCGCCGGCGCGGTGCCGGTGGGCAAGATGTTCGTCGACGGCCTGATCATGGGCGATGTCGGTGAGGCGACGCTAGGCGAGCGTCTCATCCTGAGTTCGGGCTTCATCGCCGCGACGGTGGTGGTGAACCGGGAGACCGGGCGCTCAGTCGCACCGCCGCAGCTGCATTCGCGGGGATTCTCCGAGGACCCCAAGGCGTTGGAGCCCGCTGCCCGCAAGGTCGAAGCGGAGCTGGAAAAGCTTGCCGCCGACAATGTCACCGACTCGGTGCGCATCGCGCAGGCGGTGCGGCGCACCATCGGAAAGTGGGTGGGGGAGACCTACCGCCGCCAGCCGATGATCGTGCCGACGGTCATCGAAATCTGACCGGCCCGCCCGGTAGCGGATAAGCTCTGCTGCTTATGACTCGCTCCGCGCGGGGCGGAAACTATCGGGCGTTGCTCACCCAGGGGACCTTCTTCAAAGTGGGCGTCCAGGTGAGCAGCATCTCGGCGGTCATCCCGTACATCGCCGACCAGCTCGGCAGTCCGGGCGTGGTGGTGGCACTGCTGGCACCGGCCTTCACCCTCGGGACCATGCTGGGAACGGTGCTGGGCCCCAAGGTGTTACGTCTCACCGACTCGGTCACGGGGTTGCTGGTCGGAGTCGCTTTTGCACAAGCAGCGCTCACCGCGCTGGTCGCACTCGACATCGCACTGGCGCCGCCATGGCTGTTCGCGTATCCGCTGCTGCTGGTGTGTCTGCTCATCGGCATCGTCACCGGCAGTTCACAGGTGGTTTCGCCGATGGCGATGTCGGCGCTGCTGTCGGCTCAACAACGCGGCGACGTCATGCTGAAACAGGCCGGATACAGTGGCGCGCTGGTGGTTCTGATCACCGCCTTCACCGCGGGACGCCTGCTGCCCGACTTTCCTCGATGGCACGACGCCGATCTGCTCTGGATCTCGGTGGCGGCCATGGTGGTGGGCGCACTGTGCTGCGCGACGCTGCGCACGCCCGGGGTGCAGCTGGCCAAGGGGCCGGCACGCATGGTCGACACGTTGCGGCAGGGACGTTCGCAGTTGCGGGCCAATCGGTGGCTGCGGCGTTTCGTGACAACGAATCTGGTCTTCACCCCGGTGATCCTGACGCCAACCTTCTATGCCATCTACGCGGCCGAACTCCTCGGCTCCGGCCTCAATGTCGACCAGTTCCTGGTGTTCGTCGGTGTCGGCCTGCTTGTCGGGATTCCGCTGTGGCGGGTGGTGCGCCGGAAGTTCGGTGCCCGCGGTGTCTACCTGTGCAGCGCACTGATCAGCATGGCCGCGGCGGCCCTGTGTATCGCCGCGCAGCAGTGGCATATCGTGCCGGGTCTGTGGGCGTTCGGGCCTGCGATGCTGCTCTCGGCGGTCGCAAATCAGGCGCTGCTGCCGGCCGCCTACGACTGGATCTTCGACCACGCCGGCGATGCGGACGTGGCCGTGCTGATCAGCTGCACCCACATCCTCATCAGCCTGGGAATGATCGTCGCCGGTTTCGCGCTGGGGATGATCGCCGAAGGGGCGCCGGCCATCTGGCCGCTCGTGACGATGCTCGTGCTAGCCGTCGCCGCCGCGTTCTCCGCGGTGCAGGCCCCGGGGATTCAGCGCGAGCGCAGCCAAGTGACCGCGCGGTCCCGATAGGCGGCCAGTCCCTTGTATTCGACCATGTCGTCGGGCAATTCGGCCAACACCGCGGCAGTGCGCGCACGCCACTGCTCAACGGTGGCGATATCGGCCAGCGGCAGCATGTAGCTGCGAATCAGAAAACAGATCGCACCCGACTCGGGCAGGCGGATCAGGTGCTGCACCTCCACCCGCAGATGGATGAGCCGGCCGAACGTGTCGTCGTCGAGGGCGTCCAGGTGCGCGCGATCGGGCAGCCACTGCGGGAACGCTTCGGTGGACACATCGAGCCGTCTGCCGACGGTCATCGACCAGTTGGTCCGGCGATAGATGCCGCCGGCCTGCAGTCGCATCAGGAACTCGCGGGCCCGGGTGATCACCCCGGTCTCCCGTAACCGGGGGACCGGTCCGTGGATCTCCAGGAATGTCATCCCGACGTCGAAGCCGAACGACCAGCCCGCGGCGAACGTGACCACACCGGCGTCGGCGAACAGGTCGTCGTCGCGCTGGTCGAGCAGCACGATGTCTTCCTGCACCTGACCGGCGATGTAGGCCAGCGGATCGCACGGCAGGCTTGATTCGTCGCCGACCACGAATTCTTGGGTGATACCGAGCAAGTCGTTGCGCCAACACCAGGTGTCGCCGTCGCGGCTCAGGGACATCGTCGCCGGATACGAGCCGGCGAGCTCGGCCATCAATGTCAGCATGGTGTCCCAGCACGCGATTCGCATGTGCGGCAACACCGCATGCCGGGATGGATCGGCGGCCAGGATGCGGCGGCGTTCGGCGAGTTCGAGGGTGTACTCGCTGTCGATGTCCACCACCGGCTCGCCCCACTGTCCGGTCGCGGTGCTCACCACTGTGCGTGCGGGCGCGATGTTGGTGCTGTACCGGTAGGAGTCGGCCGTGTACGGGAACGGAAAGGACGCAATCAGATCCGGTGCCGACACCAGTTTGCTCACAGGTCCAACTCCACCCGGCCGGAGCCGCGCGAGACGCAGGCCATCATCGAGTCGCGGCGCTCGTCGTCGGTCAGGAAGAGGTCGCGGTGCAGCACCGACCCCTCGCGCACCGGAACCCGGCATTCACCACAGACACCCTGCCTGCACAGATTGGGTATGGCATGTCCGTGCGCGGTCAACGACTCCAGCAGTGAGACACCTGACTCGACGGTGAAAACGCTTCCATCGGAGGACAGTTCGACCTCGAACGGATCGCCCGGTGCCAGCTCACCGCCGAAGTGTTCGATATGGATGCGCCCCCGCGGCCAGCCCATCTCGGTGGCGACCGCAACGACGTCGTCGATGAACTGGCTTGGACCGCAGAGATAGGCGTGCGTGCCGAAGGGCTGGGCGGCCAGCGTCGCCGTCACCTCGGCGAGGAAGGCCGTCCGGTCGGTGAAGAACGAGGCATTCTCCGTCAACGACCGGATCTCGTCGACGTACGCGCCGCGGCCCTCGCGAAAGACATAGAGCAGCAGCACATCTCGGCCCCAGCGTCGTGCGCTGCGCAGATGCGACACCATCGGGGTGATCCCGATGCCGGCGGCGATCAACAGGTGTCGCCGGGCGCGCAGAACGGGGGCGAAGGCGCTGCGCGGCGGGTGCACAACGACGGCGTCGCCCACGCTCAGTTCGCGGTGAATCCACCGCGAACCACCGCGGCCCGCAGGGCATTCCAACACTGACACCACATATTCGTGGGGCGCAGCACTCTCCCCGGTCAGCGAATAGGCGTTGGCGCCGCCGGCGCATTCGATCACCACGTGGCTACCGGGCGTGAACGACGGCAGCGCCGCACCGTCGGCGTGGGCCAGGGTCAGGGTTCTGATCCCGGGCACGGTGTCGTCGATCGCGACGACGTCTAACGTCAACCTGGTCATGGCGTGGTGTCGGCGGTCGTCGCGAATCCGAGGTGGGCACCGATCCGCCGAGAGACGTGGTAGTACACGAACAATCGGCGTGCGCAGCCGGGGCAGGTGATCTCCTCGGACAATCCCGTCGCAGCCGTGGTGGTGGTCCGGCAGTGCGCGCAGTAGATCTTGCGGGTGGCTACTTCGGTACTGGCGACGGTGATTTCGTCGTCGGTGGCGCCGAGTTCGAAGGCGTGGGCGCGGATGCGAAGACACGCATGCGCGGGGCCGGCCAGCAGCAGCCGCCACCCGACCACGGCATCCTCCAGGTCGGCGCCCAGCGCGGCACATGCCGCATCGGCGTCGGCGACCTGATGCACCCGGGGCCGGGCGTCCGGATGGACGGCGCGGATCTCGTCAACCCACCGTGCGGCGATGGCGGCCGCATCAGTGCCGACGGCGAGCACCGTCCAGTGCCGGCCGGTGAGATCGGCCGTCGGACAAGTTGGTTCGACGGCCCAGGCCGGGACGCTGGTGAGCTCCAGATCGGGTGTCATCGTCACTCGAGCGTAGTCCAGCGTGTGATAGACAGCTTGCGTGTCAACAATCGACCCGTCGAGTCCGGTTCTCGTCGGCTGGCACGCGGTGAGTCGTCGGGACATCAACCCTCGCGAGGGTCAGGAAGCGGCCGAACTCATGGCGAGTGCCGCGCGCGGGGCGCTGAAGGCATCGGGCGTGGACGCCGCCGACGTGGACTGGATTGGTGCTACCGCGGGCTTGACCCGGTACGCCGATCCCGCGCGTCTGGTGGGCGAATGGATTGGCGCCGGTGCCGCGCACACTGTGCTCGCTCACATCGGCGTCATGCAGCAGACGCTGGTCAGCCATGCCTGCCGGGCCGTCCAAAGCGGCACTCACCACGTGGCGTTGGTGATCGGTGGCGAGGCGCACTATCGAAAGGTGAGGGCAGTCGCCGGCGGGCACGACCCGCACGTCACCGCTCAGGCGGCGGGTGTGGTGCCCGACGAGTCGCTGACTTCGCCGGATTTTGACGAGAGCATGTCACATCCCGCCGAGGTGGCCGCGGGGCTTTCGGCGACTCCGGCGTACTACGCGTTGATCGACAGCTTCTGGCGCAGTCAGAACGGCCTGGGTATGGAGGAGCATCGCGACGAACTCGCTCGGGTGTACGCACGTTTCGCCGCCGTCGCTCAGAACAACCCTGATGCGGTGCGCGCCAAAGGCTATCGTCCCGACGAGCTTCGCAACCCGTCGGCTGGTAATCCGATGCTGGCTTTTCCCTACACCAAGTTGTTGGCGACGACCTGGACCGTCGATCAAGGGTGTGCGTTGGTCATCACGACCCACCGCCACGCCGACGAACTCGGCGTTCCCGACAGTGCGCGGTGTTACCCAGCCGTGGCTGTCGAGTCCAATCACGTTGTGCCGGTGGCCGGCCGAACCCGGCTCACTCAGCCGGCGGCAATGCGCATCATCGGCGACACGATTTCGCACCGGATGAATCGTGATGTTTCCGAGATCGAGCTGCTGGATCTTTACTCGGCGTTCCCCGCACCGGTGTTGATCGGAGCCGAAGCGCTGCGGGTGCCGGCGGGACGTGATCTGACCCTGACCGGTGGTATGTCCTTTGCGGGCGGTCCGCTCAACAGCTATGTCCTGCATGCCATTGCCGCGGCGGCGCAACGATTGACCACCTCGGACGCCCACGCCGCACTTGTCAGCAGTGTGAGTGGGCTGTACTCCAAGCAAGGGGCCCTGGTGATCACCGCCGACGCGCCGACCTACACATTCGAGACCATCGACGTCACAGACGCAGTCGCCGGCGAAGAACCGCAGCTGCCAGTCGTCATTGACGCGCGGGGAACCGGCCGCGTTGTCGCGTATACCGTTGTGTTCGAGGGTGATCGGCCGGAGCGGGCGATCGTCGTGGTCGATTTGGCCGACGGCCGCCGAGCCGTAGCGCGCAGCCACGATGAGGAACTGATGGCATCTGCACTGACCAACGACATCGTCGGCGCCGAGGTGGTCGTGCGCGACGGTATCTTCACCATCACCGACCGTGGCTAGCCTCAGCGCTTGTTCGTGAACCCGGCGTCGACGGGCAACGTGACGCCGGTGACATAGCGGCCCGCGTCCGACACCAGGTAGTAGACCGCGTTGGCGATGTCCTCAGGTTCCAGCGTCTGGACCGGCAGCGCGTTGCTCATGTCCGGGCCGCCCTGCATCTGCTGGGCGAAGCCTTCGAGCCAGGAGCGGGTGAACTCGTTGTCGATCATCGGGGTGTTCACCCCGGCCGGATGCACCGAGTTGACCCGAATGTTGAATGCGGCAAGGAAATTCGCATACGCCCGCATCAGGCCGACCACGCCGTGCTTGGCGACGGTGTAGCCCAGCGATCCCGCTACCGGCGCACCGATGCCGACCAGGCCGGCCACCGAGCTGGTCAGCACGATCGCGCCGCCGTCGCCCTGCTTGATGATCGGCTTCATCGCCACGTCGACGGTGTGATAGACCCCGGTGAGGTTGACGTCGATGACGTCCTGCCAGGCGCCGTCGTCGGCCATCGGGGCGATCCCGGCGTTCGCGATCACGATGTCGAGCCGGCCGAGTTCCTCGATGCCCTGGTACATGGCGTTCTTCAGCGCCGTCCGGTCGCGCACGTCGGCCTCGCGGGCGACGATCCGCGCTCCGGCGTCCTCGACGAGCTTGACGGTCGCAGCCATGTCCTCCGGCGTCGCCATCGGATAGGGGACGCTGGCGATCTGGTCGCAGAGGTCCACCGCGATGATGCTGGCACCCTCCGATGCCAGCTTCACCGCATGCGCGCGGCCCTGGCCGCGGGCCGCGCCGGTGATCAGCGCGACCTTGCCGTCGAGTTCACCCATGACGATCAGGGACGAACCTGGCCCTTGGCCGGGTCACCGGCCGGGATGGGGGTGAGCATCTTGATGTCGGGGGCGCCGTCGAGGTGCTCACCGATCGCGCCGAAGAGCGCGGTCACGCCGGGCGCGGTGCTGTGGGTCTTGAGTGCGTCCTCGTCGGCCCACTGCTCGACGAACACGAACGTCTTGTCGCCCTCGTGGACGGCGTAGAGGTCGCAACCAGGCTCGCCATGGACCTCTGCGACGGCCTTCTTGCAGGCCTCGCGCACGGCGTCGACGGATTCGGGCTTGACGGTGAAGCTGGCAACGACGACGACGGGCATGAGCAGGGCTCCTCAGCTCTTCGGGATAGGTGTGACGGCGCTTACGTTAGCCCTGCTTTGTAATGCCACGAGAAGGGGTCCCGGTCAGCGGCGCGGGGTGCCCGAAATCGACCTCAGCCGGCGTTGGTCGCAGTCTGGCAACGACGCGCCGTGGAACGGGTGTTGCGGATGGTGCAGATGGGGCATATGCGACTAGGCTTCCCCGCATGGCGAACAAGACGGCCGCTCGCTCAAGCGCGCGAACGACCAGGTCAAAGGGTGCGACGCGGTCGGCCAAGCCGGCCCCCCGGCGCAAGCCTGCCAAGAAGCGCACCTCCTCGCCGGTCGCCACCGCGGCCGCGACGGGAGGACGCGCGGCGCGGGCGACCTGGCTGATGTTGGCCAAGGGGGCGGGCTCGACCGCCCGATCGGTCGGTCGAGCCCGCGACATCGAGCCGGGGCATCGCCGTGACGGCATCGCGCTGGGACTGCTGGCTGTCGCGGTCGTGATCGCGGCGAGTTCGTGGTTCGACGCCGCCCGGCCGGTCGGTGCCTGGATCGACTCCGTGCTGCGGACGCTGGTCGGCGGAGCCGTCGTTCTGCTGCCCATCATCATCGGCGTCATCGCCGTCCTTCTCATGCGCACCGAGCCCAATCCCGACGCGCGGCCCCGCCTGATCCTGGGGTGCGCGATGGTCGCCCTGCCCGTACTGGGCCTGTGGCATCTCTGGTCGGGTGCGCCACAGGACCCCGCCGCGCGCCAACGCGCAGCAGGCTTCATCGGCTTCGCCATCGGCGGACCACTATCCGACGGGCTGACCCCGTGGATCGCCACACCATTGCTGATCATCGCCGCGCTGTTCGGTCTGCTGCTGCTGACCGGCACGACCATCCGCGAGGTGCCGGACACGCTCTACGCGATGTTCAGCACGCGCGACCACTACGACGACGACGAGTACTACGACGACGAGGAGCCCGAGGACGTCGCCCCAGCCGAGCCGGAAGACTTCTCCGACGGCTATTACGACGATCCGCGGTCGTACACCGACGAGGCGCCGGCATGGCCGGGCGCGGAGGGGCCAGTCGGCACGCCGCTGGACAACTATCCGCTCGACGAGGATGCGCCGACGGTGCCCGAGCCGGTGAAGGCCAAGCGCAAGAAGGCAACTCCGAAGCCGGATCCCACGCCGGACACCGCCACCCAGGAGACCAAGGTCCTCGATCGCGTGGTCGAGGGCCCGTACACGCTGCCGTCGCTGGATCTGCTCGTGGCCGGCGACCCGCCGAAGCGGCGCAGCGCGGCCAACGACCAGATAGTGGACGCGATTTCGAACGTGATGCACCAGTTCAAGGTCGACGCCACGGTCACCGGCTGCACCAGGGGCCCGACGGTCACCCGCTACGAGGTCGAGCTCGGTCCGGGCGTCAAGGTCGAGAAAATCACTGCGCTGCAACGCAATATCGCGTACGCGGTGGCCACCGAAAGCGTCCGGATCCTGGCCCCGATCCCCGGCAAGTCGGCCGTCGGCATCGAGGTGCCGAACACCGACCGCGAAACGGTCCGTCTGGCAGACGTTCTCACCGCGCCGTCCACCCGGGGTGACCACCGCCCGTTGGTGATCGGGCTGGGCAAGGACATCGAGGGCCATTTCGTCTCGGCCAACCTGGCCGACATGCCGCACCTGCTGGTGGCCGGCTCTACCGGCTCGGGCAAGTCCAGCTTCGTCAACTCGATGCTGGTCTCGCTGCTGGCCCGCGCCACCCCCGAAGAGGTGCGGATGATCCTCATCGACCCGAAGATGGTGGAACTCACGCCCTACGAGGGCATCCCGCACCTGATCACGCCGATCATCACGCAACCGAAGAAGGCGGCCGCCGCGCTGGCCTGGCTGGTCGAGGAGATGGAGCAGCGCTACCAGGACATGCAGGCCTCCCGCGTGCGCCACATCAAGGATTTCAACGCCAAGGTGCGCTCCGGGGAGATCACCGCGCCGTTGGGCAGCCAGCGGGTGTACAAGCCGTACCCGTTGATCCTGGCCGTCGTCGACGAGCTGGCCGACCTGATGATGACCGCGCCGCGTGACGTCGAGGAAGCGATCGTGCGGATCACGCAGAAGGCCCGTGCGGCCGGCATCCACCTGGTGCTGGCCACCCAGCGGCCCTCGGTCGACGTCGTCACCGGACTGATCAAGACCAACGTGCCGTCGCGGCTGTCGTTCGCGACGTCATCGCTGACCGACAGCCGGGTCATCCTCGACCAGCCGGGCGCCGAGAAGCTGATCGGCATGGGCGACGGCCTGTTCCTGCCGATGGGCGCCTCCAAGCCTGAGCGGTTGCAGGGTGCCTACGTCAGTGACGAGGAGATCCAGGCTGTCGTCCAGGCCTGCAAGGACCAGGCCGAGCCCGAATACACCGAAGGCGTCACCGCAGCCAAGCCGACCGGCGAACGCACCGACGTCGACCCCGATATCGGCGACGACATGGATGTCTTCCTGCAGGCCGTCGAACTCGTGGTGTCGTCGCAGTTCGGCTCGACGTCGATGCTGCAGCGCAAGTTGCGGGTCGGCTTCGCCAAGGCCGGCCGGCTCATGGACCTGATGGAGACCCGCAGCATCGTGGGGCCCTCGGAGGGCTCCAAAGCCCGCGAGGTGCTGGTCAAGCCCGACGAACTGGCCGCGACGTTGATGGCGATCCGCGGCGGCGGCGCCGAGGATGACAACGAGGACGAGGACTTCTAGCCGCTGAGTGAGCGCTTACGTCTCATGTTCCGTCCGTAAGTGAGACGTGGGCGCTCAATCAACTTGCGGCCCGCCGTGATTGGGTGTCCCACGCCCGTCGCACTCGGCTGATGACATCGTTACGACGGTGGTCAGCCAGCACCCGCACCACGATCCACCCAAGCGACATCAGGTAGTCCTGGCGCTCCACGTCGATGGAGTAGGCGGTCCGGCTGGTGCGGTGATGTTCGCCGTCGTACTCCACAGCCACCAGAATGTCGGGCCAACCCATGTCCAGGTAGTACCAGCGGCCGCCAGGTCGGGCGACGGGAATTTGCGTCGTCGGTTGGGGAAAGCCGGCATCCAGCATGGACGGCACTCGTCGGACTCCTCGCAGATGTGGATGAGCGTCGGCGAGTGTGAGGACGTCGCTGACGTTGACGCGGGTTGCGTTGGCCAGCGCGTCCAGGTCGGCGATCTCGCGGCGGCGCGAACCACGGCGGGCCAGATCGAACGCGGTTCGGGGGCCCGTTGTGACGGGTAAGCCACCGCGGCAGGTGACTTCGCAAGCCAGCATGGTCTCGCGGCGTGTGACGATCCCGCGCGGACTGCGGTTGTTGGCGAAGTTGAGCTCGATCGGGATTTCAGGGTCAACCCATCGAGCGCCGTGTAGCGCCGCTGCTGCGCGGCCGGTGACAATTGCCCGCCGCCCCGACCACAGCCAGGCCGCGGTCGTCCGGTCCAGCAATGTCAGCTCTCCGCGCGGGGCGTACACGTCGGGGAAGAGGCGCTGATGGGTGTGCGCGAGCTGGTAGCGGTTCACCCGCCCAGCCGCGAGGGCTTCACTTCCGACGAACACCCGCGTCACGCCGACCAACGCTGCCAGTTGACCGAGGGGCCCGTCGTCGGCTGTCCACAACCTCATTCACTGAGCGCCCAAGGCTGCGAAAGCATGCCAAACTGCGGCGTCAACGCTCACTCAATGCGTCAGAGCTTGAGCAGCATCCGGGTGTTGCCGAGGATGTTCGGCTTGACGTACGACAGGTCGAGGAACTCCGCGACACCGATGTCGTAGGACCGGCACATCTCGTCGTACACCTCGGAGGTGACCGGGGTGCCCTCGATCTCGGCGAAACCATGCCGGGCGAAGAACTCCGTCTCGAAGGTCAGCACGAAGAGCCGCTGGAGTTGCAGTTCGCGCGCGACCTTGAGGAGTTGGTCGACGATCGTGTGGCCGATGCCGCGGCCCTTGACCTTCGGGTCGACGGCGACCGTGCGAACCTCGCCGAGGTCGGCCCACAGGACGTGCAGTGCCCCGCATCCGACGACCTCGCCGTCAACCTCGGCCACCCAGAATTCCTGGACCGCCTCATAGAGGGTGACCAGGTTCTTCTCCAGCAGGATGCGGCCCGCGTAGATGTCGACCAGACGCTTGATATCGGCGACATCCGAGGTGCGGGCGCGGCGGACGACGACATCGGAGCTCACGGGTGCAGAGTATCGGGCGTGAGGCGCCCGGCTGCCAACCGATATTCTGTTAGCCGTGTCGGGACAACCCCAAACCGGTCCGGCGGTCCCGCGCGTGCGGGTCGCCAACTTAGCCAACTTCCTGACCGGTATCCGTCTGGTCCTGGTCCCGATCTTCCTGCTGTTCCTGTTCGCCGGTGACGGCCATGAAACAGCCAGCCGCCTAACGGCTTTCATCATCTTTGCGGTGGCCGTCATCACCGACCGGCTCGACGGTTCCCTGGCGCGGACCTACGGGATGGTCACCGAATTCGGCAAGCTGGCCGACCCGATCGCCGACAAGATGCTGATCGGCGCCGCTCTGATCGGGCTGTCGATGCTCGGCGACCTGCCGTGGTGGGTGACCGTGGTCATCCTGATTCGCGAGCTCGGCATCACCGTGCTGCGGTTCGCGGTGCTGCGGCGCGGGGTCATCCCCGCCAGCCGCGGGGGCAAGGTCAAGACGCTGGTGCAGGCCGTCGCGATCGGGCTGTTCGTGCTGCCGCTGCACAACTGGGCGCCGGCCTGGCACATCGTGGCCTGGGTGATCATGTGGGCGGCGATCGTGTTGACCGTGCTCACCGGGGCCGACTACGTGGTCTCGGCGATCAAGGACTCCCGTGAGCGAACCGCTGGCCGATGACGGGGCCCGCCCCCTGGTCGCCCTGCTCACCGCGCGCGGCGAGACCGTGGCGACGGCGGAATCGCTGACCGCCGGCCTGCTGGCGGCATCGCTGGCCGGGGTGCCCGGTGCCAGCGCGGTGCTCAGCGGCGGGCTGGTGACCTACACCGTCGAGACCAAGATCACGCTGGCAGGTGTGCCTCGGCAGCTGCTCGACGACGTCGGTCCCGTCGCGGCTCCGACGGCCGCCGCGCTGGCCGAAGGGGCGCGTGATCGCTGTCAGGCGACCTGGGGCGTCGGCCTCACCGGGGTGGCCGGCCCGGAACCGCACGGCGGGCACCCGGTCGGCACCGTGTTCCTGGGGCTGGCCGGTCCGGGGCCGACGGAGGTCGCCGAGCTGCGGCTGGCCGGCTCACGCTGGGACATCCGGCTGGCGGCCGTCCACCAGGCGATCGGGCGGCTGCACCAGCTCGTCGAGCGATCCTGAGGTTCCTGGGAACCAAATCGGGCGTCCGCGGCGTTGAACGGTTCGTTGCAACTCTTGGAGGAGGACACCCGATGGCGATACTGCTGCGTGAGGTGATCGGCGACGTGCTGCGTGACGCTCGCACGTCGCAGGGACGCACCCTTCGTGAGGTGTCCGATTCGGCCCGAGTGAGCCTGGGATACCTCTCTGAGGTCGAGCGCGGCCGCAAGGAAGCCTCCAGTGAGCTGCTCAGCGCGATCTGCACCGCCTTGGACGTCCCGCTGTCGCGAGTGCTGACCGATGCCGGTACCAAGATGGCCGACCGCGAGCGGATTGCCCGGCTGACCTCCGTGCCGGCGCAGGACGGCAGCATCGACGTCGCCACCAAGGTGGTCATTCCGCACCCCGTCACGATGGCGGTGGCCTGAGCCCTGAACCGGCCGCGACCGCGTCACATGCAGCCAAGGGTGTGGCCGGGCGTGGTTAACCGATAAATTGGGCACGACCACCGAACTGCGGCACTCGATACATAGACGGAGCAACTGATGGCCAATCCGTTCGTCAAGGCGTGGAAGTACTTCACAGCGCTCTTCAACTCGAAGATCGACGAATATGCCGACCCCAAGGTGCAGATCCAGCAGGCGATCGAGGATGCCCAGCGCCAGCACCAGGGCTTGACCCAGCAGGCCGCCCAGGTCATCGGCAATCAGCGCCAGCTGGAGATGCGCTTGAACCGTCAACTTGCCGACATCGAGAAGTTGCAGGTCAACGTCCGCCAGGCGCTGACGCTGGCCGATCAGGCGGTGGCGTCCGGGGATGCGGCCAAGGCCACCGAGTACAACAACGCTGCCGAGGCTTTCGCGGCGCAGCTCGTCACCGCCGAGCAGAGTGTGGAAGACCTCAAAAGCCTGCACGACCAGGCGCTGCAGGCCGCCGGCCAGGCCAAGAAGGCCGTCGAGCAGAACGCCATGGTGCTGCAGCAGAAGATCGCCGAGCGCACCAAGCTGCTCAGCCAGCTCGAGCAGGCCAAGATGCAGGAGCAGGTCAGCGCCTCGCTGCGGTCGATGAGCGAGATCGCCGCCCCCGGCAACACCCCGAGCCTCGACGAGGTTCGCGACAAGATCGAACGCCGCTACGCCAACGCGATGGGCGCTGCCGAGCTCGCGCAGAACTCGGTGCAGGGCCGCATGCTCGAAGTGCAGCAGGCCAGTGTGCAGATGGCCGGCCATTCCCGACTCGAGCAGATCCGCGCGTCGATGCGCGGGGACGCTCTGCCTGCCGGTGGCACCGCGGCCGCTCCGGCCACCCCGGCCGCACCGGCGGTCACCCCCGAGCCCGAGAAGCCACTAGGCCAGTAGGAGGCGAGCATTCGATGGCGGTGACACCGGACAAACCGGGATTCGTATCGCGTCAATGGCGTTCGGTCATGCAGCGCGGTATCGACACCGTCAGCGAGTACGCCGACGTGGCGGCCCAGAAGCTCAGTGCCGTCTCCGATCCGCGGGCCCGGCTGCTGCGCAAGCGGCGCTGGGCGTTGCGGCTGGGGATCTTCTTCAGTTTCGCCACAGTGTTCTGGGTAGCCGTGACCGGGCTGCTCGCCACGTGGAGCACACCGGTATGGGGGCTGATCATCACCGGGGTGATCGCCGCCGGCGCCGCGGTGCCCGCCACCCTGTTCTTGCTGCGCTACCGCTGGCTGCGGGGCGAGCCGCTGCCACCCACCCGTCAGGTCAGCGGACGCCGGCTGCCGCCGCACGGCTCGGTGGCGCGGCCGTCGATGTCGGCCCTCGGGGCTTCTGAGCGTGGCTTTCACTCGCTACTGGGCGTGATGCAGCGCGGGAACATGTTGCCGCCCGAAGAGATTCGCGAACTCGTCGCAGCAGCGGATCGCACCGCGGCGACCATGGCGGCCACGGCCGACGAGGTGGTGTCGATGGAGCGCGCCGCGATCGAGACGCCGCATTCACAGTCCTATCTGGCGCCGACCATCAACGCGTTCACCGCGCAGCTCAGCACCGGGGTGCGGCAGTACAACGAAATGGTCACCGCCGCAGCGCAACTGGTCTCTGCGGCCAACACCGGCGCGATGTCGAGCTCGCCGATGTCGCAGCAGCGCTACCGCAACGAACTCGCCGGCGCGACCGACCGCCTGATGGGCTGGGCGCAAGCCTTCGACGAGCTGGGCCAGCTCCGCCGGGCCTAGAGCGTCGGGCGCAGGCCCGGCACCACCGCGCCGATGAGGCCGCGCACAGTGGCCTTGGTCATGTCGAACATGTCGAAGTAGTCCCGCCACAAGGTGATTCGGCCGTCCTTGACCTCGAAGACGCCGCACACCCAGAACTGCAACCGCACCGGACCCACCCGCAGCACATCGGTGCGCTCGGTGAGCACCACCGGGCCGTTGACCGCGATGCGGTGGATCTTGACCTCGAAGCCGAAGCTCGGACGCTGCAGGCCTTTGAACAGCTTCATGGTCCGCTTGCGACCGCGGACGGTGGGGAAGCCGACGTTCTGGTAGACGAGATTGTCGTCCAGCTGAAGGTCGGCGGTGGCCAGGTCCTGGTCCTGCAGCGCGTTCAGGAAAACCTCGACCGTATGGGCATTGTCGATATCGGAGCTCACATTGGTGATCTGCTCGGTCATGCTCTCGAGCCTAGGCCGGATCCGCTGTGGCAGGGTAGGCCCGTGCGCGTCGCGGTGGTGGCAGGACCGGATCCCGGCCATGCGTTTCCCGCGATCGCGCTGTGCCTGCGCCTGGCGGCCGCCGGGGATCACCCGATCCTGCTGACCGGCACCGAATGGCTGGACACGGCGCGTGCCGCCGGCATCGAGGCCGTCGAGCTCGCCGGTCTGGATCCCGACGACGACGACGATGACACCGACGCCGGCGCCAAGATCCACCAGCGCGCGGCGCGGATGGCCGTGCTCAACGTCCCGGCACTGCGCGCCCTGGCGCCCGATCTGATCGTCTCCGACGTCATCACCGCCTGCGGCGGGATGGCCGCCGAACTACTGGACATCCCGTGGGTCGAGCTCTGCCCGCACCCGCTGTACCTACCGTCGCGCGGCCTGCCGCCACTGGGCAGCGGGCTGGCGCCCGGCACCGGTATCCGTGGCCGGCTGCGGGACTCGATCATGCGCGCCCTGACGGCCCGGTCGGTGAAGGTAGGGGACCGTCAGCGCTCGGCGGCACGGGAGCAGATCGGGCTGCCCGCCCGCGATCCGGGACCGCTGCGCCGGCTGATCGCCACCCTGCCTGCCCTCGAGGTGCCCAGGCCGGACTGGCCGGCCGAGGCCGTCGTCGTCGGGCCGCTGCATTTCGAGCCGACCGACGCCGTGCTGCCGGTTCCGCCGGGGGAGGGTCCGGTGATCGTGGTGGCGCCGTCGACCGCCACCACCGGTGCCGGGGGCGTCGCCGAGCTGGTGCTGGACCACCTGGTGCCCGGCCGTACGCTGCCCGCGGGGTCGCGGGTGGTGATCTCCCGGCTCGGCGGCCAGGAGCTCGAGGTGCTGCCGTGGGCGAGTGTCGGGCTGGGCCGCCAGGACGAGCTGCTGACCCACGCCGATCTGGTGATCTGCGGCGGCGGGCACGGCATGCTGTCCAAGACGCTGCTGGCCGGCGTGCCGATGGTGGTGATCCCGGGTGGTGGTGACCAGTGGGAGTTGGCGAATCGTGTTGTGCGACAGGGCAGTGCGCGCCTGATCCGGCCGCTTGCCGCCGAGGCGCTGGTGGCCGAGGTGGGCGAAGTGCTGTCCTCGCCGGGCTATCGGGAGGCGGCCCGGCGCGCCGGCGAGAGCATCGCGGGAGTCGCCGATCCGGTACGGGTGTGCCATGAATCGGTGGCTGGGTAAGTTGGTGGCGTGCGGCTGACGGAATTCCACGAACTGGTCGATGCGCAGTTCGGTCCGGTTCGAGGGGGCTCGCTGGTGGTCGACCACGTGCTGACCCAGCTGGGCGGACGGACCGCTGCGCAGGCCATCGAGGACGGTGTGGAGCCCCGTGACGTGTGGCGGGCGCTGTGCGCGGACTTCGACGTGGCGCGCGATCAGTGGTAGCCGACACGCACGGCGTGCCTTCCTTGCTTTCGAACACCTGTTCGCTATCGTGGTCGATGTTCGATCGATTTGTCGGAGCCTTGTCCTAACGTCACGGCCAACCGACCGAGAACCGGTCAACAACGACTACCGGAAGAGGTATCACCATGGCTCCGCAGGCACCTGATCGCGAGAAGGCCCTCGAGCTGGCACTCGCGCAGATCGACAAGAACTTCGGCAAGGGCTCGGTGATGCGACTGGGCGACGAGGTGCGCCAGCCCATCTCGGTCATCCCGACCGGATCGATCGCCCTCGACGTCGCCCTCGGTATCGGCGGACTGCCGCGCGGTCGCGTCGTCGAGATCTACGGTCCGGAATCGTCGGGTAAGACCACCGTCGCACTGCACGCGGTGGCCAATGCTCAAGCCGCCGGTGGCATCGCGGCGTTCATCGACGCCGAGCACGCGCTGGACCCGGATTACGCCCAGAAGCTCGGGGTGGACACCGACGCACTGCTGGTCAGCCAGCCCGATACCGGTGAGCAGGCGCTCGAGATCGCCGACATGCTGGTGCGATCGGGCGCCATCGACCTCATCGTCATCGAC
This sequence comes from Mycobacterium sp., assembly GCA_021732005.1. Taxonomy (GTDB): domain Bacteria; phylum Actinomycetota; class Actinomycetes; order Mycobacteriales; family Mycobacteriaceae; genus Mycobacterium. The sequence goes on along the minus strand of JAKFVT010000041.1, from coordinate 12,080 downwards.
TCGGTGGCCGCCCTGGTGCCCCGCGCCGAGATCGAGGGCGAGATGGGCGACAGCCACGTCGGCCTGCAGGCCCGGCTGATGAGCCAGGCGCTGCGCAAGATGACCGGTGCGCTGAACAACTCGGGCACCACCGCGATCTTCATCAACCAGCTGCGCGAGAAGATCGGCGTGATGTTCGGCTCACCCGAAACCACCACGGGCGGTAAGGCGTTGAAGTTTTACGCCTCAGTCCGCCTGGATGTGCGGCGGATCGAGACACTCAAGGACGGCACCGACGCGGTAGGCAACCGCACCCGCGTCAAGGTCGTCAAGAACAAGGTGTCGCCGCCGTTCAAGCAGGCCGAGTTCGACATCCTCTACGGCCACGGCATCAGCCGCGAGGGCTCGCTCATCGATATGGGCGTGGAGCATGGCTTTATCCGCAAGTCCGGATCGTGGTTCACCTACGAAGGCGAGCAGCTTGGCCAGGGCAAGGAGAACGCCCGAAAGTTCCTGCTGGAGAACCCCGATGTGGGCAACGAGGTCGAGAAGAAGATCAAGGAGAAGCTCGGTATCGGTGCGGTCGTGACCGATGGACCCATCGATGACGTCCTCCCCGCTCCAGTCGACTTCTGAGACCCGCGAAGAGCAGGCGCACGCGTTGTGCCTGCGCCTGCTCACCGCGCGTCCGCGAACCCGATCCGAGCTCTCCGGTCAGATGGCCAAGCGGGGGTACCCCGACGAAGTCATCTCGAACGAACTCGATCGGCTAGCCGCTGTCGGCCTGATCGACGACGCTGACTTCGCCGAGCAGTGGGTGCGTTCGCGGCGGGCGCGAGCGGGAAAAGGTAAGCGCGCCTTGGCCGCTGAGCTACGGACAAAAGGTGTCGACGACGAGCTGATCGCTGCGGCGCTCGACGACATCGACGCAGGCGCCGAACGGCAACGCGCGGAGGAGCTGGTGGAGCAGAAGCTGCGCAGGGAGAAGTTGGACGACGGCGACGACACCAAGGTGATGCGCAGGCTGGTCGGCATGCTGGCCCGGCGCGGCTACAACCAGAGCATGGCCGTGGCCGTGGTCAGGGACGAACTGGCGGCAGAGCGGGAGCGCCGGCGGGTCTGACCGAGCTCGGCGTCACCGACGGCGGAGACCTCCAGTCTGGTGGCCCGGTCAGCGCGTTGTGTAGGCGACCGGGCAGGGATTGGTGGCACGCGCGACGCCGCCGATCTGAGCGGGCACCGGACGCGGGTATCTTGTCCACTCGGGCCTCATGTCGTAGCGACCCAAGAGGCGGGTCATCGCCATCGCCATCGCGGCCAACGAAAAGGGTTGCGCCGGACAGGAATGCCTGCCGTGCCCAAAGGCGGTCACCAGCATCGGTGACGGCAACGCATGCGCGTCGGCGAGCCGGTGCCGGTGCCACCGACTGGGATTCCACTCCTTTAAGCCGGCAGCCGCCGATGTGTTCAGCAGCGGTAGTAGCGTCGCGATGGTCCAGCCCTTCGGTACGTCGACCACACCTGCGCCGGTGTCGAATGCGACCGCTTCGAGTACGGCGCGGGCCATGATCGAGCGCTGCGCCAGCCGGGTGCTTTCGAGAGCACAGCTGGCGGCGAGGTCGCGATCGCCGCCCGCGACGAGGCGGAGTTGATCGGGATGGACGATCAGATCGACGAGCGCCCAGCCGAGTGCTGCCATCAGGTTCGACATAGAGGCAACGTGGATGAGCGTGACGTCCATCGCAATACCGCGACTGCGGACGTCCGGCGATTCCGTAGCCCAGGCACTGACGATTCGACTGAACAACCCCTGGCCGGCCTCGGGCGTCGAATCATGTTGCCGCAGTGACTCTTCGATGACCTCGGCAACCTCCTCCAAGGCAGCTCGTTCGGCACGCATCCCAGAGGCGGCCACGGCCGCCATCGCGTCGGGGTGAACGAACGCATCCGAACCGTCGAGCACATCGAACGCGCGAACCAGCCGCTCGAACGCTTCCGCGTCGGCGCAGCCGGGTCCGGCCCACGACGCCAAACCCATGCGGTGGCCGAGCCGTCGGGTCAGCGCGAAGAGGTCGACTGTGCCGCTCTTGCCGAGTTCGGCCTCGGTAGCATCGAGGGCACGGTCGAGGTTGGCGAGGTATGACGTGACGTCGTCGCGGCGAAAAAGTGAACTCGGCAGTAGACGCCGGCCTGCAAACACCTCGTCGGGCAGCTTGCGCCGCAGCATGAGGAAATCCGCGACACCCTTGCTCGCCGCTTCCTCGACGAGCGCGTAGAACGATTCGACGCCGGTTGGCGAGAAGGTGAAAAGGTAGCGGTCGCCGCCACTCTCGACCACGAACGTATCACCGCAGCGTTCGCGTGCCCTGGCGATCGCGGCCACAGCGTCGTCAACCGCGACATCCCATGGCAGCCCGACGCCATCGGCGACGGGTAGGACGTCCAGCGGGCTCGTCACGTCTCGATGCGTTCTGGCTACCAGCTCCAGACGATGCCGCGACGGCGATCCCGGCCGTTCGGCGTGATCTCACTGACGTTGGGGGCGCGCGTCTGTGGCACCGCCTTGATGGACACGCTGCCGCTGGTCTCGCACATGACGTGGCTGCCCGCGTCGTGACAGGTCTGCCGGGCACCTGCCACCGGAGCTGAAATGAGTGACGCCGCAACCACAGCTGTGGTCAACAGGGAGATCTTTCCTCGCACGTTCACAACGTCATTCCTTTCACGCAGTATGTGGTGGCAGTCCGAGCACCCGCTGTCATGGGCACGCTGACACGAGGACTCGAGCGCTCGGGTCGAGCGGTGCATCGGCGTCTTGCGAGTGCTTGAACGCATCAGCCCGCGCCGCCTCGACCGTCGGCCCGGCGCCGCCCGACACAATCCCGCTGCCGTCGTCGGCACCCACCGAGACCACGCACAGGTTGTCGTTGGTGACCTCGTCGCGGCTGCACTCCTGGGCACCGGCTTGCTGGCATGCAGCGATCACGGCCGCCGAGGCGGCCTCATTGGTCGGGCCGGTAGCCGAGAACCCGGCGAGTACTCCGTTGAGCACGCCGGAGCCGACAGCTTGTGACATGTCGTCGGTGCCTTCGACGGCACCGTCGGGGCCGCCGGCCCACGCCGACGCTACGGAAAGCGTTGCCGCGACGACGCCGACGGCGACGATCGTGGAAACCCTGCGGGTGAGCGCCATTCGGGTCCTGCCTTTCGAGCTGATCGGCACAGGTGTTGCGTCACTGTAGCCGCATTTGACGTGTTCGTCGGGGCATCGAGCGCGAGACTAGGCTCCACCGTATGCAGATCTCGGCCAAACTCGCGCCCACGTTCGGCTATCCGGAGCTCGAACAGTTCTGGCGCACGGCGGATGCACTGGGTTTCGACGCGGTGTGGAACTACGACCACTTCTACGGGCTGATCGAGGATCGAAAGCCGACGCACGAGGGGTGGACGACGCTGGCGGCGATGGCCGTGGTGGTCGGCCAGGCACGGATCGGGTGCATGGTCACCGGCGTCACGTACCGCAATCCGGCGATCCTGGCCAAGATGGCCGTCACCGTCGACCACATCAGCGGCGGACGGCTGAACTTCGGCATCGGGGCAGGTTGGCACCAAGCCGAGCACCGTGGCTTCGGTCTCGAATTCCCCAGCGCGGGAACACGAGTGGCGATGCTCGACGAGGCACTCACCGTGATTCGCCGGCTCTGGACGGAAGAGACCGTGACGTTCGAGGGTCGGTTCTACACGCTGAACGAGGCGATCTGCGAACCCAAGCCGCTGCAGCGGCCCTACCCGCCGATCGTGGTGGGCGGCTCCCAGCCCAAGATGCTGCGGGTGATCGCCCGCCACGCCGACGAGTGGAACATGCCCAGCCATGAGGGTCCCCAGCAGTGGGGCGAGGTCAACGGGCGGCTCACCGAAGCCTGCGCCGAGGTCGGCCGCGACCCGGGTGACGTCCGGCGTTCGGTCCAGCTCTTCCTGCACCCGCGTGACCCCGAACAGGTTGCCGCGCAACTGGATCAGCTGCCGCACTACGCCGAGCTGGGCTGCGAGCATGCGGTCTTGAGCTTCTACCAGCCGCCGTCGACCGAGTTGCTGCAGCGGTGCGCGCTGCTCGCCTAGCCCGAACTCACACCCGGCGAACCGGCGGCGGATGCCACGCGCCGGAGATCGCCTCACGGCGCGGGGCGTACAGCCGCATCGTGACGCCCAACGTCCCCAGCGGTGCGGGCAGCCAGTTGGCCACCTTCTCGGGGCCTGGGTTGCTGTGCTGCACGCACAGATCCAGTGACCCATCTGCGTTGTACTGCAACGCATCCCGATCGCCGATGGCGAAGCGATCGATCTCGTTGGCGACCTGATAGCCCTCGGCGTCGTACATCGTCACCGACCAGAAGGCGTCCACCGGGGGCAACTTGCCGGCATCGAAGTGGATGACGTAATCGTTTTCGCCGGCCAGTGGTTGACCGTCGGCATCGGTCACCAGCATGGGATACACCGCATCTTCGGGAGGGTTGGCTCCGAGCCCTACCAGCGTGACGACGGCACGCCGCAGATACGCGTTGCCGTAGACACCCATGCCCTCGCTCAGGGTCATCCACCCGTCGACGATGTTGCCGAGCGTCGGGGCGGACGACGTGATGGCGGCAAGTGCGTCCTGGGTTCCTGCCTCGATGTCGGCACGTTGCTCGGCGGAGAACCGCCGCGCGTCGAACGGCTTACCCGCCTCGATGCCCAGGCCGGACAGCCGGGCCAGGATCGAAAAGTCGGTCGGGTGCGGCGGATTCACACTCAGCAAGTTCGCGGCATAGGTGAGATAGTCGAGCGCTGCCATGGCGTTGACCTTGCGCAGCGGCTCGGTGGTGACGTCGTAGGCCTCATCCCGGACAAACGTCGGTGCTGCCAGCGGCGTCAGGGTGTAGCCGTCCTGAACGGCGTGCACGGCCGGGTAATCAGCCGGTCCATTGGTTTGGGTGCGACCGATGATCCACACATGCGGCGTCGGCGCCTGGATCATCGGAATGTCCTGCGGCAGCTCACCGGTATGACCGGGGCCGACGATCACATAGCGCTGCGGCCCGGTTCCGGACGTTCGCTTCCCGGGATTGGCGAAGACATCGGTCCACATGTCCAGCAGCGGCAGCATGAAGTACCGGTCGTCGGTGTCGGGGACGCCGAGGATTACCGGGCCGTGGGTCAGGTCGAGCCACGCCGACGAGTACAGAGTGTCGAAGTTGGGGCGCACCACCGCGCGAAAGGCGGCGTCCGGGTACTGACGGATGTGGTGAAACTCGTTGGGCGGCCCGGCACCGATTCCCGAACGGTTGAGTGTCTGTAGGCGCGAAACATCCATCGTCACCAACGGATAGAAGTAGATGTACGCCTCGTAGCTGAGCGTGCGCAGATCGGATGACAACGTAGTCATGGTCCTAGTCACCTGGTTCCAGCGCGGCCTGCGCCTGCAAGGGGACACCAGCACGCTTGGAACGGCGCAACCGTCGCTCCAGCCGCGTGGCCGCCACCGACAGCGCGAAGTTCGCGCTGATCATCAACACCGCGATCACGATCAGCGCCGGAACGTAGTTGCCGTAGCTCGACCCGACCACCGTGCCCTGGCGGACCATTTCGACGAACGTGATCTGGTAGCCGATCGCGGTGTCCTTCAAGACCACCACCAGCTGTGACACCAAGACCGGCAGCATCGAAGTGACGGCCTGCGGCAACAGGATTGACCGCATCGTCTGGCCCCACCGCAGTCCCAGCGCGGCCGCGGCCTCACTCTGCCCGCGCGGCAGCGCGTTGACGCCGGCGCGGACGATCTCGGCGATCACCGCACCGTTGTAGAGCGTCAGACCCGTCACCACGCCGGCCAGCGCCAGATGTGTCGACATGAACACGTCGTAGAGCGCGAACAGGAAGTACGCGAAGATCATCATGATCAACACCGGCACGGCGCGGAAGAACTCCACGATCACCGCCGACGGCCAGCGGATCCAGCCGACATGTGACAGCCGCCCCATGCCGAGGGCGAAACCGAGGATCAACGCCAGCACGATCGACAGCGCCGCCGCCGTCAGCGTGCCTTCGATACCCGGCAGCACATAGGTCTTCCAGAGATTGCCGGTCAGGAACGGCTGCCATTTGGCCGCCATCAGCTGCCCCTTGCCGGCAAGCTTGGCGATCACCGCCCAGATCACCAGGGCGGCAACAACAATCGTCACTGCCGTGACGATCCGGTTGCGGATCCGCGCCCGCGGACCCGGCGCGTCGAAGAGAACCGAAGCCGTGCTCACCTGGCCACCGCCAGACGCTTACCCAGCCACCCGAACAGCAGACCCAGCGGCAGCGTGAGGATCACGAAGCCCAACGCGAAGATCGTGCCCACGGCCACCAGCGCCGCGGTGTTCTCGATCATCCCTTTCATCAGCAGCGCCGCCTCGGCCACCCCGATGGCCGAGGCGATCGTGGTGTTCTTGGTCAACGCGATCAGTACCGAGCCGAGCGGAATGATCACCGAACGAAATGCCTGCGGCAGCAGGATCATTCGCAGGTTCTGACCGAACGTGAAGCCCAGCGACCGGGCAGCTTCGGCCTGGCCCAGCGGCACGGTGTTCACCCCCGAGCGCACCGTCTCGCACACGAATGACGCGGTGTATACCGTCAACCCGAGCACCGCAAGCCGAAAGTTGCTGTCCTCGATCGACGTTGGCGAGTTCGCGTCCACCAGCGTGATGCCCAGCGTCTGCGCGAGCCCGAACGAACAGAACAGGATGATCAACGTCAGCGGAGTATTGCGCACCACGTTGACGTACGTGGTGCCCAGCCAGTTGAGCATCGGCACCGGTGCCAGCCGCATCCCGGCCAGCACCGTGCCCAATATCAGCGCTCCGATCGCGGAGAACACCGTGAGCTGAATCGTCGTCCAGAACGCCTCGAAGATCTGGCCGCGATACTCGCCGAAGATGTCCACGCCCGCGCGACCTCAGCAGCCGTCGAGTGCCGGCGGCGCCGGAGCGGTGATGCCTGCCGGGCCGAGGTTCTTGTCGAACGCGGCCTTCCAGGAACCGTCGGCTTCCATCTTCTTCACGGCATCCGTGATCTTGGTGCACAACTCCTTGTCGCCCTTCTTCAGCCCGATGCCGTAACGCTCCTCGGAGAACGGCTGGCCGACGATCTTGAACGCGCCGGGCGACTGTGCGGCATAGCCGGCCAGGATCACCTCGTCGGTGGTCACCGCGTCGATCGCGCCGTTCTTGAGCGCCTCCACGCACGCCGAGTACGTGTCGTACTGCTGCAGCTGGACACCCGGGTACTTGTCCTTGATCCGCTGCGCAGGCGTCGACCCGCTGACCGAGCACAGCTTCTTGTTGTTCTGCAGCGACTCCGCACCGGTGATGTCGCTGTTGTCGGCGCGTACCAGCAGGGACTGTCCGGTCACCAGATATGGCCCGGCGAAGTCGACCTTCTGCTTACGCGAATCGGTGATCGAGTAGGTCGCGACGATGTACTTCACCTGACCGTTCTGGATCAGGTTCTCCCGCTGGCCGGAAGGGGATTCCTTCCACTCGATCTTGTCCTCGGGGTAGCCGAGCTCCTTGGCGACGTACTTGGCGACGTCGACGTCGAAGCCGCTCATCGTGCCGTCCGGATTCTTCAACCCCAGGCCGGGCTGGTCGAACTTGGTTCCGATGACCAGCTTGTCGCCGCTGCCACCGCCACCACATCCGGTCGCGGCGAACGGCAGCCCGACGGCCAGCACGGCGGCGGCCGCCACCCGCCAGGAAAGACGGGGGAGTGAAGGGCCAGAAAAAATAGACACAGTGGGTGTTCCTTTCGCCCTAGTGGTTGAGGATCTTGCCGAGGAAGTCTTTGGCGCGCTCCGAGCGCGGGTTGTCGAAGAACTCGACCGGCGGGGCGTCCTCCACGACCGCTCCGTCGGCCATGAACACCACCCGGTTGGCGGCGCGGCGGGCGAAGCCCATCTCGTGGGTGACCACCACCATCGTCATGCCGTCGGAGGCCAGCGACGTCATGACCTCCAGTACCTCGTTGATCATCTCCGGGTCCAGCGCACTGGTCGGCTCGTCGAACAACATCACCTTCGGCTTCATCGCCAGCGAACGTGCGATCGCCACCCGCTGCTGCTGACCGCCGGATAGCTGGGCTGGGTATTTGTCGGCCTGATTGGCCACACCCACCCGTTCCAGCAACGACATCGCGTTTTCGCGGGCCTTGTCCTTGGCGACCTTGCGTACTTTCACCGGTGCCAGCGCGACGTTGTCCAGGATGGTCTTGTGCGCGAAGAGGTTGAACGACTGGAAGACCATGCCCACATCGGCGCGCAATTGCGCCAGTTTGCGCCCCTCCGAAGGCAATTGCTCGCCGTCGATGGCGATCGTGCCCGAGTCGATGGTTTCCAGGCGGTTGACGGTGCGGCACAAGGTCGACTTGCCCGATCCGGACGGGCCGAGCACCACCACCACCTGGCCGCGGTCGACCTCGAGGTTGATGTCTTTCAGAACGTGCAGGTCGCCGAAATGCTTGTTGACGCCCTGGATCGAGATCATCGGCTTCTCGCCGCTGCGCCCCATGCGTTCAGACCCTACCCAGGTAACCCCCAGTTTGCCGAGCGTTGACCGATCCGCGATTTCTCACCGCCTCGCAGTGCTCCGTACGATGAGCACGTGACATCAGTGCTGACCAACGACAATCCGGCGGGCGAACTGCCCGGTTCGGGCGAAGGTCGCACCTACCAGGTCCGCACCTACGGTTGTCAGATGAACGTCCACGATTCCGAACGGCTCGCCGGACTGCTCGAGGCCGCCGGATATCACCGCGCGCCCGAGGGCACCGACGCCGACGTGGTGGTGTTCAACACGTGCGCGGTCCGGGAAAATGCTGACAACAAGCTGTACGGCAACATCAGCCACCTGGCGCCGCGCAAGCAGGCCGACCCCGACATGCAGATCGCGGTGGGCGGCTGCCTGGCCCAGAAGGACCGCGAAGGCCTGCTGCAGAAAGCGCCCTGGGTCGACGTCGTCTTCGGAACCCACAACATCGGCTCGCTGCCCACGCTGCTCGAACGGGCCCGGCACAACCGGCAGGCTCAGGTCGAAATCGCCGAGTCGCTACGGGAATTCCCCTCCACGCTGCCCGCTGCACGCGAATCTGCCTACGCCGCATGGGTTTCCATCTCTGTTGGCTGCAACAACACCTGCACGTTCTGTATCGTGCCTGCGCTGCGCGGCAAAGAAGTGGACCGACGGCCCGACGAGATCCTCGCCGAGGTGCAGTCGCTGGTCGACCAGGGCGTCCTGGAGATCACCCTGCTGGGCCAGAACGTCAACGCCTACGGAGTCTCGTTCGCAGCCGGCGAGCGCTTGCGCGAGTCGCCGAAGACACCGTCTGGCACCCCACGCGACCGTGGCGCGTTCGCCGCACTGCTGCGCGACTGCGGGCGCATCGACGGACTGGAGCGGGTCCGGTTCACCTCACCGCACCCGGCCGAGTTCACCGACGACGTCATCGAGGCGATGGCCCAGACCCCGAATGTCTGCCCCGCCCTTCACATGCCGCTGCAGTCCGGGTCGGACCGCATGCTTCGGGCGATGCGGCGCTCCTACCGTGCCGAAAAGTATCTCGGCATCATCGAGCGGGTGCGGGCGGCGATGCCGCACGCGGCGATCACCACCGACATCATCGTCGGCTTCCCCGGTGAGACCGAGGACGACTTCGCCGCCACCCTGGACGTGGTGCGCCAGGCCCGGTTCAGCACCGCGTTCACCTTCCAGTACTCCAAGCGGCCCGGCACCCCGGCGGCCGAACTCGACGGCCAGCTTCCCAAAGCTGTTGTGCAGGAACGCTATAACCGGCTCATCGAGCTGCAGGAGCAGATCTCCTTCGAGGAGAACACCGCGCAGATCGGTCGTGAGGTCGAATTGTTGGTGGCCACCGGCGAGGGCCGCAAAGACGCCAGCACCGCCCGGATGAGCGGACGCGCCCGCGACGGCCGGCTGGTGCATTTCACGCCGGGCGATGCCACCCCGCGCCCCGGCGACATCGTGACGACCACGGTCACCGGCGCAGCTCCACACCACCTGATCGCCGATGCGCCGCTGCTGAGTCACCGCCGCACCCGCGCCGGCGACGCCCACGCCGCCGGGCAACGGCCCCGTACCGTCGGTCTGGGGCTGCCGCCGGTGGGCAGACCGCAGATCGAGGAAACGACGGGATGCCAACAATGAGTCGCCAGGACGAAGACCCGAGCGAGGCCTACCGCTCTGACATGGAGAAGGCCGAACGCAAGGTCGCCGGAGAGATCCAGCCGGGAGCCCGCGCCATGGTGGTGGCGATCCTGGTGTTCGTCCTGCTGGTGTCGCTGATCCTGCCGCACACCGGCGCCGCCCGCGGCGTCGACGTCCTGATGGGCGACGACAAAGCGATCAGTGTGGGTATCGCCCTACCGTCTCGGCTGTTCAGCTGGTTCGCGCTGGTGTTCGGCGTCGGCTTCTCGATGCTGGCGCTGACCACCCGGCGCTGGGTCCTGGCCTGGATCGCCCTTGCCGGGTCGGCGCTGTCCTGCGCGCTCGGGTTGCTGGCGGTCTGGTCCCGTCAGACCGCCGTGCACGGCCATCCCGGCCCGGGCATCGGCTTGCTGGTGGGGTGGCTGGCGATCATCCTGCTGACCTTCCACTGGGCCCGGGTGGTCTGGACGCGCACCGCGGTGCAGCTGGCGGCCGAGGAACAGCGCCGCGCCGCCGCGAGGGAAGGCCAGTCCCGCAGCCTGCTCGATGACGTCGACCGTCGTGAGCGCAAGCAGCCGCCTGCCGCGGGTTAGCGCTTCTTGCTGAGCGACTCGACTGCCGCATCGGCCCATTGCCGCCACTGCTCGGCACTGGCCCTGGCCGCTTCGGCATCTTTGGTACGGCCCGCGGCTTCGGCCTTCTCGGCCTGTCGCTCGAACTGCTCGACCCGGGCGCGGAACTGTTCGGCGCGGGCCTGAGCCTGCGGATCGGTCCGTCCCGAGTCGGCGGCGTCGCGCACCTTCTTCTCGACCGCACGCAACCGGCGTTCCAGATCGGCCGACCGCTCCCGCGGCACCTTGCCAATCGCATCCCACTTGTCGGTGATCGTCCGCAACGCCGAGCGGGCCGCATCCGGGTTGGACGCGTCGAGCTTCTCCGCTTCGGCCAGCAAGGCCTCCTTGGCGGTGGCGTTGGCCTGGAATTCGGTGTCGCGCTCGGCATTCACCGCATTGCGTGCGGCGAAGAAGGTGTCCTGGGCCGCCTTGAACCGATGCCACAGCGTGTCGTCGACGTCCTTGGCTGCCCGGCCGGCCGCCTTCCACTCGGCGAGCAGATCGCGGAACGCCGCCGCCGTCGCCGACCAGTCGGTGGAGCCGGACAGCTCCTCGGCGCGCACGCACAACTGTTCCTTGGCCTGCCTGGCGCCGGCACGTTCCCGATCCAGGTCGGCGAAGTGCGAACCCCGGCGCCGGTTGAACGTTTCGCGGGCCGCCGAGTAGCGCTTCCACAGCGCGTCGTCGGTCTTGCGGTCCAGGCCGGTGATGGTGCGCCACTCGTCGAGAATCGCGCGCAGCCGGTCGCCGGCGGCCTTCCACTGGGTCGAGCTCGTCGCCAGTTCCTCGGCTTCGACGGCCAGCGCCTCCTTGCGCGCGGTCTGCTCGGCCCGGTGTTGCTCGCGACGGGCCCGGTCGGCCGCAGCGGTCTCCTCGGCGTGGTCGCGGATCGCGGCCAGCCGCGCGGCCAGCGCGTCAAGGTCGCCGAGAACGCTTGCCGTGGGCAGGGTTTCAGCCAGAGACGCGGCCGCCGCTTTGATCTTCCGGGCATCGCCGGTGCCGGAGGCCAGCCGGGTCTCCATCAGCGTGACCTCGGTGGCGAGATCTTCGAAGCGCCTACCGAAGTGGGCGAAGGCCGCCTCGGTGTCGCCGGCCTGCCACGAGCCGATGTTGCGTTCGCCGTTCGCGCTGATCAACCAGACCGTGCCGTCGTCGTCGACCCGGCCGAACCGGTGCGGGTCGCTCGACGGCGGGAGCACCACCGGGGCAGTGGGTGCGTGGGGTTTGGGGACGGGTCGCGGGGGTC
>JAKFVT010000028.1 GCA_021732005.1 Mycobacterium sp. | reverse complement strand
GGGCAGGTCCTGCGGCGCGGGCGGCAGGTCCTGCGGAGCCGGGGGCATGTCCTGCGGTGCCGGGGGCAGGTCCTGCGGCGCGGGCGGCATGTCCTGCGGGGCCGGCGGCAGATCTGCCGGTGCATCTGGTGCCGGGGCGTCCGGAGCGGGCGCCTCGAAGCCGGCGGGCTGAATCTGCGCGTCCTCCGGAGTGGGCTCGTTCACCACATTGCGCGGGGTCGCACCCGACAGGCCGCGTCCGCACACCGGCCAGGCGCCACGGCCCTGGCTGGCCAGGACGCGCTCGGCGATGGCGATCTGCTGGTCCTTGCTGGCCATGTTCGCGGCGGGGGCGTACTGACCGCCGCCGTGCGCTGACCACGTGCTGGGGGAGAACTGCAGACCACCCTGGTAACCGTTGCCGGTGTTGATGGCCCAGTTGCCGCCGGACTCACAGCGGGCGACCTGATCCCACTCGTTGTCCGGAGCCGCTTGGGCCTGACCCGCGAGGGCGAGGCTGCCGCCTCCGATGACCGCACCAGTGACCGCGATCTTGGCGACGCTGACTGACGATGAAGTGGGCTTGCGATGCCGTCCACTCATATGGCGAAGTGTTCCTCTCTTCAATGCGCCTGCGAGGTCAGCTGTCGGGTTCGGGCTGGAGAGGTCGCCCGGCCGTCGTCGTCTCTGGTGGAAACGATTTCGGCTTCACCCCAAGGAGCTTGTGGCTCCGAGTCCTATCGGTGGACCGGTGGGTCCCCCGCCTCCATCCATGGTGTTCGTTGGTCTCTCCGCTCCTTGGATGGAGCTAAGCGCTAAGAGCGGAGAGGGTCTTCCCGGGTTGAGGGGGCTGACCTCCGAGTGACGGTAGTGGGATCAGGCAGACCCGTCATCTTTTGCAAATCCGGGCGTTTCTGGTACTGGCAAACCTTAAAAAAGGTTAAAGCCCCTAGATAGCCCGTCGTTCGCCCAGGTAGTTACGGCACTAAACCGCACCGTGGCCATCTCGTTACCTGATCGTGATGTGACGTAAATCACGCTCATCCGCCGGCAAACGGGGGTAGCACGTCGAGGGTCTGGCCGGTTTGCAGGGCCGTGGCCGTATTTCGTACGGCGATTCCGTCGCGCAGATATGAACAGCGCTGTAACACCCGCGCTAATTCCGCGTTGCGACAAGCCAATTCGTTCACCACATCGGCGACCGTCGCGCCGGGGCGCACGGTGAGCACATCCGACTCGGTGCCCGCCGCGGCGCGGGCCGCGGCGAAGAAGCGCACAGTCACCTCCACCTGCTCGGCCACCTCAGCCCCCGATCGCGCTCATCGGCCGTTGGGGCTGAACGAAATCCGGATCGTTGATTCCGTGGCCGGCCGCCTTGCGCCACATCGCGGTACGCCACGCAGACTCCAGCACGGCGTCGTCGGCGCCGTTTCGGAGCAGCGCCCGCAGATCCGTCTCCTCGGCAGCGAAGAGGCAGTTACGGATCTGTCCGTCGGCGGTCAGGCGGGTCCGGTCGCAGGCCGAGCAGAAGGCGTGCGAGACCGAGGCGATGATTCCGACCGTGGCCGGGCCCCCGTTGACCTGCCAGAGCTGGGCCGGAGCCGATCCGCGCGGTGCCGGGTCCGCGGTGAGGGCGAAGCGCTTCGCCAGCGCCGCGTAGATCTCGTCGGCGCTCAGGTTGGCGTCCCTGCGCCACAGATGGCCGGCGTCGAGCGGCATCTGCTCGATGATGCGCAACTGGTAGCCGTAGCGCAGGCAGTACTCCAACAGTTCGACGGCGTCGTCGAGGCCGCTGATCGCATCCAGGACAGCGTTGACCTTGACCGGCCCCAGACCGGCCTCGGACGCCGCGGACAGACCGTCGAGCACATCGGAGAGGCGGTCGCGCCGGGTGATGGCGGCGAACTGTCCGGCGTCGAGGCTGTCGAGCGACACGTTGACCCGGTTCAGACCCGCGTCGGCCAATGCCCGGGCCCGACGGGCCAGGCCTACCCCGTTGGTGGTCAGTGCGATCTCGGGACGCGGGTGCAGAGCGGCCACCGCGGACACCACGTCTTCGAGCCCGCGATACAGCAGTGGCTCGCCACCGGTGAACCGGACGCTGGTGATGCCGAGCCGGGTCACCGCCAACGTGAGCAGCCGCACCAGCTCGTCGCGGGTCAGCAGGTCGTCGCCGGGCAGCCAGTCCAGTCCCTCGGCGGGCATGCAATAGGTACAGCGCAGATTGCACCGGTCGGTCAGCGACACCCGCAGATCGGTGGCCACCCGGCCGAAGGTGTCGACGAGCGGTCCGCTGTGCGGCATGTCTGCCGGCGGCCCGTCGTCATCACGGCGGATTGCAGGCACTCCCAGCCCGATCACGGTCATGCCGCCACCCGAGCCTGATCGGCAGGCACGATCTCCTTGCCCAGCGGGACGAGGGAGACCGGGATGAGTTTGAGGTTGGCCAGCGCCAGCGGGATCCCGATGATCGTGATTGCCATCGCCGCCGCGCTCACCAGGTGGCCGATGGCGAGCCACACGCCGAACAGCACGATCCAGATGACGTTGCCGACCAGTGCGCCCGGCCGCGGGCCCGGCTTGTCGACGATGGTCCGCCCGAACGGCCACAGCGCATAGTTGGCGATCCGCAGCGCGGCGAAGCCGAAGGGAATGGTGACGATCAGAACGAAGCTGACCAGCGCGGCCAGCAGATAGCCGAGGGCAAGCCAGAGCCCGCCGAACAGCAACCAGACGACGTTCAGGATCAGGCGCATGTCTCCTCCAGCGGTTTGCCCAGCCTACCGAACTAAACTCAGGTGCTGGCCGTAGGTCTTCCCGAGTAGGATCACCGGCACGCGTCCTGCACCGGCGGGACGCTTCGTCATGTTGTCATGGACCCCGTCAGACAAGCAGGTGAGACCAGTGCCGACCGGCAAGGTGAAGTGGTACGACGCCGAGAAGGGATTCGGCTTCCTGTCCCAGGAGGAAGGCGAGGACGTCTACGTCCGTGCGTCGGCACTGCCTGAGGGCGTCGAAGGTCTGAAGGCCGGCCAGCGCGTCGAGTTCGGGCTGGCATCCGGGCGCCGCGGCCCACAGGCGTTGAGCGTCAAGCTGATCGATCCGCCGCCGAGCCTGACCCGGACGCGGCGTGAGGCCACGCCCGTCGAGCGCAAGCACACTCCCGACGAACTGCACGGGATGGTCGAGGACATGATCACGCTGCTCGAAGGCGCGGTGCAGCCCGAGCTGCGCAAGGGTCGCTACCCGGATCGCAAGGTCGCCCGGCGGGTGTCCGAAGTGGTGAAGGCAGTCGCCCGGGAGCTCGACGCGTAACTGGCGCACACTGGAGTCGTGGGTGCCTATGTCGCCGGAGGCGGCGAGTTCAATCGCGATACCAACTACATCACCACCAGGATCACCGCGGACGGTGCTGACGGTTATCCCGTCGAGCCCGACCGCTACCGGCTGATCGTCGCGCGGGCGTGCCCGTGGGCGAACCGGACGATCATCGTGCGCCGCCTGCTGGGCCTGGAGGACGTGCTGTCCATCGGGTTCTGCGGGCCGACGCACGACCAACGCAGCTGGACCTTCGATCTGGATGCCGGTGGCGTGGACCCGGTGCTGAAGATTCCGCGGCTGCAGGACGCCTACTTCGCGCGCTTCCCGGATTATCCGAAGGGCATCACGGTCCCGGCGATCGTCGAAGTGTCCACCGGTCAGGTGGTGACCAACGACTTCGCCCAGATCACGCTCGACTTCTCCACGGAATGGACCGCCTACCACCGCGAGGGTGCGCCGCAGCTGTACCCCGAGCCGCTGCGCGACGAGATCGACGAGGTGGCCCAGAGGATCTACACCGAGGTGAACAATGGGGTGTACCGCTGCGGGTTCGCCGGCTCGCAGGAATCCTACGGACGCGCCTACGACCGGTTGTTCACCGCGCTGGACTGGCTCTCCGAGCGGCTGGCCGGTCAGCGGTATCTGGTGGGGGACACGATCACCGAGGCCGATGTGCGGCTGTTCACCACGCTGGCGCGCTTCGATCCGGTCTACCACGGCCACTTCAAGTGCAACCGGTCCAAGCTGGCGGAGATGCCGGTGCTCTGGGCGTATGCCCGAGATCTGTTCCAGACGCCGGGATTCGGCGATACCACCGACTTCGTCCAGATCAAACAGCACTACTACATCGTGCATTCGGACATCAATCCCACCGGTGTCGTGCCGAAGGGCCCGGACCTGTCGAACTGGTTGACGCCACACGGTCGGGAAGCGTTGGGCGGCAGACCATTTGGTGACGGAACGCCGCCCGGGCCGACGCGCGAGGGTGAGCGGGTGCCCGCCGGACACGGCGCGGGCTAGCGCGCGAAGACGGTCTCCACGGCGCCCCGGTCGCCGTCGATATCAGCCTGTCCCGCAACATCATCGAGGGTCAGCAGACCCGTCGCGAGGCCGAGGACGATCGGTGCCTCGGTTCTGATGACGGCGTCGAATGAGCGCCCGTCGGGCAGGCTCACGGCCACGCCGGATCGGCTGGCGCGCAGCTGAAGCACATCGCCGCCGACGTCGATCCCCACCGTGGCCGATCGGGCCGGTGCCCGGCCGGTGAACAGTGCGGGCAGCGCCACCAGAAGCCACTCGATGCGGAACTCATCGCCTTCGGCGCCACGGATCATCAGCGGCGTGGACCAGCGGACGAGCCCCTCGATGGGTTCGCGAAGTTGCGCGCCCCAGTCGGTGAGGGCGTAGGTGATCGCGTTGCCTTCCTCGGCCAGCCGCCGCTCCACGACGCCCGCGCTCTCCAGTTCGCGGAGGCGGTCGGTCAGCAGGTTCGTCGCGATGCCCGCCAGCCCGTCGTGCAGTTCGCGGTAGCGAGCGGGCGCGACCAGAAGCTGACGGACGATCAGCAGATTCCACCGGTCCCCGACGGCGTCCAGGGCCCGGGCCAGTCCGCAGTACTGGCCGTAGTCTCGACTCATCACGCTCCACTTGCTAAAGTAATTTCCGCTTGATTATATCAAGCAACTCTGAGGAGGGGATCGATATGGCGGTGGCGCAGCGGCCCGAGTGGGTCGACGACGATTTGTTCCCATTCCTGAGCCGGTTCGTCGACATCGACGGGCACGCCGTGCACTACGTCGACGAAGGCTCGGGGCCCACATTGCTGTTCTTGCACGGCAACCCGACCTGGTCGTTCGTCTACCGTGATGTCATCAAGGCGCTGCGAAGCGAATTTCGTTGTGTGGCAATCGACTACCCCGGATTCGGACTGTCGACGGCGGCGCCGGGTTACCGGTATCTGCCCAGCGAGCACGCTGAGGTCGTCAGCGCGTTCATCGACGCTCTCGAACTGACTCAGGTGACGCTGGTGGTGCACGACTGGGGCGGGCCGATCGGGCTGTCGGTGATCGAGAAACACCCCGAAGTGTTCGAGCGGCTGGTGGTGGGCAACACCTGGGCGTGGCCGACGGACGCCCCGCACGTCCAGATCATGTCCCATGTCATGGGCGGACCGCTCGGTCGTCTGCTGATCCGGCAGTTCAATCTGTTCGTCAACCTGATGATTCCCGCGGGGCATCGGCTGGCCAAACCCAGCCGTGACGAGATGGGTCACTATCAGAAGGCTCTCGACAGCCCGGCGCGCCGTGATGCGTCGGCCATCTTCCCCCGCGAGCTCACCGCCAGCCGTGCGTTCCTCGCCGAGGTGGAAGCCGGGCTGCCGGCAATCGCGGACATCCCCACGCTCATCATCTGGGGTGATGCCGACATCGCCTTCAGGGATAGCGATCTACGGCGCTGGGAACGGACCTTCCCCAATCATCGGACCGTGATTGCCGACGGCGCAGGCCATTTCGTCCAATCCGATGCCCCTGAGCAGTTCGCGGCCGCGATCCGGGACTGGTGTTCGCAGCCGTCGTCGCCGGCGCTAAGGCCAGGCCAGACGGACTGACCACTCCGCATGCGGGGCGTCGCGCAGCTCGCCGTTCTGGTCCTGCACCAGGGTGACCAACTGCACGACGACCCCGGTGAGCCGGCCGCGTTGCGGATCGACCGTCGGAATCGTCACTGCCAGCTCGGTATTGGGCCGATACATGGTGGTTGTGGAGTTCCGCTCGTCCTCGTACACGCGCAGCAGCTGCCACGGTGCACGCCCGATCGCGGTGGGTACGGAGAGCTGCACCGGGTAGCGCTCGGTGACCGAAAGCTGGCCCTGGATCTGCGGGTTCTGGCAGTCGTTGAGGTTCACCACGTTGCAGTACACGTACGGCCCGACGCGCACCGCCTGGCCGTGCGAATAGGCGCTGATCTCGGGGAAGGCCGATTCGGTGCCGCGGGTCAGCGCCCACGCGGCGACGCCGGCACCTGCCGACGCCAGCACGACGACGATCGCCAAAAGCCATCGGGTCCAACGGTTCACCGGTGAGTCACCGCCGACGCGCCCTCCGGTTCGGCCAGCACCGGACGGTTGCCGCCGAAGCCGGGGATCAGTGAATCGCCGCGGTAGCTGACGATGGTCTGGGCCAGGCCGAGGATCAGCAGTGCGCTGATCGCGGTGAAGCCGACCCACAGCTCGGTGTACACCAGCACTCCGATCGCACCGCCCATCACCCACGCCAGCTGCAGCACCGACTCGGAGCGGCCGAACGCCGACGCTCGCGATTCCTCCGGCAGGTCGTCCTGCAGCGAGGCGTCCAGCGACGCCTTGGCGATCGCGGTCGCGCCCGAGGTGACCAGCGTGGCCACCGCCGCGACGATCAGGTTGCCGGTGACCGCGGCCACCATCGCCATCACGGTCACCGCGGTCGTGCACCGGACCACCAGCATCGCGGGCCGGCCCAGCCGCATCCGGGCCGCGGTGAAGTTACCCGCGAAGTTGCCGATGCCCGCGGCGGCGCCGAGCAGGCCCAGCATGCCCAGCTGTACCCAGCCGCTGGCCTGGTGAGCCTTGGCGACGAACGCCGGATACAGGAACAGGAACCCGACCATCGCCTTGATCGTGCAGTTGCCCCACAGCGAGGTGATGATGTTGCGACCCAGCGGTTGTCGTCGTCTGCCTGTCTTCGCGGACGGCTCGTCGATCCAGCCTTGCGGCCCGCTTTCGCCGTGGTAGGTCAAGGTGGCCGGCACCTCACCTTCGGTGACCTCCACCCAGCGCGGGATCCGCATCGACAACGAGGCGCCCGCCACGGCGACGAAGACGACGACGAACAGCGCACCGGGCAGCTGGAACACGGTGGTGAGCAGGTATTCCGCCCCGGCCGCGATACCGCCGCCGACAATGGTGCCCCCGATCAGACCGAACATCGTCAGCCGCGAATTGACTCGCACCAGGTCGATCGTCGGTGGCATGACCCGTGGAGTGACGGCACTGCGCAGCACGCTGAAAGACTTGGACAGCACCATCATTCCGAGCGCGCACGGGTAGAGCACCCACGACGGATAGCTGCCGGTGGCGCCGTCGTAATCCATGATCAGCACGAACGCCAGCGCAGCGCGCAGGACGAACGACATCGCGAGCGCCGCGCGTCTGCCGTGCTGGACTCGATCCAGCGCGGGCCCGATCAGCGGTGCGATCACGGCGAACGGCGCGATCGTGATGAGTAGGTAGAGCGCGACCTTGCCCTTGCTCTCGCCGGATGCGGCGGCGAAGAACAGCGTGTTGGCCAGCGCCACGGCCATCGCCGAGTCCACCGCGAAGTTCGCGACCACCGGCCAGGTCAGCGCTGTGAGACCGGACTTGTCGGCGCCGTCGGCCGTGGCCGCGCGGTGCACCATCGAATACACCTTCGTGCCCATCTCGCGGCTGCGGTTCGCCGCGCCGCGACCACGGGTCACATGTTCGTCGGCGCTGCGCGGTCCGGGCGGCGGTCCGAGGTTCTCGGTGCGCTGCTCGCCCAGCGGCGGCAGATAGCGGTTGGAGCTGGGCGTGGGGTTGGACCGGCGGGTGGCCTCCGAGCGCCGGTAGCCGTCCCCGTCGCTGGGGTAGTTGGCCATGCCCGGGTGTTCTCCGGATGCGCCCGCCGAGTAGCGGCGATCGGGGCCGAACGCCGGATTCGCGCGGGGTTCGTCACGCCGGCTCTCAGACACCTCACGATTGTCCCCCATCCCGGCACGCCGGGCGCGCACGTGACCGGTGTGGCTGCACACACAGGCCGTGAGGCAAGATTGGTGACGATGGACAGCACCCTTGACGCGAAAGAAGCCACGGCACCGGCGCAGGCCGCCGCGCCGTCGGACGCGGTTGCCGCCGTACTGAGCGGTGCGGTGGAGCAGGCGCGGCAGGCCATCGTCGAGCACAGCGGCGACACGGTGGGCGAATACCTCGGTGTCAGCTTCGAGGACGAGACCGCGGCGACGCACCGCTTCTTGGCGAACATGCCCGGTTATCAGGGCTGGCAGTGGGCGGTTGTGGTCGCGGCCTACGAAGGCGCCGATCACGCGACCCTCAGCGAGGTCGTGCTGGTGCCGGGCCCGACCGCGCTGCTGGCTCCGGCCTGGGTGCCGTGGGACGAACGCATCAAGCCCGGTGACCTGAGCCCCGGTGATCTGCTGGCTCCCGTCAAGGATGACCCGCGACTGGCTCCCGGCTACACCGCCACCGGGGATCCGCTGATCGACGACACCGCCTTCGAACTCGGCTTCGGCCGTCGCCAGGTACTCAGTGCGCTGGGTCGCGACGAGACCGCGCAGCGCTGGCACGACGGCGATCATGGCCCCGACTCGCCGATGGCCCGTGCGACGAAGCGGGTGTGCCGCGATTGCGGTTTCATGGTGCCGCTGGCCGGCGCGCTCGGCGCCATGTTCGGGGTGTGCTGCAACGAGATGGCGGCCGACTCCCACGTCGTCGACTTCGAGTACGGGTGCGGCGCGCACTCGGACACCCCGCAGCCCGCGGGCACGGGATCGCCGCTGTACGACCCGTACGACGACGGTGTGATCGAGGTCGTCGAGGTAGTCGCGACCGTCGCGGAAAACCCCGCGGCCCCGGAAGTCGCGGAGACCCCGGAGGTGCCCGAAAGCCCCGAGGCACCCGAAGCCTCGGAGGCGTCCGAAAGTGCGGAGGCGCCCGAGGGTCCCCCCGAGGGTCCCGAAGCGTCCGAACCGGGCGAGCAGGCCTAACCTTCGGCGGCGGCCTTGATCCGCGCCAGCGACAGGTTCATCCCGTCGACCAGTTCTTTCTCGAAGTTGGGCACGCCACCCATCACCGCGTTGACCGTCATCGTCGAGACGGCCTTGACGCCGTTCTCCGCGTGCCGGGTCTCCACGACCCGGGTGCCGGTGGCGGTCGGCTCGAGCTCGTAGCTCCAGACCGTGTTGTTGGCGTTGACCCGGAACGCCAGCTTGCGCTCCGGAATCAGCTCGGTGATCGTCGACGTCGTCGGCCAGAACAGGTTGTTGCGACGATTGAGGTTGAAGGTCCGGGTGCCCGGTTTCACCGCGCCGAGCGGCTTCATCAGCCGGCACTGCGGGCTCCACTTGGGCATGTTGCCCAGATCCGACAGCAAAGTCCAGACCTTGGCGACCGGGGCGTTGATCTCGATTTCTGCTTGCAACAGCGGCGCTGCCATCGTTTCTCCTTCGTCGTTGAATCAATCGGCGCGCGGCGCCCGCCCGGTTCCCAAGCCGGTCTGCGCGCCTCGCGCCCCGCGCCGTGCCGCGGTGCGCTGCCACAGGAATACCGAGGTACCGACGACCCCCGTGCCCAGCCCGGCGAGCGCGATCGGCCGCCAGGACTCGCACGCCGCGACGGTGAACGCCGCGATCGTCACCAGCGCCCATAGCGTGGCCCCGACGACGATCACCGGCCACGGATCCAGCAACGCCGCGGGCAGCGCAGGCGGCTCGGGTTCGGCCACCGGCTCTCGACTCGGTTCGCGCTGATCGGAAGGCATTGTCGTCCAAGGTAACCGATAGACGAGACGGCCGGGCGCGCAGTCACCGGAGTTCGCCGGTTCATCATTGATCGGGTGTTGTCGTGTCGTACTGTTTGCGTCGTGAAAGACGGTGACCTGCGGCTGGCCAGTGATTTGTCGCTGGCCGTCATGCGTCTGGCCCGTCAGCTGCGCTTCCGCAGGCCCGAATCACCGGTCACGCTGTCGCAGTTGTCCGCTCTGGCGACCCTGGCCAAGGACGGGGCGATGACGCCGGGGGCGCTGGCGGTCCGGGAGCGGGTCCGGCCGCCGTCGATGACGCGGGTGATCGCGTCGCTGGCCGACCTCGGTCTGGTGGTGCGCACCTCCCATCCCTCCGACGGCCGCCAGGTTCTGGTGGCGGTCTCCGACGCCGGTGCGGCGCTGGTGGACAGTGAGCGCCGGGCCAGTCAGGAGTGGCTGCGTAATCGGCTGGCCACCCTGAACAGCGACGAACGCGACATCCTGCTGCGGGCCGCGGACCTGATGACCGTCCTGGTCGACGAAGACGCGTGAGCGACAAGGCTTTTGGCGCGATAGAAGTCGTCGACATCACCGACCCGGGTGATCCCCGCGTCGACGACTTCCGCGACCTCAACAGTGTGGACCGCCGACCGGACCTCCCCAGTGGCAAGGGATTGGTGATCGCCGAGGGTGTGCTGGTGGCCCAGCGGATGATCGCCTCGCGGTTCACCCCGCACGCGTTCCTCGGCACCGACCGCCGCCTGGCCGAACTCGCGGACGACCTCTCCGGGGTGCAGGCGCCGTTCTACCGCGCCACGGCCGAGGTGATGGCCGAGGTGGTCGGCTTCCACCTCAACCGCGGTGTGCTCGCAGCGGCTCGCCGGCCACCGGAGCTCACACCCGCGGAGGTACTCGACGGCGCGCGCACGGTCGCGGTGCTCGAAGGCGTCAACGACCACGAGAACCTCGGCTCGATCTTCCGCAACGCCGCCGGCCTCGGGGTGGACGCGGTCATTTTCGGCGCCGGGTGCGCCGACCCGCTGTACCGGCGTGCGGTGCGGGTGTCGATGGGTCACGCCCTGCTGGTGCCGTTCGCCCGCGCCGAGCGCTGGCCTGCCGACCTCGGTGAGCTGCGTGAGCGCGGATTCCGGCTGTTGGCCATGACGCCCGATCCGGCGGCGCAGACCCTGGCCGAGGCGATGGCCGGGCTGGCAGGGGACAGGGTCGCTGTGTTGGTCGGCGCGGAGGGGCCCGGGCTGACCGAGACGGTGATGCGGGCCAGTGACGTCCGGGTCCGGATCCCGATGTCGAGGGGTACCGATTCGTTGAATGTTGCGACCGCGGCGGCGCTGGCGTTCTACGAGCGGGTCAGGTAGATATCTCGGAGGGCAGGAGCGAAGCGACCCGGGAAGAGGGGTGAGCCCGCGTGAACGAAGAGACGACGCCGTGGGGAACCGGTCTGACCGTGGCAGCCTTCGTCGCTGCGGTGACGGGCGCCGCGATTGTGGTGCTCAGCCTCGGCATGCTGCGGGTGCATCCGCTGGTGGCGATCGTGCTGAACCTGATCGCGGTCGGCGGACTGGCGCCGACGTTGTGGGGCTGGCGGCGCATTCCGGTACGACGCTGGTTCGTCCTCGGTAGCGGTATCGGCGTCGCCGGCGGGTGGATCACCCTGCTGGCGATGGCCGCCGCTCAGTAGTCGGTCAGCGCTCGCCGCTGGAACGCACCCCGAGCAGGACGTCCTCCCAGCCGGGGACGGACGGCTTGGCCTTGGCGCGTTTGGCCCTAGGCGCCGGGGCGGGAGCCGGGGCAGGAGCGGGTGCCTGCTTCTCCTCGACCGGGGCCGGCGCCGGTGGCGGCTGCTGCTCCTCGAATTCCAGCTGTGCGACGACGGCCACCGGCCGCAGCGGGCGCTCGAACGTCGGGTCGATCAGCTCGCTGGCGGCGTCGTCCAGGGCCGACACCGTTCCACCGTGCGCGCCGGGGCTGAAGCGGAAGTGCGCGACGTTGTCGGAGAGTCCGGCCTGCCACGACATCTGCACCACCCAACGGCCGTCTTCACCGCGCCAGGCGTCCCACGACGTCGACTCGAGGCTCTGCCCACGCGCCACGAGGGCGGTGGTGACGGTGTCCAGCAGCGTGGTCACTGCCGGCCCGTCGGCCAGCACCGGATGCGCGGCGCCCGCCAGCTCGGCCGCCCGCGAGCGCTCCAAGAGCACCGGGTGGGCGAAGCGCTCGACCTTGCTGATGTCCATGCCGGATGACGCGGCAACTTGCTCGACGGACGCACCCGCACGGATGCGCGCCTGAATGTCCCTTGGCCGCAACACGCCTTTGACCTCTTTGTCCCTCAGGGTCTGGCCCAGCGACCGGTCACCGCGAACCGCGGCACGCAGTCGGTCGTCGACCTGCAGGGTGAACTTGTCGGCCGGGTCGGGACCTTCGCAAATAATGTGCCTGCCGTCGACATCGAGTCCGATCACCCTGAGTTCTCGCATGTCGACCTCCTTCGCCCGGACTTTAACTCAGCCCTGACTTGATTACGGTTAGGACACGCTGGGGTGACGAAGAAGTCATCCGAGATGTTCGACAACCCAGTCGACGCACTGCGTCAGCGCGGAGACGTCGTCGGGTTCGATCGCCGGGAACATCGCGATCCGCAGCTGGTTGCGGCCCAGCTTGCGGTACGGCTCGGTGTCGACGATCCCGTTGGCCCGCAATATCGCCGCGACGGCGCTCGCATCTACGTCGTCGGCGAAATCGATCGTGCCGACGACCTGCGACCGCAGTGCGGGATCGCTGACGAACGGGGTGGCGTATGCCGACGCCTCGGCCCAGGAGTACAGCCGCTGCGAGGAGTCGGCGGTGCGCTTGACGGCCCAGTCCAGCCCGCCGTTGCTGTTCATCCAGTCGATCTGCTCGGCCATCAGCACCAGCGTGCCGATCGCCGGGGTGTTGTACGTCTGGTTCTTGAGGCTGTTGTCCACCGCGATCGGCAGCGACAGGAAGTCGGGCACCCACCGGCCCGACCCGGCGATGGCCTCGATGCGGGCCAGCGCGGCGGGGGACACGACCGCCAGCCACAGGCCGCCGTCGCTGGCGAAGTTCTTCTGCGGCGCGAAGTAGTAGGCGTCGACATCGCTGACGTCGACCGGCAGCCCACCGGCCCCGGATGTCGCGTCGATCAGGATCAGGGCGTTCTCCGAACCCTTCGGGCGGCGAACCGGCACGGCCACCCCGGTCGAGGTCTCGTTGTGTGCCCAGGCGATCGCGTCGACCGACGGATCGGATTGCGGCTCCGGCGCGCTGCCGGCGTCCGCCTTGATCACGATCGGGTCGTCGATGAACGGGTTGGCGGTGGCGGCCGAGGCGAACTTCGAGGAGAACTCGCCGTACGTGAGGTGCAGCGAGCGCTTCTCGATCAGGCCGAACGCGGCAGCATCCCAGAACGCGGTGGCACCACCGTTGCCCAGGATGACCTCGTAGCCGTCGGGCAGCGAGAAGAATTCACGGAGACCGTCGCGAACCCGGCCGACCAGGTTCTTCACCGGGGCCTGGCGGTGCGAGGTACCGAACAGGGCGGCCGATGCGGCCAGCGCGTCGAGCTGCTCGGGGCGCACCTTCGAGGGCCCACAGCCGAATCGGCCGTCGCCGGGCTTGAGGGAATCGGGAATCACGAGCTGATCAGCCATGCCCCAAGCCTAGAAGTCCACGCCATCGCTTTTGAAACCGAGGCGTTCAGCAAACCTGGATCCGGGGTATGGACACTATGCGATACCTGCGGTACCGTTTGGACATCACCCGCCCAAATGTAAACCTCTGTTGAGGAGACTGTCATGGCGAGAACCAAGATCATCCAGCGCTGGCGCCGCAACATGGACGTGCTGGACGACACTGCTTACGTAGAGAAGCTGATGACGCTGTCCGAAGGATCGGTGCGCAGGAACTTCAACCCATACACCGACATCGACTGGGATTCGCCCGAGTTCGCCGTCATACCCAACGACGAGCGCTGGATCCTGCCCGCGACCGACCCGATCGGCCAGCACCCCTGGTACCAGGCGCAACCGAAAGAGCGGCAGATCGAGATCGGCATGTGGCGTCAGTCCAATGTCGCGAAGGTCGGCCTGCACTTCGAGTCGATCCTCATCCGGGGCCTGATGGAGTACGCGTTCTGGGCGCCCAACGGTTCACCGGAGTACCGGTACTGCCTGCACGAGGCAGTCGAAGAGTGCAACCACACGATGATGTTCCAGGAGATGGTCAACCACATCGGCGCCGACGTGCCGGGCATGCCGCGCCTGCTCAAGTGGGTCCAGCCGGCGATCCCGTTGGTGGCCGGCCCGCTGCCGATCCCGTTCTGGTTCGGCATCCTCGCCGGCGAGGAGCCCATCGACCACACCCAGAAAAACGTTCTGCGCGAAGGCAAGACGCTGCACCCGATCATGGAGCGCGTGATGGCGATCCACGTCGCCGAAGAGGCCCGGCACATTTCGTTCGCGCACGAGTACCTGCGCAAGCGGGTCCCGCACCTGCCGCGCCGCAAGCGGTTCTGGCTGTCCTTGTTCGTGCCGGTGGTGATGCGGGTTCTGTGCTCGGCGATCATCGTGCCGCCGAAGGCGTTCTGGAAGGAATTCGACATCCCGCGCTCGGTGCGCAAGGACATCTTCTTCAAGTCGCCTGAGTCGCGCCAGATGTTGCGCGACATGTTCGGTGACGTCCGGATGCTGTGCCACGACACCGGCCTGATGAACCCGCTGGCGAAGCTGGTGTGGCGGATCTGCCGCATCGACGGTGCACCGAGCCGCTTCCGTAGCGAGCCTGCCCGCCAGCACGTGGTTGCCGCCGCGTAAATCGAAGGACTCACGCCTGTGCCCCATGTGATCACCCAGTCGTGCTGCAGCGATGGGTCCTGCGTCTACGCCTGCCCGGTCAACTGCATCCACCCCAGCCCCGACGAGCCGGGCTTCGCGACCGCCGAGATGTTGTACATCGATCCGGTGGCATGCGTGGACTGCGGGGCATGCGTCAGCGCCTGCCCGGTCGGTGCGATCGCGCCGGACAGCAAACTGACCGACAAGCAGCTGCCGTTCGTCGAACTCAACGCGGCGTTCTATCCCGAGCGGCCCGCGGGGGTGAAGTTGCCGCCGACCTCCAAGCTCGCCCCGGTGCTGCCCGCGCCGCAGGTGCGCCGTGGCGGCGGGGATCTGACGGTGGCCGTCGTCGGGTCCGGGCCCGCGGGCATCTACGCCGCCGACGAGCTGCTGACGCAGAAGGGCGTGCGGGTCAACGTCTTCGACAAACTGCCCACCCCCTTCGGTCTCGTCCGTGCCGGCGTCGCTCCCGATCACCAGCACACCAAGGGCGTGACGCGGCTCTTCGAGCGGATCAGCAGTCACCCGCGCTTCACGTTCTACCTCAATGTCGAAGTGGGACAACATCTCCTGCATGAAGAGTTGCTGCAGCACCACCACGCGGTGCTCTACACCGTCGGCGCCCCGCACGACCGCAGGCTCGACATACCCGGCATGGAGCTGCCCGGGGCCGGCACCGCCACCGAGACGGTGGCCTGGATCAACGGCCACCCGGATTTCGCCGGGCTGCCCGTCGACCTGCGCCACGAGCGGGTGGTGGTGATCGGGAACGGCAATGTGGCCCTCGACGTCGCGCGGATCCTGACCGCCGACCCCGACGACCTGGCCCGCACCGACATCTCGAATGCCGCGTTGAGCGCTCTGCGTAGCTCGGCTGTGCGCGAGGTCGTCATCGCCGCGCGGCGGCGCCCCGTCGACTCCGCGTTCACCCTGCCCGAGCTGATCGGGCTGACGTCGACGGCCGAGATCGTCCTCGACGCCGACGACCACGCCCTGGTACAGGAAGACCTGGCCACCGCCACCGATGCCGTCACGGTCGCCAAACTCGAAATCCTGGCCAAACTCCCGGTCGCGTCCGAACGTATCGACCGTAGGCGCATTCGGCTGGCCTACCGGCTGACGCCGCATCGGGTGCTCGGCACCGAACGGGTGGACGGTATCGAATTCCGTTGCACCGGAACCGACGACCCGGTGCAGATCGAGGCAGGCTTGCTGCTCACCTCGATCGGATACCGCGGCGCCCCGATCGCCGGCCTGCCGTTCGACGAGTCGACCGCTGTCGTCCCCAACCGGGACGGGCGGGTCATCGATCCCGTCACCGGCGAGCCCATCGCCGGCGCCTACGTCGCGGGCTGGATCAAGCGCGGTCCGACCGGCTTCATCGGCACCAACAAATCCTGTTCCATGCAGACCGTCTCGAACCTGGTGGACGACTTCAACGCCGGCCTGTTGGGTGACCCCGATGCGCGACCGGCGTTGCTGGACAAGCTGATCCGCTCCCGTCAGCCCGATGTGGTCGACGCCCGCGGCTGGCGTGCCATCGACGCCGCCGAGACGGCCCGCGGCGAATCCGAGGGACGGGCGCGGGTGAAGTTCACCGACGTGTCCGAGATGGTCGCGGTGGCTGCCGCGGCGCCGGAGCCACCGCTGGCCAGGCGGCTCCTTGCCGGGTTGTTGCGTTAGGCCTTCTCGCGCAGATAGTTCAGCACGGCGGCCCAGTTTGGGAAGCGCTCGGAGCCGTACGGGATCCACTCACCCTCAAAGCGCTCGGCACCGTTGTTGGGCCGGTCGTCGACGAGGAAGTCACCGCGGTTGAGGTCCTTGTGGTGAGTGAGGATGAGCCGCTTGTACGCGGGTGAATCCTCCTCGACGCCAAGATGTTCGTGCACCCATTCGATCTTGTGCTGCCAACCCGACGGGTTGCGCCACGGCGCGGTGGACAGCAGGTAGGTATCGAACAGCGCCGACAGTTCGGTGAACGCCTCGATCGCGCCGGGCATCGAACGCATCAACGCGAAGATGCCCGGCGCCTCGTCCATCCGGCCGCGGTACTTGTCCACCACGACCTGATCGAGGCCCTCGATCCGATGGCCGAAGTCGACCATCGTGTTGTCGAGGTCGATGTAGAGGATCTTGCGGCGAGCCTGGGTCACGCCTACATCATGCCTGGCTCATCGCCCGCTGGATCTCGTCGTAGCTCACCTCGCGCACTGGCTGCCCCAGCGACCACTGGTGCCCGAACGGATCCCGGATCATGCCGTACCGATCGCCCCAGAACTGGTCGTCGAGCGGCATCACCACCGTCGCGCCGGCGTCGAGCGCACGCTGGAACTTCTCGTCCACGTCGGTGACGGTCAGATGGATGGTCACCGGGGAGCCGCCGAGGGCGTGCGGCGTCATCGACTTGCCGTCGGACGCCTCCGGGAAATCGTCGTTGAGCATGATCATGGCCCCGTTGATCTGCAGCGCGGCATGGATAAGTTTCCCGTCGGGACGAGGCACCCGGCCGATCTCGGTGGCGCCGAAAGCCCTGATGTAGAAGTCGATCGCCGCGGGCGCGTCGTCGACGACCAGGTGCGGGGACAGTGCGGGTTGGATCTCGATCGCCATAGCAACCTCCTGTGGTGTGAGCGGCCGGCCGGTCCGCCACCGATGTAGACACCGCCCTCGGGGAAAACTCATCGGCTGCCTCGCATGCAACCACCGCGGACCGACAGAAACGACCCGCGGTGGAGTACGGTTCGGGCTGACACAGGGAGGCCGACGATGACCACCACGACAGTGCCGCGGTCGAGCCCCGCCGAAACCCGGCGGGCGATCTGGAACACGATCCGAGGATCGTCGGGGAACCTGGTCGAGTGGTACGACGTCTACGTCTACACCGTGTTCGCAACGTATTTCGAAGGCCAGTTCTTCGACGAGTCCGAGAAGAACTCGACGGTGTACGTGTATGCGATCTTCGCGATCACATTCGTGATGCGGCCCGTCGGGTCGTGGTTCTTCGGCCGCTTCGCCGATCGGCGCGGCCGGCGGGCGGCGCTGACGGTGAGCGTCTCGCTGATGGCACTGTGCTCGTTGATTATTGCGCTGGTGCCGTCGCAGGCGGTGATCGGAATGGCAGCGCCGATGATCCTGATCGTGGCCCGGCTGGTACAGGGCTTCGCGACCGGAGGCGAGTACGGCACGTCGGCGACCTACATGTCGGAGGCGGCTACGCGGGAGCGGCGCGGGTTCTTCTCCTCCTTCCAGTACGTGACGCTGATCGGTGGGCACGTGCTCGCCCAGCTCACGCTGCTGATCCTGCAGACGACCCTCAATGAGAGTCAGTTGCGCGAATTCGGTTGGCGCATAGCGTTCGCCGTCGGCGGTGTCGCGGCGGTGGTGGTGTTCTGGATGCGCCGCACGATGGACGAGTCGTTGTCGGAAGAGGTCATCGAGGCGACCAAGGCGGGCGAGGATCCCGGCGCGGGATCGATGCGGGCACTGTTCACCGACTACTGGCGGCCGCTTCTGCTGTGCTTCCTGATCACCCTGGGTGGCACGGTGGCCTTCTACACCTACAGCGTGAACGCGCCGGCGATCGTCAAGACCGCGTACAAGGGCGAGGGCATGACGGCGACGTGGATCAACCTGACCGGGCTGATCTTCCTGATGCTGCTGCAGCCGGTGGGTGGGATCCTCAGCGACCGGATCGGGCGCAAACCGATGCTGGTCTTCTTCGGTGTCGGCGGCGTGGTGTGGACCTATGTGCTCATCACGTTCCTGCCCCAAACACGTTCGCCGCTGACATCTTTCGCCCTGGTGGCGGTGAGCTACGTGATCCTGACCGGCTACACGTCGATCAACGCGCTGGTGAAGTCGGAGCTGTTCCCGGCGCAGGTGCGGGCGCTCGGGGTGGGCGTCGGGTACGCGCTGGCGAACTCGATCTTCGGCGGGACGGCGCCGCTGATCTACCAGGCGGCCAAGGAGCAGGGCCAGGTACCGCTGTTCATCGGCTATGTCACGGTCTGCATCGCGGTGTCGCTGGTGGTGTACGTGTTCTTCCTGCGCAACAAGGCCGATACGTATCTGGACCGGGAGCGGGGTTCGGCGTTCAGGGCCTGACCAGACGGGGCTGGATGGTCCAGCTCCTCCTCCGCCTCGTTCCTCGGCGGCATCGGTCGCTAGACGGGGGAGTGCGCGATCTCGTCCCAGCCCTGCACCGCGTCCGGCGGCCGGGGTGCCGGACCGACGTAGATCGCCGAGGGACGGACCAGCTTGCCCAGCTGCTTCTGCTCCAGGATGTGGGCGCACCACCCGGCGGTGCGACCGCAGGTGAACATCGCGGGCATCATCTTGGCGGGCACCTGGGCGAAGTCCAGGATCACCGCGGCCCAGAACTCCACGTTGGTCTCGATCGCCCGGTCCGGACGCCGCTCGCGCAACTCGGCCAGCGCCGCCTGCTCGAGTGCGACGGCCACCTCGTACCTGGGTGCCTGCAGCCGCTTGGCGGTCGCCCGCAGCACCCGTGCTCGCGGGTCCTCGGCCCGGTAGACCCGGTGGCCGAAGCCCATCAGCTTCTCGTTGCGGTCCAGGACGCCTTTGACCACCGCGCGGGCGTCCCCGGTGTGTTCGACGGCCTCGATCATCGGCAGCACGCGGGCGGGAGCGCCGCCGTGCAACGGGCCGCTCATCGCGCCGATCGCTCCCGACATCGCCGCCGCGACATCCGCTCCGGTCGAGGCGATCACGCGCGCGGTGAACGTGGAGGCGTTCATCCCGTGTTCGGCCGCCGACACCCAGTAGGCGTCGATGGCCTCCACGTGCCGCGGATCCGGCTCGCCCTGCCAGCGGGTCATGAAACGTTCTGTGACAGTGGTGCATTCGTCGATCACGCGCTGAGGCACCGCAGGCCGGTAGATACCGCGGGCGGACTGGGCGACGTAGGACAGCGCCATCACCGACGCCCTCGCGAGGTGATCGCGGGCCGTTTCGCCATCGATGTCCAGCAGCGGTGCATAGCCCCAGATCGGTGCCAGCATCGCCAGGCCGGCCTGAACGTCGACCCGGACGTCGCCGGTGTGGATGGGTAGCGGGAACGGCTCGGCGGGGCGCAGGCCGTTGCCGAACTTGCCGTCGACGAGCAACGCCCACACGTCGCCGAACGTCACGCGATTGCCGACCAGGTCCTCGATGTCCACACCGCGATAGCGCAGTGCGCCGCCGTCCCGATCAGGTTCGGCGATCTCGGTGGTGAAGGCCACCACCCCTTCGAGGCCTGGCACGAAGTCGTCGGGTACCACCGTCATGGGTGGATTCTCCCACTCGGCGATCGGGTCGTCGCTGCCGGTCGGTAACCGGCAGCCGAATGTTTGCGGCGTACCGTTGGGCCGTGGAGACGCCCAGGGACGATCGCCTCGCGGCGATGCGCGTTGAGTACGGCTCGGTCGAGAAGGACGGTAGCAGCGACCTCGATGTCGACTGGCTCGTCGACGGCTGGCTTGCCCTGCTGCACAGGTGGATAGCCGACGCCGAGGCGGCCGGGATCGCCGAGCCCAACGCCATGGTGCTGGCCACTGTCGACGCGGGAAGACCCGTCAGCCGCACGGTGTTGTGCAAGAGCGTGGACGAGACCGGGATCACCTTCTACACCAACTACGACTCGGCCAAGGGCGATGAGCTCGCGGCGACTCCGTATGCGGCCGTGACGTTCCCCTGGTACGCGCTGGGGCGACAGGTGCACATCCGCGGCGCGGTGACCAAGGTCAGCGCGCAGGAGACCGAAGAGTACTGGTCCAAACGCCCGCGCGGATCCCAGCTGGGGGCGTGGGCGTCGGCGCAGTCGCGCCCGATCGGCTCGCGCGCCGAGCTGCTCGCTCAGCTCGCCGAGGTCACCGAGCGCTTCGCCGCCGACGAGCAGGTGCCGGTGCCGCCGCACTGGGGTGGCTACCGGATCGCCCCCGAGGTGGTCGAGTTCTGGCAGGGCCGGGAGAACCGGGTGCACAACCGGATTCGCGTAAGCAACGGCTCCATCGAGCGCCTGCAGCCGTAGGTGGCGCGGCTCTTTGCCGACACCACCCCACTGAGAACGCCGGATTTCCGCCGGCTGTGGGTGGCTGGCGTCATCACGGTCATCGGGGCCAACCTCACCATCTTCGCCGTCCCCGTCCAGCTGTACGCACTGACCCACAACTCGGCGTACGTCGGGCTGTCCGGAGTGTTCGCGCTGGTGCCGCTGGTGGTGTTCGGTCTGCTCGGCGGGGCATGGGCCGACGCCATGGATCGTCGGGTGTTGCTGATCATCACCTCCAGCGGCCTGACGGTGTCCTCGGCGCTGCTGTGGCTGCAGGCCGCCCTCGGCCTGAACAACGTGTGGGTGGTGCTGTGCCTGCTGGCGGTGCAGCAGGTGTTCTACGCCATCGACAGCCCCACCCGGGCGGCCGCCATCCCGCGGATGCTGCCCGGCGCGCAATTGCCGGCGGCCAACTCGTTGAACTTCACCGTGTTCCAGTTCGGCGCAATCGTCGGCCCGCTGATGGCCGGGGTGATGCTGCACTGGGTCGACCTGTCCACGCTCTACCTGATCGACACGCTCACCTGTGTGGTGCCGGTTCTGGTGGCGTTGCGGCTCGCGCCGATCCCGCCGGCCGTCGGCGGTAGGGGCATGGGCTTCGAGGCCCTGCGCTCGGTCGTCGAGGGCTTCCGCTTCCTGTCCGGCAACAAGGTCGTGCTGATGTCGTTCGTGGTCGACCTGATCGCGATGATCCTGGGCATGCCGAGGGCGTTGTTCCCGGAGATGGCTCATCAGAGTTTCGGCGCCCCGATCGAGGGTGGCACCACGATCGCGCTGCTGGCCGCCGCGATGTCGGTCGGCGCGGTGGCAGGCGGGGTGTTCTCCGGCTGGTTTCCCCGCATCCAGCGTCAGGGCCTGGCCGTGGTGATCTCGATCGTGGTGTGGGGTGCGGCCATGGTCGGCTTCGGCGTCGCCGGCGGGCTCGCGCACGGCCATACCGGCACGATGCTGTGGATTGCATTGGTGTTCTTGGCGATTGGTGGCGCAGCGGACATGGTGTCGGCGGCGTTCCGCTCGACGATCCTGCAGCAGGTGGCTTCCGACGACCTGCGCGGCCGGCTGCAGGGTGTGTTCACCGTGGTCGTGGCGGGCGGTCCCCGGTTGGCCGATGCCCTTCACGGAGCGGCCGCCGCGGTGGTCGGCACCACGATCGCCGCGGCCGGCGGCGGAGCGCTGGTGGTGGTCGGCGTGCTGATCGCGGCCGCGGCCGTCCCGATTTTCGTTCGCTATCGGGTGCCGGCGGCGAACCCGTAGATCGGCGCGTTACGGCTACGATCGAGAAGTGGCCGACGTGATCGCGCAGCCACCTCCGGGACTGCGCGAACGGAAGAAGCAACGTACGCGCGCCATGCTCGTGGATGCGGCCGTCAACCTCTGCATCGAGCGCGGTTACCACAACACCACCGTCGAACAGATCGCCGCCGCGGCCGAGGTGTCCCCGCGAACGTTCAGTCGATATTTCCCCACCAAGGATGCGGTGATGATGACCGTGCTCGACGACCTCGTCGCCGCCGCCGTAACCGCCCTCGCCACGATCGACTCGGAAGTCCCGCCGCTGACGGCGCTGGCCCGCGCCCACACCACGGCGCTGCGTGGTGTCACCCCCGATGCGGTGACGCCGCTTACCACGCACCGCCTGGTGTTGATGGTCAACGTCATCTCATCGTCGAGTGCGTTGCGCCTGGCGGCGGCCGCGACACGGCTGCAGCCACTGGTCGTGGCGGTGGCCGCGCGCATGGGCGCCGATCCGAGGGACCAGCGGGTGGCGTTGATCGTGTCGGTGTGGGGTGCGATCACCGCCGCGGCGTGGGGGCAGTTGGTGATCGGGCCGGGTGACTACGACAACTGTGGGGTCATCATGGCCGACCGGCTGCGCCTTGCCTTCACCGAATTCGCCGATATCGCCGCGCTGGAGGTGGGGTCGGCGCTATCCTCCAAGGTTTGACCTCGGGGGGCGCCGGGACGGCGAGGGGGGAGATGCGACGTGGCCGTTGCCGGGAAACTCCCCGTTCCCGGGCTGCGTGAACTCAAGAAGCAGCGAACCAGGGCGACGCTGATCGACGCGGCAGTCCAGCTGTGTATCGACCAGGGTTACGACAACACCACCGTCGAGCAGATCGCCGCCGCCGCCGAGGTCGCCCCGCGCACCTTCAGCCGCTATTTCTCGAACAAGGAGGCGGTGCTCGTCGCCGTCCTGGACGAGGTCGCCGGCGATGTGGCCGCCGCCCTGGCCCGACAGTCGCTCGACATCACCCATTACGACGCACTGGCCCGCGCGCACCTCGAGACGTTCGGCACCGAGCAGTACGGTTCGTCGGCGTCGTTCGAGCGGATGCGACTGTTGCTGACGATCGTGAATTCGGCCCCGGCGCTCGGGCTCGCGCCGTTCATGTTCCGCACCGGCGGCTTCCATCATCGGGTGCGGGACGTGGCGGCGCAGCGGATGGGTGTGGCACCTGACCACCCGGCAATCCGCCTACTGTTCGACACCTGGGCGGTGGTGATGGGAGTGGCCTGTAACGGGCTGGGGACCGCCGACGGCCCGCCGATCGAGCCGGACGTGGTGTGCGGCCGAATCGAGTCGGTGTACGGGCTTTTCGCCCGGCTCTGGGCGCCGGGGGTGACCCCGGGCCAGACCCCCGCGGGCGTATCGGCAGAATAGCGACTACCTTCACCTACATACGGACGCCTCGCGGGCGTCGACGAGCTCAGAAGGGGTTCATGTGGCCGCAACCGACGAGACCGCCTCCCTGAAGTACCCGGGCGGCGAGTTGGACCTGGACATCGTGAAAGCGACGGAGGGGTCTGACGGGTTCGCGCTGGGCTCGTTGCTGGCCAAGACCGGCTACACGACGTTCGACCAGGGTTTCGTGAATACGGCGTCGACCAAGAGTGCGATCACCTACATCGACGGTGACGCCGGCATCCTGCGTTATCGCGGCTACCCGATCGAGCAGCTCGCTGAGAAGTCCACCTTCATCGAGGTGAGCTACCTGCTGATCTACGGTGAACTGCCGACGACCGAGCAGCTGGAGTCGTTCACCACCCAGATCCAGCGGCACACCCTGCTGCACGAGGACCTGAAGCGGTTCTTCGACGGCTTCCCGCGCGATGCACACCCGATGCCGGTGCTGTCAAGTGCGGTCAACGCGTTGAGCGCCTACTACCAGGACTCGCTGGATCCGCTGAACAAGAAGCAGGTGGAACTGTCGACGATCCGGCTGCTGGCCAAGCTGCCGACGATCGCGGCGTACGCGTACAAGAAGTCCGAGGGCCAGCCGTTCCTGTACCCGGACAACTCGCTGACTCTGGTGGAGAACTTCCTGCGGATGACGTTCGGTTTCCCGGCCGAGCCGTATGAGGTAGATCCCGAAATTGTTCGCGCATTGGACATGCTTTTGATCCTGCACGCCGATCACGAGCAGAACTGCTCGACCTCGACGGTGCGACTGGTCGGCTCGTCGCAGGCCAACCTGTTCACCTCGATCTCCGGCGGCATCAACGCGCTGTGGGGCCCGCTGCACGGCGGCGCCAACCAGGCGGTGCTGGAGATGCTGGAGAAGATCCGCGTCGGCCAGGACGACGTGCAGACCTTCGTCAAGAAGGTCAAGAACAAAGAAGACGGCGTGAAGCTGATGGGCTTCGGGCACCGCGTCTACAAGAACTACGACCCGCGGGCGCGCATCGTCAAGGAGCAGGCCGACAAGATCCTGGGCAAGCTGGGCGGCGACGACGAGCTGCTCGACATCGCCAAGCAGCTCGAAGAGATCGCGTTGACCGACGACTTCTTCATCGAGCGCAAGCTGTACCCGAACGTCGACTACTACACCGGCGTGATCTACCGCGCGATGGGCTTCCCGACCCGGATGTTCACCGTGCTGTTCGCCCTGGGCCGGCTGCCGGGCTGGATCGCGCACTGGCGGGAGATGCACGACGAGGGCAGCAGCAAGATCGGCCGCCCGCGCCAGATCTACACCGGTTACACCGAGCGCGACTACGCCACCATCGACACCCGCAACTGATTTTCCCTGCGCGAGCAGACGCACAAGTCCTCTGACGCACGGCGTGTGAGGGGATTTTGTGTCTGCTGGGCCACACCGGCTTGACCCGCCAACGGTTGTAGTTTCACAATGATTGTGTGATTACAACTGTTGGCGAGCTGAGCGCTCGGCGCAAGACGATCATTTTGGCGTCCTGCTGCCTGAGCCTGCTGATCGTGTCGATGGACTCGACGATCGTCAACGTCGCGATCCCGGCGATCCGCGCCGACCTGCACGCCACCTCGTCGCAGATGCAGTGGGTCATCGACATCTACACGCTGGTGCTGGCGTCGCTGCTGATGCTTTCCGGCGCCACCGGCGACCGCTTCGGGCGCCGCCGGATCTTCCAGATCGGGCTGGCCACCTTTGCGGTGGGCTCGCTGCTGTGCAGCCTGGCTCCCGACATCGACACCCTGATCGGCGCCAGGCTGATCCAGGGTCTCGGCGGCTCGATGATGAATCCTGTTGCGCTGTCCATTATTTCGCAAGTCTTCGTCGGACGGGTGGAGCGCGCCCGCGCGCTGGGTCTGTGGGGCGCGGTGGTCGGGATCTCGATGGCACTGGGCCCGATCGTCGGCGGTTTCCTGATTCAGGCCATCAGCTGGCGCGCGGTGTTCTGGATCAACCTGCCCATCTGCGCGGCCGCCATCGTCCTCACCGCGATCTTCGTGCCCGAGAGCAAGTCGGCCACCATGCGTGACATCGATCCGGTTGGTCAGCTGCTGGCCGTGCTCGCCTTGTTCGGCATCGTCTTCGTCTTGATCGAAGGGCCGGGGATGGGGTGGACCAACCCGCGCATCATCGCGATCGCCGCCGCCGCGGCAGTGGCGTTACTGGCCTTCCTGCGATACGAATCGCGCCGCCACGACCCCTTCATCGATCTGCGGTTCTTCCGCAGCGTGCCGTTCTCGTCGGCTACGGTCATCGCCGTGTGCGCCTTCGCCGCCTGGGGGGCCTTCCTGTTCATGATGTCGCTGTACCTGCAGGGCGAGCGCGGCTACTCCGCCGCCCACACCGGCCTGATCTACTTGCCGATCGCGATCGGCGCCCTGTTCTTCTCGCCGCTGTCGGGCCGGCTGGTCGGCCGCTTCGGCGCCCGTCCGTCGCTGCTGGTGTCCGGTGTGCTGATGACCGCCGCATCGGTGATGCTGACCTTCCTCACCGCCACGACGCCGGTGTGGGCGCTGCTGGTGATCTTCACGGTGTACGGCATCGGGTTCGGCATGATCAACGCGCCGATCACCAATGCCGCGGTCAGCGGGATGCCGCGAGACCGGGCCGGCGCGGCCTCGGCGGTGACCTCCACCAGCAGGCAGGTCGGCGTGAGTATTGGTGTGGCACTGTGCGGTTCGGTCGCCGGCTCGGCGCTGGCGGTCGCGGGTGCGGACTTCACCGCCGCCGCCAGGCCGCTGTGGTGGATGAACCTGGGCCTCGGCGTGGTGATCGTGGTGCTCGCGCTGGTGTCCACCTCGGCGCGGGCCAAGCTGTCGGCGCAGCGGCTGGCCCCGCTGATCGAGGGCCCCCGAAGTGAGCCGGCACATGTCGGGTAATCCGGTGGCCGATCAGGTGTGGCGGTCGATGTCGAGCCTGGTGCTGGACAACAAGGACCGCTGGCGTCGCGCGGTTGTCGATCGAACGGGATTGCCGTTCAGCAGGATTCGGATCTTGCGTCGGCTCGCATCGCAGCCGATGACGGTCAAGCAGGTCGCCGAGGCGGCCACCATCGACGCGCCCGCCGCCACCGTCGCGGTCAACGATCTGGAGGCGCGCGGACTCGTGGTCCGCCAACCTCATCCGGACAACCGGCGCTGCAAGCTGGTATCCCTCACCGACGCGGGCCGCGACGTCATCGCCGTCCTCGACGACACCGACGACCCGGCGCCGGAGGCCTTGGCGTCGCTCGACGAACAGGATCTTCAGGCGTTGCGGACGATCTTGGCCCGGGTGATCAGCTGAGGTAGCCCTCGACTTCGTCGGCGGGCCGCACGCTGGCCTCGCTGGGGTCGCCGCCGGTCTCGCGCAGGGCGCGACGCTGGCGAAGCAGGTCCCAGCACTGGTCGAGTTCGGTTTCGATGGCCCGTAGCCGGGTGTGCTCCTCCGACGGGTCGATCTGTCCGTGAACTACCCGCTCACGCAGTTCGCGCTCTTGGGCGACCAGGTCGTGGATGCGGGAAAGGGTTTCGTTGTCTTCAGCCACTGCTCCAGTGTGCCCGACGAAAGGGAGTCAGAACGACGAAGTGAGGGCGCCGGCGAACTCGGTGCAGAACCAGTCCACATCGGTGCTGGAGAAGACCATCGGCGGACGGATCTTCAGCACGTTTCCGTCGCGGCCGCACACCGAGATCAGCACCCGGCGCTCGCGCATGGCGTTGACCAATGCCCGGGCGCCGGCCCGATCGGGTGCGCCGGTCTCGTCGATCACCTCGATGCCGACGTACAGGCCGGTGCCGCGGACGTCGCCGATACGTGGATGGTCAGCGCCCAGGCGCGTCAGTTCGGTGCGTAGTTGCCCACCGACCTCGGCGGCGTTGCGCATCAGCTTCTCGTCCTCGATGACGTCCAGGACGGCCGCCGCCGCGGCCACCGTCACAGGATTGCCGCCGAAGGTGTTGAAGTACGGAACCTCGCGGGCGAAGGCGTCGAGGACCTCCGAGCGGGCCGCCATCGCCGCGATCGGCATACCGTTGCCCATCGGCTTGCCCATCGTGACCAGATCCGGCACGACGCCGTGGCGCATGAAACCCCACATCGCGTCGCCGGTGCGGCCGAAGCCGGGCTGCACCTCGTCGGCGATGAACACGCCGCCCGCGCGACGCACTGCCGCCACCGCGGGTGCGAGCACCGAGGGGTCCGGGTAGATGCCGTCGGAGGAGAAGATCGTGTCGACGATGAGAGCGGAGAATCCCGCGCCGCTGGCGACCAGCTTGTCGATGGCGGTGACGACATCGGCGGTGAACCGGTCGGCGAGTTCGTCCGCAGGCACCCGGTAGCTGTCCGGGGGCGGGACCGTGCGGACGTGCTCACCGAGCACGGTGGCCCCGCCGATGGACGGCGAGATCGCGGTGACTGCCGCGGTGTTGCCGTGATAGGCGTCGGTGGTCACAATGACACCCTTTGCCCCGGTGTACATTTCGGCCACGCGCAGGGCCAGGTCGTTGACCTCGGAGCCGGTGCAGGCGTACATCACCTGGTCGATCTCGTCGGGCCCCTCAGACCGCAGAGTGTCCAGCAGGCGTTGGCTGTAGTCGACGATGCCGCCGTGCAGATAGCGGGTGTGGGTGTTGAGGGTGGACAGCTGGCGGGTGACCGCCTCCACCACATGCGGGTGGCAGTGGCCGACACTGGCGACGTTGTTGTAGGCGTCCAGATAGCATGCGCCGTCGGCGTCGTAGAGTCGGGTGCCCTCGCCGCGGACCAGGTGCACCGGGCGTTGGTAGAACAACCGGTACGCCGGGCCCAGGATGCGGTCACGGGCCGCGATCAACGATTCGGTGGCGGGATCGACCGGGTGATCCGCCGAGTAGCTGTTGGAATCCATGATGTTGGAGAAGCTCATATCGCTACGTCCTCGTTGTCGCGGCCCGTGACTGCACTCACTGGCGTTCGTGCGCCTCTTCGAGCACCGTCCGGCCGAGCTCCGAATAGCGCTGCGGCGACGTGTATTTCAGAACCACCGCCAGCACGATGCCACCGATGCCGACGACACCCACCACGTAGGGGATGATCTCGAAGACCCAGTCACTGGAAGCGGTGCCGGCCGCGAACGACGCGTTCTTGGCCAGCAGGTAGATCACGTAGAGCATGCCCAGGCCGCCGAGCAGGGGGGCCAGGAAGGTCCGAAACCAGTTGGCTGTCTCCGGATGGTTCTTGCCGACGTGGAAGTAGGCGATCACGGCGAAGGCGGCCAGCGCCTGGACGATCATGATCGCGGTGGTGCCGAGAAGGGCCATCAACCCGTACAGACCGGTGTAGGGGTCACGGCCGGTGAGCGCGAAGAACAGCACCACGACGGTCGCGAAGATGGTCTGCACCAGCCCGGCGATGTGCGGCGATCCGTGCGTCGGGTGGGTGGCGCCCAGTGTTTTGCGCATGCCCGGGATGACGTTCTCGCGGCCGATCGCGTAGATGTAGCGGGCAGCGCAGTTGTGGAATGCCATGCCGCAGGCGAACGACCCGGTCATCAGCAGGATCTTGAACAGGTCGACGGCCCACGTACCCAGGTGCGCCCCGACCGGGCCGAAGAAGATGTCACCGGCGGTCGTCGAATCCTGCGCCAGCGCAATGGCATTCTGCGGTCCGGTGCCCACGATCGCCAGCCAGGAGATGAGGACGTAGAACACGCCGATCCCCACGACTGAGCTGATCACCGCGATCGGGATGATCTTCTTGGGGTTCTTGGACTCCTCGCCGTACATTGCGCTGGACTCGAAGCCGACCCAGGACCAGAACGCGAAGAACAGGCCGATGCCGGCCGAGCCTGCCACCGTGAGCATGCTGCCGTCCGCGCCGGCCACCGAGCCGGAGAGGTTCTGAAAAGCGTTGAGCGGGTTCAGCGATCCCCACGACCAGCCCTGCGGACCGCCCCCGGTGAACAGCACCGAGAACGCCATCAACGACAGCATGACGATCTCGGTGATCAGGAAGACCCCGAGCACCCTTGCGGCGACGTTGATATCGAAGTAGGTCAGGACCAGATTGACCACCAGCATGCCGATGGCGAACACGATCCACGGGATGTTGACTCCGAACAGTGAATTGAAGGTGTCGTTGCCGAAGAAGGCGAAGATACCGATCAGCGATGCTTCGAAGACCATGTAGGCCATGGCAGTCAGAAAGCCTGCGCCCAGCCCGACGATCCGGCCCAACCCGTGCGAGATGTACCCGTAGAAGGCGCCGGTCGCGGTGATGTGCTTGCTCATCGCGGCATAACCGATCGCGAACAACGTGAGCACGATCGTGGCGACGAAGTAGCCGGCCGGGGCGTAGGCGCCGTTGCCGAATCCGACCGCGATCGGCACGTTGCCCACCATGGCGGTGATCGGTGCGGCGGTTGCGACGGCCATGAACAGGACGCCGATCAGACCGACCGCGTTGGGCTTGAGCCGTTGGACGGTTTCGGATTTGGCTTCGGTGCCGGCCGGGGCCGGCGGATCGATGGTGTCGCTCATTGTGTGGATTCCCATCTCGATTGTGACCGGGGTCGTGCCGCTTATTTGGTCTGGTATTTCCCGGTTGCAACTGAGCCCGGGAGGCAATGACGATGTCGGCACGGCTTTGTGGTGCGACGACGACATTGTTACCCCGGCCAGATCCCCTGGTCAACAGGAACTTACAGGCGATACGCAAGTGATGTTTCCTGTGTGTTTCCCAAAACCCAGCTACGAAACAAGGACGTTAAATATGCGGATTTGGTCTGCTCGCCTCCCCGTTATGGTCCACACTGGTGCCCATGCCGGGACTGCCGCCGACTCATGAGTCCTTCGCGCGTGCAGCACTGCCCGCTTACGGTCGTGCGGACACCACGCCATTGCGGCTGCTCAGCCTGTCCGAGAACGCCACGTACCTCGTCGAGGACGACGATCCGATCGTCTTGCGGGTGCACCGGCCGGGCTATCACTCGCTGGAGGCGATCCGCTCCGAGCTGGCGTGGATGAAGGCTCTCCGCAGGGAGACATCGGTGCTGACGCCGGAGCTGATCGCCGCCCGCGACGGAACCGACGTCGTGGCCGCCGAGGTCGACGGTGATGTCTTGCACGTCGACGCCGTGACTTTCGTCGCGGGCTGCACCGCGGAAGACGATCCCGAGGTCGTCGGGTTCGACCAACTCGGCAGGCTCACCGCCGTCATGCACGAGCACGCCAGGAACTGGACGTTTCCATCCGAGTTCACCCGGTTCC
Organism: Mycobacterium sp.; assembly: GCA_021732005.1. Lineage (GTDB taxonomy): Bacteria > Actinomycetota > Actinomycetes > Mycobacteriales > Mycobacteriaceae > Mycobacterium. Next base: position 63,439 of record JAKFVT010000028.1, on the reverse strand, counting down.
GCTGGGACCTCGACACCATCCTCGGTCCGGACGCCCGGTGGGGTAATTGGCGGCTGGCGCCCGGCCTCACCGACGATGACCGGGCCGTGATCCAGCGCGCAGCCGATGACATCGTCGCAAAGCTCACCGATTTCGGTTCGGCGCCCGACCGATTCGGATTGGTACACGCCGATCTGCGGTTGGCCAACCTGATGGTGAACCCGACCGACGCGGGCGCAGGCATCACCGTGATCGACTTCGACGACTGCGGGTGGTCCTGGTACCTGGCCGATCTGGGCGCCGCGGTGTCGTTCATCGAGGACACCCCGGCCGGCGAGCGCATCATCGCGGAGTGGCTCACGGGCTACTTCGAAGCCGGGACGCTGCCCGCCGACCACTTGGCGCTCGTCCCGACGTTCGTGATGCTGCGCCGGATCAACCTGACCGCCTGGATCGCCTCGCATGCCGACGCCGATGCGGCGGCAGAGCTCGGCGAAGACTTCGCCCCCAACACCGCCCGGCTGGCGCAACGGTATCTGGAGGACCGCACCTGGTTGCAGGATGCGATCTTCGGATCCCGGGTTTGAAACCCTTTCTAGGCAAGGAGATACGCGTGTTTGATCTGCAGTCGACGTCCGTGGTGGTCACCGGTGGCAGCAAGGGCATCGGGCGCGGCATCGCCTCGGTGTTCGCCACTGCGGGCGCCGATGTCGCGATCGCCGCGCGGTCGACCACCGAATTGGACTCGGTGGTCGCGGAGCTGGATGCGCTGGGCAGCGGAAAGGTGTTGGGAATCAAGACCGATGTCACCGATCCGGTGGCGTGCGCCGAACTGGCCGCCTCGGTCATCGACGCGTTCGGCGGCATCGACGTCGTCTGCGCCAACGCCGGCATCTTCCCCGAGGCGCCCTTGGCCACGATGACGCCGGCCCAACTGGGCGAGGTCCTCGACGTCAACGTCAAGGGCAATGTGTTCACCGTGCAGGCCTGCCTGGACGCCCTGATCGCCTCCGGGCGCGGTCGGGTGATTCTGACGTCATCGATCACCGGTCCGATCACCGGCTTTCCGGGATGGTCGCACTACGGGGCGTCGAAGGCCGCTCAGCTCGGCTTCATGCGCACCGCCGCAATCGAATTGGCGCCGCACGGGATCACCGTCAATGCCGTGCTGCCGGGCAACATCTTCACCGAGGGCCTGGCGGACATGGGCGAGGACTACATCGCCGGGATGACCAAGGCTATCCCGGCGGGGGCGTTGGGCAAGCCGGAGGACATCGGCCATCTGGCCGCCTTCCTGGCCACCGTGGAGGCCGGTTACATCACCGGTCAGGCGATCGCCGTGGACGGCGGTCAGGTTCTGCCCGAATCGCCGGATGCCCTGAACAGCTAGTCCGATGGAGGAGTCGGAGGGGGGCCCGATCGCGGAGGATGTGCGACGGCGAATCCTGTCGATGCTCGCCCAGGGCACCCTGCGGCCCGGCTCCCGGCTGGGCACCGAACGCGAGATGGCCGATCGCTTCGAGGTGTCCCGCTCCACGCTCCGCAGCGCGCTGTTGCCGTTGAGCCGTGCCGGGGTGCTGGAGCGGCGGACCGGGCGCAACGGGGGGACGTTCGTGCGCGCCGACGTCGTGGAGCGCAACGCCGCCGAGCTGGCGGGCCTGCCCGCGCGATTGCGCAGCGGCGGGCACACCAGCGCGACCCGGGTGCTGGCCACCGACCGCAGGCCGCCCACACCCGCTGAGGCCGCCGCGCTGGAAATCGACTCCGGCGAAGACGTTTTCGCGATCCGGCGGTTGCGCTTCGCCGACGGGGTGCCGCTGTCGGTGGACTTCTCGTGCTTCGTCGCCGAGCACGCCATCGATCTGCTGGAGCAGCCGCTGGGCGGCTCGCTGTACGAGTTGTTCGCGGTTCGCTACGGCTTGGTGCCCGCGACGTCCAGCGAGACCATCGAGGTGGTCAGCGCCAGCCCACGCGAAGCCGACTGGCTCGGCATCGCGCACCGGCGGCCGCTGGTGGCGATCACCCGGATCACTCACGACGCCGCCGACCGGCCGTTCGAGTACGCCTACGATCTGTTCCGCGCCGACCGGGTGCGGTTGACGGCCACCACGTCGACGGTCACCGCGCGGGAACGTCGCGGTACGGACGGCCGGGTAGAACGCTCGGTCAGCAGCGTGTGAGCGACTACTGTGTGAGCCGTGACGAGCAAACCCGAGATCGAATTCCCCGACGGCCCGGCGCCCACCGAACTGGTCATCAAGGATCTGGTGGTCGGCGACGGCGATGAAGCCAAGCCCGGCGCCGTCGTCGACGTGCACTACGTCGGGGTCGAGTACGACACCGGCGCCGAGTTCGACAGTTCGTGGAATCGCGGGGAGTCCATCTCCTTCCCGTTGCGCGGGCTGATCCAGGGCTGGCAGGACGGCATCCCCGGCATGAAGGTGGGCGGCCGCCGTCAGCTGACGATCCCGCCCGAGCAGGCCTACGGCCCGGCGGGCGGTGGACACCAATTGTCCGGCAAGACGCTCATTTTCATCATCGACCTGCTGGCCACCCGCTAGCCGCGTCGCCGGCCCGGGCTCGAAGGGCGGGCAGCGTCGACGGGTCGCGCAGCAGGCCGCGCACCAGCATGGCGGCCAGTTCCTCGGCGATGTGCTCGCGCGAGTAGTTCGGGTGCCGGAACGGGCTGGCACCGCCGGGTGCGTGCGCCGCGGAGTTTCGGTAGCGGCGCTGCACACCTTCTTCGGCGGCGCAGATGTTCAGCGCGGCGAATTCGGGGTCGCAGTCGATGAATTCGCCGCAGGTGATGCCCTCGCTGATGAGCGTGGCCATCTGCCGGTGCAGCTCCGCGGTGTCGGCCCAGAATTCGGCGAACACCTCGGGCTGCGCTTCGGCGAGCACCTCGACCTCGCAGATATCGACCGCTGCCGAACACAGCTCGGCGATGTCCAATCGCAGCAGGCGCAACAGCCGCACCGCGGGTGAGCCCGTCGCAGCCACCATCTGCCGGGCGAAGTCCAGCGACACCCGGTTGAGGGCGAGCAGGCCCAACAGGATGTCTTCCTTCTGCCGGAACCAGTAGTACAGCGACGACTGCCCGAGTCCGCAGGTGCGGGCGATCTCGGTCATCGTGGTGTTGAGATACCCGCGTTCGGCGAACAGCCGGGCGGCGACGACGAGAATGTCACCGCGGCGGTCGAATTCGCTTCTCACGACATCAGCATCCCGCCGTTGATCTGTACGCACTCGCCGGTGAACGACCGCGTGCCGGCCAGGAAGCGCACCACGTCGGCCACCTCGCCGGGCTGGATCAGCCGTCCGATCGGCATGTCAGCGCTGTACTCGCGGTGCATCTGCTGCAGGCTGACCCCGCGAAACTCGGCGTCGCGGTGGAGCTGTTCGGTGTCGGTGGGGCCGGGAGCGACCGCGTTGACCCGCACGTCCGGGGCCAGTTCGCGGGCCAGTGAACGGGTCATCCCGAGCAGGCCGGCTTTACTGGCCGCGTAGGCGCTGAAACCCGGCTCGCCGCGCAGCCCGGAGATGCTGCACATGTTGACGACCTGGCCGCCGGCCTCCCGCAGCGCCGGCGCCGCGGCCTGGGTCAGCCACAGCGGCGACGACAGGTTCACGTCGATATCGCGCCACCACAGCTCCATCGTGGTGGGGGTCGGTTCGACGACCGTCATTGTGGCGGCGTTGTTCACCAGCAGGTCGAGCCGGCCGAAGTCGGCGACGACGGTGTCCACCAGTGCGTGACATGCGGTCCGGCCGCGCAGGTCGGCGGGGATTGTCGTTGCGGCGCCGGGGATCTCACCGGTGTCGGGCAGGTCCGTGGCGACGACGGCCCAGCCCCCTTGGGCCAGGGCCGCCACGATGGCGCGGCCGATTCCGCCCGCGGCACCGGTCACCAGTGCGATCTGCCCGCTCACTGGATCACCACGCCGCCGTTGGGCGAGATCACCTGGCCGGTCAGCCAGGTCCACTCGGCCACGTCGACGATCGCGCGGGCCAGTTCGTCGGGTGTACCGAACCGGTTGAGTGCGATGCTGTTCCGGTAGTCCTCGCCCCGCCACCGCTCGGTGAGCATCGCGGTGTCGGTGGGGCCTGGGCACACGATGTTGACGCGTACCTGGTCCGCACCGTACTCGCGCGCGATCGATCGAACCAGCCCGATCATGGCCGACTTCGCCGTCACGTACGGCACATGGTTCTCGTCGCCGAGCAAGGCCAGCTCCGAGGAGATCCCGACTATGGAGCCGTGCCGTCGGGCCCGCATTCGTGGCCCGACCGTCGCGATCACATTGGCGCAGCCGCCGAGCATCACCTCGAGGCTGCGGCGCCACAGGTCCTCGGTCACCTCCGCCAGCGGGACGTCGACGTCGAAACCCGCGCAGGCCACCGCAACGTCGATCGGGCCGAGATCGGACTCGACCGCGCAGACGAGTGCTTCGACGGCCCCGATGTCGGCGACGTCGGCCTCGTAGGCGATGCCGCCGATGTCGTCGGCGACCTGTTCGGCCTCGGCCGTGGCGCCAAGGTGGTCGATGGCAACCCGGTAACCGCGCGCCGCGAGCAGATACGCCGTGGCCCGGCCCATCCCGGTGGCGCCGCCGGTGATGAGGGCTGTGCCTGCCATGTCAGCTGTCCCGGTCGGCGGTCAGCAGCATCGCGTCGCGCTCGATCGGCTCGAATTCGGCGTCGAGGATGGACACGATGTGGTCGACGATCCGCTCGGCCAGCAACTCACCCTTGGCCGCGGTGGCCTGGGTCGCCGACGCGAGTACCCCGGTGGCGGTCGACATCGAGGGGTCGATCGGCAGGACGTCCCACGGCACGTTTCGGGCCGGTGCGTCATCGACGATGCGATCCATTCGCACGGTGGCTGGTCGGAGGTATTCGAACAGCGACGTCTCGATCACCGCGGCGTGTTCGAGTGCGAGGCCGGGAAACCCGTCGGGGAACAGCACACCCAGGTCGGCCGCCCCGAACTCGGGCATCGCATTCTCGACGACGACGATCTTCACGCCGGGGGAGCGCCCCGACACCAGGTAGGCTGGTTCGTAGACGAAGTTCGTGTTCTCGAAGTGCCAGTTGTACAACATGATTCGGCGGAATCCGGTGCGGATCAACTCGTCGAGCAGGTCTTCGATCATCGCGATGAAGGTGGTGGCGCGCAACGACAGGGTGCCGGGGAACTGCTGCCCGCCGCCGCTGGCCGGGCGTGACCGGTAGCCGAGCCGCAGTGCCGGGCCAACCACGAACGGGCGCTTGGCCGCCGCCAGCCGCAGCAGCGTCTGCGGGATCACCCAGTCCGCGCTCACCGGCAGGTGCGGCCCGTGCTGTTCGGTGGAACCCACCGCGATGACGACCGGCGTATCGGCGGCAGCGGCTGCCGCGATCTCGGGCCAGGTCATCCACTCGTATTCAGTGGTGCCCGCGCCGATGACGGGTCTCATCAGGTCGTCGATCATCGCTCACCTTTATTCATTCGGAGACGAACAATTGATAACACGACGGCGCGATATCGGCGCTTTCGATACATTATCGAAACAGCTGGGTCTCGCATCCGAAACACGGTCAGCCCCGCACGTATCCGAAGCCCGGATCGACGATGTTGTCCAGCTGCTCGCCGCGCAGCCAGCGCCCGAGGTTGTCGACGAACACGCCCATCATGTCGATCTCGAACCCCACGTAATCGCCGGACATGTGCGGCGACACCAGGACGCCCGGCATCGACCACAGCGGCGAGTCCGCGGGCAGCGGCTCGACCTCGAACACGTCGAGCGCGGCCCCGGCGATGGCGCCCGCCCGCAACGCCTCGACGAGCTCGGCCTCGATCACCGTGGGTCCTCGCCCGACGTTGACCACGAAGCCGGCCGGCCCCAGCGCGGCGAGCACCTCCGCGTCGATCAGCCCGGTGGTGGCCGCGGTCAGCGGCACCGCGGCGACCAGGATGTCGACCTCGGCCGCCACCGCGGTCAGTTCGCCGGATCCTCGGACCGCACCGAAGCTCGGGTCCTCACTCGGAGTTCGGCCGACCAGCGTTACCTGGACATCGAGCCTGTTCAGCCGGTCGGCGATGGCTCGCCCGATCGAACCGGTGCCGATGACGGCGGCTCGCTTACCGGCCAGCCGGCCGGTCGTGCGGTAGTGCCAGGTGTGCTCGCGCTGCAGTGCGAGGGAGCGGGGTAGCCCTTTGACGAAGCTGAGCACGGCGGCGAGCACCCACTCGGCGATCGAGGTGTCGAAGACGCCGCGCGAGTTGGTCAGCGTGACTTGGTGCTGGGCGAGTTCTGGGCAGATCAGCCGGTTGACGCCCACCGACGCGGCGTGCACCCAGCGCAGCCGGTCGGCGCTGCGCAGCACCGGCGGCAGATCGGCGAAGCGGTGGTCCCACACGTACAGCACCTCGACTCCGGCGAGCTGGTCTCCGGTGGGTGTTCCGCGCACCTCGACGACGTCGACGTCAGGTGGGATCAGTGCAAGCGGCGGGGACGGCAGGGGGTCGGGTTCGGCGATGACCAGGACCCGGGGACGACTCGACAAACTCTGCTCCGTTCGGCTCACCGCGACGCAGGCGAACAATTTCGATATCGTATTTGAAAGCCATTGAACAGGACCATCGTGACTGACCCGAGCAATTTTCTCGACCCGTACGCCGGCGAACCGGTGATCACCGATCCCGCCGAACTGAGAGAGCACCGCAAGCGGCGCCTGGCGCTCGCGTACCGGGTGTTCGGCGCCATGGGCTGGGGTTCGCTGGGCGACGGGCACATCTCGGCGCGCGACCCGGAGCAGTCCGAGTCCTTCTGGTTGGGCCGCTACGGGGTGCCGTTCCGGTTCATGACCCCCGACGATCTGGTGCTGGTTCATGCCGACGGGACGGTCGACGGGGGCCAGACCAACGACGGGGCCCAGATCAATGTGGCCGCCTACTACATCCACGCCCCGCTGCACGAGGCCCGCCCCGACGTCGTTGCCGCCGCACATTGCCATACCCCTTACGGCACACCGTTTTCGGCGATGGTCACCCTGCTTGCCCCGATTTCGCAGGAGGCTTGCGCGTTCTTCGGCGATCAGGAGATCTTCGACGACGAGGAGGTCAACATCTCCTCGACCGACGGCGGCAAGCGCATCGCGGCCACCCTCGGGGGAGCCAGAGCCGCGATCCTGCGCAACCACGGGCTGCTGACCGTCGGTGGCAGTGTCGACGCAGCGGTCGGGTACTTCCTGATGATGGAGCGCAGCGCGGAGGTCCAGGTGAAGGCCCGCGACGCCAAGCCGATCGGAGCCGAGGCCGCCCGGCGGGTGCACGACATGTTCGACGAGGTCGCCGCCTGGCAGGTATTCCAGTGGGCGCAAAGGACTTACGTTCCCGACTCGGTCTGACGATCAGCTGTTGGCGACGATCAGACTCAGCAGATCGAAGACCACCGTCGCGGCGGCGATCGACGTGATCTCGGCGTGGTCGTAGGCGGGCGCGACTTCCACGACGTCCGCCCCGACGACGTTGATCCCGTTGAGGCGGCGCAGCATTCGCAGGAGTTCCCGGGACGTCAGCCCACCGGATTCGGGAGTGCCGGTGCCAGGCGCGAAGGCGGGATCGAGGACATCGATGTCGATCGAGAGGTACACCGGCAGGTCGTCGACCCGCCGGGCGACGACGTCGACGGCAGCCTCGACGCCCATCACGTCGAGGTCGCCGGCCCGGATGATCCGGAATCCCATCCGGGCGTCGTCCTCGAGGTCCATCCGGTCATAGATCGGGCCGCGGATGCCGACGTGGATCGAGTGGTCCTCGATGAGAAGGCCTTCCTCGAACGCCCGGCGGAACGGGGTGCCGTGGGTGACCGGTGCCTTGAAGTAGGTGTCCCAGGTGTCGAGGTGGGCGTCGAAATGCACGAGTGCCAGCGGCCCGTGGAAGGCATGCAGCGCGCGAAGATTCGGCAGTGCGACGGTGTGGTCACCGCCGATCGCGACGAACCTGCGCTCCCGCTGGCCGATGATGTCGCGCATACCGTTCTCGATCTGCGTGCAGGCTTCCGCGATGTCGAACGGCGTGATGGTCACGTCTCCGGCGTCGACGACCTGCACCTGCTCCAGCGGGGCGACACCGAATTCGACGTGATAGCCGGGACGCAGGGTACGCGCCGCCTGGCGCACCGCCATCGGGCCGAACCGCGCACCCGGCCGGTAGGAGGTGCCGCCGTCGAACGGCAGACCCACCACCGCGATGTCGTAGTCGGCCACCTCGTGGATGTCGGCGATCCGCGCGAAGGTGCCCTTGCCCGCATAGCGGGGGACCTGGGTCGACGGCGTGGCGCCGATGGGTGTCTCGGACATCAGTGGTGGTGGTGTGGTCGGGCCCCGCCGTCACCGCGGCGGCGCGCTTCTTCGCCCTCGGTGATCAGTCGAAGCTGTTCGTCGGCCTCGCGGCCGGCGAGCAACGGTTGCATCGGATCCCAGGTGGTGCCGCTAGCCCTGTCCTTGCGGCGGCGGGCGATCGCGGAGATAACCTCCAGGACAACACGATTACCGAGCAATGCGGTGATGTCGGCGTGGTCGTAGGGTGGCGCCACCTCGACCACGTCCACCCCGACGACGGGCAACTCGTAACAGATGCGCCGCACGGCGTCGAGCAGTTCGCGGGCCGAGAAGCCGCCCGGCTCGGGTGTTCCCGTTCCGGGGGCGTGGCCGGGATCGCACACGTCGATGTCGACGGAGATGAACACCCCCTCGCAGTCGGTGGTGGCGATCTCGAACGCCTCCGTCAGGCAGGGCTCCAGGCCCCTGGCGACGATCTCGGTCATCTCATAGGACCGCAGGCCGTTCGCTGCCATCCACTGCAGTACGGGCTCGTCCGGCCAGTACCCGCGCAATCCCAGCTGCAGGAAGCGATCTCCCCGCAGAGCACCGGATTCGATGAGCCTGCGCATCGGGGTGCCGTGGCCGACGAGAGACCCGTTGAGAATGTCGCCGGTGTCGGCGTGGGCGTCGAAATGGATCATCGAGACCTTGCCGAACCCGTAGTGGCGCGCGACCCCGGTGTGGTCCGGCCAGGCGATGGTGTGGTCACCGCCGAGGACGATCGGGATGGCGCCCGCGGCGGTGATCTTGTAGACGTCGTCCTCGATCATCGTCACGGCCTGCTCGATGTCGCCGCTGTAGATCATCACGTCGCCGGCGTCGTAGACGCGCAGGTCTTTGAGGCCGTCGACACGCAGAGCGAGGCTGGGACGGGAGCCGTCCTGCGGCAGGTAACACGCCTGACGCAATGCCGACGGCCCGAACCGGGCGCCGGAACGGTAGCTGGTGCCGCCGTCCAGCGGGGCGCCGAGGATGACGATATCGGCGTCGGCATAACTGGATTCGTCGGTGAGGTCACATCGGGGGACGCCGAGAAAGGTGATGTCCGGACCGAACAGGACGCCTGCCATATGTACTGCCTCTCGTTGCTCAGATCTTGTGCAGTGCGATCACTGCTGTGAATACGTGGCGCAGGGTGGCCCGGATTCGGCGCTTGTCCACCGGGCCCAGCGGGCGGTAGAGGTTGTCGATTTCCAGGCCGGCCATCACCGCCATCACGGTGCGCGAGTCGAGCTCAGGCTGGCCCGAACCGATGTCGCGAAAAAGCCTGCTGAGCGCGGGAATCATTGCTGCGTACCAGGCTTCGAACATCGGGCGCAGGCGTTCGTCTCGGCTGGCCTCGGTGACCAGTTCGTAGCGGGTGACGATCGCCCCGGGCGGTGAGCTGAATCCGTCGATGATCATGTCGGCGACCAGATCGGCGAGTTGTTCGGCAGGCATGGACGGCTCGAGCCGCTCCGCCGTGGCGACGACCCGGTCGATCTCGCGATCCGACAACTGCGCGAACGACTGCGCGATCAGATCGGACTTGTCGTCGAAGTAATAGCTCAGCGCACCCAGCGGGATCTTGGCCTGGTTGGCCACCAGGCGCATCGAGAGTCCGGCCAGACCGACCTGCGCCATCACTTCGATTGCGGCGTCGATGATCTCGGTCCGGCGCGCTGCACCGCGAGCGGTGGTGCCAGCCGTCATCCCTGGTGCTTGAGGGTGGAGAAGTCGGTGTCCCACATCCAGGCCGGCTGGCTCTGCCACCCGGAGTAGCCCTTGCGTGCCGCAACCGTGTTGTGCAGGTCGGTCAGGTTGATCCAGCAGAGCGAGTCGCGGTAGGCCTTGGCTGCCTCGACGTACAGTGCCTGCGATTTCGTCGGGTCGGGTTCGGCACTGCCGGCGTCGAGGAGCTTGTCGGCCTCCGGCACTGAGCAGCCCTGGATGTTGACCGGTGCGTTGGTGTACTGGTAGATCCGCGAGAAGGTATCGGGGTGCGCGGCATCAGGATTCCACGACTCCGCGAACAGGTCAGGGCGCTGGTCCGGGTTTTGTGGCAGTGCGAACAGCTGTGCCGACGGGAAGTCGCGGACCGTCGCCTTGAAGCCCGCGGTCTGCAGGATCACCTGGGTCTGGTTGGCCAGGTCTTGCAGGCTGCTGTCGCCGGATGGGTAGCCGATGGAGACGTCACCGCCGTTTTTGCCGAGCGCGGCGAGTTTCGACGGATCATAGATGTGCGTGTCGGGTACCGCCCCGTCCGGCATCATCCCGATCGGGTAGAACTGCGTGGACGGCGATCCCTGCGCACCGAAAACCTGTGTGGTCAAGGCCTTCTGGTCGAGTGCGGCGGACAATGCCGCTCGGGCGTCTTTCGAGGCGAACACCGCCGACGCCGGATTCACCATGACCATGGTCTTGATCAGGGCATTCTGCTGCAACACCTCGGTGTCGGGACCGGTGGCCAGGGCTTCGTAGTCGCCCTTGGACAGCCCGTGCAGGATCATGTCGAGCTCGCCGTTGCCGAGTTGCAGGCGCTGTACCGCGGAGGCGGTCACCACCGGCATCTGCACCGAGGTGATCTGCGGGGCCGGGCCCCAGTAGTTCTTGTTCGCGCTCATCGTGTAGTGGCTGGCCTGCACCGCGTCGGTCAGCTCGTAGGGACCGGTCCCCGCGGTGTGCGAGGCCAGCCACGCGGAGGCGTGGTCGTTGCCGGTGGCGTGCTGCGCGACGGCGGTCGGGCTGGTCATCAACGGGCCGTACGGAGATGCGAGGTAATCCAGAAAGGGTGCAACGGGTTTGGTGAGGGTGACCACGAAGGTGCGCGAATCCGGCGTCTGCATGTCCTTGACGTCGGCGAGCATGTAGGCCGGACCGGCGTTCATGTCGATCCGCCGCTGGAAGCTGGCCTTGGCGGCCGCGGAGTCGAACGGGGTGCCGTCGGCGAACTTGACGCCGTCCCGCAGGGTGAAGGTGTATGTCAGTCCGTCCGGGGTGACGTCCCACTTGGTGGCCAGCAACGGTGCGATCTTCGTCGTGCCAGGCGCGTACTGCAGTAGCCCCTGGTAGGTCGAGGTCATGATCAGCAGGCCCTCGGGCTGATAGAACGTGTCGGGGTCCAGCGGCGGCGGGTCCGACATCAGCGGAGTGCGCACCGTCGATGCCGAAGCGGCAGTGTTGTTGGTGCTGTTGGTCTTTCCTGAACATGCCGTCCCGGCGAGCAGCAGCGCGACGAGCGCCAGCGGTGCGAATCCCGACGTGAGTTTCATCGGGCAAGTCTCAGGTCGGCTGATTTCCACTGTGTGACATGACGGTTACTACCTTGTACGAACGTCCAACTTTTGGACGTTCGACCTAGAAACGTGCGCGGCGACGCCCTAGTGTCGGCGTCGTACAGCTGAACTACGGAGGGAGCAAGCGCAATGCCCGCTACGCCAAGCGCGTTCGACCTGAGCGGTCAGGTGGCTCTGGTCACCGGATCGAGCAGTGAGCTCGGTATCGGCTTCGCCTCGGCGCGACTGCTGGGCCAACTGGGTGCGGCGGTGATGGTGACCGGTACCACGGATCGGGTGTACCAGCGCGCCGAGGAGCTCGCCGCTGAGGGTATCCGGGCACAGGCCCACATCGCCGACCTGTTCGACCGCAACGCGGCGCACGGCCTGGTCGAGGCCACCGAGATCGCGTTCGGCAAGCTCGACATCCTGGTGAACAACGCCGGTCTGGCCTCGGTGAACAGCCCCGAGGAGCCCAACACGCTGATGGTGATGACCGATGAGGAATGGTCACTTGCCTTGCGGCGCAATCTCGATAGCGCGTTCTTCGTCACCCGGGCGGCCCTGCCCGGAATGGTCGAACGCGGCTACGGCCGGGTGGTCCATGTCGGTTCGACGGCAGGAGTGCTGACCGCCTACACCGGCGACGTCGGGTATCACACCGCCAAAGCCGCGATGCTGGGGATGACGCGTTCCATGAGTGTCGATTACGCCAAGAACGGCATCACCGCCAACCTGGTGTTGCCGGGGTGGATCGCGACGGCCGCCCAGCTGCCCTCGGAGGTCGCCGCCGGAAAGGCCACCCCGATCGGACGGTCGGCCACCGCCGACGAGGTGGCAGCCGGCGTCGCCTTCCTGGCCACACCCGGGGCGTCCTACGTCACCGGCACCACGCTGATCATCGACGGCGGCAACGCGATCTGCGGGGCCACCCCGGCGGCCTAGGAGGGTGCGGGCAGCCGCAGCATCAGTCGCGCACCACCGAGCGGACTGTCGTCCAACACGGCTGTGCCGCCGTGGATTTCGGCTTGCTGTGCGACCAGCGCCAGGCCGAGCCCGGAACCGGAGTGCGACGCGGTCGACCCTCGGGCGAAGCGCTCGAACACCGCCTTGCGCTCCGACTCCGGGACGCCGGAGCCGTTGTCGTCGATTGCGATGTTCACGCCGTCGCGCGAGCTGACCGCCGAGAGCTGCACCCGCGTCGCGCCACCGTGTTTGACCGCGTTGGCGATCGCGTTGTCCACCGCCAGCCGAAGGCCGGCGGGGAGGCCGATGATGATGCAGGTCGGTGACGGCACCAGCGTCACCTCGAGGTCTGGGTAGACCCGCATGGCATCGTGTGCGGCGCGGTCGAGCAACTCGGTGATGTCGACCGGGACCTGGTCGGCTTCGGTCGAAAGCTCGCCCTGGGCAAGGCGTTCCAGTGCACCGAGGGTCGCCTCGATCCGGTTCTGGGTACGCACGACGTCGCCGAGCAATTCCTCGCGCTGCTCGTCGGTCACCTCCAGGGTGGTCAGCACCTCGAGGTTGGTGCGCATCGCGGTCAGGGGCGTGCGCAGCTCGTGGGCCGACACCGCGGCGAAGTCGCGGGCCGAGGCGAGTGCCGCCTGGGTCCGGTCCTGCTCGGTCCAGATCCGTTCCAGCAGACCCTTGATCGCCTCGCCGATCTCCACCGCCTCGGTGGCGCCGCCGATCTCGACGTCGGGCGCCTTGTCGCCGGCCTGGATCTCCCGGGTCTGGGCGGCCAGCCGCCGCAGCGGCCGCACCGCGAAGGTGGCCAGTGCCCAGCCCAGCAGCGCGGCGGCGCAGACGGCGAACACACAGATGATCAGCACCCGGCGGTGCAGGTTGTTGGTGTCGGCGATGGTGTCGTCGAAGGTGGCGCCCACCTCCAGGCTGGTGGCCTCCGGGTAGGAGAGTTCGACCGTGCGCACCCGGTAGCGAACCCCGTCGACCTCGGCGGTGCCGTAGTCGGAGTTGAGCCGCGGCAACACGACATCGGAGTTGGACCGGACCTGATCGCCGCGGCGGACGGTGATCACCACGTCCTGGTCGTTGGGTGACGGCGGGATCTGGTCGAGACCGCGGGGCACGAAGGGGACGGCGAAGCCCGCCGCCTCGTCGAGTCGTCGGTCGAGTCGCTCCAGTCGGTCGTTGGTGATCCCGACCCAGACGATGGCGCCGACGATCGTGACGACGATGGCAGCACCGATCGCCGTCGCGAACGCCACCCGGGTGCGAAGCGACGGCGTGCGGCGGAAGATGCGCGGCAGCGTCACGTGTCGGTCACTGGGTGCGCAACACGAAGCCGACGCCGCGCACGGTGTGCAGCAGTCGGGGTGCGCCGCCGGCCTCGAGCTTGCGGCGCAGGTAACCGATGAAGACGTCGACCACGTTGGTGTCGGCGGCGAAGTCGTAGCCCCACACCAGCTCGAGTAGCTGCGCGCGGGACAGGACCGCCGTCTTGTGCTCGGCGAGAACGGCCAGCAGGTCGAACTCGCGCTTGGTGAGGTCGACGTCCACGCCGTTGACCCTCGCGCGGCGGCCGGGGATGTCGACCTCCAGCGGGCCCACCTGGATGGTCTCCGACGAGAATGTGGCCGTCGCCCCCCGCCGGCGCAGCAGTGCTTTGACCCGGGCCACCAGCTCGGCCAGGACGAACGGTTTGACCAGGTAGTCGTCCGCCCCGGCTTCCAGGCCTGCGACCCGGTCGTCGACCGAACTGCGCGCCGAGAGCACGCAGACCGGCACGTCGTTGTCCATCGCGCGCAGCGCGGTCACCACGCTGACGCCGTCCAGCACCGGCATGTTGATGTCGAGGATGATGGCGTCGGGTTTGGTTTCGGTGGCCGACCGCAGTGCTTCGGCACCGTCGACGGCGGTGGACACTTCGAATCCGGAGAGCCGAAGCCCGCGGTCCAGCGATGCGAGCACGTCGGGATCGTCATCGACCACCAGAACCCGGGGTGCGGCCGAACTACTGTCCATGGGCACCATCTTGCCTGATCGACGCCCGTATCAGTGGGAGGCCGACGCGACACGGTGACCTGCGCCGGAAGGGTTTGACCTCAATCGTTGTTGAGGTTCTAGCGTTGAAAAATCTCGTCCGATAACCGATTGCGCTGCGTGGGATCATCGAATGCAGGGGAGTCATGTCGGACGGACCGCATATGTTCGGCGGTGGTCGGTGTCAAGGGAAATGGTGGGGTGGACGAGGTGACTTCCGAAATCGTGTCGGAGCCGGCCATCGCCGCGCCGCGCACGTCCGGGCGGGCCGCCTCCGATCTGTTCCGGTTGCTGCCGTATCTGATGCCCTACCGCGCGCGGTGGATCGCGATGCTCGTCATCGCGGTCAGCAGTCTGGCGGCCACCGTCGCGATTCCGTTGATGACCAAAGCGGTGATCGACGGACCGGTCCGCCATCAGGACCAGCGGGGACTGTGGGTGGTCGGCGCCGCGGCGATGGCGGTGGGCGTCACCGAGGCGGTGCTGTGGTTCATCCGGCGCTGGTTGGTCTCGCGGGCCACCATGGGTGTCGAGGCCGACATCCGCAAGGACCTCTACGCCCGGCTGCAGATCCTGCCGATGTCGTTTCACGGCCGCTGGCAATCGGGTCAGCTGCTGTCACGAATCATGAACGACCTCAGCGTGATTCGACGGTTGCTGTCGTTCGGCCTGGTGTTCCTGATCCTCAACATCCTGCAGATCACCGTTGTCACCATCATCCTGCTGGCGATGTACTGGCCGCTCGGTGTGGTGGTGCTGGTGTCGATCGCGCCGATCACCCTGATCGTGCTGCATTTCGAGCGCGCCTTCACCCAACTGGCCCGCCAGGCCCAGGACCAGGCGGGCCATGTCGCCACCCACGTCGAGGAGTCTGCGCTGGGCCTGCGCGCGGTGAAGTCCTTCGGCCGCGAGGACTACGTATACGACCGCTTCGACGCCCAAGCCAGCACGCTCTACGACACCCAGATCCAGAAGGTCGCGGTGTCGGCGAAGTTCTGGACGCTGCTCGAGGTGATCCCCAACCTCACGCTGATCGTGGTGCTCGGCTTCGGCGCCTATGCCGCCGGGCACGGCCTGGTCACCATGGGCACGCTGGTCGCGTTCATCACGATGATGCTGTCGCTGGTCTGGCCGATCGCGTCGCTGGGCTTCCTGCTGTCGATGACGCAGGAGGCGATGACAGCGGCCAACCGCATCGCCGAGATCTTCGACGCGCCCCGGGAGATCACCGACGGGCCGCGAACCGTCGCGCCACGTGATGGCCGGCTGGAGCTGGACGATGTGGGGTTCAGGTTTCCTGACAGCGACACGTTCGCGCTGCGGCACGTCACTGTGACCGTCGAACCGGGGGAGACGCTCGCGCTGGTGGGCGCCACCGGCTCGGGCAAGTCGGTGCTGGCCGGCCTGCTGCCGCGGCTCTATGACGTCACCGAGGGTGCGATCCGCATCGACGGCACCGACATCCGGGAGTTGTCCCTGGATGCGCTGCGCACGACCGTCGCCACCGCGTTCGAGGACCCGACGCTGTTCTCCATGTCGGTCGCCGAGAACCTGCGGCTGGGCCGCCCGGACGCCACCGAGGACGACCTGCGCAGCGCCGTCGAGATCGCCGCCGCGCAGTTCGTCTACGACCTGCCGTACGGCCTGCAGACCCGGATCGGGGAACAGGGTATGAGCCTGTCCGGCGGTCAGCGGCAACGGCTTTCGCTGGCCCGTGCCATCCTGGCCGCGCCGCGGGTCCTCGTGCTCGACGACACACTGTCCGCGCTCGACGTGCACACCGAGGCCGTGGTCACCGAGGCCCTCGGGCGGGTGCTGGCCGGTGTCACGGCCGTCGTGGTCGCGCACCGCGCCTCGACGGTCCTGCTGGCCGACAAGGTCGCGCTGCTCGACACCGTCGACGGCGCCGGCACGATCACCCACATCGGCACCCATGCCGAACTGCTCGCCACCGTCCCGCGCTACCGCTTCCTGCTCGCCGCTGATGACGAACTCGACGACGGCTGCGAGGTGCGGTGCGACTGGGAGGACGACGACGAGCGTCAGCGGCTGGATCACGCCTACGAGGAGGCGTGCGAGCAGCGTGGTGCCGCCTGGCGCACGTCCGACTACGCCGCGTCGGAGGGCCGACAGCGATGACCGCCACCGAATGGCGCGGCCGGCTCGACGAAGAGCCCGACGACCTGCCGATCGACGAGGCCACGCCGCGCAAGCGTGAGGCCCGCGCGCTGCTTGGCTCGCTGCTCGCACCGTTCAAGGCGACGGTCGCGCTGCTCACTCTGGTCGTCGTGGTGGAAAACGCTGCGCGGCTGTCGGTTCCGCTTCTGGTCCAGCGCGGTATCGACCACGCCATCCCGCCGCTGCTGGCCGGTGGTCCGGCGCGCGAACTGATCATCGTCGTCGCGGTGCTCTGCGGTGTGGTGTGTGTGCAGGCGATCAGCCGGATGACGTTCCTGAAGCGCTCCGGCCGCATCGGCCAGAGTGTGCTGCTGGAGGTGCGCCGCCGGGTATTCCGGCATTTCCAGCGCCTCGATGTCGCCTTCCACGACCGCTACACCTCAGGTCGGGTGGTGAGCCGGCTCACCAACGACGTCGACGCCATTCAGGACATGTTGGAGACCGGGTTCGACAGCCTGATCACCGCGGTGCTGACGTTGTTCGGTACCGCGATTCTGCTGGTCACTCTCGACGTGAAGCTGGGCCTGATGTGCCTGGCGGCCTTCCCGATTCTCGTTGCGCTGGTGTGGTGGTTCTCCGCGGAGTCGGCCAAGACCTACCGCCGGGTCCGCGAAAGCGCCGCGCTGGTGATCGTGCAGTTCGTCGAGACGATGACGGGCATCAAAGCGGTGCAGGCCTACCGTCGCGCGCCGCGCAACCAGGAGATCTTCGACGACGTCGCCGACCGGTACCGCGCGGACAACGAACGAACTTTCCGGCTGCTGGCAATTTTCATGCCCACGGTCAAGCTCGTCGGCAACCTCACCACCGGCGTGGTGCTGCTCTACGGCGGCTACCGGGTGTTGCACGGCCAGATGACGATCGGCACCCTGGCGGCGTTCCTGCTGTATCTGCGGATGTTCTTCGAGCCGATGCAGGAGATCTCGCAGTTCTTCAACACCTTCCAGTCGGCGTCCAGCGCGCTGGAGAAGCTCGCCGGTGTGCTGGCCGAGAAGCCGGCGATCGCGGACCCGCCGGAGCCGGTGCGCCTCGACCGGATCAACGGCGAAATCGCCTTCCGCGACGTGCAATTCAACTATGTGCCGGCCCGGCCGGTGCTGCCCGGGCTGTCGCTGGTCGTGCCGGCCGGGCAGACGGTCGCACTGGTCGGCACCACCGGGGCCGGGAAGACCACGATCGCCAAGCTGATAGCCCGGTTCTACGACCCGACCTCGGGTGCGGTCACCCTCGACGGCGTCGATCTGCGGGACTTCGCGCAAAGCGACCTGCGCCGCCACGTCGTGATGGTCACCCAGGAGAACTTCCTGTTCTCCGGCACGGTGGCCGACAACATCCGGTTCGGCCGCCCGTCGGCGTCGGACGCCGAGGTGCGCGCCGCCGCGGTCGCGGTCGGGGCCGACGAGTTCATCGACGCGCTGCCCGACGGCTACGACACCGACGTCGCCACCCGCGGGGGGCGGCTGTCGGCCGGGCAGCGGCAACTGATCGCGTTCGCGCGGGCGTTCCTGGCCGACCCCGCGGTGCTGATCCTCGACGAGGCGACATCGTCGCTGGACATCCCCAGCGAGCGGCTGGTGCAGCGCGCGCTGCGGACCGTGCTGGCCGACCGGACGGCGCTGATCATCGCCCACCGGTTGTCGACCGTGGAGATCGCCGACCGGGTGCTGGTGCTCGAGCACGGGCGCATCGTCGAGGACGGGCCGCCCAGTGAGCTCATCGACGCCCAGGGCCGCTACGCCGCCTTGCACCGAGCCTGGCTGGAATCGCTGGCTTAGGCCGATACTCGAAGCTATGCAACGCTTCGCCGACCGGGCGGACGCGGGCCGACGGCTCGGCGAGTTCCTGGCCGGTTACCGGGGACGCGACGTCCTCGTCCTCGGGCTGCCCCGCGGTGGGGTGCCGGTGGCCTTCGAAGTGGCCAAGGCCCTGGCCTCCCCGCTCGACGTGCTCGTCGTGCGCAAGCTCGGTGTGCCCGGCCAGCCCGAGCTGGCCTTCGGTGCGATCGGTGAGGACGGCGTGCGGGTGATCAACGAGTCGGTGCTGCGGCACGTGGTGATCAGTGACGCCGAGATCGCCGAGGTGGAAGTCGAGCAGCGCACCGAGCTGGCCCGCCGCATCGCGCGCTACCGGGGCGGTCGGACTCCGCAGCCGCTCGCCGGCCGGGTGGTGCTGATCGTCGACGACGGCTTCGCCACCGGCTCCACCGCGCGGGCGGCGTGCCTGGTGGCTCGCGCGCGGGGCGCGGCGAGGTTGGTGTTGGCCGCCCCGATCGGCGCCCCGGACACCATCGCCGAGCTGCGCTCCTACGCCGACGAGGTGGTATGTCTCGGCGCGCCAAGGTATTTCAGTGCGGTCGGGCAGGGTTACGACGACTTCCGCCAGACCTCCGACGAGCAGGTCACCGCGTTGTTGGACTGCGCCGCCCGCGGCTTTACGCAATGATGAGTTAATCAGCGACTCAACCCAACACCCACTCAGCGACTATCCGTGCCCGCATGTGGCGGTCGACACCGCGCTACTGACGCTCGATCCGGCCGACCCGGAGTTGTCGGTTCTGCAGGTGCGCCGCACCGATGGACCGGGCTGGGCGTTGCCCGGCACCTTCCTGCATCCCGGCGAGCGGCTGGCCGACGCGGTCGAACGGTCGCTGCGGTCCAAGGCTGACGTGCGCGGGCTGCGGCCGCGCCAGCTGCGGGTGTACGACGATCCGTCCCGCGACAGCCGGGGCTGGGTGCTGTCGGTGGCCCATGTCGAAGTCGTGCCGATCCGCCGGCTCGACTCCCGCAGGCCGCGCGACACCCGGCTGGTCCCGGTGGCCCGCCCCGGCCGGCTGGGGTACGGGCACGCCGAGATCATCGCCCGCGCGGCACAGGAAGTCCGGGACCGCTACGCCGAGCGGCCGGACCCCGACCACCTGCTCGGTCGTCAGTTCACACTCGGTGAGCTGCATCGGGTGCACCAGGCAGTGGCCGGCCGACCTCTTCAGCGCGACGGGTTTCGGCGCCTGATGAAACCCCTGCTGCGCCCGACCGGCCATCTGGTCACCCGCACCGGCGGCAGGCCCGCGGAATTGTTCCGGCGCGACAGCTAACCGGTGATCTCGCGTCCTATCAGCCGGCGGGCCACGATCCACTGTTGAAGTTCGTTTGCGCCTTCGAAGATCTCGAGGATCTTGGCATCGCGGTACATCTCTTCCAATCGCACGGATTCGCCGGTCTCGCCGACCTGGCGGGCGAACCCGAGTGCACCGTGGATCTGAATCGCCTCGCGCACAAGGTCGTTGGCCAGCCGGGTGCCGTAGGCCTTGGCCATCGCGGCCTCGGGCTCGGCGGTGGCGTCGCCGGTGTCGAGCAACATCGCGGCTTTCTGATACAGGCTGCGAGCGCATTCCAGTTCGGTGGCGCGTTGTGCCATCTGGAATTGCCAGTGCTGCATGGCTCCCAGTGGCTTGCCGAAGACGTGACGGGTCCGCAGCCGGTGCACCGCGAGGTCGAGGGCGGCTTGGGCCACACCGACACCGGCCGCGCCGATCCCGATCCGGCCGCGAACGAGCGCGGACAACGCCACGGCCATTCCCCGGCCGGGCTCGCCGAGCAGGTTCTCGCGCGGCACGCGTACCTCATCGAGGATGATGTCGGCAGTGATCTGCCCGCGATGGCCCATCTTCAGATCGGGGCTGCCGATCCGGACTCCCGGGCTGCTCAGGTCGATCAACAACATGTGTGCCCGGCTGCCGCTTCGCCCGGCTCGCACCAGTATCGAAACCCAATTGGCCACAACACTGTTGGTGATCCAGCGTTTCCGGCCGGAGACGATGAACTCGTCGTTGTCCTCTTCTGCGAACGTGCCGAGCCGCTCGGCGGTCAGATCCGAGCTCGTCTCCGGTTCGGTCGTGGCGAATGCGAAGGCGTGTCGGCCGGAGACGAGGTCGGGCACCAGCGCGTCGCGGAGTCGGCTGTTTGCGTGGCCGAGGGTGGCAGGCACCAGGATGCACTGGCCGTCGTAAACCCCGGCCATCGAGGACGATTCGTAGGCGATCTCCTCGGCGACCGTGCAGGTGCCCAGCATCGGGTAGTGGAGTCCCGCGCCGTGTTCGGGGCCGAATGGCACGCCGAACAACCCGTCCGACGCCAGTCCGCGGAACGCCTGCCAGGGAAAGCTGTCGGCCGACTCCTCTCGTGATCCGATCTCGCGCGCCACTGGTGCGAGGTGGCGTGCGACTGACGCGCGCGCTCGCGCCCGCAAGTCCACTGTTTCCTGCGGGAGGAAGACGTCATGAGACATGTCGTCCTGCGTACGGCGGATGGCGGCGGTCATGGGTCTCCCTCGATTCGGACGATTGTCCGAATATATCGAATCGGACGATCGTCCGATTCGATAGGGTGGTGTGGTGGAGGAAGTCGACGGCAAGGCCGCCCGGACCCGGCGCCGCATTCTGGACGCGTCGGCCGGGGTTTTCGCCCAGCACGGGTACGGCGGGGCGAGTCTGCGCCGGATCGCCGGCGCGGCTGAACTGCAGGTGGGGAGTATCTATTTCCACTTCCGGACAAAGGACGACCTCGTCGCCGCGACCTTGGTCGATGGTGTGGAGTCGGCGCGCGCCGCTTTGGAGGCGGCAATCGCCGCGGTGCCGGAGGGCGCATCGGAACTCGATCGGCTCAGGGCTGCGATCCGTGGACACCTGGATGCCCTGCACGCCAGCGACGACCGTGCTGCCGCCGTGGTGCGGATGGTCGACACGCTCCCGCCGCACCTGCGCTCCGCGCACCTGATCCATGAGCGCCGGTTCGCGCGAGTCTGGCAGGGCGTGCTGGAACGCGGGCAGCAAGCCGGTGTGGTGCGGACGGATGTCAACCTCAGAACCCTGCGAGACCTGCTGGTGGGGGCGCTCAACAGCACCTCGACGAACAACCCCGCCGCCAAGAAGGACCTCGAGGCGATCACCGAGGCCGTGGTGACCCTGCTGCGGCCGCCGTCGCTGTGACGTCCGCGTCGAACCCTTAGTGGGGCAGGCCGATTCGCCGGTAACGCGCCAGCCGGGCGGCGTAGCGCTGCTCCGCGGGGGTCTCGCGCAGATCATGGATCTCGCGCGCGATCGCCACCGACAACCGGCGTGCGAACTCCACGGGCTCGTCGGCGGCGTCGGGATGCTCGGGCACGATCGCGTCGACGATACCGTTGTGCAGTAAATCGAGTGACCGGATACCTTGTGCCGCAGCAAGTTCCGGGGCGTGGTCGGTGTCGCGGAAGACGATCGCGCTGGCGCCTTCCGGCGGCAGCGGCGCCAGCCAGCCGTGCTGGGCGGCCAGCACCCGGTCGGCCGGAACCATCGCCAGCGCGGGGCCGCCGCTGCCCTGGCCGAGCAGCACCGACACCGTCGGGGTGTCCAGCATCACCAGATCCGACAGGCAGCGGGCGATCTCACCGGCCAGGCCGTCCTGTTCGGCCTCCGCCGACAGCGCAGGCCCGGCGGTGTCGATCACCAGCACCAGCGGCAGCCGTAGCCCAGCGGCCAGGGCCATGCCGCGGCGGGCCTCGGCGAGTGCGGCGGGACCGACCACGCCGCCGACAACGCGTTGCTGACCGACGACGACAGCCGGCTGGTCGCCGAACCGGGCCAGCGCCAGCGCCGTGGTGGCCGCATCGCCGTGCGTGCCGGACAGCAGAACCGGCCCGGTGGCGCCCTCACGCAGCAACCAGCTCACCCCGGGCCGGTCCGGGCGGCGGGACGCGATCACCGACTCCCAGGCCGGGACGTCCGGGATCGGCTCGTCGGGCAGCGCCGCCGGCGGGGAGCCCGGGGCATCGGTGATGACCCTCAGCGCGCGGTTCAACATCGCGCGCAGTGCCTCGATGCCGACGACCGCGTCAATTACACCGTGCCGCAACAGGTTTTCCGCGGTCTGCACGCCCGGTGGGAACGGTTCGCCGTAGAGCTGCTCGTACACCCGAGGCCCGAGGAACCCGATCAGCGCACCGGGCTGCGCGGCGGTGATGTGGCCCAATGAACCCCACGACGCGAACACTCCGCCGGTCGTCGGATGCCGCAGGTACACCAGATACGGCAGGTGCGCCCGCTTGTGCTGGGTGACGGCCGCGGCGATCTTCACCATCTGGAGGAACGCGACGGTGCCCTCCTGCATGCGGGTACCACCCGAACTCGGCGACGCGAGCAACGGCAGCTTCTCGGCGGTCGCACGTTCGATCGCCGCGGTGACGCGTTCGGCCGCGGCCACCCCGATGGACCCGGCGAGGAAGTCGAATTCGCAGGCCACCACGGCGACCCGGCGGCCGTAGACCGTGCCTTCGCCGGTCAGCACCGCCTCGTCGAAGCCGGTCTTGGCGCGGGCCTGTTCGAGCTCACCGGCGTAGGCGTCGTCGGCGCCGACATCCAGCGGCGCACTGTCCCAGCTCCGGAAGGAACCAGGGTCCAGCGCGGCGTCACGTAGTTCGGCAGCCCCGATCCGGCTCACGCGACGACATTATCCGGCCAGTACCCTCGAACCATGATCGGTATCAACCGCGTGGGGGATGTGACCACCATCGAGTTGCAGCGTCCGGAACGACGCAACGCACTCAACTCCGAACTCGTCGACACGCTGCGGGAAACGGTCGAGAAGGCCGCCGCCGAGGATGTTCGCGTGATCGTGCTGACCGGCCAGGGCACCGTGTTCTGCGCCGGCGCAGATTTGTCCGGAGACGTGTTCGCCGCCGATTTCCCGGACAAGGCCATCGCGTTGAACAAGGCTATCGACGCCGCGCCGATGCCGGTGATCGCGGCGATCAACGGCCCGGCCATCGGCGCGGGTGTGCAGCTGGCCATGATCTGCGACCTGCGAGTGGTGGCTCCCGGCGCCTACTTCCAGTTCCCGATCGCTAAATACGGTCTGGCGCTCGACAACTGGAGTGTGCGGCGGCTGTCCTCGCTCGCCGGCTACGGCCGGGCCCGCGGCATGCTGCTGGGCGCGGAGAAGCTGGACGCCGACACCGCGCTGATGACCGGGATGGCCAACCGCCTCGGTGATCTGGCCGACGCCCAGGCCTGGGCGCAGGAGATCGCCGGGTTGGCGCCGCTATCGCTGCAGGCGTCGAAGCGGGTGCTCAACGACGACGGCGCGTACGAGGAGCAGGGGCCCGCTCACAAGGAACTGTTCGACAGGGCGTGGGGCAGCCAGGACGTCATCGAGGCCCAGGTGGCACGCATCGAGAAGCGCGCCGCCAAGTTCAAGGGGGCCTGATGTGTTGAGGTCCGCGCTGCGCCTGGCCGCCGGCACCGCATCGCTGGCAGGTGGCGGTTGGCTGCTGCGTGCCCTCAACGACACACCAGCATCGCTGGGGGCCGGGCCCGGTGATATCCGTCCGGTCGCCGACTTCTCGCCCAACTACCGCGACGGGGTGTTCCACAACCTGGAGCCGGCGTCGGCGCTGCGGCTGGATTCCGAGGAAAGCCGCCTGGTCCTCTTCGACATGTTCTCCAGCCGTTCGGCCAGCCGCCCCGCGGGGACCGTGCCGCTGGTCACGCCGGCAGCCACCAAGTCCGAACCGCTGGCGGTCAGCTGGCTGGGCCACTCGACGGCACTGCTGGAGATCGACGGCTACCGGGTGCTCACCGACCCGGTGTGGAGTGAGCGCTGCTCCCCGTCGCGCACCGTCGGGCCCCAGCGGCTGCACCCGGTGCCCGCCCCGCTGGAGGCGCTGCCCGCGCTGGATGCCGTCGTGATCAGTCACGACCACTACGACCATCTCGACATGGACACCGTGCTGGGGCTGGTCCGCACCCAGCGGGCGCCTTTCGTCGTGCCCCTCGGTGTCGGCGCGCACCTGCGGCAGTGGCGCGTCCCGCAGGAGCGCATCATCGAACTCGACTGGAACGCCGAAGCCCGCATCGGGGACCTCACTTTGGTGTGCACGCCCGCGCGGCACTTCTCCGGCCGGTTCTTGTCCCGCAACACCACGCTGTGGGCGTCGTGGGCGATCATCGGCCCGCAGCACCGCGCCTACTTCGGCGGCGACACCGGGTACACCCGCAGCTTCGCCGATATCGGCGCCGAGCACGGCCCCTTCGACCTGACGTTGATGCCGATCGGGGCCTACAACAAGTCCTGGCCGGACATCCACATGAACCCGGAGGAGGCGGTGCGCGCCCACCGCGATGTCACCGACGCCGGGCTGCTGGTCCCGATCCATTGGTGCACGTTCCGGCTGGCTCCCCATCCGTGGGCCGAGCCGGTCGAGCGGATGCTGGCGGCCGCCGACGATGCCGGCGTGCAGGCGGCGGTGCCGAGGCCCGGTGGCCGGGTCGTGGCGGGCGCGGCCGGAGCAATAGACAAGTGGTGGCAACTGTGAGCCACTACGGTGCAAGCCATGACCGCTCTGGCAGCACGCGCCGCGATCGTCGCCCTGGTCGCCGCGCTCACCGCGTGTAGCGGCACCGCATCCAAGCCCGAGGCGCGCCCATCGCTATCCGACCAGCCACCGCCGCTGGTGCCCGCCATGGCGCTGCCGGACAACGCCGTTGACAACGCCGTAGCCAAGCTCGACGGGATCGCCACCGACCTGATGAAGTCCGCGGGCATCCCCGGGATGGCGGTTGCGGTGGTGCACGGCGGTAAGACCGTGTACGCCAAGGGCTTTGGCGTCAAGGACGGCAGCCGTTCCGCCGACGACCCGGCCAACAAGGTCGATCCGGACACGGTGTTCCAGCTGGCGTCGGTGTCCAAGCCGATCGGCGCCACCGTCGTCGCTCATCAGGTCGGCCAGAACGCCATCGGCTGGAACACCCCGGTGACCGACAAGCTGCCGTGGTTCGCGTTATCAGACCCGGCCGCCACCAGGATGGTCACCGTCGGTGACCTGTATTCGCACCGATCCGGATTGCCCGACCACGCCGGGGATCAGCTGGAAGACCTCGGCTACGACCGGCGCTACATCCTGGAACGGCTACGCCAGCTTCCGCTGGCCCCGTTTCGAATCTCCTACGCATACACGAACTTCGGGTTGACCGCAGCCGCCGAGGCAGTGGCGGTGGCGGCAGGCAAGTCCTGGGAGGACCTCAGCGACGAGGTGCTGTACCGGCCGCTGGGCATGGCGTCGACCAGCTCCCGGTTCGCCGACTACGAGGCCAGGACGGACAAGGCGGTCGGGCACATCCGCATCGACGGGGCCTACAAGCCGCTCTACAAGCGCGATGCGGATCCCGAAGCGCCCGCCGGTGGGGTGAGTTCCTCGGTGAACGACCTCACCCACTGGCTGACGATGATGCTGGCCGATGGAAAGTACAACGGCAGGCAGATCGTCGACCCCGCCGCGCTAATGCCCGCGGTATCCCCGCAGATCGTGTCCAACCCGCCGACGGAGCCTGCGATGCGCTCCGGCTTTTACGGGTACGGGTTCAACGTCGGCACCACGTCCGCGGCCCGGGTGCAGCTGAGCCATTCCGGGGCCTTCGACCTCGGCGCCGCAACCAACTTTGTGATCATCCCGTCGGCGGATGTCGCGATCGTCGCACTGACCAATGCCACCCCGACGGGCATCCCGGAGACGCTGACCGCGGAATTCGCCGACCTGGTTCAGTTCGGCGAGGTGCGCCAGGACTGGCGCGCGCTCTACGCGCACGCGTTCGCCAACATGGACAAGCCGTTCGGCACGCTCGCCGGCAAGACGCCGCCGGCCGACCCGGCCCCGGCCCAGCCGGCCGCCAGGTACGCCGGCACCTATCGCAACGACTACTGGGGTGCGGCAGTGGTCGCCGAGAAGGACGGCAAGCTCACGCTGTCGTTGGGGCCGCGACCGGACACCCTCGAACTCAGCCACTGGGACGGCGACGTGTTCACGTTCACGTTCCCCTCCGAGAACTTCCCGCCCGGAAGCATTTCCACCGCGACCTTCGATGGCGACAAGCTGACACTCGAGTACTACGACGAGGACAAGATGGGGACCTTCACCCGATGACCGCCGCTGTCGCGGCAGGACTGTCCGCAGACGACGTCGCCGCCCGGATAGCCGCCGGCAAGACCAACGACGTCCCCACCCGCGCCTCACGCAGCGTCGCGGAGGTGGTGCGGGCCAACGTTTTCACCCGCATCAACGCCATCCTCGGGGTGCTGCTGCTGATCGTGCTGTTGACCGGGTCGCTGATCAACGGAATGTTCGGGCTGCTCATCGTCGCCAACAGCGCTATCGGCATCATCCAGGAACTGCGCGCCAAGAAGACGTTGGACAACCTCGCCATCGTCGGACAGGCCAGACCCACCGTGCGCCGCCGGACAGGGACAAAACCGTTGCCGCCCAACGAGGTGGTACTCGACGACGTCATCGAACTCGGCCCCGGAGACCAGATCGTCGTCGACGGTGAGCTGCTCGAGGCCGCCAACCTCGAGGTCGACGAATCGCTGCTCACCGGCGAGGCCGACGCGATCGCCAAGCACACCGCTGACACCGTCATGTCGGGCAGCTTCGTGGTCGCCGGCACCGGCGCCTATCGCGCCACCAAGGTGGGCCGGGAGGCCTACGCCGCCAAGCTCGCCGAGGAGGCCAGCAAGTTCACCCTGGTCAAATCCGAACTGCGCAGCGGCATCAACAAGATCCTGCAGTTCATCACCTACCTGCTGTGGCCCACCGGGCTGCTGGTCATCTACACGCAGCTGTTCACGACGGACGTGGGCTGGCGGGAGTCGGTGCTGCGCATGGTCGGTGCCCTGGTGCCGATGGTTCCCGAGGGCCTGGTGCTGATGACGTCGATCGCGTTCGCGGTCGGGGTGATCCGGTTGGGCCGCAGGCAATGTCTGGTGCAGGAACTGCCCGCCATCGAAGGGCTGGCCCGCGTCGATGTGGTCTGCGCGGACAAGACCGGCACCCTGACCGAGAACGGCATGCGACTGGCCGACGTCACCGCGGTGAGCGAGGACGACCATCGGGTGGCCGACGTACTGGCGTCACTGGCCGCCGACGACCCCAAGCCCAACGCCAGCATGCAGGCGATCGCCGAGGCGTATCCGCACCCGCCGGGCTGGACCGCAACGGCCGCAGCACCGTTCAAGTCCGCCACGAAATGGAGCGGGGTGTCTTACGGCGAGCAGGGGAACTGGCTGATCGGTGCCCCCGACGTCCTGCTGGACCCCGACTCGCCGACCGCAGCGCAGGCTGAGGAGATCGGTTCCCGCGGCATGCGCGTGCTGCTGCTCGGCGCCAGTGATCGGTCCGTGGACAGTCCGGATGCACCGGGCAGCGTCACCCCGGTGGCGCTGGTGGTGCTCGAGCAGCGGGTCCGGCCCGACGCTCGGGACACGCTCGAATACTTTGCCTCGCAAAATGTCTCGGTCAAGGTGATCTCGGGCGACAACGCGGTGTCGGTCGGGGCGGTGGCCGGGGCGCTGGGCCTGCACGGCGAGACCCTGGACGCCCGCCGGCTGCCGACGGACGCCGACGCGTTGGCCGATACGATGGCCACCTACACCACGTTCGGCCGGGTGCGGCCCGACCAGAAACGGGCCATGGTGCACGCCCTGCAGTCGCGCGACCACACCGTCGCGATGACCGGGGACGGCGTCAACGACGTGCTGGCGCTCAAGGATGCCGACATCGGGGTGGCGATGGGCTCGGGCTCCCCGGCGTCGCGCGCGGTGGCGCAGATTGTGCTGCTGGACAACAAGTTCGCCACCCTGCCCTATGTGGTGGGTGAGGGCAGGCGGGTGATCGGCAACATCGAGCGCGTCTCCAACCTGTTCCTCACCAAGACCGTCTACTCGGTGCTGCTGGCTCTGCTGGTGGGGCTGGCCGGGCTGTCCCACAAGTTGTTCGGCACGCCCTCGCTGCTCTACCCGTTCCAGCCGATCCACGTGACGATCGCGGCGTGGTTCACCATCGGCATCCCGGCGTTCATCCTGTCGCTGGCGCCCAACAACGAACGCGCTCACACCGGGTTCGTGCGGCGCGTGATGACCTCGGCGCTGCCGTCCGGGGTGGTGATCGGCGTGATGACCTACACGTCCTACCTGATCGCCAATCACAAGACCGACGCGACTGTGACCGAGCAAACCCAGGCCTCGACCGCCGCGCTGATCACTCTGCTGATGGGGGCGGTCTGGGTGCTCGCGGTGGTCGCCCGGCCCTACCAGTGGTGGCGGGTGGCCTTGGTGGCCGCCTCGGGACTGGCCTATGTGGTGATCTTCGCCATACCGGCAGCGCGTAAGGCGTTCATGCTCGATCCCTCCAACCTGGAGGTCACCTCTACCGGTCTGGCGATGGGGTTGCTGGCCGCCGGCCTGGTCGAGGTGGCCTGGTGGGTGCAGGGCCGGGTGCTGGGCGAACCGCGGATGTTGTGGCGGAGTGAGCCCGCGGTGCAAGATTGACCGATGGGATTCCTCGACAAAGCCCTCGGCAAGACCAAGGAAGTCTTGGGTGAGAATGCCGACAAGGTGGGCCAGGCCATCGACAAGGCCGGCGACATCATCGACCAGAAGACGCAGGGCAAGTACTCCAGCACCGTCGACAAGGTGCAGGATGCCGCCAAGAACTACGTCGACTCCAACCGCACCGACAAGGGCGACGAACCAAACTGACCTATGGCGAAACTCTCTGTATCCGTTGACGTTCCATTACCGCCCGAGCAGGCGTGGCAGCACGCCTCCGACCTCTCGCGCTACAAGGACTGGCTGACCATCCACCGGGTGTGGCGCTCCAAGCTGCCCGAGACCCTCGAAAAGGGCACCGTCGTGGAGTCCATCGTCGAGGTCAAGGGCATGCCCAACCGGGTGAAGTGGGAGATCGTCCACTTCAAGGCGCCGGAGGCGATGACGCTCAACGGCGCCGGTGTGGGCGGGGTCAAGGTCAAGCTGATCGGCAAGGTGCGGGCGAACGACAAGGACGCCAACACCTCGGTGGTGACCATGGACGTCCATCTGGGCGGCGCGGCACTGTTCGGCCCGATCGGCATGGTCGTGGCCGGCGCGCTGAAGGGCGACATCAAGGAGTCGCTGAACCGCTTTGTGGCCGTCTTTGCTCCGTCCTAGCTTTCGCGTCCGTCTGAGCGCTAGTTCCTGATGACCCGGTGCGGGGTCGGGTAGGGGTGGACGCGAGGCGCGCTCTGGCGGGCGGCGCCCAGGCCGCCGACGCGCCGGGCCTGTTCGCTGCGTGCGGTCTCCGTGACCAGGAACCGGCACTCCAGCCCGGCGATCAGATCCTGCACCGAGCGACGCTCGCGTTCGGCCGCGCGGATCATGCCGCGAATGCGCCGGGCCTGCGTCTGCTCACCGCGCCGCTGGTAACGCTCGAGCGCCGAGCCGTAAGTGGCCAGGTCTGCGTCGAGTTGCTCGCACTGGGCCAGCAGCATCTCCCGGAGATGTTCGGCCTGAAGGCGATTCGCGGACTCGGGCGTCTGGTCGCCTGCGTCCACATTGCTCGGTGAGGTCACGGCCGAACTGTATCCGACCGCATGACTGCGCGCGCACCGGGTGGAATGACACAACTTTCACCGCTCGCTGTTCATCAACCCGCCACCCGGCCGTCATCCGCCGTGGTGCCGATAGTTGCGCAAACCGCGTATTTCGTCCGATGATGTGCGGCGTGGAACGTGCTGAAGAGCAGCGCCAGATCGATCAGGTTGTCAGCCGCCTGACCGAATCGTTCCCGTACGTTCCGGACCACATCATCACCGAGACGGTGGACAGTACCTACCGCCGGTTCGACGACGCCAGGATCCGGGAGTTCGTGCCGCTGTTCGTCGAACGTTCCTGCCGCGCGACGTTCGTTCTGCAACCCGCCGTGGAGATCTCCGTCTGACCTACGGGGTCACCACCGGGCCGGCCTCGTGGCCGCGCAGGTTCTCTGCGGCGAAGAGCGCGGCCTGGGTGCGCCCGGCGAAGCCGAGCTTGAGCAGCAGCCGCGACACGTAGTTCTTCACGGTCTTCTCGGCCAGGAACATCCGCTGGCCGATCTCCCGATTCGTCAGGCCTTCGCCCAACAGTTGGAGCAGTGTGCGTTCGGTGGACGACAAGTCCCGTAACCGCTCGTCCTGCTCGGTGTCCCTACGCAAACGTGACATCAGGGCAGCTGCGGCACGGTTGTCCAACAACGACTTTCCGCTTCCGACGGTTTTGATCGCCTCGGCGAGCGCCATCCCGCGGATGTCCTTGACCACGTAGCCGCTGGCGCCGGCCAGGATCGCGTCGAGCATGGACTGCTCGTCGGTGAACGCCGTCAGGATGAGGCACCGCAGGTCGTCGTTGGCGGCCAGCAGATCCCGGCACAGGTCGATCCCGCTGCCGTCGGGCAACCGGACGTCGAGCACGGCGACGTCGGGCGCGGCGGCCGGGATGCGTGCCAGTGCCTCGGCCACCGACGCCGCCTCACCGACCACCGTCAGCTCGGGATCGGCGCTGAGGAGGTCCGCGAGACCGCGGCGCACGACTTCGTGGTCGTCGACAAGGAACACCTTGAGCACACAGCAGTGAAGCTCGTCAGGGCTACCAGCCGGTAGGGACTTTGGTCCTGAAATCCGCGGAGGAAGGCGGAGCTCTCCTAAACTGCGTCGGTGACCGTCAGGTACGAACCCGCGATCGACTTCACGGCGATCGACGCCATCGACTTCCACACCCATGTCGAGGTCGACGCGAGCGGCCACTGCGCCTACGACGACGAGCTCGCGGATGCCACCGGCCGCTACTTCAAGCTCGGTGCGGACTACTTCACCCGCGTCGACGACCTCGCCGCGCATTACCGGCAGCACAACACCGCCGCGGTGGTGTTCACCATCGACGCCCACACGGTGTCGGGGCGCCGGCCGAACTCGGTCGAGGAGCTGATCTCCGGGACGGTGCGTAACAACGACGTCCTGATCCCGTTCGGGTCCGTCGACCCGTGGGATTCCGACGCGGTGCGGCGGGTGGGGGAGCTGACCGGCGAGTACGGGGTCAAGGGCTTCAAGTTCCACCCCAGCCTGCAGGGCTTCGAACCCAACGATCGCCGGTTCTATCCGATCTACGAGGCCATCGCCGCCGCGGAAGTGCCCGCGCTGTTCCACACCGGCCAGACCGGGCTGGGGTCGGCGCTGCCCGGCGGGCACGGAATCAAGCTGCGCTACTCCGACCCGATGCTGCTCGACGACGTCGCCGCCGACTTCCCCGATCTCACCGTCGTGATGGCCCACCCGGCGGTGCCGTGGGTCGACTCGCAGATCGCGATCGCGTCGCACAAAGCCAACGCGTACATCGACTTGTCCGGGTGGTCGCCCAAATACTTCCCGCCGCAACTCGTTTCGGCCCTCAGGCGGCAGCTCGGCGCCAAGGCCCTGTTCGGCACCGACCATCCCTACATCGCGTTGGACCGCTGGCGGCAGGACTTCGAGTCGCTCGGCATCGATCCCGCGGTGGAGCGCAAGATCCTCAAGGAGAACGCCCTGCGCGTGCTGCGACTGACCTAGTCGATCTGGGAGTCGACCACCATCTCCGACGGTGCGTTGCGTTCCCACAGCACGGCGCCCACGCAGGCCGTCAGCACCCAGCCGGTGCCCACCGCGCCGCACCAGATCAGCAGCGCCATCGCCACCCCGATCGGGCCGAACCCGTCCCAGTCGAGCAGCAGCGAAGGGAACACCAGGCGGGAGCCCAGCGGGATCACGATGCCGTCGATCACCACGCCGGCCAGACCGGCCAGTGCCAGCGGACTCAACCCTCGGCCGCCGTCACGGACCAGCAGGGCCGGGGTGAGCGACCAGAACAGCCACACCGGCAACAGGCCCACGACGAACAGCAGCGCCCGGGGGAGACCGTGGTGGTGATGGCCGAACATGATTCGCTCCCGCACCGCGATGGTGACGAGGTACAACGCGAACCACGCTGTGCCGCGCAGCAGTCGGGTCAACAGGCCGTACTGCTCGCGGCGCCAGGCCTTGGCGAAGATCGTCGCGACCGACGCCGCCATCGGGATACCCCAGACGAGGAAGCTCGCGACCCCGATCAGCGTCCAATCCGCCCGCAGTCCCGCGGAATTGCCGAACGCTTCCCGCAACCGGTCGGACAGCGGATGTTCGAGGCCGAACTGCCGGGTGAAGATCGTGCCGGGGCTGGCGTTGTCGGCGAAGCCCTGCATGTAGCTGAAGCCGATGACCATCAACGGAATGACCGTGGTGAACAGCTGGGTGGAGACCACGGCGCCCTGAGTGCCGCCGTCGATTTCGTTGTAGCGCGAAACCAATGCCGTGACCGGGCTCAGGCGGCGGGACTCCGCGAGGCGCCGGTAGCGCTCTTCGAGGCGCCGGCGGATGTCGTCGCGCCTCGTCACCTGTTCACCCGACTGCGTCATGAGCAGAGGGTAGGTGATCAACCTGTCTGTATCGGCCCGCTGATCGTTCCCGGCCGCGACGCCTGTTGCCCCTTGCGCAGGGTGGCGATCAATTCGCGGTACGGGCCGACAAGGTAGGCGGTGTCGCCGGCGATCAGCTGGGTGTCGCGGCGCGGATGCAACCGCAATGGGGCCCCCGCCCGGGCGATGGAGATGACCCGGGTGTGGGTCGACAGCTCGAACATCCGGATTCCATCGAGCTCGCTGCCGGGCTGCACTTGCACCGCACCCACCATGAATGACCGCTGGCCAACCGAAAAGGTCCCCAGCACATCGAGACCCATCGCCTCACCGATGAACCACGGAGTGGCCAGATCGACGGTCGAGCGGACGAACTCGAACTTGAACCGCGTGCCGACCGCCGATCCGAGCGCCCGGTCATAGATACGCAGCACGATCGGTACGTCAGGGCGCTGGACCTCGGGAAGTGCTCGCGGACCGAGCATCTCGCGCACCACGATGCCGGTCTCGATGTTGACCACGTCGTCCTGGGTGAGCACCGCGACCGCGCGGGCGTCGCCGATACGGGCAGCCTCCAGCGTTTGGCGCAGAGTGGCGTCACCGAAGATCACCGGCACACCCAGTTCGGCCGCCGCCGACAGATAGCGATTGTCCTCGTCGCGTTCGATCACGGCCACGTCGTGTCCGGCCGCTTTCAGTACCGCCGCCACCCCGATCCCGAACGATCCGAGACCCACCACCACGACGTGACGCTGGAGGTGACGCACCTTCTGCTTACTTGCGGCCTGCGAAATACGGTGCGAGAGCAGCACATCGGCGACGAACGCGACCACGATGGCCGTGGTGGCGACCCCGGCGAACATCATCACGACGCCCCAGATCCGAAGCCAGGTGGGCTGCTGGAGAAAGTTGAAATCCCCGTACCCGACGGTCGCGATGGTCTCGGCGGAGAAGTACAGCGCGTCCACCCAGCTCATCCCCGGCTTGGTGTAGGCCAACCGGAGCATGATCGTCGAACCGATCAGCAACGTGGCCGATGCTGCCAGCGCGCGGTAGAACATCGGGTTCAGGTCGTCGGCAAACGCACGCACCGCATCGGAGATCCGGACGAACAGCGGGCGTGCCCGCGGTGTTGCCGGTATCGGCTTGGCGACCTCGATACCCCGCTCGGCGAGTTCGTCGGCGGTGCCGATCATCGCCGTCCAGTCACCCGTGCGCACCTGCACGTCGCGGCCCGGACACGCGATGACCTCGCCGGGATTGTCCGAGCCGTCGCCGCGGATCACCGCCACCGGGGCGAGGTCGCCGAAGATCTCCCGCAGGCTGCCGTCCCGGCGCGCGGTGGCGCCGGTGACGACGAAGTCCACCCCGGCCACCGAGATCGTG
Organism: Mycobacterium sp.; assembly: GCA_021732005.1. Classification (GTDB taxonomy): domain Bacteria; phylum Actinomycetota; class Actinomycetes; order Mycobacteriales; family Mycobacteriaceae; genus Mycobacterium. Next base: position 28,970 of record JAKFVT010000028.1, on the reverse strand, counting down.
TGGGTGGTCCGCTTCAACAGCGCCTCGACCACTGACGGCGCCGCCAGGTCCGCGACGTCCAGGATGGCGCCGGGCCCGTTGCCGTCCGCCATGGCCTCGCGCAGCACCGCATTGGACAGCCGAGCCACGATTCGCACCCTCGGGTTGGCCTGCCGCGCGAGCAGCGCGATCTCCAGATTGAGCGCATCGTCGTCGTCAGCGCAGATCACCGCATCGGCGGTGGCGATCCCGGCGCCCTCGAGATCCTCCGGTGCCTGCGAGATCGCGACACTGACCCCGGCGTTGTTCAGTTCGTCGATGATCCGCAACCCGAGTGCGTCGTCGCCGCAGACGATGGTGTGGCCCCGCATGGAGGGAACGCTACTTCGGAAAGTCTCGTCGTGGCGGGTGAGAATGACACATGCCCTCTGCCCCCGACCCCCTGCCCTCAGTCCCCTATGTCAAAGCCTGCATCAACGGCGCCCGCACCCCCGACCAGCACGCCGGACTCCCGGTGTCGCCGGAGCAACTGGCCGCCGCCGCGGTCGCCGCGCACACTGCCGGGGCCATGGCGGTTCATCTGCACCCCAAGACCGCCGACGGGGTCGATTCCCTGGAACCGGAGACGGTGGCCGCGGCGGTCAGCGCCGTCCGGCACGCGGCGCCGGGCCTGCCGCTGGGCGTGACGACGGGATTCTGGGCGCTGCCCGATCCGCAGCGGCGGTTACGCGCGGTCGAGTCCTGGACCGTGCTGCCCGACTTCGCCTCCGTCAACTGGCATGAGCCCGGCGCGCAAGATCTCGCGCAGGTGTTGCTGAGCCGGGGCATCGGCGTGGAGGCGGGCATCTTTCATGCCGACGCCGCCGAATCGTGGGCGAGTTCGCCCCTGGCCCCGCACTGCCTTCGGGTGATGATCGAACTCCCGCCCGATGGGGACACCGAGACCGCCGACGACCTGCTGGCGCGGATCCGCCGGGCCGAGTCGCCGGCGCCGATCCTGCTGCACGGCCTGGACGACAGCTGCTGGCCACTGCTGGTCCACGCGGGACTGCGCGGAGTGCAAACCCGCATCGGGCTCGAGGACACCGTGGCGCTGCCGGACGGGTCACCGGCGCCGGGTAACGCCGAACTCGTGGCGGCCGCGTTCGACGTGCTGCGGACCGTCAGCCGGTAGGTGGGGCCAGCGCGAAGTCGGCGAAGTCGAAGCCCGGCACCACCACGCAGCTGACCAACGTCGGCTCGTCGTCGCGGGGACGGGCCCGCTGCCAGTGTCCGGGGGGCACCAGCACCTGCGGCTGTTCGCCGGCGACGATATCGGGCCCCAGCAGAACCGTTGTGGCGCTGTCCTTTTCCGGACCGATGTCGAGCAGCAGCGGGCTGCCGCGGTGATAGAGCCACAGCTCGGCGCTGCGCACCGTGTGCCAGGCGGACTGCTGGCCGGGCAGCAGCACGAAGTAGATCGCGGTGCCGGCGTTACGCGGGCCGTTGTAGTCCGGCGGCAGGGCGGACTCGCCGACAATCAGGTCACTGCGCCAGGTCTCGCGGAAGAAGCCACCTTCGGGATGGGGTTCCATCGCGAGCTCGCGAACCCAGTCGGGGAGATCCGTCATGGCCCTCAGCGTAGGGATAAATCGGTTGCCCGCGTCGGCGTTGGGCCATTACCGTGGCGCCCGTTCAAGTCTCCCGTCCAGTGAGGAGGGTCCCCGTCGTGGATCACAGCGCAGCTCACCTGCTCGCCGACCACCACTGGGAGACCCATGCCTACCGACTTCGCCATCACACTGATCGACCTCGATTTCGCCTGGCCGGACGGAACCGTCGCGCTTGACGGCGTGAGCGCCACTCTGCCTGCCGGCCGCACCGGCCTGGTCGGCGCCAACGGCAGCGGCAAGTCGACCCTGCTGCGGCTGATCGCCGGTGACCTCACTCCGACGGCAGGCCGGATCGTCACTGGCGGTGACGTCGCCTACCTGCCGCAGACGCTGACGCTCGACGTCGCCGCGTCGATCGCCGACGTGCTCGGTGTCGGCACCATGCTGGCCGCGCTACGCGCGATCGAATCCGGCTCGGCGACCGAGCACGACTTCGAGGTGATCGGCGATGACTGGGACGTCGCGGACCGTGCCGCCGAGGCCCTGCGCGTCATCGGCATGGTGCCCGCAGATCTGGACCGGACCGTCGGGCAGGTCTCCGGTGGAGAGGCGATGTTGTTGGCGGCCAGCGCCCTTCGGCTTCAGGCCGCGGCGATCACCCTGCTCGACGAGCCGACAAACAACCTCGACCGCGACGCCCGGGCCAGGTTGTTCGACCTGGTCGCGGACTGGCCGGGAACGCTGGTGATCGTCAGTCACGATGTCGCGCTGCTGAATCGGATGGACCACACCGCCGAGTTGCACAACCACCGGCTCACCTCCTTCGGCGGTCCCTACCGTGAATTCCGCGCCCACCTGGACAGTGAACAGGCCGCGGCGGCTCAGGCGGTGTCTGCCGCCGAACAGAGCGTGCGGGTGCAGAAGCGTCAGCGCGCTGCCGCCGAGACCAAGCTTGCTCGTCGTAGTCGTAAGGCGCAGAAGGACTACGCCAACAAGCGCGCGCCGAAGATCGTGATGAACAATTGGGCCTCGGCCGCCGAGGTGGCGGCGGGCAAATTGCGCACCGGGCTCGACGCCTTGGCGACCGAGGCCGCGGACGCGCTGCAGGCAGCCGAAGCGAGGCTGCGCAGCGACGAGCACATTCGCGTCGACCTGCCCGATCCCGACGTGCCGGGCAGCCGCAGGATCGCCGAATTGCCTGGTTTGCGTGGACCATTGGTGGTGATGGGTCCCGAACGTATTGCCGTCGTCGGGCGCAACGGCATCGGCAAAACCCGGCTGCTGGACGATCTGATCGCCGGAACCGCGGGTCGCTTGCTGACCGACCGGGTCGGCTACCTGCCACAGCGCATCGACGGCCTGGACGAGCAGGCCAGCGTCCTGGACAACGTGCGCGCCGCGGCGCCCGATGCCGACACCGCCCTGGTGCGCACCCGGCTGGCCCGGTTCCTGCTGCGCGGTGACTCGGTGTACCGGCCGGTGGCCAGCCTGTCCGGCGGAGAGCGATTCCGGGTCGGGCTGGCGCGGTTGCTGCTGGCCGATCCGCCGCCGCAGCTCATCGTGCTCGACGAACCGACGAACAATCTCGACCTGGCCAGCGTGGACCAGCTGGTCGACGCACTGCGCGCATACCGTGGCGCCGTGATCGTGGTCAGCCACGACGACGAGTTCCTGTCCCGGCTGGATTTGGACCGGACGTTGTCGATGCGGCACCCCGGCGTGTTGGATGCGGCGAGTTAGGGTCGGACCATGGCACACCTGCGCGCGGGCTGGTTCGTCGCGCTCTGCGCGGCGGTCCTGGCCGTCAGCGCCTGGTTGCCGTGGTTGACGACCTCGGTAGCGGGCGGAGGCCGGGCCAGCGCCATCGGCGGAACCGTCGGCAGCATCGTGCTGCCGCCCCGGTTCGGCGCCGGCCAGTTGATCGTGCTGCTGGCCTCGACGCTGATCGTCGCCGGCGCGATGGTCGCGCGCAATCTGTCCCCGCGCCTGGCCGCCGCGGCGGCGCTGGTGATCTCGGTGCTGCTCGGCGTGCTGACCTACTGGTACTACCACCTCAACGTCAGCGGTTCGGTGTCGGTGGCGTACGGCTTCTACATCGGGGCGGTGTGCGCGGCCGGCGCAGTGATCTGCTCGGTGTGGGCGTTGATCACCGCATTGGTGCGCCGCCGATGAGCCGATTCGTCGAACCGGTCACTTTGACCGGCGCGCAATGGGTTTCCCTCGAACCACTGCACGAATCCCACGTTCCCGAGATCGCCGCCGCCGCGGCCGACGTGGGTGAGTTGTGGTTCACCAGCGCGCCCACGCCGGACACCGCCGCGGCGTGGGTCAGCCGGATGCAGGCGATGCAGAGCGCCGACGAGGGCGTGACCTTTGTGATCCGCCGGCGCACCGACGGGGTGGTCGTCGGCTCATCGAGCCTGTTCCACGTCGACGCCGCCAACCGCCGGCTCGAGATCGGCCACACCTGGCACTCGGCGGCGGCGCGGCGGACCGGGGTCAACACCGAGGCGAAATTGGTGCTGCTCACCCATGCGTTCGACGAACTAGGTTGTGTCGCTGTGGAATTCCGCACCCACTTTTTCAACCAGGTCAGTAGGGCGGCGATCGAACGACTCGGCGCCAAGCTCGACGGCGTGCTGCGCAGCCATCAACTGCTGCCCGACGGGTCCCGCCGGGACACCGTGGTCTACTCCATCCTGGACATCGAATGGCCTGCGGTGCGCAACAACCTGACGTTCCGGCTCCGCCGCCATTCTTGACGGTTGTTGCCGATTCACCCAGTACTGTCTTGGATGGATTGAGAGATTCGCCTCACGGCGCCACGGTCCTGCTGTGGCGCGGAGATGGGGGTGCTGTGGAGCGACTGGTTCGGGCGCTGACCGCCTCGATGGACCCGGCGTCGTTGGTCGGTCGGGTCGCTGAGCAGGTGTGCGCGTTCATGCATGCCGCCGATGGGGCGGCCGTCACGCTGCTGCGCGGCTCCGATAACGCGTACGTGACCGTGTCCGCGCATGGCGTGATTGCGGCGACGACGGGTTTCGTGGTGCCCAAGGACAGCAGTGTCCAGGGCCTTGCGGCACGGGACAACCGCCCGATGTTGATCCACGATGCGCTGACAGACGAACGGCTGTCAACGCGCGTTCGTGCGATGAACAAGCAGTGGGGCACGCGGTCGTGGGCAGTGATTCCGCTGACGTACAACGGTGACCCGATCGGTTCGCTCCTGTTGGCGGCCACCACTGTCGGTGCGTTCTCTGACTCAGATGTCGACGCGCTGTTGGCGATCAGCGAGTTCGTCTCGGCACTGGTTGGCGCCCAGCTGCAACTCTCGGCGCTGTTGACTCAGGTGATGACCGACAGCGACGACCGAGGACAACGCGCACTCACGGCGCGGTTCGTCGCCTCGGTGATGGTTCCCGAAGCGGTGGAGACCGAGAGGCTGCAAGAACGACTCGACGTGCTGCTCGCTCAGCCGGACGCGCTCAGGGCTGTCTTCCAGCCCATCGTCCGTCTGGAAGACAGCACCACAGCCGCCTACGAGGGCCTGATGAGGTTTCCCGAGTCAGCGGATCTGACGCCGATGCACTGGTTCGGCGCTGCCCGGCGACTCGGCCGGGGCGTCGACCTGGAATATGCCGCGCTGTGCACCATCTTGAAGGCGGCGCATCCGATCCCCGGTGACTATCCGGTAGCCGTCAACCTGAGTCCGAGCGCGGCGCTGGAGCCGGCTATTCACGACGCCCTCGCTTCCCAGGACCGAGCCTTGATCGTCGAAATCACCGAGCACGAACCATTTCCCACTGATCTGGACCTCGGTTTGAAGCCGTTGCGGGATCGCGGCGTATCGATCGCAGTCGACGATGCCGGCGCCGGCTACGCCAACTTCACCCAGCTGCTGCGGCTACGTCCCGACATCATCAAGATCGACGGAGAGTTGATCGCAGGCATCGACGACGACCCGGTCAAGCGTGCGATGGCTACCGCACTGAAGTCACTTGCCTCCGAGCTGCGGGCGAAGACGGTGGCCGAGGCCATCGAGACGCCCAGCCAGCTCGAGACCCTGGTCGGTCTCGGCATCGAATACGGCCAGGGGTTTCACCTCGGCCGACCGTCAGATGTCGTCGATCTCGCCGGCTGAACCATGTTGTGAGGCAGGCGATCCGCGCCGACCGACCACTACGACGTTTCCATGCTCAGCCGCCGAGTATGGCGGCTGAGCACGGAACGTCACGGAATCGGTTGGGCCTCAGCCCGCGTCGATGGTCGTCGGCTCGATCGGCTTGCTTTCGCCGGAACGGGTGACCTCGATGCGGCGGGGCTTGGCCCGTTCGGCCAGCGGGATCGTCACCGTCAGCACGCCGTTCTCGTAGGTGGCCGAGATCTTGGCGGTGTCGATACCGTCGCCGAGTGCCAACTGGCGACGGTAGGTGCCGAAGAACCTCTCGCTGGTCAGCCATTGCACCGAGTCCTCGGAGCGGGCCGAGCGGTGCGCCGTCAGCGTGAGCGTGCCGTTGTCGACGTTGACGTCGATCGAACCGGGATCCACACCGGGAAGATCGGCCGTCAGCACGTAATGGTCCTCGACTTTGTAGAGGTCCATCGGCATGAATCGGGGGCTGCGATCGGTTCCGGTTTGGCTGGTCAGCAGTCCCCGGGTCATGGCTTCAATTTCATTGAACGGATCGAAGCGGAGCACAGTACTCACCTCCTGCATCCCTGTACGCAGCCCACCACCCTGGCGGGCAGCTTTACTGTGCACGGCACAGATTAGCACTCGATGGTGGCGAGTGCTAATACTTTTCGACCGGATTCTTCCCGCCACCGGTAGGCTGGGCCGGGCTTTTCGAAGGGATGACTTTGCGCAAGGCGACGGGAATCGTGTCGGCCGTACTGGCGGCCGCACTCGCGGTGACGATCACGGGCTGTTCCGACGACAACAAGCCGGTCGCGGCCAAGTGCGACGAGGTGTCGGCGCCGCTCGTCGACGTCCCCACCCGAACCGACCAGGAACCGAGGCTTCGGCTTCCGCAGCCTCAGGGCTGGGAACGCACCGACAAACTGGACTCCGAATCCATCCGGTACGCCATCCGCAACCCGGCGCTGGCCGAGGACGGATTCACGCCCAACGCGGTCGTCACCCTGCAGAAGGTGGCTGCCAAGGAGGGCAACGCCCAGCAGATCCTCGACATCCAGAACAAACAGCTGGTGACGCGGTTGAAGGTGACGGATCTGAAGACCAGTTCCGCGACGGTCTGCGGGTCGACGGCCCAGTCCACGACGTACACCGCCCCGGCGATGGGCAAGATCCCGGCCCGCACCGCGACCTCACTGGCGGTGGTCTTCACCGACGGTGACGTGAACTATGTCAGCACGTTGACGGTGCAGACCATCAAGCCCGACAACCCAACGTACGCAGCCGATTCGGCGACGATCCTCAAGGGATTCCAGATAGTCCCGGCTAAATAGCGACGGTGCTGACCTCGGCCCCGGTGAGCCGTTCGGTGCACCGGTCGCAGGCCAGTTCGCCGGTGAAACCGGCCCCGCAATCGTGGTGGGTCATCACCACGGCAGGACCCTCGGGCGCCTGGAACCACCACTGCGCCCACTGCAGTGCCGCGGTCAACACCGGGAAGAACGCCCGGCCCTTGTCGGTCAGCAGGTAGGCGGCCCGCTCCGGACCGGACCGCTCTGCGGGCGATGTGGTGAACACGCCCAGAGTGCAGAACGTCTGGAGCCGTTCGGCCAGCAGACTGGGCGGTGCCCCGAGCTGGGTCTGGAAATCGGTGAAGCGGGTGGTGCCGAGGAACGCCGCCACCAAAAGTGCTGCGGCCCAACGGTTGCCGAACACGCTCATGGTCTCGGGGAACAACCCGGCCTGGCGGGCGCTGGTATCCGATTCCGAGCGGCGCCGCGTCGAGGCGGCCGGTGCCGACCGAGCCCAGTCACCACTCGGTCCGAGGGCCAGCTCCACTTCGGATCCGGTGACGACGGCATGACAGGTGTTGCAGCGCAACAAGGGTGCGAAATGCGACCCGCACGCCAGATGCCGCATCGCAGGCAATTTCTCCCGATGTTCGGTGACCCAGTTGCGTTCCCACTCCCAGATCGCCAGCATCGTCGGCCACAGTGAGCGGCCGCGGCTGGTGATGAGGTACTCGGTGCGCGCGCGGGTGGAGGCATGCACCTTGCGGGTCAGCAGGCAGTCGCCGACCAGTGTGCGGAGCCGGTTGGTCAGCACCGAGTTGGAGATCGGCAGCCGCGACATGAACTGGCTGTAGCGGCTGGCGCCGAGCAGCGCCTGCTGGATGATCAACAGGTTCCACTCGTCGCCCAATAGCCCGAGCATCCGCCCGATGGCATTGGCACTGTCGGGCGCCAAGACGGTGGGCGTCTCGGCGGAGTGCACTCCGATCACTACAGACCGATCGCGTCGGCCGCCGAGTCGGCGGTATGCCACCGGCGCAACGCGGAGCCGGCCACCCAGGTGGAGTGGGTGCCACTCGAGATCCGTTCGGGCAGTTTGAGTGTGCATACCGGGCCGTCGGCCAGCCGAGCCGCGTCGAACACCAGGCAGTACGAGGCGTCTTCGGTCATATCAGTGGTCAGGGTGACCAGGTAACCGTCGTCCTCGGCTCGGCTGCCGACGCGGGGTGCCATTGCGGTCTCGCTGCCGTAGACCCCGTCGCCGAAGGAGTAGCGCTCCTCGGCGCCGGTGCGCACGTCGTGCCGGACCAGCCCGTCGAACAGGAACCAGCCGGGCTTGCCGCTGGCGGCCCAGGTGTAGCGATACGGCTCACCGAGATGGCCGGTGTTGATCATGCCGAACTCGGTGATGCTGTCCGACAACGGTTCTTCGGTGAGACCGCCGGTGACGAGGTTGAGCCGCCAGCGGTGCAGCCGGGCCTGCATGCGGTCCAGCGCGAGGAACCGGAACGCCCGCTGCCACTTGGTTCCGGTGCCGTTGTCCGTCGGCTCGGGATCGCCCTGGAAGAAGCCGTCCAGCACGATCTCGTCGCCGTCCTCGTAGGCGTTGACGAAGTGCAGTACGAACGTCGGGTCGGCCTCGAACCACTGGATGTCGGCTCGAAGGGCAGGAGCGGAGCGACCCGGGATCTGGTCAATGGTTCCGCGCCGGGGCAGCACGGCGAACCGCGACGGTATGTCGCGGTGGAACCGGGCCATGTGCACGTCACGCTGCAACAGCTCCGGATCCCAGAACAGTGGGAAATCGTTGAGGATCACGTAGTTTCGGGTGAACGCCATGTCGTGCGGTAGCCGGGGGCCGGGCAGCGGCACATCGGTGTAGTGCACCAGGTCGTTGTTGGCGTCGACCACGCCGTAGTGCATGTAGGGCGCGTTCTTGGAGTAGTTGAAGAACAACATCTCGTCGGTGCGGTCGTCGACCTTGGGATGAGCCGAGACACCCCAGTCGCCCGGGAACCCACCGTTGAAGGTCTCCTTGCCGAGCGTCTCGGCGGAGTACGGGTCGACGCGGTACAGGTCTCCGCACTGATAGAAGCTCGTCAGCGCGGTGCCGCGGTGCACCACGACGTCGGTGCTGGAGGCGTCCTTCATCAGGGTGCGCGCACCCCAGCCGTAGTCGACCTTCGCCAGCGACAACGGTTCGGCCAGGCCCGGCCAGAGCGGACCGCCTGCGGCGTTCTCCGCCTCGAATCCGTCGGTGCGGATGAAACGGTTGCGGTAGAACGCTTTTCCGTCCCGGAAGCCGACGATGTGCAGCATGCCGTCACCGTCGAAGGGGTGGTACGCCTTCAGCGCCGGGTGCAGCGGGTTCTCGGTGTTGCGCAGGTACACCCCGTCGAGGTCGGTCGGGATCTCGCCGTCGACGACGGTGAGATCGTCGTCGCGCCACTCAGTGGTCTGCGGCCGCCATGGGCCGGTGCGGTATGGGTGGTCGTCGTCCTCGGGTAGCGTCGACAGGAACTTGCCGACGATCTCAGTGTCCATCGTCTGCCGATCTGATCACGAAACTGACTGTGGTTGCTGTACTTCCGCCGAAATTGAGCGTGCCGAAGCGGCGCGCGCCGTCGACCTGGTAGCCGCCGGCGAGATCGCTGACCTGTTTGGCGGCGTCGAGCATCATCCGGATGCCGGACGCGCCCACCGGGTGGCCGCCACCGATCAGGCCGCCGCTGGGGTTGATCGGCAGCCGGCCGCCGATCTCGATCTCCCCGTTCTCGATCGCCTTCCAGGACTCGCCCGGTCCGGTCAGACCGATGTGGTCGATGGCGAGGTACTCACTCGGGGTGAAGCAGTCGTGTACCTCGATGCCGTCGAGATCGTCGAGACCGACGCCGGCCCGGCTGAACGCGTCGTACACGGCAGCCCGGACGTGGGGCAGCACATAGGGGTTGGCGGCGTCGCGGTCGAGTTTCTGCTGCAGCCCCAAACCGACGGTGCGGTGACCCCAGCCCTCGATCAGCCCGATCGGGCGCACGCCCGGGTGGTCGCGCAGGAAGTCGTCGTTGACCAGGACGACGCCCGCGGCGCCGTCGGTCATCTGGCTGCAGTCATAGCGGCGGATCCGGCCCTCGGTGGGCGGGTTGACCGCGTCGTCGTTGCCCTGGGTGGCCAGATCGGGGACCGTCCAGTCCCGAGTCTGGGCGTTGGGGTTGCGTTTGGCGTTGGCGAAATTCAGCGCGGCGATCGCGTGCAGGTGCGCGTCATCGAGACCGAAACGACGGTCGTATTCGTCGGCGACTCGGGAGAACATCGACGGCCACACGTATGTGGCGTCCTCGGCCTCGTGGCCGGTCCATGCCGCGGCACCCAGGTGGGCGGCCGCGATATCACCGGGCACCGTCTTCTCCAACTCCACGCCGATCACCAGCGCGGTGCGGTAGTTGCCGGCCCGCAGATCGGCCATCGCCGCCAATGCGGCCACGCTGCCGGAGGCGCACGCCGCCTCGTGCCGGGTCGCCGGGGTGTCCCACAGTCCGTCGTGCACGGTGGCGGGCATCGCGCCGAGATGCCCCTGGCGGGCGAACATCTCACCGAATGCATTGGCGACATGCACGACGTCGATGTCGGCGGCGTCGATCATCGATTCGCTGAGCGTCAGGTCGACGACCTCGGTGGTCAGATCGGCGAAATCACGGCTCTCCCGGGTGAGGTTCCGGGCGAAGTCGGTCTGATAGCCGCCAAGGATCCAGACATTGCTCGCCACACCGCCGAAATTACTACAGCTAAGAGAGTGCCGGGCCGGATTCCCCGGAGCGCGCGATAACCAGGGGCGGCCCCGTCGGCTCGCGGTCTGAACCGACAGGACCTCACGGGCGTGGGTGTCGACCACCACGCCCGCTTGCAGCCCAGCATGCCCCAGTGGGAAATCCGCAAACGTCTCGGTTGAGGAGCCGCGTTCGTCAATCCGGCCTTCGTGAGGAAGACTTGCTGGGTGTCTTCGACCAACCACGATCTGGCGCTGCGGATGGCTGAGTTGGCCAGAGCCACGGCGCCACCCCGCAATGTCGACGAGGTGCTGGCCGGAGTAACCGCCGCGGCGACGGAGATGATTCCCGGAACCGACACCTGTGGCGTGCTGTTGATCGGCAAGGGCGGCAAGTTCGAGTCACTGTTCGGGACGTCGGATCTGATCTATGAGATCGACGCGCTGCAGGAGGCCTGTGGGGAAGGCCCGTGCATTCAGGCTGCCGTCGACGAACTGATTGTGCGCACCGATGACTTCGCCACCGAGCGGCGCTGGCCGAAGTACAGCGCCGCGGTCACCGAACTCGGGGTGCGCAGCGGCTTGTCCTTCAAGCTCTACACCGGCGACACGACCGCCGGCGCACTGAATTTGTTCGGCATGCAGCCGCACGCCTTCGACGGGCAGTCCGAGGCGATCGGTTCGGTGCTGGCCGCCCACGCCGCGTCGGCAATCCTGGCCAGCCGGCACGGCGAGCAGCTCGAGTCCGCATTGAACACCCGCGATCTCATCGGTCAGGCCAAGGGCGTGATCATGGAACGGTTCAACGTCGACGCCCTGCGCGCGTTCGAGATGCTGCGCGAGCTGTCGCAGACCTCCAACACCCGGCTTGTCGACATCGCGGACCGGGTAATCGCGACCAGGGGCACGTAGTCGGCACGAGCATGCCCTAACCAGCGGTATCGTTGTGCCGAAGTTCCTGGTGCTCGTGGGGGTCGCTCAATGGTGAGGGATGCGCTCAGGCGTTGGTGGCAGCAATCCACCCATTACGAATGGTTGAGCGGCTACCTCGCTGACCGTGGTATGCGCGGTCCGGCGCGCGCGCTGATGGCATTTCTCGCCGTCTCGATGGTCGCGTGCCTGCTGGGCATGCTGCATTCGCCCGACGGGCCGATCGGAACCGTCCCCAGAGCGATGACGTGGCTGGCCATTGCCGGCGGTGTGGTCGGGGCCGCGCTGTTCACGGTCAAGTGGCCGACCCGGCGTGAGTCGGTGGTTTTCGTATTGATCACCAACGCATCGATGGCGTTAGCCTGCGTGGCCAATCCGAGTCCACTGCATGCCCTGGTCGGCTGCATCTCGTTCGCGACGATCGGCGCCTACATCGCGTTCTTCCACACCACTGCTCTGGTGCTGTACAACTTCTTTGTCGCGGCCACCGTGGCCACCTGGGGTGCGGTGCGCATGGCCGCCGAAGGGCAGTTGATCATCGCCGGCGTGGACTGGTGGTTGATCATCCAGATCAACATCGCGTTGCCGCTGGCCATCCAGATTCTGGTGAACGCGCTCGGCGTCGATCTTCTTCGCGCCGAACGTGATCCGCTGACCGGATTACTCAACCGGCGACTTTTCCACACTCAGACGTTCGGGCTGATCGAGTCGGGACGTCATGCCGACGCTCACCTCGCGGTGGCCCTGATCGACCTGGACAAGTTCAAGTCGGTCAATGACCGCTACGGGCACGCCGCCGGTGACGAGGCGCTGGTGCACGTCGCCCGCGCCATCGAGGATGCTGCCGGTACCGAGGCGGTGGTCGCCCGCAGCGGAGGTGAGGAGTTCCTGGTGGCGACCGCGTTGCCCAGCGCGGACTGCAACGAGTTGGCGCAGCGGATCTGCACCGCGATCGCGGAGTCGCCGGCCGGGGTCACCGCCAGCGTCGGCACCACGGCGGTCCGATTGTCCGACACCTACGGTGACCACAAGGTGCTCGTCGACCGACTGGTGGCCAACGCGGACTGGGCGATGTACCGCGCCAAGCGCGCCGGCGGCAACGGCTGCCGGCACCAGAACACCGACCCGATCGACCGGCGTCGACCGGACGTCAGCGGTGACGCCAGCCAGTCGATCGCATAGCGCAAGAAAGTGCCCCCGGCAGGATTCGAACCTGCGACACCGGCTTTAGGAGAGCCGTGCTCTATCCCCTGAGCTACGGGGGCGCAACGGCTGGCAGCTTACCGCCTGCCGGCGGCGCGCCCGTCATTCCAGCGGGTCAGCGCACCGCACCGCGCGGCGGGCACAGCGCAACCAGGTAGCAGTGGCCGTGCGTCGGTGCGACCTTCGGGTAGCCCTGACGAACCCAGGCGACGAAACGGCGCATCATGATCGTCGGCTTCCCGCGAGCAGGGCGCCCCACTCGAAGCGGGCAACAGCCGTCGCATTGCTGTCGGCCTCGGGCTCCACGTCTTGAGCCAACCGGACCAGAGCCTGGGCCACCCGTCTACCGTCCAGCCGGTGCCGCCGCGACACCTGGTCGATCTCCCCGGATGCCGCGTCCAGTGTGCAGCGCCTCAATCCCACCAGAACTCCCTCGGCGTGCTGCATCCTGCCGTCGTCGTAATCGTCATGGTCCATCCAATAGACCTGCAAAACCGCCATGCTGTACGCCTCCAATCGTGGAGCAATTGCCAGTCTGACGGCCTCGCAAACCCGTTAGCGAAGTTCCGCTATGACTTTGGCGAAGTACTCCGCGTGGTAGTCCTGCACGGTGAAGTAGGTGATGCCGTAGTCGTCGCGCCGGGCCCGCAGGGTGTCGGCGATATCCCGCGGCGTCCCCGTCAGCACGGTCGGCAGCGCCAGCAGTTGCTCTTCGGTGGCGTCCGGGGCGTACCCGCGGGTCAGCGCCAGATCGGGGATGCCCGACGAATCCGTTGGCACCCCGGTGATCGCGATGTTCAATTCGAGGTCGGCGAATCGGTCGCCGGCCGCGCCCCGCACGAATTCGATGCGCTCGGCCAGCGGGTCATGGCCCGGGTACTCCGGCACCCCGCCCCCGGTCAGGCCGATGATGTCGGCGTGCTGGGCGGCGATGCGCAGCACCCGGTCGCCGTTACCCGCGATCAGGATCGGGATCGTCGGCGCGGTCTGCTTGAGGTACTGCGTGGTGTGCCGCAAATGGTCGACCCGTTCACCGGCGCTCGGATACGGCATCTCGGCGGCCTCGAACTCTTCACGCACGTAGCCGGTGCCCAACCCGAGGTCGAGACGGCCCTCGCTGAGGACGTCGACGGCGACGGCGTCGCGGGCCAGTAACGCCGGTTTGTAGAACGCCGCGTTGATCACGAACGTCCCCACCCGCATGGTCTTGGCGGCCTCGGCCGCGGCCACCATGGTGGGGAACGGCGCGGGCACCCCGAAGCGGCCGAGATGGTCCGGGACATGCAGCACGTCGAAGCCCAGATCTTCGAACCTGCGCACCGTTTCGCGCAGCCGCTGTGCCGACTTGACCGACCGCACACCGATGCCGAAGCGAAAGTCTTTGACCATCCCGGCATGCTATGGCCGAGCTCACAGCGATCGACAGGGTCGGTCTCGGTATGTGGCACGGTGGACCTGCGATTCGGGTTTGACCACCCCGCGGCGTGGGCATGTCTGTGCTTCGTGAATCCGCCCAGCGTCGGCGTGGAGGAGGAATTCCTCCTCGTCGATCCCAGCACCGGTGAACCGGTCGCCCGCAACATCGAGGTCGCCGAGTACGCGGCTCAACGCGGGGTCGACCTTCAACTGGAGCTGACGTCGTGTCAGGTCGAGACCGCTACCGAGGTGGCGCAAACGAGTTCGCAACTGCGCCAACAGATCACCGAGCTCCGATCGGTCGCGGCCGAATCCGCGGAGAAGGCGGGCGCACGACTGCTGGCTGTCGGTCTGCCGCCGACGGTGCCGCACAGCTTTCCGCTGACCGATACCCCGCGGTACCGAGCGATCGGTGAGCGGTTCGGCATGATCGCCCACGAGCAGGGCATCTGCGGATGCCACGTCCATGTTGAGGTGCCCGACCGCGACGCGGCGATCGCCGTCAGCAACTGGTTGCGTCCATGGCTGCCGATGCTGCTGGCGCTGACCGCCAATTCGGCGATCTATCGCAACGCCGACAGTGGTCACGCGAGTTGGCGCAGTGTGCTGTGGGGCCGCTGGCCCAGTGCAGGGCCGCCGCCACACTTTGACTCGGCCGAGCACTACGACGCGATCGTCGCGCTGATGAACGACTCGGGCGCCATGCTCGACGAGGGCATGGTCTATTGGGATGTGCGGCCGTCCGAGAAGTTCCCGACGGTCGAGATCCGGGTCGCCGACGTCCCGGCCACCGCGGCCGAGACCGTCCTGCTCGCGACACTCAGTCGTGCCGCGGTGATGACCGCGCTCGCGGCCGACCGCGGCGGCGAGAAGGCCCCCAAGGTCGACGACCACATCCTGCGCGCCGCCTACTGGAAGGCCGCCCACGACGGGTTGGACGGCCAGACGATCGATGTGATCGAGGGATGGGCGACGGCCCCGACGTCACGGGTCCTCGGCGAGTGGCTGGGCCTGCTGCAGCCGGCATTGGACGAACTCGGCGACAGCGAATGGGTGCATGCCGAGCTGGGCCGCCTGCTGCGGGACGGCAACGGGGCGATGCGGCAGCGCGCCGCGTGGCGGGAACGTCACGAGATCGCCGACGTCGTCGCTGTCGCCGCGCAAGCGACGCTGGAACGTTAGACCAGCGGCAGTTCGGCCACGACCTGGCCGGTCGGCTGCGGCGAGCCGGCTCCGGGTTCGACGGTGAACTTCAGCGCCGTGGAGCCGCCGAGATCCGGCAGCACCGCCGTCGTCGACGGCGTCACCGCGTTGTCGTCCATCGTCCCGGCGGACGTGGCGCCGCTGTTGCTGACCAGCCACATTTGATACACCGTGCCCGGTGCCGGTTTCGGCACGTCGTTCATCACCAGCACGCCGGCGTTCTTCTCGCGGGAGAACACCACCGTCGCGGTGCCGCCACCCGGGATGGCGCCGGAAACGGTGTGCACGTCGGGCGCGGCGAAGACCTGCTGCGCCGTCGACACTTTCGCCGGCTCCGGGCGCAGCGCGATGCCGACGCCGACGGCGCCGAGGCCGATCACCAGCGCCGCCGCCACCGCCAACACCGGGCCCCGCCAGCGACTGCCGGTCGAATCAGGTTGAGCCGCAGGCAGACTGCGCACGTTGTCATCGGCCACCGCGGACAACAGCCGGCGCCGCAGATCGGCAGGCGGTTCACTGGCGCTGACCGCCGAGACGACGGCCATGGTCTCGCGGACGGCCCGCACCTCGTCGTAGAAGGCGTCGGCTTCGGGCCGCGCCAGCTGTGCCAGGCGGTCCTCGATCTCGCCGCGCTCAGCGTCGGACACCGCATGCAGCGCATACGGCACCGCCAGCTCCAGCAAGTCGCTTTCGTGTGGTTCAGTCATCGCACACCCAAACAATTACGCAGGCCACGAAGCGCATCGCGCATTCGGGACTTCACCGTAGCCAGGTTGGCGGCCAAGCGCTCCGACACCTGCACGTAGGTCATTCCTTGGTAATAGGCCAGTTCGATGCACTCGCGCTGTACTTCGGTGAGCCCGTCAAGGCAGGCGGTCACCTGCCGCCGTTCGTCTTCGGTGATCACCGCGTCGGCGACGTGATCCAGCGGCGGCTCGACACTGGCCGCGCCATACCGGGACTCGCGCTGCGTGGCGGCCTGCTCGGAGCGGACCCGGTCCACGGCGCGGCGGTGCGCCAGTGTCAGCAGCCACGCGATCGCGCTGCCCGACGCAGGGTCGTAACTCTCCGCGGTCCGCCACACCTGCAGGTAGACGTCCTGGGTCGTCTCTTCGCTGTAGCCCTGGTCCCGCAGTACACGGGTGACCAGTCCGTACACCCGCGAACGGGTGGCGTCGTAAAAAGCGGCAAAGGCATCGGCGTCGCGCTGAGCCACTCGGCGCAGAAGTGCGTCGAGTTCAGCAGCCGCGGTCGTCAACGCCGCCATCCACATGTTGCTGGCATCGTCGCGTAGCCTAACGGCCCCTCCGGCCGCACATGTCACGATGGCATCCACGAACGTTTCTGCGCGGTCCAGCCGGGACGGATGGCTACGGTGTGCGGCGGACGTTCCAGCTGCTGGACGGGTCGCGGTATCGCCGGGACACCGCGCAGCCGCAACACGAAGTCGTGCACGCGCATGCTCAGCGCGGTCATCTGCGGAGCCAGCGGCGCCGTCACCTGCAGCCGCAGGATCTGCGCGGCGGTGGCGGGCCGCCGAGTGCCACGGACCGTGGCGACCAGCGCGGTCTCCTGGTCGCGGAACAGCGACATCCGCAAGTCCACTTCCTCGTCGGGCAGCGGCGCCTGGATCACGTACTGGCCGCCCGACCCGTCGAAAGGGGAGGTGTACTCACCCGGTGGCAGCAGGTAGGCGTGCCGACGCCCACCGTGCTGCATCTCGGCGAGCACGCAGCGCAGCACGCCCTGGGCGTCGTGACACCAGAACAGGCTCAGCGGGTTGCAGGCCCGGCCCAGCACACGCGGCAGGAGCAGCGCGGTGATCCGGCCACCCGGCAGGTGAACGCCATGGTCGGCCAGAACCGCGTCGACCCGCTGGCGCAAGGTGTCGTCGGGCGCCCCGTGGAAGTGGTCGGCGCCCTCGAAGCGGGCGAAGGGCTGCAGCCACCGTGGCAGCCGGGGCAGGTCATCGATGTCGACGTACCAGCTGTAGCTGCAGCGCTCGGTGTGGTGGTGCACCGGTGACCTGTGTAATTGCGTGATGCGGGTCCGGTACAGCGCGGTCGTCGGGCGGCCTGTGATGGTGCTTGTCGGTTCCACATCCGGTATTCGGAGCACCCGAACGTTTGGATGGGTGCGACCCACCTGTGATCATCCGCTGATCATTCGCGGCGGACGAACCCCTTCGTGCGCATCAGGAAGTCGGCCAGGAAGCCGTCGTGGGGCAGCCCGGTCGCCGTGTAGTAGGTGGGCACCGGGCCGCGGTACACGTTGGCGATCGTGGGCTCGTCGAGCAGTGCGGTCACCAGGCTGTCGTCCTCGGTGAACGCGCCGACCACCAGTGAATTGCGCAGCACAGCGATGCCGGCCGCACGCTCCCACGGGGCGACCCACACGCAGGGGAACGGCAGCTCGGTGCCGAGTTTCTCGGGATCCGGGCCGGCGAGCAGATGCACGGCCGGGCGCAGCGCCGCCCGGCCGTCACCGAGGGGAGCCACGATCTGGTCGGCGCCCAGCAGTGCGGTGGTGTCCGCCGCCCGCGCGGCGACACGTCTCGCGATGGCCTCGGCACTTGCCAGCGGCTGGGTGGGCAGGACTGCCCGCTCGTCGTCGGCGGGTAGCGCCTCGATCGTCTGCAGCCGCTGCGCGATCGCTTCGGCCAGCCCCGCCGCGTCACCCTCGACCAGCACGGCGGTGGTGTTGACACAGGCCATGCCGCCCAGCCGGGCGATCGAGTCGACGATGACGTCCAGGTGCGCGCGCCAGTCCTGCTCGGCCGTCAGCAGGATCTTGGTGCGGCCCGGACCGTTGACGACGACGTTCGGGTCGCCGCCGTACTTGGCGACCACGTCGTCGCCGCCGTACACCAGGGCGAGGTCGGCCGAGCCGATGATCTCGTCGGCTCCGGCGTGGTCGGTGGGCAGGTAGGTCACGTCGTGGTCGCGGAATCCGGCGTCCCGCAACGCCATGACGAGCCGGTGCGCGGTGAACGGCTCACGCCGCGACGGCCGGATCGCCACCCGGTAGCCCAACGCGAGCGCCTGCGGCCACAGCCCGTGGACGCCGGGCGCATTGCCGGAGGCGTGCACCCCGAACACCTCACCGCGCCGCGCCCAGATCGCGCCGGCCCGCCCGGGCGGCACCGCCGCCCAATCCGGAACCGCACCGACCGGCCGGGCCGGCTGCACCGAGTCGAACGCGGCGACGGCGGCCGCGCTCACGTCGAGGGCCTGGGCGCGCGTCACGGCGATCGGTAGCCCCGAAACCCGGCTTGCCAGTTGCGCATACGACTCGAAGTCCAGACCGGCGACCGAGCCGACGAATGTCGCGCCGGCCTTGTCGAGCGCTGTACGTCGTTGATCGACGGGCAGTGGCGCGCTCTTGCGCTGCGCGGCGATGGTCCGCGCGATGTACAGCGGCGGGACCAGGCTCAGTTCGGCCACCGGGACACCGGCGGTGTCGGTGATGACTTCGCTCCTGCGGGAACGGTATTCGCCGTTCGGTACCAGGCCGGGCAGGTCGATCACGATCAGTACACGCCCTCTATCACGGCCTCGCCGTCCAGGGTGGCGACGGGTGCGACCTCGGCGACCGAGTCACCGACGTGGCCGCCGGGCCCGGTCAGCCTGATGGCCGTATCCCGCTCCAGGTTGTTGGGAATGAACATGCCCTTGCTGATGTGGTTCATCACCACCTGGCCGCGTTCGCCGTAGCCGACCTGCTCGCCGGTGTCTGGATCGACCACCCGGAACACGACGTAGGGGCTGCGCGGGTCGAACACGAATTGCTCACCGCTGGTTCGGGTTTGGGCCTGCGACAGGATCATCGTGCTGCCGAACACCATCGCGATCGCGGTGCTCGGGAACACGTCACGCAGCACGTCGAGGGTGTCGGGGTCCACATGCGCACCGCTGAGCATGATGAAGCGAACCGTGTCACCGACCAATTGAGTGAGGGTGTCGTCACGCGCGATCGCGTCCAGGAGTGGCGGAGTGGTGTGCAGGTTGACGATGTGCTGGCTGCGCAGAACGTACCCGGCTTGTTCAAGAAGGTGGTTCAGGTAGGCCGACATCTCGGCCGCAGCGCCGCGGGCGACGAGTTTCTTGACCCAACGGGGGTCGAGATCGACCGTGTGACAGATCGAGCCGAGCCGGGCGGACACCGCCCTGGAGAAGTAACCCACCCCGTGCGGGCCGCTGGGCATGAGGCACAGGAAGCCGCCGCCGGGCACGAACCCGGCGGAAGAGAAATCGTCGGTCTGCCAGTCGACCACCTGCGCCACCCAGTCGGGCAGCTGCGCTGTCCGCTTGGGCGCACCTGTCGTGCCACCGGATTCGAAGATCAGCGGGACCGGCGCCGGTGTGGCGTAGCCCCGCGGGATCAGGTCGTGCGCCGGGACGTCGCGTAATTCGTTGACCAGATTCGGGAACCGGCGCAGGTCGGCGAAGGTCCGGACGTCGGTGAGCGGATCGAAGTCCAGGCGGCTGGCTGTCCGCAGCCAGTATGGAGAGCCGGTGTCGGTGCTGAAGTGCCAGGCCATCGCCGCGCGCAGATATGCGTCCGGATCCGGCGGTGGGGTCTCGCGGGGCAGGTCCAGCAGCGAGAAGTCGACGTCGGCCACATGGTGGATCCTGTCGCAACGCCGGGCCGAGAAGCATCAGACGAGGTCGTCGTTAACCGATTCGACTGCTGGAGTTCGTATTCCAGACGGTTAGAGCGCCCAGGCGTGCGCTGCGGTGACCAGGCCTTGCACCAGTGCGGAGGTCGCGGGGGACAGGCCATCGGCATTCGGCGGTTGACTGCGCGGGCTGATGCCGCGCACCCGTGTCGGCAATTCCAGCTGCGTGCCACCGCCGCTGACCTGGTTGACCGGGTTGTTCGGATGCAGGCCGCGCAGTTCGGCGGGGATCGCGTCGAGGTCGGTGACGATGCGGTAGCCGGGCAGCTCGATGTGGGCGGCCAGGTGGTCGGCCAGTTCCCGGTTGCCGCCACCGGCCAGCAGCTCGGTGCTGCGGCCGATGCGCCCGTACCCGTGCAGGGAGACCGCCACGTCGACGTGATCGAGAAACGCAGCAAGACGGTCTGATTCGGCGCCGAGATAGCGTGCCGACGGCAGGTGATGCGGGTAGTCCTTGGGGTGGCGCAGCAGATACAGCGACGCCCCGGCCGCGTCGGCGGCTCGTTCGGCGATCACGTCGGTCATCTGCTCCAGACCG
Organism: Mycobacterium sp.; assembly: GCA_021732005.1. Lineage (GTDB taxonomy): Bacteria > Actinomycetota > Actinomycetes > Mycobacteriales > Mycobacteriaceae > Mycobacterium. The sequence continues at coordinate 8,241 of JAKFVT010000028.1, read as the reverse complement.
CCGCCGTGGATGGCCAGGAACCCGAACCGCGACCGCAACCGGCTCACCTCGACGACCGACGGATCGGCGAGCAGTTCCGAAAGTGATTGTGGTCCAGTCTTGTTCGACGCCAGGGGTCGCGGCCAGTGGGCAGGATCCCAGCGGCGCAGAAAGTCGACCCAGCGCTGCGGTAGGCCGTGGTGCTGCGCGCCGTCGATGATGCGTTCCAGATAGCCCGGCCGGGGTGGGCCGGGTTCGGTGCGGTGATCGATGTATACCCACGCGGGAGCGGGTCCGTCGGCGGTCTGCACGGTCAACCGGTCGCGGCGGTACCGCACCGGCACCCCTTCGGCGCTGTCCAGGGTGGCCAGGTCGTGGTCGGTCAGCCACCACAGGACCCCGTGCACCTCGCTGCCCGCGAAGGGCTCTACCGTCGCGACGCCGCGCTCGTTGATCAGCCAGTCGTGGTCGGCCAGGGTCGCCGGCCGGGGGTCGGCCGCCTCGGGACAGCGCCGGGCCATCTGCTGCACGCAGAGGTTGGACCCGTAGGCGAAATACGGGTGCCTTGTCGGAGCCGCAGGGCCGGCGACATCGGGCACCGTCAGTGAGCGAAGGTCAGATAGATAAGTACCACGTTCAGCAGCGTAATCACCGCTGCGACCGCCCAGCCGAACGCCGTGGTAACCCGGCTGTTCGCATCGGCTCCCATCAGCGTGGACTTGCTGGTCAGCCGGATCAGCGGCACCAGCGCGAACGGGATCCCGAACGACAGCACCACCTGGGAGATGACCAGCGCACGACTGGGATCGATGCCGATGCCCAGCACCACCAGCGCTGGGACCAGCGTGACGAGCCTGCGCACCAGCAACGGGAACGTCTTGCGCAGCAAACCCTGCATGATCATCGCCCCGGCGTACGCACCGACTGACGTCGACGCCAGGCCGGAGGCCAGCAGCCCGATCGCGAAAAGCAGTGCGACTCCTGGCCCTAGCGCGTCGCGGACGGCGGCGTGTGCCCCTTCGATCGAGTCGGTGTCATCGCGGCCCTGCAGGTTGGTCGCCGCGATCAGCAGCATCGACATGTTGACCGCACCGGCCACCAGCATCGCGATGCCGACGTCCCACCGCGTGATGCGCAGCAACCGGGCGCGCGGTCCACCCGCCTCGGGGTGTCCGTGCCGGTCGCGGGCAAGCCCCGAGTGCAAGTACACCGCGTGCGGCATCACGGTCGCGCCGAGCATCGCGGTGGCCAGCAGCACGCTTTCCGGCCCGTCGAACCGGGGCAGCAGGCCGCCTACCACGTCGGCGGCCGGCGGCGTCCGAACGAAGAGGCTGGACAGGAAGCCGATCGCGATGACCAGCAGCAGGCCGGTGATCACCCGCTCGAACACCCGCTGGCCCCGGCGGTCCTGCACGGCCAGCAGCACCAGCGACACCGCGCCGGTGATCACCCCGCCGACCAGGAACGGCAAGCCGAACAGCAGTCGCAGTGCGATGGCACCGCCGACCACCTCGGCGACGTCGGTGGCGATCGCCACCAACTCGGCTTGCAGCCAGTACCCGATGCGGGTCGGTGTGCGGGTGTGGTCGCGAACGGCTTCGGGCAAGGTGCGCCCGGTGACCAGACCGAGTTTGGCGGACAGGTATTGGACCAGTCCGGCCATCACGTTGGCCATGACGATCACCCACACCAGCAGGTATCCGAATTGGGCGCCCGCGCTGATGTTGGCCGCGACATTGCCCGGATCGACGTAGGCGATCGCCGCGACAAAAGCGGGGCCGAGCAGAGACCAGCCCGCAGTGCGGGCCCGCGTCACCTGTGCCAACCGCCGAGCTTTCTATCCGGTCACTCAAACTGAAAAGTTAGGGTAACCGAAAAGGCTCGTCAGAAACCGATGAAAATCCCGCCGAGTCCGATGCCGAAGCCGCCGTAGCCCCAGCCGGCCAGCGGATTCTGCAGGGCCGGGTTGGGTGACGTGACGATAGCGGCATGCCCGGGCGTCTCGCAGACCGTCGTGCTCGGGCCGGTATCAGTGCATTGCGCCGGGCGGGCAGCCGCCGGGACGGCCAGCACCACGCTCGCGACCGCGATCAGTAGGGGAGCGCCAAGAACGATCTTGGTCTGCATGGTGGCCTCCTTTATGGCCATGCGATCTGTTAGCGGCCTCCGCCGCCATGGCCTCCGCCGCCGCCGTTGTTGACGGGGCCGGGGCCGCCGAAGATCAGTGCAGGACCGTAGAATTCGTCACCCCAGGGGTAGGCGAAATCCTCCGGAACTTCCGGGGTCGAGTTGAGCTCGACGTTGCCGGGGGTAGCGCATTCGGTGGTCTGGCCGCCGATGACGGTGCTGCCGCCGGTGTCGACACAGCTGGGAATCGTCGGGTTGATCAGCGTCGTGTCGGCAACCGCCACCGGCGCGAGCGCACCGGCGGCCGCTCCGGCCGCGATGATGATCGGAAACACATAGCGGAGCCTTTGCCGCATCGACATCTCCTCCTGACCCTTCGTGGCATTTTCCCTACCTAGGGAGCGTACAGCCCTTTGCCAGTGACGAGCGGCAAGTCGATCGTGGTGCGGATGCCTGCCGGTGCGGCCACCACTGCGGGAATGGCGTTGACGAGGCGCATGGCGGTGGCCACCAATCCGGCGTGGTTGTGGTCGCCGTTCGGCGATCCCAGGCACACGTCCACCGCATACGACGGTTCGCCGGTGATCTCGATGCGGTAGTTGCCGCCGGGCTGGGCCGGCTGCGGCCACTCCGGGTACAGGTCCTCACGCAGTCGGGTGACGTGTTCGACGACGATCACCGGAGCACCGCCGACCAAGCCGATCACCTCGAAGCGCAGTCCCGCCGCGGTGCCTTTCGCGATGGTGCCTGCGGCAATCTCGATGTCCTCCGGTGCGGGCTCGCGCACATACATGTCCTCGATGCCGTCGAGTTCGAGTCCCAGTCCGGCGGCGATCTGGCGGATCACCGAACCCCAGGCCAGGCTCAGCACGCCGGGCTGCAGCAGCATCGGGATGTCGTCGAGTGGCTTGCCGAAGCCCATCACGTCGAACATCACGGTGGCGCTGTCGTAGGTGGCGTAGTCGAGGATCTCCATGCACCGGATCTGCTCGATGCTCTGGCAGGTGCCTGCCAGGGCCAGGGGAAGGAGGTCGTTGGCGAAGCCGGGGTCGATTCCATTGACGAACAGGCTCGAATTACCTTGCTGGGCAGCATCTTCCAGTGGCTTGATCATCTCCTCGGGGATCACCTCCCAGGGCCACTGCAGGAACACCGGACCACTTCCGACGACGTTGACGCCGGCTGCCAGGATGCGGCGGTAGTCCTCGAGCGCCTCGGGCAGCCGGTTGTCGGCCAGCGCGTTGTAGACCACGCACTGCGGCTTGGCGGTCAGGATCTCATCGAGATCGGTGGTGGCGGTGACGCCGGTGGCGTCGGAGAGTCCGGCCAGTTCGGCGGCGTCCTTGCCGGCCTTGGAGTCCGAGGAAACCCAGACTCCGGTGAGTTCGAACTCCGGGTTGGTGATCAACCCCTTGAGCGCGTGGACACCGACATTGCCGGTGCCGACTTGTGCGACGCGGATGGGCATGGCGCTCCTCACAGGTCCGGGATGGGAAGGTCGAGGTTCGGGACAATGAGGCCGCCGTCGACCTCGATCATCTTGCCGGTCAGGTAACTGGCGGCCGGTGAGGCGAGATAGACCGCGGCCGCGGCGATGTCGAGCGGATCGCCGAGTCGTTTCATCGGCGTCGCCTTCTCCATCGGGTCGCGCAGCGCGTCGTTGGAGGCGACGATCTCCAGCGCCGAAGTCAGGATGGAGCCCGGTGCGATGGCGTTGACCCGGATCTTCGGGCACAGGTCCAGCGAGGTCAGCCGGGTGTAGTGCGCGAGGGCGGCCTTGGCGGTGCTGTAGGCGGCGAATCCGCGCCCAGCCAGTCGGCCCATCGTCGAGGTGATGTTGATGATGTTGCCGCCGCCGGAGTGCTCGATCATCAGCGGTACGGCGGCCAGGGTGAGGGCGTGCGCGGTGAGCACGTTGAACGTGAACGCGTCCTTCATGTCCTTGACGCTGGTGTTGAGCAGGGCGTTGGGCATGGTGCCGCCGACGTTGTTGACGACGATGTCCAGCTTGCCGAACGCCTCGACCGCTTTACCGGCAAGTTCGGCCGTCGTCTCCGGGTGCGAGAGGTCGCCGACGACGATGTGGGCGCGGCGGCCCACCGCCTCGATCTGCTTGGCCACCGACTCCAACTCGGACTGGGTGCGCGAGCCGATGACGACGTCGGCGCCGACTTCGGCGAACGCGACGGCGATCGCCGCTCCCAAGCCGCGGCCCGCGCCGGTGACCACTGCAACTTGACCGTCAAGTCTGAACTTGTCGAGTATCACGTGTCTCTCTTCCCTTGTCGGCGAACACCGTAACAAGACCGCTGCGGTTGATGACGCTCCTCTCGGAACGTAACTGAAACACGTTCTACTTTGGTGCCGAGTTCGAAGAATCGGCAGAAAATTCACATCCTGAACGAGTCAGGACTTCTTCGCGGCCTTCTTGGCCGGTGCCTTCTTCGCGGCGCTCTTCTTGGCGGGTGCCTTCTTGGCGGCGGCTTTTTTCGCGGGAGCCTTCTTCGCCTCGCCGTCGTCGTCGCCGGATTCACCGCGACGACGTTTGACGCTGGCCTCAAGCTTGGCCAGCAGGTCGGAGACGTCCTCGGTCTCGTCGAGCTCGGCGGGCTGGTCCTCGGTGGTGAATGCCTCTCCACCCTCGAGCTTGGCGGCGACGAGTTCCCGGAGCTGCTCCTGATAGGTGTCGCGGAACTCGTCGGGGCGGAAGTCGTCGGCCATCGACTCGACGACCTGGCCGGCCATCTTCAGTTCGGCCGGTTTGATCTCGACCTCCTTGTCGAGCACCGGGAAGTCGGGGTCGCGGATCTCGTCGGGCCACAGCAGCGTGTGGATGACCATCACGTCGCGCTTGGAGAAGTCTTTGACCCGCAGCGCCGCCAGCCGGGTCTTGCTGCGCAGCGCGAAATGCACGATGGCGACCCGGTCGGTGTCGGCCAGCGTTTTGGCCAGCAGCACATAGGACTTCGACGATTTCCCGTCGGGCTCCAGGAAATAACTGCGGTCGTACATCAGCGGGTCGATCTCACTGGCGGGCACAAACTCCACCACTTCGATCTCGTGGCTGCGTTCCTCGGGCAGTGTGGCGATGTCCTCGTCGGTGATCACCACGGTTTGGCCGTCGTCGGATTCGAAGGCCTTGGCGATGTCGCGGTATTCGACGACCTCACCGCACACTTCGCAGACACGTTTGTAGCGGATGCGGCCGTTGTCCTTGGCGTGCACCTGATGGAACTTCAGATCGTGGTCTTCGGTGGCGCTGTAAACCTTGACAGGGACGTTCACCAGACCGAATGCGATCGAGCCTTTCCAGATGGAACGCATCTGTCCAGTATGCAGGGCTGACCGCGGATACCGGTGTCAGATGGCGGGTTCGTCCAGCGGCGTGAGCCCGACCGGGGTGTCGGGGTTGGCGCCGGGGGCGCCATCCATGAGACCTCGTTGTCCGGACGCAATCTGGCAGTTGTTGTTCATCGGCGTCTGGTCGCCGGAGCACACCGGCACCAGGTCCTCGGGATCAGCGCTCGCGGGCGGCGCACCCAGGACCGCAGCGAGCGTGAACATCACCGCCGCCAGCATCCTGATCACTAGCCCACGGTAACAGCGGGTAATACCGTGGGATGGTGAATGACGTCTGGCCGCCGGGCGCGACGCGAGGACCGCGCGTCGTGCTCACCAACGCCGACAAGGTGCTCTACCCGGCCACCGGCACCACCAAGGCCGACGTGTTCTCGTATTACACGACGATCGCCGACGTGATGTTGCCGCACATCGCCGGCCGGGCTGTCACCCGGAAACGCTGGCCCAACGGCGTCGACGAACCCGCATTCTTCGAAAAGCAGCTGGCCAGTTCGGCACCGGGGTGGCTCGAGCGTGCGACGGTGGACCACCGGTCGGGCAGCACCACCTACCCGATCATCGAAACCCCGACAGGGTTGGCGTGGATTGCGCAGCAGGCCTCGCTCGAAGTCCATGTGCCGCAGTGGCGGTTCACCGCCGACGGAAAGATCGGCCCGGCAACACGTTTGGTGTTCGACCTCGACCCGGGCGAAGGTGTGACCATGCCGCAGCTGTGCGAGGTGGCCAACGCGGTGCGCGAGTTGATGGACGACATCGGGCTGACGGTCTATCCGCTCACCAGCGGTAGCAAGGGGCTGCATCTGTATGCCCCGCTTGCTGATCCGGTCAGCAGCAGTGGGGCGGTGGTGGTGGCCCGCCGGGTGGCCGAACAGCTCGAGAAGAGCATGCCCAAGCTCGTCACCGCGACGATGACCAAGAGTCTGCGGGCCGGAAAGATCTTCCTGGACTGGAGTCAGAACAACGGCTCCAAGACGACGATCGCACCGTATTCGCTTCGTGGTCGCGAGACTCCGACGGTGGCTGCCCCGCGGACGTGGGAGGAGATCGGCGATCCCGCGCTGCGGCACCTGGAGTATCACGAGGTGCTGGGGCGGGTCGCCGAGCAGGGTGATCTGCTGGCCGGGCTGGACGACGACGTGCCGCGACACGACCGCCTGAGCACCTATCGCAGCATGCGCGATGCGACCAAGACACCGGAGCCGGTGCCCAAAGCGACGCCCGCGGTCGGCCAGAACAACACGTTCGTCATCCAGGAACACCATGCGCGGCGGCTGCACTACGACTTCCGGCTGGAGCACGACGGCGTCCTGGTGTCGTGGGCGGTGCCGAAGAATCTGCCGGACACCCCCGCCGTCAATCACCTCGCCGTGCACACCGAGGATCACCCGCTGGAGTACGGGACGTTCGAGGGTGACATTCCGAAGGGGGAGTACGGCGGCGGCAAGGTGATCATCTGGGATTCCGGGACGTATGAGGCCGAGAAGTTCCGGGACTCCGGCGCGGACAAGGGTGGCGAGGTGATCGTCGACCTCCACGGCCAACGAATCTCCGGGCGCTATGCCCTGATTCAGACCAAGGGTGACCAGTGGCTGGCGCACCGGATGAAGGAACAGCCGACACCGCGGTTGCAGGACTACTCACCGATGCTGGCCACGCTGGGGTCGGTGGAGAAGCTGACCTCGGCGCAATACGCCTTCGAAGGCAAGTTCGACGGGTATCGGTTGCTGGTCGAGATCGCCGACGGACAGCTCCGGGCGCAATCGCGCAGCGGGCGCGACCTGACCGCTGACTATCCCCAATTGCGCTTGCTGGCGAAGGATCTCGCCGATCATGACGTCATCCTCGACGGGGAGGTGGTGGCACTTGACGCTGACGGGGTGCCGAACTTCGGTGAGATGCAGAACCGGGTGCGCGCCACCCGGATCGAGTTCTGGGCGTTCGACATTCTGCGGCTCGACGGCCGCGCACTGCTGAAGGCCAAGTACCGCGACCGCCGCAAGATACTCGAAACCTTCGCCGAGGGAACCGATCTCATCGTGCCGCCGTTGCTCGACGGGGACGGTCCGGAGGCACTGGAGTTCTCCCGCAAGAAGAAGTGGGAGGGTGTTGTCGCCAAAAAGTGGGATTCGACGTATCAGCCGGGCCGCCGGTCGGCGGCGTGGATCAAGGACAAGAACTGGAACACGCAAGAGGCCGTGATCGGCGGTTGGCGCGAGGGCAATGGCGGACGCTCCAGCGGTATCGGTGCGCTGCTGCTGGGCATCCCCGACGACGGTGGGCTGCGGTTCATCGGACGGGTGGGCACCGGGTTCTCCGACAAGGAGCTGACGCGGCTCAAGAAAATCCTGGCACCGCTGCACACCGACGAATCACCCTTCGTGACAGCACTTCCGAGATTGGACGCCAAGGGTGTGACCTATGTGCGACCCGAGTTGGTCGGCGAGGTGCGATTCGGCGAGTGGACGTCTGACGGCCGGCTGCGTCACCCGAGCTGGCGCGGACTGCGGCCCGATAAGGCGCCGGGCGACGTGGAGCTCGAGTCGCCGAGTTAGGCCGCGTCGTCGTCCGCCCCGTCGGGCGGCCGGTCGTTGCCCAGTAGTCGTTCTGGGTGGTGGTAGTCGTTGACGCCGCCGTGCAGCATGGGTAGTTCGGGTGGGGGGATCCATTCGGTGCTGCCGTCGGGGAGTTGTCGGGTGGTCCAGCCGCCGGTTTCGACGAGTTGGTTGTCCGGTGGGCAGGCCAGGGTGAGGTCGTCGACGTCGGTGGTGCCGCCGT
>JAKFVT010000022.1 GCA_021732005.1 Mycobacterium sp. | reverse complement strand
CCGCCGGGGAACTACCCGCCGCCGCCCCCACCCGGCGCCGGCGTGCTGTCGAAAGAGGCGTACACCCCGTGGATCAAACGGGTCGGCGCCTTCATCATCGACGCTCTCCCGATCGCGATCCTGTCCGGAGTCGGACAGGGCCTGATGGTGGCCACCGGCGAGAACAACTGCACATCGAGCAGCGTCGACAACAGCTACGGCGTCTACTGCACCTCGCAGCCTTCGACGCTCGGACTGATCCTGTCGTTCGTGTTCGGGCTCGCCAGCCTGGCGTTCTGGGTCTGGAACTACGGCTACCGCCAGGGCACCACCGGGTCGAGCATCGGCAAGTCGGTTCTGAAGTTCAAGGTGATCAGCGAAAAGACCGGCCAGCCGATCGGTTTCGGGCTGTCGGTCGTGCGCCAGATCGCCCACTTCGTCGACGCGATCATCTGCTACATCGGCTACCTGTTCCCGTTGTGGGACGCCAAGCGCCAGACGCTCGCCGATAAAATCATGACGACGGTGTGCGTGCCGCTCTGACGTCTGGAGCCGTTAGGCTCGAAACCGATGAGTGAGCAGCGCAGCGCAGCCGACCGGCACCGGGCACAGGGGTTCGCGACCAGGGCCATCCACGCCGGATACCGTCCCGATCCCGCGACCGGTGCGGTCAACGCGCCGATCTATGCCAGCAGCACCTTCGCGCAGGACGGCGTCGGCGGCCTGCGCGGTGGCTTCGAGTACGCGCGCACGGGCAACCCGACCCGAGCCGCGCTCGAGGCGGTGCTCGCCGCGGTCGAGGACGGCACCTTCGGGCGCGCGTTCAGTTCGGGCATGGCCGCCACCGACTGTGCACTGCGGGCGGTGCTGCGTCCCGGCGATCACGTGGTCATCCCCGACGACGCCTACGGCGGCACCTTCCGGCTCATCGACAAGGTGTTCACCCAATGGGGGGTCCAGCACACACCGGTGGCGCTGTCCGACCTCGACGCGGTGCGCGCGGCGATCACCGCCACCACCAAGCTGATCTGGGTGGAGACGCCCACCAATCCGCTGCTGTCGATCGCCGACGTCACCGCGATCGCCGAGATCGCCGCGGCCGGCGGCCAGAAGGTGCTGGTGGACAACACCTTCGCCTCGCCGGCGCTGCAGCAGCCGCTGAACCTCGGCGCCGATATCGTGCTGCATTCGACTACGAAGTACATCGGCGGGCACTCCGACGTGGTCGGTGGCGCGCTGGTCACCAATGACGAGGAACTGGACACCAAGTTCGCATTCCTGCAGAACGGCGCGGGCGCGGTGCCCGGCCCGTTCGACGCGTATCTGACGATGCGCGGTCTGAAGACCCTGGAGCTGCGGATGCAGCGGCACAGCGCGAACGCCGCGAAGGTGGCCGAGTTCCTGGCGGAGCACGACGCGGTGAGCCAGGTGCTCTACCCCGGCCTGACCTCGCATCCCGGGCACGAGGTGGCAGCGCGGCAGATGAGCGGATTCGGCGGCATGGTGTCGATTCGGATGCGCGACGGCATCGAAGCGGCACGCCGGTTGTGTTCGCGCACTGAGGTTTTCATCCTCGCCGAGTCGCTGGGCGGGGTCGAGTCGCTGATCGAGCACCCTGGTGCCATGACGCACGCGTCGACCGCCGGATCGCAGCTCGAGGTGCCCGACGACCTGGTTCGCCTTTCGGTCGGGATCGAAGACCCGGCAGATCTGCTCGGCGACCTCGAGCAAGCCCTAAACTAGCGCCGGCCGCACCGCGGCGGTGGTCACCGCCAGATTGACTTCGGCCATCTTGGCGTCGTCAACCCATGTGCCGCTGGCGATCTCGCTGGCTCGATCGCAGACCCAGTGCCAGCCGCGGTCGTTGAGACTCAGTACCGCGCCCAGTGCGCCGACGGTATGCAGCAGCGAGATGATCGTCGCTGTGGCCGGGTCGGGACGGTTGCCGTCGAACAACGTGGAAAGCAGGGCGGACCGGGCCCGGTCCACCCGCGTCCGGCTGGCCAGCGGCCAGGCATAGGTGTTCCGGCGAAAACGGTTCTGCGACAATGCAATCTGATGAATCTGGCCGGTGCGCAGTAACTGGTCGATCACCCGGTCCTCGATCTGCTTGCGCAGCTTGCCGATCGCTTCGCCAGCGCTGACCGGCGCCTCCTCGAGCATGGCCAGTGCGGGCCGCACGACGGGATCCAGTGGTGGAGGCCCGGCCAGTGCGATCAGTCGATCGGCCGGGACGGGTTCACCTGGTACCGCAGGCCGGACCCGGCAGTCGTAGGCGAGGTCCAGCAGCACGGCGGCCGCCAGCAACCGTTGCAGCCGTGCCGGCTCCACAGCGGGCTGTGCCGCCGCATTGTCGAGCAGCAGCAGAAGAAGGTCTTCGGCGATGCGCGCCACGCGCGAGTGACGTTACGAGTGGTAGGGCTCGGCGCTGACCAGCGTGACCTTCACGGTCTTGCCGCTCGGCACCGCGTACTCGCGGGTGTCGCCGACCTTGGCGTTGAGCAGCGCACCGCCCAGCGGGGAGTTCGGCGAGTAGACCTCGAGCTTGTCGTGGTCGATGCCTTCCTGGCGGGTGGCGATGAGGAAGGTCTCGGTGTCGGACTCGTCGCCGTCGTAGTAGACCTTGACCACCGAACCGGGCAGCGCGACGCCGGACTGCTTGGGCGCCTCGCCCACCTTGGCGGTGTTCAGCAGCTCCTGCAGCTGGCGGATGCGGGCCTCCTGCTGGCCCTGCTCTTCGCGCGCGGCGTGGTAGCCGCCGTTCTCGCGCAGGTCGCCTTCTTCACGACGATCGTTGATCTCGGCGGCGATGACCGGACGGTTGGCGATCAACTGGTCCAGCTCGGTCTTGAGGCGGTCGTACGACTCCTGGGTCAGCCAGGTCACCTGGGTATCGGTCATCTCGCTGCGCTCCTCATTCGTTGGTTACGCGATGTTCGCGTTGCAGTCTGTCGTCGCTGCTGGGAACGTGCGGAAGGTTCCGCGTGTATTGCCATCGAAGAGCTGCGATCAAACGCGCTAATGAAGCAATACACGGCTCCCAGCAGGAACCGTGTATCGAATAAGTCTACCACCGCGAGGACAGGCAGCCTTCATGCTTTCGCAGTTCGCTGTTGGTCGTTCCGTCGCCGGTCAGGGCGCGACGAGGTATCCGGGAACGTCAGTTCCGCAACCGTAAATATCGCCGACAAATGGTCGTTTGTACGACTTCACAAATGTGGTGACCTGCACCGTTGCCGCCTGTGCCGGGGGGACCAGAATTTCGCGCCGACCGGTTTCGTCGCCGTCGTGAGAACGAACTCGGACAATGCAATGGACGGGCCGGGACGGGTCCTTTCGGGTCACGCTGATCGTCACCGAGACGGTGTGATCGTCGGTGACTTGATACGCCGCGATCGTGCCCTCGACGTCGTTGCCCTCGAAGCGCTGGTAGGCGATCAGAGCGAGCACCAGGCCGGCGGCCAACACCAGCACACCCAGCGCGAACGCCACCCGTCGCCGCGTGGTCGCCGGCAGGCGGGTACGCCCGTACCGCTCCTGCAGGAGCGGTGGGGGACTGTCGGTCATGGGTCTGCGTCGCGTCTCTCGTCAGCGGGCTTCGATTACGGGTATCCACATCCTGAATGGAACTATTGGACTATAGGGCGTGCTGTCGCTGTTACATCAGCACGTAAGGCCCGATGACGAGACTGTGAGTACAGGGGAGAAGTGACCGAACTGCGGCTGATGGCTGTGCACGCCCATCCGGACGACGAGTCCAGCAAGGGCGCGGCAACCGTTGCCCGGTACGCCGCCGAAGGCCACCGGGTCATGGTGGTGACTCTGACCGGCGGCGAACGTGGCGACATTCTGAACCCGGCGATGGACCTGCCCGAGGTGCGTGGCCGGATCGCCGACATCCGGCGCGACGAGATGGCCCGGGCCGCGGAGATCCTCGGGGTCGAACACCACTGGCTGGGGTTCGAGGACTCCGGGCTGCCGGAGGGCGATCCGCCGCCGCCGCTGCCCGACGGCTGCTTCGCGTTGGTGCCGCTGGAGCAGCCGGTCGGCGAATTGGTGAAGCTGATCCGCGAGTTCCGTCCGCACGTGATGACCACCTACGACGAAAACGGTGGCTATCCGCATCCGGATCACATTCGCTGCCACCAGGTTTCGGTGGCCGCCTATGAGGCCGCTGCCGACTACCGGCTGTATCCCGACGCCGGCGAGCCCTGGGCGGTCAGCAAGCTCTACTACAACCACGGCTTTCTGCGGGCGCGCCTGCAGCTGCTGCAGGACGAGTTCGCCAAGCACGGCCAGGAAGGACCGTTCGCCAGCTGGCTGGCGAAGTGGGACCCCGAGATCGACATCTTCGCCGGCCGGGTGACCACCCGGGTGCTGTGCTCGGAGTACTTCAACCAGCGCGACGAAGCGCTCAAGGCGCACGCCACCCAGATCGACCCCGACGGATTCTTTTTCGCGACGCCCATAGAGTGGCAGCAGCGGTTGTGGCCCACCGAGGAGTTCGAACTGGCTCGTTCGCGGGTGCCCGCCAAGTTGCCTGAAGACGACCTGTTCACCGGAATCGAGATCTTCGAGTGAGAGACCTGTTCACCACGGTTGTGTCGGTGCTGGCTGATCCGCCCAAGAACACCGGCCCGGATTTCGGCAAGGCCAGCCCGTTCGGCCTGCTGATCGTTGTCGTCCTGCTGATCTCGGTCTTCTTCCTGGTGTGGTCGATGAACCGGCACCTCAAGAAGCTGCCTAAAAGCTTCGATGAGCAGCCGGTCGACGGCGAAGCGGTCGGCGCAGCGACAACCGACGACACCGCAGGCACCGAACGTGAGACCAAGACGCCCCCGCATGAGCCCGGCGGGTAACACCCTCGGCAGCGCGACCAGCCCCTATCTGCGTCAGCACGCCGGCAACCCGGTCCACTGGCAGCAGTGGACCCCCGAGGCGCTGGCCGAGGCGGCGCGCCGGGACGTGCCGATCCTGTTGTCGGTCGGGTATGCGGCCTGCCACTGGTGCCATGTGATGGCCCACGAGTCCTTCGAGTCCGAGGACGTCGCAGTGGTGGCGAATGCAAATTTCGTCTGCATCAAGGTCGACCGCGAGGAGCGGCCGGACCTGGATGCGGTGTACATGAACGCGACGGTGGCGATGACCGGCCAGGGCGGCTGGCCGATGACCTGCTTCCTGACCCCTGACGGCCGGCCGTTCTTCTGCGGCACCTACTACCCGAAGCCGCAGTTTCTGCAGCTGTTGGACGCGGTGTCCGAGACCTGGCAGACGCGCCGCGACGAGGTCGAAGAGGCGTCCGATCAGGTGGCCGGGGAGCTGCGCCGAATGACCACCGGCCTGCCAGACGGCGGGCCGGAGATCGAGCCCGCGCTGTGCGACCACGCCGTCCTGACGATCCTGCGCGACGAGGACGTCGAACGTGGTGGCTTCGGGAGGGCCCCCAAGTTCCCGCCGTCAGCGTTGTTGGAGGCGCTGCTGCGGGCCTACGAGCGCACCGGATCGCCGCTGCCGTTGGACGCTGTCGTTCGTGCCGGCACCGCGATGGCTCGCGGCGGCATCTACGACCAGCTGGCCGGCGGGTTCGCGCGCTACAGCGTCGACGCGGACTGGGTGGTGCCGCACTTCGAGAAGATGCTCTACGACAACGCCCTGCTGCTGCGGGCGTACGCGCACTGGGGCCGACGCACGGGTGACCCGCTGGCCTTCCGGATCGCGGCCGAGACCGCCGGCTTTCTGCTCAACGATCTCGCCGACGGCGGCATGTTCACCTCGGCGTTGGACGCCGACGCCGCGGGTGTCGAAGGATCGACGTATGTGTGGACGCCGGCGCAGTTGAACGAGGTGCTCGGTGAGGACGACGGCGCTTGGGCGGCAAGCATTTTCGCGGTCACCGAGGGTGGCACCTTCGAGCAGGGGTCGTCGGTGCTGCAGTTGCCTGCCGGTCCCGACGACGCGGAGCGCTTCGAGCGGGTCCGTGCGTCGCTGCTGGCCGCCCGCTCGACGCGGGTGCAGCCAGCCCGCGACGACAAGATCGTCACGGCCTGGAACGGCTTTGCCATCACCGCGCTCGCCGAAGCCAGTGTGGCCCTTGATGTTCCACGCCTGCTGACAGCGGCATCGCGGTGTGCGCAGGCCCTGCTGGACCTGCATATCGTCGACGGCAGGCTGCGGCGGGCCAGCCTCGGCGGGGTGGTGGGCGACAGTGCGGGCATCCTCGAGGACTACGCCGCGCTGGCCACCGGGTTGCTGACGCTCCACCAGCTCACCGGTGAGGCGGCGTGGCTGGCCAGCGCCAACGATCTGCTCGACATCGCGCTGCGGCACTTCGCCGATCCGGATCGTCCGGGTCGCTGGTTCGACACCGCGGACGACGCCGAGCAGCTGATGGTCCGTCCCGCCGACGCGTTGGACAACGCCACCCCCGCGGGCGCGTCGCTGATCGCCGAGGCGCTGCTGATCGCCGCGCACCTGGCCGATGCCGACCGCGCGGCTCGTTATGGACAGGCCGTCGAGGCCTCCTTGTCGGCGCATTCGGCACTGCTGGCCCGCGCACCGAGGTCGGCCGGTCACTGGCTGGCGGTCGTCGAGGCGGCGGTGCGCGGTCCGTTGCAGGTGGCTGTCGCCAGTGCCCGACCTGATTCTGAATTGCTTTCTGCTGCACGGCGATTGGCGCCTGGCGGCACGATCGTCGTCGGTGGGGCCGTCAACTCCTCGCCGCTGCTGGAAGGCCGCGACCGGATCGGTGGAAACGACGCCGCCTATGTGTGTCGCGGCCGGACGTGCGACCTACCGGTCACTGGAGCCAGGGAACTCGCCGACGCGCTGGGCGTGTCCGTGTAGCGTTTGCGGCCATGAGCGATGCCCTCGATCTCGAAGCCCTGGTCAACCGTTACCTGAGCACCGTCGCCGCGGGCAAAGCGGCCGACGTCGCGGCGCTCTACGCCGAGGACGCCACGCTGGAGGATCCGGTCGGCTGCGGCGAAGTCCACATCGGCCGGCAGGCGATCGAGGGCTTCTACAAGAACGTCGAAGGCGCCGAGGTGAAATCGGAGCTGCTGTCGTTCCGCGCCGGTGGTACCGAGGCGGCCTTCATGTTCGCCCTCACGGTCGCCAACGCGATGCGGATCGAGGTCATCGAGGTGATGGCGTTCAACAGCGACGGACTGGTCACGTCGATGAAGGCCTACTGGGGCCCGGAGAACGTCACTCAGCTCTAACTGATCCCAACCCCGGGTCGCTTCGCTCCTGCCCGCCGAGCCAGCTAGCTAGAAGACCGCGAACCACATCGCGATGTAGTGGCAGATCGCCGCGACCGCGGTGCAGGCATGGAAGAACTCGTGGTGGCCGAACGTGGTCGGCCACGGGTTGGGCCACTTCAGTCCGTAAAGGACCCCGCCGACGCTGTACAACGCGCCGCCGACGATCAGCAGCACCACGGCGGCGACCCCGGCGCCGTTCATGATAGGGACGATGAACCACACCGCGACCCAGCCCAGCAGCAGATAGAGCGGAACGCCCACCCACCGCGGCGCCGACGGCCAGAAGCACTTCAGGAACACGCCGGCCAGCGCGCCGCTCCACACGATGGTCAGCAGGACGGCGCCGCTCTTCTCTGGCAGCGCCAACATCGCGAACGGCGTGTAGCTGCCGGCAATGAAGATGAAGATCATCGAGTGGTCGAGCCGCTTCATCCACTTGCGGGCGTTCGGCGACGTCCAGTTCACCCGGTGATAGGTGCCGCTGACGGTGAACATCGCCACGATCGTCAGCGTGTAGATCAGCGTTGAGACGCCGGCCCGGGTCGATTCCATCGACCACGACACCGACACCAGCGCGGCACCGGCGATCGCCGCGATGACGGCGGCGTAGACGTGAATCCAGCCCCGCAGCCGTGGTTTTCCGAAGAACTCGACAGCGGCGTCGACGACGGCTTCGGGAAAGTCTTCCGCGTCGGACGACGTGGATGGGCGGGGATCGGTGGTGTCGACTCCTGCGGTCATCTCACCTCCATTGCGCCAGGGGCTACTGCCGCTCACAGTAGTCTGGATTGTCGTGGAGATCATTCCCCCGCGCCTCAAGGACCCGGCCTACCGGCTCTACGAGATGCGGCTGCGCCAGGAGCTGGCGCGCTCCAAGTCCCAGCTACCCCGCCATATCGCCGTCCTGTGCGACGGCAACCGGCGTTGGGCTCGTGATGCTGGTCACGACGACGTCGCCTACGGCTATCGGATGGGCGCGGCCAAGATCGCCGAAATGTTGCGCTGGTGCGCCGAATCCGGCATCGAGATGGCCACGGTCTACCTGTTGTCCACCGAGAATTTGCAGCGCGATCCGCAGGAATTGTCCGAGCTGATCGAGATCATCACCGACGTCGTCGAACAGATCTGCGCACCGGCCAACCGTTGGAGTGTGCGGACCGTCGGCGATCTGGAACTGCTCGGCGAGGAGCCGGCGCGACGGCTGCGCGACGCCGTGGACAGCACCGCGCCGCTGGCGTCGACGGCGGCATTTCACGTCAACGTCGCCGTCGGATACGGCGGTCGGCAGGAGATCGTCGACGCTGTGCGCGCGCTGCTGAGCAAGCAGCTGGCCAACGGTGCCACCCCGGAACAGCTGATCGAGTCCGTCACGATCGACGGCATCTCGGAGAACCTGTACACCTCGGGGCAGCCCGATCCCGACCTGGTGATCCGGACGTCGGGGGAACAGCGGCTGTCCGGTTTCCTGTTGTGGCAGAGCGCCTATTCGGAGATGTGGTTCACCGAGGCGCACTGGCCGGCGTTCCGCCGGGTGGACTTCCTGCGCGCACTGCGCGCCTACAGCCGCAGACATCGTCGATTCGGCATGTGATGGCCGCGCTGTCAGCAGTGGTGTTCACGCTGAGCTGGTGGCTCGGCCTGTACCTGCTGGCGCGCGATCCGCGTAAACCGGTGCTCGCACTGGCCGCGGTGGGGCTGTGTGGATTCGCCGCCGTGGTGGCGCTGGATGCGGTGCGGGTGGTCAGCGTCGCGCATGCCCACCTGCTCGGCCAGATCGAGATCTACCTTGTCGCCGTGCCCGGGGTGGCCTGGTTCGCCGTCGTCCTGGAACTGGCCCGGCCGACCGACACCTGGCGCGGCCGCGCCACTGAAGTGAGCCTGGTCGGCTTGGTCGCCGCACTCACACTTGTGGGCGCGGTGCTGGCCGGCTCGGTCGAGGGTCCGCTGCGCACCGGCCACTGGGTGATGTTCGCGGTGATCTCGGTGTCGACGCTGGGCGCCACGGTGGCCGCCGTACGCCGGGCTGCGCAGCCCGGCCGGGTCGCCGGTGTGGTGGTCATCGCCACGCTGTTCTTCGCGCTGGGCAATGCGATCCTGGTGATCCCGCTGGGTTTGGTGCCGAGCTGGCTGGCGTTGGCGTCCACCGGGTTTGACGTCATGCTGCTGGGCCTCGCGGTCGCGTTGTGGGACGCGTTCGACGAAGGCCAGGCACTGCGGGCCGACATGCTGCGGTCGTTCATCGCCTCAGCGGTGGTGGCGGTGTTGTTCGGCGGCCAGGCGCTGATCGGGATGGCCGTCACCGGCGCCGACGGCCCGGGGCGCACCGCGCTGACCGCGCTGCTGTTCACCAGCCTCGCGGTCGCCGTCGCCATCAACGTGCTGGCCGACCCCCTGGCCGGGCTGCTGGACCGGCTGGCTTTCTCGAGATCACCGCGCCTGCGCGCCGAGCGCGCCGCCCTGCGCGGGGCGGAAGCCGCGCTGCCGCTGGTCGCCGAGAACCCGTTGGACGCCCTCGACGACGAGGCCTTCGCGCGGCTGACCCGCCGTGCGCTGGGCCACTATGGCGATCTGTCCAAACTCGTCGCCAGCCCGCTGACGCAGCTACCCGTCATCGACCAGCGGCTGGCCGCCCGGGGAGCGGCAGACCAGCCGGTGGAGCGCGCCAACGAACTCAAGGCGCTGCTGGCCGATCACATCGCCCGCCTCAAGCCCCGCGACGGCGGCGAGTTCGGCACGACAGAGCACTGGCGCTACTACAACTCGCTGTACTTCCCGTACGTCGTCGGGGTGCGCGCATACGCGCAGAACGCCACCGCCGCAGGCCTGGACCCGGTCGCCCGGCAGGCCTGGCAGTGGTTCGTCACCGAGGTGCCGCAGCGCTCGCTGCACAACTGGCAGAATGCCGCGGCCCGGTTGATCGCCGCGGACCTGCGCGGCCGGATGGCCGTCTCACAGCCCTGAGCTGCAGCTGGCAGTAGATGGCAGCGTCCGGCGTCGACCTGGCAGCGCCTTCTGAGCAGCGTTGCAGGCATGACCGCCATAACCACCGGGAACCATCCGTTCTCCGACTCAGAAGATTCGCTGCTGCGTTTCGCGATGCGCATCGACGCCACCCTCACCGGCGTGCTCGGCCTGGCCTTCGCGGCGATGGCTGACCCGCTGGGTCAGCTGACGGGACTGACCTCGGCGCAGGGCTACATCGCCGGCGCCGCGTTCGTCCTCTGCGGGCTCGTCGTTTACGCGCTGGCCGCCACACCCGACCTTCGCCGCGTCGGCGCCGGACTGGTCGCGTTCAACGCCGTGAGCACCGTCGGCTTCATCGCGCTCGCCGAGACCGCCGTGTTGCCGCTGACCACGTTCGGATCGATCACCGCGCTGGCCGGCGGGCTCTACACCGCCACCTTCGCGGTCCTGCAATATCTCGGAGTTCGCCGTCTGGAGGCACACGCATGACCACCATCCTGTCCACCACCACCTCATCGGATTCGTTGTTGCGCATGGCGATGCGGGTCGATGCCGTCCTGTCCGGCCTGTGCGGCATCGCCCTGATGGCCGCCGCCGGTCCGATCTCCGGACTCACCGGCTTCTCGAAAGCCGCCGAGTTCACCACCGGGGCGGTCTTCGTCGTCTACGCCGTGGTGGTGTTCCTCGCCGCGAGACTGCGCCATGTGCGCACCGCGGGCATCGCCACCGCGATCGCGAATCTGGTCTTCACCGTCGCCGCCGTCGTCGTCGTGATCGCGCTCGATCTCACCACGGCGGGCGTGGTCGCGACGCTGGCAAGCGGCGTGTACACCCTGGTGTTCGCCGACCTGCAGTACCTCGGGGTGCGCCGCATCAAATAGGGTTGCGCTCATGCATGTAGTAGCGTTCGCCGCCGCGCGCAAGGCGGTCCTGGAAGAAGCCGGCGGGGTCACCGCGGAAGGCTTCCCGATGACGAGCTGCTACGTGGAGAGCCTGCCAGCGCAGATCACTGTGCCGCTGGTGCTCGCGGTGCACGCCCAGGGCGGCAGCGACTATGAGCCGCGCCGGTTCATCGTCGCGAAATCGCCGGAGGGCGAGCGGGTCGGGCTGTTGGAATTCGCCTGGCAGTGGCCGGACAACCCCGGGGTGCCGGTGAAATTCCGGGTCTTCGCCCACCACCTGCCGATCACCGTGTATTCCGCGGGGGTCTACAGCGTCGGCCTCTACGAGGATCCCGACGGCGCCGAGGCGGAGTTCGAGTTCCCGCTGCCGGTGTTGCGCCTCAACCCGCTCACCGGGGTGCCGACGAACTAGCCGAGTCCGACTAGAGCTTGCGCAGGCGCAGCCGGTTGATCGCGTGATCGGCGTCCTTGCGCAGCACCAGCGTTGCCCGCGGGCGGGTCGGCAGGATGTTCTCGATCAGGTTGGGCCGGTTGATCGAACTCCAGATTTCCCGGGCGGCCGCGACGGCCTGGGTATCGGTCAGCCCCGCGTAGTGGTGGAAGTGCGAGGCCGGGTTCGCGAACGCGCCCGCCCGCATCGCCAGGAACCGGTCGACGTACCACTTCTCGATGTCCTCGATGCGGGCGTCGACGTACACCGAGAAGTCGAACAGGTCCGACACCATCAGGGTCGGACCCGTCTGCAGGACGTTGAGTCCCTCGAGGATGAGGATGTCCGGGTGGGTGACGACGTGCTTCTCGCCGGGGACGATGTCGTAGATCAGATGTGAGTACACCGGGGCACACACCTGATCGGCGCCGGATTTCACCGTCGTCACGAACCTCATCAGCGCGCGGCGGTTGTAGCTTTCCGGGAAACCCTTGCGATGCATCAGGTTTCGACGGTCCAGTTCGGCGTTCGGGTACAGGAAGCCGTCGGTGGTGACCAGGTCGACGCGGGGGTGGTGCTCCCAGCGGGCCAGCAGTGCCTGCAGCACACGGGCGGTCGTGGACTTGCCGACGGCCACGCTGCCCGCTACACCGATGATGAACGGCACCGGCCGGTCCGGGTTCTGCTGCGGCTCACCGAGGAACTCGGAGGTGGCGGCGAACAGTCGCTGACGGGCGGCAACCTGCAGGTGAATGAGCCGGGCGAGCGGAAGGTAGACCTCTTCGACCTCGAGCAGGTCGATCTGCTCGCCGAGGCCGCGAAGCCCAACCAGTTCGTCCTCCGTGAGCTTCAACGGGGTCGACATGCGCAGGGAACGCCATTGACTCCGGTCGAACTCGACGTAAGGGCTGGGTTCGCTCAGCCGCGCCATGGTGCCAGTCTTGCAGTTAGCTTGGTTGACATGCAGCCCGGCACCCTTATCCGCGATTACTTAACCCTCGGTTTGCGGTTCGACCGTATCGAGGAAGGCTACGTCGACTCCTTCACCGGCGATCCCGAGTTGCGTCGCGCCGTGGCCGACGAGCCCGCTCCCGAGCCGGCCGAACTGGCCCGGGAGGCCGACCGGTTGCTGGCCGAACTGCCCGGCGTCGCCCGCACGGGTGGCTTCACCGACCAGCGCGCCGACTTCATCGGTGCGCACCTGCGGGCCCTGCAGTTCTCCGCGCGGAAGTTCGCCGGCGAGGAGGTGGGTTTCGTCGACGAGGTGCGGAATTACTTCGACGTCGAGATCAGCCGCGGCGACCCCGAGCGCTACCGTGCCGCCCACGCCCGCATCGACGAGGTCCTCGGCGGCACCGGCCCGCTGGCCGACCGGATGGAGGCACACCGCCGCTCCGACGAGATCCCGCCCGAACGGCTCGAGGAGTGCATTCACGCGTTCTCCAGCGCGCTGCGCGACACCGTGCGGGCGACCTACCCGCTGCCTGACGCCGAGACCATCGTCTACGAGGTGGTCACCGACAAGCCGTGGTCGGGTTTCAACTACTACAACGGCGACTACCGCTCGACGGTCGCGGTCAACGCCGACCTCAAGCAGCAGATGGCCAATCTGCCCCGGCTGGTCGCCCACGAGTCCTACCCCGGTCACCACACCGAGCACTGCCGCAAGGAGGCCGGGCTGGTGGCCGGCCAGGACCAGCAGGAGCAGACCATCTTCCTGGTGAACACCCCGCAGTGCCTGATGGCCGAGGGGCTCGCCGACCTGGCGCTGTACGCCGCGGTCGGACCGGGGTGGGGGAGTTGGGCCACGGACATTTACGCCGACCTCGGGCTGCGATTCGACGGCGAACGTGCCGAGGCGCTGTCAGACGCGACGGCGGCGCTGGCCGATGTCCGCCAGGACGCGGCGCTGATGCTGCACGACGAGCACCGCGACGTCGACGAGGTTGTCGCCTTCCTGCAGCGCTGGCTGCTGGTCGATGACACCAGGGCACGGCAGATGCTGCGGTTCCTGTCCTCGCCGCTGTGGCGGGCCTACACCAGCACGTACATCGAGGGGTACCGCCTGCTGCGGGGCTGGCTCGACGACCGGCCGGCCGGGGTGAGCCTGACCGAA
The DNA here is from genome assembly GCA_021732005.1 of Mycobacterium sp. GTDB lineage: Bacteria > Actinomycetota > Actinomycetes > Mycobacteriales > Mycobacteriaceae > Mycobacterium. The sequence goes on along the minus strand of JAKFVT010000022.1, from coordinate 87,264 downwards.
CGGTTCGGCCGGCTGCTCGACGAGCCGCTGATTCCATCTGCGTTGCGGGTCGACGTGGCCTGAACAGGGCCGGATAGGCTTGGGCCATGACCGCAGACTCGACGATTTCGACGCACGTCCCCGCTCAGGGCGCCGACTACGCCGCCACCGCCAGCGAGGCGTACCGGGCGGCGTTAAAGGTCATCGAGTCCGTCGAGCCGCGGATTGCCGACGCGACCCGCAAAGAGCTTGCCGATCAACGGGATTCGCTCAAACTGATCGCCAGCGAGAACTACGCCTCACCCGCGGTGCTGCTGACCATGGGCACCTGGTTCTCGGACAAGTACGCCGAGGGCACCGTCGGGCACCGGTTCTACGCCGCCTGCCAGAACGTCGACACCGTCGAGTCGCTGGCCGCCGAGCACGCGCGCGAGCTCTTCGGCGCCCCCTATGCGTACGCCCAGCCGCACTCGGGCATCGACGCCAACCTGGTCGCGTTCTGGGCCATCCTGGCCACCCGGATCGAGGCGCCCGCGCTGACCGATTCGGGGGTCAAGCACATCAATGACCTCTCCGAGGCCGAGTGGGAGCGGCTGCGTGCGCGGCTGGGTAGCCAGCGGCTGCTGGGCATGTCGCTCGACGCGGGTGGTCACCTCACTCACGGCTTCCGGCCCAACATCTCCGGCAAGATGTTCCACCAGCGCAGCTACGGCACCGATCACCAGACCGGCCTGATCGACTACGACGCCGTCCGTGCCGCCGCCAAGGAGTTCAAGCCGCTGATCCTGGTCGCCGGCTATTCGGCCTACTCGCGGCGGATCAACTTCGCCACGATGCGTGAGATCGCCGACGAGGTCGGCGCCACCCTGATGGTCGACATGGCGCACTTCGCCGGGCTGGTCGCAGGCAAGGTCTTCACCGGCGACGAAGACCCGGTGCCGCACGCCCACGTCACCACCACGACCACGCACAAGTCGCTGCGGGGCCCGCGCGGTGGTCTGGTGCTGGCCACCGAGGAGTTCGCGCCTGCCGTCGACAAGGGTTGCCCAATGGTGCTCGGCGGACCGCTGTCGCATGTCATGGCCGCCAAGGCCGTTGCGCTCGCCGAGGCGCGCCAGCCGTCGTTCCAGGCCTACGCCCAGCGGATCGCCGACAACGCCAAAGCCTTCGCCGAGGGGCTGCTCAAGCGGGGCGCCAGCCTGGTCACCGGCGGCACCGACAACCATCTGGTGCTGCTCGACGTTCAGTCCTACGGGCTGACCGGCCGCCAGGCCGAGTCCGCGCTGCTGGATTCCGGTGTGGTCACCAACCGCAACGCGATCCCGTCCGATCCGAACGGCGCCTGGTACACCAGCGGCATCCGGTTCGGCACGCCGGCGTTGACCACCCGCGGGTTCGGTCCGGAGGAGTTCGACCGGGTCGCCGAGCTGGTGGTCGAGGTGCTGTCAAACACGCAGGCCGAAGGCACGTCCAAAGCCAAGTACAAGCTGGCCGACGGCACCGCCGATCGGGTGCACGCCGCCGCCGCCGAAATGCTGACGGCCAATCCGCTGTACCCCGGCCTGACTCTGTAGGTACCTTTGGCCGGCGAAACGCCGGTGGCCCGGGTTTTTAAACACCCGTGTCTTTGAGTTACAGTTACTTCATGGCACAGAAACCTGTCGCGAATGCGCTGACGCTCGAACTTGAGCCGGTTGTCGCTGACAATCTGGTTCGCTATCTGGCCACCGCCGATGAGTGGTACGGCCACGACTACGTCCCGTTCGACCAGGGCGAGAACTTCGCCTTCCTGGGCGGCAAGGACTGGGAGCCCTCCCAGGTCACCTTGCCCTCCGACGTCGTCGACGCCTTGGAGATCCTGCTGATCACCAAGGACAACCTCGCCGGATATCACCGCGAGTTGGTCGAGCACTTCATCCTCGAGGACAAGTGGGGCCGCTGGCTGGGCCGGTGGACGGCCGAGGAGAACCTGCACGCCATCGCACTGCGGAACTACCTCGTGGTCACCCGTAACTTCGATCCGACCGCCAACGAGGACGTCCGCGTCGCGCACGTAATGCGCGGCTACCGGGCCACCCAGTTCACCCAGATCGAGACCCTGGTCTTCATGGCGCTCTACGAGCGCGCGCACGCCGTCTTCACCCGCAACCTCGAGGCCAAGATCGACGAGCCGGTACTCAAGCAACTCGTCGGCCGGATCGCGGCCGACGAAGAGCGGCACGAAGAGTTCTTCGCCAACTTGGTTGGGCACTGCCTGCAAACCCACCGCGACTCGACCATCAACTCGATCGCCCGCCGCGCGGTCAGCTTCGGTCTGGTCGGCGGCGACATCTGGGAATACCAGGACAAGCTGACCAATGTTGCCCAGGCCGGCATTTTCGACTACGAAGCGTCGCGCACGGTGGTCGCCGACCGCATCGCGGCCTGGGGTCTCAACGACGTGTCGGTGCTGAAGAAATTCGTTCGCTCATAACACGCCCGCGCGCCTGATCGGCGAGCGCGCTGGGACCGGAGTAGCGTCACTTTCGATGGCTAGCGACATGCTCTGCTGTCCGGGCGGTACCTATCGTTTCGACTACGACAGGACCGGTCCCGGTCCTGGTGCCGCAGTGTCCGCCGAGGGGTTCGCGGGGACCGCGTGAACCTGAGGAGCGCCCAGTGACCGATTCGCAGTCGCCCGTTCGGACGTATGTGCTCGACACCTCAGTTCTGTTGTCCGACCCGTGGGCGTGCACCCGGTTCGCCGAACACGAAGTGGTGGTACCGCTCGTGGTCATCAGTGAACTGGAAGCCAAACGCCACCACCACGAGTTGGGTTGGTTCGCCCGGCAGGCGCTGCGGTTGTTCGACGATCTCCGTCTGGAACACGGTCGCTTGGATCAGCCGATACCCATTGGTACACAAGGCGGAACGCTCAACGTCGAACTCAACCACAGCGACCAGTCGGTGCTGCCGTCCGGCTTCCGCACCGAGAACAACGACACGCGCATTCTGACGGTGGCCGCGAACCTGGCTGCCGAGGGCAAGCGAGTCACGTTGGTCAGCAAGGACATTCCGCTGCGGGTCAAGGCCGGCGCGGTCGGTCTACTGGCCGACGAATACCACGCCCAGGACGTGATCACCTCGGGCTGGACCGGTATGGCCGAGCTCGATGTGGCCCCCGAGGATGTCGACACGATCTTCGCCGGGGGCGAGATCGATCTCGAGGAAGCGCGTAATCTGCCGTGCCACACCGGCGTTCGGCTGCTCGGCGCCAACTCCAGTGCGCTGGGCCGGGTGAACGCGGACAAGAAGGTTCAGCTGGTGCGGGGTGATCGCGAAGTGTTCGGCCTCCGGGGAAGGTCCGCCGAACAACGTGTCGCCCTCGACCTGCTGCAGGACGAATCGGTGGGAATCGTGAGCCTCGGCGGCAAGGCCGGCACCGGCAAGTCTGCGCTGGCGCTGTGCGCGGGACTCGAAGCGGTGCTGGAGCGCCGTACCCAGCGCAAGGTCGTGGTGTTCCGGCCGCTGTACGCCGTCGGCGGACAGGAACTGGGCTACCTGCCCGGCAGCGAGAGCGACAAGATGGGCCCGTGGGCCCAGGCCGTCTTCGACACCCTCGAGGGACTGGCGTCACCGGCCGTGTTGGAAGAGGTGCTCTCCCGCGGAATGCTGGAGGTGCTACCCCTGACGCACATCCGCGGCCGTTCGCTGCACGACTCGTTCGTGATCGTCGACGAAGCGCAGTCGCTGGAGCGCAACGTGCTGCTGACCGTGCTGTCGCGGCTGGGCAGCGGGTCGCGGGTGGTGCTGACCCACGACGTCGCGCAGCGCGACAACCTTCGGGTCGGGCGTCACGACGGTGTGGCCGCGGTCATCGAGAAGCTCAAAGGCCATCCGCTGTTCGCCCACATCACGCTGATGCGCAGCGAACGTTCGCCGATCGCCGCACTGGTCACCGAGATGCTCGAGGAGATCAGCCCCGGCGCCCTGCCCTGACGCGCCGAAATCGCTGAGAAGCCCTCCCAGGCGCGCCCGGTAAAATCAGTCGCGTGCCACGCCGTCCCGACACCCTGTCCTGGTCCTATCTGCGGACCGTCGTAGGTGTCGTCGCGGGCGTGGCCGTGGTCGTGATCGGGGGCTTCACCGGACACGTCAAGGTGGCCAAGGCTGATTCCGTCGACTGCTCGGTGGTCAAGTGTGTGGCGCTGACCTTCGACGACGGGCCTTCGCCGTACACCGACCGGCTGCTGGGCATCCTCAACGACAACGATGCGAAAGCCACCTTCTTCGAGATCGGCAACAAGGTCGCGGCCAACCCGGCCGGTGCGAAGCGGGTGGTCGATGCCGGCATGGAACTCGGCAGCCACACCTGGGAACACCCGAACATGACGGCGATCCCCCCGGAGGATGTGCCGGCCCAGTTCAGCAAGGCCAACGATGCGATCAAGGCGGCCACCGGGCAGACCCCGGTCCTGTGGCGGCCCGCCGGCGGGCTCACCAACGACGCGGTCAACAAGGTGGCCGCCCAGTACGGGCTCGCCGCGATCCTCTGGGACGTGATCCCGTTCGACTGGATGAACGACTCCAACACCGCCGCCACCCGCTACATGCTGATGACCCAGATCAAGCCCAACTCGGTGGTGCTGTTCCACGACACCTATTCGTCGACGGTCGACCTGGTCGAGCAGTTCATCCCGGTGCTCAAAGCCAACGGCTACCACCTGGTGACCGTGACCCAGATGCTGGGCCCGCGCGCACCGGGCAACGTGTACGGCGGCCGCGACAACGGCCCGCCGGCCAACCAGCTCCAGGACATCCCGGCCGGCGACATCCCGACCCTGCCTGCGACCCCGTCGCCGAAGCCGATGCCGAACATTCCGATCACCGACATCCCGGGGGCCAATTCCGGCGGCTCCAACAACGGCGCATAGTCCGGCGCGCGTAGGTGCATACCGCCACCTCGTTCGTCCTGACCCTGCTGGTCCTCGGCTATGCCGTGGTGTCGGGCTTGGTCGGCCGGTGGTACGTCGCCCCGGCGTTGATCTTCGTGGGCCTGGGAATGTTGTTCGGGCCCTTCGGTTTCAACGTGCTGCAAGCCGGCCCCGGTACCGAGGGCTTCACGGTCCTGGCGCAGCTCGCGCTGACGGTGATCCTGTTCAACCAGGCCGCCAAGCTGGACCCGGGCAAGGTGTTCCGGCGCGGGCACGTCACGTTCCGGCTGCTGGTGATCGGCATACCACTAACTCTGGTGCTGGGAACGCTGACCGCGGCAGCGCTGCTGCCGGTGCTGCCGTGGTGGGAGGCGGTGTGCCTGGCGGCGATCGTGGCGCCCACCGAGGTGGCGCTCATCGAAGCGCTGACCCAGGACGGGCGGATTCCGGAGCGGGTGCGCAACGCGCTGTCGGTGGAAAGCGGCTTCTACGACGGCTTTGCACTGGCCGTGCTGCTGGCCGCACTCGCGTTGGCCTCGGCGCACACCGACGAACGCCCGCGGGACTGGACGTGGTTCGTCCTGCGCACCGAGGTGGTGTCGTTGGCGATCGGGGCGGCCATCGGACTGGTCGGCGCGATGGTGATCGCCTGGTCGCGGCGGCGGGAGTGGATGAACGACACCTGGGCTCAGCTGGCCACCCTGGCCATCGCGCTGATCTGTTTCGAGTTCGGCGAGCGGGTGCATGCCAGCGGATTCGTCGCCGCCTTCACCGGCGGTCTGGCGTTCGCGGTCGTCGCGCGGCGCAGCAACACCCAAGTGTCGAACCAGGTTTCGGACGCCGCCGCACAGCTACTCGAGTTGTTGGTGTTCGCGATGTTCGGCGCCTTCGCGGTGATCGACGCCTGGCAGCACACGAGTTGGCGAGTGGTGCTGTTCTGCATCGTGGCGCTGTTCGGGGTGCGCTTGGTCGCGGTGCTGGTCGCGTTGATCCGCACCGACCTGCCCGCCTACAGCCGGGTGTTCATCGGCTGGTTCGGGCCGCGGGGCATCGGCACTGTGGTGCTGGGACTGCTGGTGATCGAGCGAGGCGAGATCCAGCATCCTGATGTGCTCACCCAGGCCGGGGTGATCGCGGTGACCCTGAGCCTGCTGGTGCACAGCATCACTGCGCCGCTGGGGATCCGCCGCTACAGGGCGGACACCCAGCGTGCGTGAAACCTAGTCGCCGTCCTTGACCTTCGCCATCGCCAGCACGTCGAGGCGCTTGTCGAGTTCTTCTTCGGAGAGCTTGTCGCCGATCAGACCGCGGTCGATGACCGTCTGCCGGATCGTCTTCTTCTCCTTGAGCGCCTGCTTGGCGACCTTCGCGGCCTCCTCGTAGCCGATCGCCGAGTTCAGCGGCGTCACGATCGACGGGGAGGACTCGGCCAGCTCGCGCAGGTGCTCCTCGTTGGCGATCAGGCCGTCAATGCACTTGGTGGCGAACAACTTCGACACGTTGGACAGCAGCGTGAACGACTCCAGCAGGTTGCGTGCCATCACCGGGATGTACACGTTCAGCTCGAATGCGCCTGACAGCCCACCGACCGTGATCGCGGCGTCGTTGCCGATGACCTGGGCGGCCACCTGGGTGACCGCTTCGGGGAGCACGGGGTTGACCTTGCCCGGCATGATCGAACTTCCCGGCTGCAGATCGGGGAGTTGAAGCTCGCCGAGGCCGGTCAGCGGGCCCGAGCCCATCCAGCGAACGTCGTTGGCGATCTTGGTCAGTGACGCGGCGATGGTCTTCAGCGCGCCGGAGGCCTCCACCAGCCCATCACGGGCAGCCTGGGCCTCGAAAGAGTCCTTCGCCGTACGCAATTCGGCCAGACCGGTCTGTTCGACGAGGACGGCGACGACCTTGGCGCCGAAGCCGTCCGGGGCATTGAGTCCGGTGCCGACCGCGGTGCCGCCGATGGCCAGCTCACCCAGCCGGGGCAGGGTGGCCTTCACTCGTTCGATGCCGGCCTCGACCTGGCGGGCATAGCCGCCGAACTCCTGGCCGAGGGTCACCGGGACGGCGTCCATCAGGTGGGTGCGCCCGGACTTAACCACGGTGCGCCACTGGCGGGCCTTGCCGGCCAGTGACTCGTGCAGCACCTCGAGCGCCGGAATCAGATGGCGCACAGCGGCTTCCGTCGCCGCGATATGGGTGGCGGTGGGGAAGGTGTCGTTGGAGCTCTGCGACATGTTCACGTCGTCGTTCGGGTGCACCGTCACGCCGTTGCGCTCGCAGATCGAGGCGATCACCTCGTTGGCGTTCATGTTGGAGCTGGTGCCCGAACCGGTCTGGAAGACGTCGATGGGGAACTGGTCGTCATGCAGCCCGTCGGCGATCTCACCGGCGGCGGCGATGATGGCGTCGGCCTTCTCCGCCGACAGCTTGCCGAGGTCCTTGTTCACCTGTGCGCAAGCGGCTTTCAGCAGGCCCAGCGCGCGGATCTGAGTGCGCTCGAGACCGCGGAAGGAGATCGGGAAGTTCTCGACGGCCCGCTGAGTCTGGGCGCGCCACAGGGCATTGATCGGAACCCGGACCTCGCCCATCGTGTCGTGCTCGATGCGGTATTCGCCCTCGCCGGCTTGCTTTTCGACGACACTGTCGGTCATGTAACGCCTTTCTTAGGGAAGCGGATAGGCCGCGGTCTTGTCCCCGGTGAAGTCCACCGCGGAGTATTCGTTGAGCTTGGAGAGCCGGTGATAGGCGTCGATCATCCGGACGGTGCCGGACTTCGAACGCATGACGATCGACTGGGTGGTGCACCCGCCGCCGAAGTAGCGGACGCCCTTGAGCAGGTCGCCGTCGGTGACGCCGGTGGCGCAGAAGAAGACGTTCTCCCCGGCGACCAGGTCGCGGGTCGTCAGGACCCGATCCAGATCGTGGCCGCGGTCCAGGGCCTTCTGGCGTTCCTCGTCATCGGTGGGCGCGAGCTGAGCCTGGATCTCGCCGCCCATGCACCGGATCGCGGCAGCCGTGATGATGCCCTCGGGCGTGCCGCCGATACCGGCGAGCAGATCGGTGCCGGACTCCGGCCGGCAGGCCGAGATGGCGCCGGCGACGTCGCCGTCGGAGATCAGGCGGATGCGGGCGCCGGCCTCGCGGACCTCAGCCATCAGCTTGGTGTGCCGCGGCCGGTCCAGGATGCAGACGGTGATGTCGGAGACCGACGCCTTGCGCACCTTGGCGATGCGCTGGATGTTGGCCGCGATCGGCGAGGTGATGTCGATGAAGTCGGCGACGTCGGGACCGCCGGCGATCTTGTTCATGTAGAACACCGCCGACGGGTCGAACATCGCGCCGCGCTCGGCGACCGCGAGCACGGAGATCGCGTTCGGCATGCCCTTGCTCATCAGGGTGGTGCCGTCCACCGGATCGACGGCGAAGTCGCAGTCCGGCCCGTCGCCGTTGCCGACCTCTTCACCGTTGTAGAGCATCGGGGCGTTGTCCTTTTCGCCCTCACCGATCACCACGACGCCGCGCATCGACACCGAGTTGACCAGTTCACGCATGGCGTCGACGGCTGCGCCGTCACCACCTTCTTTGTCGCCTCGGCCGACCCACCGGCCGGCGGCCATGGCGCCTGCCTCGGTGACCCGAACCAATTCGAGGGCGAGGTTGCGATCGGGCGCTTCACGACGGCGGGCTTCAGGCATGGCTGAGATTGTCCCAGAAGCCGGCCAGCCGTCCAGACCTGGGATACTGGCAGGCGTGAGTACCCCGTCCGAGACCGGCATACCGCCCCGGGAGCCCAAGCCCCGGCTGCTCCAGGACGGTCGCGACATGTTCTGGTCGCTGGCGCCCTTGATCGTGGCCTGCATCGCGCTGGCCGGGCTGGTGGGGATGTGTTCGGTGCGGCCCAACAGCCCTCGGGACGGGACGCCACCGCCGTACGACGCCGCTGCCGCGCTGAAGGCCGACGCCGAGACCTTGGCCATCCCGATCCGATTGCCGCAGGTCCCCGCCGGCTGGCGGGCCAACTCCGGTAGCCGCGGCGGAATCGACGCCGGGCGCACCGACGCCACCGGCCAGCGCCAGCGCGCCGTCACCGCAACCGTCGGCTACCTCGCCGCGTCCAAGATGTATGTGAGCCTCACCCAGAGCAACGCCGACGAGCAGGCGCTGGTGGGCTCGCTCCACCGGTCGATGTATCCCACCGGCGCCCAGGACGTCGACGGCGTGAAGTGGATCGTCTACGAGGGCGGCGAGGGCACCGAACCGGTGTGGACCACCCGCCTCGACAGCCAGGCCGGCCCCGCTCAAATCGCCATAACCGGGGCCGGGAGCAGCGACGACTTCCGTACGCTGGCCGTTGCCACACAGACGCAGAAGCCCCTGCCGCCTGGCTGAAGAGGAGACGTCAATGTCCGGTCCTGAAGCGGATCTCACCGGATGGGTCGGCGCGCCGTTCACGGCAGCCGGCATCACCCATGACGTCTACCGCAAGGGCGAAGGCCCCGGCGTGGTGCTGATCCCGGAGATCCCTGGCGCGCACCCCGGTGTGTTGGCGTTGGGAAACTATTTGGTGGACAACGGTTTCACTGTGGCGATCCCGTCGTTGTTCGGCACTCCGGAGGCGCCGTCGATGACGCCGGCGATGGTGCCGGTGCTGGCGCGCGCGTGCGTGGCGCGGGAGTTCGCCGCGTTCGCGACGAACAAGGATCGGCCCGTGACGCATTACCTGCGTGCGCTGGCGAGGGATCTGAAGGCGAAGGCCGGCGGTAAGGGTGTCGGGGTGATCGGGCAGTGTTTTTCCGGTGGTTTCGCGCTGGCGGCCGCCGTCGACGACAGTGTGCTCGCCTCGGTGCTCAGTCAGCCGTCCGTGCCGATCGCCTTGACGCCCAAGCAGAAACGCGACCCCGGGATGAGCGAGGGGGAGCTGAAGGTGATCGAGAAGCGGGCCGCCGAAGAGGGGTTGTGCGCGATGGGCCTGCGCTTCAGCGAGGATCCGATGTCGCCGGCCGAGCGGTTCAAGACGCTCAAGGACCGGCTCGGCGACTCGTTCGAGGTCATCGAGATCGACTCGTCGAAGGGCAACGCCGGCGGCTTCAGCCGGATTGCCCACTCGGTGCTCGCTCTCGAGGTGCGCGAGGTCGAGGGACACCCGGCCTTCGAAGCGCGCAAGCGGGTTGTCCAGTTTCTCAAGGACCGGCTGACGTAAGGGCTATTCGCGCTCGACGGTCTTGAGGCCGTGGGCGGGTGTCCACCACTCGATGACGAGCAGTGTGGCGGCGTCGTTGAGGTGGGTGAGCACGACCTCGGTGATGTCGGCGAAGAAGAGGTCTCCGTCGGGACCGTCGGGGATCGAACCGGAATGAACGGCCCGTCCGGCGATTTTCGCCTCGCCGGGCCATTCCGCTTCGCTGCCGTCGACCGGGTCGACCGTCGCGGTGTGCAGCGCGAAGCGGGGATCGCGACGTAGGTCAGAACCCTTGCGCGCGTTGGACATCGAGCCGAACGTGAGCTCACCGTCGGCAAAGGTGCATTCGATGCCGGAGATCCGCGGTGACCCATCGGCACGCAGCGTCGCAATGGTCTTGTGCTTGTGCGCGTCGAACAACGCCTGCACTCGCCGAGCGAACTCGGGTGCAGCGGTCTGGACGTCTTGCCACGTCGTCATGTCGTAATGCTGTCATCGTCACGCCGCACTTGTCGGACCCCCGTGGCATCGTCGAACGTATGTTCGGTACCGGTCAGCTGCATGACTACTTCGAGCCGTCGGACACGACCGAGTCGCGCGCCCTGCTGGCCAGCATCGTCGGCAACGCGAGGGCGGAGAATCAGACGGCTGCCCGGCGACTGGCCGCCATCGCCGAACTCTTCGAACTGCGTCGCCACAAACGCGGAGAACGAGAAGACTGGGCCGTCGACACCTGGGCGGCAGTCGGCGCCGAAGTCTCTGCCGCGCTGCGGATCAGCTCGGCCAAAGCGGGCAGCTACATGAACTACGGCTTGGCGATGAAGCAGCTGCCCGCGGTCGCCGCCATCTTCATCGCCGGCGATATCGATGTGCAGATGTTCCAGACGGTCGTTTATCGCACCGCCTTGATCACCGATGACGGCGTCCTGGCCGAAGTGGACCGGCGGTTGGCGCTGCGCGCGGCGCGGTGGCCGTCGATGACGCGCGGCCGGTTGGCCGCCGAGATCGACCGCGTCGTGGTCAAGCACGACCCCGACGCGGTGCGCAGGGTCCGTGGGAAACTCCGCGACCGCGAGGTGGTGTTCGGCGACGAGGACAACGGGTGCGTCGAGGTCATTGCGCGGGTGGCGGCGACCGATGCTGAACTGTTCAAGCAGAGGCTCGACGCGCTGGCCAACTCGGTGTGCGAGGCCGATCCGCGCACAACGGGCCAGCGGCGTGCCGATGCCTACGGCGCCATGGCGGTCAGCGCGGACCGGCTGGCCTGCCGGTGCGGCGACCCGGAATGTTCGGCCGCGTGCCAGCCCGCGCCGGGGCCGGTGGTGATTCACGTCGTCGCCGAGCAAGCCACCGTCGACGGGCGCTCCGATAACCCCGGCTACCTGATGGATTCCGATTGGGTGATCCCGGCTCAGGTGGTGGCTGAGTTGGCCAAGGGCGCCAAGCTCAGTCCGCTGACTCACCCCGCAGACTTTGCGCCAGAGCGGGGATACCGCCCGTCACGCGCACTCGCCGACTTCGTGCGCGCCCGCGATCTCACCTGCCGGGCACCGGGCTGCGACCGGCCGGCCTCGCACTGCGATCTGGACCATACGGTTCCGTATCCGTACGGCCCCACGCATGCCGGCAACATCAAATGCTTATGCCGTCGTTGTCATATCTTGAAAACGTTCTGGGGTTGGCGTGACACGCAATTGGCTGATGGCACGGTCATCTGGGAGCTGCCAGGGGGCCAGACGTATGTCACCACACCGGGTAGTGCGCTGTTGTTCCCGAGTTTGATGACGCCGACGTTGCCGCCGTTGCACCGACTCGCGGACATCGACGCACCGGGTGATCGCACGCTGTTCATGCCGCGTCGCAGGACCACGCGGGGGCAGAACCGTGCGAAGTACATCGCCGCCGAGCGCCGGCACAACCATCGACAGCGACGAGTCCGCGACAGTGCACTGCTCGGACCCGCGCCGCCGTCGAACGACGGCGATCCGCCGCCGTTCTAGCGAGGAAAGGCCAGCGTGGTCGCGTGCGTCAATATACGATGCCCGCGTGACGTCCACGATTCCCACCGAGTCGGTGCCCCCGTCTGACGGCGGACAGCCGCGCAAGCCGGGGTCCCGGCGCACAGCGGCCATCGTCATCGGTGGGGCGATCATGGCACTCGTCTACATCGCGACGCTGTTCGGCTACTGGTGGCTCTCCGGGTCGGCCAAGGAACTCGAGGCGACCAACGATGGCAACGGGTCCGAGACCGTCGTTCTGATCACGCTGCAGTCGCTGCGTACCGTCGACTACAAAGCGGACGCCAAAGTGCTTGTCATCCCGGCTGATTCACTGGTCGATGAGAAGCTGGACACCCTCAAGGAAGACATCGCGGTGCGGTTGCATCCGTGGAACTCCCTGGGCGACTTGAAGTTCCCGGCCGGTGCCGCGCCGGCAGAGATGACGACGACCATCGACGTCAACGGTGATGTGAACACCTGGCCGTTCGACACCTACCAGACCGAGGGGATCAGCGCCGACCTGCTGATCGGGGAGGGTGAGGACCGCAAGATCGTCCCGGCAAAGGTCGAGATCGCTGGTGCCCTGCAGGGCTGGGATCTGTCGAGCGAACAAGTTGCGCCGGCACCGGCGGCCAAGGGCGACGGCGACGCCACGCAGGTGACCTTCAGCCGCGCGCTCGGTCCGCTGGCGTTCGACCTCGGCATCGTGGTCGTTCTCCTCACGCTTCCCAGCATCGCCATGTTCACTTCAGTACTGGTGATCACCAGGCGCAAGCAGTTCCAGATGCCGTTCGCAACGTGGTACGCGGCAATGCTGTTCGCCATCGTGCCGCTGCGGAACATCCTGCCCGGGGCGCCACCGCCGGGCGCCTGGATCGACGTGGCCTTGGTGCTATGGGTGATCGTCGCATTGGTCACCGCGATGGTGATGGTCGTCATCTCCTGGTACAAGCAGGTCGACTAGCTTTCGGACGGCTCGCCGTCCGCGGCGACTGCCGTCGTCTCAGCCTGGATGCGCCGCCGGAACAACCGGCGGCGCTTCTCGGGTGGCTCGTGTGACGTCATCTCCACGCCCTTGTACACGGCCAGGTACACCGAAATCGTCGTGACGATGATGATCATCAGGACCGGGCCCAGCACGATGCCCCAGAAGCCGAACATCGCGATCCCGGAGAACACCGCGAGCAGCATCAGCGCGGGATCCAGCCGGGCCTCGCGCGGCACCAGGATGGGGCGCAGGAAGTTGTCGACGTTGGTGACGCCGATGATGTGGAACAGCACCACGAACAGGCCGCCGCCGATGTTGCCGAAGAACATCATTCCGATGCCGAACGGGATGGTGATGATCCCGCTGCCCAGCGGAATGACCGACAGCGCGGTCAGGAAGATCGCGAAGATGAAGAACCCGTTGTGGAACCCGCCGATATAGATCGACGCCGCACCCAGCAAGCCCTGAACCAGCGCAATGATGAACTGGCCCTTCACCGTTCCCTTCACCATCGCACCCATCTTGGCCAGATAGAGGTCGGTGACCTCTTCGCCGAGCGGGTTGAGGCGGCGGATCAGCGTCAGCAGCTGCTCCTGATTGGTCAGCAGCGAGACCAGCACGTACAAGAAGATGATCGCCGACGTGACGACGCCGATCGCCCCGCCCGCAGCGCCCTGCAATGCATGCAGCAGCCAGCGGCCGACGCCCTGAGAGACACTGACCATGTTGCCCCGCACCGACTCGGAGGTGACCTCGAAGTGGCCGAACGGCAGTTTGGCCAGCGCGTGATTGGCGTAGTCCAGTGCCTGATTGCCGACGGTCGACATGTCGGCGTTCTGCACCCACTCCGCAACATGCACCACCATGTGCGAAACCTGAAGCACGGCAAGCGTTAACAGCGCGCCCACCGGGATAATGACGGTGGCCAGCGCGGCCAGCACGGTCATCGTCGCCGACAACCCGGTCCCGAATCGTTGCCGGCACCGGTTGTACAGCGGGGTGAAGAGGTAGGCGACGATCGCCGCGATCACCACCAGGATGAAGTAGTGCCGCAGGAAGTAGGCACCCAGCAGCACGGCGATCAGCGTGACGATCGCCAGAGCGCGCTTCTGGGTGACGGTGAACTCGGTGTTCACCGAACTACTGGTTCATCAGCCGGGTCAGGTGCTCCGCAATGTTGGGGTAGCGCTTGAGGTGTGCGCCACCGTTGAGGTCGAGGATCTCGCCGGTGAGCCAGGACGACTGGGGCGAACACAAGAAGGCCACCGCGTCGGCGATGTCCTGCGGCGTTCCTGCCCGGCCCAGCGCGGTGTTCTCCACGTATTCGTCGACGACACCGGGGACCATGGCCGCGCCTTCGGTCAGCGGCGTGTGCACGAAGCCGGGCGCGACGGCATTGACCCGGATCCCGCGCGGACCCAACTCCAGCGCCGCCACCTGAGTCAGCATCGACAGGCCGGCTTTCGCCGCGCAGTACGCGCTCATCCCGACCGCCGGCTGCCGGGCGTTGAGCGATGTCAGCGACACCAGCGCTCCGCCCTCGCCGAGATGGCGGCCGGCATGCTTCATCACCAGGAATGCACCGTTGAGGCAGACGTCGACGACCGAGCGGAACTGCTCGACGTCGAGCTCGGTGATGACACCGAAGCCGCTGAACCCCGCACAGTTCACCACCACATGCAGGCCGCCTTCGCGGGCCACGACGTCGTCGAAAAGCGTTGCCACCGAGGCTTCGTCGGTGACTTCGACCTCCGCCCACCTGTGCGGTTCACCCAGCGTCGCCGCGCGTTCGCGAGCCAGATCGGTGTTGCGGTCGGCGATCGTCACGCGCATGCCCTGGGCTGCCAGCGTCTGGGCCGTCGCCCAGCCGATCCCGGACGCGCCTCCGACAATCACGGCTACCTGCTCGGTCATGACACCTTCCCGTCGTTCTCCGGAGCTCCCCACTTGCGCCGCACGGCCTCCCACGGGTTGCCATACCCGGGCGGCTGACCGTAGTAGGGCGACTGGCGTTTGAGGTACTCACGCGCCAACGGTGCGATCATCCGGAAGGCGTAGCGCTTCCAGCCGACCTTGTCGGCGGTCTCGGCGAGCATGTCGGGCCAGGAGTAGTGCTGGTGTTTGAGCACCCGCTGGGCGGCCGCCGAGTCCATCCAGTCGGTGGCGAACCAGCCGCCGTCATCGTTCGGGTCACCCTTGCGCCCGGCGGGCAGGGCGCCGACCAAGCCCATCGCCGCCGTCGTCGCCGACCCGATATCGCCCTGCCGCAGCCGGTGGGTGTCATCGCCTCCGATCAGCAGAGTCTGGCCCAGGACGTCGGCCGTGGTGGCCGCCGCGAATGCGAACGCCACATCGCGGACGTCGACGGTCTGCAGCCGCCCGTCGGCGGGCAGCACGCCTTCGAAGAAGATCAAGTTGGGGTCCATCCCGAGGTTGGGTTCGGTGGTCAGCACCCCACCGAGGCGCAGGATCACCCAACCCAGGCTCGACGCGCGCACCAGGGCCTCAGCTTCGACTTTGTGCTTGCCGTAGTTGTCGTACGGGTTGACCGGCGTCTGCGCGGTCAGCACCTCGGTGATGTGGTGCGGGTTGCGCGGCCCGTACACCGCGATGCTGGAGGCCTGCACCAGACGTGCCGGACTGGGATGCGCCTCAAGCGCTTTCACCAGATTGGCGGTCGCCCCGACGTTGACCTTGTAGGCCAGTTGCGGTTTGGCGTAGCACAGCGGTGGGATCACCGCGGCCAGGTGGATGACGGCGGCGGGGGAGACCTCAGCCAGCAGCTTCTCGACCGCGGCCAGATCGGTGAGGTCCGCCCACCGCACCTGGACTCCGGCGGGGAGACCGGCGGCGGCCTTCTGGGTGGCCGGGGTTTCGAGGTCGGTGGCGACCACCCGGCGGCCGGCGGCCGCCAGCTGCTTGACCGTGGCACTTCCCACCAACCCGAACGCGCCGGTTACCAGCACAGCGTCGGACATCGAGCCCCTTCCGTATGAGAACGCGTTCTAGTGAAGCATGGGCGAGGTATCGGTCCTATCGCTTCACGCAGCGGAAGCCGATATGACTCATCCCGGTGTCGACCATCTGCGGGCGGCGCGCTGCGGGACGGTAGCGCATGCAGTAGCTGTCGGCGCACAGGAACGATCCGCCTTTGACGACCTTGCGTGGAACGGTGAACTGCAGTTGCGCGGGCTCATAGCTGGCCGCCTCGCTACCCGCCCACCAATCGGTGGTCCACTCCCAGACGTTGCCTGCCATGTCGAAGAGTCCGTATCCGTTGGGCGGGAAGGAGCCGACGTCGGTGGTGCGTCCATAGCCGGGTTCCGGGCGCCAGGGGAAATCGCCGTGCCAATAGTTCGCCAGCCGCTCGCCAGGCCCTTCCGGTTGATCGCCCCACGTGTAATCGGCCTGCTCGTGCCCGCCGCGGGCGGCGGTCTCCCACTCGGCCTCGGTCGGCAACGCCAGGCCCGCCCAGGCCACGTATGCCTCGGCGTCCTCGTACGCGACGTGAACGACGGGGTGCCCGGCGCGTTTGGCGATCGACGAACCGGGGCCCAGCGGGTGCCGCCAGGAGGCGCCCGGGGTCCATGTCCACCACTGGCTGAGGTGGCGCAGGTCGACGGGCCCGCTGGTGCGGCGGAACACCATCGAGCCCGGTTGCAGGTTCGCGGCGGGTGCACCGGGATAGTCCGCGGGGTTCAGTGGTCGCTCGGCGACGGTGAGATAACCGGTGGCCGAGATGAATTCGGTGAACTCTGCATTGGTGACCTGCCGGGCCTGGATCCTGAAGCCGTCGACGGTCACCGGTCGGGCGGGAGCTTCCTCGGAGTAGTGCGAGTCGGATCCCAGCATGGCGGTCTGTCCGGGAATCTGAACCAGTTCGAGTTCAGTCACTGAAGACGGTTTTCCAGTCGTCGCGCATACTGGCCCGAGTCCAGCCGAACTTCTCGGCATGGTCCAGGGCCTTCTCCGCGCCTGCGGTGTAAGCGAATTCGCGGTCGGCGTCGTCGTGGCAGACCAACATCGCCAACGACGGCCCGGGGCCGGCCACCGCGTACTGCAGCATCTCGATGTCACCGTTGGAGTTACCCACGGCGAGGATCGGCCGCCGGCCCACCCGCCCCCAGATGCGGACCGGCTTGACCGGGCCGTCGTTGAGGGTCTCCGGCTGTGCGGTGGTCAGCAGTTCACCGTTCTGGTAGATCAATCCGACCGAACTGCCGATCACGCGTTCCGGCGGGACTCCGTACATCGCCGTCGTGACCGGCCGCATGAAGTCTCGGCCGCCGCCGGAGACGATGTAGTTGGTGAAGCCCAACGACTCGAGGTAGCGCAGCAATTCGATCATCGGTGCATACCCGCAGGCGGTGTAGGCACGGCCCAAGGTCGGATGCTTGGCGTCGGCGAAAAACGCGTTGACGCGCGCTGCATGTTCCTCGGTGGTGATGGTGGCGTTGGCCGAAAGAACAGCCCCGGCAAGTAGTTTCAGGTCGGAGTCGTCACCGTTGTAGTGCTTGGTGACGGCCTCGCCGAACCACTCCAAATTGCCGGATGCCGCGGCGGTATAGGGCTGTTCGGCGGCCAGCCCGGGATCGGCCGCCACCTGTTCGGCGATCCGGCGCACCAGGAAGTCGAGCTGAATGTATGCCGGCTTCTCGCACCACAGTGTGCCGTCGTTGTCGAACACGGCGACGCGCTCCTCCGGGGCCACCGAGTCGACGGCACGCGCCGCGAACTCGACGAGCGCCGACTTCGCGGGCCCGTCGTGCCAGCTGTCCAGATCAGCCAACGTCAGGCGCCCACCGACTCCAGCGATTTCTTCAGTTTCTCCACCGCGGCGGTGATGGTGAAGGACGCCGGCTCGGCTCGCGGCGGGAATTCCTTGAACGTGTCGAGGAACCGCAGGACGAGCGCGTTGGCGTACAGGCAGATGAAGATCCGCTCCAACACCCAGTCCCAGTACGTGTTCGATGTGACGTCGGCGTGCTCGAACGGATCGGTGCGCAGGTTGAACAGCTTGGGCGCCCGCAGTTCGGTGAACGGTTCGAACCAGATCTGCAGCGTGCCCTGGCAGCGCTGCTCCAGGAAGACGACCTTCCAGTTCTCGAAGCGGACGCCGAGCACGTCGCAGTCGTCGGAGAAGTAGATCAACCCGCGGCGCGGGCACTCGTCGGCCTCGCCGGTCAGATACGGCAGCAGGTTATAGCCGTCGATGTGGACGTGGTAGGTCTTGTCCCCGATCGTGTGACCTTGCTTGAGCTTGTCAATGATGTCCGGCTCACCGGCAGCCGCCAAGAAGGTCGGCAGCCAATCATGATGTTGGACAATCTCATTGGACACCTCTCCGGCGGGAATCTTGCCGGGCCAGCGGATCATCTCCGGAATCCGGAAGGCGCCCTCCCAGCCGGTGTTCTTCTCGCTGCGGAACGGTGTGGTGGCGCCGTCGGGCCAGCTGTTTGCGTGCGGGCCGTTGTCGGTGGAGTACATCACGATGGTGTCCTCGGCGATGCCGAGTTCGTCGAGGCAGTCCAGCACCTGACCGACATTGCGGTCATGGTCGATCATCGTGTCGTGGTAGGGCGACTGCCAGCGGCCGGCCTGCCCGAGACTGTCCGGTTTGGTGTGGGTGCGGAAGTGCATGTGCGTCATGTTCATCCACACGAAGAACGGGGTGTCCGATTCGGCTTGGCGCGTGATGAAGTCGACGCACGCCTCGGTGGTCTCGTCGTCGATGGTTTCCATCCGCTTCTTGGTCAGCGGCCCGGTGTCTTCGATGCGTTGCCTGCCCAGCGGACCGAACCGCTCGTCGACCTCGTCTGAGGCCTCCTCGGTCGCCCAGGAGTGGATGACGCCGCGGGGGAGCAGCATCTTCCGCAACAGCGGCGCCTCTTCCTCGGTGGGGTAGTCCGGGTTCTCCGGCTCCTCCTCGGCGTTCAGGTGATAGAGGTTGCCGAAGAACTCGTCGAAGCCATGTGCGGTGGGCAGGTGTTTGTTCAGATCGCCCAGGTGGTTCTTGCCGAACTGGCCGGTGGCATACCCGAGCGGCTTGAGCAGCTCGGCGATGGTCGGGTCCTCGGCGGACAGGCCCATGTCGACGCCGGGCATGCCGACTTTGCTCAGCCCGGTGCGGTAGACGCTCTGCCCGGTGATGAACGAGGACCTGCCAGCCGTGCAACTCTGCTCGCCGTAGGAGTCGGTGAACCGCATCCCCTCTTTGGCGACGCGGTCGATGTTGGGGGTGCGGTAGCCCATCAGGCCGTCGCTGTAGCAGCTCAGGTTGGTGATGCCGATGTCATCGCCCCAGATGACCAAGATGTTGGGCTTTCCTCCAGGCATGTGCAGACGCTAGGCGCATTCGGCAGGGAAGCGCCGCGTTCTCACAAAGATGTCACGATGCCGGGGGTCGTTACGCTCGGAACCATGCGGTGGTTGGTGGTGAGCGTCCTGATGGCCGCGGCTCTTGTCGGCTGCGGGTCGCACGACGCGACTGCCCCCGCCACCCGGGCAGGTGCGGTGATGCTCAACGACGTCTCCGTCGCCGAGGTGCTGAACGCCGTCACGAAGGCCAAGCTGCCCGCGCTCAACGCGCGCGACGTCACCGCCTCGACCTGCCCGACGGCTGGATGCCTCGAGGCGACCGACACCGACACGGTGTCAATCCTGAAATTCCCGAGCACCGGCCGTGCGGAGCTCTACGCCGCCGCGGTTCCGGACATGCTCCAGGTCGAAGACATTGTCGTGGTGTTCGCCCCGACACTGACGAGCGAGCAGAAGGCCGCCTACGGTCAGGCCGTCAAGAACGCGATGCGTTAGCCCTTCATCTCGGCGTAGAGGTCGGTGTAGTACGGCAGGCAGTGCTCGAGCGCCTCACCGGTGGTGTAGAGCGGCTGGTAGCCCAGGTCGCGGCGGGCCTTGGCGATGGAGAAGTAGTTGTCGATCGACACCCGTTCCACCGCAAGCGGTTCCAGCGGCGGCTGGGGGAACTTGAACTTGAAGTGTAGCCACTGCCAACCGGTCAGAACGGCGTGGACGAAGCCGCCGGGAATCCAGACCGTCGGCCACTTCTCGCCGCACGCCTCCACCACCGGACGGGAGAAGTCGAACATGTTGATCGGTTCGCCGTCGTTGATGAAGTAGGCCTGCCCGGGTGCGGTGCCACCGGGCACCAAATGCTCTGCGGCCAGGATGAATCCGTGCACGAGGTTGTGCACATACGAGTTGTCGAGCTTGGCGTCCTTATTGCCGACGAGAACCTTGACGTGCCCGGCGATCACTCGCTCGAACAGCTTGCGAAACATCGTCTGATCCCCCCGGCCCCAGATGCCGCTGGGCCGGATCGAACAGGTCAGCAGACCGTCCACACCGTTCTGGCTGAGCACGAACTTCTCGGCCACCACCTTGGTCTCGGTGTAGAGGTCGTTGAAACGTGCTGTGTACGGCAGTGTTTCGTCGCCGTTGACGATCCTCTGGCCGCCCATGACGACGCTGTTGGAGGCGGTGTAGACGAACCGCTTGACGCCGGCGGCCTGGGCGGCGCGCACCAGGTTCTTGGTCCCTTCGACGTTCACGTCGAAGCTGCGCTTGCGGTACTCCTCGGTGACCGACGCCCCGCCCATCAAGTCGATGATCGCCGCGGTGTGGACAATCGTGTCGATCCCGTCGACGGCGGCGGCGACGGTGGCG
The DNA here is from genome assembly GCA_021732005.1 of Mycobacterium sp. Taxonomy (GTDB): domain Bacteria; phylum Actinomycetota; class Actinomycetes; order Mycobacteriales; family Mycobacteriaceae; genus Mycobacterium. The sequence goes on along the minus strand of JAKFVT010000022.1, from coordinate 66,525 downwards.
GTGTCGCAGATGTCGCCCTGGACCACCTCGAGGCGCTCGTGGGAGGGCAACGCTGACGGTGCCCGGTCGAAGGCGCGAACGAAATGTCCACGGTCCAGCAGCTCGGTCACGAGGTTGGCGCCGACGAATCCGGCGCCGCCAGTCACCAGGACGCGGCCCAGGTCGGTTGTCAGGGTGGCATCACTCATGGCGGCGAGAATAACTGAAACACGTTCCAGTTTTCCAATGTTGCAGGTTAGCGCGCTGGCCGAATCAATCCTCGTCGGCGCCGCGGGCGGCCAGCGCATCTTCGATGCGTTTGCGCGCTCCGGCTAAGTGCTCCTCGCAGCGTCGTGCCAGTTCCTCGCCTCGTTCCCACAGTTTCAGCGACGAATCAAGATCGAGTCCGCCTTGCTCGAGCACCCGGACGACCTCGATCAGCTGATCCCGGCAATCTTCGTAGCCAAGCTGACTAATGGGCGTCGTCTCGTCTGGCGTGCTCATGTGGATCCGTCCGTCGGGCCTGTGCTGCTTGCGCCGATCGCACCGTCGCCTACCCGGATGCGCAGCCGGGTTCCGGCCGCTGCGTCGGCCGTTGTGCGAAGGATCTCAGAATCTCCTTGTTGGCTGAGCACCTGGACCACCGCGTAACCCCGCGCCAGGGTGGCCGCCGGGCCCAGAGTGGCCAGCCGCGCCGCGAGGTGACCGATCCGGTCGGATTCGGCCGCGACCAGCCGCTTGACGTCGCGGCGAACGCAGGCCCGGGCCCGCTCGATCTCCTCGGTGCGATGCGTCAGCGCGCCCAACGGGTCGGCCAGCACCGGCCGGCTACGCAGATGGGTGACGGTCCGTTGCTCGCGGCCGACCCAGTTGCGCAGAGCCTGCGCGCTGCGGTGCCGTAGCTCGGAGACCAGTGCCAGCTCGGCCGCCGTGTCAGGCACCACCCTCTTGGCGGCGTCGGTCGGGGTGGCCGCCCGCAGATCAGCGACCAGGTCGCACAGCGGGTTGTCCGGCTCGTGGCCGACGGCGCTGACCACCGGTGTGGTGCACGCGGCGATCTCACGGCACAGCGTTTCGTCGGAGAACGGCAGCAGGTCTTCCACGCTCCCGCCCCCGCGGGCGATCACGATCACGTCGACCTCGGGGTCGGCGTCGAGTTCGCGCAACGCCTCGACGATCTGCGCCACCGCGTTGACGCCCTGCACAGCGGTGTTGCGAATCGCGAAGCGCACAGCCGGCCAGCGGGCGGCTGCCACCGTCGTGACGTCGTGCTCGGCCGCACTGGCCCGCCCGGTGATCAGCCCGACGGTCGACGGCAGGAACGGCAGCGGGCGCTTGAGCCGCGGGTCGAACAGTCCCTCGGCCTCCAGCAGCCGGCGCAGCCGTTCGATACGGGCCAGCAGCTCGCCCACGCCGACCGCGCGAATGTCGCTGACGCGCAAGGAAAACGAGCCACGCACGGTGTAGAAGCTCGGCTTGCCGCACACCACCACCTGGGTGCCCTCGGTGAGCTTCACCGGCGCCGCGAGCAGCAGATCACGCGAGCAGCTGACATCGAGCGACATGTTGGCCGCCGGATCGCGCAGCACCATGTAGGCCGTGGAATTGCGCACGTTGATCTGGGTCAGCTGACCTTCGACCCACACCGTGCCGAGCTTGTCGATCCAGCCGGCCACCCGGATGGCCACCGCCCGGACCGGATACGGGTTCTCCGCAGAGTTGCTTTGGGCGCTGGTCACTTGGCGGACGCGCGGGTGATCCTGTTGGCCAGCAACGTCTGGAACGGCGCGCGCGACTTGGAGGCTTCCTCGTAAGCCAGCAGCGCTTCGAGGTCGGCGACGCTCAGCGACTGCAGCCGGGCGCGCAGTTGCGCCAGGGTCAGCGACTCGTAGTCGAGCTCCTCGGCGATCGGCGGCGCGCTCTTGGTGGCGGTTGCCCGAGAAGAGGTCTGGGCCGAGGTCTGGGCCGGGGCTTGCGACTTCACCTCGACGCCGTCGGTGGTGCTGTACAGGGCGAACCGGCCCTCGGTGAGACGCTCGCCGTCTTGCGCGGGCGCGTCGTCGTCCTCTCCGGCCGAGTCCTCGTCGAAGGTCGCCCAGTCGGGCTGCTCGTCCTTCGGCGGGAAGATGTTCTCCAGAGCGCTGTCGCCCTTGATCACCAGGTCGGCCAAGTCCTGCTGCATCTTCATCACGATGTGCGCGACGGTGCTCGCCACCGTCATCGGGTACATCAGGATGGTTTGCGGCAGCTTGCGGGTTTCTTCGAGAGCGGTGACGGCGGCGCCGACCAGCAGACGAACCCCGTACGGTGCAGTTGCCATGGGCCCCAGCCTACGGCTGGCCCGGTGAGGTTGCGGGAACGTACCCTGAAAGCATGCCGCCTACCGTCAACATGGGGATTCCCGGTGCCGCCAGCACGGCTGCCGGGCCCGTTACCGGCAAGCGGGTGCTGCTGGCCGAACCGCGCGGTTACTGCGCGGGCGTCGACCGCGCCGTCGAAACCGTCGAACGCGCCCTGGAGAAGCACGGCGCGCCGGTCTACGTGCGCCACGAGATCGTGCACAACCGCTACGTGGTGGACACCCTGGCCAAAGCCGGTGCGGTGTTCGTCGAGCAGACCGACGAGGTGCCTGAAGGGGCCATCGTGGTCTTCTCTGCCCACGGGGTGGCGCCGACCGTGCACGAGGAGGCGGCGGCCCGCAACCTGCAGACCATCGACGCCACCTGCCCGCTGGTCACCAAGGTGCACAACGAGGCGAAGCGGTTCGCTCGCGACGACTACGACATCCTGCTCGTCGGCCACGAGGGCCACGAAGAGGTCGTCGGCACCGCCGGTGAGGCGCCCGACCACGTTCAGGTGGTCGACAACCCGGACGCCGTGGACAAGGTGACGGTGCGCGACCCCAACAAGGTGATCTGGCTGTCCCAGACCACGCTGAGCGTCGACGAGACCATGGAGACGGTGCGACGGCTGCGGGAGAAGTTCCCGACGCTGCAGGACCCACCCAGCGATGACATCTGCTACGCCACCCAGAACCGGCAGGGCGCGGTCAAAGCGATGGCGCCGGAGTGCGATCTGGTGATCGTCGTCGGCTCGCGGAACTCGTCCAACTCGGTGCGGCTGGTCGAGGTGGCGCTGGGCGCCGGCTCGAAGGCCGCCAAGCTGGTGGACTACGCCGACGACATCGACCCGGCCTGGCTGTCGGGTGTCACGACCGTCGGCGTGACGTCCGGCGCCTCGGTTCCCGAGGTCCTGGTGCGCGGGGTGCTCGACCGGCTGGCCGAATACGGTTACGGCACCGTGCAGACGGTCACGACGGCCAACGAGACGCTGGTGTTCGCGCTGCCGCGCGAGATCCGGCCCGCCCGCAGCTAGTTCCGCGGCTCAGCGGTCGGAACGCCAGGATTCGGCGTCCCAGTCGTTCGCACTGGGACGACGCGACCTCGGCTGCCGGCCCGGCTCCGGGTCGACGTCACCGCGATAACGCACCCTCGACACCGGGTGATGGGTGTCGCTGTCGCCGTTTGTCCGCCCGGGCGGACGTTGCCGGGGCGGCGGTTCGTAGGGCGGGTAGGGCTCGTAGGACGGGTAGGCCTCGTGCGGCTCGAATCGGCTGCTGCGCCGCGGGGGCGAGCCGTAGGGATCCCTGCGTTCGCGAGCCTCACGAGGTTCGCGGGGGTCACGGGGCTCGCGCGGCTCGCGCCGTGACGTCGTGCGGCCGTTCGGGTCACGCGGCTGGCGGCGCCGCCGCGGAGTCTCCGGATAGTCGAGTGCGTCGGGCTCGGCGTCGACGGGCCGACGACGGGCCGACTGGCGGCGGGGTCGCTCGGGCGCCTCGGTGATGTCCTCGAGCGGGGGGCGGGCATGCCGCGAACGGGTCGGTGCCGGACGCTTGGCGGGCCGCTCGGAGCGTGGCCGCCGTTCGGCAGTCGCGGGTCGGTCGATGCCGTGCTTGCGTTTGGGCGTCTCGTCGGCGTCGTCATCCTCGACGTCCCCACGCTGGAGCATCGACGAGAACTTGGCCGCCAGCCCGGCGAATAGGCCGGCGCCCGCGGGGGTTTCGGCGTCGGTGTCGGGGCGGGCCGGCGCCGACGATTTGGCCGACATCCCGAAATACCAGCGCACCAACCCGATCAGCAGAACGCCGGCCGAGGTGAACAGCATCAGCGGGAAGCGCTCGATCAGCGGGTAGCCGAAGTTGATCAGGGTGTCCTTGACGCCGGTGAACGCTGCGCCGTGAAACAGGAAGTAGGAGCCGGGCACCATGACGAACAGGATCAGCGGAGGCTGAATGACGGCGGTGAAAATACTGGAGTGGCGCACCGCGAGAACGGCCGCCACACAACCGAGCGCGTACATGGCGGCGAAGACGTTGCCGAGTTCCTTGTTGCCTGAGCCCGCATCGAAGGCGAAGCCAATTGTGGTGGCGATCACAGCAATCAGGACGGCGGCCCACCATGGCACGCCGGACAGGTTCGGGTGCGCCGAGCGGTTCGCGGGCGCCACGGAGGACCTCGCTCGCTGTGCTGACACACGTAGACCGTACCGGCTCCGGCTGAATGTGGACCGTCAGCGGGGCCGCAAGCGAAGGGGTCGTCCGGGGCTTTCTCCTAGACTGTCTTCTCTGTGAGCCTGAGCCTCGGAATTGTCGGTCTGCCCAACGTGGGAAAATCGACCCTATTCAATGCGCTGACCCGCAACAACGTGCTGGCAGCCAACTATCCGTTCGCCACGATCGAGCCGAATGAGGGCGTCGTCCCGCTGCCCGACCCGCGGCTGACCAAACTGGCCGAGATCTTCGGCTCCGAGCGGATCCTGCCGGCGCCGGTCACGTTCGTCGACATCGCCGGCATCGTCAAAGGCGCCTCGGAAGGCGCGGGGCTGGGCAACAAGTTCCTGGCCAACATCCGCGAGTGCGACGCGATCTGCCAGGTGGTCCGGGTGTTCGCCGACGACGACGTCGTGCACGTCGACGGCAAGGTGGACCCGAAGTCCGACATCGAGGTCATCGAGACCGAGCTGATCCTGGCCGACCTGCAGACCCTCGAGAAGGCCGTGCCCCGGCTGGAGAAGGAAGCCCGTAACAACAAGGACCGCAAAACGGTGTTCGAGGCCGCTGTGGCTGCGCAGGAGTTGCTGAACGGCGGCACGACGCTGTTCGCCAGCGGCAAGGACTGGTCGCTGCTGCGCGAGCTGAACCTGATGACCATCAAGCCGTTCCTGTACGTGTTCAACGCCGACGAGGCGGTGCTCACCGACGCCGCCAAGCAGGCCGAGTTGCGTGCGCTGGTGGCCCCGGCGGACGCGGTGTTCCTGGACGCCAAGATCGAGTCGGAGCTGATCGAGCTCGACGATGAGTCGGCGGCCGAGCTGCTGGAGTCGATCGGGCAGACCGAACGCGGCCTGGATGCGTTGGCGCGGGCGGGTTTTCACACCCTGAACTTGCAGACCTATTTGACCGCGGGGCCGAAAGAGGCGCGCGCCTGGACAATTCACCGCGGTGACACGGCGCCGAAGGCGGCGGGGGTGATCCACACCGACTTCGAGAAAGGCTTCATCAAGGCCGAGATCGTGTCCTTCGACGACCTCGTCGAGGCGGGGTCGATGGCGGCGGCCAAGGCCGCGGGCAAGGTGCGCATGGAAGGCAAGGACTACGTCATGGCCGACGGTGACGTGGTCGAGTTCCGCTTCGGATCAACGTCTACCAGCAAGGGGTAGGCGTTGAAATTCGACGAGTATCCGCCTGACCTCGTGCGGGCGGTGGGGCTGGTGGTGATGTCGGCTGCTTGGGCGGAGGACAAGGCCGGGGAACTGGTGCAGCTGACGCATCTGCTCGCGAACGGTCACGAGCAGGCTGCCAAGGGCTGGGCGGCATCTGGGCAGCAGCTTGTGGAAGCGTTCGGGAAGGTCGTTGCCGCTGATTTATGTGACCGGCTCAGCGGCGCATTGGAACTTCGCAACGAGGTCATCCACGGGGTCTTCCTGGGCGGCAAGGGTTCGCCCCCGTTTTGGATGACGATGAAGCGCCAGTTCAGCAAGCGAGATCCGGCGGCATACGGCATGGGTGGTCAGTGGACGGTAGACACCGTCTTGGAACTCGCCCAGGAGTTCACCGAGCTGGAGAGTTTGATCGATGAAGAGATCAGCTACGCGATGGGATTGAAGGACCGGCCCGTCCAGGAGTAGCGACGCCAGACCGTATTCGTCTTCGCGCTCAGATTCCAGGTGCGTCGTCAGGCGGGGGGGCTTTGGCGATTCAGATTGGCCGCCTCGTTCAGTTCGGCGGCGGCTCTGTAACGCGCGAAGTGAGGCAAGTCCCTCGTCCACAATTCGCCAGTTTCGTCCTGCGGAATGCCAAGCTCCTCGCGCATGACCTGCAGCATGTTGTGACGAGCGGCAAACCATTGGTCTCCACGGTCGTCGAGCGGGCTTGTACCCTGTTCGGGCTCCCAAGCCTCGGCCTCCATCGCCATCTTTCTGTACTGCGCCTGCGCATCGTTGGCAAGATCCATCACTCGCTGAGTGCCGTAGATCGCCAGAGCATTCAGCTTTTCTTCGGCGTCCGGCACCCACATCGGAGGTGGCTCGACGTTGTCCACTCCGTGGATTCGTGCGACGAGGTACTCGTGAACGCGGCGGCCGATCTGGCCATTCGCATGGTAAAAGCTGAGATAGGCATCGCGCCGTTGCTCGAAGGTCCTCGCGGCATCCTCACGTTTCCAACGTTGTTGCTCGCGGTCACTCTCGAGCTTCCGCGCTGCAGTCTCGCGCTTGTCGGCCCGGCGTTGGGTAATGAGAACGCCGCCGACAGTTCCCATCAAGCCGAGGCCCGCTACGAGGAACGTCACCCAAATTGGCGTCATGCCCGCATCATGCCCTGGAGGACCGACAGACAACCACGAGTTGGGCTAACCCGCTTGTCCGCCGGTTAAGTGGCCTCTACTCGCGAGACGGTAGCGTACGGCGATCCGCCCCGTTCGGCCGCATACCGGAGGCTTCCTTCACGGTTGCCGTTGAACCACAGAGGATTTATGCGGCTCCGCTTCAGCTTCCCCGATGCCCGCCGGGTCCAGCGTAGCCCCCGGGAATCTCGAAAGACGATCTCAACACCAAAGAACAGCGTGACGTCGGAAATGCCGGGGGGCGCGGCCAATCGGCTTTCGTCGAGCCGAAACGTCCCGGGCGGCAACACACGAAGTGCTGACGGTGTGTGGTCGAGACTGAACGGAGGTGTGCTGTCAGGGCGGAGGCGTCGGCGCGCACGCTCACCGATGCTGGCTATCTCAAGTAGTTCCCACCTCATGGCACGGTAGAGCAGTCTGTGTTTGAAGCCCGCCCGGAGGAAGTTCTGCACCAACGGGTGGTAGATGAAGACGTCGTATACCGGCAGGCCAGAACCGTTGCCGAGCCTAGTCTCGACGTCTTGGCCGCGCACGCGCTCCAGGTATGCGTAGACCTGACTCGCCTGATCGCTCCTAGCTCGTTGCCACCACTGGTACACAACAACCATCAGCGTGAACGCCGTTGCAAGGCCGCCGACCCACGTCGCGACGTCACCCCACACCACCGCATTAGGACAGAACATCTCGCGATGCTAACGGGCACGCAGACGACGAGACCCCCGAACTGCCAGACAATTCGAGGGTCTCGTTGCATCGTGTCCAACCTGGCCAAAGGGTAGAGATCGATGCATTGCGGCGAGAAGGAAGACTCGCCTATCCACCGAGTCGGCGGGTGCTTCAAGCCCTGCGCCCAGCGGGCGCAACTCGGTGGAGTGCTTGGTTGTCTACATGGCAGTGCGGCGGTAGCGGTTGATGGCATACAACTCGGCGACGGTGAAGCCGTCGAAGCCGCTGCGAAAAAAGACGCTCTCCGGTCCTCGGGTTTCGCCGTAGTCGATCTGGGTTGGGTGTCGCCACAAGCGGGCCGCAGCGGTGAGGATCACCGACCGAAGGTCTTCAGCCGGTGCGCCATTCGTGAATCCCCGGCCGCGTGTTGCCGACCTCACAATTGCCGTGACGATGGCAAGCACCTCGACTGCCTGCTGCGCCCCGATCTGACCAGCGTCGTCACCGACGCCGTCGGCACCCAACAGGTTCGCCAGATCATCCGGTGTGGGGGCGCTCATCGTCAGCTCGACTTAGTGAAGAGCTGGACTGCTGCGGTGTGGGTGGCCAGTACGTCGTACCGGGACACGGCGCGGATCGCGATGGAGTCCTTGGTTCCCAGCGCCTCGGTCAGTACGACGACCGACGAGTCGATGTCGCGGCCGACGTAGATGTGGCTGGTGTCGATGACGGCCACGCTATCGGCGGGCACGGCGGTGGTGGTGACCACGTTGATGCCGAAGAGCTGCTGTGCGCCTGCGGCGAAGGCAGCCGACGGGTCGAACACGTAGCGCGAGTCGCTGTCGGAGACTTTGATCTTCCTCAAAGCTGCGAACGTGGTCGGGCGCATCACTAGAACCGAAGGTGTGACGAAGTCTTCGGCCATGGCGGCGAGGGCGTCGATCAGCACGTCGGGATCGGTGAGCAGGTCTGCCGATTCGGTGGCGGTGACACCGTGCAGGATGCCCGTGACGGAATCGCCTGCGCCGGAGCCATTCCAGAGTGCGGCGTCGAGGACGACGGCGGCATCGGTGACGATGCGCTGCTGCAGGACGCTCTCCAGGTTGAGAGCTGCCATGCGGATCAGCTCGTTACTGACGGCAGTGAGCGACTTGAGGCCGACGCGCTCGGTCGGCAGGAGCACCTTCTCGGTGAGCCCAACATTCTGCTGGGCGATCTCCTGGCCTGGTGCGGTGAACGCGGCTGCTGGTGCGGTCGCACCTGCGAGCGGAATACGCAGGGGCGCAGCGGTATCGATGATGTTGATGCCCGGCAGCGACAGGAAGGTGGACTTCTCCTGCAGGGGGCCGACGACGGCCTGGCTGAGGGCCGCGTTGATGGCGGACGCGTTGCCCGTTGGGATAGCGATAGACATGGTTGAGTTGCCTTGAGGGGTAAACAGTTACAGCGCCTGCGGCAAAGGCATCTCGCCCTGCAGAGCGGCGGACATCACGTCCGGAAATTAGGGCGTCACGCCCGAAAGAGTGGTTGCGGAATCACTCCGCTACCTCTCAATTGTCCCATGGAATTTCAGACGAGGGACTTGAGGTGAGTCACCAGTCCGACTGCGGGTGCCTCATCCTTGACTCCCTGCCCCACGTGCCCCTGGGGAACACGGCTCGCGAAATGCGGCTTACGAGAGAGCAACTCGTCGATATCCGCATTGAGGGCGTCGGTGTCCTCCAGGTGAGCGGCGTCGTACGGAAGATCGTTCGGATCAGCCAGGCGTCCCGTTGCGCGGACTAGCTCTGTGTGCAGCCGGGTGGCGAGGGCCTTGGCCTTCTGTCGGTTGTCGACGGCTTCTTGCTTGAGTCCGTTGACGTACTCGGCGTCATACGGCTTTGGCTCTGTGTCGCCCTCTGCCGTCTCGGTTTCGGGGTCTGGGGTGATTGCCTCAGCGGCGGCGGGATCGGCGGCCTGTGCGGCTTCTGGGCTGGCCTCTTCGGGCATGTGGGTTGTCCTCTCAGCGGTCGGTCAGGTCAGTCATGTAGCGGCCCATCACTATGTCGCGGGCCTTCTGGGCGTCTTGGTCGATGGCGGTGAGTTCGCTCTCGATTTGCTCTTGCGAGAGGCCCATGCGCTCCAGCGTCAGGCGACGGCTTAGCAGCCCGCTTCCGAAGAGCTTGGCGGCGGCGTCGGCCTCAGCGGCGGCACTGGTCACGTTGAACGGACCCCACTGGGCGCGGACCACAACGCTGCCGGGGTCGACCTTGTTGCGGATCGCAGACACCAGCCGAGCGACCTGCTCGTGCGACCGGGAGAACAACTTGCCCTTGCTCTCGGCACGGGAAGTCAGACCGGCTTCCGCGCTCTGCATCGCTTCAGAGGTCGACGGGTTCGCGGTGGTGATGCCGCACATGTGAGCTGGGAGCGCGGACACCGTCATGATGGCCTGGACCCAGATGTCCACGGCGGTGCGGAAACCCGAGAGGTTCGCGCCGTCGAGCTGCCCGAACTTGGCCTGTTCGTTCTCGCTCACCATCGCCCGGCCACCCTCGGGAATCGGGTTGACCTCCTGCGTAACCGGGTCGCCGCTCTCATCGAGTACTGCGTTGCCGTCAGGGTCAAGGACCGGCTCCTCGGTCAGCTCGATGCCGGTTGCCCATCGACGTGGTCGAGCCGTGTACTCCTGTGCCACAGCGAGGTCCGCGACCGTCTTGGCCAGGCCGTCGATGAGACACTTCAGGGGTTCTATTTCCGATTCGCCCGAGTACTCCAAGTACGGGGTCTGTCGCCACGCGGAGGGCAAGAGGTCGGCGTTGGTGAAGGCCACGATGGGCACGCAGCCCAGCGCGTTTTTGCGGCTCTCGATGAGGTCGAACTCGCCGCCACCACCGGGGCTGTTGCTGCGCCAGTGCTCGACAACCTCGGGGGTGTAGATCCAAGCGTCGGTGTAGCCCTTGGTCGCGGGTGTTGTGTTCACCGAGACCTGCTTGATTCCGGCCACGATCTGGCGGGTCACGTCGTCGCGCTTGACGGCTACTGCGTCGCCCGACTCGATGGTCACTGTGGGGTTGCCCTGGGCGTCGGCCCACACTAGTGCGAACGATTCGCCCTGGAGCAGGGCCTCGCGGTGCAGCGTGTCGGCCAGGGTGTCGTAGTCCAGGAGCACCAGGTCGTCCCACACCGGGGCTCCGTTGAACCCGTTGAGTCGCAGTCGCTCTGTGAGTGCGGTGATAGCGACGCGGGCGTAGTTGACGGACAGAGTGCCGAATCGGTTGCCGAGTGCTGCGCGGGCTTCGGGGGCCAGAAAGGCGAGGGGCTGCTGCCCGGCCCAGTAGGCGCGGTTTTCGGAGCGGCGGTGCAAGCCTGCGGACAGGCGCTGCTGCATCTCGATCAACAGGGGTGAACTCACGACGTGAAACTCCGTGCTCTCTTGGTCTTGACGGGCTTGGTGGCGTGCCAGATTGCTCGGGACACGGCCATGACAGTGGTGATCGCGGCGTCGATCCGAAGGGACCGGTGGACTTTGACGAGTCGCCCGCCTCGGTTGTCCTCGGTTAGAACCGCGTTGTTCAGGTGGTCACCGATGAGCGGGTGGCCGGAGTGCGTCAACTGGTGGTTGCGGCATGCGTCGAGGAATCCTGCGGTGGCGGCGGACATGCGGGAGATGGACTGCGGGAAGTCCTTGACGGGCAGGCCTTCGCCTTCGAGCAGCGAGAGGGATCGCTGCCACCGGTAGCTGTCGCAGGCGATCTCGGCGACATCCCAACGCTTGCAGGCGTCGCGGATAGCCTGCTCAACCTCGGGGATCGGGATCCGGTACGTGGTGTCGTTGGGATCGGGTCGGCCCCACCACTGAACCAGTTGTACGTTCGGGCGCGGTGACACGGTCGCGGCGACAATCACGGTGGCGTCGTTGCCGTTGTATGAGCCGTCGAAGGCCAGCACGACACGCTCACCGTCAGGGATCGCTTGGCCGGTTCCCAGCTCCTCCCACAACGCAGGCGGCAGCGGCGGCTCCGCGTTAGTCACGTGCCACTGGATGAGGCGCACTCTGCGCCAGTGACTCTCACTAGTCTTGGGCGGTGCAGTCGCCAGGACCGACCGAAGGGTCAGCCAACCGCCATCCTGGATCGACGGGTTCGCGGCCTGGACGCAGTGCTCGCAAGTCAGTTCGTGATCGGGCCACTCGTCGGCGCTGAACTCCATATAAGCCTGCGACAGATCTTCAGGGTGGGCCACGGCATGCTCACGAAATTGAGCCAACACGTTCTGCGGGTTCGGACCAGGTGTGCCGATCAGGAAGAGCTGCGCGCTGTCTACCTTCGAAACCGACTGGACCGCAACCTCATACACCTCCTGGGAGATCCGCCCACCCTCATCGCAGATCACCAGATGAGGTGTACGACCCTCCAGCGCAGCAGGATTCGCAGGCAGCCACGCCAGCTCGCTCTCTCGCACGACTAGGTGGTCCTTGAACACCGTGACCCGCTTCTCAAGCTGCGGGTGCCGGGTGGCCATCTTCGTAGCAATGCCGCCGATCAGACCGGCCTGCCGCTCATCAACAGCAAGCACATCGATCTGCACGTCATCGGAGGTGTACAGCCGGTAGAGGGCCATCGCCGCTGCCAGAGTCGACTTCGCGTTACCACGTCCGATGGCCAGCGCGGAAAGCTTGGGTCGGTGCTCGCCCCAGACCATCTCCACGATGTCGCGCTGCCATGAGCGAATGACCATCGGCACGTTGCCCGCCAGGCGGATGTACTGCTCGCAGAACCTGCAGAAGTCGGCCACATCGTCGCCGCTACGACGGAACCGCAACGGGCTCTGATCGACCTGCGGCTTGGCGGGCACAGCGAAAAACTCTCTCTGTTGAAAATGCGGCGTGAGCTGCGACAACGAGCCAGAATCGGCTCAACGAACGCGGGCGGCCTTTGCCCGGTCCGTCCGGCGTCACCGCAGGTGGGAGGCCCCGCGTGGGCCTACGGGTGTATGACTCGGGCTGAACGGCCCTGTGGGGCTTACGGAATGGCTGGCAAGCCCCCTCGCTTCAGCCAGGTTGCGAACGAGGCCCAGCGTTGATCTGGGGCCTGTTTTGGCTCAGTCGGTCGGTGCGAGTGACGTTGGCTCCTCGGGCGGCACCGGCGTTGTTGTTGCATCGTTGGCATCGGACGATGAGCAGGCCGTTGCGGAAGTCCTGGAGTGTCAGGCGCTTCCCGGCCTGGACCTTCACCCACGACGCTGGGGTGTGGTCGACGGTCAGGTGGTCCGTGGCTCCGCAGGCGCACCACGGCTGAAGTTCACGCGCCCGCTTGGACAACCGGTTCCACCACTCGGGGTATCCGCGCCGAGTAGCACTGGGTGTGCTGCGTTTGGGTCGGCAATCGCGGCACCGTGAGCCTGATGGGATCGGCTCACCGCAACCCAGGCAGGGCCTGGAAGCCACTAGCCCTGTACGGCAGCTAGCCAGGTACCTGCTGCGAGGTAGGCAACGGTGCCGTCGGCTGCGCGGATGGTGAGGCTGCCGTCGTGCCAGCGGTCGATGGTCGCACCGCGCAGCGTCGGCACGTGGTCTTCTACGAACGTGGCGGCGTCGTAGTCACTGATCAGAACGCCGCTCACTTGTCGGCCTCTACGCGGTCCAGGAGTTCGGCCAGTGCCGCGCCTGTGAAGGGGCGGGCGTGCAGTTCGCCGACGAGGGGGTCGGTGATGCTCAGGTATCCGATGGGTGCACCGTTGGCGGGTTCGCAGAGGTCCAGGTGCCCGTTCGAGAGTTGGTGGCGGGTGAGGCGGGGTGTGCGGAGGTGTCGTGCGCTCATCTTCGTGTCCTCTTCTGGGGCTTGGGCTTCGGGATTGCATAGGAGCGGGGCCGGTGCGGGGCGTGGCAGCCAGCTACCACAGCGGCAGATCCGACGGCGCTCTTGTCATGGGCATGCTGGGCGCGGCAGTGCGGGCATCGGGCGATGACGAACTTGTCCAAGTAGCGGACGAACTCCGCTGTTCCGGTGGCCCAATCGGTTTCGGTCACGCGGAGATGACTCCCTCGCCGCGCAGCGACTTGCGGCGCTGGTTCTCTCGGTAGAGATCCAGGCCACTGCGCGGATAGACGAGGCGTCGGCCTTCTCGCCAACTGACCGGGCCACGGTTTTCGCAACGCATTTGGTGGAGTGATCGCACGGTCAGATCGAGGTAGGAGGCGGCCTCTTCGGTTGTCAGAAACTCGTCGGTGTTCGCGGTAGGCGTCATTCTGTGTGCTCCGAATTTTCTTGTAATCAAACCGGGCGAGGTGGCTGTTAACCGCTGTGATCCGCCGTGGCAATCTCGATCACTGTCAATTACCCTGGCGGGCTTTGGGCGTTCCGCCGTCCGCTCGTGGGCATACATGCGTCCCAACGGGATTGATCTTCTGAGGAAAGATCGGCCTATGGGTCGCTAACGCGTTGCCACGCGCTTAGAGTCGGTCGACGATTACTACTCGGTTACCCACACGCTGGTTATAGCGCCAGCCCTGCCCGCTTTGATGCTGTCTAGACCCTGACTGGTCCAGGTCGGCCGGTGCGGTGGATCGCACGTTTGCCGCCACGAGAACCCCTGGAGGCGAAGACATTTCGTGTCCACGCGCGTTGAGGTGGAAGGTAGGTAACGGTATAAAACCGGCCAGCGATCTCGCGGGTGTCCGACATCTGCTGATCAATCCTCCTACCTCAATTGTACTGCCAAAGTCGCTAGACCTACATCGTCCGACGGCTGGTCGACCGTCCTGCACAACCAGAGTAGGGGACGCGTCGGGGTGATAACAGGGGACGCTGCTGGTATCAGACTAGGGCCCGAGGCGGGCCGATCTGAAGGAAAACGCAGCCGGGCATAAAGCCTGTCCTTCAGATCGCAATTCAGTTTCTAGCAGAATGGATTTCGAGCGTATCTGCTCTCCCTGTCTTCACGCTTGGCGACATGTCAAACTGGCGGGACACACGACGAACGGAGGCCCTGCCCGTGTCTTATGACGACCAATGACACAGCATTCACAGAGACGCCAGCACAGAAGCGGGAACGCTGCATTCGAGAGGTGGTGGCGAAGGCCCCACCGCTCACTGCCCTACAACGAGCCAGGGTGGCGACGCTGCTATCAGGTGGAGTTAGCCTGTCAGCCAATCAATCTGGACAGTATCGGGATCAAACACCTTGGAGTACCGGGTGCCGGGATGGAGGCGGACAGTCGCCAACGCCGCAACGATTCCTCGTTGCGTCATAGTTCCGGACGCCAGGAATTTCGCAGCCGGGTCGGGGCTGCCGAGCAGCTCTCCGAGTGCGCTGCCCCGGTCCGCGTCTGCCATGTTTCGTTGTACGGCAGTCAGTTCCGCGATTACACGCTCCCGAGCTGATGCGTACCGCTTGCCGTCGATGAGGCCAGCGTCGTAGTCGGACTCGATGGTGTCGAGCCGACCTCGCAGGCGTTCGGCCTCTTCGAGAATGGGGGACAGGTCGGCCTGGACGGGTGCCAGCAGGTCGGCGATGTCGGTCTGACGTAGTCGCCCGGCGATGACGTCGAGCACGTACTGGTCCACCTGATTCTGAGACCGGTTTACGTGTGCCTCTTTGCACCGGTAGCGGCCTTGTGACCATGAGGACGTTGGCTTTTCGCAGATCGCGCACAGATACATGCCAGACCCGAGGTGCTTGCGGTCGGTGCCGACCCGGTTCGTCTTTCGGCGTGGGTCCTTCAGGCGTGCCTGGACGAGGTCGAACACGTCGTCGCTGACGAACGCCTCCCAGTTACCAGGAGAACCCGTTGTCTCGCCCTGGTAGATGGCGCGGCCTGCGTAGCGTGGATTGGTGAGAATCCCGCGAATGCTCGACGGGTTCCACCGCCTGCCGCTGCGAGCGGTGACTTTCTCCTCGGTGAGCGTCCGTGCAATCGAGCGAAGTGACTCCCCGGCGTGGAAGAGCGTGAAGATCCGCGTCACCAGTTCGGCCTCTTCGGGAACGGTTTCACCCTTGGCGGTGTAGCCGGTGAGGCGCACTCCGAGCGGGGGCCTGCCGAGGCTGGCACGCTGGCGTGCCGCTGCCGTCTGCCGTTCGCTCTTCAGGCCGATCTCCATCTCGGCCACCTCACCCAGCACTCCGATCACCAGGCGACCGGACGCCGTGGTCGGGTCCATGTCAGAGCCTTGAACAAGCGCGATGATGACATCCTGATCACGGCACGCTTCGACAAGTGCCAGACGGTCACGGGCATTCCTGGCTAGTCGGTCCAGCGACCACGCCACCACGGCCTGGACCTCGCCGCGCTTGATGGCGTCGAGCATCTCCTCGAAGCCTGGCCGCGCTTTCTTGCCCGCCGCGCTGATCGAGTTGTCGGTGTGGGTTCCGACGATCTCCCAGCCGCGCTGCTTGGCCAGGTGCTCGCATTCCTCCCGCTGCCGCTCGACGGCAAGTTGCTCGCCGGTCTTATCGAGCGAGATGCGCAGATACAGTGCTGCACGCAGGGTCTTCGTGGTCACCAGACGCAGGGTAGATCATGACGTTGATTGGCGACGTGATTGGGTCGAGTTCCGCTTCAACGTGTAAGCGGGCAAGAGTGGGGCTGTGCAGCTGGCCAGTCAATCGATCTGGCGGCGAGGATTGCGTTGAGTGAGAAACGTTGTACGAATTCACTCGCGTTTCGTGTGCATGAGCCCTCACTCAACGCTGACAAGTCAGACGTGTCGGTGGGCGGGTTTAGCTTGGGCGCCATGAAACTAGTGTCGATCCGCGTCATCACCGCAGACGTGCAGCGCCTCGTCTCGTTCTACGAGATGGTCACCGGAGCTGAAGCGATCTGGGCCAACGAACTATTCGCCGAGATCCCCACGCCGGTGGGCGTACTGGCCATCGGAAGCGACAAGACCGTGCCGTTGTTCGGCGTGGGATCTGCCGAGCCGGCGGCCAATCGAAGCGCCATAATCGAGTTCATCGTGGCTGATGTCGATGCCGAATATGCACGCCTGCAAGGGCGGTTGGACGAGGTTGTCACCGAGCCGACCACCATGCCGTGGGGCAACCGCGCACTGTTGTTCCGCGACCCCGACGGCAACCTGGTGAACTTGTTCACCCCGGTCACCGACGATGCTCGAGCCAAGTTCGGCGTTTGATCGGTATCGGCCACAAGGGTTTCGGCGGCTGGTCTAATGATTGGCATGCGGCTCGCTGAACGTGCGCTCGCCGGGCTGGCTCGCCAGCTCGGTGACCCCACCGGGTTCGCAGGCCGAGTCGTGGGACGGGTCCTCAACCGTGGCAATCGATCACTTGTCGTCGCCGCAGTCGCCGCCACGGAGTGCGGGCCGGCCGCCGACATCGCCGATATCGGATTCGGCGGGGGCGTCGGACTCGACATCCTGCTCCATCACGAGGGGACGGTTGTTCACGGCGTCGAGATGTCGGAGACGATGCTCACGGGGGCAAAGCGCAGGTTCGCCAACGACATTGCGCGCGGCCGGTTACGCCTGTATGCGGGTCGGATGGAGAGTCTGCCTCTTGACGATTCCGCACTGGACGCAGTCATCTCGACGAACACCGTCTATTTCGTGCCGGATCTCGCCGCAGCTCTCAGAGAGCTGGCTCGGGTACTGCGGCCGGGCGGGCGATTGGTGCTCGGGATCGGCGATCCGGATCAGATGACCAAAATGCCCTTCACCCGCCATGGATTCCGGCTGCGGCCTATCGACGAACTCGTGTCGACTATCCGCGAAGCAGGTTTTGTCCAGGTCGAGGACAGACGCGTGGGCGATGGCCGACGTGCCTCCCATCTTCTGGTATGCGACCTGCCGGGCTGACTCAGTGCCGAGTGCCACCAGCGCTTCGCGGCACGGTCGGTGGTAGACGTTCATTCCGCGATTAGTTCGGTCGGGTGCGAGAGTCTCAATGGCATGGGAAAGCTGATCTTCACCGCGACCATGTCCATCGACGGCTACGTCGCCGATACCGTCGGCGACTTTCAATGGTCTGCCCCCGAGGGGGCGGTGTTCGCCGTCCACGTCGAGCGGATGGGCGAGGTATCCACCGAGGTGCTGGGGCGCCGAACCTTCGAGTTGATGCAGTACTGGGAGACCGATCCCGACGGCCAAGTCTGGACGCCGGCAGAGCAAGAGTTCGCCCGCCGCTGGCGGCGCATCGACAAGGTGGTGGCGTCCTCGACGCTGACGCCCGAGGACATCGGATCGGACCGCGTCCGTCTGGTGCCGGACTTGAGCCTGGCAGAGTTGCGGCGAATCGTCGACGACGCGCCCGGAGTGGTGGAAATCTTCGGCCCGACCGTCGCGGCCGCCGCGATCCGGGCCGGCCTGGTCGAGGAATTCCAGTTCTTCGTGGTCCCGAAGGTGGTGGGTGGCGGCCTGCGCGCGCTACCCGACGATGTGAAGCTCGATCTCAGCCTCGACGGGTGTGAGACGTTCGGCAACGGCATCACTCATTTGCGTTACGTACCGCGCGATACGGGGCGTTAACCAAGGTAACCCTTATGTCGGGCAGGGGGATTCGATGTTGAGCAATGACGCCGGAACCGGGCGGTGGAAACCTAGACTCACGCAAGACAAGGTCAGAGGCGACCGAGGGAGGTCTGGTGGACGGCGGTGCACAGGTCTCCGTCGACGCGCTGGCGGCGGAGGCAGGTTTCGAAGTGCTGCCGCCAGAGGCCGGCGTTGTGGTGCAGAATGCCGAGGGCGAGATCGTCGCCGCATCCGAAGTAGCGCAGGACATTCTGGGGTTGTCATTCGACCAGATGCTCGGTCGGACCTCGCAGGACCCACGCTGGGCCGCGGTGGACGAAGACGGCCGATTCCTCGAAGGTGCAGAGGCACCCGCCATGGTCGCTCGGCGCACCCGAGTTGCTGTGCGCGGCAGGATCATGGGCGTTCACCGCCCCGGCAGTGACGCAGCCGGGCGTCACGTGTGGCTGCACGTCGACGCCGTACCGCTTTTCCGTGCTGAAGACCCCGCCCCGTGGGCGGTGGTGGCGGCTTTCCGGCCGGTCTGCGGCGAAGCCTTGCGCGACCTCCAGCTGCGCGAATCCGAGCGACTCTTTCGGATGATCGCCGAATACAGCTCGGACATGGTCGCCTGGCAGCTGGTCGAGGAAACCACATTTCTGTGGGTGTCGCCCGCTTCGCGGACCGTACTGGGCTTCGAGCCGGACGCGCTGATCGGGACCTACGGGATCGAGCTTGTCCACCCGGATGAACGAGCCGGGCTGGCGGAGACGTGGGCCGCTTCACGCGGCGCGGTGACGAGGTTCCTGATGCGGATGCGGCACGCGGACGGCGAGTACCGCTGGATCGAGACGACGGCGCACGTCTTGCCCGTCGACGGGGAAATGCCACGGCAGATGATCACCGCTCACCGCGACGTGAGCGATCGGGTTCGAGCCGAACGCGCCCGCGACGCCGCGGTGCGGATGTTCGAAGTGACCATGAGTCGTGCCACGATCGGCGTCGGCTGGCGCAGGCTGGACGGGACGCTCGCACGGGTCAATCCCGCGTTGTGCGGCATCCTCGGCAGGAGTGCCGAGCAGTTGGTCGGGCACTCACTGCGGGAGTTCGCCACGGACGACGGGTCGGTGTTCGAGGAGGCTGTCGCCGCCGTCCACGCGGGAACGCGCACGCACCACGAGAGTGAACGTCAGTTCCTCCGCCCGGACGGAACGGTGGTCTGGTGCCTGCACACCGTTGTCGGCCTACCCGATGAGTTCGGGGTCGTCTCCTCGTCGTTGGTCCAGCTCCAAGACATCACCCAGCAGAAGAAGGCGGTCGCACAGCTCGAAGAAGCCGCGCTGACCGACCCGCTCACCGGACTGCCGAACCGAACCGTTCTCGAGGACCGCCTCACCCGAGCTCTCGGCAGGGCGAGACTCACCAACACTCTGGTGGGCGTGCTGTTCATCGACCTCGACAATTTCAAGAGCGTCAACGACCGCTACGGCCATGATATGGGCGATAAAGTGTTGTGCGAGATCGGAATTCGCTTGTCCATCGCAGTACGCGACGCCGACACCGTGGTCCGTCTGGGCGGCGACGAGTTCGTCGTAGTGCGCGAACGTCTCCACGACCTCACCCAGCTGGACGACCTTGCCGAGCACATCGGTCGCCGTCTGGCGGCACCCTTCGAGGTCGATTCCCACGCGCTGAGCGTCAGCGCCAGTATCGGGCGCGCCGCCGGCTCTGATCTCACTGCCGCGCAACTACTTTCCCGAGCCGATGAATCGATGTACCGAACCAAGCGCGATCGGCGCGGCGGTGCGTAGGGGAGCTCAGGCGTAGCCGACCCAGCCGCGGAAGGTGAACGCCGTGAAGAACTCGGTGACATCGGTGAAGCCCGCCTCTCGCAGAATGGCACGGTCCTCGTCTGGCGAGAGAACAGGAACCTCGGTGGCGATGGCGTTGCGCGCCTTGTCGACATCCGCGGGATCGATCCCCGCCGCGATGAGGTTCGCGACGTGCCTGCTGATCCACAAGTCCCGTTCACTGCCGTCGTGCGGAAAGCTCATGTGCGCAACGACGAACGGCGCACCGGGTGCCAACCGCTGCCGGACCTGTGCGACCGTCTCGAGGCGCAGCTCCCACGGCAGGAAGTGCAGTGTCAACAGACTTGTCGCGGCGGCGAATGGGCCGTCCGGAGCGTCCTCGATGTATCCATGGTGCATGCGCACCCGCGCCGCATACGGTCCGAGGTTTCGCGCCGCGAGCTGCAACATCGCCGCCGACGGGTCCACGGCGTCGAACGTCCACCCTGGCTGGGCCTGGGCGAATGCCTTGGTTTCCAGGCCTCCGCCGGCTCCGAGCACTAGAACCCGGGCATCGGACGGCGCGCGTTCATTGATGAGAACCGTGGCCATCCGGTGGATGTCGCGATAGGCGGGCACCATCTGCGCCGCGCGGGCGGCGTACATGTCGACGTGGCGTGGATCATCGAACGGGTTCGCGGTTGAGGTCACCTACCGATGGTGCTGACGGACGAGCGACATGGGCAAGGGGATTTGCCAATCAGGCAATGGCGCCACAGTCTGTTTGCTATCGATCGCGACAACGCGAATCGATGCCGGATCACGCGCTATAACGGCGCTTATCGAGATTGCCGTCACCGTCCTGTCTTACGCAGCGCGGTAAAGGATTTCGCCGATCGGCGCGAGACGCCAGAGTCAAAATTGACTGACACGACAAAAATGGCGCCGTGTGGGGGTATAGCTGTTTACGACGCAATGAAGTGGCAGCTCTACTCGGGGTTGGGGGCGACATGTCAGGTGTGCACAGTCGGAAGGCCGCCCGACGGCAACGGCGTGAGCCATACGTTTGGCTGGGCGCGGGCGCCGTCACGCTCGGCCTTGGGGCGGCGCTCGCCAGCGGCGCCGGGGTCGCTCAAGCCGACACCGGCGGGTCGGGCGGATCCGGCCCGTCGAGCAGCCATGCCGATTCCTCGTCTGCCCAGTCGGTGAAGACGGTTGGCTCCTCTAACAGGAACAGTGGCCCGAGGCGGCCGTCGAAGGTCACCGTCGCCCCGGCCTCCGCGACGAACCCGGTCGCGGGACTGCTGACACACGCCTTGGCCGCATTCGGGTTGAAACCGCCTGCCACGAATGATCTTTCGCTGTCGCGAGTGGTCCCGTCGGCGGCGGCCGCAAACCCCCTTGCCGCGTGCGGTGCCACCAAGGACTGCTCCAACCTGAACCTGAGCGGAGCGAACCTGGCCGGTCTGAACCTCACCGGCTACAACTTCACCAGCGCGAACTTGTCCGGGGCAAATCTGGCCAAGGCGACGCTGGCCGGGTCGACCTTGACCGGGGCGACGCTATCCAGTGCGAATCTGACGTCGGCCAACCTGACGGGGCAGAACCTTCAGGGTTTCGATCTGAGCGGGGTGACGCTGGTCGGCACGAACCTGACCAACACCAATCTGACCGGCCAGAACCTGCAGAGCCGCAACCTCACCGGGGCGAACCTGGTTGGGGCGACGTTGACCGGGGTGACGTTGTCGGGTGCGAATCTGACGTCGGCCAACCTGACGGGGCAGAACCTTCAGGGTTTCGATCTGAGCGGGGTGACGCTCGTCGGCGCGATCCTGGCCAACGCCAACCTGGCGGGCCAGAACCTGCAGAGCCGCAACCTGACCCGGGTGACGTTGACCGGGGCGACGCTGACCGGGGCCAACCTGTCGGGGGCGAACTTCACGTACGCCAACCTGACCGGGCAGAACCTCCAGGGTTTTGACCTGACCGGCGTCACCTTGGCCGGCGCGGGATTGGCCAACGCCAACCTGGCCGGGCAGAACCTCCAGGGCATCAATCTGAATTCGGTTCAGCTGTCCGGGGCAACCTTGGCCGGGACGAACCTGGCCGGGGCAAAGCTGACCGCGGCGCTGTTCGTCGGCGCCAATCTCGCCGGTGCGACGTTGACGGGCGCCACGATGGTCGGGGCGAACCTGTCGGGTGCGACGTTGACCGGCGCGACGCTGACCCGGGCGAATCTCAGCGTCGCCAACCTCAGTGCGCAGAATCTGCAGGGTTTCGATCTGACCGGTGTGACGCTGATCGGCACGAATCTGACCAACGCCGATCTCACCGGACAGAATCTGTTGGGCCGCAACCTGACTGGTGCCACGCTGGTTGGTGCGACGTTGACCGGTGCGACGCTGACCGGTGCGAATCTGACGCTGGCCAACCTGATCGGGCAAAATCTCCAGGGCTTTGATCTGACGGGTACAACCCTGGTCGGGACGAACTTGACCAACGTCAACCTGAGTGGGCAAAACTTGTTGGGCCGCAATCTGACTGGTGCCACGCTGGTCGGTGCGACGTTGACCGGTGCGACGTTGACCGGTGCGAATCTGACGCTGGCCAACCTGATCGGACAGAACCTGCAGGGATACGACCTGACCGGCACGATACTGGTCGGTGCGAACCTGTCGGGGGCAAACTTGACCGGCCAAAACCTGCAGGGCCGCAACCTGACTGGGGCGACGCTGATTCAGGCCACGCTGACCGGCGCCAACCTGTCCGGATCCACCCTCACGAAGGCCAACCTGCTCGGGGCGACGTTGACCGGTGCGACGTTGACCGGTGCGAACCTGACCAACGCCAACCTCACGGGTCAGAATCTGCAGGCGTTCGATCTGACCGGGGTGACGTTGACCGGTGCGAACCTGACCAACGCCGACCTGACCGGGCAGAACCTGCAGGGCCGCAACCTGACCGGGGTGACGCTGGCCGGGGCGACGGTGACCGGTGCCACGTTCACAGGTGCCAACCTGACCAATGCCAATCTGACGGGGCTGAACCTGCAGGGCTTTGATCTGACGGGTACGACGCTGGTCGGGGCGAATCTGACCAACGCCAATCTGACCGGGCAGAACCTTGCGGGCCGGAATCTGGCTGGGGTGAAGCTTGGCGGGGCGAACCTGTCGGGGGCGAGTCTGGCGGGCGCCAATATGACGTCCGCGACGCTGGCGGGTGCGACCGTCACGGGGGCGACTCTGACCGGTGCGAACCTGACCAATGCCAACCTCATCGGGCTCAATTTCCAAGGATTGGATCTGACCGGGGTCACGTTGGTCGGAGCCGTCATGACCAACGCCAATCTGAGCGGGCAGAACCTTGCGGGCCGCAACCTGACGCGCACAACGTTGGCTGGAGCGACGTTGACCGGGGCGACGTTGACCGGCGCGACCCTGTCCGGCGCGAACCTGACCAACGCCGTCATGGGCGGGCTGAACCTCCAGGGCGTGACCCTGACAGGGGCGGTCCTGGCTGGAGTGAACCTGAGCAATGCCACCCTGACGGGACAGAATCTCCAATCCCTCAACCTGGTTGGGGCGAACCTGTCCGGGGCCGTCATGAGCAACGCCAACCTCGTCAGAGCGAATCTGCAGGGCGCCAACCTGACAGCGGCGAACTTGAGCGGGGCCAACCTCACTAGTGCCAACCTGCGGGTGGCGAATCTGACCGGGGCGAATCTGACCGGAGCGATCCTCACCGGGGCGAACCTCACCGGCGCCAATCTCACCAATGTCGTTCGATAGCAGCGCCGCCCGGCCTCTGCTGCCCGCGCGCTAGTATCCGCCAATGCGCGGAATACGGTTGGTCGGAGTCCCTCTGGGCCTGTTGGCCATCGCAGTCATGAGTGTGGCATGTGGGAATTCCAACCAGACCGCCCGACAGTCGCCTCCCAGCACGCCTGCCAGTACGTCGATGGCGCCCACGCTGGAAGCGGTCGCGTTCGGCACCAAGGTCGACATCGCGTCGTCCGACGGCACCGCGGCCTACATCGTCGACAACCTGCAGCCGGTGCCGCCCGACGCCCAGATCGTCCCGGCCAAAGGCACGATGTACGCCGTCGACGTGACGATCGTCGCCAAGAGCGGCACACCGACCTACAACGGCTTCTACCTCGTTGCACGCGCCGCCGACGGGTCGAACATCGCGCCCGCCGTCGGTGCTGTCCGGCCCGGTATCACCTCAGGCCAGCTCGCGCAGGACCAGCAGGTGGCCGGCCACGTCGCCTACGACGTTCCGCCGGGCCAGACCATCACCGCGATCCAATTCCGCGACCCGAAAGGCAAGGTGCTGGCGGTCTGGGGCGCGGGGTAGGTTCAGCTCGGGAGGTGCGTCATGCGATGGGGGATCGGACGATCGGTGACCGCGCTGTTCGGCGCGGCCGCTGCTCCGATCGTGTTCGCGGCGGTGGCGTCGGCCGACACGGCACAGGCCACCATCGACGACCTGCAGTCCCAGGGCTACGTCGTCGCGATCAACTGGGTCGACGGCAACACCGGTGCGCCGTTGTCGTCCTGCCGGGTGGTGGCCGTCCACAATCCGGACAGCTCGCCCGGGGAGTCGACCAGCGCGACCACCGTCTACGTCGACCTGTCGTGCCCGCACCGTGAGTCCCCGGTCGGTATCGGCGTCGGCGTCGGCTTCTGACGAATCAGTCTGCCAGGACCTGTATTTCGTCACCGAGCCGATAGCTGTCGACGAGGGGTAGCGTGTCGCCGCTCCAGAATCGGCCGGGATCGAACCAGTTCTCGTTCTTCTCGGTGTCCAGCAAGCCCATCTCCTCATAGGTGATGGCAACCGTCTCCGCGCAATAGGCCGTCTGCAACCCGACTTCACGCTCGGCCAGCTTGCGCCGTTCCGCGGATTGTCGAACCTTCTTGTGTACGACCGGGATTCCCCGCGTCCAATCGCTGACGGTGGGCAGCCGCCCACGCAGCCAGCGGCCGGTCAACCGCGCGGTCGACGGGAACGGGGTGCCGTCCATCCGGGCGATCACCTTCAGCAGCTGATCCTCGTGGTCGCGGGTGACATCCGGGGTGAGCTGGCGTAGCCAGCACCGCTGACCGTAGTGATGCAGCCATTGCTCGACGGCCTCTCGGGCATCGTTGAGCTGCACCCCGCGGTGATTCGTACCGGTCCACAGGTCCAGCAGCTTGTGGCCGAGTTCGGCGTGCCAGATCAACGGCGGCAGATCGTCGATCGCCACCGTCATGCCGACATGGTTGACCGGCGCATTGGTCAAAGTCTGGATCGCCCGGTCCGGGCCCGACCCGCCGCGGAACAACCAGACATCACCGGTCCGGGTTTCGTTCAGCGCCTGTGTCAACGACACGGTGTGCTCACTCACCAGCGCAGCATAATGTGATCGCATGCGCGGTATCTGGAAGTGGATCGGTCTGGCCGGTGCGGCCGGCGTCGTCGCGGGCGGGGTACTCGTCGCGCGGGACCAGCGGCGCCGCAAGGCATACACCCCCGACGAGATCCGTGCCCGCCTGCACCAGCGGCACACCGAAGCCGCTCAAAGCTAGGTGGTGCCGGCGTCACGCCACCGCGTACAGCCGGTGGGTGCCGCTGAACCCCTTCAGTTCGGCGTCCCGCCCCTCGTCGAAGGTCTGCTGATCGCCGACGGCGGTCCGCACCGACTCGCTCACCAGGATCTCGCCGCCATCGGCCTGACTGGCGACGCGGGCCGCCATCGCGACGTTGCGGCCGAACAGGTCGTCGCCGCGGCGCACCGACTTGCCCATGTGGATACCGATCCGCACTCGAATGCTGTTGTTTCGCAGCCGTTTCGCGTCGCGCGCCAATTCCCGCTGCATGGCCACCGCGCAGTTCACCGCAGCGGAGGGATCGGCAAAGGCCACCATGAACCCGTCGCCCTGACTCTTTACGACGTGGCCGTCGTGTTTGTTCACCAACCGCCGGACCATCCGGTCGTGGCTGCCGATGAGCTTGACCCACGCCCGGTCGCCGATGCGTTCGTTGAGTGCGGTGGACTCCTCGATGTCGGAGAACATCACCACCAC
Organism: Mycobacterium sp.; assembly: GCA_021732005.1. Taxonomy (GTDB): domain Bacteria; phylum Actinomycetota; class Actinomycetes; order Mycobacteriales; family Mycobacteriaceae; genus Mycobacterium. The sequence goes on along the minus strand of JAKFVT010000022.1, from coordinate 40,675 downwards.
CTTGCCGTCGGGCGCCAGCCGAGCCAGGTCCGGCCGCTCGACGTCGGCCCAGTCGGCGAGTTCCTCGATCGAGGACCGCACCGCGCCCCCCAGGCCCTGGGTGCGGACCAGGTTGGCGGTCTGCCATACCTGCTTGACCGCCTCCCGGCCGCCCGTCCACAGCATGTTGCGGGTGTCCAGGCGCCCGCGCAGTTCCTCGGCTTCCCGCTCGCTGGCCGCCAGACGTGAGCGCATCACCAGCAGTGCGATCGCCTCGGCCACGGCCAGCACCGCCAACACCGCAGCCACGATCGTCCAACCCACTGTGCGCCGCCCTTCTGTCCGCGATCCTGAACAGATGATGCCTCCTTACTACGAGAGCAGATTCATCCGCGCGAATCACCCCCGGCGTGCGCAAGCTATCTGGCTGCGCTGGACGCGACTGCTGCCCAATCCCGGCGACGCGGTGGCCGACGTCTGGGTGATGCTGTTCGACCCCGACGGTGCAGGTAACCGCGCCCTCAAAGTGCCCCACCCGCTGTCCGACGCCGACTACCTGTCCGATCCCTGGTCGGCCAGGATCGCCGACACCGTGATCGACGACGTGCACGCACGCGCGACGCTGGACGGCGCGTCGTGCGACCTGGCCATCACCCCGGGTGACGAACCGCCGGTCAAGCTCCTCACCGACCGCTCCTATACGGCGAAGTTCCCGACCGCCAAGACCCAGGTGCGCCACCCGCTGGCCCGCTTCGACGGCACGGTCACCCTCGGCGACACCCGAGTCGCCGTCGAATCGTGGACGGGCAGTGTCAACCACAACTGGGGCAGCAAGCACACCCCGGCGTACGCCTTCGGTCAGGTGTGCGGATTCGACGAGCACCCGAACTCCAGCCTGGAGGTGGTCACCGCGCACGCCGCCCTCGGACCGCTGCGGTTGCCTGCCACCACCCTGTTCGTCCTGCGCCACGCGGGCTGGGAGGTGGCCGTGCGGTCCATACTGGGCGCCCGGCACACCCACGGTTCGTACGAGCCGTTCACATGGTCGTTCGGCGGCCGTACCGACGGATTCGAGGTGCACGGCGAGCTTCGCGCCGAACCCGGCGATGTCATCGGGCTGACCTACACCGACACCAACAGTGCGACCAAGTACTGCTACAACTCCGCTCTGGCGAACTGTCGAATCACCCTGTCCGGCAATGGTCTTGACGCCGAACTGACCGCGTCGCGACGCGCGATGTTCGAAATCCTGACCGACCGGCGGCACGGCGGCGTGCCGCTGTTGGCGTAGCGCCTGCTCGGACGTTGAGCAATCCGCCCAGTTCAGGGCTTTCGCCTGCGTAAACTGCGGCCGTGGGGGACAGCCGCACCTGGCCTGTCATGCGTCGAGGCAAGGAACTCGCCGCGATCCAGGCGACCCTGCAGGGCCGCCCCGGCCAATGCGGGACGCTCCTTCTGGGCGATGCCGGTGTCGGCAAGACCACGTTGGCGCGGATGGCCGCGCGCACGTTGCGCACCGCCGCGGTGTGGGTCGCAGGCACCGAGTCCGCGCGCGATGTGCCGCTGGGTGTGTTCGCCCACCTGCTTGCCAGTCCGATGCCCACCGACCCGGTGGCCATGCTGGCCGCCGCATTCCACACCGTTCGCCGGGAGAAGCTGGCGCTCATCGGCGTTGACGACGTGCACCTGGTCGACCATCTGTCCGCGACGCTGCTACACCAGCTGGCTGTCGAAGGCGCGGTGCGCATCGTGGCGACCGCCCGCAGCGGCGAGCCGATTCCCGAGACGATCACCGCGCTGTGGAAAGACGGCTATCTGGCCCGACTGGATGTCGCTCCGTTCAGCAAGGCCGAGTCGGTGGCGCTGGTCGAGACGGCACTCGGGGGCCGCCTCGAGCGGCTCTCCGCCGACCTGATGTGGGAAGCCTCCAGCGGCAACGCGCTGTTCGTCCGACACCTCGTCGAAGGCGCGCTGGAAGCCGGAAACCTGCGCCAGGTCAACGGCGTCTGGCAGCTCCGCGGCGAGACGGCGGTGGCCTCGAAACTGGCGCCGCTGCTGGGCAGTCGGCTCGACAGGTTGCCCGACGACGAGCGGCGGGCCCTGCAGCTGCTGGCCGTGTCGGAGCCGCTGACATTGGCGGTGATGTCCGAGCTCGTCGACACCGACACGTTGGAACGTACCGAGCGGCGAGGGCTGATCCGCGTCGTCGACGTCAGCGGCACAGCTGAAATTCACTTCACCCACTCGGTGATCGGTGAAGTCATCCGGCAGAGCCTGGGCCAAGTCGCGAGTCGCCGCCTGCGGACCGAGCTGGTGGGTGCGATGGATCTGCACCCGCCGCAGGCGCCGGTGCAACGCGTGCGTCGCGCTGAACTGGCACTGCACTCCGACACGACGATGGACGCCGAATTCTTCTCCCGGGCAGCAGAAGACGCGGTATCCCTGATGAACATCACGCTCGCCGAGCGGCTGGCTCGCGCCGCCGTCGAGGCCGGTGGTGGCCTGGTCGCCTCCGAGCTTCTCGCGCGGACGCTGCTGTGGCAAGGGAGGGCCCCGGAGTCCGAAGTGATCCTGGAATCCTTCGACCCCGACACTCTGACCGAGTTCGAGCTGGCCCGGTGGGGTATGGCGCGGATTGCCAACCTCCAGTGGTCGATGGGAGACGCCGCGGCCGCCGCCGAGATCCTGAAGATGTTGCAGCAGCGCATCACTCACCCCCAGGTGCGCGTGGGTGTCGACAGCCTCGCGGCGGCGCTGGCGGTACTCGACAATCGACTCGACGAGGCCGCCGAGCTGGCGGACAAGGTGCTGGCCGATCCGACCGCGCCACCGATCGCCGTCGGATGGGCGGTCTTCGGCGGTGGAATGGCGGCCGCGCTCAAAGGGTGCACCGCCGATGCGGCGCGGCTGGCCGCGCGGGGCCACGAGGTCTACGACAAGATCGACGGGCCGCTGCGGTTCCTGCTGGCGCTGGGTGAGGTGCGCGCCCTGACGTTGGCCGGCGATTTCGCTGCCGCGCAGGCCCGTTCGGGTGACATCGTCCGGATCACCTCGCCCAGCCAGTACCGCGCCCGCGCGATGGCGAACGTCCTGGCCGGCACCGTGGAACTGGGCCGGGGGCAACTGCGGGTGGCGATGAGCCGGCTCGAGGAGACCCTGGCCGCGCTCAGCGGTGAGGCGGCCGCCTCCTGGAATGTCCCGGCCAGATTGCTTCTGGCGCAGTGTTATTGCGGGCTCGGCTACGATTCGGCCGCCGCACCGCTGGTCACCGAACTGCGCGACCTGGTGAGCCGTGCGGCGACGATGTTCGAACCTGCGGTCCGGATCGCCGAGGCGTGGCTGGCCGCAGCCATGGGCCATGTCAGCGGCGCGGTCACGATGGCACTGCGCGCTGCCGACCTCGCCGCCGAGTCGGGCCAACGCGCCATCGAGCTGATGGCACTGCACGCCGCCGCACGATTCGGGGACAAGACCTGCCTGCCGAGGATCGTCGAGGTGGCCGCGGTGATCGGTGGGCCGCTGGCGGCGATCGACGCGGCGCACGCCACCGGCCTGATGAACAGTGATGGTGCAGCGGTCTTTTCGGCGTCACAGCAGTTCGAGCGGATCGGCGCCCTGTTGTCGGCGGCCGACGCCGCGGCACAGGCCGCCGCACTCTTCGATGCCGCCGGACAGCGCAGGCATTCACTGGAAGCCGCGGCGGCCGCCGACCGACTCGGCAAGGAATGCGGCGGATTGAAGACACCTGCACTGATGGCCACCTCGCAGCCGCTGCCACTGTCTCGTCGGGAACGCGAGATCGCCCATCTGGTGGTGCGCGGATTGTCCAACCGCGACATCGCCGAACGGCTCGTGGTGTCGACGCGCACCGTCGAGGGGCACCTGTACCGGATGTACCTCAAACTCAACGTGACCAGTCGCGAGGACCTGCGCGACATCATCCGCCGCGCGCTCGATGACGGCGGGCCTGGTTGACTGGTGGCATGGCCATCCTCGTCGTCGGCAGGCTCGAACCATCGCTGGAGAAGCAACTGACGGCCAAGCACACACCGCTGCGGCACCCCGTTGACGCCCAGCAGGCCCACGAGGTCACGGTGATCGTGTGCGGTGGCCGGCCGGGTGTCGATGCCGCGCTGATGGATTCGTTGCCCGCCTTGGGCGCCATCGTGAACTTCGGCGCCGGGTACGACGCCGTCGACGTCGACGCGGCGCGGGAACGGGGGATCGGGGTGAGCAACACACCCGACGTCCTCAACGACACCGTCGCCGACACCGCGCTCGGGCTGACCCTCGACACCATGCGCCGGTTCAGCGCCGCCGACCGATACGTGCGGGCCGGCCGCTGGGCCACCGAGGGGCCGTTCCCGTACACCCGCGACCTCAGCGGCAGCCGCGTCGGGATCCTCGGACTGGGCCGGATCGGCTCGGCGATCGCCACCCGGTTACGCGGATTCGACTGTGCCATCGCCTATCACAATCGCCACGAGCTACCCGGCAGCCCGTACCGCTACGCCGCCTCACCGGTGGAGCTGGCCGCTTCCGTCGACGTCCTGGTGGTCGTCACCGCCGGGGGACCCGACACCGCGCATCTGGTGGATCGCGACGTGCTGCAGGCGCTCGGGCCGGACGGTTTCCTGATCAACGTCGCCCGCGGCAGCGTCGTCGACCAGGACGCACTGATCGAGTTCCTGGAAGCGGGCCGGCTGGCCGGCGCCGGTCTCGACGTCTACGCCGCCGAGCCCGACGTGCCGGTCCGCCTGTGGGAACTCGACAACGTCGTGTTGTTGCCGCACATGGGCAGCGCCACGGCCCGAACCCGAACGGCGATGGCCACTCTGGCGATGCGCAACCTGGAGGAGTTCCTGGCCCGCGGTCAGCTGGTCACACCGGTCTAGCGGGTGACGAACGAGACGACGGCCTCACTGAAGGCGTCGTTGTCGTCCCCGGCGGCGGTGTGGCCGGCATCGGAGAGTTCGACGAACTCCGCGCCCGGCACCTTCGCCAGGAAGTCTTGCACCCCTTCGGCACTGACCACATCGGACAGCTTGCCGCGGATCAGCAGGATCGGGATGGTCAGGTCGACGGCGGCCTGTTCGAGCCGCTCCACCCGGCCGAACGGATCGTCTTTCGGGGCGGTCAGGAACGCCGGATCCCAATGCCAGAACCACCGGCCGTCCCGGAACCGCAGGTTCTTCTTGAGACCGTCGAGGTTGTTCGGCCGCTTCCGGTGCGGAAGGTATCCGGCGATGGCGTCGGCGGCCTGCTCCAGGTTGTCGAAGCCGTCCACATTGCTGAACATGAAGTCCCGGATCCGGGCGCTGCCGTCCTTCTCGAAGCGGGGCACCACGTCGACCAGAACCAGCTTGGTCACCACGGCAGGCCCGGCCTCCTTGGCCACCAGGATGCTGGTCAGCCCGCCCATGCTGGCCCCGATCAGCACCACCGGGCGGCCGATCTGCTCGAGCACCAGAAGCACGTCGGCGGACAGCGAGTCGACGCTGTAGTCGGCGTCCGGGGCGCGGTCGCTGTCGCCGTGCCCGCGGGCGTCCAGCGCGATCACGTGAAAACCGTGGTCGGCCAGCACCTGCCCGGTGTTCTTCCAGGAGAACCGGTTCTGCCCGCCGCCGTGCAGCATGAGGATCGTCGGGCGCTCGGCCGCCGAGTCGACGCCCCGGTTCCACTCGTCGGCCACGAGGGCAAGCTCGTTGGTGCCGCGGAACTCCACTGTCTGACCGCTGTTCGTGCTGCTCACCGGCATCCTCTCGACCGAACCTGAACAGCACGTTACATAGCGGTTCTATCGATGAGTTTCGGCACCCCGGCCGGTCAATCCCTTCGACAGCCCTGGAGAGGAGACCACCCGTGCCCACCATCACCCCGTCGCTGTGGTTCGACAACGACCTCGAGGATGCGATGAGGTTCTACACCGGCATCTTCCCGAATTCGTCCATCGAGTACGTCAACCGCTACACCGACGCGGGGCCCGGCATCGCCGGCCAGGTCGTGTCGGCCGGCTTCACCCTCGACGGCACCCGGTTTGTCGGCATCAACGGCGGCCCGGTCTTCGCGTTCACCGAGGCAGTGTCCTTCCTGATCGAGTGCGCTGACCAGGCCGAAGTCGACTACTACTGGGGCGCGTTGGTCGCGGGTGGCCAGGAATCACAGTGCGGCTGGCTCAAGGACCGATTCGGGCTGAGTTGGCAGGTGGTGCCCACCCGGCTCTACGAGCTGCTGTCCGACCCCGACCAGACCCGAGCGGCCGCCGCGACCAAGGCCATGCTCGGGATGAGCAGGATCGTCATCGCCGATCTGGAGGCCGCTGTCGCGAACCCGTGACGGCCCTCACAGCGCCTACCGGTAGCCTTTCGCCCCAAGTGCGGGTGATCGGAGCCCGGAAGCGCCGCAGAGGGAGAAACATGGCCGACGAGCCAGCCGAGCCCGGAGACGAAGCCACCACGGCCGTCGAGCTCGGGGTTGACGGGGAGACGCCCGCACCGGCAAAACCGGCGCGCTCGCATGTCCAGCTGGCGCTGATCGTGGGGACGGCCGTCGTGGTCGCCCTCGCCGCATTGACCGGGTGGCTCGGCTACCGGGCCTACGATTCCAGGCAGACCGCCCAACTGCAGGACCTGCTGGTCGGAGTGGGCCGCCAGGGTGCGATCAACCTGACGACCATCGACGCCGCCGAGGCCGACAAGGATGTGCAGCGCATCCTCGACTCGGCCACCGATGCGTTCTACGACGATTTCGCGAAGCGGTCCCAGCCTTTCATCGAGGTGGTCAAGCAGGCCCAGTCCAAATCGGTCGGCACGGTCACCGAGGCCGGGCTGGAGTCGGTGTCGGGCACCGAGGGGCAAGTGCTGGTGGCCGTCACCGTCGTGACGTCCAACCGTGGTGCGCCCAATCAACCGCCCCGTTCGTGGCGGATGCGACTGACGGTCAAGAAGACCGGTAACGACGAAGCGAAGGTCTCGAAAGTGGAGTTCGTACCGTGACGACTGACGACGCCAAACCAGACGACGCCAAACCGGACGATGCCAAACCGGACGATGCCAAACCGGACCCCGAGGTCATCGAGGAGGAGGCCACCGCGGTCGAACTCAGCGATACCGATACGGAGACCGAGGCCGAGGCTGACGCCGCCGTGCCCGAACCCGCACCGGCGAAGCGGTTCAGCGTCGCGGGGGCGGTGGCGTTCGGCGTGCTGCCGATCGTCGCGCTGTTGCTCGCGGCGGCGGCCGGCTATCTGCGCTATGAGGATTCGTCGCGCCGGGACGCCAACACCGCCCGCACCGAATCGGTGCAGGCGGCCAAGGACTCCACTGTCGCCCTCCTGAGCTACAAGCCCGAGTCGGTCGAGAAGGATCTCGGCTCGGCGCGCGACCGGCTGACCGGAAGCTTCCTGGACGCCTACACGCAGCTGATCAACACCGTCGTCATCCCGGGTGCCAAGGAGAAGAAGATCTCCGCCTTGGCGGCCGTTCCCGCGGCGGCATCGGTCTCGGCCAAACCCGATCACGCGGTGGTACTGCTGTTCGTCGATCAGACCGTCGTCGTCGGCACCGATGCGCCGACCAACACCGCCTCCAGCGTGCGAGTGACCCTGGAGAAGGTCAAAGACCGCTGGCTCATCTCGGGATTCGACCCGATCTAGTGAACTCCGGCGTTCGATGACCGAGCCGCGCTGGATTGACGTCTCCGCGCCGGCCGTGCAGCTGCGCGCTCTCAGCTGGGGCCCCGACGACGGCCCGATCGCGTTGTGCCTGCACGGTTTTCCCGATACCGCCTACAGCTTCCGGAAACTGGCACCCCATCTCGTGGCCGCCGGCTACCGGGTCATCGCGCCGTTCATGCGCGGCTACGTGCCCTCGTCGCTTCCCGCCGACGGCAGCCAGCACATCGGGGCCGTGATGGACGACGCGCTGCGGGTGCTTGCCGCGTGCAATCCCACCGGAGCCGACGTGGTCATCGGCCACGACTGGGGCGCGATCGCCGCGACCGGCCTGGCCGCGATGCCGGACAGCCCGTTCACCAAGGCCGTTGTGATGTCGGTCCCGCCGTCGGCGGCGCTGCGGCCCGGGGCCGGCAGGAAGCTGGCCAACCGGGGCCGGCTGCTGCGCCTGCTCCCGGTGCAACTCCTGCGCAGCTGGTACATCACCTACTTTCAGCTGCCGTTCGCCCCGGAGCGCTCGTCGTCGTGGATCGTCCCGCTGCTGTGGCACCGCTGGTCGCCCGGCTACAACGCCGCCGAGGATCTGCGCCACGTCGACGCCGCCATCGGCACCCCGGATCGCTGGCGTGCCGCGCTGGGCACCTACCGGGCCACCATCCGCAACACCCGCCCGCCGAGTCGCTACGCCGAGCTGAACCGGCTGTGGCTGGAGGTGCCGCGGCTGCCCACGCTGTACCTGCACGGCAGCGACGACGGTTGCATGACAGCGGAATTCACCCCCTGGGTGGCGGGTGTCCTACCGCCAGGCAGCGAAGTGGCGATCGTCGAGCACGCCGGGCACTTCCTCCAGCTCGAACAGCCCGACGTGGTGGGCGGGCAGATCGTCGATTTCCTGCGCGCTACTTCTTCTTGAAAGCCGGATGCTGGCTGGCCAACAGCGGCAACAACAGCCGCCGTGGGGTCAGGTGATAGATCGCCGTCGCCGCCCGGTTCAGCCGTCCGGGCACCACGACCGGTTTGCCTGCCGCCAGCCCGTCGACGGCCGCCTTCGCGACGTCCTCCGGTGGCACCCACAGCGGTTTGGGCAGTGCGGCCTCGGCGTCTTCGGTGGAAAACCCTGCGGCCTCGCCGAACCCGGTGTGTACCGGACCCGGGCACAACGCGGTGACCGTGATGCCACTCGCTGCGAGTTCCTGGCCCAACGCCCGGCTGTAGGAGAGCACGAACGCCTTGGCCGCGCCGTAGACGGCCTGCCCGGGCAGCGGGCCGAAGCCGGCCACCGAGGCGACGTTGAGCACCGCCCCGCGGCGGCGGGCCGCCATCGCGCCTACGAAGCGGGTACACAGATCGACGACCGCCGCGACGTCGACCTCCACGACGTTCAGTTCCGCGACGGGATCAGCCCCGGCGACCGGGCCCATCGTGGACAGCCCGGCGTTGTTGACCAGGATGTCGACGTCCAGCCCGAGCTCGGCGACCCGACCGGGAAGCGCTGCCCGCTCTTGGGGCTGCGAAAGATCGGCGCCGACAACGGAACTCGGGCCGGACAGTGATTCGGCGAGTGCGGTGAGCTGTTCGGTGCGGCGGGCCACCAGCACGACGTGATGGCCGCGCGAGGACAGCACGCGGGCGATCTCAGCGCCGATGCCGGAGGAGGCTCCGGTGATCAGCGCGGCGCGGTGGGGACCGGGAGTCGGCAGCACCAGGCCAGCCTAGGACAATGGCCGTCATGGCTGCCAGCAGAGCGATGACCGCGGTTGACGCGCAGATGTTCTGGATGTCGGCCGTCGTTCCCAGCGATCAGCTGGTGCTGTACGCCTTCGACGGATCGCCCGAGTCGCCGGGGATTGCCGTCGACGAACTGCGCCGGCGCGCCGAGGCGTGCGATGAGCTGCGGATGCGGGTGGTGGACAACAGCCGGTGGCGATACCCGCGATGGTGCCGCGGTGACGTCAGCGCCGATCAGTTCGTGCTGCACGACGCCGGGGGAGTGGACTGGCAGGGCTGCCTGGACGCTGCCGCCCGGTTCCGTGGTGACCCGCTCGACCTTCGCCGAATGACTTGGCGCGCAGACATTTTCCCGCAGGTTGTAGGTGTGCCGGGATGTCGAGGAACGGGATCGGTGGTGGTCATGCAGACCGGCCATGCGTTCGCCGACGGCACCCGGGGGACCCTGCTCGGCGGGGCGCTGCTCGGCAGGCGGCAGCCGGTGCCGGTGCCCGCGCCCGTGCGGCGTGGTTTTCTGCCTGCCCGCGGTGTGGCCGCCGCGCGCGCGTATCGCCAGCTCGTGCGCGACACCGAGGCCGGGCGGGTGCCGCCGGCCGCTCCGGGCGCTCCGCTGCTGAGCATCAATCAGCGGCCCCGTGCGACGCCGGTGCTGCGGACACTGGTGCTGGACCGCGACCAGCTGACGAAACCCACCGTCACCATCGGCGCCTTGGTGGTGATCGCCGAGGCGCTCGGTGGCTACCTCGCCGCGCGTGGTGAGGACACCTCGGCGCTGGCGGCCGAAGTGACGATGGCCGGACCGCAGAGTTCGGGCGGGCACAACAACTTTCGCAATGTCGGGATCCGATTGCACCCGGACGTCGACCGCGCCAGGCGGGCGGAGCTGATCGCCGCCGAACTGGCCGCCCAGCGCCTGCGCGGCGAGCACCCGGCGCTGCGAGCCTCGGCCGCGGCGTCCGCCGCCGTCCCTGCGGCGCTGTTGCGCTGGGGTGTGCGGCAATTCGACCCGGACGCGCGGTCCGCGACGGTCACCGGCAACACCGTGGTGTCCAGCGTCAACCGCGGGCCTGCCGATCTGTCCTTCGGCGGATGTCCGGTGCTGCTGGCCGCCGGGTGGTCGGGGCTCTCGCCGATGATGAGCCTGACCCACGGAGTGCACGGCCTCGGCGACACGATCGCGCTCAGCGTGCACGCCGACCCGGACAACGTCGACGTCGACGACTACCTTGACCGGTTACGCGTTGCGTTTGGCCGCTGAGGTGTAACGGCGACAGGCGCCGATGCTCTAGGTTTACCTGCGTGACTGCCTACAGTGTCGGACTGCTCATCCTGCGTGTGGTGCTCGGCGTGACGATGGCCGCCCACGGCTACAACAAGTTCTTCGGCGGCGGCCGGATCAAGGGGACCGCCGGCTGGTTCGAAAGCATCGGCATGAAGCCCGGCACCTTTCATGCCCGGGTGGCGGCGAGCACCGAGATGGCCGCGGGCATCGGCCTGGCGCTGGGCTTGTTGACGCCGATCCCGGCCGCGGGATTCGTGGCGCTGATGCTCGTTGCGGCCTGGACGGTGCACCGGCACAACGGCTTCTTCATCGTCAAGGAGGGCTGGGAGTACAACCTGGTGCTGGCGGCCGCGGCCATCGCGATCGCGGCGACCGGCGCGGGCAAGTACAGCCTCGACTATCTGCTGTTCCACGGCACGGATCTCGCGCACTGGCTGCGCGGCTGGTGCGGTCTGCTGATCGCGCTGGTGCTCGGGCTGGCCGGCGGCATCGGCCAGCTGGCGATTTTCTACCGCCCGCCCACCAAGGCCTGATCCTTCGGAGTCTCGCCGCGCGGGAATTCGCACCCGTCCGACTAGAACACGTTCTAGTCTTTTCGCATGGGATTTCTGAAGCAGGAAGTGCCCGTCATCGACTTCGAGACGTGGAGCAAGGGCACGCGCGCGGAGAAGATCAAACCGATGGCACGGCATTGGGCCGAGGTCGGCTTCGGCACGCCGATCGCCCTGCATCTGTTCTACGTCATCAAGATCCTGCTCTACGTGTTCGTCGGAGCGCTGTTCGGTCTGGCCACCACGGGCATCGGCGGACTGACCGACATCGGGTCGTGGTGGTCGGAGCCGATCGTCTACGAGAAGGCCGTGCTCTACACGATGCTCTTCGAAGTCGTCGGCCTTGGCTGCGGCTTCGGCCCGCTGAACAACCGGTTCTGGCCGCCGATGGGCTCGATCATCTATTGGTTGCGCCCCAACACGATCCGGTTGCCACCGTGGCCCAACCTGGTGCCGCTGACCAAGGGCGACAACCGCGGCCCCGTCGACATCGTGCTCTACGGGGCGCTGATCGTGATGATCCTGGTGGCACTGTTCTCCGACGGCACCGGGCCCGTCCCGGAGTTGGGCACCGAAGTAGGTCTGCTGCCGACCTGGCAGATCGCGACGGTCGTGGCGCTGCTGGCGCTGGCCGGTCTGCGTGACAAGGTGATCTTCCTGGCCGCCCGCGGCGAGGTGTACGGCGCGTTCGCGGTGGCGTTCCTGTTCAGCGGTGTCGACATCATCATCGCCGCCAAGCTGGTGTGCATGGCGATCTGGATCGGCGCCGCGACCTCCAAGCTGACCCGCCACTTCCCGTTCGTCATCTCCACGATGATGTCCAACAGCCCGGTGGTGCGGCCACGCTTCCTCAAGCGGATGTTCTTCAAGAAGTTCCCCGAAGACCTTCGGCCCGGCCCGATGTCGCACACGCTGGCCCACATCAGCACCGCCATCGAGATGGGTATTCCGTTGGCGCTGTTCTTCTCCCACGGCGGATGGCCGACCACGATCGCGGCCATCGTGATGGTGTGCTTCCACCTCGGCATCCTGTCGGCCATTCCGATGGGTGTGCCGCTGGAGTGGAACGTCTTCATGATCTTCTCGGTGCTCTCGCTGTTCGTCGCGCACGCCCAGATCGGGATCACCGACCTCACCAGCCCGTGGCCGATCCTGCTGTTCCTGGCATTGGCCACCACCGTCGTCCTCGGAAACACGGTGCCGCGCAAGGTGTCCTTCCTGCCTGGCATGCGCTACTACGCAGGCAACTGGGACACCACGCTGTGGTGTGTGAAGCCGTCGGCCGAGGCGAAGATCGAGCAGAACCTGGTGACGATCGCCAACATGCCGGCGGCGCAGCTCGAAAAGTTCTACGGCAGTAAGGAAGCCGCGCAGATCCCACTGTTCATGGGATACGCCTTCCGCGCCTTCAACACTCATGGCAAGGCGTTGTTCACCCTGGCCCACCGCGCGATGGCCGGTGCGAATGAAGAGGACTACTCGATCACCGACGGCGAGCGCATCTGCAGCATGGCGATCGGCTGGAATTTCGGCGACGGGCACATGCACAACGAACAGTTGATCGCGGCCATGCAGAAACGCTGCCACTTCGAACCCGGCGAGGTGCGGGTGGTGCTGCTCGACGGCCAGCCGCTGCACCGGCAACGGCAGGAGTACCGGCTGGTGGACGCCGCGACCGGCGAATTCGAGACCGGCTATGTCAACGTCGCCGACATGGTGAACCGGCAGCCGTGGGACGACACACTGCCGGTGCACGTCTTATCCGGGGCTGACCGAACGGTTGGTTGACCCGCTTGACGGTCGTCAAACGGCGTGTGTTTTGATCCAAAGATCACCCCGTCGTAAAGGAGTAGGCCGATGGCTGAAGCGGTAATTGTCGAAGCTGTACGTTCACCAGTTGGAAAGCGCAACGGTGGTCTGTCCGGTGTGCACCCCGCCGAGCTGTCGGCCCAGGTGCTCAACGGTCTGGCCCAGCGCGCCGGCATCGACCCCGAGATCGTCGACGACGTCATTTGGGGCTGTGTCATGCAGGCCGGTGAGCAGGCCCTCGACATCGCGCGTACCGCGGTGCTGACCGCAGGCTGGCCCGAGTCGGTTCCCGGTGTCACCGTCGACCGCCAGTGCGGGTCCAGCCAGCAGTCGGTGCACTTCGCTGCCGCTGGTGTGGTGGCCGGCCACTACGACGTCGTCGTCGCCGGTGGTGTCGAGTCGATGTCGCGCACCCCGATGGGCGCCTCGCTGGCCAACGGTGGCAACCCCTACTCGGCCAATTTCAAGGGCCGCTACGACCGCACCCCCAACCAGGGCATCGGCGCGGAGATGATGGCCACCAAGTGGGGTCTGAGCCGCACCGATCTCGACCAGTTCTCCCTGGACTCGCACGAAAAGGCCGCTGCCGCACAGGACTCCGGCGCTTTCGAGGATCAGATCGTCGGAATCAAGGATGCCGAAGGTAACGTCGTGCTCAAGGACGAGGGCATCCGCCGCGGCACCACGCTGGAGAAGATGGGCCAGCTCAAGCCGGCGTTCTCCGAGGACGGCGTGATCCACGCGGGTAACTCCTCCCAGATCTCCGACGGCTCGGCTGCGCTGCTGTTCATGTCGGCGGAGAAGGCAAAGTCGTTGGGGCTCAAGCCGATCGCCCGCGTGCACACCGCGACGCTGGCCGGCTCGGACCCGGTGATGATGTTGAGCGGCCCGATCCCGGCCACCCAGAAGGCACTCGCCAAGTCCGGCCTGAGCGTCGACGACATCGGTGCTTTCGAGGTCAACGAGGCGTTCGCGCCGGTTCCGATGGCCTGGCTCAAGGAGATCGGCGCCGACGAGAAGAAGCTCAACCCCAACGGCGGCGCGATCGCGCTGGGCCACCCGCTCGGCGGCTCCGGTGCGCGGCTGATGACCACGCTGCTCTACCACATGCGCGACAACGGAATTCGCTACGGTCTGCAGACCATGTGCGAAGGCGGCGGCCAAGCCAACGCCACCATCCTCGAGCTGCTGTAGTGACCGACGTCGAAGCCCCCGCCGCTCTCGGAGAGCGGCGGGGCAACGTCCTGCTCATCACCATCAACCGCCCGGACGCGCGTAACGCGGTGAACGGCGCGGTCAGCACCGCCGTTGGTGACCTGCTCGCGCAGGCTCAGGACGACGCCGACGTCTGGGCGGTGGTGATCACCGGTGCCGGCGACAAATCGTTCTGCGCCGGGGCCGACCTGAAGGCGATCTACCGGCGGGAGAACCTGTTTCACCCGCAACACCCGGAGTGGGGTTTCGCCGGTTACGTGCGGCACTTCATCGACAAGCCCACCATCGCCGCGGTCAACGGCACCGCGCTTGGCGGCGGGACCGAACTGGCCTTGGCCAGCGACCTGGTGGTCGCCGAGGAGAGCGCCAAGTTCGGGTTGCCGGAAGTCAAGCGCGGCTTGGTCGCCGCGGCGGGCGGCGTGTTCCGCATCGTCGAGCAGCTGCCGCGCAAGGTCGCCATGCAGCTGCTGTTCACCGGCGAACCGATCACCTCAGCCGAGGCGCTCAAGTGGGGCCTGATCAACGACGTCGTGCCTGACGGCACCGTCGTCGACGCGGCTTTGGCTCTGGCGCAACGCATCACCGTCAACGCGCCGCTGGCCGTGCAGGCCAGCAAGCGCGTCGCTGTCGGCGTCGATGACGGCGTGATCACCGCGGACGAAGCCGGCTGGACGCGCACCATGCGCGAGATCGGCCCGCTGATGAAGTCCGAGGACGCCAAGGAAGGCCCGCTGGCCTTCGCCGAGAAGCGCCAGCCGGTCTGGAAGGCGCGCTGACCTAGTTAGGCCGTTGCGGGCTTGGTCGTCGTCGGCGTGGCCGACGGCGACTCGGCCGGCGACGTCGTCGTCGTGGTGGTCGGCGTCGTGCTCGTGGTGCTGGTCTCCGTATTCGGCGCGGGCGCATCGGCCGGGCTGAGCACGGTGTCGATCATGTAGATGTACGCGCCGCGAGCGGTGTAGCCGCACACCAGCTTCGCGGTGTCGTTGACCTTGATGTCGCCGCCCTTGCCGGTCACGTTCACCGGGCTGCCCTGCTGCGTCGGCATCTTGCCGTGCAGATCATCGGGGCCCAGGTAGCCCAGCACCAGGTGGTAGTACAGCGTGGACGTCAGTGCGGCGGGGTCGCTCTTCAGCTGCGCCAGCGTCGCCTCGTCGAGCTTGGCGAAGGCGTCGTTGGTCGGCGCGAACACCACGTAGGGGCCGCCGTCGATCACGCTGTCGATGTTCACGGCCGGGTTGAGGCCGCCGGAGATCGCCGCGCTGAACGTGCTCAGATCCGGGTTCGCGGCGATGGCCGCTGTCGCGGGCTGGTTGCCCATGCTGGCGAACGAGCCGGAACCGCTCGGGATGCGGTTCTTGTAGGCATCGCAGCCGGAGCCCTGCGGGTCGGGCAGCTGGCTCATGCTCGGCACCGGGATCTCCGACGTGGTCGGGGCCGCCGGGGTGGTGGTGCTCGGCGTCGGATCGGCGTACGCCTGGACGGCCGTCGGGATCGCGACGGCGATGGCGGCCAATGCTGCGGCGACGCCAAGGGACTTGGTACGAGTGCTCACTTCGGCTCCTTTTGAGTCTCTAGTGGAGTCGGCGAAATGCGGGTCCCCGTTACCGCTGCGCCCCAACGAATCGTACTGGCAGCAAAGCTCCAGTCTCAAAACGGCTGGTGAAGCTGCAGTTCACGGCGCTGCTCGGCGCACCCGCCAGCACAGCAGCGCGGCGAGCGCGCACAGTCCCGCCGCCAGGTAGAAGGCCAGGTCGTAGGTGCCCTGCGCGTCGCGCAGCCGGCCCGCGCCGGCGGCCGCCACGGCCGCGCCGACCTGATGGGCGGCGAATACCCAGCCGAAGACCACCGGTGAGCGGGCGCCGAAGTACTCGCGGCACAACACGATCGTCGGCGGCACGGTGGCCACCCAGTCCAGGCCGTAGAAAACGATGAACACCCAGGTGCCCGGCTCGGCGTGCGGGGACAGCAGCGCGGGGAGGGCCAGCAGCGACAGCCCGCGGCCGAAGTAGTAGACGACCAGCAGCAGCCGGGGGTCGACCCGGTCGGTGAGCCAGCCGGACAGGATGGTGCCCGCGACGTCGAGCACGCCGACGGTCGCCAGCAGTCCGGCCGCGACGGTGGTGGGCATGCCGTGGTCGTTGGCCGCCGGAATGAAATGCGTTCCGATCAGCCCGTTGGTGGTCATACCGCAGATCGCGAAGCTGCCCGCCAGCAACCAGAATGCCGGCACCCGCGCGCCGATCAGCAGGCCGTCGAATGCCGCCCGGAAACTGGATGCCGGAACTGCTTGCGGCGCTTCGGCTTCCGTCGCTCCGTAGGGGAACAGGCCCTTGTCGGCCGGGTAATTGCGCATCAGCAACAGCACCGGTGGCACGACTGCCAGCGCCGCGCCCGCGACGATCAGCGAGGCCCACCGCCAGCCGTGGCGGGTGGTCACCTCGGCGACCACCGGCAGGAAGATCAGCTGCCCGGTGGCGCTCGCGGCGGTGAGCACACCGGTGACGAGCCCGCGGCGCTGCTCGAACCAGCGCACCGCAATGGTCGCGACGAAGCCCATCGATATCGCGCCGGTGCCGCCGCCGACCAGCACGCCCCACAGCAACACCAGCTGCCAGCTGGCGGTCATCAGCGCGCTGGCCGCCGACCCCGCCGCGATCAACATCAAAGCGCCCGCCAGCACCGGGCGCACGCCGAACCGATCCATCAGTGCGGCCGCGAACGGAGCGGTCAGCCCGAACAGCGTCATGTTGACCGCCATCGCCAGCCCGACCACACCGTGGGACCAGCCGAACTCGTGGTGCAGCGGGTTCATCATCACGCCGGGCACCGACCGGAAGCCCGCGGCGCCGAGAATCGCCACGAAGCTGACGCCGGCCACCACCCAGGCCCAATGCAGGCCGGTGCGGGCTTTCGCGGTGGCAGTCGTGGTCACCGGATCACTCTGACGGACCGCGCGATCGGCGGCTAGTGGCAAGAAAGACACCATTCATCAAAAACATGCCAGACTGGCCGAGTGCATCGGATAGCCGTCCTGTGGGTCGAACCCGTCGGCTTCGACGCCGCGATCGCGCCGACGCTCTTCGGTGCGGCCACCGACGCCGACGGGAACCCGCTCTACGAGGTGGTGACCTGCGGCCTCAGCCGGGCCCCCGTCGCCACCACGAACGGCTACGCGATGGTGCCCGCCGCCGGACCGGAGGCGCTGGCGACCGCGGACACCGTCGTCGTTCCCGGCACCCGGTACGCACCCGCCCGTGCCCACGGCGAACTCGACGCCGACCTGGCCGCCGCGCTGGCCACCATCCGGCCCGGGACCCGCATCGTCTCGATCTGCACCGGCGCGTTCGTGCTCGCCGCCGCAGGGTTGCTCGACGGCCGGCCGGCCACCACGCACTGGCGCTTCGCCGACGACCTTCGCGCGCTGCACCCCGACGTCATGCTGGACGAGAACGTGCTGTTCGTCGACGACGGCGACCTGCTCACCTCTGCGGGTCTTGCCGCGGGAATTGACCTGTGCCTACACATCATTCGCCGTGACCACGGTGCTGCCGTGGCCAACGAGGTGGCCCGCTACTGCGTGGTCCCACCGTGGCGGGAGGGCGGCCAGGCGCAGTTCATCGAGCGGCAGGTGCCCGCCGATCCGCACGGGCACGCATCCACCGCAGCCACGCGGCAGTGGGCCCTGGACCACCTCGACGAGCCGCTGTCGATCGAGCAGCTGGCCCGCCACGCCCAGATGAGTGGACGCACCTTCTGCCGCC
Organism: Mycobacterium sp.; assembly: GCA_021732005.1. Classification (GTDB taxonomy): domain Bacteria; phylum Actinomycetota; class Actinomycetes; order Mycobacteriales; family Mycobacteriaceae; genus Mycobacterium. Next base: position 22,678 of record JAKFVT010000022.1, on the reverse strand, counting down.
GGTTCCGCGACGAGACCGGGCAGTCACCCGGCGGGTGGGTGCGCAGCCGGCGGGTGGAGCGGGCCCGCGAACTCCTGGAGACCCACGACCTGCCCGTCGACGAGGTGGCGCGCCGCGCGGGGCTCGGGTCCGGCGCGAATCTGCGGCACCATCTGCGGCGAGGTCTGGGCATGTCGCCGTCGAGCTACCGCAAGGTCTTCCAGGGCTCCTGAACGCGTCTGCCTACGATGTCGGCCATGGCCGAACCACTGATCATGTCCGTTGGCGGGCACAGCCCCGAACTGCACGCCGAATCCTGGGTCGCACCCAACGCGGCGGTGATCGGCCAGGTGCGCCTCGCCGCGCGGGCCAGCGTCTGGTACTCGGCGACGCTGCGCGCCGAGGCCGAATGGATCGACGTCGGCGAGGGCAGCAATATCCAGGACGGCTCCACCGTGCATGTCGACCCGGGCTTCCCGGTGAAGATCGGTGCGGGCGTGACGGTCGGGCACAACGCCGTGCTGCACGGCTGCACGGTCGAGGACGGCTCGCTGGTCGGGATGGGCTCGATCGTGCTCAACGGTGCCGTGATCGGTGCGGGATCGATCGTGGCCGCCGGCGCGGTGGTGCCGCAGGGCATGATGGTGCCGCCCCGATCCCTGGTGGCCGGGGTGCCCGCCAAGGTCCGCCGCGACCTGTCCGACGCCGAACTGGACGGCAATCGGATGAACGCCGCGGTCTACGAACACCTCATCGACCTGCACCACGACTCCGCCTAGGGGCCGGCGGGATCGATCTCACACAATGGTCACGTTTGCGCGAAGGCAAGACTGCCGATATGTCCTAGCGTGAAGTCGATGCGGATCTTGGTCACCGGTGCCACCGGATACGTCGGTTCCCGGCTGGTGGCCCGGCTGCTCGACGACGGTCACGAGGTCGTCGCCGCGACCCGCAACCCGGAGAAGCTGGGCCGGTTCGGGTGGTGCGACAGGGTGACGGCCGTCGTCTTCGACGCCGACGATCCGACCTCCGTCGAGACGGCGCTCGCCGTCTCCGGGCACATCGACGTCCTCTATTACTTGGTGCACGCCATCGGCCAGCCCGGCTTCCGTGAGCGCGACAACGCAGGCGCGGCGAACGTCGGCAGGGCCGCGGCTGCTGCCGGCGTGGGGCGCATCGTGTACCTCGGCGGGTTCGTGCCCGCGGACGACACGCTGTCCGAGCATCTGGCCGGGCGCGCCGAGGTCGCCGCGGCCCTGGCCGTCGAGGGCGGCGCCGAACTGGTCTGGCTCGGTGCGGCGGTGATCATCGGCGCGGGGTCGACGTCGTTCGAGATGGTCCGCTACGTCGGCGACCGGTTCTGGGTCATTCCGCTGCCGCCGTGGGCCGACCACGACATCGAGCCGATTTCGATCAGCGACGTGCTGTACTACCTGCTGGCGGCGGCCGACCCGGCCGTCGTGCCCCCCGGGTCGTACGACATCGTCGGGCCCGACGTCGTGACCTACGGCGAGCTGTTGCAGACCTACATCGACGCGGCGGGTGAACTGCGGGCCGGGCTGCCGGTACGCGACATCGTGCCGCAGGCGATCGTCGGCCGGGTGGCCGGCGCTGCCGTACCGGTCCCCAGCGGATTGGCGGCGGATCTCATCGAATCGCTGGACCATCCGATGACGGCCTCGGACACTGTCCTACGTGATCACGTCCCGGACCCGCCCGGTGGACTCACCACCATCGAAGACGCCGTCGCCGCCGCGGTGGCCAGCCCGCCGCCGTGTCCGGTCGACCGACTGGCCGACCCGCATCATTTGGCCGACAGTGATCCGATGTGGGCCGGTGGGGATGCGCTTCGACTACGACGGGTGGCTGCCACGGTGACACCCGGGGTGGCGCGGCCCGCGCTGCGCCTGCTGAACTCGGTGCCCGGCCCGTTGGCCGGGGCGCTGCGGACCGGCCTGGACCTGTTGTTGGCGAAAGTTCGCTTGTTATGACGATGCTTGCTGAGCTTCGGTCGGTGGCATCCAATGTTGCTGTACCGCACCAGGAGTGGCCGTCGGCGATCCGCCGGCGGCGCATTGTCGTATGTGTGGTGCTGGTTCTCGGTGCTCTGCTGCTCGGTCTGTCGCTGACCCGGAGGCCCGGAGACGCGGCCTTCTACTGGCTGACGATGGCGCTGGCGGCGACGTGGGCGTTCGGCGCGCGGGCGTCCGGCCCGGTGCACCTCGGGTGCATCCGCTGGCGCGGGCGAAACCAGCGCCCGGTCATCACCGGGCTCGCGGTCGGCCTGCTGCTCGGCGGCATCTTTGTGCTCGGCGGTCTGGTGACCCGTGAGATACCGCCGGTGGCCGAGGCCATCACCCGCGTGCTGGAGTACGCCAACCACGGCAGCCTGCTGCTGATCGTGGTGATCACCCTGGTGAACGGTTTGGCCGAGGAGATGTTCTTCCGCGGCGCGCTGTACACCGCACTGGGTGCTTTCCATCCGGTGGTGATCTCCACGGTGCTCTACACCATTGCGACGTGTGCCAGCGGCAACTGGATGCTCGGCTTCGCCGCGATCATCCTCGGCACGGTGTGCGCCCTGGAACGCCGAGCCACCGGCGGCGTGCTGGCACCGGTGCTGACCCACGTGGTGTGGGGTCTGATCATGGTGCTGGCACTGCCGCCGATGTTCGGCATCTCGCACTAGCGCCGGATTGGCGGGCTCCTCAGCGGGTCGTTCCTCCCCGCATCGTCGACCGGCCTAGCGCAGCGGGTGGGCGATCTCGTCGCGCGGCATGCGCGCCGCGACGAGAGCGACCGCGGCCAAGAGCACCGGCCCGATGCCGGTCACCGCGAAGATGAGTTCCACCGGAACCACTTTCGACAGCGGACCCGCGACCGCCATCGACACCGGCATGAACGCCAGCGAGACGAAGAAATCCAGGCTCGACACCCGGCCCAGCATCTCCGGCGGTACCCGCCGCTGCAGCAGCGTGCCCCAGATGACACCCGCCCCCTCGCCGAGCCCGATGACGAACAACGAGACCAGGATCACCGGCAGCGAGGATGTCACGCCGACGATCACGAACGGCAGCGACCCCGCACCCCACATCGTCATCATCACCGTGAGGTAGCGGCGGGGCAGTGGTCGTGAAGACACCACCACGGCGCCGATCGCACTGCCGACCCCGAACGCAGCGAGCATGAGGCCGTAGACCTGCTCACCGTCGGCGAACCGCTCGCGCGCGATGAACGGCAGCAACACCTCGATCGGGCCCATCGCCAGAAACACCCAGGTGCAGGCGAACAACAACGTCCAGCGCAACCATGTGGTGCGCAGAACGAATCGCATACCTTCTCTGAGATCGACGAATATGTGCGGCTTTTCGCGTTCGACGATCATCACGATGTGCTCACCGTGGCCGGGTCGCATAGCCACCAGCAGGGTCAGCGCTACCGCGAACAGCACGGCCACCGTGACCGAGCCCAAGGCGGGGAAGGTGATGCCGATCAGGACACCGGCCACCGCAGGGCCGATGGCCTGCTGCAGCGTGGGCCGGACCGCGCCTTCGACACCGTTGGCGGCCAGCAGCTGCTCGGCCGGCAGGATGCGCGGTAGGTAGGCGCTGTAGGCCGGGAAGAAGAACGCGGCGCCGATGCCGAGAACCGCCGCCGCAGTTGCCATGTGCCACAGTTGCAGCTCGCCGAGCATGCCGAGGACTGCGACGGCGCCGGTAGCGGCGAGGTTGGTGACCTCGACGGCGATGATGATGCCGCGCTGCGATACCCGGTCGGCGACGATGCCGCCGACGAGGATGAAGGCCAGCATGCCGGCCGCCAGGCAGGCCGCGACCAGAGACAGGGCGGCGGGGTCGTCGGCCAGGGCGATGACTTGCAGCGCCATCACGACTGTCCACATGCCCTCGGCGAACAGTGAGATCGACATCGCAGCGATGAGCAGCCGGAATTCGCGGTACCGGAAGGGTGCGAGCACACGCCAGCGCCCGGTGTTTTTCACCGGCTCGATGTCGTAGTGCGTACTCATGCCTTCGATGGTCGCTGACGGGCGCGGGCCACGTCCAACGATTTTCGGGTCAGCGAGGCTGTAGTTGCCGACTCAGAGTGCGGGTGGGAGTGTCGACAACTACAGCCTGGGCGGCTCGGTCAGTCGTCGGTGAACGTCGGCGAGCGGTGCTCCTGGAACGCCCGGGTTCCCTCGCGGAAGTCCTTGGAGTCCAACAGGATCAGCTGTCCTTCGCTCTCGCGGCCAATCGCGCTGTCCAGTTCGGTGAGCGTCGCGGCGTTGATCGCCTGCTTGGTCTTGCGCAGCGCGATCGCCGGGCCGGATACCAGCTTGTCGAGCACCGCCGCCACCTCGGCCTCCAGCTGGTCGGCCGGATACACGGCACTCACCAGACCGAAGTCGAACGCCTCGGCAGCCGAGACACGTTCGGCCAGAAGCGCCATCTTCATGGCGCGGGCCCGCCCGATCGACGCGGCCACCAAGGCCGACGCGCCGCCGTCGGGCATCAGGCCGATCTTGGTGAACGCCAACAGGAAAAACGCCTTCTCCGAAGCCAATACGATGTCGCAGGCCAGCGCCAGCGACACCCCGACCCCGGCCGCCGGTCCGTGCACCACCGACACCACCGGCTTGGGCAGGTGCACGATCGCGCGCACCGCGCGGTTCGCCTCCTGCAGCACCTCGTCAGGGGTGTCCGGGCGGCGCTCGGACTGATCCTCGGCGCTGATGCCCGCACCGGAGCTGAACCCGCGCCCGGCCCCGCCGAGCCGCACGGCCCGGACCGCCGCGTCGGCGGCCGCATGCTCGAGAACGTCGGCCAGCGTGCGCAGCATGATCGCGTTCAGCGAGTTCAGACTGTCCGGCCGGTTCAGGGTCACCGACAACACTCCGCTGTCGAGCGACACGGTCAGTTCCGGCACACCGGTGTAAGCGTCGATGGTCGTCATGGCTGCACCTTAGCCGCGGCGGGGGCGCAGCCCACGACGGGTCGGGCCAGGTGTAAATAGTTAAGGCGGCGATCAATCAACTGGAGGGTAGACACCTATGGCCGGACCACTGCACGGCTTGCGAGTCATCGAATTGGCGGGCATCGGACCCGGCCCGCATGCCGCGATGATCCTCGGTGACCTGGGCGCCGACGTCGTCCGCATCGACCGGCTCGGCAAGGGCACCGGCACCCCCAGCAACGACTACCTGATGCGCAACCGTCGCTCGGTCGGCGCCAACCTCAAGGACCCGAACGACCGCGACATGGTCCTGGGTCTGATCGCCAAGGCCGACGTCCTCATCGAGGGATTCCGTCCCGGTGTCACCGAACGCCTCGGGCTCGGACCGGAGGACTGCGCCAAGGTCAACGAGCGCCTGATCTACGGCCGCATGACCGGGTGGGGTCAGGACGGGCCGCGCAGTCAGCAGGCCGGCCACGACATCAACTACATCTCGCTCAACGGCTTGCTGCACGCCGTCGGCCGGGTCAACGAACGTCCCGTCCCGCCGCTGAATCTGGCCGGTGACTTCGGTGGCGGCTCGATGTTCCTGCTGGTCGGCATCCTGTCCGCGCTGTGGGAGCGGGAACGCTCCGGCAAGGGCCAGGTCATCGATGCGGCCATGGTCGACGGCTCCAGCGTGCTGGCCCAGATGATGTGGGCGTTCCGCCACATGGGCATGTGGAGCGACGAGCGCGGCACGAACATGCTCGACACCGGAGCGCCCTACTACGACACCTACGAGTGTTCCGACGGCCGGTACGTCGCGGTCGGCGCGATCGAGCCGCAGTTCTACGCCGAACTGATCGAGAAGCTCGGGCTCAAAGACGCCGACCTGCCCGATCAGAACGACACCACCCGCTGGCCGGAACTGCGTGCGGTGCTCACGGACACCTTCGGCAAGCACGACCGCGACCACTGGGCCACGGTGTTCGCCGGCAGCGACGCATGCTGCACGCCGGTGCTGTCGTTCGCCGAGGTCGACACCGAACCGCACAACACCGAGCGCAAGACCTTCTACACCGAAGCGGGCTCGACGTTCCCCGCTCCCGCCCCCCGGTTCTCCCGGACTGCGCTCGACACCCCGGCCGCACCCGGCGTACCGGGAGCCGACAACGAGGCAGTCCTGCGCGACTGGGTATAGTCCCCAACCAACCAGTAGGTCGACGTATCTGAAAGGAAACCATTCGTGGAGATCAAGGACGCCGTAGCCGTCGTCACCGGCGGTGCCTCAGGTCTGGGCCTGGCCACTACCAAGCGGCTGCTCGACGCGGGCGCCTCGGTGGTCGTCATCGACCTCAAGGGTGAAGAAGTCGTCGCCGAGCTGGGGGAGCGCGCCAAGTTCGTCGCCGCCAACGTCACCGACGAAGAGTCCGTCACCAAGGCGCTGGACATCGCCGAGTCGCTCGGCCCGGTGCGAATCAACGTCAACTGCGCCGGCATCGGCAACGCCATCAAGACCCTGGGCAAGGACGGTCCTTTCCCGCTGGACGGCTTCAAGAAGGTGGTCGAGGTCAACCTGATCGGCACCTTCAACGTGCTGCGACTGGCCGCCGAGCGGATCGCCAAGACCGAGCCCCTGAAGGGCGAGGAGCGCGGCGTCATCATCAACACCGCCTCGGTCGCGGCCTTCGACGGCCAGATCGGACAGGCTGCCTACTCGGCGTCCAAGGGTGGCGTGGTCGGCATGACCCTGCCGATCGCACGCGACCTGTCGCGCAGCCTGATCCGGGTGTGCACCATCGCCCCGGGCCTGTTCAAGACCCCGCTGCTCGGTTCGCTGCCCGAGGAGGCGCAGCGTTCGCTCGGCCAGCAGGTGCCGCACCCGGCCCGCCTCGGCGACCCCGACGAGTACGGCGCGCTGGCCGTGCACATCGTCGAGAACCCGATGCTCAACGGTGAGGTGATCCGTCTGGACGGGGCGATCCGGATGGCGCCCCGCTGATGACGATCAAGACCAAGTTCACCGAGACCTTCGGTGTCGAGCACCCGATCGCCCAGGGCGGCATGCAGTGGGTCGGTCGCGCGGAACTCGTTGCCGCCGTTGCCAATGCGGGCGGACTCGGATTCATCACCGCGCTCACGCAGCCGACCCCGGCGGATCTGGCCAACGAGATCGCCCGCACCCGGGACATGACCGACAAGCCGTTCGGGGTGAACCTGACGATCCTGCCGGCCATCAACCCGCCGCCCTACGACGAGTACCGCCAGGTGATCGTCGACGCCGGCATCAAGATCGTTGAGACCGCCGGGTCCAACCCGGCACCGCACCTGCCGATGTTCCACGACAACGGCATCAAGGTGCTGCACAAGTGCACGTCGGTGCGGCACGCGGTCAAGGCCCAGAGCCTCGGGGTCGACGGCATCAGCATCGACGGGTTCGAGTGCGCCGGACACCCCGGTGAGGACGACGTCCCGGGCCTGGTGCTGATCCCGGCTGCCGCCGAGAAGATCGAGATCCCGATGATCGCCTCCGGCGGCTTCGCCGATTCGCGTGGCCTGGTGGCCGCGCTGGCGCTGGGTGCCGACGGCATCAACATGGGCTCGCGCTTCATGTGCACGGTGGAGTCCTGCATCCACCAGAACGTCAAGGAAGCGATCGTGGCCGGCGACGAGCGCGGCACCGAGCTGATCTTCCGCAGCCTGCACAACACCGCCCGGGTGGCCTCCAACGTCGTCTCGCGTGAGGTCGTGGACATCCTCAAGGGCGGCGGGCAGTTCGAGGACGTCAAGGATCTGGTCGCCGGCGTGCGCGGCCGCAAGGTGTTCGACGACGGCGACATCGACGCCGGCATCTGGACCGTCGGCACCGCGATGGGCTTGATCAACGACATCCCGACCTGTGATGAGCTGATCTCCCGGATCGTCTCCGAAGCCGAAGAGATCATCGGTGGACGGCTGGCGGGAATGATCGACAGTCAAGACGCAAAAGTGCCCGCCTGATCCCAGGCGGGCACTACCCACATCAAAGCTCCGGACGGCGCGTCACCGCATCAGCGGTGGGGCGCCGTTTGGCGCTGCGCTCTAGCTCGCGTTGGCGAGCGGGGGCTTGTCCTCGAACTGCTCGGAGGTGTCACCCTCCACGAGGAAGTCGCCGTGATACAGCGCATCGAAATCGATTTTGATGACATCTGCACTGGTGTCGTCGATCCACATACCCAGGACTCTATGAGTCGCCATTAAGGAATCTTTGAGCCCCGATTCGGAGTTTCCTGGCAATTCTTACTCCCGAGTCAGGTCGTGCCTTACTCAATAGTCAGGTTGGTCACACGTGGAGCCAAAAACCGCCTGCGACTAGGGTGGCTCTGAGCAGGGAGGACATCACAGACATGTCACAGCAGACCGTCGACAACCCGTTTTTCGCCCGCTTCTGGACGGTGTTGTCCGCCCACGAGTCACAGGCCATGCGCAGGCTCCGCCGAGAGAATCTCTCAGGGCTGCGCGGGCGTGTCCTGGAGGTCGGTGCGGGCACCGGAACCAACTTCGAGTTCTACCCCGACACGGTGACCGAGGTGGTCGCGCTGGAGCCGGAAACCCGCCTCGCGCCACTGGCCAAGCAGGCCGCCGAAGCGGCTCGGGTTCCCGTCACCGTGGTCGAGTCGACCATCGAGACCATGCCTGCGGCCGAACCCTTCGACGCGGTGGTGTGCTCGCTGGTGCTGTGCTCGGTCGCCGACCCCGACGGTGTGCTGCGGCAACTCAACTCCGTGCTGAAGCCGGGCGGCGAGCTGCGCTACTTCGAGCACATCGCCGCCGGCGGGTGGCGCGGTCAACTGCAGCGGCTGGCCGACGCCACGATCTGGCCGCGGTTCGCAGGCAACTGCCACACCCACCGCGACACCGAGCGCACGATCTCGGGCGCCGGATTCGTCATCGAGACCGCACGCCGCGAGGCGCAGTTCCCGGCATGGGTGCCCCTGCCGGTGCAGGAGGTCGCATTGGGACGGGCGACGAAGAACTAGTTCTTCAACAATTCGGGCAACTGCTGCAGCAGCGTCGGCAGCGCGGTGCTGGCCGACTCCCGGATCGTGAGCGTCGCATTCGTCGACAACGGAGTCGGCTCGGGATTGACCTCCACGACGACGGCGCCGCGGGCCAGCGCCACATCCGGCAGGCCGGCGGCCGGATAGACGATCCCGGACGTGCCGACCACCACCAGGACGTCGGAGGTGGCCACCGCTTCGACGGCGGCTTGCCACGGCTCGTCGGGCAGCTGTTCGCCGAACCAGACGATGCCGGGACGGACCAGCCCGCCGCATTCGCATTGCGGCGGCATCTTCTCCAGCTCGGGCTCGGGCATGTCCGGCAGTAGACCGTGGTAACGCGAACCGCAGGTGTCGCACCAGAACTCGAACAGACTGCCGTGCAGGTGATGCACCGGGTTGCTACCCGCGCGCTCATGCAGATTGTCGACATTCTGGGTGATCACCGAAACTTCGGCGTAGTCCTGCCAGGCCGCCACCGCGCGATGCCCGTCGTTGGGCTCGACCTGCTGCACCAGGTGATGGCGCCACAGATACCAGGCCCACACCCGTTCGGGGTGGTTCTGCCAACCGTCTGTGCTCGACAGTTCGTAGGGGTCGTACTTGGCCCACAAACCGGTCTTGTCGTCGCGGAACGTCGGCACGCCGCTCTCGGCGGAGATCCCCGCCCCGCTCAGTACCGCGATACGCACATCCCCCAAAATAGCCGGTCTAGGCGATACTTAGCATGTGTCGGATTTGGGGGTCTGGTTACGCGTCGACGGACAGGCCACGCGGCCGCTGTTTGATCAGCTCAGAACACAGATCATCGAGGGGATCCGGGACGGGCGACTCTCGCCGGGCACCAGGCTGCCGACGGTGCGCGAGCTGGCCGGTCAGTTGAATCTGGCAGTCAACACTGTCGCGCGGGCCTACCGGGAACTGGAAACCGCAGGCATCGTCGAAACCCGCGGACGCTTCGGAACGTTCGTGGCCCGCGCCGATCCGGCCGACGCCGCGATGGCCGCGGCGGCCCACGCCTACGTTGAAGCTGCCCGTGCGCTGGGACTGGGCAAGCAGGAGGCGCTGCAATATCTGGACAACGCGTTCGGCTGAGCCGTCAGCCGAATTCCAGCCCTAGCCGAATTCGAGCAGGGTGTAGGAGCCGCGGAAGCGCTTCGTCGGGCCGAAGTTCCAGATCGCCGGCCACACCTTGTCGAAGAAGAAACCGCGGCCTTTCGGCATCGGGATGTCGTGGACCGCGGTGATCCCCGGCACCGTGTTCACCAGGTCGGCCAGCTGGACGGTGGTCAGGCTGAACGGCATCGGGGGGACGCGATAGTGCTTCGAGGACTTCATGCCCTTCGGGGCAAGCTTCTTGACGAACACCGGTGGCACGTCGAAGAACATCTGACCACCCGGAAAACGCTTGGCGCACTGGGCAATAAGATCCATCGCCTCGTTCGGCTGCAGATACATCAACAGACCTTCGGCGGTGATGAACACCCCGTTGGCGGTATCCACCCGGTCCATCCAGCTGTAGTCCAGCGCGGACTGCGCCAGCGCGGTGATTCGCGGTGATGACGGCAGCAGGCGCTGCCGCAGCTCGATCACCGGCGGCAGGTCCACCGACACCCAGTGGAACTGGGGATCCCCGATGGCGTCGCTCAACCGCCAGAAGCTGGTCTGGAAACCTTCGGCCAGCGCGACGACGGTGGCCTGCGGGTGCGTGCGCAGATAGCTGACCGCGCAGGAGTCGACGGCCAGCGAGCGCAGCGCCATCTCCTGGCCCTTGCGACCGAACTTGTCGAAGTCGAAGTCGATCGAGTCGCGCAGTTCGATGGCCATCGGGTCGTGCAGGATCGCGCCCGGCAGGCCGGCCTGGTGGGCGCGGCCGTTGAGGGTCAGCAGCGCGGTCTCGGAGACGCCGCCCAGCTGGCTGGCGTCGATCTTTTCCGTTGTCATGTCAGTACCTTCGCCAGAGTGCGCAAGTTGCGCGTGGTGGTCGACGACTTGTAGCGCTTCTTACCCATCGTCTTACCGATGGCCGAGTCCAGCGTCGAGGACTTGGGGACCTGCCAGTACAGGACGCCGTCACCGCGTTCGATCTTCTCCTTCGGACCGGCCTCGCCCGCCAGGGCGGCGAGTTCGTCGAGCACAGCTGGGTCGCTGACGAACGTCACGTACGAGTGATACCCCTCGACCTCGCGTTCGAACGGATAGCCGTTGGCGATGGCGCGCACGGTGTCGAGGTCGTAGACCAGCACCCAGGCCTCGTAGCCGAACGCATCCCGAAGTGCCGCTTCGGCTTTCGTGCGCACCGTCGTGGCAGCGGCACTGCTGTCGAGCAACACGTTGCCGCTGGCGAGGATGGTGCGCACGTCGGTGAAACCGGCGCCGGTGAGGGCCTCGGCGACATCGGCCATCTTCATGGTCGTTCCGCTCACGTTCACACCGCGCAGGAAAGCCGCGTAGCGGGTCATGTTCTCGATGCTAGCGACGTAGGCTCGGGGGATGTCCCGTCAGGTGTTCGACGACAAACTGCTGGCGGTGATCGCGGGCAATTCACTGGGCGTGCTCGCGACCATCAAACGTGACGGCCGCCCGCAGCTGTCCAACGTGACGTACCACTTCGACCGGCGCAACCTCGTCGTCGAAGTGTCCATCACCGAACCGCGGGCCAAGACCCGCAATCTGCGCCGCGACCCGCGGGCCTCGATCCTGGTGTCCTCCGACGACGGCTGGTCCTATGCCGTCGCCGACGGCAACGCCACCCTCACCCCGCCCGCCGCGGAACCACACGATGACACCGTCGAAGCGCTCATCGCGCTGTACCGCAATGTCGCCGGTGAGCATCCGGACTGGGACGACTACCGACGCGCCATGGTCACCGACCGCCGGGTGTTGCTGACGCTGCCGATCTCGCATGTGTATGGGATGCCGCCGGGTATTCGCTGAGGCGCTACCCTGCAGCTATGGCCGAATCAGAGTCCGAACCGCAGGACGACAACAAGCGCAAGTTCCGTGAAGCGCTGGAGCGCAAGAAGGCGAAGTCGGCGGGCGGGTCAGCGCATACCGACAGCGGCCCCAAGCAACCGCGCTCGCACGGGCCGGTGGAGAACCGCCGGGAATTCCGCCGCAAGAGCGGCTAGCCGGCCGCCTGCTCGGAAAGCTCTGCCGCAGGGCGTGATTCCTGCCAGAGGATGGCCGCCAGGCAGGCCAGGGCCAGCACCCCGACCGCGACCGCGAACACAGTGCCGCCGGTGCGCAGCCCCCATGCCTGCGCGGCGAAACCCTCTCCGATCACCGGGATCGAAATCGCGATGTAAGCCACCACGAAATAGGTGGAACTGACCTCGGCTCGCCGCTCGGCCGGAGTACATTCGGCGACCGCAGCCAAGCCGCGGCTGAAGCTGATGCCCTGGCCGACGCCGGCCACCACGGCCGCGGCGATCAGGCCGACCAGCGACGAATAGTGCAGCGCGGCAACCAGAATGCCCATACCGACCGCGAGGATGGCGCAGCCCAGCGCCACCGCGCGTTGCGGTGCGATGCGGGTCCCGGCGATCTGCGCGATCGCCGAGGCGCCGAAGATCGAGCCGGCCATCAAACCGGCCAGCGCATGATTGCCGATCCCGATGACGTTGGTCAGCAGGGACGGCGCCACCGAGGTGAACAAGCCGGTGACGGCAAAACCGGCGAAGGCGGCCAGCGCGGCGGTGATGAACACCGACCGCACCTCGGGCGGCACCGAAAGCCGTTGCAACCCGAGCTTTCCGGTTCGGCTCGACGTCTCGGGCACCGACAGGATCGCGACCGCGGCCAGCACCATCAACCCGATGTGGACGAGGTAGGTGAGCTTCAGTGGGCTCGGCGCGTACTGCGCCAGGATGCCGGCCAGGATGGGCCCGGTGCCGAGGCCGCCGATGTTGGCGATGGTCGCCACCGCCGCGGCGCGGGTCCGCCAGTTCGGCGGCGCGGCTTCGATGACCGCCGCGGTGGCGGTGCCGGTGAAGACGCCCGCCGACAACCCGGACAGCACCCGGCCCACGAGAAGCTCGGGCACCGAATCCGCGAACAGGAACACCACCGCACTGGCCAGCGCAGCGCCGACGCCGGCCAGCAGCACCGGCCGTCGGCCGATGGCGTCGGACCAGCCGCCGAACACCAGCAGCGCGAACAACACTCCGCCGGCGTACGTGGCGTAGATGACGGTCGTCGTCAGCACCGCGAAGTGCATCTGCTCCGAGTACAGCGCGTACAGGGGAGTCGGCAGCGTGGTGCCGACCATGATCGCGGCGAACGCGTAGGCCAACAGGGCGAAGGCGAAACCTCGCCGGGTCCGGGTCATGGGATCCGGCGGGCTGGAGCGGAGCGACTCGGGGTCATAGGTGGGTCAACGTCGTCGGCACACCCACACCATTCCCGGACCCGGCGAGATTCTCACCTCAATATTCGTCAGGGCCTAGTGGTGCGTGGCCTTCTCCGCGCCCACACCGGTCAGCGACCGGACCTCCATCTCCGCGTTGAGCTCCGGATCGCCCGCGTCCTTCGACGTCAGCGTTCCGACGATGCCGAGGACGAACGCCAGCGGGATCGACACGATGCCGGGGTTGGCCAGCGGGAACCAGTCGAAATTGGCGCCGGGGATCATCGCGGTCTTGTTGCCCGAGACTGCCGGCGAGAAGACGATCAGCACCAGGCAGCTGATCAGGCCGCCGTACATGCTCCACAGCGCGCCGCGGGTGTTGAACCGCTTCCAGTACAGCGAGTACACGATGGTCGGCAGGTTGGCCGAGGCCGCCACCGCGAACGCCAGCGCCACCAGGAACGCGACGTTCTGGCCGTTGGCCAGGATGCCCAGTCCGATCGCGGCGACACCGAGCACCACCGCGGTGATCCGGGAGACCTTGACCTGTTCCTCCTCGGTCACCTTGTGACTCTTGAGCACGCTGGCATAGACATCGTGGGCGAAGGACGCCGAGGCGGTGATGGTGAGACCCGCGACCACGGCCAGGATGGTGGCGAAGGCTACCGCCGAGATGACGCCGAGCAGGATCACCCCGCCGAGTTGGAATGCGAGCAGCGGTGCGGCCGAGTTCTGTCCGCCGGGAGCCGCCAGGATCTTGTCGGGCCCGACCATCGCGGCCGCGCCGTAGCCCAGCGCCAGGGTGAAGAGGTAGAAGGCGCCGATCAGACCGATCGCCCACACCACCGAGCGACGAGCCTCTTTCGCCGTCGGTACCGTGTAAAAGCGCATCAGCACGTGCGGAAGGCCCGCAGTGCCCAGCACCAGCGCCAGCCCCAGCGACAGCAGGTTGATCTTCGAGGTGGTGTTGGCGCCGTACTGGGCCCCGGGGGCCAGCACGTCACGGCTGGCGACGCCCTTTGTGGTGGCCTCATGCACCATCTGCTGCGCCGAACCCAGGATGTCGGAGAAGTTCAGGCCGAACTTGACCAGCACCATGGCCGTCATGATTGCCGCACCTGCGATCAGCAGGACGGCCTTGATGATCTGTACCCAGGTGGTGCCTTTCATGCCGCCGACCAGGACGTAGACGATCATCAGCACGCCGACCACCGCGATCACCAAGGACTGGGCGGTGCGGCCGTGGACGTCGAGCAGCAGCGCGACCAGGCCACCGGCACCGGCCATCTGGGCCAGCAGGTAGAACAGTGACACCGTCAGCGTCGAGGTGGCCGCGGCGACCCGCACCGGCCGCTGCTTGAGCCGGAAGCTCAACACGTCGGCCATCGTGAATTTGCCTGTGTTGCGCAGCAATTCGGCGACCAGCAGGAGGGCGACCAGCCAGGCCACCAGGAAGCCGATCGAATAGAGGAAGCCGTCATAGCCGTACACCGCGATGGCGCCGGCGATGCCGAGAAAGCTTGCCGCAGAAAGATAATCACCGGCGATGGCGATGCCGTTCTGCGGCCCGGAGAACGCTCGGCCGCCGGTGAAGAACTCGGTGGCGTTGGTGTTGGAGCGGCCGGCGCGGATCACGATGAACAACGTGATGAGCACGAAGGCCACGAAGATGCTGATGTTGATGACCGGATTGCCGATTCGGGCTGCCTCGGCGAGGACGGTGGTGCTCACTTGGCGGTGCCTTCCATCTCGGTGCGGATGGCCTCGGCGCGCGGGTCGAGTTCCCGATTGGCGAACCGCACGTAGAGGCCCGTGATGAGGAACGTCGTCACGAATTGGCCCAGACCGATGAGCAGCCCGACGTTGATGTTGCCCCACACCTTGATCGCCATGAAGTCGTGGGCGAAGGCACCCAGCAGCACATAGGTGGCGTACCAGATCAGGAAGAAGGCAGTGGTGGGAAACACGAAGCGGCGCAGTGTGCGGCGCAGCTCCTGAAACTCAGGACTGGCCTGCATGGCCAGGTATTGGGCCCCGCTGGGATGGGTCTCCCGTGGCGGCAGGTCGGTTGTGGACACCGCGTGCTCCTCAGCTCGAAAAGGTGTGAACTCCGGTCGTGTTCACAGGCTATTGAGAGGTGCATCACAGTCCTAGAGCGCGCGCGGACCATGCGTTGAACGGTTGTCGGTCGGCGCTGAACGGTTGGCTCAGCCGCGCGGGACTCGTTCCAGACCCATGCCGAGGCGCTCCGGCACATGCATGCGGGCGAAGATGCGTGCCACATCGGGGGGCACGTCGGTCCGGGTGATGCGGCTGACGAGCACCATCGTCGCGAACGCCAGCGGAACGGTGATGGCGGCCGGGTAGCCGATCAGCGTCGTCAGCCAGCCGCCGAGCACGTCGTCGCCGACCCAGCCGGTGATCGCGACGAGGATGGCCAGACCGGAGGCCAGGGCGCCGACCGCCAACCCGGCGATCGCCCCGGCCGCGGTCAGCCCACGCCACCAGATGCCGAGGACCAGCAGCGGGCACAGAGTGGACGCCGCGACGGCGAACGCCAGACCCACACCGCGCGACAGCTCCAGGACCGGCGCGACGACCGAGAGCGGAATCGGGATCAGGCCGGCGATCAGCGCCACCATCCGGAAGTCGCGGACCCGGCCGCGCAGCACGTCGGTGGACAGCGCACCGGCGATGCTGACCAGCAGACCGGACGAGGTCGCCAGGAAGGCTGCGATGGCGCCGGCCGCGACCAGCGCGCCGAGCAGTTCGCCGGGCAGCCCGGCGATGGCGGCCGACGGCAGCAGCAGCACCGCGGCGTCGGCCTTGCCGGTGATGAGCAACTGAGGCACATACAACCGGGCGAACACCCCGAGCAGCACGGGGAACAGATAGAACAGCGACAGCAGGGCGATCACGCTCAGCGCGGTTCGACGCGCGGCGCGCCCGTCGGTGTTGGTGTAGAAGCGGACCAGCACATGGGGGAGGCCCATGGCGCCGAGGAATGTTGCCACCATGATGGAAAACACTTGGTAGAGAGGATGTTTCCCGCCCAACCCACCGCCGCTGACGATCCACGCCGAGCCGTTGGCGGGTGCGCCGACGACGACGGGGGTCTGAGCTCCCGCAGCCAGCGTCAGGGTGGTGGCCTTCTGCAGCCGGTATTCGCCGGGACTGTGCAGCGCGCCGCTGTGGGTCGGCCCGGTCACCGTCACGCCGGCCGGGTCGGCGACCGTGACCACCACGTCGGTGTCGATGCTGACGACGGTCGGCTGGTCCACCGTGGGTGGGAGCGGGCCGCCGAGTGCGGGGTGTTCGTGCCCGAAGTGCATGAGCAGTGCCAACGCGGGCACCGCGACCGCGGTCAGCTTCAGCCAGTACTGGAAGGCCTGGACGAACGTGATCGAGCGCATGCCGCCGCCGACGACGTTGGCGATCACGATCCCGCCGACCGCCAGCGGTCCGATCCAAACAGGCACGCCGAGAAGGGCTTTCAGGGCGAGTCCGGCGCCCTGATACTGGGGAACGAGATAGAAGATGCAGACCGTCACGACCACGAGCATCGCGACCCGGCGCACCCTCGGCGAGCCGAGCCGGAACTCCGCGAAATCCGGCACGGTGTAGGCGCCGGAGCGGCGCAGGGGAGCGGAGACGAACAGCAGCAGACCCAGGTAGCCCGCGGTGAAGCCGACCGGGTACCAGAGCGCGTCGGCGCCGTACTTGGCGATCAAGCCGGCGACCCCGAGAAACGAGGCAGCCGAAAGGTATTCACCCGAGATCGCGGCGGCATTCCATCGCGGGCCGACAGTACGGGACGCCACCAGGAAGTCGGATGTGGTGCGCGACAGCCGAACACCGTAGGCGCCGACGGCCACCGTCGCCACCGCGGCGACCAGCAAGCCACCTGCGGTCAGAGCCGTCGCCGTCGATCCGCTCATGGCGGACCTACCGGAGCCGCCGGGCCGGCGACATCGGGCACATCGTCGACGACGCCCATGAAGTCGCGTTCGCCTTGTTCGGCCAGCTTGATGAACAGCCGGCCGACCGCGTAGAGCGCCGGATAGACCAGCACCGCCAGAGTCAGCCAATTCAGCCGAACGCCGAATATGGTGGCGGCGGACAGTTCTGGGAACACTGCGTTGAGCAACGGCAGCGCCGCCATCCCGCCCGCCACCACGGCGGCCAGTCGCAGCGCCAAACCGAGCTGGGCGCGCATCAGTCCGCGCACCAGCGCGTCGCCGACCTCGGTCTGCTCCTGCACCTCCACGCGGGTGTGCACCAGGCGGCTGCCGCGCCGGTGGGCCAGCACGACACGCTCGCGCTGCGGGCGGCCCGGCCTAGTCATCGGCCGTCCCCGGCCGGAAGGTCCGCATCGGGTCGCGGATCAGCCGGTCGCGCAGTTCGCGGGCCTGGCGGCGGCTGACCGGAAGCTCGACCGGCGCCGACGCCCCGTTGGCGCGCAACCGCACCATCGTGGAGGCGCCGGAGGTGCGCAGCCCGGTCACCATGTTCAGTGCGACGAGATAGGACCTGTGTACCCGCTGGAACCCGCGGCTGCGCCAGCGGTCTTCCAAGGTGCTCAACGGAATTCGCACCAGATGCGAGCCGGAGGCGGCGTGCAGGCGGGCGTAGTCGCCTTCGGCCTCGACCCAGCCGATGGTGTCGCAGCGCACCAGCTGGGTGACTCCGCCGAGCTCGACCGGGATGGTGTCGGCCTGCGGCTCGTCGGGGGGTGGGGCCGGCTCTGCGGCGCGTGCGGACACCACCCGGCGGACCGCCTCGTCGAGGCGCTCCTTGCGAATCGGTTTGAGCAGATAGTCCAGCGCGCCTACCTCGAAGGCGGCCACCGCCTTGTCGTCGTGCGCGGTCACGAACACGACAGCAGGCGGGTGAGCGAAATTGCCCAGCACGCTGGCCAATTCGAGGCCGGAGAGCCCCGGCATGTTGATGTCGAGGAAGATCGCGTCCACGGTGCGCTCGTTGATGATGCGCAACGCCGACGTGGCATCGCCGGCGCCGGTCACCTCGGCGACGTCGGGATGCTCGCCGAGCAGGTATGTGAGCTCGTCGAGCGCCGGGGCTTCGTCGTCGACCGCCAGCACCCACAGCCCTGCCATGGTTCTCCTTAAACCCGTACGCCCGCGCGGAACTTGGGCACTCGCATGATCACCTTCGTGCCCGCACCCGGGGCCGTCTCGACCACCAGACCGTAGTCGTTGCCGAACGCAGCGCGCAGGCGATGGTCGACATTGCTCAGCCCGACGTGGGCTGCCTGCTCTCCGTCGCCCAGGACGTCGCCGTGCCCGGAACGCAGGGCTTGAGGATCCATGCCGATGCCGTCGTCCTCCACGCTGATGACGCAGTCGGAACCCTCGTTGCGAGCGACGATTTCGATCGATCCGCCTTGGCGCCCGGCCAGGCCGTGGCGCACCGCGTTCTCGACCAGCGGCTGCAGCGCCAGGAACGGCACCACGACGGTCAGCACCTCGGGAGCGATCTGCAGGGTCACCGACAGGTTGGGACCGAACCGCGCACGCTCGAGGGTGAGGTAGCGATCGATGTTGCGCAGCTCGTCGGCCAGCGCCGTGTACGGGCCGGCGGAGCGAAACGAATAGCGGGTGAAGTCGGCGAACTCCAGGATCAGGTCGCGAGCCCGGTCGGGGTCGGTGCGGACGAACGAGGCAATCGTGTTGAGCGCGTTGTAGATGAAATGCGGACTGATCTGGGCGCGCAGCGCGAGCACCTCGGCCCGGTCGAGGCGGGCCCGCGACGCGTCGAGCTCGGCCAGCTCGAGTTGGCTGGCGGCGTAGCGCGCGACCTCGGCGACCGCACCCAGCATGCCCGGCGACGGTTCGGCGGTGTTGACAACGACGAGCACGCCGATCACCATGCCGTCGTCGTCGAGCATTGGCTGGGCCACCACCGCGGGAGTCTGGTCGCGGGCGAGCACCCGGCGCTGCCCGGAGATTGCGTCGCGCGCGGTGTGGTGACAGACCTCCAGGATGGCCGGCGTCCACAAGGCGTCACCAGGCGGATCGAGTGCCAGCAGGTCGGTATCGCCGTCGTAGATCGCGACCCCGTCAGAGCCGGTGAGCCCCCGCAGGTGCGGGGCGGCGCCCGCCGCGGAGTCGGCGTCCAAACCCTTGCGCAGCGAGCGCGCCGCCAGCGAGGCGGTGTGCAGCGCGGCGTGCACCGTACGTTCCGCCGGTGTGGTGACCACGCTGCGGGTCAGCACGGCGATCGCGCCGACGATCAATGCGACCGCGGCGAGCGCTACCGCCAGCGCGAGCGCTACCGCACCCGACATCTCGGCGCCTCGCCTACTGGACGGGGCAGGCGTACTTCCGGGCTACGTCGAACACCCGCTCCTGCGCTCCGGGGCCGATCACGCCTTGCGCCGCCAGCTCCAGGCCGATGTATCCCGGTAT
Source organism: Mycobacterium sp. (assembly GCA_021732005.1). Lineage (GTDB taxonomy): Bacteria > Actinomycetota > Actinomycetes > Mycobacteriales > Mycobacteriaceae > Mycobacterium. The sequence continues at coordinate 2,948 of JAKFVT010000022.1, read as the reverse complement.
GCCGCCGATGCACGCCTGATGTGCGACGCGCCACGCGGTGTCGGGATTCAGGTTGTAGCCGTTGCGGGCCAGGCCCTGCATGTAGAGGTCGAACTCGGGGGTGCCCTGATCCGGTATCGCGTGCGCGGTGCCTGCCAAGGCGAGAGCGGCCACGACCGCCGCGACCGCAGGAGCAATCACCCGTCTCATGCATTCACGATTGCACACCTGAGCGGCCCAGATACCCGAACGGATCCGATCGTCGTCCTAGACTGTCGGCCATGGCGAGATTGCAGCTCACCGGAGATCCCGCGTCCGACGACCTGTTGAGTGAGGATCCGTTCGCGCTGCTGACCGGCATGCTGCTGGATCAGCAGATCCCGATGGAGACGGCATTTGCCGGGCCCCGCAAGATCGCCGAGCGGATCGGCGGCATCGACCCCCGGCTGATCGCAGACTGCGACCCCGAGCAGTTCACTCAAGAGTTCTCGAAAACCCCTGCGGTGCACCGGTTTCCGGGATCGATGGCCAAGCGTGTGCAGGACCTGGCCCGCGAGATCGTCGACCGCTACGACGGCGACGCCGCCCGGCTGTGGCTCGACGGCGACCCCGACGGCGCCGAGGTGCTGCGCCGGCTGAAGGCGCTGCCCGGCTTCGGTGAGCAGAAGGCCAAGATCTTCCTGGCCCTGCTGGGCAAGCAGTACGGCGTCACCCCCAAGGGCTGGCGCGAGGCGGCCGGTGACTACGGCAAGGCCGGCACCCACATGTCGATCGCCGATGTGGTCGACAAGGGGTCGCTCGAGGAAGTCAGGGCGTACAAGAAGAAGATGAAGGCCGCAGCCAAGGCGAAGGCCTGAGCCATCGGCTCAGCCACGAAATAGGAGGAAGCATGAAGACTCACATCAACTGCCCGTGTGGCGAAGCGATCAGCGCAAAGGACGAGGACGAACTCGTCGACCTCACCAAGCAGCACCTCGCCGCGGCGCACCCCGGCATGGATTACGGCCGGGACGAAATCCTGTTCATGGCCTACTAGGCACCGCCATCGAGTCAGAACTGAGAGCGACGTTTCGCCGAAATTATTCGCTCTCAGTTCTATCTCGATGCGGTCAGGTCACCCCGACGGCGGCCTCGAGTTCCGCGAGCGCGGTTTCGGTCAGCGGAATGAGGTCCTCGACGTCGGCCATCACCTCACGGTCGGCGATGTACCCGACGCCGATCCGGTCGGCGTAGGAGCACAACGTGACGTTGAGCGCCATCCCGTCGTAGACCACTGACACTGGGTAGATCTCGTCGACGCTGGCGCCGTTGAGGTAACACTGCCTGGGCGGCCCCGGCACGTTCGAAATCGGCAGGTTGTAACTGGGCCGCACCCACGAGCTGAACGGCAGCAGCGGTGCCAGCGCCGTCGGCACGACAGCCGGCATCAGGACCATCAGCATCGCGCCCGGGCCCCGAGCCGCGACCTGGTACTTGACCCCCGCCATCGCCTCGTGGACCAGCCGCAGTCGCTGCGCGGGGTCGTCGCGGTTCGTCGCCAGCGGACACAGCCCGAGGCCGAATTGGTTGCCGTGCCCGTTGTCGCCCGGGGCGGCGTCGCGCTCGCGCACCGTCACCGGGCACAGCGCCACCAGCGACTGCTCGGGGAGTTCGTCCTGTGCGGTCAGCCACTCCCGCAGCACACCGGCGACCAACGCCGTCACGACGTCGTTGCCGGTGACACCGGCTGCGTGCTGGATAGCGCGAATTCTGTTGTGGTCCAAGCTGGTTGCCGCAAAGGCCCGTTGATGGCTCAGCTTGGTGTTGAACCGGGTGTGCGGCGCGCCGAACGGTGCCGCGATCGTGGGCGTGATCAGTCCGCCGACCAGGTTGGTCACTTCCGCCGATGCGACGTTGCGGGCCAGACTCAATCCAGACGCCGCGACACCTGCGACGTCACGCACCATCGACAGCGGATTGAGGCCGCGGCGACGGGGCGGTTCGGGGGGCGTGGCGTCGGCGAAGAACGGCGGCATATCGCGCCGCGCCGGATCTTCCGACAGCGAGTCGGCGATCATCTTCAGGCCCGCGACGCCGTCGATCACGATGTGATGGATCTTGATGTACAGGGCGAGCCGGCCACCCTCCAGCCCGTCGATCAGATACGCCATCCACATGGGCGCCGACCGGTCGAGCGGCTCGGCGTGCAACTCCGACACCAGCTCCCAGAGTTCCGCGGTGCCCGCATCGGCCGGCAATGTCAGCCGGTGCAGGTGGTGGCGCATGTCCAGCTCGTCCACCTCGCGCCACACCCACAAGCCGCCGGTGTCCACGCCGCGGTGCGGGCGCCGGCGCAGCCGCGGGTCGACCGGGTCGGAGGCGGTCAGCGCCTGCTCGTAGAGCTCGTCGATGAACGTCGTGCTCGAGGTCTCGGCGGGCGGGGTCATGATCAGCGCGACGGCGACGTGCATCGGGCTGGAGATCAGCTCAGCCGTCAGCATCATCGCGTCAAGTGGGTCGAGCGTCTCCATGTGGTACCGACCCCCGTCGGGTTGAAATGCCGATCCCAACCCTAGCGCGGCTTTTCGGGCCTCAGGGGACGACGGTCGAACCGATTGTCGGCATGAAGGTGCACTGCTTGTCGACAGTGGTGACCTGGCCGAAGATCGTCGACATGATGCTGCCGGAGCCGGTGTCGGCGATGGCGGTCAGCGTGGTCGGGCCCGCGGAATTGATGTCCGGGTTGGGCTTCAGCGTGACGCTGCCCGACTTGCCGCTGGTCAGGTTGACCCAGGTGACGTTGAGCGGGAGCTTCTGCTCGGCGGCCGGGGCTGGAGTGCCCACCGCGGTGAAGACGTAGGCGGTCTGACCGGCGGCCGGACCCGGGGTCGGGATCTTGGCCGGCCCGGCGACGGAGATCGCGGTCGCGATCACATTGCCGCCGTCCTTGAGGCAGCCGTTGCTGATCGACGGATACATGAAGTCCTGGG
>JAKFVT010000032.1 GCA_021732005.1 Mycobacterium sp. | reverse complement strand
GGCTGCTGAGGTGCCTGCTCTGGGGGCTCAGTCATGGATTGCACGTTACCCGCCGTCACCGATCGATAGTCGCGGACAGGTGATGTCGATACCAAGTTGATGACTGGCGACCACCACGGTGCGGTGCGCGCCGAGCAGGCGGCCGTCGAGCAACGCGTTCAGGATGCGTTGGCCGTCGGCGGCATCGAGGTGTTCGGTAGGTTCGTCGAGGAGCACGATCGGTGCTGAGCACAGCAATACCCGGGCCAGCAGCAGCCGGCGACGTTGCCCGGCCGATACCGCGGCCGCACCGCCGATCAGCACCGTGCCCAGTCCGTCGGGCAGTCCGGCCAGCCAATCGTCGAGGCCCACCGCGGTCAATGAGTCCGTGAGCTCGTCGTCGGTGCGGTCGCCGCGCGCCACCAACAGGTTGTCCCGGACGGTGGTGTTGAACAGGTGTGCGTCTTCGGCGAAATAGCAAACGGCGCTGCGCAATTGAGATTCGTTGAGCTCGGTCGTCGCTTTCCCGTCGATGGTTGCCGCGCCGTCGACCGGTGGCAGCAGCCCGGCCAGCGTCATCAGCAGTGCGGTCTTTCCCGCGCCGCTGCGCCCGGTGATCGCCAGCCGGGCACCGGGTTGCAGCGTCAGAGCGACATGCTGACCCGTCGGCCCGCCGGGATAGCCGGCACGCACGTCGGCCGCCAGCACCGGTGTCGCGGCGAGTGGGGTGACGACCACGTCGGATTGGGTGGCTCCCGCCGGCAGCAGCTCGCGCAGGCGCGCCGCGGCGATCCGGGCGCGGGTCAGGGCCACTGCCGCGCCCGGAAGGGCGACGGTGGCCTCGAACGCCGAGAGCGGCAACAACATCAGCACCGCCAGCGTGGTGGGAGCGGTGTGCGCGGCGATGCCGATTCCGGCGACGACCGCCCCGATCGCGCTGGCTCCGATCGCCAGGGTCGGTACCGCGGCCGCCGCGGCGGCGGGTGCCGCCGCGCGGTCGATCGCCGAGCCCCAATCCCGCTGGCGCTGTTCGGCTTCGGCGATCAGGGCCGGTAATCGGCCGGCCACCCGCAGCTCGGCGGCATGTTCGAGCGCGGTGACGGCGGCGATGTCACGGTCCGATTGTTGCGCGCGGGCGACGGCTTCCTGCGCCCGCGCGGCGCGTGCGGCCAATGCCGGCGCGAGCACACCCGCGATGAGCAGGCACACCGCGAGGACGAGGGCAGCGGCGGGGGAGATCATCGCGATGACGGCGGTGGCGGCGACGCCGAGTACGGTCGCGACGCCGATCGGGACCGCGGCGCGAACCGCGACATCGGCGAGCGTGTCCACGTCGGCGCCGACCCGGGTCAACAGGTCACCGCTGTGCAGCCGTGCCGTGATGTCGGCCGGGCCGTGGGCCAGACGGCGGTAGATCTCGGCGCGGGCACCGGCCGCCGCCCGCAGCGCGGTGTCGTGAGACGCCAACCGTTCGCAGTAGCCGAAGACCCCACGCGAGATGCCCAGTGCGCGCACCGCCACCACGGCGATCGACAGGTCCAGCACCAGCGGCATCTGCCACGCGCGGGTGATCAGCCAGGCGGACACCCCGGCCAGGGCCAGTGCGCTGCCCAGCGCCAGCGTGCCGAGCACGATGGCCAGCAGCAGCCGGAGCCGGTCAAACGCGGGCATGGTGATCGGCCTCCACCGCGATGACGTGGTCGGCGATCCGGACCACACTGTCTCGATGGGCCACTACCACGACGGTGGATCCGCCTGCTGCGCGATCGCGGATCGCTTGCAGCACAGTCTCTTCGGTGGCCTCGTCCAGATGTGAGGTCGGCTCGTCGAGCAGCAGCACGGGCGCGCGAGACCCGAGTGCCCGGGCCAGGCCCAACCGCTGACGTTGCCCCAGGGACAACCCAACCCCGCCGCGGCCCAGCACGGTGTCCGATCCGTTCGGCAGTGCGGCCAACACCTCGGTGAAACCGGCTGCGTCGCAGGCGGCGTGAGGATCGGTGAGTGCACCGAACAGCGCCAGGTTCTCCGCGACGGTTCCCGGAATGATCACCGGGCGCTGAGCCAGCCAGGCCAGCTGCCGCCACCAGGCCGTCCGGTCCAGATCGTCGACGTCGACACCGTCAACGGTGATCCGACCGTGGGTGGGGCTGACCAGTCCGGCTATCGCGAGCAGCGTGGTTGTCTTGCCTGCGCCGTTGGCGCCGGTGAGCACGGTGACGCTGCCCGGCAGTATGCGGCCGGACAGCCGGTGCGGTGACATCCCGTCCCGGCCGGCGACACTCAGGGCGTCGAGGACGATCTCCGCGCCCGCCGCCTCGACGGTGCCGGTACCCGCCAACGGCGCGGGATTCTGCTCGATCAAGGCGAATGCTTTGTCGGAAGCCGCCTTTCCGTTCTGCGCGGCATGGAACTCGACGCCGACTCGGCGCAGCGGCCAGAACACGTCGGGCGCCAGCAACAACACTGTCAGCCCGGCGGCCAGGCTCATCTCGCCGTACACCAGTCGCAGTCCGATGCTGACCGCGACCAGCGCGACACCCAGGGTGGCGATGAGTTCGAGTACCAGCGCCGACAGAAACGCGATGCGCAGGGTGGCCATGGCCGAACGCCGATGGGCGGCACTGAGTGTGGTGATGCGCTGCGCCGGTCCGTCGGCGCGGCCGAGGTCGCGCAGGGTGGGGATGCCGGCGATGAGATCCAGCAGCCGGGCCTGCAGTGTGGTCATCGCCGCCAACGCCGCGGCCGATCGCTCCGCGGTGGCGAGCCCGATCAGCACCATGAAGATCGGGATCAGTGGCAGAGCGACGAGCACGATCAATGCGGACTGAAAGTCGTTGAACGCGATCACCACAACGGTGGCCGGCGTGAGGATCGCTGCCAGGAACAGCGCCGGTAGATACGCGGTGAAATACGGCCGAAGACCGTCGAGCCCGCTGGTGATCACGGTTGCGGCGTCGTCGCGCTGGGCGTCGCGCGCACCGGCTGGCAGCGCGGTAACCGTACGCAGCACCCGGCCGCCGAGGTCGGCGATCACCGCACTGGCGCCACGCTGACCGAGCCGGCCCTGCAGCAGGAGGATCAGTGCCCGAAACAGCCAGAGCCCGGCCAGGATCGCCAGTTCGGCGCCCCAATGTCCGAGGCTGCGGGTGGCCGGGTCGGTGATGACACCGGCCACCAGATGGCCGAGGATCACGGCGCCGGCAATCGCGCAGCCCGCGATCAGCGTTCCGCAGCCGACCGTCGCGACCACATACCGGCGCACAGCCGGAGAAGCCCGCCACAGACGTGGGTCCAGCGGGCCCGACCGGCGCTGGGAACTCAGGGCACGCGCCTCAGTGGCAGGCCGACGGACTTCGGGATCGACTCGGCGAAGACGCGTTTGCGGAACACCCAGTAGGTCCAGCCCTGGTAGATCAGCACGATCGGAGTGAATATCGCGGCCGCCCAGGTCATCACCTTCAGGGTGTACGGACTGGACGAACCGTTGAAGATCGTCAGGTCGTAGGCCGGGCTGATGGTCGACGGCACCAGATTGGGGTACAGCGACCCGAACAGCAATGTCACCACCGCCGCGACGACGATCGTCGTCGCCAGGAACGCCCAGCCTTCCCGCGCCGCCCACGCGGCCGCGACGGCGGCCAGTTGGGCGATCACGGCGATGGCCAGCACCGCCCAGGTCCACGGCTTACCGTGTGCCAGTTGCGTCCACACGCCGAACGCGGCCACCAGCACGGTCGCGGGCACGCTGAGCGTGCGGGCCAGCCCGACGGCATCGCTGCGCACCGCGCCGCCGCTCTTGAGGGCCAGGAACACCGCGCCGTGGAACAGGAACAGCGAGCAGGTGGCCAACCCACCAAGCAAGGTGTACGGGTTCAGCACGTCGGACACCGCGAGGTCGGCGACGTTCTTGTCCAGGCCCACCGGGAGTCCGTTGACCAGGACCGCGAACGCGACACCCCACAGGATCGCCGGGAGCCACGACCCGGTCGCGATGCCGATGTCGCACCAGCGGCGCCACTTCGGATCGTCGATCTTGCCGCGCCATTCGATGGCCACGATGCGCGCGATCATCGACAGCAGGATCACCAGCAGCGGCAGGTACAGCGTGGAGAACACGGTGGCATACCAGTGCGGAAACGCCGCGAACATGGCTCCGCCCGCGGTGATCAGCCACACCTCGTTGCCGTCCCAGACCGGGCCGATCGTGTTCAGCACCGCCCGACGATGAGTCTCTGCGTCTCCCTTGCCGATCCGACCCAGCCAGGTCATCACCATGCCGACGCCGAAGTCGAAGCCCTCCAGGACGAAAAAGCCCAGGAACAGCACCGCCACGATCACGAACCAAATCTGTTGCAGCCCCATGGTTGGCTCCTCAGTAGGCGACGGGCTTAATACGCGAAAGAAAGAGGTGCGACTTCGTCGTCACCGGGTGGGGTGGGCGGCGCCGGCTCGGCGTCGTGCTCGAGCGGGCCCGCGGTGACATAGCGACGGACCAGATAGAACCAGATCACCGCCAGCACCGCATAGATCAGGGTGAACGAGATCAGCGACACCCACACCAGGCCGGCTCCGTGCAGCGATACGCCCTGCCGAACGGTCAGCCGTACCAGTTGATCGCCGTCGGGGTTGGGCGCGACCACCCAAGGCTGACGGCCCATCTCGGTGAACACCCAGCCGGCGATCGCGCCCAGGAATGGTGTCGGGATCGTCCACAGCGCGAAGCGGGAATACCACCGAGTGCCGGGCACCCGGCCGCGGCGCGTCAGCCAGAGCGTGGCCAGTGCGAACAGCAGTGGCACCGCCATCAAGCCGATCATCGCGCGGAACGCCCAGTAGGTGACGAACAAGTTGGGGACGTACCACCCGGGACCGAACTTCTGTTCATATTGCTGCTGAAGGTCATTGGTGCCCTGCAACGTCACGCCGCTGAACTTGCCCTCGGCCAGGAACGGCAACGCGAAGGGCACCTCGATCACGCGGGTGATGCTGTCGCAGTTGTTGTGCGTCCCGACGGTCAGAAGCGACAAAGCGGGATCGGTTTCGGTGTGGCACAACGATTCCGCGGCAGCCATCTTCATCGGCTGCTGGTGGAACATCAGCTTGCCTTGCACGTCGCCGGTGAAGAACAAACCGACACAGGCGACCAGCGCCACCAGCGAGCCCAGGATCGCGCCCGGGCGGTACATCGCGACGGCATCCGGACCGCCTTTGGACCGCACCATCCACCACGCGCAGACCGCCGCCACGAACGTCGCGGCGGTCAGGAACGACGCCGTCACCGCGTGCCAGAAGGCGGCGACTCCGGTGTTGTTGGTGAACAACTCGACGATGCTCTGCAGTTCGGCGCGACCCGTCTGCGGATTGAACCGGGTGCCCACCGGGTGCTGCATCCACGAATTCGCGGTGATGATGAAGAACGCCGACAGGTTGACCGCGATGGCCACCAGCCAGATCGATGTCAGATGCAGCCAGCGGGGGAGTCGGGTCCAGCCGAATATCCACAACCCGATGAACGTCGACTCCAGGAAGAACGCGACCAGGCCCTCCAGCGCCAGCGGTGCGCCGAACACATCGCCGACGAAGCGGGAGTATTCGCTCCAGTTCATCCCGAATTGGAACTCCTGGACGATGCCGGTCGCGACACCGATGGCGAAGTTGATCAGGAAGATCTTGCCGAAGAATTTGGTCAGCCGGTACCAGGCCGGGTTGTCGGTGAGCACCCAGATCGTCTGCATGACAGCGATCAGCGGGGCCAGCCCGATGGTCAGCGGCACGAAAATGAAGTGGTAGACCGTCGTGATTCCGAATTGCCATCGGGACACGTCAAGAGCGCTCATCGCCGAACTCTCCAACCAACGCGAAAGGCGCGGATCGCCTATCTACGACAAAGTGTAGTAGCGATCCGCGCCGTTCGCGCTAGAGCCTTTTGGCCTTTGTGACGAGAATCCTAGGGCGCTGCGGCGGCGATTCGGTCGCCGAGGTTGTTCGAGGCCTTGCGGATTCCGAAGGAGGCCACCACCTCCAAAACGCCGAGCACGACCAGCCAGATGCCCACGACGAGGGTCAGCGTGGCCAGCGACGGGAACGGCGACGCCAGCACGACGATGCCGGCGATGAGGCTGATGACGCCGACGAAGATCTCCCAGCCGCGGCCGGGGGTATCCGGATCGCTGATCGCGGACACGGCGGTGGCGACGCCACGGAAGATGAAGCCCACGCCGATCCAGATCGCCAGCAGCAGAATGGAGTTCTGAATGCTGCGGAAGCACAGCACCGCCAGGATCAGAGCCGCGGCGCCGCTGATGAACAGCATGACCCGGCCGCCGGCCGACACGTGCAGGGTGAAAGCGTGGAACACCTGCGAGATGCCCGTCACCAGAAGGTAGGCGCCGAAGAAGATCGCGGCGACGAGGATGGAGATTCCCGGCCAGACGAGTACCAGGATACCGAGGGCGAGCGACAGAACGCCCGACAGCAGGACCGACTTCCACAGATGCGGCAGAAGCGGCGGGGCAGAGGTGGTTGTCATGGCCGAAGTGTCGCACAGCCCGAAGCCGATCCACGGTATTTGGGCAGTTCACCGGACCGGTTCCGCTGCTAACTGGTTACGCTGCCACTACTCTTCCGTTACCGGCAGTGCAAAACCTGGGACCGGCCATTACTTTCGGGCAAGACAGCCCGGATGCAGTCGAGAGAAAGAGGCAACCGTGCAGAAATGGTGTCGCATCGCCGGAGTGGTGGCCGTAGCGGGTGCCATGGCCCTGTCAGGCTGCAGCAGCAAGAATGACTCCGGCGCAGGCCCGTCGACCGCGACCACCGCGGCCAAGGCGCAGAAGGTCGATGAGATCGCCGCGACTGTTCCCGACGACATCAAGAAGTCGGGCAAGCTGGTCGTCGGGGTGAACATCCCTTACGCGCCCAACGAATTCAAGGATTCCAGCGGCAAGATCGTCGGCTTCGATGTCGACCTGATGAACGCCATCGCCTCCACGATGGGGTTGACTGCCGACTTCCGCGAAGCGGACTTCGCCAAGATCATCCCGTCGATCCAGCAAGGCACCTTCAACGTCGGTATGTCGTCGTTCACCGACACCAAGGAGCGCCAGCAGTCGGTGGACTTCGTCGACTACTTCAACGCGGGCATCATGTGGGCGCAGCGGCCCGGCTCGCCGATCGACCCGAACAACGCGTGCGGCAAGAAGGTCGCCGTGCAGGCGACCACCACCGAGGAAACCGACGAGCTCCCCAAGAAGAGCAAGGCGTGCACCGATGCCGGCAAGCCGGCTATCGAGATCCTGAAATTCGACGGGCAGGACGCCGCCACCAACGCGGTGGTGCTCGGCCAGGCCGACGCGATGTCGGCGGACTCGCCGGTGACCGCGTACGCCATCAAGCAGAGCAACGGCAAGCTCGAGGCCGCCGGCGAGATCTTCGACTCGGCGCCCTACGGCTGGCCGGTCGCCAAGGGTTCGCCGCTGGCCGCGTCCCTGCAGAAGGCGCTCGAACACCTGATCCAGACCGGTGACTACAAGACGATTGCCGGCAACTGGGGCGTCGAAGCCGGAATGATCACCAAGCCGGTCATCAACGGGGGGACCAGCTAACCGATATGGCTGTCGACGAGCCGGCTCCACCTGCCATCAACGCGGTACCGCTTCGTCATCCCTGGCGGTGGGTGGGGGCGGCCGTCATCATCGTCCTGGTCGGCCTGTTCATCTACGGGGCGGCCACCAACCCGGCCTACGGCTGGTCGGCATACGGCGAATACCTGTTCAACGACCGAATCATGCTCGGTGTCTTCAACACACTGCAGCTGACGGTGTACGCGATGGTGCTCGGCATCGTGCTCGGCGTGATCCTGTCGGTGATGCGACTGTCGCCGAACCCCGTATTCGGTTCGGTGGCATGGGTTTTCCTGTGGATCTTCCGCGGCACGCCGGTGTACGTGCAGCTGGTGTTCTGGGGGCTGATCCCGACGATCTATCAGCACATCCAGCTCGGGGTGCCGTTCGGACCGTCGTTCTTCCACCTCGACCTGCAGAACCTGTCCATCCCGTTCCTGCTCGCGGTCATCGGTCTCGGCCTCAACGAGGCCGCGTACATGGCTGAGATCATCCGCGCAGGCATCACGTCGGTGCCCGAAGGGCAGTCGGAGGCATCGACCGCGCTGGGCATGTCGTGGGGAATGACGATGCGCCGCACCGTGCTTCCGCAGGCGATGCGGGTCATCATCCCGCCGACCGGCAACGAGGTCATCAGCATGCTGAAGACCACATCGCTGGTGACTGCTGTGCCGTATTCCTATGACCTGTACAGCATCGCCTCGCGGGAGATCGCGGCTCGAACCTTCGAGCCGGTGCCAATGCTGCTGGTGGCGGCGACCTGGTACCTGGTGATCACCAGCGTGCTGATGGTGGGGCAGTACTACCTCGAGAGGTACTTCTCGCGCGGTATTTCCCGGAAGTTGACCACCAAGCAACTCGAGGCGTTGGCGAAGGCGCAGACCGGTACGGAGGCGGGACACGTATGACCGGTGAACCCATGGTGCGCGCCGAGCGGGTGTGCAAGGATTTCGGCGCCCTGTCGGTGCTCAAGGGTGTGACGCTGTCGGTCGACCGCGGCAAGGTGCTGGTACTTGTCGGACCGTCGGGCTCCGGCAAGTCGACGTTCCTGCGGTGCATCAACCACCTCGAAACTGTCAGTGCAGGAAGGCTTTACGTCGACGGCGATCTCATCGGGTATCGCGAGCGTGGCGACAAGCTCTATGAGATGCCCCCGCGCGAGGCTGCCAAGCAGCGCCGCGACATCGGCATGGTGTTCCAGCACTTCAATCTTTTCCCGCACCGCACGGCGCTGGCCAACATCATCGAATCGCCGGTGCACGTCAAGCGGGTGAAGAAGGCAGCCGCCCTCGAGCGGGCTCGGGACTTGCTCAATCAGGTGGGCCTGTCCGACAAGGCCGACGCCTACCCGGCGCAGCTGTCGGGCGGCCAACAGCAGCGGGTGGCGATCGCCCGGGCTCTGGCGATGGACCCCAAGCTGATGCTGTTCGACGAGCCTACTTCGGCGCTGGACCCCGAGCTCGTCGGCGAAGTGCTGGGCGTGATGAAAAAACTTGCCAGCGAGGGCATGACGATGATCGTGGTGACGCACGAGATGGGCTTCGCCCGTGAGGTCGCCGACGAACTGGTGTTCATGGACGGTGGGGTGATCGTCGAAAACGGGCCGCCGCGGGAGGTCCTGAGCAATCCGCAGCACGACCGGACGAAGGCCTTCCTGTCCAAAGTCATGTAGTGCCCGGCGTGACGAGGGTGACAGGGAATCGGGGCAGAAATACCCGTCACATCCTGTTGAACAGGCTATGACGACAGCGACCGGACAACGACGAAATCCCGCAGAAGTAACCGGATTCCAGGCCTCGGCAGATTTGGCACGCAACCTGCAGCGAGTCCTGGTGGACCTCATCGAATTGCATCTACAGGGCAAGCAGGCGCACTGGAACGTCGTCGGAACCAACTTCCGCGATCTGCACCTGCAGCTCGACGAGCTCGTCGACTTCGCCCGCGCATCCAGTGACACGATCGCCGAGCGGATGCGCGCGCTGGACGCCGTGCCCGACGGCCGCTCCGACACCGTCGCGGCAACCACCAGCGTGCCGCAGATTCCGGCCTACGAGCACAACACCAGCGAAGTGGTCGACCTGATCACCACGGCGATCTACGCCGTCGTCGACACCATGCGCGACGTGCACGACGCCGTCGACGCCGAAGATCCCACCACCGCCGACCAGCTGCACCAGATGATCGACGGGCTCGAGAAGCTGGCGTGGCTGCTCAAGTCGGAGAACCGCAAGGTCTAACCGGTTGGACTTTCGACCCGCCCAGTCTCTTCCTGGGCGGGTCGATCGCTGTCCGCACTCGTTGTGGCGCGGCGGTCGACCAGATACCAGGTGTGCATCAGGCCCTTGCCCTTCACCTCGACGTCGCCGCGCTCCTCGAGGACGAACCGGCTCCGCAGCCGTTCGTAGACATCCTGCGGGACCTGAATGCGGCCTTCGGGGTCGGTGGTCTCCATGCGGGAGGCGACGTTGACCGCATCGCCCCACACGTCGTAGAAGAAGCGGCGGGCGCCGACCACGCCGGCGACCACCGGGCCGGCGGCCATCCCCATCCGCAGCGGCACGAGCTGACCGTTGGGATCGCGCAGATCGCGAACCGCCTTGGCCATGTCGAGTGCGAGATTCGCCAGCGCCTCGACGTGATCGTCTCGGGGCTCGGGCACTCCACTGACGACCATGTAGGAGTCGCCGGTGGTCTTGATCTTCTCCAGGCCGTGCTTGTCGACCAGGCGGTCGAAGGTGGTGTAGAGCCGGTCGAGGAAGCGCACCAGTTCCGCGGGTGCGATCTGGCTGGCGCGTTCGGTGAAGCCGGCGATGTCGGCGAACAGGATCGAGGCGTCGTCGTACCGGTCGGCGATCGTGCCGCGGGCCGGGTCTTTCAGGCGCGCCGCGATGGTGGCCGGGAGGATGTTGGCCAACAGCGCCTCGGAGCGCAGGTACTCGAATTCCATTGCGGCTTCGGCGCGCGAGACTTCCCGCATGGCGTACCAGACCGTCGCGAAGATCATCACGCAGGCGGACACCGTGGTGATCACGAAGCCGGCGTTGACAAGCCAGCGCGGCTGGATTCCGGTGTCGCCTGGGACCAGGAACTGAGATGCGATGGTCAGTCCGGCGCCGATCGCCACCACCATCGAGGCGAGCACGACGTGCTCGACGCCGAGCACGAGGACGGCCAGCGACGCCGACACCAGGTAATAGAACTGGATGCCGGAGTCGGTCCCGACCTGCCAGCCGACGATCGTCAGGGACAAGAAGGCGAAGAAGATGAAGGCCAGCGCGGCAATGCTCTCGCCGAAGCGGTGCAGTAGCGGGATGACCCCGAAGATGGCCGCGGTGCCGAGATTGACCAGCCCGATGGCCACCAATTGATCGGCGGTGATGAATTGCAGGATCCCGATGACGGAGGTGACGACGGCGGCCATGGTTGCCGCGATGTTGAGCACACGTTGACGGCGCGTGATCGACTCGGCCCAGTGCAGGTTGCGAGCCGGCGCGCGGCGCTGCATCTTCTCGCAGTCCGCGCGCTGGGCCGGTCCGTCCGACGGCACCGAACCAGCGCATTTCCGCAGGGTGCCCACGCTGGCAGCCTATCGGTTGGCGGCAAGCACCGAGAGGAGTTCGTAGCCGACGTGGGCGGCGGCGATCCCGGTCATCTCGGCGTGGTCGTAGGCCGGGGCCACTTCGACGATGTCGGCGCCGACCACATCGAGGCCCACCAGCCCGCGCAACGTGTTGAGCAGTTCGCGCGAGGTCAACCCGCCGGCTTCCGGAGTTCCGGTGCCTGGCGCATGCGCCGGATCGAGCACGTCGATGTCGACCGAGACGTACACCGGCCCGCCCTCCAGACGCTTGCGCATACGTTCCACAATGCTTGTGACACCGTCGAATTCGTAGTCATCGGAGCGGATGACCTGAAAGCCCAGAACAGCGTCGTCCTCCAGGTCGGTCTTGCTGTACAGCGGGCCGCGGATGCCAATGTGCAGCGATCTCTCCATGTCGATCAGCCCTTCCTCGCTGGCCCGCCGAAACGGTGTGCCATGGGTGTAGGGCGCGCCGAAATAGGTGTCCCAGGTATCGAGGTGGGCGTCGAAATGCAGCACCGCCACCGGTCCGTGGTCGCGGGCCAGTGAGCGCAGGATCGGCAGGGCGATGGTGTGGTCGCCGCCGATGGTCAGAACAGTCGACCCGTCCTTGCGCAGATCGGTCATCGCGGTGTCGATTCCCTCGATCGCCTCGTTGATGTCGAAGGGGTTGACGGCGATGTCGCCGCAGTCTGCAACCTGTTGGGTGGTGAACGGATTGACCCCCAACGCGGGGTTGAACGGCCGCAGCAGCTTGGAGGCCGCGCGGACATGCGACGGTCCGAATCGCGCTCCGGGCCGGTAGGAGACCCCGCTGTCGAAGGGCACTCCGACGATACGAACGTCGGCGCCGGGCACCTCGGAGATCCGCGGCAGCCGCGCGAACGTCGACGGCTCGGTGTAGCGGGGAAACTTCGTGGCGTCGACAGGTCCGACGATGCCGGGGTCCGGCACGTTGTCGATCTCGGACGCCATGTTTCCTCCTCTGCCGGTTCCTTGCGGCGAGGTTAGCCTGCAAGGATGACCCGGATCGCGTGCGCCCAGATCGACCCCACCGTCGGCGCGCTGGCCGACAACGTCGAGTTGTCGACAGGTGCTGTTGCTGACGCCGTCGCGCAGGGCGCCGATGTCGTGGTGCTGCCGGAGCTGGCCACCTCCGGCTATATGTTCGCCGATGCCGACGAAGCCCGCTCGGTGGCGTTGCGTGCCACCGACCCGGCGTTCGACGGGTGGCGTTCCGCCGCCGGGGACGCGATCGTGATCGGCGGGTTCTGCGAGCTCGGCGACGACGGGTTGCTGTATAACAGCGCGGTCGCGCTCGACCGCGACGGGGTGATCGCGACCTACCGCAAAACGCATCTGTGGGACCGGGAGAAGCTGATCTTCACCCCCGGCGCCGCGCTGCCCAATGTGGTGAAGACGCGACACGGGGCGATCGCAGTGATGGTCTGCTACGACCTGGAGTTCGGTGAGGTGACCCGCCAGGTGGCCGTCGACGGCGCGGAATTGATTGCGGCGCCGGTGAATTGGCCACTGTTTCCGCGTCCCGAGGGGGAGCGGCCCGGTGAGGTGATCACGGCGATGTCCACGGCACGGCTCAATCGGGTGGTGGTCGCGGTGTGCGATCGCGCCGGAGTCGAACGCGGCCAGCCGTGGACTGAGGGCAGTGTGATCGTCGACCCCGACGGCTGGGTGGTCGCCGATGCGGGGTCGGGGCCGGGGCTGGCCATCGCCGACGTCGACCTGTCCGCCACGCACGACAAGACCCTCACGGAGCATGTCGACCTGCTCGCGGAT
This sequence comes from Mycobacterium sp., assembly GCA_021732005.1. Taxonomy (GTDB): domain Bacteria; phylum Actinomycetota; class Actinomycetes; order Mycobacteriales; family Mycobacteriaceae; genus Mycobacterium. Next base: position 89,059 of record JAKFVT010000032.1, on the reverse strand, counting down.
CGACGCCTAGACCTCTACTGAAAAGCCGCCCAAAAGTTTGCTTGAGCGGTATGCTCTCCCCGTTGGACCCACAGCGGCTGTCCAGTAAAGTAGCCTTTCGCCACTTCGGCGTACACAGATAGGAAACATTATGAGCTCTGGTCGCCTGACTCGTCAGATTGCACTCTTTGCTGGCGGGGCCGCGATCGTCGGGATGGGTGCACTGACCGCGTGCAGCTCGAACGCGAAGGATGCCCCGTCTTCGACGACGACCACTCCGTCGTCCACCGTGGTGCCCTCGCCGACTGAGAAGGCTGTGTCGCCCGGCGGCGCGAACTCGTTCTCACCGACGGTCAACCCTGCGCCCCCGGGAACGGTCTGCAAGCAGATTGTCGGCAACGAGTGCATTCGGTGATCTTGGTCCGCCGTTAGTCGGCGGTCAGCTTTCAGACGGTACGGCTACGAGTCCGCCTCATCTGCGCACCAACAGGCGTGACTACCAGGTGCTGGCTCGCAGCAGCGCCGCAAGGCGGGTGGGGCGGTTTCCGGCAGTCGGTGGATCTTCGAGCTGCGAGTAGTACGCAGGAGTTGAAATTTGCCCGTCGGTGTGCTGGCGCATCAGTCCTGCAACTTGGCTGGCAGTCCAGCCGGGCGGAATGTCTTGCTCGGCGCAGGGCTGGAATTGCCGTCCATCGGGGTCCTCGCCGTCGAGGAACCACAACCGGACAAAGCCCCGGCGCCGCACTTCCTGGGCGAAGTAGCGTACCCCCTTGTTGTGCTCACCCTGCCCGCTCCACCTGCGAATTCGCTTCACTGCCATCTTGTGGTCTCCCCGCCGTGCAGGCGCTTCGAGTGATGCGGCCGATAAGGCCGTCGTGATGATCGGGCACTCGTACAGTACATGTGCTTCGCGTGACGCGCTTCACTCGAAATATTCACAGGTGCGCAATTTTGGTTAATTCCCGGGAATTTGCGAAAACTCCACCGATGCGCGCATTTCTCTCGCCTATTGAACTGTTCGTCGGGTGGGGCGGTCGAAGTAGCGGCGGAGAAGCAACACCGGGTCGGCGCAGCCCTGTGCCAGTGCCCGCCGGTTGCCGCGGTCCAGGGACCACGGTGTCCGCCGGCCCCGGGCGAGGTCGAACAACAGGTGTGCCGGGGCGGTCACCGCTTGACCCGCGATCGGCGTCGGCTGAGGCGCCGGCAGACCCAGCGCATGCCGTATGCCGGCCGCTACGTAGTTCTCGCCGCACCAGTACGAGTGGCAGACCGAGGCCCAGATGCGCGGGTTGCACTCGAGGAATGCCACCTGCCCGTCGGGGCCGAGCCGGGCATCGAGATGAGCGAGCCCGGTCAGGCCGGCCGCTTTGACGTACTGCTTGCCCAGAGATACCACCCGCTCGTTGTCCAGGTGGGTGATCGTTTCGCCCTCCCGCATCTGCGGTGCGGCGAGAATCGCTTCGCCATCGACCGCGAATACGTTGAGCCCGACATCTTGGCCGGGCAGGAATTCCTGAGCGACCAGGGGGAAGTAGCGGTAGTCGGGGTTGTCGATGATCTGTGCACGAACGTCGTCGGCCGACGTGGCCACCACGAGGCCGTCCGATCCGCCCCACGTGGTGGGCTTGACGATCAGGGGATAGCCGAATCGTTCACCCAGCTCGTTCGGATCGAGTTCATGCTTGTCGGCCACGAAGATCGAGGCTGGTACCGGTACGCCCCCCTGTACGCACGTGTCGTGAAACGCGTGCTTGTCGTTGAGGCGACGCAGCTGCTGCAACGTCGGGATCGGAAAGACGCGCGTCGTCAGGCGGTCCTTCACCTCGGCGAGCAGGAACAGGCTGTCGCTGTCGCCCGGCATGATGACGTCGATCCGGTACTCATCGGCCAATTCGCTGATGCGGGCGACGAACTCATCGGGGTCGGCGCCGTACACCTGACAGGGCACGAACGTCTCGCAGTACCGGGAGAACCGCAGGAATCGCAGGCCGGGGTCGCCGGCCGCGACAACCCGGGCGCCCATGCCCTTGAGGCAGTACAGCGCAGAGCAGGTGAGGCTGGGCTGTGAGCAGATCAGAAGGACTCTGGGCCGCGTCAGGTCGCCGTTGTCGGCAGTGGGCATTGGCGGGATTCCTCGCGTGAAGAAGCGGAACGTGATTGCTGAACGCTCGCACATCTTTTCAGAGGTCATCGAATTTTGCTTCGACTCGCTGCGCGCGGTCGTTGCAGGAAAATCGGGTGTGCGGATTTGTCTTGTCGGTCTCGCCCGCTAGTTTCTGCTCAACCGAATGCCGGGGGAATACCCGGCATCGATTCGACTAAAGGAAGCTGGGGAGGGGTCACATTGTCGGACGACGCCGATCTCACGGTCGCGGCTCTCGCCGAAACGCCGGAGCAGCTAGCGCGCCTCTTCAGTGAAAAGCGCGAATGCTGGGAGATTGCCGGGTTCGGCTCGGTCCTGGTTCAGCAGAGGACCAAACTCCAGCGCGCCGTGGAGGCTCATCTCGCCAAAATGGGGTCGCCTTCCGGTCGGCGAGTCACAAACGTTCACGAACTCGAAGCGCTGAACGAAGCGGTCGAGTCAAGGCTTGGGCGACTCCAGGTGGATCTGCAGCAGGCGATGTTCGCTCCTGCCTTTCGACGTGTCTTCGGCGACCATGACCTGTACGACGAAGACCCGACCCCCGCCGAAGTCGTTGCCGCAGCCACATTGGTGACCGATTTTTATCGAGACAATCTCGTTCTCGCACGTGAGACAAGAGGGGTGGACGGGCCCGCGCATTATCTCGAAGTAATCGACAACATTGCGCGTCTTGTTGACCGGCCCCTAGACGATGTTGATGAATTCATCACCCGGATTGTTGGATTCGTCGCGGTGATACCGAAACTCGGCTGGCAGGATTCGGAGCCGACCGAGTTTTACCCATTGGCGCTCAATATCGGTGTGGACGACGCTCTGGAACGCCGCATCAGTCAACAGATCAAGCGACTTCGGCAACCATGGCGGCGATGGTTCGCCTAGCCCTCGGTGACGTGCGGCCCGACCATTCATTTCTGGTGCCCTCGGTGAGATTCGAACTCACACTGCACGGGTTTTGAATCCGTTTCCTCTGCCAGTTGGGATACGAGGGCAGGCCGTCTTCACGGCGGTGTCCCACCATAGTGGATGACCGCGCCGGGGCCGCCATCCGGTCGGCCGGAGTGCGCCGAGGTGGCTGATTACCGCTGACCACGCAACAATGGCCGCATGACGGACGCCGAAGACCGCACATCCCGCCGGGTGCTGATCGCCGAGGACGAAGCGTTGATCCGGATGGATCTGGCCGAGATGCTTCGGGACGAGGGCTATGAGGTGGTTGGGGAGGCCGGCGACGGCCAAGAGGCCGTCGAACTGGCCGAACAGCTGCGCCCTGACCTGGTGATCATGGACGTCAAGATGCCGCGTCGCGACGGGATCGACGCGGCCGCCGAGATCGCCAGCAAGCGCATTGCGCCGATCGTCGTGCTGACCGCCTTCAGTCAGCGCGATCTGGTGGAAAAGGCGCGCGATGCCGGCGCCATGGCGTACTTGGTGAAGCCGTTCTCGATCAGCGATCTGATCCCGGCGATCGAGGTGGCGGTCAGCCGGTTCGGTGAGATCGCCGAACTGGAGCGTGAGGTCGCCAACCTGTCCGACCGGCTGGAGACCCGCAAGCTGGTGGAACGGGCCAAGGGGCTCCTGCAGGCGAACCAGGGCATGACCGAACCCGAAGCGTTCAAGTGGATTCAGCGTGCGGCCATGGACCGGCGCACCACGATGAAGCGGGTCGCCGAGGTGGTGCTGGAGACTCTCGACACGCCCGGTTCGGATCCGGCGTCGAATTGATGCGTTAACTCTGCGTTTCCTCTGACCGCGCCGTTTAGCGCGATCCGGAATATGCTCACGGCCAGGCGTTGGCCAACACGACGCGCTGCGGCCACCGGTTGGTTATGTTCTACCGCAGTGTCGAGGGTGGGCCGGAGAGTGGTCTGCGATGTCGGCGCCGTGAAACTACTGACCCGGAGGTAAACGTGCGCGGACGCGCGACACGCAGTGCAATCGCCGCCAGTTCGGCGCTGCTGGCGGTCATCGGCATCGCCGGCTGCAACCAGCAGACCCCGTCGAATGGCGGGAACGCCTCACAGGGCGATCTGAAGATCGTCGAGCAGGTCCAGATCGACCAGAACGGCGCGGAGGTCAAGCCCGACGCCGGTGCCACCCCGGCCGATCCGGCCGGTGACGGCAAGGCCACCTGCCCGCCGGTCTCGATCGCCATGGCCGGTGCGCTCAACGGGCCCGACGCCGCGCTGGGCATCAACATCAAGGACGGCGTGCAACTCGCCATCGACAAGCACAACGCCGCCAATCCCGGCTGCCAGGTCCAGCTGAAGCCGTTCGACACCGAAGGTGACCCGCAGAAGGCCACCGCGATCGCGCCGCAGATCGTCGACGACGCGTTCACGATCGGGCTTGTCGGACCGGCGTTCTCGGGCGAGACCAAGGCCACCGGCGGCGTGTTCGACCAGGCCGGTCTGGTCGCGGCCACTGCGTCGGCCACCAACGTCACGCTGTCCGAGAACGGCTGGAAGACGTTCTTCCGCGGCCTGGCCAACGACGGCGTGCAGGGTCCGTCGGTCGCGAACTACCTGAAGAACACCCTCGGCCAGAAGAAGGTCTGCGTCGTCGACGACAGCACCGACTACGGCACCGGCCTGGCGGCGGCGGTCCGCGAGACCCTCGGCCCGGTCGCTGTCGAGGGCTGCAAGATCTCGGTCAAGAAGGGCGACAAGGACTTCTCGGCCGCAGTCACCCAGGTCAAGGGTCAGTCGCCGGATTCGGTGTTCTACAGCGGCTACTACGCCGAAGCCGCTCCGTTCGTCCAGCAATTGCGCGACGGCGGATACACCGGCAAGTTCGTCAGCGCCGACGGCACCAAGGATCCGGAGTTCGTCAAGCAGGCAGGCCAGTCCTCCAAGGACGCCATCCTGTCCTGCCCCTGCGGACCGGCCACCGGCAGCTTCGCTGACGAGTACACCAAGAAGTTCGGCCAGCCGCCGGGCACCTACAGCACCGAGGGCTACGACCTCGGCACGATCCTGCTGAAGGGCATCGACGCAGGCAAGATCACCCGTGCGGACCTGCTCGACTGGGTGAAGAACTACAACGGGCAGGGTGTGGCCCGCAAGTACCAGTGGACCGACAAGGGTGAGCTCACCACCACCCTGATCTGGATCTACAAGGTTCAGTAGCTGATTCGCGAGACGCGTCCGGGACCGCAAGGCTCGGACGCGTTCTCGTTTCAGACACCCGAGGAGGCAGCCGCTAACGATGGTCCATGAGAGCTTCAGCCAGGTCGTCTATCTCGCCAGTGACATCGGTTTCAACATCGACAATCTGCGAGACGGCTTCTGGCAGTTGACCATCGATGGCCTGTCGTGGGGCGCCATTTACGCTCTGGTGGCTGTTGGATACACCCTGGTATTCGGCGTGCTGCGCCTGATCAACTTCGCGCACTCCGAAATCTTCATGCTGGGTATGTTCGGCGCCTACTTCTGCCTGGACATGATTCTGGGGTTCACCCCGAGCGGTAATGCCTACAGCAAGGGCGTCTTACTGACGGTGTTGTATCTCGGCATCGCCATGCTGTTCGCCATGTTGGTATCGGGTTCCGCCGCAATGGGTTTGGAGCTGGTTGCCTATCGGCCGCTCCGGCGCCGCAACGCCCGGCCGCTGACGTTCCTGATCACCGCCATCGGCATGTCGTTCGTGCTGCAGGAGTTCGTGCACTTCGTGCTGCCCAAGATCATCAAAGGCTACGGCGGCAGCAACGCCCAGCAGCCGATCATCTTGGTGCAGCCCAAGACCCAGTTCGAGATCTTCGGCGCGACGGTCTCCAACGTCACCCTGGTGATCGTCGCGGCCGCGCTGATCTTCGCCGCGCTGACCGACATCGCGATCAACCGGACCAAGTTCGGACGCGGTATCCGGGCGGTGGCCCAGGACCCGACGACGGCGACGCTGATGGGGGTATCCCGGGAGCGAATCATCCTGACGACGTTCCTGATCGGCGGTCTGCTGGCCGGTGCCGCCGCGCTGCTCTACACCCTGAAGGTGCCGCAGGGCATCATCTACTCCGGCGGATTCCTGTTGGGCATCAAGGCGTTCTCCGCGGCCGTGCTCGGCGGAATCGGCAACCTTCGCGGGGCACTGCTCGGCGGACTGGTGCTGGGCATCATGGAGAACTACGGCCAGGCCGTGTTCGGCACGCAATGGCGTGACGTCGTCGCTTTCGTGTTGTTGGTTCTGGTGTTGCTGATCAGGCCCACCGGGATACTCGGGGAAAGCCTCGGAAAGGCGCGAGCATGAGCGTGCAGACGCCAGGGAAGTGGTCGGGCCGGCTGCTGGCCCCTGGCGACGGTCTGCGCGGCTGGTGGTCTGGCCTGAGCCGGGTGCAGAAGTGGGGCTTCGGAATTCTGGGCTTCGCACTGCTGGCGTTGTCGCCGCTGCATCCGCCGCCGTTCTTCGATACGCCCGGAATCAGCTTCGGCGGCACCATGGCTCAGTTCGCCATGGTCGCGATCATCGCTATCGGCCTCAACGTCGTCGTCGGCCAGGCCGGTCTCCTGGACCTGGGATACGTCGGCTTCTACGCCGTCGGCGCCTACACGGTCGCCCTGCTCACCAGTCCGGACAGCCCCTGGAACCAGATCAGCGGCAGCGGGGCGTTCAGCGAGAACTGGGCGTGGCTGTCGTGTGTTCCTCTCGCGATGGCATTCACCGCGCTGGCAGGCCTGATCCTCGGCATCCCGACATTGCGGCTGCGCGGCGACTATCTGGCCATCGTCACATTGGGATTCGGCGAGATCATCCGGTTGCTCGCCGACAACCTGTCCGGGGTCACCAACGGTTCCCGCGGCCTCAATGGCGTTGCCTATCCGAGGGTCGGGCAGACCGACAAGCTACCGGAAGGGGTGTTCTCGAGCGGTAACTCCACGGGCCATGCGAATTACGGCACCTGGTGGTTCTGGCTGGGATTGATCCTGATCGTCGGGATCCTGCTGCTGGTCGGCAACCTGGAACGCAGCCGGGTCGGCCGGGCCTGGGTGGCGATCCGCGAAGACGAGGACGCCGCGGAAGTGATGGGCGTCAACACGTTCCGGTTCAAACTGTGGGCATTCGTCATCGGCGCCGCGATCGGTGGACTGTCCGGGGCGCTGTACGCCGGGCAGGTGCAATACGTCGCGCCGCCCACGTTCAACATCATCAACTCGATGCTGTTCCTGTGCGCGGTGGTGCTCGGCGGGCAGGGCAACAAGCTCGGCGTCATCTTCGGAGCGTTCGTGATCGTCTACCTGCCGAACCGACTGCTCGGCGTGCACTTCCTGGGCATCAACCTCGGCGATCTGAAGTACTTGTTCTTCGGTCTGGCGCTGGTGGTGCTGATGATCTTCCGCCCGCAGGGGCTGTTCCCGGTTCGTCAGCAACTGCTCACGTACGGCAAACGCGCCCGCTATCTGTTGCGAAGCGCCGACGAGTCGAAGTCGGCCGCATGACGCACGCCGCCGGCGGTCCCACCCAAGACGATCCGGACACCCCGATCGACGAGAGCCTGGCCGTGTTCACCCGTGACACTGACGTCGCCGAGGGGCAAACCCTGCTGGAGACCAAGGATCTCACCGTGAAGTTCGGTGGCCTGACCGCGCTGGATTCGGTGAGCTTTGAGATCAAGCGGGGCGAGATCCTCGGCCTGATCGGACCGAACGGCGCGGGCAAGACCACCTGCTTCAACGCGATCACCGGTGTGTACCGGCCGAGTTCAGGATCGGTGACCTTCGACGGGGCGCCGCTGGGCAGGATCAAGCGGCACCAGATCACCCGACGGGGGATTGCCCGGACCTTCCAAAACATCCGGCTGTGGGGCGAGATGACCGCGTTGGAAAACGTGGTGGTGGGCACCGACGCACGGCACAAGACGTCAGTGCCAGGCGCTTTGGTGCGCACGCCCCGGCACCGCCGCGAAGAGCGTTCCGCCATCGACAAGGCGGCTGCCCTGCTGCAATTCGTCGGTATCGCCCATCGCGGTGAGGAGAAGGCCAAGAACCTGCCGTACGGCGACCAGCGCCGGCTGGAGATCGCCCGTGCGCTGGCCACCGAACCGAAACTGCTGTGCCTCGACGAGCCGGCGGCCGGGTTCAACCCCAGCGAGAAAGCCGCGCTGATCGAACTGATCCAAGCCATCCGCGACGACGGCTACACCGTGTTGCTCATCGAGCACGACATGCGACTGGTCATGGGTGTCACCGACCGGATCGTGGTGCTGGAGTTCGGCCGCAAGATCGCCGACGGTCTGCCCGCCGAGATCCGCGACGACCCGGCCGTGATCGCCGCTTATCTGGGGGTACCCGATGACCAGCTCTGACAACGCGCCACTGCTCGAGGTCCGCGATGCGGTGGTGCATTACGGCAGGATCGAAGCGCTGCACGGGGTTTCGCTCGAAGTTCGACAGGGTGAACTGGTGACGCTGCTGGGCTCCAACGGCGCCGGAAAAACCACGATGATGCGGGCGATCTCCGGGCTGCGGCCGTTGTCGTCGGGATCGGTGTGGTTCGAGGGCCGCGACATCAGCCGGGTCAAGGCCCACCAGCGTGCCATCGACGGCCTCATCCAGGCCCCCGAGGGCCGCGGCGTCTTCCCCGGCATGACCGTGACCGAGAACCTCGAAATGGGCTGCTACGGGCGCAAGTTCGACAGCAAGGCGGAGCGCCGTGAGCGCCTGGATTGGGTGTTCGAGACCTTCCCGAGGCTTGCCGAGCGCCGGACCCAGGTCGGCGGCACGCTGTCCGGTGGCGAACAGCAGATGCTCGCGATCGGGCGCGCGCTGATGGCCCGCCCACGGGTATTGCTGCTCGACGAGCCGTCGATGGGCTTGGCGCCCATGATCATTTCGCAGATCTTCAAGATCATCTCCGAGATCAACGCGCAGGGCACCACCGTCCTGCTGGTGGAGCAGAACGCTCAGCAGGCGCTGACCCGGTCCGATCGCGCCTACATCCTGGAGACCGGGACCATCACCCGCAGCGGGGTGGCCCGAGAGTTGCTGGCCGACGACAGCATTCGCGCGGCGTATCTCGGGGTGGCCTAAGCCGCACGGGTGAGCACCCGCGGACCGCTCTCGGTGATCGCGATCGTGTGCTCGGAATGGGCGGTGTTGGATCCGTCGGCCGCACGCAGGGTCCAGCCGTCCGGATCGACGACCAGCTGGTTGGTTCCGCGTCCCCACCACGGCTCGAGCGCAAGCGTCAGACCGGGTTTGAGCACCATGCCGCGGCCGCGCTTGCCTCGGTTGGGCACGTGCGGGTCCTCATGCATGGTGCGGCCCAGCCCGTGCCCGCCGAAGTCGGTGTTGACGGCGTACCCCGCGGTGGCGGCCACGTCGCCGATGGCCGCCGAGATGTCGCCGAGCCGCCCGCCCGGAACTGCAGCCGCGATGCCGGCGGCCAGGGCGCGCCGGGTCGAATCGACCAAGGCGGTGTCCTCGGCGTCCGGGTTGTCGCCGACAACCACCGTGATCGCGGAGTCCGCCACCCACCCGTCGATCGAGACGGCGAAGTCCAGCTTCAGCAGATCGCCGTCACGGAGTACGTAATCCCACGGAAGTCCATGCAGCACAGCATCATTGACCGAGAGGCAGATGACATTGCGGAACGGTCCGCGGCCGAACGACGGCGAGTAGTCCCAGTAGCAGGACGTCGCACCGCGCTCGTCGATCAGTGCCCTGGCGCGGTGTTCGAGCTGCATCAGGTTCACGCCCGGTTCGGCCTCGTGCGCCAGCGTCGCCAGTGTGCGCGCCACGAAGTCACCTGTGACGGCCATCTTGTCGATTTCCTTGGCGGTTTTGAGTTCGATCATCGGAGTGCGATTCCCTTCGTCGGTATTTTTATACCGTATACTCGATCGCATGGTGCGCGTACCGCTGAGCCCCGAGCAGATCCGAGCCGGACAACGCCTCGGCGCGTTGATCAGGACGGCGCGGGCCGGCCGCGCCCCCGAGGCCATCGCCAAGGACGCGGGTATCTCCCCGGAGACACTGCGCAAGATCGAGGTCGGACGGTTGCCCAGTCCCAGCTTCGGCACCGTCGTAAGCCTGTGCGAGGCACTGGGTTTGCCGCTGCAGGACGCCGTCGATGTGTGGCGGGGCGGCAGCGCGCAGACTAGTCGACGCGAAACCGCTTGACCCGCGACGTCGCGCCCGCCGTCAACGTCACGGCGCTGCGCGGTACCCCCAGGTGTTTCGCGAGCAGCCGAGCCGCAGCCTCGGTGGCCTTGCCCTCGATGGCAGGCTCCCGTACGAAGATCGTCAGCGAACCGTCGTCGGCCGCCTCGACCAGCGGCCCCTTGCGGCTGCCCGGCTTGACGGTGACGACGACGGTCTGGCTCACCTAGCGCGCGACGACCACCGACGAGCCGTGGCCGAACAGGCCCTGGTTGGCGGTCACGCCGACCTTGGCGCCCTCGACCTGACGGCCGGTGGCCTGACCCTTGAGCTGCCAGGTGAGTTCGCAGACCTGCGCGATCGCCTGGGCCGGGATGGCCTCGCCGAAGCTGGCCAGCCCGCCGGAGGCGTTGACCGGAATCCGGCCGCCGATCGTGGTGGCGCCACTGCGCAGCAGCTGCTCGGCTTCACCCTTGGCGCACAACCCCAGGTGCTCGTACCAGTCGAGTTCCAGCGCGGTGGACAGGTCGTAGACCTCGGCCAGCGACAGGTCCTCGGGGCCGATGCCGGCCTCGGCGTAGGCGGCATCGAGGATCTGATCCTTGAACACCCGGTCTGGGCCCGGCACCACAGCGGTGGAATCGGTTGCGATGTCCGGCAATTCGGGCAGATGCTGCGGGTACTGCGGGCTCTGCAGGCTCACCGCGCGCACCGACGGCACACCCTGTACCGAGCCGAGATGCTTCTCGGCGAACGCCTTGCTGGCCACGATCACCGCGGCCGCTCCATCGGACGTCGCGCAGATGTCCAGCAGCCGAAGGGGATCGGAGACCACCGGGCTGGCCAGCACGTCCTCGACGCTGGCCTCCTTGCGATAGCGGGCGTTCGGATTGTTCAACCCGTGCTGGGCGTTCTTGACCTTCACCTGGGCGAAGTCCTCGAGCGTGGCGCCGTAGAGATCCATCCGGCGGCGCGCGAGCAGCGCGAAGTACACCGTGTTGGTGGCGCCGATCAGGTGGAAGCGCTGCCAATCGGGATCGTTGCGTCGTTCGCCGCCGACCGGGGCGAAAAAGCCCTTCGGGGTGGTGTCCGCGCCGATGACAAGCGCCACGTCGCAGAAGCCGGCCAGGATCTGCGCCCGCGCGCTCTGCAGGGCCTGCGAACCGCTCGCGCAGGCCGCATAGCTCGAGGTGACCGGGATGCCGTTCCAGCCGAGTTTCTGCGCGAACGTCGCACCGGCGACGAAGCCGGGGTAGCCGTTGCGGATGGTGTCGGCGCCGGCGACCAGTTGGATCTGGCGCCAGTCCAAGCCGGCCTCGGCTAGCGCGGCGCGGGCGGCGACGACGCCGTACTCGGTGAAGTCACGGCCCCACTTGCCCCACGGGTGCATGCCCGCGCCGAGGATGTAGACGGGGTCAGGAGTGCTCATTTCGCGATCTCCCATGCGTAGGTGACGCGCTCGGTGCCGTCGTCGTCGGTGTAGAGGGTCATGGTGGTCAGCTCCACCTCCATGCCGACCTTGAGGTCGGCGGCCAGGGTGCCTTCGACGACCTTGCCCAGCACGATCAGGCCCTCGTCGGCGAGCTCGACAGCGGCGACCGCGAACGGCTCGAACGGGTCCGGCGAGGGGTAGGGCGGGGGTGGTGCGTAGCGGTTCTCGGTGTAGCTCCACACCTTGCCGCGCCGCGAGAGCGCGACGGCTTCGAGAACATCGCTGTCACAGGCCGGGTTGGGGCAGTTGTTGGCCCGCGGCGGGAACACGTAGGTGCCGCACTGCGGACACTTGCCGCCGATCAGATGCGGCACACCGGCGTCGTCGTGGTCCCACCAACCGTCGATCGCCGGTAGTTGCGTAGGGGCGTCTGGAGAAGCTGGCACGGGGTCATCGTATGCGATGCGGGCCGCCGAATTGAAACGTGTTCCAGTTCCGTTGCGGAGCCAAGTTGGGATCGGTAGCCGAGCCGTCAGGGTGGACTCCGGGCATGGGACTATTCAAAAAGTTGAGCGATCCCGCCCTGCTGGGCGGCCCGTCGAACAAGTCAGTAGCCGACGACGACCCCATCTGGGAGCCGATCAACGGCATCTCGCTGGGTAACTACGCCGACCTTGCCCTCACGGCGCAGAAGCGGGGCGTCACCGACGAGGCAGGCATGCTCGCGCTGGGCCAGGAACGCGGCTGGGATCCGGCCGATACGAAGGCTGCGCTCGACGGGTGGGTGCAGCGGATGGGCCAGTCGATGGCGGTGGGACAGCGGTTTCGCAAGCTCCTCGGGTACTGAGTGTCGGGGGCGGTGCATAGAGTGATGGCGTGACGGCGAGCGCTACGGATCAAAAACCCACATTGTTGTTGCTGGATGGCAATTCGCTGGCGTTTCGGGCCTTCTACGCTCTGCCCGCCGAGAACTTCAAGACCAAGAACGGGCTGACCACCAACGCGGTCTACGGGTTCACCGCCATGCTGATCAACCTGCTGCGCGACGAACAGCCCACCCACGTCGCCGCCGCGTTCGACGTGTCCCGGCAGACCTTCCGCAAGGAGAAGTACCCGGAATACAAAGAAGGCCGCTCGGCGACGCCGGATGAGTTCCGCGGCCAGATCGAAATCACCAAGGAAGTGCTCAACGCACTCGGCATCACCGTCCTGGCCGAGCCCGGCTTCGAGGCCGACGACATCATCGCCACTCTGGCCACCCAGGCCGAGCAGGAGGCCTACCGGGTGCTGGTAGTCACCGGCGACCGCGACGCGCTGCAGCTCGTCAGCCCGGACGTGACCGTGCTCTATCCCCGCAAGGGTGTCAGCGATCTGACCCGGTTCACCCCCGAGGCGGTGGTGGAGAAGTACGGCCTGACGCCGACGCAGTACCCCGACTTCGCGGCGCTGCGGGGCGACCCGAGCGACAACCTGCCCGGCATCCCGGGGGTGGGGGAGAAGACCGCCGCCAAGTGGATCCTCGAATACGGCTCGCTGCAGGGACTTGTCGACAATGTCGACGCGGTCCGCGGCAAAGTCGGAGATGCGTTGCGCGAGAACCTGTCCAGCGTCATCCTCAACCGGGATCTCACCGAACTGGTCAAGGAGGTCCCGCTGGCGCAGACCCCCGACACGCTGCGGGTACAGCCGTGGGATCGCGATCAGATCCACCGCCTGTTCGACGACCTCGAGTTCCGGGTGTTGCGCGACCGGCTGTTCGACACACTGGCCGCCGTCGAGCCGGAGGTCGACGAGGGCTTCGATGTGCGTGGCGGGCAACTCGAACCCGGCGCGGTGTCGGCGTGGCTGGCCGAGCACGCCCGCACCGGCGCCCGGTCCGGTCTCGCCGTCGTCGGCACCCATAAGGTGTACGACGGCGATGCCACCGCGGTGGCGATCGCCACCGCCGACGGCGACGGCGCCTACATCGACACCGCAAGCCTGACCCCTGACGACGAGGCCGCGCTGGGAGCCTGGCTGGCCGATGACAGTGCGCCGAAGGTGCTGCACGAAGCCAAGATCGCTATGCACGACCTGGCCGGTCGGGGCTGGAAGCTGGCCGGCGTCACCTCCGATACCGCGCTGGCGGCGTATCTGGTGCGCCCCGGGCAGCGTAGCTTCGCCCTCGACGACCTGTCGCTGCGCTACCTGCGTCGCGAACTGCGTGCCGATAACCCTGAGCAGCAACAGCTTTCGCTTCTCGACGACAGCGAAGGCGTGGACGACCAGGCGGTGCAGACACTCATCCTGCGCGCCCGCGCGGTCGCCGACCTGGCCGACGCGTTGGATGAGGAGCTGGAGCGCATCGACTCGTCGTCGCTGCTGGGCCAGATGGAGCTGCCGGTGCAGGCTGTGCTGGCCGGGCTGGAAAACGTCGGCATCGCAGTCGATTTGGACAAGCTGAACACCTTGGAGCGGGAGTTCGCCGAGCAGATTCGGCAAGCGGCTGATGCGGCGTACGAGGTGATCGGTAAGCAGATCAACCTGGGTTCGCCCAAGCAGCTGCAGGTTGTGCTGTTCGACGAGCTCGGCATGCCGAAGACCAAGCGCACCAAGACCGGGTACACCACCGACGCCGACGCGCTGCAGTCCCTGTTCGACAAGACCGGCCACCCGTTCCTCGAGCACCTGCTGGCCCACCGCGACGCCACCCGGCTCAAGGTCACCGTCGACGGGCTGCTCAAGTCCGTGGCCGCCGACGGGCGCATCCACACCACGTTCAACCAGACCATCGCTGCGACCGGGCGGTTGTCGTCGACCGAGCCCAACCTGCAGAACATTCCGATCCGCACCGACGCCGGGCGCCAGATCCGCGACGCATTCATCGTCGGTGACGGTTACGGCGAGTTGATGACCGCCGACTACAGCCAGATCGAGATGCGGATCATGGCGCACCTGTCCAAGGACGAGGGCCTGATCGAGGCGTTCCGGACCGGGGAGGACCTGCACTCGTTCGTGGCGTCGCGCGCGTTCGAAGTCCCGATCGACGAGGTCAACGCCGAGCTGCGGCGCCGCGTCAAGGCGATGTCGTACGGCCTCGCCTACGGGCTCAGCGCCTACGGCCTGTCGGCGCAGCTGAAGATCTCGACCGAAGAGGCCAAGGTCCAGATGGAGCAGTATTTCAACCGGTTCGGTGGCATCCGGGACTACCTGCGCGACATCGTCGACCAGGCCCGTAAAGACGGGTACACCTCGACGGTGTTCGGCCGCCGGCGTTACCTGCCGGAGCTGGACAGCAGCAACCGGCAGGTGCGTGAGGCCGCCGAACGCGCCGCGCTCAACGCGCCCATCCAGGGCAGCGCCGCCGACCTGATCAAGGTGGCGATGATCAACGTCGACTCGGCGATCAAGGAACGCGGACTGGCATCGCGCATGCTCCTGCAGGTGCACGACGAGCTGCTGTTCGAGGTCGCCCCCGGCGAACGCGACACCCTCGATGAGCTGGTGCGCGACAAGATGGGCAGCGCCTACGCGCTGGACGTCCCGCTGGAGGTGTCGGTCGGATACGGCCGCAGCTGGGACGCCGCGGCGCACTAGCGGCCGGGTGACCGCCGGGAAACTCACGCGGTGGGGCGGTAGCCGTTCAGCCAGTGCAGCGCCGGCCCGGCGGCGGAGCGGGCAGCGACCACGCCGTCGACCTCGACCTGCTGCAGCGCGAACACCCGGGCATCCCCGAAGCCGCGGTCGATGCGGTCACGTACGAACGCCAGCTCGACAACCTGGACGGCGAATCTCTTGACCCCGCGGCCGGCCGGGCGCCCGCCGAACCGGGCAGCGGCGGCCACCACCTCCTTGCGGGTGCGGATCGACCCCAGCCAGCCGGCCTCGGCGGGGGTCACCAGACCCGCGGCGACCATGCCCGGCAGCTTCTCGGCCACCACACGCTGCTCGCGCCGGCGGCTGCGCACCGCCAGCGCCACGGCCAAGGCGAACACCGGCATCATCCACACCACGTACAGCCCGAAGTAGGCGCCGACGCCGACGAGGGTCGAGCCGTTCCACAGCCCGTGCATCACCACCGCGGCGAGGTACCCGAGCACCACACACCCCGCCTTGGCAAACCAATTGCGTTGCTGCAGAGCGAAATGCACGCCGATTGCGGTGAAAGTCGTGAACAGCGGGTGGGCGAACGGCCCCATCACAAGACGCAATCCCGCGGTCAGCAGGGAATCGCCCAGCGAGCCGCCGTCAGCGATGTAGAAGATGTTCTCCAGCCACGCGAAGCCGATCGCCGTCATCCCCGCATAGACCAGGCAGTCGGTCAGCGAGTTCAGCTCGGCGCGGCGCACACCCGTCATCATCAACAGCAGGAACGCGCCCTTGGCGGCCTCCTCGATCAGCGGGGCGCCGACCGCGATGGTGAAGGGGCTGGACTCCGAACCGCCGGTGTTCACTGCGGCGTCGAAGACCACCTCAAGGCCCACCGACACCACGACGGCCACCGAGGCGCCCCAGACGAAGGCGAACACCAGCAGCCGCGGCGGCTCCGGTTCCCACCGGTCCAACCACAGATACGACAGCACCACCAGCGTCGTCGCCGTGGTGGCCAAGATGAAACCGATCACGGTGCCGGCCGGATTCACCGCGGTCAGCAGCGTCAAGATCAACCCGGCGACGGTGCCGAGAATGATGATCACCGCCAGCGGGGCGCCGACCTTGCGGACCGGCCGGGGCAACGGCAGCGGGAAGGGGGAGGACACCTGAGCAGGGTATTCGAAGAGGAGCGTCCACAGCGGGCTCACAGACCCGGGTTTGTCCAGCGTGTGCCTAGTCGAGTAGTCTCGGACAGTACCTGTGTGCACTTTGCGGGTACAGCACCACAGATACATCCCCAGAGAACTGTCCCTACGATTAAGCCTGTCCGGAGCAACCCAACAATATGCCAAGTCCCACCGTCACCTCGCCGCAAGTAGCCGTCAACGACATCGGCTCGGCCGAGGACTTTCTCGCCGCGATCGACAAGACCATCAAATACTTCAACGATGGCGACATCGTCGAAGGCACCATCGTCAAGGTTGACCGTGACGAAGTCTTGCTCGACATCGGCTACAAGACCGAGGGTGTCATCCCCTCCCGCGAACTCTCCATCAAGCACGACGTCGACCCCAATGAGGTTGTGTCCGTCGGCGATGAGGTGGAAGCCCTCGTCCTCACCAAGGAGGACAAGGAAGGCCGCCTGATCCTGTCCAAGAAGCGCGCTCAGTACGAGCGCGCCTGGGGCACCATCGAGGCACTCAAGGAGAAGGACGAGGCCGTCAAGGGCACCGTCATCGAGGTCGTCAAGGGCGGTCTGATCCTCGACATCGGCCTGCGTGGCTTCCTGCCCGCATCGCTGGTCGAGATGCGACGCGTCCGCGATCTGCAGCCGTACATCGGCAAGGAGATCGAGGCCAAGATCATCGAGCTGGACAAGAACCGCAACAACGTGGTGCTCTCGCGCCGCGCGTGGCTGGAGCAGACCCAGTCCGAGGTGCGCAGCGAGTTCCTCAACCAGCTTCAGAAGGGCGCCATCCGCAAGGGTGTCGTGTCCTCGATCGTCAACTTCGGCGCGTTCGTCGATCTCGGCGGCGTCGACGGCCTCGTGCACGTGTCCGAGCTGTCCTGGAAGCACATCGACCACCCCTCCGAGGTCGTCACCGTGGGCGACGAGGTCACCGTCGAGGTGCTCGACGTCGACATGGACCGCGAGCGGGTTTCGTTGTCGCTCAAGGCAACTCAGGAAGACCCGTGGCGCCACTTCGCCCGCACCCACGCCATCGGCCAGATCGTGCCGGGCAAGGTCACCAAGCTGGTGCCGTTCGGCGCGTTCGTCCGCGTGGAAGAGGGCATCGAGGGTCTGGTGCACATCTCCGAGCTTGCTGAGCGCCACGTCGAGGTGCCGGATCAGGTCGTGCAGGTCGGCGACGACGCCATGGTCAAGGTCATCGACATCGACCTGGAGCGCCGCCGCATCTCGCTGAGCCTCAAGCAGGCCAACGAGGACTACACCGAGGAGTTCGACCCCTCGAAGTACGGCATGGCCGACAGCTACGACGATGCGGGCAACTACATCTTCCCGGAGGGCTTCGACGCCGACACCAACGAATGGTTGGAAGGCTTCGACAAGCAGCGCACCGAGTGGGAGGCCCGCTACGCCGAGGCCGAGCGCCGGCACAAGATGCACACCACGCAGATGGAGAAGTTCGCCAAGGCTGAGGCCGAGGCTGCCGAGCGTCCGGCCGGTAACGGCTCGTCGTCGTCTTCCTCGTCGAGCTCGGGTGAGTCGGCCGGTGGTTCGCTGGCCAGCGATGCTCAGCTCGCGGCTCTGCGCGAGAAGCTGGCGGGCAACGCCTAAGTAATCCACGATCGAACGCCCCGGCTCATCCGAGCCGGGGCGTTCGTCGTCTCGGGCGCCTGAAAGACTGGTGCAGTGCTGCGTATTGGACTCACCGGCGGTATCGGCGCCGGCAAGTCGACGGTGTCCGCCACGTTCTCTGAATGTGGCGGCATCGTCGTCGACGGGGACGTCATCTCCCGCGAGGTCGTCGAACCTGGCACCGAAGGCCTGGCCAAGCTGGTCGGCGCATTCGGACCACAGATCCTGCTGCCCGACGGCGCGCTGAACCGCCCGGCTCTGGCCGGGATCGCGTTCAGCGCCGAGGAGAAGCGGCAGACCCTGAACGGCATCGTCCACCCGCTGGTGGCGACTCGACGCTCGGAGCTGATCGCGGCGGCGGGGGAGGATGCCGTGATCGTCGAGGACATTCCGCTGCTGGTCGAATCGCAGATGGCGCCGATGTTCCCGCTGGTCATCATCGTGCACGCCGATCCCGAGGTGCGGGTCAAGCGGCTGATCGAATACCGCGGCTTCTCCGAGGCCGACGCCCGGGCCCGGATCGCGGCGCAGGCCACCGATGAGCAACGAAGACTGGTCGCCGACGTCTGGTTGGACAATTCCGGCAGTTCCGGGCAGCTCGTCGAGCAGGCGCGTGAGCTGTGGTACCAGCGGATTGTGCCGTTCGCGCACAACCTCACCACCCGGACCCCGGCGCCGAGTTCAACCGCGGTGGTGCCGGCTGATCCCAGTTGGCCCGATCAGGCCCGACGAATCCTGGCCCGGCTCAACACCACCTGCGGGCACCGGGCGGTTCGGATCGACCACATCGGGTCGACGGCGGTGCCCGGTATGGACGCCAAAGACGTCATCGACGTCCAGGTGACGGTCGCCTCGCTGGAGGTCGCCGACGAACTCGCCGAAGACTTACTGCGGGCCGGGTATCCCCGCGTCCACGCGATCACCTCTGACGTTCCGAAGTCGGGTACCGATCCGGCCCTGTGGCACAAGCGTTTCCACGCCTCCGGCGACCCGGGCCGGCCCACCAACGTACACATCCGCGTGGACGGTTGGCCCAATCAGCGGTTCGCGCTGCTGTTCGTGGACTGGCTCAAGGCCAACCCCGGTGTGCGGGCCGACTATCTGGCGGTCAAACATTCCGCGGCTCAGCACGCAGACATCGGGGCCTACGCCGAGGCGAAGGAGCCGTGGTTTCTCGATGCCTACCGCCGCGCGTGGGAATGGGCCGAGACGACCGGCTGGACGCCGGCCGTCTGACTATCGGAACGCTCGGCGGCGCTCCAGGATCAGCAACGGTATTTCGCGGGGCGTGTTGCGCTGATAGCCCGCATATCCCTTGTAGGCCTTGATGACTCGCGGCCACAACTCGGCTCGTTCGTCCGGGCCGGCCGAGCGGGCCAGCATCGGGACCGTCGCGCCGTCAACGGTCACGGCGACCTCCGGGTTGGCTATCGCGTTCTTGTACCAGTCGGGGTGATCCTGGTGCCCGCCCTTGGATGCCACGACGACGATGCGGTCCTTGTCGTGAACCGGAGACGTCAACAGGTTGGCGTACGGCTTCCCGGATTTGCGGCCGACGGTGTGCAATTCGACGGTCAACATGCCCATCACGGTGCGTGGGTAGCGCCCGCCGGTGAGGGCGAGCAGCAGTCGGTGACCGTTTTCCAACAGCCAGGCGCCGGCCTCGGCGACACGATCGGGTTTCTGCACGTGCCCAGAGTATCGGCGATCGCGGACTCTAGGTCGTCGGTTCCGGCGCCGGGGCAGGTGCGGGTGGGGGCGCGGCGTTCGGAGCGGGCGTATCCAGGGGTGCGCCGCATTGGATGGTGCCGTAGAGCGGGTCGTCCTTGGGGCGGAACAGCCGGGGGGCGATGAACTGGTCCGCCTGCGCCACGATCTCGTCGTCCACCAGGATCTCGCAGTGCAGATTCGATCCGTACGGCCACTGGATGGACAACTCCATGCCGGCCTTCTTGGGATCGTGCAGAACCGTGTTGACCTCGAACGTCATCCCCGGCAGCAGCGTGGGTTGGTCGCTGTTCACGTTGTTGTCGTCGATCTTGTACGCGACGATGGCGCCGCGTGAAGTGCCGTCCGCCCGGGCCCGGTAGGTGATGTTGTGCAGCAACTGCGGGTTGGCGTCATCGGAGGCCGCGGGCGTCGGCGGCGGCGCTGGATCGGGGTCGGCCAGCGCTGTATCCGCCGTTAACTGAGAACCCACGACCAGGGTGGCCGCGGCGACGATGCTCAGCCATCCGCGCGTGGTGGAGCTCATAGCTAGGCAGACTACCCGTCCGGTAGGGGACTGCCGATTCGTTGCCCCGCCCGAGATGGATCAGCGCCAGGTCAGTGTCATTCCCTCGCTGGAAAGCCATGCATTGAGGTCATGGTCGTGACGGGCCAGCCCCTCGACGGCGCCGACGACGCACTGCAGGGCGGCCTCCGCGGTCTCGGTGGTCAGCAGGCCCTCGCGGTGGGCGGCGAACAGTTCGTCGGTGTCGATGAGGTCGGTGCGGTCACCGGCGTAGACCACCAGGTCGAGGTAGTGGTCCTCGGCGTGCCAGGCGGTGTCGCCGACGGTGATCACGCCGACGTCGAGGTAGTAGTCCTGCGGCCGCTCGTAGCCGGGGTTGAAGTGGAAGACATTGGCCCGCAGACCCAGCGACGGCAGCAGCCAGGACTCCAGGTAGTGGAACTGGGCGCGGCCCGGGGTGGGGCGGGCCATGTACAGACCCCACGGGGTGACCACGTAGTCGTCCACCGCCCGCACGATGCCCTTCGGGTCGGTGTTGGTGTACGCGACCAGGTCGAACGTCTCCTGCTTGGGCGGATGGACGGTCACCGCGCAAGCGTAACGAGGAATGAATGTGTCGGTGGGGACGCTTAACCTGGGGACATGGCATTCGCTACCGAACACCCGGTGATCGCGCACTCGGAGTACCGACCTGCCGCTGACGCCGTGGACGGCCTGGTGCGCAGCGGCGCCGAGTTCCAGGTGATCAGTGAGTACGAGCCCGCCGGTGACCAGCCCGCCGCGATCGAGGAGCTGGAACGCCGGATCAGAGCGGGAGAGCGCGACGTCGTGTTGCTCGGTGCGACAGGCACCGGTAAGTCCGCGACCACGGCGTGGCTGATCGAACGGCTGCAGCGGCCCACGCTGGTGATGGCGCCGAACAAGACGCTGGCCGCCCAGCTGGCCAACGAGTTGCGGGAGATGTTGCCGCACAACGCCGTCGAATACTTCGTCTCGTACTACGACTACTACCAGCCTGAGGCGTACATCGCCCAGACGGACACCTACATCGAGAAGGACAGCTCGATCAACGACGACGTGGAGCGGTTGCGCCACTCGGCTACATCGAGTCTGCTGTCCCGACGCGATGTCGTCGTCGTCGCGTCGGTGTCGTGCATCTACGGCCTCGGCACCCCGCAGTCGTACCTCGACCGCTCGGTCGAATTGGAGGTGGGCTCCGAAGTACCGCGGGACAGCCTGCTGCGGCTGCTCGTCGACGTCCAGTACACGCGCAACGACCTGTCCTTCACCCGTGGTTCGTTCCGCGTGCGCGGCGACACCGTCGAGATCATCCCGTCCTATGAAGAGCTGGCGATACGGATCGAGTTCTTCGGCGACGAGATCGAGGCGCTGTACTACCTGCACCCGCTGACCGGTGACGTGGTCCGCCAGGTCGACTCGCTGCGGATCTTCCCGGCCACCCACTACGTGGCGGGTCCGGAGCGGATGGCGATCGCCATCTCGACGATCGAGCAGGAGCTGGCCGAGCGGCTGGCCGAGCTGGAGAACCAGGGCAAGCTGCTCGAAGCCCAGCGGTTGCGGATGCGCACCAACTACGACATCGAGATGATGCGCCAGGTCGGCTTCTGTTCGGGCATCGAGAACTATTCGCGCCACATCGACGGCCGGCCGGCCGGGTCGGCCCCCGCGACGCTGCTGGACTACTTCCCCGAGGACTTCCTGCTGGTGATCGACGAGTCGCACGTCACCGTGCCGCAGATCGGCGGCATGTACGAGGGCGACATGTCCCGTAAGCGCAACCTCGTCGAGTTCGGCTTCCGGCTGCCGTCGGCGGTGGACAACCGACCGCTGACCTGGGAAGAGTTCGCGGACCGGATCGGGCAGACGGTCTACCTGTCGGCGACACCGGGACCGTATGAGCTCAGCCAGACCAGTGGTGAATTCGTCGAGCAGGTGATCCGCCCGACCGGCCTGCTCGACCCGAAGGTCGTGGTCAAGCCGACCAAGGGCCAGATCGACGACCTGATCGGCGAGATCCGGGCCCGCACCGAACGCGACGAGCGGGTCCTGGTCACCACCCTGACCAAGAAGATGGCCGAGGACCTCACCGATTACCTGCTCGAAATGGGCATCCGGGTGCGCTACCTGCACTCCGAGGTCGACACGCTGCGTCGTGTCGAGCTGCTGCGGCAACTGCGCCTCGGCGAATACGACGTGCTGGTCGGTATCAACCTGCTCCGCGAGGGTCTGGACCTTCCCGAGGTATCCCTGGTGGCGATTCTGGACGCCGACAAGGAGGGGTTCCTGCGCTCCACCCGAAGCCTGATCCAGACCATCGGCCGCGCGGCGCGCAACGTGTCCGGCGAGGTGCACATGTACGCCGACAAGCTCACCGATTCGATGAAGGAAGCCATCGACGAGACCGAGCGGCGCCGCGCCAAGCAGATCGCCTACAACGAAGAGCGCGGCATCGACCCGCAGCCGTTGCGCAAGAAGATCGCCGACATCCTCGACCAGGTGTACCGGGAGGCCGACGACACCGAAGCCATCGAGGTCGGCGGCTCGGGCCGCAACGCCTCTCGGGGCCGGCGGGCGCAGGGCGAACCGGGTCGTGCGGTCAGCGCGGGGATCGTCGAGGGCCGTGACACCTCGAACATGCCGCGGGCCGAACTCGCGGACCTGATCAAGGATTTGACCGCGCAGATGATGACGGCGGCTCGCGACCTGCAGTTCGAGCTGGCCGCCCGGATCCGCGACGAGATCGCGGATCTTAAGAAGGAATTGCGCGGCATGGACGCGGCCGGGCTGAAATAGCCCAGCGTGCTTGAGCTCAACCTCTGTTGAGCCCTTACGGTGATGCCATGACCGAGACGACCGCATCGGCCGCAGGCAGCTGGCGCGAGCTGCTGGGCCGCGACTATCTCGGCGCTGTCATCGTGTTGGCCGGTGGCGTGGCGATCTACGCCATCAACGAGTTCATCACCATCAGCCTGCTCCCGAGCGCCGTCGCCGACATCGGTGGCGAGCGGCTCTACGCCTGGGTGACGACGGTGTATCTGGTCGCGTCGGTGACCGCGGCGACGACGGTGGGACCGGTTCTGACCCGATTCGGCCCGCGCGCGGCGTATCTGGGCGCGTTGCTGTCCTTCGCCGCGGGCAGTGCGCTGTGCACGCTGGCGCCGACGATGCCGCTGCTTCTCGGCGGGCGGGTCGTGCAGGGCTTGGCCGGCGGTGTGCTGGCCGGTCTCGGCTATGCGGTGATCAGTGCGGCGCTGCCCGACCGGTTGTGGACCCGCGCTTCGGCGGTGGTCTCGGCGATGTGGGGAGTCGGGACCCTGGTGGGTCCGGCCACCGGTGGCCTCTTCGCCCAATTCGGCGTGTGGCGAGGCGGATTCGGGTTGCTTGCGGTTCTCGCAGTGGCGATGAGTGTACTGGTGCCGCTGGCGTTGCCGGCCCGGGCCGACACCGACCAGCAGCCGCCTCGGACGCGAATTCCGGTGTGGTCGTTGCTGCTTCTCGGTGTGGCAGCGCTGACGGTCAGCGCGGCGGTTATTCCGCACAGCGCAGGCGTCATCGGGGGACTGCTGGTCGTGGGTGCGGTGCTGGTGGGGGTGTTCATTGTCGTCGACCGCCTGGCTTCGGCGGCGGTGTTGCCGCGCAAAGCTTTTGAGCCGGGGCCGTTGAAATGGATCTACCTGACCCTGGGCCTGTTGATGGCGGCCACGATGGTGGACATGTATGTGCCGCTGTTCGGTCAACGGCTCGGTGGGCTGGCACCGGTCGTGGCGGGTTTCCTTGGCGCGGCTCTGTCGGTGGGCTGGACGGTGGGGGAGATCGCCAGCGCGTCGATCACCAATGTCCGGATCACGGTGCGGGTGGTGGCGATCGCCCCACTGGTGATGGCTGCGGGTCTGACCCTGGCGGCGGTGACCCAAACCGACGGTGCACCAACAACAGTCGTAGCCCTATGGGCCTTGGCGCTGGCGATCACGGGGTCCGGCATCGGGATGGCGTGGCCGCACCTCTCGGCGTGGGCGATGGGCTCGGTGGTCGACGACGCGCCGCAGCAGGCGGTGGCCGCGGCCGCGATCAACACCGTGCAGCTGATGTGCGGCGCGTTCGGCGCGGGGTTGGCCGGTGTCGTGGTGAATCTGCGTTTTGCGCCCGATGCGGGCGCGAGCCGGCTGATGTTCGGTGCGTTCGCTGTTCTGGCGGCAGTGGGCGTCGTGGCCTCCTACCGATCCGGGCGCGGCCGGGCGGACTGAGGCCTACTCGTCCTTCTCGTCGAGCCGGTGCACCCCGGTGACGCCCGCTATCGCCGCGACTGTGGTTGGTGCGCGCAGGATTTGGGTGCCCGACAACGTCAACATGACACCGCCGTCGCTGTCGGTACTCAGCTCCGTCAGGCTCCACTGGTGCTTTTCGCAGGTGGCGAGGATGCGGGTCAGCACGCCGCGGTCAACGTCGTAGGTGACCCGCAGTCGCACCGAGCCGGCCAGCCGCGCGGTGAGACGCCTGCTGAGCGGGTTGAAGCCCAGGACGATCACGAAGTGCAGGATCGTGACGACGATCGCGAGCTTCACCAGTCCCGCGGCGGCGGCCATGCCGATGGCCGCGCACTCCCAGATCGCTGCCGCCGTGGTCAGCCCGTGCACGGCGCCCTGCCGGGTGATGATCAACCCGGCGCCGAGGAAGCCGATGCCGGAGACGATCTGGGCGGCCACCCGGGACGGGTCGACCTCGACCAGACCTGGGGTCAGCACGTCGAAGAAGCCGTACTTGCTGACGATCAGGATGAGCGCCGACGCCGTGCCGACGATCGCCTGGGTACGCAGGCCGGCGCTCTTGCCGTGAATCTCGCGCTCCAGGCCGATCAAGGCGGTCAACCCGAAGGCGATCAGGAGTTCGACGATCTGCCGGGTGCCCTGTCCGGGACCGCCGAGCAACGGCGGATCGGCCAACCAAGTGTGCATCTGGTAACCGTATTGGCCACGCGGCCGTCGGGGTCAGCAATCACGCTGAGCGAAAGGCTGGGCGAGTCGCGCCCGTGCTGGCAGTGTTGTTTCCTGACACGCGGGTGTGGCTGAGTGGCTAGGCACCGGCCTGCAAAGCCGTTTACACGGGTTCGAATCCCGTCACTCGCTCGTATGTCGGCAGGTCCGCTGGGCTCGTGAGGCAAACCTACGGGGATCGAGGCGGCCGGCCGGACGACTTGGGGGCGGACGAGTCTGGACTGGCACCCTTTGTGCTGGAACCCGGTGAGCCACCCTTCGGTGTAGACGTGCCAAGGCCTGAGCCGCTCAGTGCCCCGCCGCCCGCCGGCTGCATGGAGGCGGTTACCACACCCCGCGCGATTTCAGCTTCGGCTGCCCGTTGGTTCGCTTGAATTGCCAGGTCACCTCTCGCGATAGCGGCTTGCTTCTCCGCGGCGATCTCGGCCGCCATTGCTCGCAGTTCTGCGCGCGCGAGTTGCGGATCATTGAGAAGTGAACTACGCAGCATTTCATTCATCACATTGTTGAAATCTATTTGCTGACCGAGCCAGACGTTGCTCACGGCCGTCGTCATTTCCGAAAGATCCGACTCCGATTGCCAATCCGCGTCCGGTGAGTTGCTGTACGCCGGGTCGGCCCACTCGTCGCCTTGGCCGAGTTCGCCGTCGGCCGAGGCCGTTCCCGACCACGTTGGCAAGCTTAGCGCCACGGCGAGAACCATTGACGCGCACCTGGATACCAAAGCTGCGTTAGACATCAAGCCCCCACCTGAACCAGATGCATTGAGTGCGAATCCGTTGCCGTGGCCGGACTGCCGCACGTTCCGGGTTGCTTCGTCGACTCGGCCGTTCCAACAAGCGTGACCGGGTCGAGCGAATACGACAAATGCGCTGCAGTATGGCTGCCGTCCGGACACACCCACCCGTCGTCCGGGCTATCTCGTTCGATCAACCACGGGCCGCCCGCGACTCGGTTGACCACTGCGGTCCATCCCCGCGAACTCGTAGCGTTACCCGAGCAGTTTCCGGCAGGGTCGCAGGTCGATACGACGACCCACGTGGAGCGCTTGGTGTCGTCCCGGTATTGGGTGAACACCCCGTTGAGTGCCCCGGCGGTCGCATCGTCGGCCGCCGCCGGGTGCGCGGACCCGACTGCCATTCCGATGCCGACCACCGCTATTGCAAACACCTTGAGATCAACCATGCGCGGCCCCCATGTGTCGCGACGTCGAGCGGCGCGATGGTGAAGCGTACCGCGAGCCAGATGTTTGCACATTGAAATTGTCGCCGGGGTAACCGCGACAACACCGCTTAGCAACAGTTCGGTAACCCCCCGAATGGCTGGCCCCGGTTAGGTACTTACACGTCTGTAGTTTCCCTGTCAGGCCTCTCACAGAAACGGGGAAATGATGTCTCGGACCACCTCTCGCGTGGCGGCGGTCACTGCCATGGCGACGGCGGGGTTTTTCTGGACGGCTCCGCTGTTCAGCCCCCGTGCAGTCGCCGACTTCGGCAGCCCCGGCGTTCCGTGCATGGGCATCTTTCACCAAGGCCTCACGACGCCGCCCGACCTGTCCCAGGGCATCCCCGGCACGTCGAACACGCTGTTCACGAACAACCCGCCGACCGCCGGTGGCCCCATTCCGCCCGCGACCGTGCCCGGCACCATTCGCGTTCCACCGGCCAGCGCTCCCGGCTCGCCCGGTATGCCCGGCACCGGCGGCGTGACCGTCCCGCCGGCGTCCGTCCCCGGCGCGCCCGGGACCAGCACGACACGCGGCATCCCGACGCCGCCCGCCGCGGTTCCCGGCGCTCCCGGCGTTCCCGGCGGTGGGGGCGTCCCCGGTACGCCGCTCGGCGTTCCTGGCACTCCTCCCGGTGGTGGCGGTGGCGGTATTCCGGGTGTGCCCGGTGGCGTTCCCGGTACTCCTCCCGGTGGAGGGGGCGGCGGTATTCCGGGTGTGCCCGGTGGCGTTCCCGGTACTCCTCCCGGTGGAGGGGGCGGCGGTATTCCGGGTGTGCCCGGTGGCGTTCCCGGTACTCCTCCCGGTGGTGGCGGTGGCGGTATCCCCACCCCGCCCGGGGGTGTGCCCAGCGCTCCCATCAATGACGCCGCGGGCGTGCCCAACGGCGGTGCCGGCGCGGCCGGCGCCCCGGTGAGTGACGCGGCTGCCGGTCTGCCCGGTGGTGGCGGAGCCGGTGCGCCCGGTGGCGGTGCCGGCGGCCCAGGTGGCGGCGGCGCCGGCGCAGGCTCGGGTGCCGGTGGCCCCGGCGCGCCCGGCGCTCTGCCTGCCAGTGCCGGCGATGCGGGCGCTCCGATCTCTGATGCCAACGGACTCGTTCCTCCCGCACCGGCGGCCGGTGTTCCGGCCGCCCCGCTCGCCGACGCCTCCGGTCTGGCGCCCGCGCCGCCGGCCGCAGCTCCTCCCGCCGCTGTCCCAGGTGGCGGCGCGGTCCCGCCCGGGCCGCCCGCCGGCGTGCCGGGCATCCCCGGCGGCGGTGGAGGCGACTTCCCGGGTACCCCGCCCGCTGGTGTTCCGGGTGTTCCCGGCGGTGGCGGTGGCGACTTCCCGGGTACTCCGCCTGCTGGTGTTCCGGGTGTTCCCGGCGGCGGTGGTGGCGACTTCCCGGGTACTCCGCCTGCTGGTGTTCCGGGTGTTCCCGGTGGCGGTGGCGGTGGAACCCCGCCGGTTCCGCCGGCCGCGGTCCCGGGCGATGTTGTGCCCGAATCCGTTGTGACTCCGCCGGTTCCGCCGGCCGAGGTCCCCGGTGGGTCGATCCCGGGCTCGGGTGGAACCCCGCCGGTTCCGCCGGCGGCGGTCCCCGGTGGCGACGTGAACGGCTCCGTGTCGACGCCTCCGGCCGAGGTTCCCGGCGTCCCCGGCGGCTCGAACCAGGTCACGGTCAACACGCCAGGGGTTCCGCCGGCCGCGGTGCCCGGCAACGTGATCAACGATGCGTCCGGCACGCTGCCGCCGCCAGGAGCTTCGGTGCCGGGCGTCCCGCTCGGCGGAGGCATGCTCAACGTTCCCGGAACTCCGCCGGTCACCCTGCCGGGTGTGCCCAGCGCGGCGTCGACCCCGGGCATCGTCACCCCGCCCGCCGCGGTCCCGGGTGGCCCCGGCGTCCCGGTCAACGTGAATGTGCCGGGAACACCCGTGGCGGTGCCCGGCACCCCGGGGACCCCCGGCATGGAAATCCCGCCGACGCCGCCGCAGGTGATCCCCGGAACGCCGGGAACCCCTGGCGACGAATCGCTTCCGACCCCGCCGGCTGCCGTTCCCGGTACGCCCGGTGAGGGCACCGGTGGCGGTCTGCCGACCCCGCCGGCCGCGGTCCCCGGTACTCCCGGAGGGAACCTCGTCGAGACTGGCTCGACCCCGCCGGCCGCCGTTCCCGGCGCGCCCGGTGAGGGCACCGGTGGCGGTCTGCCGACCCCGCCCGCTGCGGTTCCCGGTACGCCCGGTGAGGGCACCGGTGGCGGTCTGCCGACGCCTCCGGGCGCGGTTCCGGGTGGCCCCGGCGAAGGTACCGGTGGTGGATTGCCGACGCCTCCGGCCGCCGTCCCGGGTGGTCCCGGTGGTGGCACCGGCGGCGGTGTGCCGACCCCACCGGCCGGCGTGCCCGGCGTGCCGGTCGGCGAAGGTGGCGGCATTCCTGGCCCCGCCGGCGTCCCGGCCGCGCCGATCACCGACAACGCCGGCGCCGCTGTTCCGGCGGCACCGATCACAGACAACGCCGGAGCAGCCGGTGTGCCGGCCGCCGCGGTCTCCGACAACTCCGGGCTCGCAGCCGCTGGAGCGGGGGCTGGCGGCGGTGGTGGCGCAGGCGCTGCCGGAGCTGGTGGTGCTGTCGGCGCGCCGGTCGCCGACGCCTCGGGTGTCGTCGCACCGTCGGCCGGTGTGCCCGCGGCCGACATCGCCGCTGCCGCAGCCGGTGTGCCCGCCCCGCCGGGGGCGCTGCCCGCGGCCGCTGACGCCGGCGGTGGTGCGGGTATCCCGACCCCGCCGGCCGCCGTTCCCGGTGGTCCGGGTGGTGGCGGTGGTGGTGGAGTTCCGACGCCTCCGGGTGCCGTTCCGGGTGGTCCGGGTGGTGGCGGTGGTGGTGGAGTTCCGACGCCTCCGGGTGCCGTTCCGGGTGGTCCGGGAGGCGGTGGCGGCGCTGGCCTGCCCACTCCGCCTGCCGCGGTGCCGGGCACTCCGTTCACCAACAACATCGTCACGCCGGGCACGCCGCCCGCAGCGGTGCCGGGTGGTCCGGGAGGCGGTGGCGGCGCTGGCCTGCCCACTCCGCCCACCGCGGTGCCGGGTACGCCGGGCGGCAATCGGGTAGCAACCCCGCCGACCCCGCCGACAGTGCTGCCGGGTGGTCCGGGTAGCTATATCGGACCTACGCCGGGCGGCCTCGGAACCCTGATCCCGTCGGCGCCGATCTCCGACGCCGCGGGCACCCTGCCCACGCCTCCCGCGCAGCTGCTGCCGACGATGGCGCAAGGTGTCGCGACGCTGCTCTCGCCGCCGCAGATCACGATCCCCGGCATCCCGGGCTTCGGGATTCCGCTGCCGTCGACCATCTCGACGCCGCGTGACCTGCTGTGCGTGGGCACGGGCTGGTCGGCTAAGGCGGGGACCGAATCCGGT
Source organism: Mycobacterium sp. (assembly GCA_021732005.1). Taxonomy (GTDB): domain Bacteria; phylum Actinomycetota; class Actinomycetes; order Mycobacteriales; family Mycobacteriaceae; genus Mycobacterium. The sequence continues at coordinate 59,155 of JAKFVT010000032.1, read as the reverse complement.
GCTCCGGCCGGCGCTCTGCTGGGCACCGAATTGCCGCCGGCGAACCGGTGGTTCGGTAACTGACTTCGGAAGCGTAGGAGCGAAGGGACTCGGGGATCAACCACCGCCGAGCAAGCTCGCGAAGATGTCCGGGTAGTAGAGGTGAGCCAGGAAGTGCCCGCCGGGTCGCTCGTGCAGGGTCGCGCCGGGGATGCGGCGGGCCAGCTCGGGCGGCCAGGAGTGGTCGACCAGTTCGTCCTGGTGACCGCCCCAGACGTCGGTCCGGACGGTGATCTGTTCGGGGGCGAAGCCCCAGGGCCGGATCCAGGCCCGGTAGTCCTCGGCGACGCCCTCGGGTCGGCGCAGAGCCTCGGCGGACATCCGGGCGAACGCGTCGTAGCCTTCGTCACGCAACACGGCGGCGTCCGCCGCACCCAGCTGACCGGCGGCGAGGCGCCCATATAGCGCGGGTGCCTGCCGCGCGGCCAGCGCCATCGCGGCGAAGCACGGTTTGACCAGCCACGGCGCACGTTGCGACAGCCGGGTGTAGATCCGGTCGAACGCGGGCAGGCGAGCGAACACTCCCGGTTCGGTCAGCGGCAGAGCCCCTGCGACGATCGCCACCCGCCGCACCCGGTCGGGCAGTCCGCAGGCGAGCGCGGCCGCGTACTGGCCACCCATCGACCAGCCCATCGCGGCGAATCGCTCGACGCCGACCTGGTCCATCAGGTCGGCCACATCGTCGACCCAGTCCAGGAGAGTGCGGCCGGGCTGCGGGTCGGATCCACCGATTCCGGGCCGGTCCGGGGAGAGCAACCGGACGCCGGCGTCGCGCGCTGCGGCGTCGGCGGCGGCCACATCCAGCCGGCAGGCCAGCCCGCCGTGCGCGTTGACGACGACCTCGCCGTCGGGGGCGCCGTACTGCGCGTAACACAGCGTCCGCCCGTCACGCAGTCGAACGGTGAGGCTTTCGGCTGGTGCGGGCATCGGCGCTCGCTTTCTGTCAGCCGGATAGTAGCCCCGTTGCGAACTTCAGATCAGCGACCAGTGCGTCGAAGTTTTTGGCCCGCTCCTCGGCGGGGCCCCGCAGGATCGCCGACGGATGTGTCGTCGTGACGATGCTCGGATCGATGCCTCGGTCCGAGTCGGTCGGTAGCCGCAATTCTTCGCCGCGATGGGCGGTGAGCCGAAATCCACTGCCCAGCAATGCTTGTGCGGCAGTGGCGCCCAGTAGCACCATGACTTGCGGTTCGACAGAGGTGATTTCGGCGAAGAGCCAGGGCCGGCAGGCCACCACTTCGGTGCGGCTCGGCGTCTCGTGGATGCGCCGGGTGCCGCTGGAGCGGGTGAACTTGAAATGTTTGACCGCGTTGGTGACGTAGAGGCACCGGCGGTCGACCCCCGCGGCGGCCAGGGCCTTGTCCAGGAGCTTGCCGGCCGGGCCGACGAACGGCCGGCCCTGGCGGTCCTCCTGATCGCCCGGCTGTTCGCCGACCAGCATCATCACCGCGCGGGCTGCGCCCTCACCGAACACCGTCTGATCGGCGTCGCGGTACAGGTCGCACCCCCGGCAGCTCCGAGCCGCCTTCGCCAGCTCGTCGAGGTCTCGGGTGTGCGGCACATAGGCTTCGGCGGTGGACGGCATCCTTGCGGCGTACCCATTTGATGTCCGGTGACGCATCAGCGAATTGACTTGGTGACCTGCGCGAAATTGAACTGCCAGCGTTCGACGATGCGGAAGCCGAACCGGTAGGGCACCTGGTAGGCCATCGCCCGGCCGAGTCGCGGACCCGCGTGCAGTTCCGGTCCCTGCTCGTGCGGCGGCAGGGACTTGTCGCGCTCGGACACTGTCCAGATCGCGGGGCAGTCGGACATCTCGTCCGCCCACATCCAGACCGCAATATGGGCGTCCCACAACATGTTTCGCTCGACGCCGGTTTTGCCACGGCCGTAGTCGCGCAGCTTGGCGAACGCCGTGGGCCGCGCGGCGATCAGCGGGCGGATCGGGCCGGGCTTCCATGCCGTCGAGTTGTCCATCATGAGGCAATCTCCCGGTGCCGCGTGCCGGGTGATGACGTCGGCAACCTGGCTGTAGTCCATGCCCTCCTTGGCATAGGGCCCGCGCTGGGACAGGTAGTTGGGCGTCGCTGCGATCGCGAACACCGCAAGGAGGGCGGTGATCCATCCGCGCGAAGAGCGGCCGAGCGTCACGATGCAGGGGCCGATGATGAGCGCCATGGCGGGGGCCGTGAACGACAGGTAGCGCGGGTAGTAGACCGGATCGCGCAGCATCGAATACCCAAGCACGGCGGCAGTGGGCAGCAAGATCCACGCTAGAGCGATCACGACCAGACGTCGCGGGCGCCACCCGGCCCGCCGCCACGACATCAGGCCGGCGAGGCCCAGCAGCCCGCACATCGCCGCGACGGGTAGTGAACGGTCAAAGTACTGGTCTACCAAGATCATTCCGGCGGTTCGGCCGCTCAGCGGCGAAATCCACCCCACCTGGAACAGCTGGCTTTGGGTGAATAACAGGAAAGGGAACGTCGCAGCGCAGACTGCCGCCGCTGCCAGCGCCCAGTGCCACCGGGTCTTCCTGGATTCAGCCATGGTCGGGACCATCGCGGCGTGCACCGGCAGCAACAGAATCGCGAAGACGTTCAACAGTGTGGCGCCGGTCGCCAGAACCGCGTATCCGACCCACCATCTCGGCCGGTTCCGCCGCAGCGCGACCACGCACAGCGCCGTGAGCCAGACACCGACGACCATGGTCAGTGCGTAGGACCGGGCTTCCATGCCGGCCCACGTCACGCGGGGGAGCATCGCGAAAACCAGACCCGCGGTCACCGCGACCGAGCGGGTCGACAGAAGGCGGCCCAGCACCACGACACCGGCGGCCGCCAAGCCCACCACGACGGAACTGGACAACCGCGACCAGAACTCGGTCGCGGGGAACACCGCGAACCAGCCGTGCATGAGCAGGTAGTACAGCCCGTGAACGGCGTCGATGTTGCCGACCATGCGCCACAAGTCGGGTATCGGCCGGGTGGAAGCCGAGATCGTGGCAGCCTCGTCGAACCACAGCGATGGGCGCGCCGCTCCGGCGGCACTGAGCGCAGTGGCGAACACTGCCACCCATACGGCGTCGAGTGGTCGCGCGGGCGCGCCGCGTCGCTGCTCGTCGTCGAGGACCCGTTCGGGCCGAAGGGTGATACTCACGTGTGTCGTCCTGTACCGCGGTCGATGGTGGGCCAAACGTTAACCCGCAGCCCACCAATCCTGTTCGGCGAACCAAGGGTCGTGCCCGGTGGAATTCGGGCGGTTTTGAATTGAGCCCCATTGGTCATCATTGATGTGGCAGCGTCGACAATGACGAATCGGATGCGATGTGGATATGCAATTCCGGGCGCTGTCGCACGGCTCACGCAACTGTCTGGGACGCTATTTTGCCCGGTAGAGTGGCGTCGCGTGGCGCGCCGGAATTGCCGCGTGACGGGAATCGCACCCTTGTGAGGTGCCAAAGAGATAGTGTTCCGGGTGGCGTTGAAATTGGGAGACTGGAGGGTACGAATGGGCGGTTACAAGACCGTGGTCGTCGGCACGGACGGCTCGGATTCATCGCTGCGTGCAGTCGACCGGGCGGGTTACCTCGCCTCCGAGCCTGGCTCCAAAGTCATCGTCGCGACCGCCTATTTCCCGGCCAATGAGGACACCCGCGCGGCCGACCTGCTGAAGGACGAGGGCTACAAGATGGCGGGCAATGCCCCCATCTACGCGATCCTGCGCGAGGCTCGCGACCGCGCGAAGGCTGCAGGTGCGGCCGAAGTCGAGGAGCGCGCTGTCGTCGGCGCTCCGGTTGACGCCCTGGTGGAACTGGCCGAAGAGGCCGGCGCCGATCTCCTGATCGTCGGAAACGTCGGCTTGAGCACGATCGCCGGCCGCCTGCTGGGCTCGGTGCCGGCGAACGTGGCGCGCCGGTCCAAATGCGACGTGCTGATCGTTCACACCACCGGTTAGCCGGCCCGGTCAGGGCTGCCGCAGACTGGTCTGATGACCTACTGCCGAACCCGACTGTGGGTCGATGGCGTACTGAAGGCGGAAGACTTTCCGCTCCAGGAAACCTCAAACCATCTTGCCGAGCGCAACGCGCTGGTCTGGGTGGACATGTGCAATCCGGATCACGACGTGTTGTGCGAGCTTGCCCAGGAGCTGGGGTTCGATCAGCATGCGATCGAAGACACCGTCGCGCATGCCGAACGCACGAAGGCGACTCGGTATGCGACGCATACTTTTCTGACGGTGTACGCCACCGCATTGGCCCCGCCGCTGGCCAATGATCTGGAGTCGCGTCTGCTGCTGACGCGGGTGTCCATCTTCGTGCTGCCGGCGGGGATTGTCACCGTGCGTCACGAATTAGACCCGCAGAAGCCGGTTTTCGACATCGACGAGGTGGTCCGGCGGTGGGATGAGAACGCCGACCTGCTGAAGATGGGTCCGCCGGCGTTGCTGCACGGCTTGCTCGATGTGATCGTCGACGGCCAGTTCGACACCATCCAGCAGCTCGATGACGCCATCGAAGCGCTCGAGGATGGCTTGTTCGACGACCGTGCGGTGACCCGCACGATTCAGCGCTCCACCTACCGGCTCCGTAAGGAACTCGTGGAGTTGCGCCGGGTCGTGCTGCCCATGCGCGAGGTCATCAACACGATCATGCGCCGCCGCGCAGAGCACGCCGACAGCGTCGCACTCGACAGCTGGTATTCCGATCTCTACGACCACGTCATTCGGGCGGCGGAGTGGACGGAGTCGTTGCGCGACATGATCACAACGGTGTTCGAGACGAATCTGTCGCTGCAGGACGCGCGACTCAACACGATCATGAAGAAGCTCACCGGCTGGGCAGCGATCATTGCGGTGCCCACCGCGGTCACCGGGTGGTACGGACAGAACGTCCCCTACCCGGGCTTTCAAAGTGTCGTCGGTTTGGTGTCCAGCGCGGCCATCATCGTCTTGGCCTCCGGGCTTCTCTACGTCATCTTCAAACGGCGCGGCTGGCTCTGAGGCCTCAGACGCGCAGTGCGGTGAACGGCGCGAAGGGCAAGTTGCGTACAACGAACCAGACCGACACCAGCCCGAGCGCGATGAACGGGGCCCATCGATGGTGCTGCCATCCAGCTAGCTGGCGGCCGGTAACCCGACCGTAGGTCCACGTCCCGTACGCGACAGCCAGAAAGCCAAGCGCAACCAACGCCAGCGCGTTGAACCGGATCGCCGTCGGCAGGTCGCCGTGCAGCAGCGAATAGATCATGCGAAGGGTGCCGCAGCCCGGACAGTCAACGCCCAGAAGGGCTTTCGTCGGACAGATGGGAAGAATGCCGCCCGGGGTATTGGGGTCGCCGATCCACACCGCAGCACACGCGCCCGCCGTGAGTGCACCCACGGCCAGCGGCGGGCCGAGGCGGGCGAGGCGGCCGCCGGCCGCCCGCCCAACCTCTGTCGATGTCACGACGTGGTGGTGTCGACGTCCATGTTCATCACACCGGTAGCGAAGAGGATGCCGTAGATGACGATGATCACGAACCAGATGACGACGCTCCAGATCACCCACTTCCTGGCGGCAGAGGCCGACGCTTGCGCTTCGGCGTACTGGCCCTGCACCCAGAGTCCATTCACCTGAGCGGCTTTCACGATCGCGACGATGCCGGTGATCGGGAAGCAGAAGATCGTCGCCAAGATGGCGAGTGCCAAGTTGTTCTTCGGCTGCGGAGCCGCGGGCGGGTAGCCGGGTGATTGCTGGGTCATCGAAGTCTCCGTGTTTTCTGACTAGAGCGGGGCAAAGCGGTGCATACGCTACCGGACGAAATCGCTGCGTAGGGGCATCGTTGCGGATATCGCCGAGTGGTATTTCTCCTCGGCACGGCATTTTGCCCGGCGGTTACCTCGGGGATTGCCGTTTCGTTCTTCGGTGGGTGCCGGTGGTCTAGGCTCGGCCCCGGGTGGCCGGCCATGCCGAGGAGACAACGATGATGGTTCGATTGCTGAGTGTTGTTGGCGCAGCGGTGATTTTGATGGTTGGCGGGGTCGGTTGCTCGAAGGACGGCAGCTCCAGTGACGCGACGACGACGTCGACGGCCGCAACCACGACCTCGGTGGCGGCGACGACCTCGGGGGCGGCCGCGACGAGTACAGCAGCCACGGGGCCCGGCGCCAAGGTCACGGTCGACGGTCAGGCCAAGCAGGTCGACGGTCCGGTGGTGTGCTCGACGACCGACGGCAAATTCTCGATCGCCATCGGAGAGGTGATCACCGGGGTGATCGTGGGTCTCGAGCCGGACGCATCCAAGGTCCGCGTCGTCGGACTCGGGGACGTCAATGGGGTGGTGCTGAACTTCACCGATGGTGTGCCGGGTGATACGGCGACCGCCACCAAGGACGACAACACCTACACCATCAAGGGCACCGCCAGCGGATCGGACTCAGCCGGCAACCAGGTCAGCAAGCCGTTCGAGGTCGTTGCGACCTGCCCCTGACGCGGTCTGACGCCGGACGTGGTTTCAACGTGTACCGCTCTGATGACTCAGTCACTCTGCGCGGGCTAGGTGACGGTGGCTCATAAGGTTTCACCGATATCAGGAAGCAATGAAATACCTTCTGGGTGAGGCTCATTGGGGCGCCGCCGTCGAAAATTTGCGGCAAGCTCGCGTACTCGCCGCTTGGCCCAGTCGGGGCTGAAGCGACTGAGAAGATCGTGCTCGTACTGGAACCTCTGTTTGCGGTCAGACCACCTCGCCGCGTCGTCCGCGACTCTGTCTTCGCAGTACCAGTACAAGACGTCGTCGAGCGTGCCCGTTCGATCGAATTCAAGTTGGCCGCGCTCGTAGAATGCGAAGTGATACAGGCCGTCATCGCCCACGAAAATATTGAGTCCATCGTTCGTCAACAAACCGACGGTCATGGGCTGAACGTCGAGCCGCTCGGCGATCCGGTTGATCTCGGTTTGTAGCTCGCGGGACCTAGCGGCCAAGGGGTGGTCCTGCACGATCAAGTACGCCTTCCTCGAGTAAGTCCCGCACTGGAACCCTGGCCCCGTCGGGGCCGACAACCATATATTGGGGTGCTCCAGGTATCGGCGTCTGACCGAACCATGGCTGGACCGGCCCCTCGACGATCTGCCACCCATCCGGCATCGGCTTGCCAGAGATCATGTACCGGTTATATTCCCCGCCAACGCTTTCCGGCATGATGGCCCGCCCTCCTAACGGAGTGCCGTCAGGCGCCAAATAACTGCCTTGCTCGGATCCGATTCTGTCGATGATCGTCCCCGCAGGCAGATTAGCGGGCTGCGGGACGTAGCCCGGTGGAAATCCGTTGTTATCGGGAAAAACCCGTGCTCCCGCCGGACCAAAAAGGCTGTCAAAATCTGTTGGCGTCATGCCTCCCAGCGGATCGTAACCGCGCAGGACCTTCAGCGGGATACCACCCTCGGTGACCAACTCGGCGGGCAGTCCCGCGCGAACCATTGCACCCTCAGTGCCCCAGGGCGCTGTGGCGGCAGCCGCAGAAAGGTCGAAAGTTTTCTCGCCCGCATAGTAGGCAGCGCTGGGCGAGTCCAAAGCGTGCTTGACTTCGTCGACAACCGCACCGACTGGATTTGTCGCGGTGTCGGAAATTCCCTGAGCTAGCCCTTTCCACGATTCATAGACGCCAGGCGCGCCCGGCCCGCCCTGTCCCAGCAGATTCTTGACGCCCTGCTCGGCGTTTCGCCAGGCGTCACCAAATCCCTCGCCAAACCCGGGTGGAGGCACCCGAGCCGGCTCGGGCGGCGGGGACTTCGGGAAGTTCCATCCCATGGCTTGTGCTCGCGCCACCATGCCTGACAAGTACGGCTCGATCTGCTCCGGCCGCATGCCTTCGGCCGCGAGGATCGGTCTCGCTGATGCCTTGAAGTCCTCGATCTCCTTGGCGGAGAGAACCATTGGTTGAGGTGTGTTGTTTGGTACCGGAGCGCCCGCAATCTGGTCGAGCGCGTCGTTCACGTTGGTCGGCTGCGCGCTTGAAGACCTACCGGCCACTGCCGGAATAGGGGTATCGCCACCGGCCATGTTGATCGCGTTGGCGAGCGCCGCATCGACGAGATTGGCCTCGGCTACGATCGTGTTCAGCCTCGGCTGCAACTGGGACTGCTTGAGTTCGGTCTCCATCGGATTGCGGACCTTTGGACCGGGCAACACGGTGTCGGAAAGCGGATCAATCTCCATGCCTAGCGACTCAGCGTCGGCCTTCAGCGACGCCAATTCGGATTTGATGCGGTCGATATTGTCAGCCGCACTGCGTGCAGCGTTCGCCACCGCCAACGATTCGTTGCCGTGAGAATCGAGATCCTTGCGGGTTTGGCCGATCGCTCGCTTGGCTGCTTCCGCTGATTCGCCGCTCCAGGTTGTGAAGGCGGGGAGAGTCGCCAGACCGTCGGCAGCATCTAAGGCCGCTTGCGCGCGACTGCTGGCGGCATGAAAGACCTCTCGAACGTCGCCCGCATTCCACCGCTCGATGTCGGCAACGGTCAGGGACACGGCGCCTCGACTACGAGTCTGAACAGCCAGAGCGACATACCGCCTCCCTCAGACGCGCTGGGTCATGGATACCACCAGGAGGGAGGCGTCACCATTTACCAGCCGCGCTCACGCCATTCGGCCAGGTGCGGACGCTCGGCGCCCAGCGTGGTGTCGTCGCCGTGCCCGGGATAGACCACCGTGTCGTCGCCGTACCGGCCGAACACCTTGCTGTTCACGTCGCCGAGTAGTTGCTCGAACGCGCCGGGCTCCCACGTCTTGCCGACGCCGCCCGGAAAGAGGCAGTCCCCGGTGAACAGGTGGGTGGTGGTCCGCTCGCCGGCCGGACGCAACGCCAGCGCGACCGAGCCGGGGGTATGCCCGCGCAGATGGATCACATCGAAGACGAGGTCACCGACGCTGATCGTGTCGCCGTCGGCCAGGTAGCGCTGCGGCGTCACCGGCAGCGGCTCCGCGTCGAGCTCGTGGGCGGCGGTCGGAACCCCGGTCGCCTCGGCCAGCGCTTCGAGCGCCTGCCAGTGATCGAAGTGCTGGTGGCTTGTCACGATGAGAGCCAGCTTCGGCGCCTGTTCACGCACCAGGTCGACCAGCAGCTCCGCGTCGTTGGCGGCGTCGACCAATAAACTCTGGCCGGAGTGGGAACAGGTCACCACGTAGGTGTTGTTGTCCATCGGGCCCACTGACATTTTCACGATGGTGGCGCCGGGCACCGTCCTGCGGGCAGCGGTCTGCGGTTCGACGTGTCCGGTGTAGGTGTCGGCGACGACTGTCATGGTCGCCACGTTACTTGTCGGTGGGTCGACATAGCATGGGGTTCAATGCGCCGCGTTCGAGATGGACTGTCCTCTCGTCGGCGCCTTCGTGCCCACAAACCCGCAGGAAGGGGGGCTGGTGGCTGACCGGCTGATCGTCAAGGGGGCGCGTGAGCACAACTTGCGCGGCATCGACCTGGACTTGCCCCGCGACAGTCTGATCGTCTTCACGGGGCTGTCCGGATCGGGCAAGTCCTCGTTGGCGTTCGACACCATTTTCGCCGAAGGGCAGCGCCGCTATGTCGAGTCGCTGTCTGCGTATGCGCGCCAGTTCCTCGGTCAGATGGACAAGCCGGACGTCGACTTCATCGAGGGGCTCTCCCCGGCGGTGTCGATCGACCAGAAGTCCACCAACCGCAACCCGCGCTCCACGGTCGGCACCATCACCGAGGTCTACGACTACCTGCGCCTGCTCTATGCCCGCGCCGGTACCCCGCACTGCCCGGTATGCGGGGAGCGCATCGCACGGCAGACCCCGCAGCAGATCGTCGACCAGGTACTCGCCATGGACGAAGGTCTGCGTTTCCAGGTGTTGGCGCCGGTGGTGCGCACCCGCAAGGGTGAGTTCGTCGACCTCTTCGACAAGCTCAACAGCCAGGGCTACAGCCGGGTCCGGGTCGACGGAGTCGTGCATTCTCTGACCGACCCGCCGAAGCTGAAGAAGCAGGAAAAGCACGACATCGAGGTGGTCATCGATCGGCTCACCGTCAAGACCAGCGCCAAGCAGCGCCTTACCGACTCGGTCGAGACGGCGCTGAATCTGGCAGATGGCATCGTCGTGCTCGAGTTCGTCGACCGCGAGGACGACCACCCACACCGCGAGCAGCGGTTCTCCGAGAAGCTGGCCTGCCCCAACGGACATCCGCTGGCCGTCGACGACCTGGAACCGCGATCGTTCTCGTTCAACTCGCCCTACGGCGCCTGCCCGGAATGCAGCGGCCTCGGCATCCGCAAGGAAGTCGACCCCGAGCTGGTGGTTCCCGACCCGGATCTGACACTCGCCGACGGTGCGGTCGCGCCGTGGGCGATGGGCCACACCGCCGAGTACTTCACCCGGATGATGGCCGGCCTGGGTGAGTCGATGGGATTCGACGTCAACACCCCGTGGCGCAAGCTTCCGGCCAAGGCGCGCAAGGCAATTCTGGAAGGCTGCGACGAGCAGGTCCACGTCCGCTACAAGAACCGGTACGGACGGACCCGGTCGTATTACGCCGAGTTCGAAGGTGTGATGGCGTTTCTGCACCGGCGTATGGAGCAGACCGAATCCGAGCAGATGAAAGAGCGCTACGACGGGTTCATGCGTGACGTGCCGTGCCCGGAGTGCCAGGGCACCCGGTTGAAGCCGGAGATCCTCGCGGTCACGCTGGCCGCGGGGGAGTACGGCGCGAAGTCGATCGCCGAAGTGTCCGAGCTGTCCATCTCGGATTGCTCGGAGTTCCTCAACGCCCTCACCCTGGGCGCCCGTGAGTCGGCCATCGCCGGGCAGGTACTCAAGGAGGTGCAGTCGCGGCTGGGCTTCCTGCTCGACGTCGGGCTGGACTATCTGTCATTGTCCCGCGCGGCGGGCACCCTGTCCGGCGGTGAGGCTCAGCGCATCCGGTTGGCCACCCAGATCGGGTCGGGTCTGGTCGGTGTGCTCTACGTGCTCGACGAACCGTCGATCGGACTGCATCAGCGTGACAACCGTCGACTCATCGAAACCCTCACGCGGCTAAGAGATCTGGGCAACACTCTGATCGTCGTCGAACACGACGAAGACACCATCGCGCACTCCGACTGGGTCGTCGACATCGGGCCGGCTGCCGGTGAGCACGGCGGCCAGGTGGTGCACAGCGGCACGTATGCCGATCTGCTGCGCAACCCCAACTCGATCACCGGTGCCTACCTCTCGGGCAAGCAGAGCATCGACGTGCCGGTCAACCGCCGCCCGGTGGATCGCCGCAAGGAGATCACCGTCATCGGTGCGCGGGAGCACAACCTGCACGACATCGACGTCGCGTTCCCCCTCGGGGTGCTCACATCCGTGACGGGTGTGTCCGGCTCCGGAAAGTCCACCCTGGTCAACGACATCCTGGCCACAGTGCTGGCCAACAAGCTCAACGGGGCCCGCCAGGTCCCGGGCCGTCACACCCGGATCAACGGTCTGGAACACCTCGACAAGCTGGTCCGGGTCGACCAGTCGCCGATCGGGCGCACCCCGCGCTCGAATCCGGCCACCTACACCGGTGTGTTCGACAAGATCCGGACATTGTTCGCCGCCACCACCGAGGCGAAGGTTCGCGGCTATCAGCCAGGCCGATTCTCGTTCAACGTCAAAGGTGGCCGCTGCGAAGCGTGTTCGGGTGACGGCACCATCAAGATCGAGATGAACTTCCTGCCCGACGTCTACGTTCCGTGCGAGGTGTGCCATGGCGCACGCTACAACCGCGAGACCCTCGAGGTGCACTACAAGGGCAAGACGATCTCCGAGGTTCTCGACATGTCCATCGAGGATGCCGCGGAGTTCTTCGAGCCGATCAGCAGTATCCACCGCTACCTGCGCACGCTGGTCGACGTAGGGCTGGGCTATGTCCGGTTGGGCCAGCCGGCGCCGACGTTGTCCGGCGGTGAGGCACAGCGCGTCAAGCTCGCCGCCGAACTGCAGAAGCGCTCGACCGGCCGCACCGTCTACATCCTCGACGAGCCGACCACCGGCCTGCACTTCGAGGACATCCGCAAGCTGCTGAAAGTCATCAACGGCCTTGTCGACAAAGGTAATTCGGTGATCGTCATCGAACACAACCTGGACGTCATCAAGACCTCGGACTGGATCATCGACATGGGTCCCGAGGGTGGTTCGGGTGGCGGCACAGTCGTCGCGCAGGGCACCCCGGAAGACGTGGCGGCGGTGCCGAACAGTTACACCGGCAAGTTCCTTGCCGACGTGCTGCCCGCGGCACCCGCACCAAAGCGGACAACCCGGAGGCGCAAGGTCAGCGCTTAGCCGCGCCAGCTTTCGACAACGGTGACGGGAACCGCGGACTGACACGCGATCCGTTCAGCCACTCGGTGAGTTCGGCCGCACGGTGCATTAGCGCCTGGCGGGCTGCTCGGCCGACGTCCTCGAGTTCCTGAACTTGGATGCGCCCGTCGGCATCCTGACACCAGCCACCGACCACCCGGCCGTTCAACCATGCCGTCGGACCAGCGTTACCGCTGCGGTCGAATACCTGCTCGCGGTGGCTGTCCAGGTACCAATCCCGGCGGAACCACCCCATCGTGGTGACGTCCAGCCCGGGCAACAGGGCCACCCACGGCTCGTTCGCCGGTTCGGATTCGAGGTCATCAGGCAGTGCATATCCGGGCGTCCCATGGAGATCTACCTCGACGGCGCCGATGGCGCGAAGCGCGCGGCGGACTGCCGTGAGAGTGCTGCCGAACCACCATTTGACGTCGTCGACGCTCGCCGGGCCGAACGCACGCAGCCACTGCCGCACCAGTTCCGCTCGGGCGTCGTCGCCATCCCATGGCTCGGCGGCGGGGCCCAGCCATCGTTCGGCGAGCGCCCAGCGGGGCCGCGACGTCGTCCAGCCGCCGTCGTTCGGGCCCCGCACAATGTCGCCGCGCACCGCCAGGACCGTCAGTACCCGCGGGGCCAGTGGAGTTTCGCGGCCATACGTCTTTCCCGGGGCCGGGTTGTAGGTGCCGGCCAGTGCTGGGAGTTCTTGCCGCAGTTGTGCACTCGACGCACTCGGGCAGCTGCGCAGATATTCCAGCACTGCCGACCTTGCGGAATCGAACCACCGTCGCCCGTCCGCGGCCACGCCGGCGTTCTGGACGTCCAGGATGAGCCGCCGCTGCTCATTGTCCGCGACGCGATCGCTGGCGGCGGCTTGCAGCAGGGGCAGATGTTCAGCGTCGACCAGCCACAGCGTGCGTCGCATCGCGAGATGCTTCACCGCTGACCGCTTGTCGTACAACTCGTGGTCGAGGTCGGCGGTGTGGAAGCTGTGCTTGCGTGACCACAACGACAAATAAGGGGTGGCTGGATCGGTGGCATGCCAGCCGATCAGAGCTCCGGTGATGCCGATCAGATCTTGCTGCGCATCCGGCGACAGATAGTGCCGCCGGGCGAGGCGAGCACGCCGCTCTTCTACTGTGAACGAACGCAAGGTCAGGATTGATCCGGCTTGTGCATCGACGCGCGGATCTCTTCCAGCCGCTCGGCCGCCGCCCGCTGACGGGCGTCGTACTGCTCCTCGATAGTGCGGCCCTCCGGTGTCTCGGCGTCCAATTCGGCTGAGCCGAGCGCAGTTCCATACCGTGTCTCGATCTTCTCCTGCACCGATTCGAAGGTGGGCACCCCGGATTCGTTGTAGCCGGAGTCCAACGGTGGTTCGGCAACGGATTCGTCGGGCATGACGATCACCGTACTCCCGGCGGCCTCCCGGCGGCAGCGATCGTGACCGGTCCCGGTGGCGGCACCGGCGGGCCCGGCAGCGCGACCGCCGGGATGCCGGGCGTCCCGATCTGGCCGGCCAGCCAGGGCAGTGCGTCGGCGAAGGCGCGCGCGGCGAAGGGCCAATCGTGCTTGCCGGGCGCAGCCACCACCGAGCAGTTGATGCCGTTGGCGGTGCCCAATCCGCACAGCGTGTTCGCTGCGCCGGTCTGGTCGTTGGGATTGGGGTTGGCGTCGCGGCCACCCAGGCCGCTCGCGCCGGTCTCGATGGTGGTGGGGGTCGCTCGCTGCGCGGATGGTGCGCCTGAGATGGCGAACCACCCCGATACGCCCTGATAGGGGCCATGTCTGGTGATGACGGTGGCGGGGTCGAAATTGGCGTAAGCGGTGGCGTCGCCCCCGAACAGCCGAGAGATCGTCTGGGTCTTGTTGCCGGAGTTCGGGGTCAGATCGCCCGCGATGTCCTCAAACGTGCTGAACATGTCTGGATGCATCGTGGTGAGGTCGACGGCGCAGGTACCACCCATCGACCAGCCGACCAGGCCCCAGTTCGCGCGGTTGGCACTGACACCGAAGTTCGAAAGCATGAACGGCACAACATCTTTGGTCAGATGATCGGCGGCATTACCGCGCGGGCCGTTCACGCATTCGGTGTCGTTGTTGAACGCCCCGCCGGAGTCGACGAACACGAACACCGGGGCGTTGCCGTGATGTGCGGATGCGAAGTCGTCGATCGTCTTGATCGCATTGCCGGCGCGTAGCCAGTCGGCGGGGGTGTTGAACTCCCCGCCGATCATCATCACCGTCGGCAGCTTCGGCGGCGGGTTGGTGGCGTAGTACGCCGGCGGCAGATAGACGAGTTCGTCGCGATGCGCGAAATGCGATGCGTCCGAGGGGATCGTGACTTTGACGACCGTTCCCTTGGCCGGGATGGCGTGTTGCTGCACCATCGCGGTGACCGTGGCGCGGTCGGTCTGGTCGGGCAACGGGCCTGCGGTGACTTGATTCCAGGCGGTCTGCACGGTCGGGAAGTAGCCCACCCAGAGGTTCAGCATCAACGCCGTTGCCAGCCCGCACAGTGGTATCGCCAGCACCGACATGCCCCGACGCCACCAGCGCGTGCCGCGCCAGCCGACGACCGCGACCACCGCGGCCAGACCCGTTGCGGCGATCCACACCCACAGCTGCTGCGGGGCGGGGTCGCCGGACAGGCCGTCGTCGGCGATGCTCCATTGGGTGAACCAGGCGGTGGCGATACCGACGATCGCGGCCAGCGGCAGCCACAGCAGCCGCCAGCGTCGGGTGCGCCAGCCCACAGCGAACACCAGAACCAGGCCGGCCACGATCTGAACCGTGAGAGGCAACCATCCGTGCATCAACGAAATGTGTTGGTGATCAGCCGTGGTCACGTTCTCATGGTGACGGCATTTCCTGGCTGGTGGCTGTGAAGTTCCTTCGGCGAGCTACCGGGGTTTGGCGAGCGGGAAGGGGAGCGTTTCCCGGATGCTGCGGCCGGTGATCAGCATGACCACCCGATCGACGCCGACGCCGAGGCCGCCCGTCGGCGGCATCGCGTATTCCATTGCCTGCAGGAAGTCCTCGTCGAGTTCCATCGCCTCGGCATCGCCGCCGGCGGCCAGCAGGGACTGTTCCTGCAGCCGGCGTCGCTGCTCGACCGGATCGGTCAGCTCGCTGTAGGCGGTGCCCAACTCGACGCCCCACGCCACCAGATCCCAACGCTCGGCGACCCCTGGCTTGCTGCGATGCGGACGGGTCAGCGGCGACACCGAGGTCGGAAAGTCGGTGTAGAACGTCGGCGCTTCGGTGTGTTCCTCCACCAGCCGCTCGTAGAGTTCGAGCACCACCGCACCGCAGTCCCAATGGGTCAGGTAGGGAATCCGCGCGGCATGGCACAACCGGCGCAGGACGGGCAGATCGGTGTGGGCGTCGATCTGTTCGCCGAGGGCTTCGGAGACGGCGTCGTGCACGGTCTTGACGGTCCAGGTTCCGGAGATGTCGATCGGCTCGAGCCGGTCGGGGCAGTCCTGCTTCGGCCGCATCACCACCGCGGACCCGTTGGCGGCGATTGCCGCGTTCTGAATCAATTCGCGGCAGCCGTCGATCCACATCCGGTAGTCGGCGTGCGCCTGGTAGGCCTCGAGCAGGGTGAACTCCGGGTTGTGGCTGAAGTCGACGCCCTCGTTGCGGAACGCCCGGCCCAACTCGAAGACCCGCTCGACGCCCCCGACGCACAACCGCTTGAGGTACAGCTCAGGGGCGATGCGCAGATAAAGGTCAAGGTCGTACGCGTTGATGTGGGTTTTGAACGGCCGGGCGTTGGCTCCGCCGTGGATCTGTTGCAGGATCGGCGTCTCGACTTCGAGAAAACCCTTGTTGAACAAGGTGTCCCGGATCGAGTGCAGGACGTTGCTGCGCGCCCGGATCAGGTCTCGGGCTTCGGCGTTGATGGCGAGGTCGACGTAGCGGGCGCGGACCCGGGCCTCCGGATCCTGTAGGCCCTTCCACTTGTCCGGCAGGGGTCGTAGGCACTTTCCGAGCATGCGCCACTGCTGAACCAGCACCGATCGGGTGCCGTTCTTGCTGTACCCCATGTGCCCGGTGACCTCGACGAGATCACCGAGATCGACGGCGGCGAAGTCTTCGGCGACGCCGTCGAGCGTCGCGTTGTCCAACAGCAGCTGCACGTCGCCGGACCAGTCGCGCAGCTGAGCGAACACAACGCCGCCGTAGTCGCGGGCACGCAGGATCCGGCCCGCGACACTGAGGGTGACGTCGTCGGCGGCTCCCAGCGCCTGGGCGACGGTGTGGGTGGGTGGGCTGCCCACCGGGTATGCGTCGATTCCGTTGCGCTGCAGCGTTTTCAGTTTCGCCATCCGGACGCGAACCTGGTCCGGGAGGCGGTCGCGATGCCGAGTCTCGGGGTCGTCGGCGGGTTCGTCGACCGCATCGGGTGCTGTGCCGTCGGCGTGCAGCCGTCCCGATGCGGCCAGGTCCTCGGGGACCGCAGAGTAGTGGCCGGTGTGCTGTTTGGTGCGCCGGGAGAACGGCAGCACCAGGAAGCCCTCGGCGATGACGGATGCGACACCGACCCGCGGCACCAGCCGCGCGTCCTCGTAGCAGGCGTAGCGCGGCACCCAATGCGGTTGGTACTTCATGTTGGAGCGGTACAGGGTCTCCAGCTGCCACCACTTCGAGAAGAACACCAGCACCGCGCGCCACAGCCGCGCCACGGGCCCGGCGCCGAGCTGCGCGCCCTGCTCGAAGGCGGCGCGGAACATCGCGAAGTTCAGCGAGACGCGGTTGACGCCGAGTTCTTCGGCGTTCTGTAGCAATTCGGTGACCATCAGCTCGATGGTTCCGTTGGGGGACTGCGGCGAGCGGCGCATCAGGTCCAGCGACAGCCCGTTGGTGCCCCACGGCACGAGCGAGAGCATCGCGACGACCTCACCTCCCTCCTGCCCCTCGACGCCCGCGCCCTGCACCGCCTCCACCAACAAGCAGTCGCCGTCGGCGCGGTCACCGAGCCGCCCCAGTGCCATCGAGAAGCCGCGTTCGGTTTCGGTGTCGCGCCAGCCGTCGGCCCGGCTGATCACGGCGGCCATCTCGTCCGGCGAAAAGTCGCGATGCCGCCGGAACCGGACTGTGAGGCCTGCGCGGCGGGCGCGGGTGACGGCCTGGCGCACGGCGCGCATATCGGACCCGGACAGGTGGAACTGGTCGGGATAAAGAATCGCCTCGTCGCCGAGTTGAAGGGCGTTCAGCCCGGCCTCGCGGAACGCTTGGGCGCCGGTGGAACTCGCGCCCATCACCCCGGGTGCCCAGCCATACTCCTGGCACAGCGACAGCCACGCCGCAATGGCCTGCGGCCAGGCGCGCGGGTCGCCGATCGGGTCCCCGCTGGCCAGGCAGACCCCCACCTCGACGCGGTAGGTGATCGCGGCGCGCCCGTTGGCGGCGAACACCACGGACTTGTCGCGACGGGTGGCGAAATAGCCGAGCGAATCGTTCTTGCCGTACACCTGCAGCAGTCCGCGAATGGCGGATTCGTCCTCGCCGGTCAACGCGTTCTCGGCGCGCTGGGATTGGAACAACACGATCGCGGCCACCATCAGCGCCATGGCGCCGAACAGACCGAGCAGTGCGTTGACGAAGGTGTGTGGATGGCCGGTGAAGGATTCGGAACCGGCTCCGGCGAACGCACCGACCCGGTTGAGTGCGTACAGGAATCGGTCTTCGCGGGCCAGGGTGCCGGGGAAGAATTCGAGAAGCGCCCAGCCGATCGCGGTGCCGACGGCCAGGCCGGCCACGAGCGCCGCGGCGGCCTTGACGAGGGCCCCGCGGCGGACCCGTGCCCAGAACTCCTTGTAGGCCAGCACCAGTGCGATGGCCGCGGCGATGTGGAACGTCAGGCCGATCACTTCGCCGGCGTCCACGGCTGCGGTCTCGTCGCCGGTCAGCAGGTCGGTGATGTTCCACACCGACGCTGCCACCATGTAGAAAACGAGAATCCACCAGGCGATGCGTTTGCGCGCCGCGAGTGCGGCGGCCAGCAGAGCAAGGACGAACGCCCACGCGAAGCTGGTGTCGGGGAAGTTGAACAGATAGCTGTTGATGAACTCCCGCGGTATCCGGATGGCGTGCCGCAGGATCGTCGAGACGCTCGACAGCAGGGACAGCGTCGCGATCACGCCGATGATCCAGCCGGCCGCCGCGGGCACCCAGCGGAACCGTGAAGTTGGCCGACTCGTGGTGGCGGTCATAGTGCCGCCGAGGATATTACTTCGACATACGAATTGTCTGTGGTGTGCTACCAGACGGGGCCGGTGTATTTCTCGCCCGGACCGTGGCCAGGTTCATCGGGGGCGGCGCTGGCTTCCCGGAATGCCAGCTGCAGACTCTTGAGGCCATCGCGGACCGGGCCCGCGTGCGGGCCGAGATACTCCACAGAGGCGGTCACCAGGCCGGCCAGTGCGGTGATCAGCCGGCGAGCCTCGTCGAGGTCGCGGTGTTCGCTGGTGTCGGGATCAGGGGAGGAGAGTCCGATTTTCTCCGCTGCCGCGCTCATCAGCATCACCGCGGCGCGGGTGATGACTTCCACGGCGGGGACGTCGGCCAGGTCGCGTGCCCGCGGGTCACTCGCGTCAGCTGGTGGTGTGGTTGGGTCCGTCATGCCTGCTAGACTGGCATGCACGACCGTCCCGGCTTACGCCAGGGACAGCAAGTGGAGTCCCACTCCCACCGTCGGCCACGGATGTTTCCGCAGGTACAACGGTCCGGTCACAGGTACCGCAATGGTATCTGTTCTGCGGTTTCGCAGGCGGCGTCAGCCGTGATCGGTCGGCACTGGGCCCTGCTACATGCAGGGCCTTCTCGCTGATGGCGTGGTTTCTCCCCGGCTGTTTCCTTGTGACTCCGCGGTGGTCCGAACAGGAAACCGAACCAGGGAGGCCCCATCAGCACTGAGACCCGTGTCAACGAGCGCATCCGCGTACCTGAAGTCCGACTGATCGGACCCGGCGGGGAGCAGGTAGGCATCGTGCGCATCGAAGACGCTCTTCGCGTCGCCGCGGATGCCGATCTTGACCTCGTCGAAGTAGCCCCCGACGCCAAGCCGCCGGTTTGCAAGATCATGGACTACGGCAAGTTCAAGTACGAGACAGCCCAGAAGGCGCGCGAGTCCCGCAAGAACCAGCAGCAGACCGTCGTCAAGGAGCAGAAGCTCCGGCCCAAGATTGACCCGCATGACTACGAGACCAAAAAGGGTCACGTGATCCGCTTCCTCGAGGCGGGGTCCAAGGTCAAGGTCACGATCATGTTCCGCGGCCGCGAGCAGTCGCGACCGGAACTCGGGTTCCGACTCCTGCAGCGGCTGGGTGCCGATGTCGCCGATTACGGCTTCGTCGAGACCTCCGCCAAGCAGGACGGGCGCAACATGACGATGGTGCTGGCACCGCACCGCGGCGCGAAGACTCGCGCCAAGGCGGCGCACGACGCTGACGCCCCCGCAGGGCGCCCGGCGGAGGCGCAACCCACCGAAAACCCAGAGACCACGTAGAACTGAGGACCAATGCCCAAGGCCAAGACTCATAGCGGAGCATCGAAGCGCTTCCGCAAGACCGGCACCGGGAAGATCGTGCGGCAGAAGGCGAACCGTCGCCACCTGCTCGAGCACAAGGCCACCAAGCGCACCCGTCGCCTGGACGGTCGCACCGTCGTGGCGCCCAACGACGCCAAGCGCGTCAACGCGATGCTGAACGGCTAAGCGCCGTAACCCTCAACTTTCTGACCGAACGAGAATAGGAACACCCCAATGGCACGCGTGAAGCGCGCACTCAATGCCCAGAAGAAGCGGCGCACAGTACTCAAGGCGTCGAAGGGCTACCGCGGCCAGCGCTCGCGGCTCTACCGCAAAGCCAAAGAGCAGCAGCTGCATTCGCTGACCTACGCCTACCGGGACCGTCGTGCCCGCAAGGGTGAGTTCCGCAAGTTGTGGATCTCCCGCATCAACGCGGCTGCCCGCGCCAACGACATCACCTACAACCGGTTGATCCAGGGCCTGAAGGCCGCCGGCGTCGAGGTCGACCGCAAGAACCTCGCCGAGATCGCCGTCAGTGATCCGGCTGCGTTCACCGCGCTGGCCGAGGTCGCCAAGGCAGCGCTGCCGGAGGACGTCAACGCTCCCTCCGGTGAAGCCGCCTGACATTTCGGAGTCAGAGGCACTCACTGAGCGATCCGCCCGGGTGGCAGCTGCAGTAAAACTGCAGCGCCACACCGGGCGTCGTCGTGCTGGGCGCTTTTTGGCCGAGGGCCCCAACCTGGTCGAGGCTGCGGGCCGCCGCGGACTGGTGGTCGAGGTGTTCGCCACCGAAGCGGCCGCCCAGCGCCATGCCCAGCTGCTCACCGGGTTGACTGTCCACCAGGTGACTGAGCGTGCGGCCAAGGCGCTGTCGGAGACGGTAACGCCCTCGGGGCTGGTCGCGGTGTGTACGACCCCCGACGGCGATATCGATGCGGTGCTGGCCGGCCGGCCGCTGTTGGTGGTGGTGGCGGTCGAGTTGTCGGAGCCGGGTAATGCCGGGACCCTGATCCGGTTGGCCGACGCGATGGGAGCCGCGGCGGTGGTGTTCGCCGGACACAGCGTGGATCCGTACAACGGCAAGGTTTTACGGTCCTCGGCGGGCAGCATCTTCGCGGTGCCGGTGGTGGTCGCCGATCATGCTGAGGACGTTCTCGCCCGGTTGCGCGGCGCGGGCCTGCAGGTGCTGGCGACGACGCTGGATGGCGAGATGAGCCTGGACGACGCCGACCCGGTCCTGGCCGCGCCGACCGCCTGGGTGTTCGGCCCAGAGTCTCAAGGCCTGTCCGCCGACGTTGCCGCGCTGGCCGACCGGCGGGTGACAATCCCGATGGCCGGCGGTGCGGAGAGTCTGAATGTTGCTGCCGCTGCGGCTATTTGCCTGTATCAGAGCGCGCGTGTCCAGCGTGTCCGCGGCAACTCGTGCACAATGGCGGAATGAATTCGGCTCGGCAAATCGGACTACCTGTCACCCGGATAGAGGGCCGGGACAAGGTGACCGGACGTGCCCGCTACACGGCCGACACCGTGGTGGACGGGTTGGCCTATGCCACCGTCGTGCAGTCCGAGATCGCCCACGGCATCGTGACCGTCGAATCGCTGCGGGAGAGTGGCGCACGTGCGGCCGCGGCACCGGGTGTCCTGCATGTGTTGACTCCGTTGAACTGTCCCGTCCTGCATCGACTGCCGGATGACGTCACGTTCGACCTGCCGATGGAGCGCCGGCCACCGCTGTCGGATCTGACGGTTCAGCACGTCGGCCAGCACATGGCCGTAGTGGTGGCCGATTCGCCGGAGAACGCCACCCATGCGGCGTCGTTGTTCGACCTGCGTTACGAGGTGCAACCGGCTGCATCGGGCATCGACGAGGTGCTCTGCGCCACCCCGCCACCGGATGAGAAGGATGGCCAGATCCGGTACGGCAGTTACCTTCCGGATCACTTCGTGAAGCTGGACGAGGAGAAGCTGCAAGACCATCGCGGGCCCCGGGACGAACCGCCCGGCGCGGCACATGTCGATGTCAGTTACACGACACCGCTCAATGCGCACTATCCGATCGAACTCTCGGCCACCATCGCGGCCTGGGACGGCGATCTGCTCACCGTGCACGACGCGACTCGTTGGATCACTGGTGAACGGGCGGCGCTGGCCGCCTACCTGGGCATCCCGGAACCTCACGTCCGGGTGATCGCACCCCTGGTTGGCGGCGCGTTCGGGTCGAAGAGCTTTCTATGGATGCATGTGGCGTTGTGCGCGGTCGCCGCGCGGGAGATCGGGCGTCCGGTCAAACTCGTCCTCACCCGCAACCAGATGTTCTCCTCGACAGGGCATCGGCCTCGAACCCGTCAGCAGATCCGTCTGGTCGCAGACGACGACGGTGCGCTGCGCAGCGTCGAGCACCACACGGTCACCGAGACGTCGACGGTGGCTCACTTCTGCGAGCCCGCCGGGCTGTCCAGCCGCATCCTCTACCAGACTCCGCGGTTGGTGGTGTCCCACCGAACCGCGCGAATCAACGCTCCCACACCATGTTTCATGCGAGGACCGGGGGAGGCGCCGGGTCTTTTCGCGCTGGAATCCGCGATGGACGAACTCGCCGTCGACCTTGGTATGGACCCGTTGGAACTCCGCATCCGCAACCACGCCGACGTCGACCAGGCCAGCGGCAAACCATGGTCGGGCAAGCATCTGCTGGACTGTTATGAGGCCGGGGCACGGCGGTTCGGATGGGATAAGCGCCCTCTGGAGCCGCGATCGTTGTCGGACAACGGAATTCAACTCGGCTGGGGGATGGCCACCGCAACGTATCCCGGTCGCCGGATGCCGGCGTCGTGCAGCGTGACCACTGCCGCTGATGGTTCGGTGCGGTTCGCCTCGGCCACCCACGAGATCGGCACCGGGGTGCGCACGGCGATGTGTCAGGTCGCCGCCGACGCCACAGGTCTGTCGTTGTCGTCCGTGACGTTCGATTCCGGTGATTCGTTGTTTCCTGATGCCCCGTACAGCGGAGCGTCGCAGACGACGGCCACGGTCGGCTCGGCCGTCCATGCCGCCGCGACCCAATGGAGCGACCGGTTGCGCGCATTGCTGAGGGCCGACGAGAGCACACCGTTCCACGGAGCAGGCGACATCCGGTTCATCGATGGCAACGTCGTGTCTGCGGGCGACCAAGTGGCGGTCGCCGAGGTGATCGCGCACGGTGGACAGAGCTACCAGGACGAGTTGAGTTTCACGGTCTCGGTCGACGGTGGTCAGCAGCGCGACAGCGTCTCGCAGTCGTTCGGCGCGCACTTCTGCGAAGTCGAGGTCGACGAAGAGATCGGGCGGGCAACGGTGACCCGCTGGGTTGCGGTGATGGACTGCGGCCGAGTTCTCAACCCCGCGCTGGCCCGCAATCAGGTGATGGGAGGCATCACGTTCGGCGTGGGCATGGCACTACTGGAACAGGTGCCGTACGACGCCCGAACCGCGCAACTGATCGGCGAGTACTACGTCCCGACGCATGCGGACCGCCCCGACTTCGACATCACGTTCATCGACGAACCCGACTTCGGTCTGAACCCGATCGGCGCCCGCGGCATCGGTGAGATCGGCGCCTGCGGCGTCGCTGCGGCGGTGGCCAACGCGATCTTCCATGCCACCGGTCGCAGGATCCGTGACCTGCCGATCACAGTGGAGCAGTTGATGATTCACGACACCGCGAGTCAGGGGAGCTGATGGTATCCGAACACGGGATCGCCCTTCGCGTCAACGGGGCGCTCCATGAGATCACGGTCGACGTCCGGACCACTCTGTTGGACCTGTTGCGTGAGCGTCTCGGGATGACCGGTACCAAGAAAGGTTGCGACCACGGCCTGTGTGGCGCCTGTACGGTGGCCGTCGACGGCGAGCGGATCGTCAGCTGTCTGGCGCTGGCGGTGTCGGTCGACGGGTCGGCGGTGACGACGATCGAAGGGATCGCTGGCAGTGACGCCCTCGATCCGGTGCAGGAGGCCTTCCTGGACCACGACGGGTTCCAGTGCGGCTATTGCACTCCGGGCCAGATCTCTTCGGCACATGCCATGCTTCGCGAGTACGTCCGCGGTGATCTGTCCGCGGCATCGTTCGACGGTGATCGCGACGCCGCACTCGGCGGCCACCCGGTGTTGACCGAGCACGAGATCCGGGAGCGAATGGCGGGCAACATTTGCCGGTGCGGCGCCTACTCGAACATCGTCGACGCCGTCGCGGCAGCCGCGAAGGCGACGTCGCAGTGAAGACCTTCGACTTCCGGCGTGCGGTGTCGGTGGACGACGCGATCCGTTCCGTCGTCGAGACCGGCGGCACGTACCTCGCCGGTGGCACAAACCTCGTCGATCTCATGAAAAATGGTGTGCTGCAACCGCCGGCGCTCGTCGACGTTCGACGTCTGGGGTTGGCCTCGGTGGTGAGCACCGACACCGGCGGTGTGCGCATCGGTGCCGGCGTCACCAACAGCGCGCTTGCCAACCATCCGTTGATTCGGCGCCGGTACCCGGTGCTGTCACACGCGATTCTGAGCGGCGCCACCACGCAGTTGCGCAACATGGCAACAGTGGGAGGCAACCTGCTGCAACGAACCCGGTGCCCCTACTTCATGCAAACCGAATTCGACCGATGCAACAAGCGGGTGGCTGGCTCGGGATGCGCCGCGCTTGACGGGTTCAACCGCGAGCATGTGGTGTTCGGGGGCAGCGAGCAGTGTGTGGCGACCAATCCCTCCGACATGGCCGTGGCGCTGGCCATTCTCGACGCCGTCGTGCATGTGCAGGGCCCCGACGGCACCCGCACCATCCCGATCACCGACTTCTTCACGCTGCCCGGAGATACCCCGGATCGCGAAAACTGCATGCAGACAGCGGAACTCATCACTGCTGTCGAGCTGCCTCCGTCGGCATTCGCGGCGCACTCGTGGTACCTCAAGCTGCGTGATCGACACAGCTATGCCTTTGCGCTGGTGTCGGCGGCGGTCGGTGTCGAGCTGATTGACGGCGTGATCGTGTCGGCAGCGATAGCGCTGGGCGGCGTCGCGCCGCGGCCGTGGCGGGTGCCTGCAGCCGAAGCCGCGCTGATCGGCCGGCGGCCCGAGGATGCGGTGCTGCGCGCGGCCGCGCAGCAGGCGATGGCGGGTGCCCGGCCGCTGAGTCAGAACGGCTTCAAGGTCCCGCTCGGACGCAGTGCGGTGCATCGGGCGCTTGTCCGTGCGCTCGGTACGGGCGGGGTCCCGGACCCCTAGGGTTGGTGCCCGCCTTTGAGCGACAGTCCAGCCCGTGTCGGTGCGCTGTGCAACCTTGGCGGCATGACCAACTCACTGGTGCTGCGGGGGACGAACCTCCGCTATGTGTTGACCCGATATCTGCAACTCAACGGCCCTACGACGGTCGCCGAGCTGGTCGTGGCGCTCGACGAATGGGGGTTTACCGTCGCCGGCCGGCCGTCAAAGGCGATCTCGGATGCCCTGCGATGGGAGAGGGTCCACGACCGAGTCCGCCCGCTCGGCCGCGGACGATATGCGGCCAAATGGGGTATCCCACGCGGGACGGAGCACCGCATTCATCAGCGGGTAGCGGTACTGCGGGCTGAAGCCCGCCAACTGTCGCTCGGAGGTGGGCACCAACCCTAATACTCAAGGGAGAGCTGCCGGTTCGCAGCTCAGGCCCCGAGCAGCCCCTTGGCCACGTGGGTGATCTGCACCTCGTTGCTGCCGGCGTAGATCATCAGCGACTTCGCATCGCGGGCAAGCTGTTCCACCCGGTATTCGGTCATGTACCCGTTACCGCCGAACAGCTGGATCGCTTCCATCGCCACATCCGTGGCGGCCTGCGAACAGTAGTACTTCATCGCCGACGCTTCGGCCAGCGAAATCGGTGTGCCGCTCTGACCGCATTCGATCACCCGGAACAGCATGTTGCGCACGTTCATTCGGGCCACCTCCATGTTGGCCAGCTTGAGCTGGATCAACTGGAACTGACCAATCTCCTTGCCCCACAACGTGCGTGTCTTGGCGTAATCGGTGCACAGCCGCAGGCATTCCTCGATCACCCCGAGCGCCATCGACACCACTCCGATCCGCTCCGCGGCGAAACTCGAGCGGGCGCTGTCGCGGCCGTCTCCGGACTTGTTCTCCTCGGTCTCGCCGAGCAGTCGGTCGCGGCCAAGGCGGACGTTGTTGAAGAACAACTCACCGGTGCGCGAACTGTGAATGCCCATCTTGCGGAACGGCTTCGCCTGAACGAAGCCCTCCATCCCGCGGTCCAGCACGAACGTCAGCACCTTGCGGTCCCGCTTGTCAGCGCCATCACCCTCGTCCAACTTGGCGTACACCACGACGACGTCGGCATCCGGCCCGTTGGTGATGAACGTCTTCTGCCCGTTGAGGATGTAGTCGTCCCCGTCGCGCACCACGTAGGACTTCATGCCGCCGAACGCATCCGAACCCGAATCCGGTTCGGTGATCGCCCACGCACCGATCTTGTCGTAGGTCACCAGTTCCGGCAGCCAGCGCTCCTGCTGGGCCAGCGTGCCCCGGCTCTGAATCGTCGGGACCGTGAGCCCCAGGCTGACACCCATCCCGGTGACCAGGCCCATACTCACCCGGCACAGCTCACTGATCAGGACGAAACCCATTCCGGCCGAGCCGCCGTCGCCGAACATGCCACCACCGCCGCCGGACTTCGACTCGGTGCCGGCCCGCAGCCGATCCAGTCGCTTGTCCAGTGACTCGCGCGCCATCTCGGCAATGCCGAAGGTGGCGAACAGTTTGCGGATGATGGGGTACGGCTCCATATCGCCGCTCTCCAGCTCGTCGAGGTGCGGGCGCACCTCTTTGTCGACGAACTCACGGACGGCGTCGCGCACAGCGACATCGACGTCGGACCATTCGATCATGGGTTCTCCGGTTCAGGCGGCGGCGGAACGTCCTCGGGCGGGCCGCAAACCGGCTAGTGAGAACGTCGTGTGGACCAGCGACCCCGCACGCGCGACGAGGCTCTTGGTCCGAGGGACATAGTGCATGGACAGCCCACGGCGATCTTTAGGGGGTGCCATGAAGCCGGGCGCTTCGACCAGCGGCGCGTCAGCCGGGATGTGTCCTGAGGCCCGCCGGTATGCCGACAACGCGCGGGGGTGCAGCCGGATCTCGTCGGGCACCGCCCAGAACGCGACCTCGACCGCCTTGCCCAGCAACCGCAGCACCACCTCGTCGCCGGGAGTCCACCGCATTCCGGCCTTCTCCCGCACCACCGGGTCGAACAATCCGGCGGCGATCCACCGTTGGCCGGCCACCATCGGCTTGAACAACTGATCCCACACCGGCGTCGGCATCAAGACGAACTTCGGCTTCGGAATGCGGATATCGAAGATCTCGAGCGTCGCCCGGTTGATCTCCAACTCGTCGCGGCACACCCGGTCCCAGTACTCGCAGAAGTCCTCCCATGTTTTCGGGACCGGCTTCATGCTCATCCCGTACATGGCGTACCACTGCACGTGTTCGTCGAACAGTTGGCGCTTTTCGGCCTCGGTCAGGCCGCCGCAAAAGTATTCGGCCACTTTCAGGATCAACATGAAGAACGTGGCGTGCGCCCAGTAGAACGTTTCGGGGTCCAGCGCGTGGTAGCGCCGGCCCTCGGTGTCGACGCCCTTGATGTCGCGGTGGAACCCCTTGATCTGCTCGCCCGTCTGGCGGGCTCGCTCCCCGTCGTACACCACGCCCATGATCGGGTACACCGACCGGGCGACCCGCTGAAGCGGCTCCCGGTGCAGGATCGAGTGTTCCTCCACCCCGGCACCCAGCTGCGGGTACATGTTCTGCAGCGATCCGATCCACACCCCGAGCATCCCGGTGCGCAGATCGCCGAAATATTTCCACGTCAGGGAGTCCGGCCCGAGCGGCTCGGCACTGCGTGTGGTCGACGTTGACCTCATCGCCTAACGATAGGTCTGACAACGTGCGTTGTCTACGACGGCGACAAAGCTGTGACCAGTCGTTTGGCATAGCGAGACGTCGACCACGTCACACCTGATGGCTGGCCCGAAAAGCGTTGCCTAGGCTTCATCTTGTGGACGTCGAGCCGTTCGACGATCAACCCGATTCCCTCGTTGACGTCAACCAACTGGTGCGCACCGGGCGTGGGCCCGCGGCGTGGTGGCACAACGCCAATCACAACCCCGGTCTCATCGCCCTCGTTCGTCGTGCCCGGCGGATGCTTCCTGGCGATCCCGACTTCGGCGACCCGCTGTCCGCGGCGGGCGACGGCGGGGCCCGCGCCGCCGCGCGTGCCGCCGACCGCCTGCTGCGCGACCGTGAGGCGGCCACCCGCGAGGTGAGCTTGGCCACACTTCAGATCTGGCAGGCGCTCACCGAACGCGTGTCCGGCCGCCCCGCCAACCCGGAGGTCACGCTCGTCTTCACCGATCTGGTGGGCTTCTCCAGCTGGTCGCTGCAGGCCGGTGATGACGCCACTCTGCGGCTTCTGCGCCGCGTCGCGCAGGTCGTCGAGCCGCCGTTGCTCGACGCCGGCGGCCACATCGTCAAGCGGATGGGCGACGGCATCATGGCCGTCTTCGCCGACCCCGCGACCGCCGTGCGGGCCACCATGGCCGCCCGCGAGGCGGTCCGAACAGTCGAGGTAGACGGCTATACCCCGCGGATGCGCGCCGGGATCCACACCGGTAGGCCGCAGCGCATCGGCTCGGACTGGCTCGGCGTCGACGTCAACATCGCCGCTCGGGTGATGGACCGCGCGACCCGTGGCGGACTCGTCGTGTCGGGGGAGACGCTGGAGTGCATCAGCCGCGACGAACTCGACGCGCTGGGCGTCACGGTCAAGCGGATCAGGCGGCAGGTCTTCGCCCCGCGCACCACCGGTGTGCCGACCGATCTGGCGATGTACCGCCTCAAAACCCGCAGGGATCTGCCAGTCGAGGACGATGGAGACGATCTTGAAGCCCAGGCATAGTGGATGGAGATGGTCCTTTCACTGCTGAGGAGGCTGGTCCGCCTCCGAGTCACCCTGGGTTACACCGCCGCGCTCGTGGCGGTGGCGGCCGTGCTGCTGGCGCTCGGCCCGCACTTCCGTGAACGGGTCATCTGGCATGCGAGCACCAACCTGCACAATCTCGCGCACGGCCGCCTCGGCACGCTGATCGGCAGCGCGTTCGTCACGGAGACCGGACCCATCTACGTCTGGCTGCCCGGTCTGTTCGCGATTCTCGGCCTGGCCGAACTGTTGTGGCACAGCCGCCGGATGGTGGTGGCATTCGTCGTCGGCCACGTCGGAGCCACGCTGCTCGTCGCAGCGGGCCTGGCAGGCGCACTGGCCGCCGGGTTGGCGTCGTGGTCCATCGTCAACGCCACCGACGTCGGCATGAGCTACGGCGCAGTCGGGGTCCTCGGCGCCTTGACTGCAGCGATACCGCGCCAGTGGCGCGCGGCGTGGACCGGATGGTGGCTGGCGGTTGCGGTCGGTTCGGCCGTCGGAACCTTCGGTGACTTCACCAACGTCGGCCATGGCGTGGCACTGATCCTCGGCATGGCGGTCGGTACTCGATTCGGCCACCCCGCGCATTGGACCACCGCGCGGTACGCGCTGCTCGCTGTCGCGGCGGCGTTCGGTTACCTCATCATGGCCAACACCGGGTTGTCGATCCTGACGACATCGACGCTGGGCGTGCTGGGCGCGTTGACTGCCGCGCATGTCTCCCGTCGGCGCGCGGTGCGCAGGGCCCTGATCGTCGTGCCCTCGCTGCAGCCCGCCGTCTCCTAGACAAACACCCGCACGTTTCACCGACCGGCTGCGCCCGGAAATTGCGTCAGTTCTGACATAAATCTAGTCAGTACTGACATTCGTGTGGTACGAATTCTCCCGAAGCCAGGGAGGGTGCCTACGTGACTCAGCGCGACGCGACGTCGAGGGTGCGCCGCACGCTTCGCGTCGCGGTGGGACTGGCCTCCATGGTCGTGCTCGCCACGGTGGTCGCGCTGTCGGTCATCATGTTTCGCGGCGACCTCACCCCGGGCGTGCCGATCACGGTGCTCTCGCCGCGCGCCGGGCTGGTGATGAACCCCGGCGCCAAGGTCAAAATGCGCGCCGTCGAGGTCGGCACGGTCTCGTCGATTGACCAGAGTCCCAACGGCCAAGCGGTTCTTCACCTCTCGATCGATCCGGCGCAGCTGTCGTTGATCCCCGGCAACGTAGAGGTCGACATCTCATCACCGACGGTCTTCGGCGCCAAGCTCGTCGAGCTCACCGCGCCGGAGCGTCCGTCTGCGCAGCCACTGCGTTCCGGTCAGGTCATCGACGCGACCAATGTCACGGTGGAAATCAACACCGTGTTCCAGCGGCTCACCTCGCTGCTGTCAAAAGTGCAGCCCGAGAAGCTCAATGAGGTTCTCGGTGTCCTCGCCGGCGCAATGAACGGCCGGGGTGAGCAGCTCGGAAAGATGTTCTCTGACATCGACAACCTGTCGGCCCAGCTCGAGCCGAGCCTGGAAAATCTGCGCCACGACATACGCGCGGCGGATGTGGCTGTCGCCGCCTACTCTGAGGCGGCGCCCGACCTGGTGAGGTCGATGGACAATGTGACGCACATCAGTCAGACGATCGTCGACCGGCAGGACGATCTAGATGCTTTGTTGTTCAGCGCAATTGGACTCGCTGATGTCGGAACCGACGTCATCGACGGAAATGCGCCGGCGCTCACCGAGGTCCTGCGCATCCTGGTGCCCACCACGGACTTGACCAACCGCTACCACGAAGCGTTGAACTGCACGCTCGCCGGTCTTCTCCCGATCGCCAAGGCCCCGCCGCAGCCCGATCCCGGAGCCGTCGTGTCGGTGAGCTTCACCATGGGCTTGGAGCGGTACCGCTATCCCGCCGACCTGCCGAAGGTGGCCGCGACCGGTGGGCCACATTGCGCCGACCAGGGACTGCCGCACCTGGCGCCCAACACCAAACCGCCCTTCCTGGTGACTGATATCGGTGCCAATCCCGCCCAGTACGGCAATCAGGGAATCCTGTTGAACTCCGACGGTCTCAAGCAGCTGTTGTACGGCCCGCTGGACGGCCCACCCCGAAACTCCGCACAGATCGGGCAGCCCGGTTGATGCGGCCATCGCGGGCGACGGCAGTCAAGTTCACCGGTTTCGTGGTGGTGATGGTCACCGCGACGGCCTTCCTGTTCATGACTTTCGCCCAATACCGCACCGGAAGCACCAACGGATACTCCGCGGTGTTCGCCGACGCATCGCGGCTCAAGCCCGGCGACAGCGTACGTGCGGCCGGCATCAGGATCGGCACGGTCGATGCGGTGACCCTGCGGGCCGACGCGACCGCGCTGGTGACGTTCGACGCCGACCGCGACGTCATTCTGACCGGCGCGACGAAGGCGGCGGTGCGCTACCTCAACCTCGTGGGTGACCGTTACCTGGAATTGGTCGACGCGCCCGGCTCGACTGCCGTGCTGCCTGCCGGTTCCCAGATCCCCATTGATCGCACCGAACCGGCCCTCGACCTCGATCTGTTGCTCTCCGGCCTCAAGCCCGTGATTGCGAGCCTGA
Organism: Mycobacterium sp.; assembly: GCA_021732005.1. Taxonomy (GTDB): domain Bacteria; phylum Actinomycetota; class Actinomycetes; order Mycobacteriales; family Mycobacteriaceae; genus Mycobacterium. Next base: position 27,684 of record JAKFVT010000032.1, on the reverse strand, counting down.
ATCCGCAAGACGTCAACGCCCTCACCGCCTCCCTGGTGCAGATCCTGCAGGGGCAGGGCGGAACCGTTGAATCGCTTTTCGCGAAAACGTCGTCGTTCACCACCGCGTTGGCTGAAAACGACAGTGTCATCGAGCAACTCATCGACAATCTGAAGGTCGTCCTGTCCACGCTCACGGCCGAGGGTGACCGATTCTCGGCGGCAATCGATCGCATCGAGAAGTTGATCACCGGCTTCGCCGCCGACCGCGATCCGGTCGGTGCAGCGATCACCGCCCTCGACGCGGGCACCGCGTCGCTGGCCGACCTGCTCACCGCCGCGCGACCGCCGCTGTCCGGAGTGGTCAACGAGTTGAGCCGACTCGCCCCGATTCTGGATCAGGACAAAGAACGTGTGGATCGGGCACTGGTGAAGGCGCCGGAGAACTACCGAAAGCTGAGCCGGCTGGGCGCCTACGGCAGCTTCATCCAGATGTACGTGTGCGGCATGTCGGTGCGCGTGACCGACCTGCAGGGCAGGACCGCGGTCTTCCCCTGGATCAAGCAGACCGGCGGGAGGTGTGCTGAGCCGTGATGATGAAATACCGTGGCGCGGCGCTTGTCCGGGCCGGCTTCATTGGAGTCTCGGTGGCCATTCTGGTGACGCTGGTCGGCCTGGCACCGCAAACGCTGTGGTCGTGGGCGACGCAGGTGCGCTACCAGGCCGTGTTCCCCGAAGCCGGTGGGCTGGTGACGGGCAACGACGTGGTGGTCTCCGGTATCAAAGTCGGCACCGTCTCGTCGGTCGCACTCCTGCGCGGCGATGCGTTGGTGACCTTCACCGTCGACGGCACCGTGCACCTGGGATCGCAGACCACCGCGCATATCAAGACCGGAACCGTGCTCGGGGCGCGAATCATCACGCTGGTACCGGCGGGCACCGGGACTCAGAGGCCGTCCGACCCGATCCCGGTATCGCGAACCTCGTCGCCCTACGTGCTCACCGACGTCATCGGCGACCTCACCGCCAACGCGTCGGGGCTCGACACGGCATCATTGAATCAATCGCTCGAAACCCTTTCCGACACCATCGATTCGATGGCGCCACAACTCGGACCCACCCTGGCCGGCCTGACCCGGCTGTCCCAGTCGATGAACAACCGCAACGACACACTGCGGGAGCTCCTGCGCAACGCCTCGGACCTGGCCGGGGTGTTGTCCGAACGCCGTGAGCAGGTCAACGCGCTCATCCTGAACGGCGCTGACCTGATCGCGGTTCTCGCGCAACGACGTCAGGCGATCGCCGATCTCCTGGCCAATACCTCGTCGGTGAGCAGGCAGCTCTCCGGACTGGTTCACGACAACGAAGCCACGCTGGTGCCCACCTTGACCAAGCTCAACTCCGTCACCGAAGTGCTGCAGAAGAACAGCGACAACATCGCCAAGGCGCTGCCGGGGCTGGCCAAATACGAGATCACCATGGGAGAAGCCGTGTCGAGCGGTTTCTACTACCAGGCCTACACCGCCAACGTCGTGCCCGCGGCGTTCCTGCAGCCGTTCTTCGACTACGCGTTCGGATTCCGTCGCGGCACCGACGCGGGACAGCCGCCCGACAACGCCGGACCGCGAGCGGAGTTCCCGTTCCCCTACAACGGGATTCCGCCGCAACCGCAGGAGGGTCCACGGTGAAGTTCCGCAGTAAAATCGTCGCAGCCACCGCCGCCGTACTCGTCGCCCTCGCGGCTGCCGGCACCACACTGCTGGTTCGGCACACGATCTATCCCGCAACCACGATCACCGCGTACTTCACTGCCGCCACCGCGATCTATGCCGGCGACGAGGTGCGCGTCTCGGGAGTCAAAGTCGGCAGCATCGAATCCATCGAGCCGGTCGGCAAGCAGGTCAAGATGGTGCTTCGCGTCGACCCGGGAGTGTCCATCCCGGCGGGCGCCCAAGCGGTCATCGTCGCGCAGAATCTGGTGGCCGCCCGCTACCTCCAGCTGACGCCGGCCTATCGAGACAGCGGTCCGACAATGCCGTCGGGTGCGGTGATCCCGGTCGAGCGGACGGCCGTCCCCATCGAATGGGACGACGTCAAGACCCAGTTGATGCGGCTGTCAACCGATCTGGGGCCCAGCAGCGAGACAGCCCGGCCGGCGCTGGCCCGGCTGATCGACGACACCGCCGACGCAATGGGCGGCAACGGCGTGAAGCTTCGACAGATGTTGGCCCAATTATCTTCTGTCGCAAGAATCTTCGCCGACGGCAGCGGAAACATAGTCGACATCATCAAGGGCATGCAGAACCTGGTCACTGTGCTGCGCGACAGCAGTGGAGCGATCGTCGACTTCGAGCACCGCCTGGCCGCGCTGATGGGAACACTCGACGACAACACCGGCGATCTCGAGGCGGCGTTGCGGGACCTGGCGACGGCCACCGCCGATGCGCAGCGCTTCGTCAGCGGAAGTCGTGAGCTGACCGTCGAACAGATCGAGCGCCTGACCGACGTCACCCGAAACCTGGCCGACAACCGCAAGAGTCTCGAGCAGCTGCTGCATGTGGCGCCGAACGCATTCGCCAACTACTACAACGTCTACAACCCCGACACCGGCGACAACATCGGGTCGATCGTCTTCAACAACTTCACCAACCCGATCCAGTTCATCTGTGGGCAGATCGGTGCACTGGAGAACGCCACCGCGCCGGAGACGGCGAAGCTGTGCGCCCAGTACCTCGGCCCGGCCATGCGGTTGCTCAGCTTCAACCTCTTGCCGTTCCCGATGAGCCCGTACCTGATGAAGGCGCCCTCCCCGGAGAATCTCACCTATTCCGATCCGGCGCTGGCGCCCGGGGGATCTGGCCCCGTCCCCGGGCCGCCCGAGAACCCACCCGCGATCTCCGCGTACTCGGGGGCGCAGCCCATCCCGGCGGCGGGACCGACACCGTGAGCCGACGTGGCGTGGCCGCTGTCGTCGCGGTCACGGTCATCGCCTCCGGTGTCTCCGGGTGTGGGTTCCGCGGCCTGAACGCGTTGCCCCTGCCGGGAACCGAGAATCGCCGTCACGCCAGCGTCTTTCACATCGAGATCTCCAATGTCGGCATGTTGGAATCGAATTCACCGGTACTGGTCGACGATGTCGTCGTCGGCACCGTGGGCGAGATGCGGTTGCGCAACTGGCATGCCGACGTCGAGGTGTTCGTCCGTCCCGATGTGGTGGTGCCGGCCAACGCGGTCGCGACCGTCGGGCAGACCAGTCTGCTGGGCTCGATGCACCTGGAGCTTGATCCGCCGATCGGCGTCGCCCCGCACGGTCGGTTGCAGCCGGGAACGACTATCCCGCTGAGCAGTTCGTCGACATACCCGTCCACCGAACGGACCCTGTCCACGTTGTCCGCGGTGGTGAACGGCGGGGGACTCGGACAGATCGGTGACGTCATCCGAAACGCCAATACCGCTTTTTCGGGACGGCAGTCTCAGATCCGAGACATGCTGCGGCGCTTGGACGATTTCGTCGGCACGTTGGACAGCGAACGCAGTGATCTGATCGACATGATCCACCAGTTGTACAGGTTCACCAGCACGTTTGCCCAGCAGCGTGACGTTGTCACCGCTGCGCTCAGACGCGTTCCGGCGGCACTCGACGTCCTCATCCGAGAGCGGCCGCGCATCGTCACCGCGCTGGACAAACTACGAAAGTTCAGCGATTCCAGCACGGATCTGATCAATGCCACACAGAGCGACCTGGTCACCAACCTGCACAATCTCGAGCCGACGATCAAGGCGCTGGCCGATGTCGGTCCCGAGCTCGACACCGCGCTGGCCTTCGCCACCACCTACCCCTATAACCAGAGCTACATCGATCGGGCGGTCCGCGGCGACTACGTGAACATGTTTCTGGTCGCTGACCTGACGGTTCCGCGACTCAAGCGAACGATGTTCCTGGGCACCCGGTGGGGTGACCAGGACGCGAAACTTGTTCCCGCACCGGGTGAGCCGTGGTATCTGAACTACACCTACGACCCACTCAAGACCGGCATCGCCGATCCGGCCCCGGCCACACCGCCGGCGGCGCCGACGTCGACGCCGACGTCGACGCCGAGCGGAGGTGGCTGATGCTGACCCGGTTCGTCCGGATCCAATTGGTGATCTTCAGCATCATCGCGGTCACCGGCCTGCTGCTGATGACCTTCCTGTTCGTACAGGTGCCGACATTGTTGGGGATCGGCAAGATCACCGTCACCCTGGAACTGCCCAGCGGCGGTGGTCTGTATCGGTTCTCGAATGTCACCTACCGCGGCGTGCAGGTCGGCAAGGTCACCGACCTGCGACTGACCCCACGCGGCGCGCAAGCCACGCTGTCGCTGGATACGTCGCCGAGAATCCCCGCCGATCTGCGAGCCGAGGTCCGCAGCGCCTCGGCGATCGGTGAACAGTACGTCGACCTGCGGCCGCAGAGTGGATCCGGCCCGTACCTGCGGGACGGGTCGGTGATCGCAGTGCAGCAGACCACCATCCCGCAGGCCGTCGGACCGATGCTGGACAGGGTGAGCACGCTTGTCGGGAGCATTCCCGGTGACAAAATCGCTATCCTGCTTGACGAGGCAGACACCGGCCTGCGCGGCGCCGGATACGACCTGTCCTCACTACTGGACTCATCGGCGACCGTCATCGACAAGATCGACGGCGTACGCACAGAGACCAAGTCACTGGTGGACGACGCCGTCCCGCTGCTGGATTCACAGGTCGCCAGCACCGATTCGCTGCGCGTATGGGCGCGCGGTCTGGCCAACGTGACCCAGACGATCGCCGGCGACGACGAGCAGGTCCGTGCGCTGTTGCACACCGGGCCGGCCGCCGCCAACGAGATCACCCGGCTACTCGATCAGCTGAAGCCGACCCTGCCGGTATTGCTGGCCAACCTGAGCACGCTGGGTCAGATTCTGGTCACCTACAACTCGTCCCTCGAGCAGCTGCTGGTGCTGTTGCCGCCGGCCATCGCCAGCACCCAGGCGTTCGGGCTGCCGACCAACAATCCCACCGGACTGCCCGTGGGGGAGTTCGCGATCACGTTGGGTGATCCACCGCCCTGCACCGTCGGTTTCCTGCCGCCGTCGTCGTGGCGATCGCCGGCCGACACGACGACGATCGACACCCCCGACGGCCTGTATTGCAAACTGCCGCAGGATTCGCCGCTCGCGGTCCGTGGTGCCCGGAATTATCCGTGCGTCGGCAAGCCGGGCAAACGCGCCCCCACCGTGGAGATGTGCGACAGCGACCAACCGTTTGTGCCGACGGCAGTACGCCAGCACGCGGTCGGTCCGTATCCACTGGACCCGAATCTCATCTCGCAGGGAGTTCCGCCCGACAGCAGGGTCAATCCCGACGACCACATATTCGGCCCACCTGGCTCGCCCCCACCTGGAGTGGCTCCCAGCGCATTCGGCACACCCGGCTCAGGCCGGCCACCGGTGCAGGTCATTCCGTACAACCCGGCGACGGGCAGTTACGTCACCGCGGAGGGGCGCCGATTCGTCCAGTCAGATCTCGGTGCTCCGAAAGCGCCGACGTCGTGGAAAGACCTTCTGCCGTGCTAACTCTCGGACGCCAGCGGAGCGAGGCCGGAACGCACCAGGCCCACACTGGTGGCCACGACCTCGCGCAGATCGGTCGAGCAGCCGTCGCGCCCCCATCGCTCAACCGCGGTGACCAGAGCCGCGGCCAACACCGCGCCCGCGACCTCGGCGATCAGCTCGACATCAGGGAGGTCGGTGTAGCGACGCTTGACGAAGTCGGTCAGCACCGCCGCGAACGACGCCTGCACCACGCGAAGGTGCCCGGCGGTGCGATCTCCGTCGAGCAGTGTCGCCCGCATGATCGCAGCCTGTCGGACGACCTCGAGATCGTGCGGGAAGCTGACGACGCTGCCCAGCACCGCGTCGAACAGCGATTCGTTGGCCGGGCGCCGAGCCAGGGCATCGGCGAACCACTCGAGTTGAGTTTCGTAGTCCTGGAACAGCACCGCCTCTTTGGTCGGGAAGTGCCGGAAGAACGTCCGCTCGGTGACGCCCGCATCGTCGGCGAGCTGGGCGACCGTCACGTTCGTGAACCCGTCGCTGGCGAATCGCGCCAACGCCACCTCGCGCAATGCCTCTCGCGTCGCAGTCCGGCGCCGATCGTGCGAGTTCGTCATTACGGCAGTTTCGCACAATGTCTTTCGCAAATTCACGGCAGTCGTGACATCAGTTCCATCGAGTGAGGAGAAACCAACAATGACCGACTACGACGCGATCGTCATCGGGGCGGGTCACAACGGCCTGACCGCGGCAGCGGTCCTGCAGCAGCGGGGCCTACGGACGGTGGTGCTGGAACAGAACACCTACTCCGGCGGCATGGCGGCAACCGTGGAGTTGATCGACGGATTCCGTTACGAGATAGCCGGTTCCGTTCAATTTCCGACCGCCCCAGAGGTCGCGGCGGCGTTGGAGCTGCACACGATTCCGCAGGTCCATTCGGAGGTTCAGTCGGTGAATCTCGGTGAGGCCGGCGAGGAGCCGATGATCCTGTACAGCGACCCGATGAAGTACATGACGCATCTGTCCGAGAGACACGGAACCGATGCCGTGCTGGGCATGGCGAAGATGCTCGAATGGACCACCGGTCCCTCGCGGGCACTGGGGCGATTCGAGGCGCGCACGCCACCGAAGACTCTCGATGAGATGTACGCCTGCGCGACAAACGAATCCGAGCGGCGTGCCATCCACGAGATGTTGTTCGGCACCGCGATGGATGTCATCGACCGCAACTTTCCGGACAAGGACAAGTACGCGACGATCCGCGGGATGCTGGCGTTCCTGGCGATCAACTCCACCTATCGCGGTCCGTTCACACCGGGCAGCGCGACGTGTCTGGCGTTCGCGATGGGTGTGCCGGACATGGACGCCACGATGATGACGAAACTGGAGGGCGGCATCGGTGCCGTCTGCGATCACCTCAAGAAACTGTTCGTCGACTGTGGCGGAGAAATCAGATATCGCACCAAGGTCGAGCAGATCCTCGTCGACAACGAGCGGGTGACCGGAGTCCGGCTGCGCGACGGATCGGTGCTGACCGCACCCGTCGTGGTGTCCAACCTATCGCCTGATCTGACGTTGATCGATCTGGTCGGGACGGAGCACCTGCCGGGCAACTTGGTCGAGCGTCTGGCCGGACGCGACCACCGCGCCACGTTCATCCAGATGCATTTCGCGCTGGACGGTCTGCCCGAGTTCGCGGCGCCGTACGAGCTCCTCAACGAGGAGGGCATGCAGCAGTCGGTCGGCGTCTTCGGCACTCCCGAAGAGCAGCAACGACAGTGGGAGATGGCGAGGGCCGGAATGCTGCCGGACAATCCGTCGTTCGGCATGCAGATCCCGTCCGTCACCGATCCGTCCCTGGCGCCGCCAGGAAAGCACGCGGCCAGCGCGTACGCCTATGGGTTCCCCGTCGAGGCCCCCCGCGAACAACACGGACGGCTAAAACACGAGATGGCCGAGACGGTGATCGACAAGATCTCGAAGTTCGCACCGAACTTCCGCGACATCCAGATTCGGCACATCACGTTCGCGCCCTATCACATGCAGACGATGTTCGGTGCGCCCGACGGGGACTTCTGCCACGGTCTGCTGCACCCTGACCTGATGGGTCCGAACCGGCCGGGCCCCAAGGGATTCCTGGACATCCAGATCCCGATCGAGGGCCTGTACCTGGGCGGCGCCGGCTGCCACGGCGGGCCCGGCATCACCTTCGTCCCGGGATACAACGCCGCGTATGCGGCGCTGGACGACCTGGCAGTGTCATGACCTACGTCATCGGCGAGCCGTGTGTGGACATCCGCGACAAGGCGTGTGTGGACGAATGCCCGGTCGACTGCATCTACGAGGGGGAGCGGATGCTGTACATCCATCCCGACGAGTGCGTCGACTGCGCGGCTTGTGAGCCGGTGTGTCCGGTCGAGGCGATCGTCTACATCGACGACGCCACCGACGACTGGCAGCCGTACGTGGCAGCCAATGCGGACTTCTTCGCAGATCTCGGATCGCCAGGCGGGGCAAGGATGCTGGGTCCGCAACTCTCTGACGCGCCGCTGGTGTCCCAGCTGCCACGCAAAGACGTTGCCGAGCACTAACCGCCTTCACCGTTTCCGGGTAGGAAGCGTTCCGGGTGGTGGTAATTGTTGATGCCGGCGGTGAGCGGGAGTTGTGGTGGCGGTATCCATTCGGTGTCACCGTTGGCCAGTTTCCGGGTTTTCCAGCCCTGGTCCAGAAGCCGGTGATCGGCGCGGCAGGCCAGGGTGAGCTTGTCGATATTTGTCAGACCGCCGTCGACCCATTCGTCGACGTGGTGGACCTCAGTCAGATATCCCGGCGCGTCACACCCCGGCCTGGTGCAACCGCGTTCCTTGTTGTGCAGCATGATTCGCTGGTCAGCGGAGGCGATGCGTTTGGTGCGGCCCAGCCACAAGGCCTGCCCGTTCACGCCGTCGAACAGGCCGAGGTAATGGTAGGCGTGGCTGGCCATGCGGACGAGGTCCGGGATCGGCAGCAGTGTGCCGGTGGCGGTGACCGCGTGGCCGGTCTTGGCTTGCAGGTCCTGGAGGGTGGCCGAGGCTATCACCGTCACCGGCAACCCGTTGTGCTGCCCCAGCTTCGGGTCGCCCAGTTGGCCGCGCACCAACACCGTCAACGCGTCATGCTGGCGCTGCCCATGGCTGCGTCGGTCGCGATCGGCTGACTCGTCAGATGAAGTGAGGGTGGGGGTTTGGTCGGCAGGATTGCACACCCCGGGTGCGGCGAACTTGGTGAACCAGGCATCCAGCATGGACCGCAACTGCGGGTCCGCGACCAACCGGCCGACACTCATGCCATCGACCTGTTGGCCTCCGCACCAGACGAATCCGCGCTTGCGAGCCCGATCTTCATCGGAGAACGTGCCGTCGGGGTTCAGATGTAACGCCAGCCGCAGCGCGATCTTCTCCAACTGATCGGGCCGCATCGTCTGCGCGTGCTCGGCTAGTGTGCGTTCGGCCTTCTCGACCTGCACCGCGTGGACGTGGTCGGGCAGATCGCGGAAGAACTTCTGGATCACCTGCAGATGCTCACCATCCAACTGTCCGGTGTGCCAGGCTTTCGAGGTTTCGGGCAGCAGCGGGGGCAGCGGTTCGCCGGTCATCGCGCGTCGCGGCGCCACCTGCTCGGCGTCCCGAATCCGCCGCTTGGCCGCCCGTGGACTGATCCGCAACACATCAGCCAGGGTGATCGGTATCGGCGGGCAACCCTCGAACTGCTCCAACCGCCCCACCAGCGCGTGCGACACCGCTACCTGGCGGCGTCGCGCGGTCTCCAACCGCTGCAGAACCCCGAACCGATCTGGTGGATCCAGGACATCGAGATCGACTGCGGCCAAAGCCTCGACGACATCGTCGAGCGCCTTCAGCACGACGTCGATCGAACCCATGTCTCGAACACTAGTGCGAAACGCCGACAAAAATCCGACGACAGGACCGACCTCTGGATGAACGCGGAACTGTGGAAACCCGTCAGCGCGTTGGTGATTCCGCTAGCGGAACTCCTCGGCGGAAGCCTCGATCCAGTCCGACCGCCACGATTCCGGTGGATCGTCGAGCAGCTCCCCGGGCATCAGCCAGTCGTAGATCTCGGCGTAGGTGCGGGTGCGCTGACCCTCGATGCGGCGGTTGAGCATCGAGGGCTCCAGCTCGTCGAATCCGTTGAGCCCCATCGAGGCGACGATCTGGGCGGCGCTGGCCACCGTGGCGCGCTGGAAGTTGACCACCCGCTCGGTCTTGTCGGGAACGTAGAGCGACCTGGCTCTGGCCTTGTCCTGGGTGGCCACACCGGTAGGGCATCTGTTGGTGTTGCACTTCATCGCCTGAATGCAGCCGATGGCAAACATCATCGCGCGGGCGGACATCGTGAAATCCGCGCCCTGGCAGATGCGGCTGACGATATCGACCCCGCTGGCGACCTTGCCCGAAGCCCCGATCCTGATGTAGCCGCGCAGCCCCGTCCCGACCAGGGCGTTGTGCACCAGCATCAGTCCCTCGGTCAGTGGCATACCGACGTGATCCTCGAATTCCTGTGGCGCCGCACCGGTTCCGCCCTCAGAACCGTCGACGATGATGAAGTCCGGGGTGATCCCGGTGTGCAGCATCGCTTTGCAGATCGACAGGAATTCGGTGCGCGCGCCGATGCACAGCTTGAACCCGACCGGCTTACCGCCGGAGAGACTTCGCAGCGTCGCGATGAAATGCAGCATCTCCAGCGGGGTTCTGAACGCGGTGTGCGCCGGCGGGGACACCACCGTCTGTCCGATCGGCACGCCGCGGGTGGCTGCGATCTCCGCGCTCACCTTGGCGCCGGGCAGCACCCCGCCGAGGCCGGGCTTCGCGCCCTGGGACAGCTTGATCGAGATCGCTTTCACCGTCGGCAAGGCCGCCTTCTCCTCGAACAGCGTGGCGTCGAAGTGACCACCGGCGTCGCGGCACCCGAAATAGCCGGAGCCGATCTCCCAGATCAGATCGCCACCGTGCTTGAGGTGGTAGGGGCTGATGCCGCCCTCCCCGGTGTCGTGGGCGAATCCGCCGCGGGCCGCGCCGCCGTTGAGGGCCTCGATCGCATTTCCCGACAGCGCACCGAAGCTCATCGCCGAGACGTTCAACAGCGCGATGTCGTAGGGCTGCGCGCAGTCCGGACCGCCCAGCCGCACCCGTGGCGCCAGTTCGGACGCGAAATGGGCTCGCAGGGAGTGGCGGAGGAATTCGTAGCCCAACGCGTTGACGTCCCGTTCGGTGCCGAACGGCTCATCGCTCTTGGTGCCCTTCGCTCGTTCGTAGACCATGTCGCGGGTCTCCCGGTCGAACGGACTGGCCTCGGTGTTCGACTCGATGAAGTACTGCCTGATCTCGGGGCGCATCGCCTCGGCCAGCCAGCGGGCGTGCGCGAGCACCGGGTAGGACCGCAGGAGGGTGTGCCGGGTCTGCAGCAGGTCCCAGGTGCCCAAGGCCGCGATCGCTCCCAGCGGCCCGGCGATCAGCCACCACCAGGGGCTGGATGCCAGCGCGAGCGCCGCGGCGGCCAGCGCCACCACCCAGAGGGACGTGACGGCGAGGGCTCTGAGCATCGGGCTCCCTTGAGGGTGAAATGCCTGCGAGGCGTCATTCTGGCATCACCTATGATCGGCACTTGCGTCACATCCGTGGCGGAAATAAGCCCAGCTGCGAAAAAGGAGTGTCTTGCCGCGTGGGTGAGCAACCCGTCGACTTGTCGCAGGAATCGCTGACGGAGGCCGTCGGCGCGGCCCGGCACGCCTTCGAAGAGGCGGCCGACCTGGATGCGCTGGCCCGCGCGAAGACCGATCACCTCGGTGACCGCGCTCCGCTCGCACTGGCCCGCCAGGCACTGGCAACGCTGCCGAAGGCCGACCGCGCCGAGGCGGGCAAGCTGGTGAACGTCGCCCGCGGCGACGCCCAGCGGAGCTACGACGAGCGACTGGCGGTGTTGCGCGCCGAACGCGACGCGGCGGTCCTGGTTGCCGAGGCCATCGACGTCACGCTGCCCTCGACACGGCAGCCCGTCGGGGCGCGGCACCCGATCACCATCCTGGCTGAGCACGTCGCCGACACCTTCATCGCGATGGGCTGGGAGCTGGCCGAAGGCCCCGAGGTCGAGACCGAGCAGTTCAACTTCGACGCGCTGAACTTTCCGCCCGACCATCCGGCCCGCAGCGAGTCCGACACGTTCCACATCGCTCCGGAGGGGTCGCGCCAATTACTGCGCACCCACACCTCTCCGGTCCAGGTGCGCACGCTGCTCGACCGCGAGCTGCCGGTCTACATCGTGTCGATCGGGCGCACGTTCCGCACCGACGAACTGGACTCCACCCACACCCCGGTCTTCCATCAGGTGGAAGGGCTCGCCGTCGATCGCGGGCTGACGATGGCCCACCTGCGCGGCACGCTGGACGCGTTCGCCCGCTCCGAGTTCGGCGAGGGCGCCCGCACCCGGATGCGGCCGCACTTCTTCCCATTCACCGAGCCGTCGGCCGAGGTGGACATCTGGTTCCAGAACAAGAAGGGCGGCCCGGGCTGGGTCGAATGGGGTGGCTGCGGCATGGTCAATCCGAACGTGTTGCGCGCCGCGGGTATTGACCCGGAGGTCTACTCGGGCTTCGCATTCGGGATGGGCCTGGAGCGCACTCTGCAGTTCCGCAACGGCATCCCCGACATGCGCGACATGGTCGAAGGCGACGTGCGGTTCTCGTTGCCGTTCGGGGTCGGCGTCTGATGCGCCTTCCCTACAGCTGGCTGCGTGAAGTCGTGCAGCGCGGCGCACCCGATTGGCATGTCGAGCCGCACGACCTCGAACACGCCCTCATCCGCGTCGGCCACGAGGTCGAGGACATCATCACCCTCGGCCCGGTGAGCGGTCCGCTGACGGTCGGGCGGGTCACCGCCATCGAAGAACTCACCGAGTTCAAGAAACCCATCCGGGCCTGCAAGGTCAACGTCGGTGAGGACGCCGACCGCGATATCGTCTGCGGTGCAACGAACTTCGCGGTAGATGATCTCGTCGTGGTCGCGCTGCCCGGTACCACCCTTCCGGGTGACTTCCACATCGCCAGCCGTAAGACCTATGGCCGGCTCTCCGACGGCATGATCTGCTCGACGGCCGAATTGGGTTTGGGCGCAGATCATTCCGGCATTCTCGTGCTGCCGCCGGACACCGCCGAACCCGGCGCGGACGGTATTGCCGTGCTCGGGCTCGACGACGTGATCTTCGACCTGGCGGTGACGCCGGACCGCGGTTACGGCATGTCGGTGCGTGGCATCGCCCGCGAAATCGCGTGTGCCTACGATCTGCACTTCGACGACCCGGCGGACGTTGCGCCGCTGCCCGCCGAGGGTGTGGCGCTGCCGGTCACGGTCGAAGCCGGAACCGGTGTTAGTCGTTTCGCGTTGCGACCGGTGACCGGCATCAATCCGAATGCAATGTCGCCGTGGTGGTTACGCCGGCGGCTGATGCTCTCGGGTATCCGTCCCATCTCGCCGGCTGTCGACGTCACCAACTACGTGATGCTCGAGCTCGGCCACCCGATGCACGCACACGACCGGAGCCGCATCAACGGCGAATTCGTGGTCCGGTTCGCCAAGCCGGGGGAGACGGTCGTCACGCTCGACGACATCGAACGCAAACTCGACCCGGCCGACGTGCTGATCGTCGACGATGTCGCGACGGCGGCCATCGGCGGTGTGATGGGCGCGGGCACCACTGAGATCGACGACGACTCCACCGACATCCTGCTGGAAGCCGCGGTCTGGGATCCGGCCGCGGTGTCACGAACGATCCGCCGTCTGCATCTGGTCAGCGAGGCAGGCCGGCGCTACGAACGCTCCGTCGACCCCGCGATCTCCGTTGCGGCGGTCGATCGCTGCGCCCGGTTGCTCGCCTCGATCGCCGGCGGCACCATCGAACCCACCCTCACCGACTGGCGCGGGGACCCGCCGCGCGACCACTGGTCGCCGCCACCGGTGCGGATCCGTTTCGATCTGCCAGATCAGCTGGCCGGGGTGGAATACGAAGGCGGAACCACGGTCAAGCGGTTGACCCAGATCGGCGCCGAGGTGACCGAGGACGAGGCCGACCCTGCCATCCTCATCGTGACGCCGCCGAGCTGGCGTCCGGATCTGGCGCAGCCCGCCGACCTGGTCGAAGAGGTGCTGCGGCTGGAGGGTCTGGACAAGATCCCGTCTGTGTTGCCCACCGCACCCGCCGGCCGCGGCCTGACTGCGGGGCAGAAGCGGCGGCGGGCGGTCGGCAAGGCGCTGGGCTTGTCCGGCTATGTCGAGGTGCTGCCCACTCCGTTCCTGCCCGCCGGCGTTTTCGACCAGTGGGGCCTGCTGGACCACGATTCGCGCCGGGTCACCACCACGGTGCTCAACCCGCTGGAGGCCGACCGGCCCAGCCTGGCCACCACGCTGCTGCCGGCCCTGTTGGAAGCGCTGTCCCGCAACGTGTCTCGAGGCTTCGGGGACGTCGCGCTGTTCTCTATCGCGCAGGTGGTGTACCCCACCGACCAGACCAAGGGTGTCGAGCTGATCCCGACGCACCGCCGGCCGAGCGACGAGGAGATCGCGGCGCTGGATGCTTCGCTGCCCAGTCAGCCGGTCCACGTGGGTGCGGTGTTGACGGGGCTGCGCGAGCCTCGCGGACCCTGGGGTCCCGGGCGTGCGGTGGAGGCGGCCGACGCCTTCGAGGCGGTGCGGACCATCGCCCGCGCCTGCGGCGTCGACGTGACGCTGCGCGCCGCGCAGTACCTGCCGTGGCATCCCGGCCGCTGCGCTGAGGTTGTTGTCGACGGGCAGGTGGTCGGCCATGCCGGGCAGCTGCATCCGTCGGTCATCGAGCGGTCCGGGTTGCCGAAGGGCACCTGCGCACTCGAACTCGACCTGGACGCCGTGCCGATCGTCCAGACGCTGCCCGCCCCGCGGGTCTCGCCGTTCCCGGCGGTGTTCCAGGACGTCAGCCTGGTCGTCGCCGGTGACGTCCCCGCTGCGGCGGTGGTCGACGCCGTCCGTGACGGCGCCGGGGAGCTGCTGGAGGATGTTGCGCTGTTCGACGTCTACACAGGGCCGCAGATCGGCGCGGACCGCAAGTCGCTGACTCTGGCGCTGCGCTTCCGGGCGCCGGACCGGACGCTGACCGAGGATGAGGCCAGCGCCGCCCGCGATGCGGCGGTGGCCGCGGCCGCCGAGCGCGTCGGCGCCGAGCTCAGGGCCTGATTCGTCGCCGCCCAAACCAACGTTCGGCCGAGTTTGTGCGAGTAGATCTCAGCATTTCGTCGATCTCGACAAGGGGTTCAGAATGAATTTGCATACGGTTGCATAACCATGCAGAATCACGGGATGACTTCGGTGGCGATTGCCGGTGCCAGCGGCTACGCCGGCGGTGAGATCCTGCGTTTGTTGCTCGGACACCCGGCCTACACGGACGGCCGTCTGACCATCGGCGCGCTGACCGCCGCCGCCAGCGCGGGCACTCAGCTGTCCGAGCATCACCCGCACTTGCTGCCGCTGGCCGGCCGGATACTCGAACCGACCGAGACCGAGCTCCTCGCCGGTCACGACGTGGTGTTCCTGGCCCTGCCGCACGGCCATTCCGCAGCGCTGGCCGAGCAGCTCGGCGATGACACCGTGATCATCGACTGTGGCGCCGACTTCCGGCTCACCGACGCCGACGACTGGCAGCGGTTCTACGGCTCGGAGTACGCGGGTAGCTGGCCCTATGGGCTGCCCGAACTGCCCGGCGGGCGGGACCGGCTGCGGGACGCCACTCGAATCGCCGTACCGGGCTGCTATCCGACCGCCGCGCTGCTGGCGCTGTTGCCCGCGGTCGCCGCGGACCTGGTCGAGCCGGCGGTCACCGTGGTGGCGGTCAGCGGCACCTCCGGCGCGGGCCGCGCCGCCAAGGTCGACCTGCTGGGCTCCGAGGTCATCGGCTCGGCGCGCGCGTACAACATCGCCGGTGCGCACCGGCACACTCCGGAGATCGCGCAGGGTCTGCGCGCCGTGACCGACCGAGACGTCACGGTGTCGTTCACTCCGGTGTTGATCCCGACGTCCCGCGGGATTCTGGCCACCTGCACCGCCCGCACCCAGGCGTCGGTGTCCGAGATTCGCACCGCGTACGAAAAGGCTTATGACGCCGAACCGTTCATTCATCTGCTGCCCGAAGGCCAGTTGCCCCGCACCGGTGCGGTGATCGGCAGCAATGCCGCCCAGCTGGCGGTGGCGGTCGACGCCGACGCGGGCGTGCTGGTCGCGGTGTGCGCCATCGACAACTTGGTGAAGGGCACCGCCGGTGCGGCGGTGCAGTCGATGAACCTGGCGCTCGGCTGGGGCGAGACCGAAGGACTGTCGATCGTGGGAGTGGCGCCGTGACAATCGGAGGGCAGGAGCGGAGCGACCCGGGAATGGGCACCGCGCAGGAGCCCAAACTGGTTCGCACCCAGGGGGTTACGGCGCCCGCCGGCTTCCGCGCGACCGGAATCG
Organism: Mycobacterium sp.; assembly: GCA_021732005.1. Taxonomy (GTDB): domain Bacteria; phylum Actinomycetota; class Actinomycetes; order Mycobacteriales; family Mycobacteriaceae; genus Mycobacterium. The sequence continues at coordinate 11,604 of JAKFVT010000032.1, read as the reverse complement.
CAGCCGGTATCAAGAAATCCGGTGCGCTCGACCTGGCGCTGGTGTTGAACGAAGGTCCCGACTACGCAGCCGCCGGGGTGTTCACCCGCAACCAGGTCAAGGCTGCTCCGGTGCTGTGGAGCCAGCAGGTACTCACCACCGGTCGCTTGCGTGCGGTGTTGCTGAACTCTGGTGGCGCCAACGCCTGTACGGGTGCGGGAGGCTTCCAGGACGCCCATGCCACCGCCGAGGCGGTTGCCGCGGCGCTGTCGCAGTGGGGCACCGAGACCGCACCCGTCGAGGTCGCGGTCTGTTCTACGGGTCTGATCGGCGATCGCCTGCCTCTGGACAAGGTGCTGGCCGGTGTCACGGAGATCGTCCACGAACTGGGCGGCGGGTTGACCGGCGGTGAGGAGGCCGCGCGGGCCATCATGACCACCGATACCGTGCCGAAACAGGTTGCCCTGCACCACGCCCCGGAAACCGGGGAGAACTGGACCGTCGGTGGGATGGCCAAGGGTGCCGGCATGCTGGCCCCGTCCTTGGCGACGATGCTGGTGGTGCTGACCACCGACGCGGTAGCGGACGCCGCCGCGCTGGACACCGCATTGCGCCGGGCCACCGCCAAGACCTTCGACCGTCTCGACGTCGACGGCAGCTGCTCGACCAATGACACGGTGCTGCTGCTGGCCTCGGGTGCCAGCGAGATCGCGCCCAGTCAGGATGATTTGGATGCGGCCGTGCTGCGGGTGTGTGACGACCTCTGCGCGCAACTGCAGGCCGACGCCGAGGGTGTCACCAAGCGCATCGCGGTCACCGTCACCGGGGCGCCCAGTGACGACGACGCGGTGACCGCCGGCCGGATCATCGCGCGCGACAGCCTGGTCAAGACGGCATTGTTCGGCTCCGACCCGAACTGGGGACGGGTGCTCGCCGCGGTCGGGATGGTGCCGTTCGAGATCGACGCCCAGCGGATCACCGTGTCATTCAACGGTTTCCCGGTGTGCATCGACGGCGCCGGCGCGCAGGGAGCCCGAGAGGTGAATCTGGCGGGCGCGGACATCGAGGTGACGGTCGATCTCAAGCTCGGGAACGGGCACGCGACCATCCGCACCACCGACTTGTCGCACGCGTACGTCGAGGAGAACTCGGCCTACAGCTCATGACCGCGACTGTGAACACCAAGGCGGCGATCCTCGCCGAGGCGCTGCCGTGGCTCAAGCAGCTGAACGACAAGATCGTCGTCATCAAGTACGGCGGCAACGCGATGACCGATGACCGGCTCAAGGCCGCTTTCGCCGATGACATGGTGTTCCTGCGCAACGCCGGTATTCACCCGGTCGTGGTGCACGGCGGCGGTCCGCAGATCAGCGCGATGCTCAAAAAGCTTGGCATCGAAGGCGAATTCAAGGGCGGGTTTCGGGTCACCACCCCCGAGGTGCTCGACATCGCCCGGATGGTGCTGTTCGGTCAGGTCGGCCGCGAGCTGGTGAACCTCATCAACGCCCACGGCCCGTATGCGGTCGGCATCACCGGCGAGGACGCACAGTTGCTCACCGCGGTGCGACGCGGGGTCACGGTCGACGGTGTTCTCACCGACATCGGCCTGGTCGGCGACATCGAGCACGTCAACTCCGCCGCCGTCCTGGATCTCATTGCCGCCGGGCGTATTCCGGTGATCTCGACCATCGCACCCGACGCCGACGGTGTGGTGCACAACATCAACGCCGACACCGCCGCCGCCGCGGTGGCCAAGGCTCTTGGCGCCGAGAAGCTGTTGATGCTCACCGACGTCGAAGGCCTCTACACTCGTTGGCCCGACCGGGATTCGCTGGTCAGCCAGATCGACACCGTCACCCTGACCGAGATGCTGCCGAACTTGGAGACCGGGATGATCCCGAAGATCGAGGCCTGCCTGCGGGCCGTCGAGGGCGGAGTCCCCAGTGCGCACGTGATCGACGGACGGGTCGAACACTGCGTGCTGGTAGAGCTTTTCACCGACGAAGGCACCGGCACGAAAGTGATTCCCTCATGACGCTGATCGAGAGATGGTCCGACGTCATGATGGACAACTACGGCACCCCGCCGCTGGCATTGTCCAGCGGCGACGGCGCCGTTGTCACCGATGAGAACGGCAATACGTACCTCGATCTGCTCGGCGGCATCGCGGTCAACATCCTCGGCCACCGTCACCCGGCGATCATCGACGCGGTCACGACCCAGTTGAACACGCTGGGCCACACCTCGAATCTGTACGCCACCGAGCCGGGCATCGCGCTGGCCGAGGCGCTGGTCGACCAGCTCGGCACGCCGGCGCGGGCGTTCTTCTGCAACTCGGGCACCGAGGCCAATGAGGTCGCCTTCAAGATCACCCGGCTGACCGGCCGCACGAAACTCGTTGCCGCCCAGAACGCTTTCCACGGCCGCACGATGGGCTCGCTCGCGTTGACCGGCCAGCCCGCCAAGCAGGCGCCGTTCGAGCCGCTGCCCGGCTTCGTCACTCACGTGCCGTACGGGGATATAGATGAACTTGCGGGCGCTGTCGATTCGGACACCGCGGCGGTGTTCCTCGAGCCCATCATGGGTGAAGGCGGCGTGGTGGTGCCCCCCGAGGGCTATCTGGTCGCCGCACGCGAAATCACCAGCCGGCACGGCGCGCTGCTGGTGCTCGACGAGGTGCAGACCGGTGTCGGGCGCACCGGCGCATTCTTCGCCCACCAGCACGACGGCATCACCCCCGACATCGTGACGCTGGCAAAGGGACTCGGCGGCGGGCTCCCGATCGGGGCCTGCCTGGCCATCGGACCGACCGCTGACCTGTTGACTCCCGGGCTGCACGGCAGCACCTTCGGCGGCAACCCGGTGTGCACCGCGGCCGCGCTGGCGGTGCTCAAAGTGCTTGCCCAAGAAGACCTGGTCACCCGCGCTGACGTCCTCGGCAAAACACTGAGCCACGGCATCGAGGCCCTGGGCCACCCGTTGGTGGACCACGTCCGGGGTCGGGGTCTGTTGCGCGGTGTGGTGCTGACCGCGCCACAGGGCAAGATCGTCGAAACCGCCGCCCGTGACGCCGGCTTCCTGGTCAACGCCGCCGCACCCGACGTGGTGCGACTGGCCCCGCCGCTGATCATCACCGAAGCGCAGATCGACAGTTTCCTTCACGCACTACCCGCGATCCTGGATGAGGCGGCCCGATGAGCACCCTGAGGCATTTCCTGCGTGACGACGACCTGAACCGGCAGGAGCAGGCCGAGATCCTGGAACTGGCAGCCGTTCTCAAGAAGGACCCGATGAGCCGGCGCCCGCTGGAGGGCCCCCGCGGGGTGGCGGTGATTTTCGACAAGAACTCCACCCGCACCCGGTTCTCGTTCGAGGTGGGCATCGCCCAGCTCGGCGGGCACGCCGTCGTAGTTGATGGCCGTGCCACCCAGTTGGGCCGAGAAGAGACCCTCGAGGACACCGGTCGGGTGCTGTCCCGCTACGTGGACGCGATCGTCTGGCGCACCTTCGCTCAGCAGCGGCTGAACGCAATGGCCTCTGCGGCAACGGTTCCCGTGGTCAACGCGCTGTCGGACGAGTTCCACCCGTGTCAGGTGCTGGCGGACCTGCAGACGCTGGCCGAACGTAAGGGCTCGCTGAACGGCTTGCGGATGACCTACTTCGGCGACGGGGCCAACAACATGGCGCACTCCCTGATGCTCGGCGGCGTGACCGCAGGCATCCACGTCACAATCGCCGCTCCGGCCGGATTCGAACCGCACCCGATGTTCGTGGCCGCCGCCGAACACCGCGGCAGGCAGACCGGCGCCACCGTCACGCTCACCACCGATGCGGTCGCCGGGGCGAAGGGCGCTGACGTCCTGGTCACCGACACCTGGACGTCGATGGGGCAGGAGAACGACGGCCTTGACCGGGTTGTGCCGTTCCGGCCCTTCCAGCTCAACGCCGGCCTTCTCGACCACGCCGACTCCGATGCCGTTGTGCTGCACTGCCTGCCGGCCCACCGGGGACACGAGATCACCGACGGGGTGATCGACGGCCCGCACAGTGCGGTGTGGGACGAGGCCGAGAACCGGCTGCACGCCCAGAAAGCGCTGCTGGTGTGGTTGCTGGAGCACAAGTGACCAGCGAGGTCAGCACCACACGAGCCGGGCGGCAGGCCCGGATCGTGGCGCTGCTGTCCGCGCAGTCGGTGCACAGCCAGAGTGAACTCGCCGCGCTGTTGGCCGACGAGGGCATCGAGGTCACCCAGGCCACGTTGTCGCGTGACCTCGAGGAGCTCGGCGCGGTCAAGCTTCGCGGCGCCGACGGCGGAAGCGGCGTCTACGTCGTGCCCGAGGACGGCAGCCCGGTGCGGGGGATATCCGGCGGCACCGAGCGGGTCTCCCGACTGCTGGGTGACCTGCTGGTGTCCACCGACGCGAGCGGCAACCTGGCCGTGCTGCGCACCCCGCCCGGCGCTGCGCACTACCTGGCCAGCGCGATCGACCGGGCCGCATTACCCGACGTCGTCGGCACCGTCGCCGGCGACGACACCATCCTGGTGGTGGCCCGCGAGCCGATGACCGGCGCGCAACTGGCCACCATGTTCGAGACCATTCACTAGATCCCAAAGGCAAAGGAGCACTTCATGTCCGAACGCGTCATCTTGGCGTATTCCGGCGGCCTGGACACCTCGGTGGCCATCAGCTGGATCGGCAAGGAGACCGGCAAGGAGGTGGTGGCTGTTGCCATCGACCTCGGCCAGGGCGGCGAGGACATGGAGGTCGTTCGCCAGCGTGCCCTGGACTGCGGTGCCGTTGAAGCCGTAGTGGTCGATGCCCGTGACGAGTTCGCCGAGCAGTACTGCCTTCCGGCGATCAAATCCAACGCCCTGTACATGGATCGCTACCCGCTGGTGTCGGCGCTGAGCCGGCCGCTGATCGTCAAGCATCTGGTGACGGCGGCACGCGAACACCGCGGTGGCATCGTCGCGCACGGCTGCACCGGCAAGGGTAATGACCAGGTCCGCTTCGAGGTCGGATTCGCCTCACTGGCACCGGATCTCGAGGTGTTGGCCCCGGTCCGCGACTACGCCTGGACCCGGGAGAAGGCGATCGCGTTCGCCGAGGAGAACGCCATCCCGATCAATGTCACCAAGCGCTCACCGTTCTCCATCGACCAGAATGTGTGGGGGCGTGCGGTGGAAACCGGCTTCCTGGAGCATCTCTGGAACGCGCCGACCAAGGACGTCTACGACTACACCGAAGACCCGACGCTGAATTGGAGCACCCCTGACGAGGTGATCGTCGGCTTCGAGAAGGGGGTGCCAGTCTCCATAGATGGACGCGGCGTTTCCGTTTTGCAGGCAATCGAGGAGCTCAACCGCCGGGCCGGTGCGCAGGGGGTCGGTCGCCTCGACGTCGTCGAGGACCGGTTGGTCGGCATCAAGAGCCGCGAGATCTACGAAGCCCCGGGCGCGATGGTGTTGATCACCGCCCACACCGAACTCGAGCACGTCACGCTGGAGCGTGAACTCGGCCGGTTCAAGCGCACCACCGATCGCAAGTGGAGCGAGCTGGTGTACGACGGCCTGTGGTTCTCGCCGCTGAAGCGGTCGCTGGAGGCCTTCGTCGCCGACACCCAGGAGCATGTGACCGGCGAGATCCGGATGGTGTTGCACGGCGGGCACATCGCGGTCAACGGCCGGCGCAGCCCCACGTCGCTGTACGACTTCAACCTCGCCACCTATGACGAGGGCGACACCTTCGACCAGTCGTCGGCCAAGGGATTCGTCCACGTGCACGGGTTGTCGTCGAAGATCGCCGCCCGCCGGGACTTGGCAGGCAATCAGACGTGAGCACCAACGAGGGCTCGTTGTGGGGCGGCCGCTTCGCCGACGGGCCGGCGCCCGCCCTGGCGGCGCTGAGCAAGTCCACCCACTTCGACTGGGTGCTGGCGCCATATGACGTGGCCGCCTCCAAGGCGCACGCCAAGGTGCTGCACACCGCGGGTCTGCTGACCGACGAGCAGCGCGACGGGTTGCTCGCCGGCCTGGACAGTCTGGGACAAGATGTCGCCGACGGCAGCTTCATCCCGCTGGTCACCGACGAGGACGTGCACGGGGCGCTGGAGCGCGGCCTGATCGACCGGGTCGGTCCGGATCTCGGTGGTCGGCTGCGGGCGGGACGGTCGCGAAACGACCAGGTGGCCACCCTGTTTCGGATGTGGTTGCGGGACGCGATGCGCCGCGTCGCCGACGGCGCGCTCGAGGTGGTTTCCGCCTTGTCGATGCAGGCCGCCGCTCACCCGACGGCGATAATGCCGGGCAAGACCCACTTGCAGGCTGCGCAACCGGTGCTGCTGGCCCATCATCTCCTGGCGCACGCCCACCCGTTGCTGCGTGATGTCGACCGCATCGCCGACTTCGACGACCGCACCGCGGTATCGCCGTACGGTTCGGGCGCTCTCGCCGGCTCATCGCTGGGATTGAATCCCGACGCCATCGCCGAAGAGCTGGGCTTCGCTGCCGCAGCGGATAATTCGATCGACGCCACGGCTTCTCGTGACTTCGCCGCCGAGGCCGCCTTCGTGCTGGCGATGATCGGAGTCGATCTGTCCCGGCTAGCCGAGGACATCATCCTGTGGAGCACAACCGAATTCGGCTATGCGACGCTTCACGACTCCTGGTCGACCGGCAGCTCCATCATGCCGCAGAAGAAGAACCCGGACATCGCCGAACTCGCCCGCGGCAAGTCGGGCCGCTTGATCGGCAACCTCACCGGCCTGCTGGCCACGCTCAAGGCTCAGCCACTGGCCTACAACCGGGACCTGCAGGAAGACAAGGAGCCGGTGTTCGATTCGGTGGCTCAACTCGAACTCGTGCTACCCGCGATGGCCGGACTGGTCGCGACCCTGCGATTCGACACCGACCGGATGGCCGCACTCGCGCCGGCCGGCTACACCCTGGCCACCGACGTCGCCGAGTGGTTGGTGCGCCGCGGGGTGCCGTTCCGGGTGGCCCACGAAGCGGCAGGTGCGGCGGTGCGGACCGCAGAGGGCCGCGGGGTTGGCCTCGACGAGCTCACCGACGAGGAACTGGCCGAGATCAGCGGCGAGCTGACCCCGCAGGTGCGGGGCGTGCTGACCATCGAGGGATCGGTGTCCTCCCGTGACGCGCGCGGCGGCACCGCGCCGACGCAGGTGGCCGCCCAGCTCGGTGTGGTGCGGGACAGCGTCGAGAACCTGCGGCTGCGTCTGGGGCGATAGCGCACTGCCGACGACCCATTACGATCGCCAGATATGGGGGGAGCGCCGGACACGGCCGCCGCACCGCGGCGGGGTGTTCGTGGCTGGTTGGCCGGCCTCAGCCTGAGCCAGATCGGTCAGCTGCTGACCGTCGTCATCCTGGCCGGCACCGCGTTGTTCGGTGGGCTCGACACCGTTGACTCCGCCGTCACCGAGTTCACACCCGGCGACGAGTTCAGCGACAACGCATTCACCGTCACGCTCGAGCGCGCAACCCTGGTCGACGAACTGCGGGCGGGCACCACGCTCATCGCACCGAAGACGCCCGGCCGGACGTATCTGGGCATCGTCATGAAGATCCGCAACGACGGCACCGTCCCGGCGTATCTCGACGATGAGATCGACCTGCGCGACCAGCCGGAGAAGCGGTTCTACGGCGTCATCCGGCTGACCGACGGCAGTCCGGTTCCGAGCCTCGGCCCGGGTCTGACCGAAGAAGTCGGCGTGCTCTGGACACTGCCCCAGAACGCGCTGTGCCCGGGCGATTCCGTGACCGTCCGGATCTGGAAGAAGAAATTCACCGAGCTCATGGTGACCTATGGCAAGACGTGGGTGGACAGCGAGACCGAATACGGTCAGGCGACAATTCCGGTGCGGGGCAAGCAATGAGCCGTCGCAGTGTGGCCGCGGCCGCGGCAACCGTGGTCGCGATCGCGGTGGCGACCCTGGTGTGGTTGCACCTGCCGGCCAACACGACCATCTATGCGCCGTTCGATGTCCATGCGGGCATCGCCAGCCGGGCCGTCGGCCAGAATCTGTCGGCGACCGTCACGCACGCCTCCATGACCCCGACCGTCACGGCGCAACAATCCCGGAAACCGTATGCGGCAGCCGGTGTCTGGGTGGTGGCGGTGACGATGCTCGACGCTTCCCGGGACCCGGTGCTGCCGCACGCCGACCTGCTGGTCGGCCCCAACACCTACGCGCCGACCACTCAGCTGTTGTCGGGTGCGGATCTGGTGCAACCCGGAATCACTCAACAGCGCACCTGGGCGTTCGACGTGCCGCCCGATCTCCTCAAGACGGTCCCTTCCGTGGTGATGCGGCTCTGGGGAGGTGACGGTCGACTCGACTCACGGTTGGTGATCGACATCCCGCTTGCCGGCGTCGACCGGGCGAGTTCGGTCGTCGTACCACCGTCGAAACTGGGAGCGCAATGAAGCTGCACATGCCACGAAAACTGTGGCAGCGCAACGCCCTGGCGATGGTCGTCGTGGTTGCGGCTCTTGCGGTCCTGGTTGTAGTCGACTTGTGGCCCGACTGGTCACGGTACCGAGACACCGTGACCCCGCCGCACGTGATCGCCGCCGGGCAGAGCGGCACGGTCGACGGCCAAACCTGGTCGATATCGGGTGTTCGTCACCTCGACCGGGCGCCTGGACCGGGTGCACGACCGCTGCCCAAAGGCACTGTCCTGCAGGTTGTTTCGATCGATCGAACCAACGCCCGCGCCGGCGACCTGTGTACCGGTGTCCTCACCGACGGCACCCGGCGCTGGCAGGCCGAAGGCATCGGCGGCTACACCGCTGCTCTGCCGGACAACATGTCCGACCGCTGCACCAGGCCAGGTCCCGTGCAGTTCAGTTTCCTGCTGCCGCAGGACGTGGTGCCCACCGCCGTCGACGTGACGAACCTCGACGGCCGGATCAGGCTGCGGCTGCAGCTGTAGGCGACGCCTCGGGTTCGGGATCATGCGCGATGTGCTCGACGCAGTACGCGAATGTGCTTGCAACCAAACAGATCCGCAGCGGCTCCACGATGAGATGCGACACCAGGCTCAGCGTCCCGCCGAAGCCCTGCCAGAAGGGCTGGGGATGCGGGCCGATGACCCAGGCGACGCCGCGTAGGAGGTAGCCATCACCGAGTTGTGCCCGGTAGAAACTTCCCGTCATGTCGAGCCACGCCAGTCCGAGGTAGCCCAGCACGTACAGGGTCAACGCCAGGACACCGCCGTGCAGCACGATGCGCGCCGAGTCGGTGATGGGCCGGAACTTGCCGACCTGATCCACCCCGTAGTCGACGATCTTCTCGCGGACGGCTTTCGGGACGATCCGCGCACGCTTCTGCAGGCGCTTGCCGGTGGGTGCCGAACGGGCGATCCAGGTGGTCGCGCGCTGACCGCCGATGCGCTGCACCACGCTGCGCCAATCGGCTGTCGAGGTGACGCCGTAGACGATGCCCGCCACGGCGAGCCAGATCAGGGGCACAGCGGCACCCCCCAACACCGTGCGCAGTCCCCACATCACGACATCCCACACCTTCTCCAGCGGGGAGAAGTACGAGAACGCGTCGGCGCGAGTATTGCTCAGCCACACCATCACTCGCCGGTGAGCAACCCAGTCCCCGGGCTTGGTCAGCAGCGTCAGACCCTGGTTGACCGAGAAGCTGAGCACCAGGAACACCCAGAGTGCGTCGAAGTACAGCCGCACCGCCACCAACCAGGACGGCAATCGGTCCTTGACCTTGCTCAGCACCGTGCGGAGGATCAGCGCCGCGCCGATGAGCAGCCAGGTGCCCGCGCCCACCGGAAGTTCGGCGGCGTGCAGATCGGTGGGCGGCCCGCCTGCGACGGCGGACATCATCGCCTCGCCGACGCGGTACTGCAGCGCGCGTTGCTCGAACGCCAGCCAGTCCTCGCGAAACATCTGCCACGCCAGGTAGATCGCGAAGAACGGGACGACGATGGTGGAGAACAGGTCGATCCGCCGGGCCGGTCGGCGCCCGAGCGCCGCGAGCACCGGGAAAGCCGGGCGCAGCACCAGGAACATCGCCACGTAGGAGCCCACCCGCGCCATTCCGGCGAGCGGCATGATCAGCGACGCCCACCAGTCGTTGTCGTGGCCGGCCCAGGCGGCCCATTCGATGGCGCCGCGGCGGCCCAGCACGCCGAGCAGGTACAGGGCTGCCAGTTGCGGCCAGTAGCGCGCCCAGACAGTGAACGGCCGCAGCAGATGGCGCATAGCTGACATCCTAGGAATCGGTCGGGTAGCTTTCCGGGATGGACGGGGGATACGCGCTGTTTCGTCAGCGCCAATTCCGCGAACTCTGGTCGGCCAACCTGGTCCTGAACCTGGGCCAGGTGATGCTGTTGCTGGCCGCGGCCTGGATCATGACGGCACTGACCCAGGACGCGCTCTTGGTCAGTCTGGTTCAGTCCACCACGAGCCTGCCGTTCCTGTTGCTCGCGATTCCGGTCGGAATCATCTCCGACAGCGTCGGTCACCGAACGCTGCTGCTGATTGCCCAGGTATGGATGGGGCTGCTGGCAGTGATCCTGGTCGCCATCGAATGGCTCAGCCACCTCACTCCAGCGCCGCTATTGACGTTGTTGTTCGGAATCGGCGCCGGGCTCGTGATCCAGCAGTCCGCCTGGAAACCCTTCCTGCACGACATGGTTCCGGAAGACAAACTCGTCGCTGCGATCTCGTTCAACGCGCTGAGCAACAAACTCGCGCAGGCGATCGGTCCGATCGTCGGTGGGTTCCTGATGGTGATCGGGGCAGCCTTTGTGTTCGCCGTGCGGGTGCTGTCGCACCTGGTGATGATCCTCGCGCTGCGGCACGTGCCAAAGCCGGACGTCGGTACGGCTCCCGAGCGCGTCGACGTGGCGCGCTCGGTGCGAGACGGCTGGCACCAGCTGCGGAAATCACCTGCGCTGTACGGTCCGATGATCCGCTCGGCGCTGCTCATGGCTCCGGTCGGCGGGGTCTTGGCATTGCTTCCGCTGGAGGCCAAGGACAACATCCAGACCGGGGTGATCGGCTACGGCGGGCTGTTGGCAGCCCTGGGAGCCGGTACGGCGGCGGGTGTGTCGGTGATGCCGATGTTGCAGCGCCACGTCCGGCTCAACCTGCTGACAACGGTTGCGCTGGTGGTGTTTTCGGCCACCGTTTTGGGGATCAGCCGATGGGACAGCATGCTTCTCGACGCGTTGTTCCTGCTTTTCTTTGGCCTCTCGTGGAGCATTCTGAGCGTCAGCCACCAGTTCTCGGTCCAGACCTCCTCACCCGAGCGCATGCGCGGCCTGATGACGTCCTTCTACAACATGACCTTGCAGGGTTCGATGGCACTGGGCAGCATCGTGTTCGGAGTGATCGCCGCCAAGCAAGTGGTCAGCGTGAGCATTCTGGTTGCGGGGCTCGTCGCGACCAGCGGTCTGTTGTTGGCCGGCCGCTACCCGATATCGGATGCGTCCCGGCCGGTCAGCTAGTTGTTGCGGGTCATGACGTTGTAGACGCCGACACGGGTTGAGGTGTCTAGGGGACGGGTTCTTCGGCGGCAGGATGAGAAATCGCCAAACCCCTCGTCCTGAGAACCGAAGGAACCCGTCCATGACCC
>JAKFVT010000029.1 GCA_021732005.1 Mycobacterium sp. | reverse complement strand
GGTCGGGGAGCCGGCTTCGGGGCTCCGTCGGCACTGGGTTGGTCGATCGTCATGGACTCGCCTCACCTACCCTCCGCGCGGTGTTCCCGCGCATCTGCCGCGCGACGCGGCGCCACTGCTGCACGTCCGGCGACCGTGGTCACGGCCGCCGTCCTCGTTGGTATTGAACCAGGTCGATGCCACCCATGCGCCCGGGTTGGCTGGTCTGAGGTTGCGCACACCGCCAATCGGCGGGCACGCTGACTGCCCGAGCACGAGGAGATCAGTGATGCACAGGTCGGACATCGCCACCCTGTTCGCCGTCGGGGCCGCGCTGCTGATCGCGATCGGTGACGTCATCCAGCAACGTTCCGCCCACGACGTCACCGACGAGCAGGTCGGTCCCATCGCCCTGTTCCTGCAGTTGCTCAGGGACAAGACCTGGTGGCTGGGCAGCCTGGTGGCCGCCGGCGGATTCGCGTTGCAGGCCGCCGCCCTGGGATTTGGCTCGGTGCTTCTGGTGCAGGCGCTGATCGTGACCTCTCTGCTGTTCGCGCTGCCACTGAGCGCGCGCTTCGCGGGACGGCGGATCACCCGCTACCAGTGGATCTGGGCGGTACTGCTGGCCGCGGCCGTTGCCGTGATCGTCACCGTCGGCGACCCCTCCAAGGGGCAGGCGCGGGCCGGCTTCGAGATGTGGAGCTGGGTGGCCGCCACGCTCGGTCCGCTACTCCTGCTGTGCCTGCTGGGTGCGCGGGTGTTCTCCGGCGGGCAGGAGCGCAGCGACCCGGGGAAGGGGCGAGGCAGACCCGTTGCGGCGGTATTGCTGGGGCTGGTGGCGGGTTCGTTGTGGGGGTTGTTCGCCGTGCTGATGAAAGGTGTCGTCGACGAACTCGACGACGGGATCGTGGCGGTGCTGAAGCTTCCCGAGCTCTACGTGTGGGCCGTGGTGGCTATCGCGGCGACGGCGATTCAGCAATCGTCGTTCCGGGCCGGGTCGATGGCCGCGTCACTCCCGGCGGTCACGGTCAGCGAACCGTTGGTCGCCTCGGTTCTCGGCGTCGCGATCCTCGGGGAGATGTTGCGGCCCGGCCGGTCCGGGTGGGCGTTTCTGGTGATCGCCGTCGTGGTGATGATCGCGGCCACCGTGGAGCTGGCCCGCACCGAGGCCGCGCCGGTGCCGGATCCCACCGAGCCGGTGCCCGGCTGACGGCCACTAGCGTGGGGGACGTGCTGTCCGCCGTTGTCCTGACGCCCTCGGCGCCCGTCCTGGTGCCCGAACTCGCCGGTGCGGCCGCCGCCGAGGTCGCCGAGTTCCGCGACGCCGCGCTGACGGCGGCCGCGGCACTGCCCGATCGCTGGGTCGCCATCGGCGTCGACGCGGCCGATCAGACCATCGACCCCGACACCCGAGGCAGCTTCGCCGGCTACGGGGTGGACGTTCCCGTCGCGCTGTCCCCGGACCCGCCCACCGGGGTGCGTGTCTTGCCTCTCTGCGCGCTGTACATCGGGTGGCTGCGCGGGCAGGCCAACCCATCGGCCCGCGCGCAGGTCCGGGTGTACGACGCCGACCACGACGCCGAACGTGCTCTCGAGTTCGGCCGGCTGCTGCGCGCAGAGATCGACGCCACCGACGAACCGGTCGGCGTCCTGGTGGTCGCCGACGGCGCCAACACGCTGACGCCGCCCGCGCCCGGCGGCTACGACCCCGACGCGGCGGCCGTGCAAGCCGCCCTCGACGACGCGCTGGCCTCAGGTGACAGTGCTGCGCTGGCCGGGCTCCCCGGCGGCATCGTCGGCCGGGTCGCCTACCAGGTGCTGGCCGGGCTGGTGGGTTCCGGGCCGCAGGAGGCCACCGAGTTGGTGCGGGGCGCACCGTACGGGGTGGGGTACTTCGTCGGTACGTGGCGTCCATGACGAGACCGATTGCCGTCATCGGGCCGACAGGCACCGGGAAGTCGGCCCTGGCCCTCGACGTCGCCGAACGCCTCGGCGGCGAGATCGTCAACGCCGACGCGATGCAGCAGTACCGCGGCATGGACATCGGCACCGCCAAACTCACCGTCGCCGAACGGCGCGGCATCCCGCACCACCAGCTCGACGTCCTTGACGTGACGCAGACCGCGACGGTCGCGCGCTACCAGGAAGCCGCCGCCACCGACGTCGAGACCATCGCGTCGCGCGGAGTGCCGCCCGTGATCGTGGGCGGCTCGATGCTCTACATCCAGTCGCTGCTCGACGAATGGGCTTTCCCGGCCACCGACCCCGAGGTGCGGGCCCGGTGGGAACTCCAGCTCGCCGAGATCGGGGTGGCCGCCCTGCACGCCGAGCTGGGACGCCGCGATCCGGCCGCTGCTGAGGCGATCCTGGCCACCGACGGCCGCCGGATCGTGCGCGCGCTGGAGGTGGTCGAACTGACCGGCCAGCCGTTCGCGGCCTCGGCGCCCCAGATCGGTGCGCCACGCTGGGACACGGTCATCATCGGATTAGACTGGGACACAAGCATTCTCGACGATCGACTGGCGCGGCGCACCGACCTAATGTTCGAGGCCGGCCTGGTTGACGAGGTGCGCACGCTGCTCGACGCCGGGCTGCGGCAGGGTGTCACCGCCGCCCGGGCCCTCGGCTACGCCCAGGTGCTCGAGGCGCTGGATGCCGGCGCAGGAGATGAGGATCTGGCCCAGGCGCGCGAGCTGACCTTCATCGGCACCCGGCGGTATGTGCGCCGGCAGCGGTCGTGGTTTCGCCGCGACCATCGCATCCAGTGGCTCGACGGTGCCGCCCCCGACCTTGCCGACCAGGTGATCGCCCGATGGCGGGACGTATCCTGATCAGGTGATCTTCGCATGATCTTCTCGAAGGGGCACGGCACCGAAAACGACTTCGTGCTGCTGCCCGACCTGCCCGCGCAGCTGGAGCTGGCGCCCGACGCCGTGGCCGCGCTGTGCGACCGGCGCCGGGGGCTGGGCGCCGACGGCGTGCTGCGGGTCACCACCGCCGGGGCGGTCGTCGATGCCGGCGTACTGGACCGGCTGCCCGAAGGCGTGGACAGCGGCGACTGGTACATGGATTATCGCAACGCCGACGGCTCGATCGCCCAGATGTGCGGCAACGGGGTCCGGGTGTTCGCGCACTACCTGCGGGCCAGCGGCCTGGAGCAGCGCGACGCGTTCGTGGTCGGCACGCTGGCCGGACCGCGCCCCGTGGTCGTGCACCATGCCGATGCTGTGGCGGCCGAGGTCACCGTCGACATGGGCAAGGTCAACCTGCTCGGGACCGGCACCGCCACCGTCGGCGGCAGGCACTTCTCCGGCGTCGGCGTCGACGTCGGGAATCCGCACCTGGCCTGCCTGGATCCCGACCTCACCGAAAAAGCGCTGGCCGACCTGGACGTCGCCGCGCCGGTGCTGTTCGATCGCGGCCAGTTCCCGGACGGTGTCAACGTCGAGGTGCTGACGATCGCCCGCGATGGAGCCGTCAGCATGCGGGTACACGAACGTGGTGTCGGCGAAACACGCTCCTGCGGAACCGGAACGGTTGCCGCTGCGGCCGCGGCCCTGGCCCACCTCAATGTGTCGACCGGCACGCTGCGCGTCCGCATCCCCGGCGGGGAGGTCACCGTCGAGATCAGCCACACATCGAGCTCGCTGCGAGGCCCTTCGGTCCTCGTCGCGCACGGCGAACTCGCCGACCAGTGGTGGGCGGCCCAACTCTGACGGCACGTTATTCAGGTGCACGACGTTGGACTCCCGTGGCACCATCGATTACCGCTTATGACAGAAACGCCTATGACAAAAGCTGACGCTACCGACCCAAGCCTCGGCGAGCTCGCGCTCGAAGACCGCGCCGCCCTCAAGCGCGTCGCCGGGCTGTCCACCGAACTCACCGACATCACCGAGGTCGAGTACCGCCAGCTGCGGCTGGAACGGGTCGTCCTGGTGGGGGTGTGGACCGAGGGCACCGCCGCTGACTCCGAGGCCAGCCTCGCCGAACTGGCCGCGCTGGCCGAAACCGCGGGTTCCGAGGTGCTCGAAGGGCTGATCCAGCGCCGCGACAAGCCTGACCCCTCTACCTACATCGGCTCCGGCAAGGCTCAGGAGCTGCGCGAGGTCGTGATCGCGACCGGCGCCGACACCGTGATCTGCGACGGCGAGCTCAGCCCCGCCCAGCTCAACGCGCTGGAAAAAGTGGTCAAGGTCAAGGTCATCGACCGGACCGCGCTGATCCTCGACATCTTCGCCCAACACGCCACCAGCCGGGAAGGCAAGGCGCAGGTGGCCTACGCGCAGATGGAATACATGCTGCCGCGGCTACGTGGCTGGGGTGAATCGATGTCCCGCCAGGGCGGCGGCGCCGGCGGCAGCGGCGGCGGCGTGGGTACCCGCGGCCCCGGTGAGACCAAGATCGAGACCGACCGGCGCCGCATCCGCGAACGGATGTCCAAGCTGCGCCGCGAGATCAAGGACATGAAGCAGATCCGCGACACACAGCGCAGTCGGCGGCTGCACAGCGACACCGCGTCGATCGCGATCGTCGGCTACACCAACGCCGGCAAGTCCAGTCTCCTCAACGCCCTGACCGGGGCCGGTGTCCTGGTGCAGAACGCGTTGTTCGCCACCCTCGAACCGACCACTCGCCGAGGCGAATTCGACGACGGGCGACCGTTCGTGCTGACCGACACCGTCGGCTTCGTCCGGCACCTGCCCACCCAGCTGGTCGAGGCGTTCCGCTCCACCCTGGAAGAAGTGCTCGACGCCGACCTGCTGGTGCACGTGGTCGACGGGTCCGACAGCAATCCGCTGGCGCAGATCGAGGCAGTGCGTCAGGTCATCCGCGAGGTGCAGAACGACCATCACGCACCGCCGGCCCCGGAGTTGTTGGTGGTCAACAAGATCGACGCCGCCGATGACCTGATGCTGGCTCAGTTGCGCCGCGCACTACCCGGAGCCGTGTTCGTCTCGGCGCACACCGGCGAGGGATTGCCGCGGCTGCGCGCCCGGCTGGGTGAGCTCGTCGAACCGCGCGAGATCACGGTCGACGTGACGATCCCCTACGAGCGGGGCGATCTGGTCGCGCGCCTGCACAGCGACGGCCACGTCGATGCGGTCGAGCACACCGAAGCGGGCACCCGCCTGAAAGCCCGGGTGCCCGCCGCGCTGGCCGCAGGCCTGCGCGAGTTCAGCAGTTAGGCGGCGTCCTTCGCCGAGTTGCCCTGCCCGGAAGCGCTTGCCGCCGCCGGCTTTCCGCTCTTGCCGGTGCCCGATTTCTTCGCCGGCTTGCCGGAGCTCTTGACCTCGTCACCGGTCTTGGGCTTCTCGGATTTGGCCGTGAGGCTGGGCTTCGCAGATGCCTTGCGTTGCGCCGGCTTGGACACGGTTTCGGTGGCCGCCTTCTGGGCGGCAGGCTCGCTGGTGGTCGCAGCGGCCAGCGTGCTCGCCGGGGTCGACGCCGGTGCGGACGGTGCGGACGGTGCCGAGGGAACCGCCACACCGAGGTCGCCCAGCGCGTCGTGGATGCCCTGGACGGCGGCCTTGGCGAGGTCGACGCTGAGCTTCACCGGGTTGATCGGCGTGAAGATGGTGAACGGCGTCGGCTGCCCGTAATTGCTTCGGTCATAACCGGTTTCGATCAGCACGCGGGTGACCGGCGAGATCAGGTCGACGAACGGCTTGATGATCGCGGTGGTGCCGGTCGCGGCGCCGATGTCCAGCAGCGGCTGCATGATCGGCAGCGTCTTGGCCGGGATCGTGATGTAGAGCGTGTCGTTGTAGGTCTGGCAGTTCTTCGGGCTCTGCGAGCAGTCGATGGCCTGCTCGAGTTCCGGAATCGTGTAGCCGTAGGGCAGTTCGGTGGACGGCTGGGTGCCGCGCGGCGAGAGGTAGTTGCCGTGGATGTACCAGAACCCGGCAAGCGCGTTCAGGTCGGCCAGCAGGTTGAGCGGATTGGCCGGGAAGTCGGCGACGCCGTCGTACTGGAACGCGATGTCGGTGGTGTTCACCGTCGGCAGCACCGTGGTGTCGGTGGGGGCCGGCTGACCGAAGGTGGCGTCCAGGATCGGCACCGTGCCCAGCAGGGCGAGCCGTTCGAACAGTCCGCCGTTCGGACGTTGCGGGTCACCGATCAGGACGAAGGAGTACTGGTCGGGGATGACCCCGCCGTTGGCGTCGGCGAGCTGGCGCTTGACGATGTTGGAGACCGTCGCGCCTTGCGAGTAGCCGAAGATCACGATGTCGCCGCCCGGGTCGGCTGTGTTGGCGGCGTCGATCTGGTCGTTGAGGCTCTGCACGCCGCTGGCCACCGACACGTTCCACTTCGCCCCGTTGAGGCCGCCCCAACCCGCGAACGGGAACGGCCAGAACTGCGCGGTGTAGGGGACCGGCGCGGGCGTGCAGACCGTCGCGCAGGCCGGATCGAGCGGCTGGATGTAGTAATTCACTGCGTTCTGCATGTAGTTAGTGCCAAGCGGCGGCACCGACGGGTCGGGGGTGCCGGTGCCGGGAACGATCAGCGCCACCGCCGCCAGGCTGACGGCTGCGGTGATCGTGCTGGTAACTGCGAGAACGATCGCGGCGAGCGTCGCCAGGACGGCCACCATCGCCGAGCGTGCGGCGGTGCGGATATTTTTACGCATCAGCAAACTTTCTTTAGCGATATCGAGATTGCTGTGATCATGGCATGAGCGAACTTATGCCGTAAGTGGAATGTGAGAAAAAGCTGAGAAAACCGGCTATCGGATCACCGGGGGCTGGTGCGCCCGTACCGGCGGCAGCGGATCGGCGAATATCTCCACCTGCACCAGTACCGCGGCGCCGGTGCAGCCGCGGGCCAGCGACGAGGTGCCCACGTCGTCGGTCAGCACGTTGGGATTGCCGTGCACGCACATCGAATCCGGGTCCGAGGGATCCAGCGGGTCGTACCACGCTCCGGTCGACAGCTGCACCACCTGCGGCCGCAGCGCCTCGTCGATGACCACCCCGGCCAGGCACGATCCGCGGTCGTTGAACACCCGCACCACCTCGCCGCCGGCCAGCCCGCGCTCCGCGGCGTCGGACGGATGCATCCGGATGGGTTCGCGACCCTGGACTTTCGCATTCTGGCTGACCGCACCGCCGTCGAGCTGGCCATGCAACCGGGTGGCCGGCTGGTTGGCGATCAGGTGAAGCGGAAAGCGTTGGGCGCGTTCGCCACCCAGCCACTCGACCGGTTCATACCAGCGCGGATGACCGGCGCAGTCCGGATACTCGAAGCCCGCGATGTCCTCGGAGAAGATCTCGATCTTGCCGCTCGGGGTGGCCAACGCGTGGCCCTGCGGGTCGGCGCGGAAGTCGGCCAGCAGGGTCAGTCCGGTCTCCACCGGAAGCCGCAGGACGCCGTCGGCCCAGAATTGGTCGAAGTCGGGGACCGCGAAATCGATTTCTGCCGACCACTTTTCGTACATGTGCTCCAGCCACTGCCGGGCGGTGCGGCCAGAAGTGAACTGCTCGCCGAAGCCCAGCCGCTCGGCGAGCGCGGCGAAGGTGGTGTAGTCGTCGCGGGAATGGGCGTACGGCGGCGCCAGCGCGGGCATCGCCACCAGCAGAGGGTCGTTTCGGGACCCGGAATAGTCGTCGCGTTCGAACGGGGTGGTGGACGGGACGACGATGTCGGCGTGCCGGGCCATCGGCGTCCAGTACGGCTCGTGCACCACCACGGTGTCGACGCGACCCAGTGCGCGACGCAGGCGGGGCAGGTTCTGGTGGTGGTGGAAGGGATTGCCGCCCGCCCAGTACACGCATTTGATGTCGGGGTAGGTCAGGGTGCGGCCGTTGTAGGTGAACTTCTCACCGGGGTGCAGCAGCATGTCGCTGACCGCTGCGACCGGGATGAACGTGCGGACCGGGTTGAGCCCCTGCGGCAGCGACGGCAGCCGGTGCCGGAGCGGAGGCAGGCCGGGTTCGTTCATCGAGCCGTACCCGTGGCCGAATCCGCCTCCGGGAAGGCCGATTTGGCCGAGCATGGCTGCCAGTGTCAGCCCCATCCACGGCGCCTGCTCGCCGTGCCGGACGCGCTGCAGTGACCAGCTGACGGTGACGATCGTGCGCCGCGCGGCCATCCTGGTGGCCAGGTCGGTGAGCACCGCGGCGTCGATGCCGCAGATCTCGGCGGCCCACTGCGGCGATTTCGGCACACCGTCCTCGGCGCCGAGCAGATACCGCTCGAACTGCTCGTAGCCGGTGCAGTAGGTGTCGAGGAACTCGCGGTCGGCGAGGTTCGCGGTGGCCAGCACATAGGCAAGGGCCAGCATGATCGCCACGTCGGTACCGGGGACGGCCGCCAACCAGTCGCAATCGCCGTCGACGTCGCTGCGCAGGGGGCTGATCGAGACGATCTTTCCGCCGTTGGACCGGAACCGGTGCAGCGCTTCGCGGGCCGGGTGTCCGGTGGTGCCGCCGTGGTTGATCCCGGTGTTCTTCAGGTTCACGCCGCCGAAGCAGACCAGCAGGTCGGTGTGCTCGACGATGACGTTCCATTCGGTGGACCGCTTGAACAGGTCGTCGTGGGTGCCGACCACCCGCGGCATGATCACGCCGGTGGCGCCCAGGCTGTAGGAGTGCCGCGAAAATGTATATCCGCCAAGAAGTTTCAGGAATCGGTGTACTTGGCTCTGGGCGTGGTGGAACCGGCCCGCGCTGGCCCAGCCGTAGGACCCGCCGTAGATGGCCTCGTTGCCGTAGGTGTCGACCACCCGGCGCAGTTCGCCGGCGAGAAGCTCCGTCAGCTCCTCCCAGTCCAGCGCGACGAATTCGTCGGCGCCGCGGGCGCTGCCGGGCCCGGGGCCGTCGCGCAGCCAACCGCGGCGGACGGCGGGTGTGGCGATGCGCGAGGAGTGTCGTAGCGACCCACGGAGGTTGCCGAGCAGGGGAGACGGGTCGGTATCGCCGGGAAACGGGGTGACCGCGAGGATTTCGCCGTCGGCGACGTCGGCGCTGAACGCGCCCCAGTGGGCGAGGCTGCTGCGGGCGTCGGGCACCCCGGGAGTCTAACGGCGATGCTTCCACCAGCGACTTTGGCAAATCCGTCGGCCGTCACGCGGGGCCACCGTCGCGACCAACCATCCGGTTGGTTATCCTCGTCTGCAAACCCACAGCGCCGTCCGGAGGAAGTCATGGCTGTCGAGAAGAACGCAACCGTCAAGTACGAGCGGACCTTGTTCGAGCCCGAGCACGAACTGTTCCGCGAGGCCTACCGGTCGTTCCTCGAGCGGCACGTCGCGCCGTTCCACGACCAGTGGGAGAAGGACAAGATCGTCGATCGCGGGGTCTGGCTGGAGGCCGGCAAGCAGGGCTTCCTCGGGATGGCCGTGCCGGAGGAGTTCGGCGGCGGCGGCAACGCGGACTTCCGCTACAACGTCATCCTGACCGAGGAGACCGCGGCGGCCCGCTACAGCGGGCTCGGGTTCGGCCTGCACAACGATGTGGTCGCGCCGTACCTGCTGGAGTTGACCACCGAGGAGCAGAAGCAGCGCTGGCTGCCCAAGTTCTGCAGCGGCGAGTACATCACCGCAATCGCCATGACTGAGCCCGGCACCGGCAGCGACCTGCAGGGCATCAAGACCCGCGCGGTCAAGCAGGGTGATCACTACGTGCTCAACGGCTCCAAGACGTTCATCACCAACGGCATCAACTCCGATCTGGTGATCGTGGTGGCCCAGACCGACCCCGAGAAGGGCGCGCTGGGCTTCTCGCTGCTGGTCGTCGAGCGCGGCATGGAGGGCTTCGAGCGTGGCCGCCACCTGGACAAGATCGGCCTGGACGCGCAGGACACGGCCGAACTGTCCTTCACCGACGTCAAGGTCCCTGTCGAGAACCTGCTCGGCGAGGAGGGTCAGGGCTTCATCTACCTGATGCAGAACCTGCCGCAGGAGCGCCTGAACATCGCGGTGATGGCGGCTGCGGCCATGGAGAGCGTCCTCGAACAGACCCTGCAGTACACCAAGGAGCGCAAGGCGTTCGGCAAGCCGATCGGCAGCCAGCAGAACAGCCGCTTCCTGCTGGCCGAGCTGGCCACCGAAGCCACCGCCATCCGCATCATGGTCGACGAGTTCATCCGGCTGCACCTCGACGGCAAGCTGACTGCCGAGCAGGCCTCGATGGCGAAGTGGTACGCGGCCGAAAAGCAGGTTCATCTGGTCGACCGCTGCCTGCAGTTGCACGGCGGTTACGGCTACATGCGCGAATATCCGGTGGCCAAGGCCTACCTCGATGCCCGCGTCCAGACGATTTACGGCGGCACCACCGAGATCATGAAAGAGATCATCGGCCGCAGCCTGGGCGTCTAACCCCGCAAGCGGGGCTGAACTGCGGTTTTGGTTCCCCGTCACGCGGCTGCCGAAGCGGCGGGCGCTGGTCATGCGCCCCGGTTTGTCCTGGGGATTTCGGGTGTTTTCCCCCGTCAACGCGTCGGTTATCTCATCGAAACGCCGCGTGTCGTGAGGTGCTGAAGCACAGTTGACGCGGAGGATGAGGGGAAGCATCTTGACCGACACTGCGGGGAGAGTGCATGACCAGGCTTGGAAGTCGTCTCAGTAGAGGCGTCGGGCGGATGGCGCTCGGCGTCTTCGCGACGGCTGCGGCCGCGCTGCTGTGGGCGCCCGGGGCGATCGCGAGCCCGGAAACGGACGCGGGCGACGCCATCAATCAGGCGTGGGAGACCGCAGGCGGCGATGGTTCTCCGGTAGGCACCAAGGACGGCGACGTCTACGCCGTCGGCGACGGATTCGCCCAGAACTTCAGCGGCGGCAAGATCTTCTTCACTCCTGCCACCGGCGCCCACCTGCTCTTCGGGGCGGTCCTGGACAAGTACCAGGCGCTCGGCGGTGCAGCCGACAGTGACCTCGGATTCCCCACCATCGACGCGGTCGCGGGTCTGGTGGGGCCGGACAGCCAGGTCAGCACGTTCAGTGCCAGCGACAAGCCGGCCATTTTCTGGACACCCGCGACCGGCGCGTGGGTGGTACGCGGCGCCATCAACGCGGCGTGGGACAAGCTCGGCGGCTCGGCCGGCACGATGGGCGTCCCCACCGAGGATGAGACCTTCAACGGCACTGTGATCAGCCAGAAGTTCACCGGCGGCGAGATTTCCTATGACACCGCCGCGAAGACATTCACGACCGTGCCGCCTGAGCTCGCAGGCAACTTGGCCGGTGTCGAGGTGCCCAGCGACGCGACGACGGCGATCAACCAGGCATGGCGGGCCGCCGGGGGCCTCGCGGGACCCCTCGGTGCCCGCCAAGGAGCCCAGCAGGCCATCGGCACCGACGGCGCCGCCCAGGATTACGCGGGGGGCAAGGTCTTCTACTCACCGGCCACCGGCGCGCATGCGGTGACGGGCGCGATCCTGGCCAAGTACGAGGCGCAGGGTGGGCCGACCGGCGACCTGGGCCTGCCGACCGGGACCGAAGCCGACGGCGGCGCGCCCAACAGCCGGGTCAGCGCCTTCAGCGCCGCTGATAAACCGGTGATCTTCTGGACGCCCGACAACGGCGCCATCGTGGTGCGCGGCGCGATCAACGCCGCCTGGGCCAAGCTCGGCGGGGCCACCGGCAAGCTGGGTGTGCCGACCGGCGAGCAGAGCGTCAACGGCGACACCGTGACGCAGAAGTTCAGCGGTGGCGAAATCTCCTGGAACAAAGCCAGCAACACGTTCACGACCAAACCGTCGGAGCTTGCGGGTTCGCTGTCCGGCGTTCAGGTTCCGGCCGCCGGGCCTCAGGCCGGCCAGGCGGGCGCGAAGTCCGGCAACGGTTCCACCTTCCACTGGTGGTGGCTGCTGATCATCGTCCCGGTCCTGTTGCTGCTGGCCGTGATTGGCCTCGGCGTGCTGTGGCTGCAGCGCCGCCGTAGCGGTGGCGAGGAGATCGACGACGACTTCGAGGACTACGACGACGACGATCACTGGCCCAGTGAGGTCGCCGGCGAGGCCGACGCCGCGGCTGCCTCGCGCTTCTCGACGTATCCCGACGGCGGCGTTCCGCAGGTCGCCGCCGCGCCGGGCTTCGGCTGGGCGCCCGAGGGAGACGATAAGTCGCAACCCGGACCCGAGGACGTGTTCGACGGCGATCAGGACTCCATCGACACCACGCCGACCCGCATTCCCGCCGAGGCCGCCGAAACCGGCGGGTACGAGGCTGAGGAAGCCGACGAGGTGCCCGCGGAACTCGAGTACGCCGAGGTCGAGGAAGTCGAAGACGACGACGAATCGACCGATTCAGGCCGACATGCGGCGGTGAATCTCGGGGAGTCGCAATCGATGTGGCGACTCGACATGGGCGAGCTCGGCACGCCGCGGCGTCGTCGCGCCGCCGAGCCGGAGGCGCCACTGGCGCCCGAGCCGGCACCGGAGGAGATCCTCGAGTCCGACGTCGTCGACATCGAGGAAGAAGACTCCACACAGCCGGCGGAAGTCCTGCAGTCCGACGTGCATGCCGAAGCCGCAGCCAACCGCCCGGCGATCCACCTTCCGCTGTCGGATCCGTATCAGGCGCCCGAGGGCTATGTGGTGAAGGCCAACACGCATTCGGGGCTGTACTACACCCCGGACTCAGCGCTCTACGACCACACCGTGCCCGAAGTGTGGTTCGCCAGTGAGGAACTCGCGCAGGCGAACGGATTCCACAAGGCGGAGTGAGGCTTTGCCCCCGTCCGCGCTAGACCTTGCGGAGAACGGTGACGACCTTGCCGAGGATCGCGGCGTCGTTACCGGGAATGGGGTCGAACGCCGGGTTGTGCGGCATCAGCCAGACTTGGCCGCTGGTGCGCTTGAACGTCTTCACCGTTGCCTCGCCGTCGATCATCGCCGCGACGATGTCGCCGTTGTCGGCCACGTTCTGCTGACGGACCACGACCCAGTCGCCGTCGCAGATCGCCGCGTCGATCATGGACTCACCGACGACCTTGAGCAGGAACAGCGACCCGTCGCCGACCAACTCGCGCGGTAGCGGGAACACATCCTCGACGGCTTCCTCGGCGAGGATCGGGCCGCCGGCGGCGATGCGACCGAGCACCGGCACGAAGGTCGGCTCGGGCAGAGCGTCCGAACCGGCGACCTCGGTGCGCACGTGGCTCACCGCGTCGTCGGCTCCGCGCACGTCCACCGCGCGCGGCCGGTTGGCATCGCGGCGCAGATAGCCCTTGCGCTCCAGGGTGCGCAGCTGGTGGGCCACCGATGACGTGGATGTGAGCCCGACGGCGTCGCCGATCTCACGGATGCTGGGGGGATAGCCGCGGCTGGTGACGGAGGCGCGGATCACGTCGAGGATGGTTCGCTGCCGCTCGGTCAGCCCGGATGTCTCACTGCGCTCGCTCATGGGGCCGAATCTAGCCGGGCCCGCGTCAAAATTCAAACATTTGTTCGACCGTGTCGCGATTTTGCGTTCTCGGCGGCCGGCGGAGCGGAACTTGTCGGTGGTCGGATTTATTCTTCGAACACGCTCGCTCACATGTTCGGTTTTCGAACGCATGATCGAGTATATTTCGAACACAAGAGCGAACAGGGCGGCCCTGAAGGAAGGACATGGACGTGACAGTCATCGATGATCGACAGGTTTACATCTCGGCACCGGTGTACCGGCGGACGGCCGGCGCGCCCGTTGCCCCTGCTCGGCGCCGCCCGGCCGGCGTCCGCGCCCACCGGCCGCACCCGGCGCGGCCGGCGATCACGCCGATGCAGTACCGCGGGACGGGTGTCGCGTTCTCCCGGGCGCCGCATACCCGCCGACCTGTCAGCACCGCGGTGACGATCTCGCTGGCCGGGGTGGCCGCGCTGATCACGCTGTGGCTGGGCATGGTCGGCCACTTCAGCGCCACGCCGGCGGCCACCGAGCAGATGCCGGACCAGCTCGCCGTCGTCCAGGTCCAGGCGGGGGAGACGCTGCAGCAGCTGGCCGGGCGGGTCGCGCCGGATGCGCCCGCCGGGCAGGTGGTGCAGCGCATCCGCGACCTGAACAAGCTCGAATCGGCGTCGCTGGACGCCGGGCAGACGTTGATCGCGCCGATCGGCTGACGGCCGTGCTGGCCGCAGCCGCTACCGCGGACGGCGCAGGTAGGCTCTCAGTGGTTCGACATATCGGGCCACTGAGCGAAGGAGCGGTCATGCACTGTCCGTTCTGCCGCAACCCGGACTCCCGCGTTGTCGATTCCCGTGAGACCGATGAGGGCCAGGCCATCCGTCGTCGCCGCTCCTGTCCGGAGTGCGGCCGGCGGTTCACGACGGTGGAGACCGCGGTGCTGGCGGTCGTGAAGCGCAGCGGCGTCACCGAGCCGTTCAGCCGGGAAAAGGTCGTCAGCGGCGTTCGTCGCGCCTGCCAGGGCCGCGACGTCGATGACGACGCGCTCAATCTGCTGGCCCAGCAGGTAGAGGACACAGTGCGGGCTGCCGGCTCGCCCGAGATCCCCAGCAATGAGGTCGGACTCGCCATCCTCGGCCCGCTTCGTGAACTCGACGAGGTCGCCTATCTGCGATTCGCGTCGGTGTACCGCTCGTTCAGCTCAGCTGAGGACTTCGAGCGCGAGATCGAGGCGCTGCGCGCCCATCGGTCCGTCGGCACATCTGGCTGAGCAGCTCAATCCAGCTGTCGCACACTGTCGCTGACCACTCGGCCGCCGATCAGGACCCACCCTTGCGCGTCCCACGTCGTGAAGATCTGAGATCCCTTGCCTTGCGTGATCGTCAGGTCGCGGCTCAGGTAATCGGTCACCCGCGCCGCCGCGGATCCGGTGGCCTCGTCTTCCGGCACGCCGAGGTCGGCGGCGAACATCCGCGACCGGATGTGGCCGCCGTCGCGGTCCACCCAGGTCCACAGATAATGCTCCGCGTCGTCGGAGTAGTCGTCCGGATCGGCGGCCAGCAGCTCGTCCACCGAGGCCAGATCGTGGATGGCGAACTCCGGCGACCACTCCGCCCGAACCCGGATCACTGTGCGGTCGTCGTCGTAGGTGACCCCGACGATGCCGGCAGGAACCTGGAGGGTGTGAATCGGCGTGCCGCGCTCCCGCAGCCACCAGGCCGCGCCCACGGTGGGGTGCCCGGCGAACGGCAATTCGGTGGCCGGAGTGAAGATGCGGGCGTGTGCGGTAGTTGACCCGTCGGCCGGTAGATCGATGAATATTGTTTCGCTGTAGCCTAATTCGGTCGCAATGCGCTGGCGATCGCCGGCGGGTACGGTTGCCGCGTCCACCACACCCAGCGGATTGCCGAAATTGCCACCCTCATCGGTGAACACCCGCAACACAGTCACGTCGACGGTCATGATTCGACTCTACGACGCTGAAGTCAGGTGGCACTGCGCTCGTCGGCGCCGAGGGCGTCGAGCACCGCGACCCGGGTTTTCAGCGACCCGGTGACCAAGCGCTCGGAGATCCCGGTGCGGAGGAGTTCCCGCAGGGCGTCCTGGTCGTATTCGGCGGGGGCGGTCGCGTCGATGAACTTCTCGACGACCTCGACGAAGCGGTCGGGGTCGTCGTGGAACGGAAAGTGTCCGGAGCGGCCGAAGATCTCGAGCTGGGAGCCGGGCATGGCGGAGTGCGCCATCCGGGCGTGGCTGACCGGGATGACCGCGTCCAAATCGCCCCAAATGAGTTGCACAGGAACGGATTCGGTCAGATAACATCGGTCCAGCATGGTGACCACCTGGCCGCGCCAGTCCACCACCGAGCGCAGTGTGCGGGTGAACGCCGATGAGGCTGTCGGCTCGGGCAGATCGGCCAGGATGCGCAGCGCGTCCGGCAGGTCGCGGCCCAAACCGGTGGAGCCGAAGACGCTGCCCAGCGCCCGGCCTGCAAGCTGCAACGCCGGCAGCACCATCGGAAGTCGCAGCAGCGCCAAGGCCTCCCCGCCCAACGGCAGCGAGGCGGCCCGTAGCGCGATGTTGACCTCTTTGGTCACCCCGCCCGCGCTGACCAGGATCAGTCGCTCCACCAATTGCGGGAACTGGTAAGCGAATTGCATCGCCACGCCGCCGCCGAGTGAATGCCCGACCACGGTGACCTTGTCGAGGTCGAGCACGCTGAGCAGATCGCGCATCCCGTTGGCGTAGGCCGCCACCGAATAGTCGGCCCGCGGTTTGTCGGACTGTCCATGCCCCAGCAGGTCCGGGGCGATCACGGTGAACCGCTGGGCGAGCTTGCTGTGCACCGGGTGCCAGGTCGTCGAGTTGTCACCGATCCCGTGGATCAGCAGCAGCGCTGGACCCGACCCGGCCACCCGGAAGGCCCGCCGGTAGCCGTGAATGGTCCGGAAATGCAGGGTGGGCGTCACATCCCGCACCGGCTGGAGATTGGGCTTTCGCTGAGACTTCTGCTGAGTCTTCTGCTGAGTCACGGGCCAACCCTGTCGTCGATGCGGTGGACTCCGCTAGGTCTCACCGCTCTCGTTGAAACCGTCTTTGAAGTCATCGGCGTGCTGGGCGAGGAATTTCTCGAATTCCGCGCCCAATTCGTCGCCGCTGGGGAGTTCTTCGTCGTGCGCGAGCAGCGACCGGTTCTCTTGAGCGGCAACAAAAGCATCGTACTGTCGCTCCAGTGCCGTCACCACTTGAGCGACCTCCGGCGAGGCTTCGACCTGCTCATCGATCTTGGTGCGGATGGTCGCGCCGGCATCGGTGAGCCCACGCAACGGCACCTGCAGCGAAGTCAATTTGGCGACCTGCTCCAGCAGCGCCTCGGCGGCGGGCGGGAAGTCGGTCTGGGCCAGGTAGTGCGGCACATGCACGGTGAAGCCGATGACCTCGTGGCCGTGCTGGGCCATCCGGTACTCCAGCAGGTTGGACACGCTGCCGGGGACCTGCACCTCGCCGACCCACGGGGTGAATTCGGTGATCAGTTCGCGGTTGTTGGAGTGCGCGGTCATCGTCACCGGCCGGGTGTGCGGCACGGCCATCGGGATGGTGCCCAGCCCGATGATCTGGCGCACCCCGAGCTGCTCGGCCAGCAGCCGGACGGCGGTGACGAACCGCTCCCACTTCAGATCCGGCTCCAGCCCGGCAAGCAGCAGGAACGGTGTGCCGAGGCTGTCGCGTAGGGCATAGAGATTCAGCTCAGGATCGTCGTAGTCGGTGAAGTGGTCGGTCTTGAACGTCATCAGCGGCCGGCGCGACCGGTAGTCCAGCAGTTCGTCGATCGCGAACGAGGCCACCAACTCCGTGTCCAGCTTGGCTTTGAGGTGGTCGGCGGCCAAGCGGATGGCGCGGCCGGCGTCGGAGAAGCCTTCGAGAGCGTGAATCAGCACCGGCCCACGCCCGTCGGGCGCGGACAATTGCGGCGCCGGAAACTCCAGTTCGTACATTCCGGTCTGCTCGGGTTGGTAGGGCTGTGCCTGCTCGTCAGTCATCGTCTCCGCCTCCTCGCGGTGCCCGGGCACATCGTCGTCCCCTTGCACCGTGACAACCAGTGTCTCTCAGGAGCCGCGGGGCCGGCGACATCGGGCAGAGAATCGGGTGAGCGCTGACCATAGCGCTCGTGTTGCACAACGCCGGTGGCGTGCCCGCCGTTCCCTGCGCCGGTCGTCTACCCGGGTCGAAAGCGCGCAGATCGGGCATGATCGAGCCATGCGGATGGTCGCGGCGGCCCTGAACCTGGTGGTGGCCACGGTTCTGGTGTCCGGGTGCCATTCCACCGCCGAACCGCGGGCCAAGGCCGCCGAGGAGCCCAGCCTGGCGGCGGTACCGGCCGCGAATGCCCAGCCGGTGGCGGCCCGGCCTGCTGTGGGAGCGCTGTTCCTCGGCGCCACCGACACCCACACTTGCACCGCCTCGGTGGTTCATTCGCCAGGCCAGGATCTGATCCTGACCGCCGCGCACTGCCTGGCAGCGGGACTGCCTGCGACCTTCGTGCCGGGATTCAACGAGAGCGCTGCTCCCGGCGACGTCTGGACCGTCGACACCGTCTACCTCGACCCCCGCTGGCTGAGCACCCAGGACCCCAAGGCGGACTATGCGTTCGCGCGGGTCAGCAGATCCGCCGGCGGCACCGTCGAATCCGTTGCGGGTCGGGCGCTCACCCTCGGTGCTGCACCCGCCGAGTCCGCGCCGGTGACGGTGCTCGGGTACCCGATGGGTGACGGCGGGCCCCCGCTGGGCTGCGACACGGTCGCCCGGATCGAGGACGGCTATCCCGCGCTGCGCTGCAACGGCCTGGTCGACGGAACCAGCGGCGGCCCGTGGATCGCCGGCGCGACGGTGGTCGGCGTGATCGGCGGGCGCAACGGCGGCGGCTGCCAGGACAACGTCTCGTACTCGGCACCGTTCGACGCGGCGACGGCAGCGCTGCTGACGCGCGCCGAAGCGGGGGGACCGGGCGACGACGCGCCGGCGTCGTTCGACAGCGAGTGTTGAGCGCCTAGCGGCGGAACTGATTCAGCGCGCGCAGCTTGTTCATCACGTCGAGCGCGGCCACCTTGTAGGCCTCCGAGAACGTCGGATAGTTGAAGACGGCGTCGACCAGGTACTCGATGGTCCCACCGCAGCCCATCACGGCCTGGCCGATGTGCACCAATTCCGTTGCCGCGGTACCGAAGATGTGGACGCCGAGGACCTTCAGATCTTCGGTCGACACCAGAAGCTTGAGCATGCCGTAGGAGTCGCCGGCGATCTGGCCGCGGGCCAGCTCGCGGTACCGCGACACCCCGACCTCGTAGGGGATGGAATCCTTGGTCAGCTCCTGCTCCGTGGCGCCGACGTAGGACACCTCGGGGATCGAGTAGATGCCGATCGGCTGCAACTGAGTCATCCCGGCGGTCGGCTCACCGAAGGCGTGGTAGGCCGCCAGGCGGCCCTGTTCCATGGACGTGGCCGCCAGGGCCGGGAAGCCGATGACGTCGCCGACGGCGTAGATGTGGTCGACCTTGGTCTGGAATGTCTTGTCGTCGACGAAGATCCGGCCGCGGTTGTCGGCCTCCAGGCCGGCGTTCTCCAGGTCGAGGTGGTCGGTCTGGCCCTGCCTGCCGGCCGAGTACATGACGGTCTCGGCCGGAATCTGCTTGCCACTGGCGAGCGTGGTTACGGTGCCTGCCGAGCCGACGTCGACGGCGGTCACCGCCTCACCGAACCGGAACGTCACTGCCAGGTCGCGCAGGTGGAAACGCAGCGCCTCGACGATCTCCGGGTCGCAGAAGTCGAGCATCGAGTCGCGCTTCTCCACGACGGTGACCTTGGTGCCCAGGGCGGCGAACATCGAGGCGTATTCGATGCCGATGACCCCGGCGCCGACCACCACCATCGAGCCCGGGATGGACTTCAGGTCGAGGATGCCGTCGGAGTCCAGCACCCGGTTCTCGTCGAACTCGATACCGGCGGGCCGCGCAGGCTTGGTGCCGGTGGCGACGATGACGTAGCGGCCGCTGATCGTGAAGTGCTCGGCCCTGGTGGGGTCCTCAATGATCAGGTTGTGCTCGTCCAGGAACCGGCCGCGGCCCATGTAGAGCTCGATCCCGTTGCGCATCAACTGATTTCGGATCACATCGACTTCTTTGCCGATAACATGCTGGGTGCGGGCGAGCAGATCGGCGGGGGTGATCTTGTCCTTGACCCGGTAGCTGGCTCCGTAGAGCTCGCGCTGGCTCATACCGGTTAGGTACAGGACGGCCTCGCGCAGCGTCTTCGACGGGATCGTGCCGGTCTGGACGCAGACGCCGCCCATCATGTGGCCCCGCTCGATCACGGCTACCGACTTGCCCAGCTTGGCCGCGGCGATGGCGGCCTTCTGACCGCCGGGACCCGAGCCGATGACGACGAGGTCGTATTCCAAACCCATGAGGACAAGGTGTACGCCGGTTTGCCGAATCTCGCATGCCGACCGTGTCAATACGACATGAACAATGTGGCGCCGCTTCCCGGCGTCCATCCCCAGTTCCGAGTTCATCCCCAGCCGCGTGCTCGTCGGTGCTCGGCGGGCCGATTTGGTCGGCACCGGTTGCGACTGTCGGGCCATGACCACACACGAACCTGACTATCGCTTCACCCGTCCCGGCGCCCTGATCGCCGCGCTGCCCGCTGTGCTCGGCTTCGTGCCGGAGAAGTCACTGGTGCTGGTGTCCCTGGAGGACCGCGAGATGGGAGCCGTCATGCGCGTCGATCTATCCAAGGCGATGGACGGGGACCTGACTCACCTGGCAGAAGTCGCGGCCGCCTCGGGCGCGGACACGGTGGTGGCCGTGATCGTCGACGCCGACGGCGCCCCGTGCCCGATGTGCAACCGGGACTACCGCGACATGTGCGACGAGCTGGACGCGGCGCTGTCCGCCCACGACATGACCGTCTACGCCACCCACGTGGTCGACCGGATCGAGGCCGGCGGCCGGTGGCACTGCGTCGACGGGTGCGGCGCATTCGGCGAGGTGGAGGACCCGATGGCCTCCCCGCTCGCCGCGGTCGCCGTGCTCGAGGGACGGCGACTGTATCCACGCCGGTCCGATCTGCAGGCGGTGGTCGCGGTCGCCGACGCCGGCCGCGCCGCTTCGCTGGTGCCGGCGATCGCCGCGCATGCCGAGGCGCGGGAGGCCGACTGCCGGGCTGATCCCGACGAGTGCGGTCGCCGCGACGTCGAGGCGGCCATCGCCATCGCCGCCCGGGTCAGTGACGGTGCGGATCTCGAGGATGCCGAACTGGCGATGCTCGCCTGCGCGCTGACCGACGTCTCGGTCCGCGACACGCTGTACGCGCTCGCGGTCGGTGCGGGGGCCGGGAACGCCGAGGCGCTGTGGACGGTGCTGGCACGAACGCTTCCCGACCCATGGCGAACCGAAGCGCTTGTGCTGCTGGCCTTTTCGGCGTACACGCGTGGCGACGGGCCGTTGGCCGGGCTGTCGCTGGAGGCGGCCCTGCGCAGCAATCCTGAGCACCGGATGGCGGGCATGCTCGACACCGCGCTGCAGTCGGGCATGCGGCCCGAGCAGATCCGGGAGCTGGCCGGTGCCGGGTACCGGCTGGCCAAGCGGTTGGGGGTGCGGCTTCCGCCGCGGCGAATGTTCGGTCGCCGCGCGGTGTAGAGCCAGCTAGACCTTCTCGACCTTGACCGCGTGGGCCATCTCGTGGGGCAGATGCACGTTCTCGTGGCCGCCTATCAGGATCGTCACACCGCCGTGCGGGCCGTTCTCCACCTGCACACGGGCATTGGGCACCACACCGGCCCCCTTGAGCTGACCGATCAGCTCGACGTCACCCTGCACGTGCTCGGAGAGCTGACGGACCACCACGGCGACGGGGGAGCCGGCCGGCAGCTCCGTCAGGCGCACCAGGTTGGCGTCCTCGAACTTGCTCATGTCCAGGCCGAGCAGCGACAGGCCGGGGATCGGGTTGCCGAACGGGGACACCGTCGGGTCGTCGAGGACCTGCACCAGCCGGCGCTCGACGTCCTCGCTCATCACGTGTTCCCAGCGGCAGGCCTCGGCGTGCACCTCTTCCCACGGCAACCCGATGACGTCCACCAGCAGGCGCTCGGCGAGGCGATGCTTGCGCATCACCGAGACGGCCAATTCGCGTCCCTTCTCGGTCAGTTCAAGGTGCCGGTCGCCGGCCACATGCAGCAGGCCGTCGCGTTCCATGCGGGCCACGGTCTGGCTGACCGTCGGGCCACTCTGCTCGAGCCGCTCGGCAATGCGTGCGCGCAGGGGGATCACGCCCTCCTCTTCGAGGTCGTAGATCGTGCGCAGATACATCTCAGTGGTATCGACCAGATCGTTCATTAAGGACACCCTTCGTCTGCCCCGAGTCTACTTGGCTAGCTGCGTAAATGGACGTGCAACACCTCCGCCCACAGCAGTGTGCCCGCCGGCTTCGCCGACGGGCACACTGGAGGGGGTTGCTTACTCAGCTGGCGTATGACCGCAGCCGGTCGGCCCGGTCGCCGTTGCGCAGCTTTGACATGACCTCACGCTCGATCTGGCGGACCCGCTCGCGGGACAGACCGAACAGCTTGCCGATCTGATCGAGGGTGCGGGGCTGGCCGTCGTCGAGGCCGAACCGCAGCCGAATCACCTGCTGCTCCCGCTCGTCCAGCGTGGCCAGCACGTGGCGGATGTCGGTGTGCAGCAATTCGGCGATCACCGCGTTCTCGGCGGACATGGCCTCGGAGTCCTCGATGAAGTCACCGAGCGGGGCCTCCTCGTCGCTGCCGACCGGCATGTCGAGGCTCACCGGGTCGCGGCTGTGCTCGAGCAGATCGTTGATCTTCTCGACCGGAATACCCGACTCCTCGGCCAGCTCCTCGTCGCTGGCCTCCCGGCCCAGGCTCTGGTGCATCTCACGCTTGATCCGGGCCAGCTTGTTCACCTGCTCCACCAGGTGGACTGGCAGCCGGATCGTGCGGCTCTGGTCGGCCATGCCGCGGGTGATCGCCTGACGGATCCACCACGTGGCATACGTCGAGAACTTGAAACCCTTGGTGTAGTCGAACTTCTCCATCGCGCGGATCAACCCCAGGTTGCCCTCCTGGATGAGGTCCAGCAGCGGCATTCCGCGACCGGTGTAGCGCTTGGCCAGCGACACCACCAGGCGCAGATTGGCCTCGAGCAGATGGCTGCGGGCGGCCTGCCCGTCGCGCACGATGACGGCGAGATCGCGCTTACGGTTCTCGCTGAGTCGCTTCTTGGTCTCCAGCAGGTGCTGGGCGAACAGCCCGGCCTCGATCCGCTTGGCCAGCTCTACCTCGTCCTCTGCGGTCAGCAGGGCGGTTTTGCCGATGCCGTTCAGATAGACGCGCACCAGGTCGGCGGCTGGACTCTGGGCGTCCAGATCGCTGTCAATCCGGCTGGTGGTGGCATTTGCCATGGTGGCCTCCTGATCGGCTGCAACTGTCACAGCGTTTAACGTGCGATCCGATCAAAGAGTTCCCGCAAGCGCGTCTGTTCACACCCTCTGACGTGCGGGAATAGTGAGAAGCCCTGAGAATGTCCTGAGAAACGGCCGCGGCGGCGGTCAGTGGGAACCGCGGTCGGGACCACCGGCCGGATGCGGTTGCGCAGCAGAGATCCCGGCGTCGAGCGCGCGATGCTCGGCCCGCGGGAACAACGGGGTCCGCTGCGGGGTGTCGTTGAAGCGACGGGGCTCTTCCGCGCGACGGGGCGGGCGGTCATTGGCGATGAGGACGGCGATCCACGGCAGCGGCAACGACACCGCGATGATCGCCAGTGAGATCAGGCCGTTGTGCCACAGGCCGTACGCGGCGGCCGCCAGGATCAGCGCGGGAATCCTAAAAGACATGATCGCCAGGTACTTCCGCACGCGCTGACGATGCTGCTCTTCATACGGCGTCGCCGCGGCGGTGATGAGCACGGGCCGACCTTCGTCGTCGAATCCCAGCTCACGCTTCATAGCTCTACTGTTCCACAATTCGCGATCGATATGCATGCCGGTTTCTTACGGCTGTCTTACCGGGCACAATGTCTACATGCAGACCCAGACGATCGAGCGCACCGACGCCGACGAACGCGTCGACGACGGGACCGACGACGATGCCCCCAAGGTCTTCCATTACGTCAAAAAGGACAAGATCGCCGAGAGTGCCGTGATGGGCACCCACGTCGTCGCACTGTGCGGCGAGGTGTTCCCGGTGACCCGCGCGGCCAAGCCGGGCTCGCCGGTCTGCCCGGACTGCAAGCGGGTCTACGAGAACCTCAAGAAGGGCTGACCGGGGCGGCTTCGGTCGTCTCTCCGGGCGCCGGTTGGGGCTCGTCGTCGGCGACGGCGTCTTTGTCACCCCTCGACGTGGCCTTGCGCCGCAACCACGTTCGCACCTGTTCGGCGTGCGGCGTGGGGGCGGGGAACTCCTCTTCGATGGCGGCATTGAGCTCGGCGCCGATCATGATGGCGAAGCCGAGGAAGAACGCGAACAGCAGGAACGCGATCGGGGTCGCCAGCGCGCCATACGTGTAGCCGGTGCTGGTGATCCAGGTCAGGTAGAACCGCAGGCCCATCGCCGCGACCACGAAGACCGCGCCAGCCAGGATCGCACCCCACACCAGGCGATGGGTGGGCAGCGGTTTTGGCAGCGACACCCGGTAGAGGATCGTCACCGCCAGCACCAGTGTCACCGCCAGCGCGGGGTAATAGCCGTAGTGCAGGACGTTGTCCCAGCTGTCCGGCAGATACGACGAGATCTTGCGGGGGCCGAGCGCCACGAACGGTGCGCTGGCGATGACGAACACCAGCATCACCACGTAGAGCCCCAGCGCGAAGAACCGTTGCCGCACCGGATGCCGTAACGGCGTCTGGTCGTGGGCTTCCACCACCGAGTCGACGAACGCCGAGATGGCCGATGAGCCGGCCCACAGGCTGATGACGAAGCCGAACGACACCACCTCACCGCGCGCGCCCGCCACGATGTCGCGGACGGTCGGCTGGATGATCTCGTTGACCACGTTCTTCGAGAAGAAGCTGTTCGCAAAGTTGATCAGCTGGTTCTCGATGGTCGGCAGGGTGTCCGGCCCGAACATCGGCGCGATGTAGGCCAGGCTCCCGAGCATTCCGAGCAGCAGCGGCGGCAACGACAGCACTGACCAGAAACCCGCCTGGGCCGACTCCGAGAAAATCGAGTCGTCCCAACTCTTGGACAATGTGCGTTTCGAGATCCGCCATACGTGGTGACGAGACGGCTTGGCCGATTGGTCAGTCATGACCAGTCCAGCATTCCTGACGACGGCGATCCTGCCCAGCGACGCGGCCGTGAGTAGTGGTTACGCCTCCGACGGGCTGACTTCGATCACCGCGGCCAACTCGATCAACTTGGCCTGGTGCTCGTTGGCGTGATGCTGGCAGAACAGGAGTTCGGCACCGGAAGGAAGCTTCGCGCGCACCCGAGCCGCTGCACCACAGCGGTCGCAGCGATCAGCCTTGGTCAATTCAGGACTGGTCAGGGTCGCGTTCATGGGCTCCTCCGTAAGGTGCTCAGCGCTTCGGTGACTGGTCGCCACCGTCACGTATCTCTACTGTCTCAGACGTTTTGTGTTCCGGCCTTGTTCCCCGGGGGTTTAACGCTGTGTCGTGTCTCACGCCTTCTCGTGTTGCGGGTGGTGCAGTGTGGTCGTATGTACCCGAATCCGGAATTCTTACTCCACCTGTGCGGACAGCGAGACTGGGAAACCGCTGAGGCCAGTGGCGAACTTTGCCCCGCATCGCGCAGCGAAACCGGATTCATCCACCTGTCGACGCCGGAGCAGGTGCACCTGCCGGCCAACCGTTTGTACGCCGGCCGAACCGATTTGGTGCTGCTCCACATCGACCCTCAGCAATTGGAGGCGCCGCTGCGTTGGGAACACGGTGTTTCAACGGATCCCGAGTCGATGCGGTTCCCGCATCTGTACGGCCGATTGCCCACATCGGCCGTGATGAACGTCACGCCGTATCTGCCGGGGCCCGACGGCCGGTTTCAGCCGTTCGAGTCGTCGACGTAGGCGTCGGCCTCGATCTCCACCAGCAGCCCGGGCTCGATGAGCGCGGCGACCTCGACCATGGTGGCGGCCGGGCGGATCGCGCCGAAGAACTCCGCGTGGACCGCGCCGACCGCACGCCAGGCTGTGATGTCGGTGACGTAGATCCGGGTTCGGACGACGTCGGACAGCGAGGCGCCGAGATCGTCCAGCGCTGTTGCTATGCGCTGCAAGGCGTTTCGGGTCTGCTCGACGACATCGCCACCGGCGCCGGTGGTGCCGGAGACGGCGACGTGCGGGCCGATGCGAACCGCCCGCGAGTAGCCGACCAGATCTTCGAACTCAGTGCCTGATCCAAGGTTCACCCGCCGTGCTGACATGGGCTCACAATAGGAGCCCGGTCACCCGCTGCCGTAGAGACGCAGCGATCGCGCGGCGGCGGTGGCCACCTCGGAGCGCAGCGACGTGATCGGCGAGCTGCCGCGGGTGTGCACGGCGTTGGACAGCAGCACCACGTAGGTGTCGGATCGTGGGTCCAGCCACAGGGACGTCCCGGTGAAACCGGTGTGGCCGAAGCTGCCGACAGGGAACACCGTGCCGCGGGTGCTGGACTGGCCGGTATCGATGTCCCAGCCGAAACCGCGAAGATTCTGGCCGGGGATCGCCGGATACCGCGCGAGACCGCCCGGCTTCCCGCCCCACGCGGCGTTGGCCGCGTCGAGTTGCCCCGCGGTATGGCCTGGCTGCTGCGGGGAGGTCATCAGCTCGAGGGTCGACTGCATGAGCGGAAACGCGCTGGGCCTGCCGGCCAGCCGGTCGAGAAGTGCCTGGGCGAAGACGCTGACATCGGAGGCGGTGGAGAACACCCCGGCATGTCCGGCCACCCCACCCATTCGTCGCGCCGTCGTATCGTGCACGGTGCCGCGCAGCAGGTGGCCGAAATCCGGGTTGCGGTCCGGCTCGCCGGGGTTGTCCTCATCCCACGCCGTCGGCGCGATGCGGGGGAGCAGGTCCGTATTCCATTGGCCTGCATCGCATTCAGTTGATTCGGTGGGCGACCACCGGACTGCGGCGCCCGTGATCGTATGGTGGCCGCACACTTTCGCAAGCGGCAGATATCGGGTGTCGGCCATCCCCAGCGGGGCGAACACGTTCTGGTCAACGTAGTCGTCCTCGGGTTCACCGGTGACTCGCTCGATCAGCGCGCCGAGCAGGATGAAGTTGATGTCGGAGTAGCGAAACCCCTCTTCGGGAGTCGATTCCAGCGGTGTGGTGAGCGCACGACGGAAACCCTCGGCGCGGTCTGGGGAGTCCAAACCCCACGGGTCCTTGAGCTCGACGTCACCGGTTTCACCTGAGGTGTGGGTGAGCAGCATCCGCACCGTCACCGCGGCCCGCTTGGGATCGTTGCCGGTGTTGAAGTCCGGCAGATACTTCTGAACGGGGTCGTCGAATGCCAGCCGGCCCTGCTCGTAGAGCTGCATGACGGCGGTCGCGGTGGCCAGCGGCTTCGTCAGTGACGCGAGGTCGAAAATGGTGTCCTCGGTCATCGGCTCGGCGGGCGCCGGTGATCCGTCCAAGCCCCGCTCGCCGGCCAGCTTCCGCACCCCGTAGGCCCTGCGGAAGACGACGGTGCCCCCGTGTCCGACCACGACCACCGCACCGGGCAGGCGGCTCGCCGCGACGGCTTCGGTCATGATCGTCGACACCGCGGGAAGATCAGGTGTCGGCGGCGCGGCCGGCATCGCGGGCACATAGGTGGGAACCGCTGCCGGAGTGACCGTGGCGTGCGGGGCAGGACCGTGGGAGCACGCGCTGGCCAGGGTCAGCAGTACGCACCCGGCGGCGCGGGCCGCCC
Organism: Mycobacterium sp.; assembly: GCA_021732005.1. Taxonomy (GTDB): domain Bacteria; phylum Actinomycetota; class Actinomycetes; order Mycobacteriales; family Mycobacteriaceae; genus Mycobacterium. The sequence goes on along the minus strand of JAKFVT010000029.1, from coordinate 79,614 downwards.
AATGAAAACGGCTGCTGCGCAACGGAATTGGTTCGGCCTCAGTCGAGGTAGTCGCGCAGCACCTGCGAACGGCTCGGGTGCCGCAGCTTGCTCATCGTCTTCGACTCGATCTGCCGAATCCGCTCACGGGTCACCCCGTACACCTGCCCGATCTCGTCGAGGGTGCGCGGCTGGCCGTCGGTCAGGCCGAACCGCAGCCGCACCACGCCGGCTTCGCGCTCGGAGAGCGTCTCGAGCACCGATTGCAGCTGATCCTGGAGCAGGGTGAAGCTCACCGCATCCACGGCCACTACAGCTTCGCTGTCCTCGATGAAATCGCCGAGCTGGCTGTCGCCCTCGTCACCGATGGTCTGGTCCAGCGAGATCGGTTCACGGGCGTACTGCTGGATCTCCAGCACCTTCTCCGGCGTGATGTCCATTTCCTTGGCCAGCTCTTCAGGGGTGGGCTCGCGGCCCAGGTCCTGAAGCAGCTCACGCTGGATGCGACCGAGCTTGTTGATGACCTCGACCATGTGCACCGGGATACGGATGGTGCGGGCCTGGTCGGCCATCGCGCGGGTGATCGCCTGGCGGATCCACCACGTTGCATAGGTGGAGAACTTGTAGCCCTTGGTGTAGTCGAACTTCTCCACCGCGCGGATCAGACCCAGGTTGCCCTCCTGGATGAGGTCCAGGAACGCCATGCCGCGACCGGTGTAGCGCTTGGCCAGCGACACCACCAGACGCAGGTTGGCTTCCAGCAGGTGGTTCTTCGCGCGGTCGCCGTCGCGGCAGATCCACTGCATGTCGCGGCGCTGCTGCACGGGCAGCTTCTCGCCCTTGTCGGTCTTCTCCGCCATCAGCTGGGTGGCGTAGAGGCCGGCCTCGATCCGCTTGGCGAGCTCGACCTCTTCCTCCGCGTTGAGCAGCGCGACCTTGCCGATCTGCTTCAGGTAGGCGCGAACCGAGTCGGCCGACGCGGTGAGCTCGGCGTCCTTGCGGGCCTGCCGCAGTGCCTCGGACTCTTCCTCGTCCCACACGAAGTCGCCGGAGGCCTTGTCTTTCTCCGATGGCTCGGCAATGTCTTCTTCGTCTCCGGACTCGCCCTCGGCGGCCGGCGCGCCTGCGGCCGGAGTGCCTTCCTCGTCGGCCGCGTCGTCAGATTCGGCGACGTCTTCGAGGTCCTCGAGTTCGATGTCGTCCTCGGCTACGTCGAGTTCGGGATCGACGTCGAGGTCACCGTCGAGTTCCTCCTCGGCGCCGGCCTCGGCGTCGGTGCCGGCGGGTGCGGCATCCTTCTTGGCCCGGCCGCGGGTAGCCGGCGCCTTCTTCGCGGCAGCTTTGGTGGCGCGCGCCTTGGTCGGGGCGGCTGTTCCGTCAATGATCTCGGAATCGCCGGCGTCGGCTCCGGCCGCGCGGGGAGCGGCCTTGGCGGCTCGCTTGACCGGCGCGGCACCGTTGGCTGCCTTGGCTGCCGGCTTCTTCGCGGGAGTCTTGGTGGCGGTGCGCTTCACCGGCTCATCGGTTGCCGGGCTTGCCTTCGTCGCTGCCACGTACACCCTTTCGGTCGTGCTGGCTCTCGGCGGGCGTGGGCGCGCCACCGAAAGCGTCGGCTATGAGGACTATTGGCGTGGATCTCGTGGTGGATTCTCGCCGCTATCCGGTAGGCGGCCGCCATCGACCATTGTAACGACAGTGTGGGCCGCTACCGCGCCGAGCGACGAAAAATCAGCGTGTGACGTCGGCCTGTGCCGCCATCGCGGCCCCGACGATGCCCGCCTCGTTCTGCAACTCCGCGGCGACCACCGGCGTCCGGTTCTTCAGCAGCGGGATCCATTTGTCGGCCTTGCGGCTGATGCCGCCGCCGGCGATGAACAGGTCAGGCCAGAGCGCATTCTCGATGCTGACCAGCACTTTCGTGACTTCCTGGCTCCACCGCTCGTAGCTCCAGTCCTTGCGTTCCTTGACAGAGGATGCCGCCCGATGTTCGGCCTCCTTGCCGTCGACCTCGAGATGGCCGAACTCGGTGTTGGGCAGCAGCTGACCGCCGTGGATCACCGCGGATCCGATCCCGGTGCCGAAGGTCAGCAAGATGATCACGCCATCCCGGTTGCGTCCGGCGCCGTGGTGTTGCTCGGCGATGCCCGCGGCGTCGGCGTCGTTGAGCACCACCACGCGCTGACCGCCCAGGGCCGCGCCGATGACCTCGGAGGCGTTGGTGCCGATCCAGCCCTTGTCGACGTTGGCCGCGGTCTGCACGACGCCGTTGACGACGACACCCGGGTAGGTGACGCCCAGCGGGCCGGTCCAGTCGAAGTGCTTGACCACCTCGGCGACCGTCGCGGCGACCGCTTCGGGGGTGGAGGGCTGCGGGGTCGGCAATTTGTAGCGGTCGCCGATCAGTTTGCCGGTGTCGAGATCGACGATCCCACCCTTGACCCCGCTGCCACCGACGTCGACGCCGAAGCCGCGGTTCTGTCCGGGGGTGGTGGGGGATTCGGTCTCGGGCATGGGCTGCTCCTCGGCGACGCGGGCGGTCTGCGCGATGCACACACTAGTGGCTGCGCGGCCCTTTGTGTTCGGTGTCGGGAGGTCTGTGCTGCGATGGTCAGATGAGTGACAACGGGGGACACGAGTTACGGGCGCTGGCGGAGCAGCTGGCCGCCGAGGCCGCCGCGTTCGTCCGCCGCCGGCGTGCGGAAGTCTTCGACGGCGAGCACGGCTCGATCGGCGCGCATTCTGTTCAGACGAAGAGCACACCGACCGATCCGGTGACGATTGTGGACACCGAAACCGAACTGCTACTGCGGGATCGGCTCAGCGCGCTGCGCCCCGACGATGTGATTCTCGGGGAGGAGGGCGGCGGCCCGGCGGCCGGCGCGGACGGTGCGGTCTGCTGGGTACTCGACCCGATCGACGGCACGGTGAACTTCATGTACGGAATTCCGGCATATGGGATCTCGGTCGCCGCTCAGATCGACGGCGTGTCAGTGGCGGGCGCGGTCGCCGACGTGGTCAGTGGCGAGGTGTACTCGGCGGCTGCCGGGCACGGCGCCCAGGTGTCCAGCGGCGGGCAGCGCCGAGAGCTGCGGGCCGCCCCGGTGACCGAGCTATCGATGGCGTTGGTGGGCACCGGTTTCGGCTACGCCCCGCAACAGCGCGCCGAGCAGTCGGCGTTGCTGGCGCAGTTGCTGCCGCTGGTGCGCGACGTCCGCCGCATCGGGTCGGCCTCGCTGGATCTGTGCATGGTCGCCGCGGGCCGTCTCGACGCCCACTACGAGCACGGCCTGCACGTGTGGGATTGGGCGGCTGGCGCGCTGATCGCCGCGGAAGCGGGCGCGGTGGTGGCATTGCCGCGGCTCGACGAGGAGGGCGCGCTGCTGGTGGCGGCGGCGCCGGGGATCGCGGGAGCGCTCACCGACGCCCTGGCGGGTTTCGGGGGATTGCGGCCGCTGGCCTAGTCAGCAGGTGCCGTTGTGGATCTTGGTCAGCAACGTCGAATCGGCCTGCTCGGTGGCGTCCGGGCGCAGACCGGCCAGGACGGCGTCGATGTCGTCGCTGTGCGCCAGCGTGGTGAAGTCGGTGCCGATGGCCAGGTCCACGGTGTCGTCCTTGCGGTCGTCCTGGAACAGCTCGACGCAGGGTGCCACCAGCCAGACCGCGGCCGCGCCCGCCCGGCCGCTGGTGCCGAAGCGGATCTGGCCCTGGCAGGTCAGCCGGGTGTTGGTGTAGATCGGATCGTTGGCCGCGGTGGGCTGGGCGAAGCCGAGGTCACGCAGTGCGCCGGCGACCTCGCCGGCCTGGCCGCCCTGGCCGCTGGCGTTGAGTACCCGGATCTTGGTGTCGACGAGCTTGGCCGGTGCGACGTCGATCATCGACGAGTGAGACACCTGCTGGCCGAGGGTGGGGGCGCCGGGATCGGCGGCCGGTGGCGGCGGGTTGCAGGCCGCGGCCTCCCGCACGTCGACCGGGCGGGTCAGTACGAATCCCCACACAATCGCGGTGATCACGAACATCACGCCCAGCGCGATGAGTCCGGGCAGGTAGTTGCGTCGACGGAACGGACGACCGTGCTTGTCGAAGGCCGTACCCTCCGTGATTTGAGCGACCACGGATGCACTCTAGAGGCACCGGGCGGATCCCGGCCCAACACGCCCGTCGTTCAAGATGAATACATGTGACGTAAATCACATGCAACGTAAGGGGCATCTGGGCACGAATCGTTTGGCGGATCCGTTCCACGCTGATACAAAGCCATGCTGAGGTTACGAGGGGACAAAAGATGGCTACCGACTACGACGCCCCGCGGCGCACCGAGACCGACGAGGTGTCCGAGGATTCGCTGGAGGAACTCAAGGCGCGCCGCAACGAGGCGCAGTCGGCCGTAGTGGACGTCGACGAGACGGATTCCGCGGAGAATTTCGAGCTGCCCGGCGCCGATCTTTCGGGCGAGGAGCTGGTGGTCCGGGTCGTCCCGAAGCAGGCCGACGAGTTCACCTGCTCGAGCTGCTTCCTGGTGCACCACCGCAGCCGGCTGGCCAGCGACAAGAACGGTGTGTTGCTCTGCACGGACTGCGCCGCGTAGTCAGCCGTCCCGCGACGATGCTGCCGAGGGACGAGGCGGAGGAGGAGCGGGACAATCAGCTCCGCAGCGCTGAGAGCACCCGATCCGGGTGGCGGGCGCTGACCAGCCAGTACGGCGTCGGATCGTCGGGATCGTCGAGCACCACCAGAACCAGCGGGCCCACCCAGCCGCGATGCAGCACGAACGCCGCCGGATCGAGCTGACGCCCCAGCGCTGCCGACTTCGCCGTCGGCGGGATCTCGGCCGACCGGGACACCACCGACGTCGGCAGATGCGCCTGGCCTGCCCACAATTCGACGTCATCGCCGTTGTCGCCACCGGTCACGACCCGGACCTCGGTGCGGCTCATCCACAGCAGCACGCCCACCGCGACGGCACCGAGCACGGCATACGGCAGCCACACCGGCAGGGTGCGCACACCCATGGTGACTTCCTTGGCGATCAGTGCCGCCAATGCCAGACCGAGCGGCCACCACCACCACGGCACCCAGAGCCGCTCGCGGTACCGCACGGTTTGCGAGGTCACACGCGAACCAGACACGCGGCCAAGGGTAGTCTTCGCATCGTGCCGACCAGTCTCGCGGTGGTTCGCCTTGACCGCGATCTCCCAATGCCCAGCCGCGCCCACGACGGCGACGCGGGCGTGGATTTGTTCAGCGCCCAAGACGTCGAGCTGGCGCCCGGCGAGCGCGCGCTGGTAGCCACCGGCATCGCCGTGGCGATTCCGCACGGCATGGTCGGACTGGTCCACCCGCGCTCCGGTTTGGCTGCGCGCGTTGGCCTTTCGATCGTCAACAGCCCCGGCACGATCGATGCCGGTTATCGCGGCGAAGTCAAGATCTCGTTGATCAACCTCGACCCCGCGACGCCGATCACGATCCGGCGTGGCGACCGCATCGCCCAATTGCTGGTCCAGCGGGTCGAACTTCCAGAGCTGGTCGAGGTGGCCTCGTTCGACGAGGCCGGACTGGCTGAAACCACCCGTGGCGAAGGCGGCCACGGATCCTCCGGCGGACATGCGAGTTTGTGATGGCATTCGGCAGACGTAAGAACGAATCAGGCACCGGCACGGACGAGACGGCGCAGGCCGCGGTGGTCCACGACCCCGCTTCCGACGACGTCGACGACACCGATGACGGCTATGACGGCGGCCCGTTCGACATCGAGGACTTCGACAACCCGGCCGACGCCGCCGAAGCCCGCCTGGACCTCGGTTCCGTGCTGGTGCCGATGCCGCCCGCCGGCCAGATCCAGGTCGAGTTGAACGAGGTGGGCGTGCCCAGCGCGGTCTGGGTGGTCACGCCACACGGCCGGTTCACGATCGCCGCCTATGCCGCGCCGAAGTCGCCCGGGCTGTGGCGCGAGGTCGCCAGCGAGCTGGCCGACTCGTTGCGCAAGGACAACGCACAGGTCTCCATCGAGGACGGACCGTGGGGCCGTGAGGTGGTCGGTACCGGGGCCGGCGTGGTGCGCTTCATCGGCGTCGACGGTTATCGCTGGATGATCCGCTGCGTGGTCAACGGCGCTCCCGAAGCCATGGCCAACCTGGTCGCGGAAGCACGAGAAGCCTTGGGCGACACCGTTGTTCGCCGCGGTGAAACTCCGCTGCCGGTTCGCACCCCGCTCCAGGTCCAGCTGCCCGAACCGATGCTCGAGCAGCTGCGTCAGGCCGCCGCACAGCAGGCTCAGATGGCGGCCGCGCAGCAGGCGATGATCCAGGAGCAGCAGGGCCAAGCCCAGCCGCCGACCGAGCGCCGCAGCGCATCCGGCTCGGCGATGCAGCAGCTGCGCAGCTCCAGCACCGGCGGCTGATCAGCCCTCGGCGTCGGTCAACGCCGCCAGACATGCGGAACCCAGTAGCTCCGGCTTCGGCCCGAAGTCGTCGAGGCTGACCGTCCGCAGGGCCGCCCGCGGCGCCGCCGCCACCCATTCCAGCGCCACCTCCAGCGGATGGATCGGGTCGTCGGTCGCCCCCACCACACCCATCGGCACACTCAGGCGTCCCATCTCGGCGATGCTCGGAGCGACGTACCGCGCCGCGTCCTCCATCGCGTCGGGCAGATCCGGCCACTGACCCAGCCAGCTTCGGGCCAGCTCGTCGGCCAGCCAGGCGGGGCTGGACGCGCGCATCTGCGTGGTGGTGGCAACCAGACCCTCGGTGCGCAGCTGATGCGCGGTGTGGCGGGCCGACAGCGCGGCCGGAGCGGATTGGGCCGCGCCGCTCCACGCCGGCAGCGCGGCCAGCACCGCGACCGCGCGCCCCGGGTGGGCAAGTGCCCAGGCCAGCGTCACCGCCGCGCCGATGGACACCCCACCGACGATGATCGGCCCATTGCGGGCGGCGTCGTCGAGCGCTTCGAGGTAGCCGGCGATCAGCCGGGCGGGCTGCGGAGCAGGTGTGGCGACCACCGCGCCGACGCCGTGCAGCGGACCGGCGAACGCCCGGTAGACGTAGTCGTCATCGCTTCCCGTGCCGGGCAGCAGCACCGTGGTGACACCCCGAAAAGTGATCGTCATCTCATGATCGTGCCCTGTGACGTATCAGCAACGCCCGCCGCGGGTATGCCACATGGCGTTAGGGAACCAAGAGGTCTACCGTTGCGTTGGCATTGTGATCCGCTGGAGTATCAGGAGAGGCCATGGCTACGGCCGAAAGTTTCGTCCGACGTCTGACTCGTCGTTTGACGGAAGACCCTGAGCAGCGCGACGTCGAGGAACTCACCGACGAAGCCGCCGGCACCGGCGCCCAGCGAGCAATCGATTGCCAGCGAGGCCAAGAGGTCACCATGGTGGGCACTCTGCGCAGTGTCGAGACCAACGCCAAGGGGTGCGCCGGCGGCGTGCGCGCCGAGCTCTTCGACGGCACTGACACCGTGACGCTGGTCTGGTTGGGGCAGCGCCGTATCGCCGGTATCGAGTCGGGTCGAGCCCTGCGGGTCCGCGGCCGCCTCGGCACCCTCGAGAACGGAACGAAGGCCATCTACAACCCGCACTACGAGATCCAGACTTGAGTCGTCCCGTCGAAGACAGCGATCGCAGTCAGGACGAGGCGGCCGACACCCCGGCGGTGACCCCCGAGGAGAAGACGCCCGCCCAGGCGCTGCTCGCTCAGATGGGCGGCGTCAGCGGCCTGGTCTACTCGGCACTGCCAGTGGCGGTGCTCGTCCCGGTGAACACCGCCTTCGGCCTGGTGCCCGCCATCAGTGCCGCGCTCGGCGTCGCCGCCCTGATCCTGGTGTGGCGGCTCTACCGCCGCGATTCGGTGCAGCCCGCCATCTCGGGATTCATCGGCGTGGGGATCAGCGCGCTCATCGCCTGGTTCGTGGGCGCGTCGAAGGGCTACTTCCTGTTAGGCATCTGGACGTCGCTGATCTGGGCGGCGGTATTCGCGCTGTCCGTGGTCATCCGCCGGCCGGTCGTGGGGTACGCCTGGAGCTGGATCAGCAACAAGGACCGCGCGTGGCGCGGCAACCGGCGCGCGGTGTTCGCTTTCGACGTCGCGACGTTGACCTGGGTGCTGGTGTTCGCCTCCCGATTCGCGGTGCAACGCCACCTGTACGACGCCGACCAGACCGGCTGGCTCGGGGTCGCCCGGATCGCTATGGGCTGGCCCCTGACCGCGGTGGCCGCGCTGGTGACCTACCTGGCGATCCGCGCCGCGCAACGCGCCATCCACGCCGCCCACGCACGCAGCCACGACGGCGACGTCGCGCCCGCCGAAGACTGACTGTGGTTGCGCGCGACGACCGTCTACTCGTCGTCGTCGCGGTACTCGCGTCCTTCGTCGCCTTTCTCGACGGTTCGGTGGTGAATCTGGCGTTGCCCGCCATCAGTGCCGAACTCGGCGGCGGCCTGGTCATCCAGCAGTGGGTCGTCGACGGATACCTGCTGACGTTGGGGGCCCTGATTCTGCTGGCCGGCGCCATCTCCGACGCCTTCGGACGGCTGACGGTGCTGCGCGCCGGGCTGGTGGTCTTCGGCGTCGCCTCGCTGCTGTGCGCGGCTGCGCCCAACGGACTGGTGCTGGTCATCGGCCGCTGCGTCCAGGGACTGGGCGCCGCGTTCCTGGTCCCCAGCTCACTGGCCATGCTCAATGCCCGGTTCACCGGCGCCGAGCAGTCCCGCGCGATCGGGGTCTGGACGGCCTGGACCGGCACCGCATTCGTCATCGGGCCGCTGCTGGGCGGTGTGCTCGTCGAAACCCTGGGCTGGCGGTGGGTTTTCGCCGTCAACGTGGTCCCACTGGCAGTCACTCTGATCCTCACCGGGAAGCTGACCGATCGGTCACCCCGGACGGGTGCACGTATCGACGCCGTCGGCGCGTTCCTCACGGCGGTGGGGTTGAGCGCGACGGTCTTCGCGATGATCGAGCAGCAGCGGCTCGGCTGGCACCACCCGGCCGTCGTCACCGCGCTGATCGTCGGGCCCGCCAGCCTGATCGCGTTCGGCTGGTGGGAACGCCACGCCCGTCATCCGATGCTGCCGCCGGCGGTCTTCTCGGCGCGCAACTTCACGGTCGGCAACCTCGCCACCGTGTTCCTCTACGCGGACATCTCACTGGGCCAGCTGCTGGTGGCGTTGTTCGTGCAGGAGGTCGCGGGACTGTCGCCCGCGCAGGCCGGTCTGGCGACGCTACCGGTGCCGGTCCTGTCGTTCCTGCTGGCGGCCCGGTTCGGTGAGCTCGCGGGCCGCTACGGGCCGCGCCGCTTCATGGCCGCGGGGCCGTTGATCGCCGCGGCGGGGTTCGGATGGATGGCGATCGGCATAGGCAACGTGTGGCTGCAAACGCTGCCGGGCATGGTGCTGTTCGGGGTGGGGCTTTCGGTTGCCGTGTCCCCGTTGACGGCCGCGGTCCTGGCCGCCGTCCCCACGTCGCAAAGCGGTATCGGCTCGGCGATCAACAATGCGGTCGCCCGGGTGGCGGGTCTGATCGCGATCGCGTTCACCGCTGTCATCGTCGGTGGCGCAATGACTTTCGACGGTTTCCGGCAGGGCGTGGTGACCGCCGCGGTACTCCTGGTGATCGCGGGCATCGTCTCGGCGGTGGGCATCCGCGACGACGTGCCTGCGTTGTCCGCCGAGTCGCCGGCGTACCGGGACTAGCCCGTCGAGGCCGACAGCACGGTCTTGCGCAGCTCGTCTTCCACTTCCGGAGCAGCCACGAACAGCAGCTCGTCGCCGCCCTCCAGCGGCTCGTCGGCCTCCGGCACGATCACCCGCGGCCCGCGCAGGATCGTCACCAGTGTGGCGTCCCGCGGCAGGTTCAGCTTGCGAACCGGCCGTCCGCCCCACGGGGTGTCGTCGGGCAGGGTGATCTCGACGAGGTTGGCGTGGCCCTGGCGGAACTGCATGAGCCGCACCAGGTCGCCGACCGCGACGGCTTCCTCCACCAGCGAGGCCAGCATCCGCGGTGTGGAGACCGCCACATCGACGCCCCACGAGTTGTCGAAGAGCCACTCGTTGCGCGGATCGTTGACCCGGGCCACGACGCGGGAGACCGCGAACTCCGTCTTGGCCAGCAGGGACAGCACCACGTTCGCCTTGTCGTCACCGGTGGCGGCGACGACGACGTCGAATTCCTGAAGGTGCACCGACTCCAGCAGGCTGATCTCGCAGGCGTCGCCGAGCCGCCAGTGCGCGGCCGGGATCGCGTCGACGTCGAGATGCTCGGCGTTGCGCTCGATCAGCGTCACGTCGTGCTCGCTCTCGAGCAGTTCGCGGGCAATCGACCGGCCGACGGCGCCCGCCCCGGCGATCGCCACTTTGAGCCGTTTGTCGCCCATCAGTGCCCCTCTCCGACGTCAGGGCCGGGTGGCAGCGCGGCGATGGCCAGCGCTTCGGCGGCGCGCCCGGACACCGCCGCGATGTACACCTGGTCGCCGGCCTGCAGAACGGTCTTGGGCTCGGGCAGGATGCCGGTGCCGAACCGGACCACGAACGCGACCCGTGCGCCGGTCGCCTCCTCCAGCGAGGTCAGCCGGTGACCCACCCAGCCCTCGTGCAGCGCCACTTCGGCGACGGCCATCGTGCCGGTGGGATCACGCCATTTGGTGGTCTCGGTGTCGCGCACCAGCGCGCCCAGTAGCCGGTCGGTGGTCCACGGCACGGTGGCCACCGTCGGGATGCCCAGGCGTTCGTAGACCGCGGCGCGTTTGGCGTCGTAGATGCGCGCGACCACGCGCTGCACACCGAACGTCTCGCGGGCGACGCGCGCGGAGATGATGTTGGAGTTGTCCCCGGAGGACACCGCGGCGAACGCATCGGCGTTCTGGATTCCCGAGCGCAGCAGGACTTCTCGGTCGAAGCCCATGCCCAACACCCGCTCGCCGGAGAAGTCCGGGGACAGCCGGTGGAAGGCCGTCGGGTCCCGGTCGATGATCGCCACTTCGTGGCCTATCCGGGACAGCGCGTCGGCCAGCGACGCGCCGACGCGGCCGCATCCCATCACCACTACCCGCACCTGGTGTCCTCTCGACTTTGCCGTGCGCCGACCCGACCGTATGGGGAACGCTACAGCCAAATCGGGGAAGGCCTACTCTTGGCACTCGTGTCTAAGCTTTCGACCGCCGCACGTCGGCTGGTCCTGGGGCAGCCGTTCCGCAGCGACAAGCTGAGCCACACGCTGCTGCCCAAGCGCATTGCGTTGCCGGTCTTCGCCTCCGATGCCATGTCGTCGGTGGCCTACGCGCCCGAGGAAATCTTCCTGGTGCTCTCGGTGGCCGGCCTGTCGGCCTACACGATGGCGCCGTGGATCGGGGTGATGGTCGCGCTGGTCATGCTCGTGGTGGTGGCGTCTTACCGGCAGAACGTGCACGCCTACCCCTCGGGTGGCGGCGACTACGAGGTGGTCACCACCAACCTGGGGCCGACGGCGGGCCTGACGGTGGCCAGCGCCCTGCTGGTCGACTACGTGCTGACCGTCGCGGTGTCGATGGCCTCGGCGATGTCCAACATCGGGTCGGCGTTTCCGTTCATCGCGCAACACAAGGTGGCGTTCGCCGTCGCCGCCATCGTGCTCCTGACCGCAGCGAACCTACGCGGTATCCGGGAGTCGGGCACCGCGTTCGCCATCCCGACCTATGCCTTCATCGTCGGCATGTTCGTCATGCTGATCTGGGGCTTCTTCCAGATCTACGTCCTCGGTGACCATCTGCAGGCCGAGTCGGCGAAGTTCGAGCTGCATTCCGAGCACGGCGACGTCATGGGATTCGCGCTGGTGTTCCTTGTCGCACGGGCATTCTCGTCAGGCTGTGCGGCACTGACGGGCGTGGAGGCGATCAGCAACGGCGTGCCCGCATTCCGCAAACCCAAGTCCAAGAACGCCGCCACCACGCTGCTGCTGCTGGGCGGCATCGCGATCACCCTGTTCATCGGAATGATCGTGCTGGCCATCGAGACCGGCGCCAAAGTTGCCGAGCGGCCTGAGGAGCAGCTCATCGGGGCGCCGGCCAACTATCACCAGAAGACGCTGGTAGCCCAGCTTGCGGACACGGTATTCGCGGGTTTCCCGCTGGGCCTGTGGCTGATCACCGGTGTCACCGCGCTGATCCTGGTGCTGGCCGCCAACACCGCCTTCAACGGATTCCCGGTGCTCGGCTCGATCCTGGCCCAGGACCGGTTCCTGCCGCGCCAGCTGCACACCCGAGGTGACCGGCTGGCGTTCTCGAACGGCATCCTGTTCCTGGCGGCGGCCGCGATCGCGTTCGTGGTCGCGTTTCGCGCGGAAGTGACCGCCCTGATCCAGCTGTACATCGTCGGTGTATTCGTGTCGTTCACGCTCAGCCAGATCGGCATGGTCCGGCACTGGACGCGCCACTTGCGCACCGAAACCGACCCGCGCGCTCGCCGGCGCATGATGCGCTCACGGGTGATCAACACTATCGGTTTCATCGCCACCGGCGCGGTGCTCATCGTCGTTCTCGTCACCAAGTTCGTCGCCGGCGCGTGGATCGCAATTCTGGCCATGTCAAGCCTTTTCATCCTGATGAAGGCGATCCACAAGCACTACGACACGGTGGCCCGCGAGCTGGCCGAGCAGGAAGCCGAGCAGGGCGATGTGGTGCTGCCCAGCCGGAACCACGCCGTCGTGCTGGTCTCCAAGCTGCACATGCCGACGTTGCGCGCGCTGTCCTATGCCAGGGCCACCCGGCCCGATGTGCTCGAAGCCATCACCGTCAACGTCGACGACTCCGAGACACGCCAGCTGGTCCACAAGTGGGAAGACAGCGACATCACCGTCCCGCTGAAAGTCGTTGCCTCCCCGTACCGAGAGGTCACCCGTCCGGTACTCGACTACGTCAAGCGGATCAGCAAGGAGGCACCGCGCACGGTGGTGACGGTCTTCATCCCGGAGTATGTGGTCGGCCATTGGTGGGAGCAGGTGTTGCACAACCAGAGCGCGCTGCGACTCAAGGGACGACTGTTGTTCATGCCCAATGTGATGGTGACTTCGGTTCCGTGGCAACTCAATTCGTCGGAGCGCGTGCACGAGTTGCAGTCGCAGAACGCTCCGGGCGACGTACGACGGGGCTTTTTGGAGTGAATCGATAGTGAGTCAGGGGGACACGGTCGAGCTGGAACTGACCACCGGCGCGGCCGCCAACGGGGGTAGCTGCGTGGCACGCCACGACGGCAGGGTGGTGTTCGTCCGGTACGCGCTGCCCGGTGAAGTGGTGCGGGCCCGGGTGACCGGTGACCGCGGATCCTATTGGCACGCAGAGGCAATCGAGATCCTCCAACCGTCGCCGGACCGGGTGGAGTCGCACTGCCGGATCGCCGGCGTCGGCGGGGCCGGCTGCTGCGATTTGGCGTTCGTCACGCCCGAGGCGGCCCGGGTACTCAAGGGTCAGGTGGTGGCCAATCAGCTGGCCCGCCTCGGTGATTTTCATTGGGACGGGGTGGCCGAACCGCTCGGTGACGGCGCGGCCCGTGGCTGGCGCACCCGGGTGCGGCTGGACACCACCGCTGCGGGCCGGGTGGGTTTCCACCGCTATCACAGTTCGGAACTCGTCACTGATTTGGACTGCGCGCAGCTGCCGGCCGGCATGCTCGACGGACTGGCGGACGTGACGTGGGCGCCGGGGGCTCATGTGCACGTGGCCGTCGACGACGACGGTGACCGGCATGTCGTGCAGTCCGGGCCGCGGTCGGGCCGCAAGGTCTCGACCCGGGTCGTCGAGGGCAATTACGAAGCGGTGCAACGGGTCGGCGACCGGGTCTGGCGGATACCGGTGACGGCGTTCTGGCAGGCGCACCGCGACGCCGCCCGGGTGTACAGCGGCCTGATCGGTCAGTGGGCGCAGCTGGACGCCGGGATGACGGCGTGGGATCTGTATGGCGGCTCCGGGGTTTTCGCGGCGGCGCTCGCCGAAGGCGTCGGCGACACCGGGCAGGTCATCACCGTCGACACCTCGCGCGGCTCGTCGCGGGCGGCGCACGGGGCGCTTGCCGACCTCACCTGCGTATCGGTGGTCACCGATTCGGTCCGGCGGGCGTTGAGCGCACAGCCGCGCCGCGCAGACGTCGCGGTGCTCGACCCGCCGAGAGCCGGTGCCGGCCGGGAGATCATCGACCAGCTGGCGACCGCCGAAGTTCCGCGGGTGATCCATATCGGTTGTGAGGCAGCATCGTTCGCCCGTGACATCGGTCTGTACCGCAAGCAGGGTTACACCGTGGAGGAACTGCGGGTGTTCGACTCGTTTCCGCTCACCCATCACGTCGAGTGCGTCGCGATACTCACCCGCTGACGCCTGGCGACTAGAGTGCTTGCACAGGTGTGCCGGGAAGTCTGGTCGGCGTGAGCTTTTCCATGCCCGTCGATGTCTGAGGAGACTGGTGGCCGACCGCAAGCCGAATCTCGCCCGCGCGCTGTTCGCCCGGGGATCGTGGGCGGAGACATCGCGCATCAGCGGGATCCTGCGCAAAGAGACGGTCGGTGGCGCGCTGCTGCTGGTGGCCGCGGCGATCGCCCTGATCTGGGCCAACTCACCCTGGTCGGCGGCCTACCACCGGCTGGGGGACTTCCACGTCGGCACCGACCGGCTGGGCCTGCACCTCGATCTGACGCTGGGCGGTTGGGCGGCAGACGGTCTGCTGGCGATCTTCTTCTTCGTCGTCGGGCTCGAACTCAAGCGCGAGTTCGTCGCAGGCGATCTTCGCGATCCCGGTCGCGCCGCGTTGCCGATCGCGGCCGCGGTGGGCGGCATGGTGGTACCGGCAGTGATCTTCGTCTCGTTCACCTTCGGTGAAGGTGGCGGCGCGGCGCGGGGCTGGGCCATCCCGACGGCGACCGACATTGCGTTCGCGGTCGCGGTGCTGGCTGTGCTGTCCACCCATCTGCCGGGGGCGCTGCGCACGTTCCTGCTGACCCTCGCCGTCGTCGACGACCTGCTGGCGATCACGGTGATCGCGGTGTTCTACACCGAGAAGATCAATCTCACCGCGCTGCTGGTCGCGCTGATCCCACTGGCTCTGTTCACGGTGCTCGTACAGCGCCGGATCCGGTCCTGGTGGCTGCTGATCCCATTGGCCGCGCTGACTTGGGCCTTTGTCCACGAGTCCGGCGTGCATGCGACGGTCGCGGGGGTGCTGTTGGGTTTCGCGGTGCCGGTCATGCGCAGCGCAGCTGCCGGTGGTCCGGAGGCCGGCCCCGGGCTAGCCGAGCATTTCGAGCACCGGATGCGCCCGGTGTCGGCGGGTTTCGCGGTGCCGGTGTTCGCGTTCTTCGCCGCCGGTGTGACCTTCGGTGGCTATGACGGTTTGATAACGGCACTGTCCGATCCGATCGCGATGGGCATCGTCGCCGCGCTGGTGGTCGGCAAGACGGTCGGGGTCTTCGGCACGACCTGGGTGCTGGCAGCGGTGACCCGCGCCCGGCTCGACTCGGCTTTGCGCTGGGTCGACGTGTTCGGTATGTCGATGCTGGCCGGCATCGGGTTCACGGTGTCGCTGCTGATCGGCGAATTGGCCTACGATCCGGGCTCCGAACGCCACGACGTCGTCAAGGTCGCAGTGCTGGCAGGAAGTTTGCTGGCCGCCCTACTCGCGTCGGTCGTGCTGCGGCTGCGCAACCGGCATTACCGGCTGGTGTGGGAGCTGGAAAGCCGCGATCTCGACCACGACGGTGTGCCCGACATCTACGAGTCTGGACAGGACTGATCACTACTACGGTGCGTAGACTGGCCAGATGCTTGAACAGGTACGCGGCCCCGCAGATCTGCAACACCTGTCCCAGGCCCAGCTGACAGATCTGGCTGCTGAGATTCGCCAGTTCTTGATCCACAAGGTCGCTGCCACGGGCGGCCACCTCGGGCCCAATCTCGGTGTTGTCGAGTTGACCCTGGCGCTGCACCGCGTCTTCGACTCTCCGCATGATCCGATCCTCTTCGACACCGGTCATCAGGCCTACGTGCACAAGATGCTCACCGGCCGCGCCGCCGACTTCGACACGCTGCGCAAGAAGGACGGCCTGTCGGGATATCCGGCGCGGGCCGAGAGCGAGCACGACTGGGTGGAATCCAGCCATGCGTCGGCCGCCCTGTCCTACGCCGACGGTCTGGCCAAAGCCTTCGAGCTGACCGGACATCGCAACCGGCACGTGGTGGCGGTGGTGGGCGATGGCGCGCTGACCGGCGGCATGTGCTGGGAAGCCCTGAACAACATCGCCGCCGCCAAACGGCCGGTGATCATCGTCGTCAACGACAACGGGCGTTCCTACGCGCCGACCATCGGCGGGCTGGCCGACCATCTGGCCGGGCTGCGGCTGCAGCCGGGCTACGAGCGGGTGCTGGAGCGTGGCCGGGTCGCCGTGCGCGGGATGCCAGTTATCGGCGAGGCCTGCTACCAGGCCATGCACAGCGTGAAGGCCGGCATCAAGGACGCGCTGTCACCGCAGGTGCTGTTCACCGACCTCGGTCTGAAGTACGTCGGCCCGATCGACGGCCACGACGAGCATGCGGTCGAGAGCGCGCTTCGGCACGCCCGCGGCTTCAAGGCCCCGGTGATCGTGCACGTGGTCACCCGCAAGGGCATGGGGTACGCCCCGGCCGAGAACGACGAGGCCGAGCAGATGCACTCCTGCGGCGTCATCGATCCTGACACCGGCCTGGCCACGAAGTCGGCCGCGCCGGGCTGGACGTCGGTGTTCTCCGATTCGCTGATCTCATACGCCGCCAAACGGCGCGACATCGTGGCGATCACCGCGGCGATGCCCGGTCCGACCGGGCTGTCGGCATTCGGCGAGCGCTTTCCGGACCGGTTGTTCGATGTCGGCATCGCCGAGCAGCACGCGATGACATCGGCGGCCGGGTTGGCGATGGGCGGCCTGCATCCGGTGGTGGCGATCTATTCGACGTTCCTCAATCGTGCGTTCGACCAGATGATGATGGACGTCGCCCTGCACAAGCTGCCGGTGACGATCGTGCTGGATCGTGCCGGGGTCACCGGCAACGACGGCGCCAGCCACAACGGCATGTGGGATCTGTCGATCCTGGGCATCGTTCCCGGCATGCGGGTGGCAGCGCCGCGCGACGGCGCTCGTTTGCGTGAGGAACTCGGCGAGGCGCTCGAGATCAACGACGGCCCGACCGCTATCCGATTCCCCAAAGGCGAAGTGGGCGAGGATATTCCGGCACTCGAGCGGGTGACCGGTATGGACATCCTGGCTCGCCCGGCCGACGGCCTGAGTCAGGACGTCCTGCTCGTGGCGGTGGGTTCGTTCGCACCGATGGCGCTGAAAGTCGCACAGCGACTGCGCAATCAGGGCATCGGGGTGACGGTGGTCGACCCACGCTGGGTGCTCCCGGTGCCCGACGGGATTGCGCCGCTTGCCGCATCGCACAAGCTGGTGGTGACGATGGAGGACAGCGGTGTGCACGGTGGCATCGGCTCCACCGTCTCGGCTTACCTGCGTGCAGCGGGCATCGACGTGCCGTGTCGCGATCTCGGTGTGCCGCAACGGTTCATCGACCACGCCGGCCGCGCTGAGGTGCTGGAGGAGATCGGCCTGACCGAGCAGAACATCGCCCGTCAGGTCACCGGCTGGGTGGCCGCACTTGGAACGCTCGACGACACGGTCAGCGATTCTGCCGAAAAGACGAACTGACTCACGCCTCTTCGGCGGGAGCGGAACTCAGCGCCTCTGCGAGCACCGGGACCACGAGCGAACGCTGCCATTGTCTGGCCCCGCCGTCGCGCAGGACTGAATCGATGGCCGCGCTGACATCGCCGGTGTCCTGCCAATCCCAGCACAGCCTGCGGACGAGTTCCGGGGACACCAGGTTCTCGGTGGGAACCCGTACCCGATCGGACAACTCGGACAGGCGCGCCCGGGCGGCGTCGAGCCGGGCTGCGGCCTCGGGCTTGCGTTTGGCCCAGCGCACCGCCGGCGGCGGCCCGTTCTGCGGTTCTGCGCTGTCGGGCGGGTCGGGGTTGGTGCGGGCGGACTCCAGTGCCGCCAGCCAGACGTGGGCGCTGCGACGCTGTTTGTGCCCCCCGAAAATCGGCAGCTTGGTCAGATCCTCGACGGTCTTGGGGTCTGCGACGGCCGCGGCGATGATCGCCGAGTCCGGCAGGATGCGCCCCGGAGCGATGTCGCGGCGGCGGGCGATCTGATCGCGCACCGTCCACAGTTCGCGCACCGCGGCCAGGGCCTGGCGGTTGCGGACCTTGTGCAGACCTGAGGTCCGCCGCCAGCGGTCACGTCGGGTCGGGGTGGCCTCGGAACGGCGAAGATGCTCGAATTCTTCTGCGGCCCAACCGGATTTGTCTTGCTCGGTGAGCACGTCATCGATCGCGTGGCGCAGGGCGATCAGTACTTCGACATCCAGTGCGGCGTAGTTCAGCCACTCGTCGGGCAGGGGACGTTTGGACCAGTCCGCCGCGCCGTGCCCCTTGGCGAGCCCGAGGCCGAGCAGGCGTTGCACCATTGCCGCCAGGTTGACCCGTTCGAATCCGGCCAGCCGTCCGGCCAATTCGGTGTCGTAGAGCGCGGGCGGGTGCATCCCCACCTCGGCAAGGCAGGGCAGGTCCTGATCGGCGGCGTGCAGGATCCATTCGTCGTCGGCCAGCACCTCGGCCACCGGCCGCAGCACGTCGATCGGGCTGCTGCCGTGGTTGA
Source organism: Mycobacterium sp. (assembly GCA_021732005.1). Taxonomy (GTDB): domain Bacteria; phylum Actinomycetota; class Actinomycetes; order Mycobacteriales; family Mycobacteriaceae; genus Mycobacterium. Next base: position 60,934 of record JAKFVT010000029.1, on the reverse strand, counting down.
CCGGGTCGATCAGGACGGTGCCTGCGCCGGTGCGGCGAATCTGGATCAGGTAGGCGCGGTTGGAGTACCGGAAACCCGACGCGCGTTCGGCGTCGACGGCGAACGGCCCGCGGCCCTTCGCCAGCTGGTCGGCGGCCCGGGCGATCTCGTCGGCGCTGACCGACAGCGGCGGCACACCCTCGGACGGGCTGAGCAGGGGAATCGCCTCGGGGGCGTCCTCGGCTGCGGCATCGGGCGCCGCGGTCGCGGCGTCATCGTCTGGTGTCATGTCAGGCGCGGGAGCGGGAACCTAGGTCCGTCACTCCGACCGGCGGCAGACCCGCGGCGTGTTCGAGGACTTCGCAGAATGCCTGGACGTGTGTGTCGAGCGCCATGGTGGTGGCCGTCCACGATGCACGCATCTCGAGCTGGTGGGCGCGGGGCGGGCCGGAGATGTCGCCGTAGCGCACCGAGGTGGTGGCCGTGACGGTGCCGCCGAGTGCGGTGACGTGTTCGGAGCGGCTTTCGAGGGCGTCGACCAGCCAGCTCCAGGCCACCTCGGGCAGAAGCGGGTCGACAGCCTCGCTGGAGTCCAGGTCGGCCTGGATGTAGGCGACCAGGCGCATGGTGCCGTCCCAGGCTTCCGAGCCCTCGGGATCGTGCAGCAGGATCAAACGGCCGAACGCATCACCGTCGGAGGTTTCCGGGACGATCTCGGTATCGGGGTGTTTGACCTCGGCGCCCAGCGCATAGCTGTACGGCGCGAGACGTTGAGGGGGACGGATCGGACCGAGTTCGATCTCCGCCCGTACCTGAGCGGTGTTCATCGCCGCCACCGCCTCGCGGAAAAGCGCGGGTTCCGCAGTGGTCACGTCGATTGACGCTAGCCCTATCGTCGAGGCCGGGCGGGCAGGCGCGCCGATTTGGTGCCATCCGGCGGGCAGGAGCGGAGCGACCCGGGGATGGGTCCGGCGGGCAGGAGCGGAGCGACCCGGGGATCGGCTCCGGCGGCCTGAGGGCTCATGGGCCGGGCTGACCGGCCCGTGGCAGCATTGACGCGATGAGTACCCGTCGCCAGCTGCCTGAGGCGCCCTATCTGGCCGCCGCCACTGGCCGCAAACCCAGCCGCATCCCGGTGTGGTTCATGCGCCAGGCCGGCCGATCGCTGCCCGAGTACCGCGAACTGCGGGCCAAGAACACGATGATGCAGGCCTGCTTCGACCCGGCCTTGATCAGCGAGATCACCCTTCAGCCGGTGCGCAGGCACGGGGTGGACGCGGCGATCCTGTTCTCCGACATCGTGGTTCCGATGCGCGCTGCGGGCATCGGCCTGGACATCGTTCCCGACGTCGGTCCGGTGATCGACAATCCGGTGCGGACCGCGGCCGATGTCGCCGCGCTGAAAGGTCTTGAGCTACAACGGGTCAGCGCGGTCTCGGACGCGGTGGGCCTGCTGGTCGGTGAACTCGGTGAGGTTCCGCTGATCGGTTTTGCCGGCGCGCCGTTCACGCTGGCGTCCTACCTGGTGGAGGGCGGGCCGAGCAAGCTGCACGAGCGGACCAAGGCGATGATGTTCGCCGACCCCTCGACGTGGCATGCGCTTATGGGATTGTTGACCGACCTGACGATCGCCTTCCTGAAGGTGCAGCTCGACGCCGGTGTCGACGCCATCCAGGTGTTCGACTCGTGGGCGGGCACGCTGTCGCTGGCCGACTACCGGACCCACGTGCTGCCGCACAGCTCGCGGGTGTTCGCCGCGCTGGCCGACTACCGGGTGCCGATGACGCACTTCGGGGTGGGCACCGCGGAATTGCTGGGCGCCATGGGTGAGGCCGGCGCGACGGTCGTCGGCGTGGACTGGCGCACCGCGCTGGCCGACGCCGCCCTGCGGGTGGGCCCGAAGCTGGCGCTGCAGGGCAACCTGGATCCGGTCGTGCTGCTGGCCGGCTGGCCGGTCGTCGAGCAGGCGGCGCGGGCGGTGGTCGACGACGGCAGGCTGGCGGTCGACGCCGGCGCGGCGGGGCACATCTTCAACCTGGGGCACGGCGTACTGCCGCCCACCGATCCGGGGATCCTGACAGATCTGGTCGCGCTGGTGCACTCGTTGTGACAGAGCGGTATTGCGTTGTTGGGGGCGGCATTTCGGGTTTGGTCGCGGCCTATCGGCTACGCACGCTGGCCGGTGCGGATGCCGACATCACGGTGTTCGACCCCGCTGACCGCCTCGGTGGGATCCTGCGCACCGAACGGATCGCCGGCCAGCCGATGGACATCGGTGCCGAGGCGTTCGTGGTGCGTCGCCCGGAGGTGCCGGCACTGCTGACCGAACTCGGCCTGGCGGGTCGCCAGATCAGCACCACGGGGGTGCGCCCCACCATCTACAGCCAGGGCCGCCTGCATCCGCTGCCGGCTGACACCGTCAACGGCATCCCGACCTCCGCCGCCTCGGTGACCGGCCTGGTCGACGATGCGACGATCGCGAAGATGGCTGCCGAGCCCAGCCGGCCCCTGCACTGGCAGCCGGGCTCCGACCCGGCGGTCGGCGCCGTGGTCGCCGACCGGTTCGGGGACCAGGTCGTCGCCCGCTCGGTCGACCCGATGCTGTCCGGCGTCTATGCCGGCTCGGCGGCCACCATCGGCATCCGTTCCGCGGTGCCCACGGTGGCTGCCGCGCTTGACGCGGGCGCCCCCAGCCTCACCGATGCGGGCCGCCGTGCACTGCCGGGTAGCACGCAGGGCCCGGTGTTCGGTGCCATCGACGGCGGCTACCAGGTGTTGCTCGACGCGCTGGTGGCACGCAGCCGGCTGCAGTGGGTGCAAACGTCGATACAGCACATCGCACGCGACGGGACCGGGTGGAGCCTGCGCGATGACGACGGCCGGCAGTGGGGTGCCGACGGGGTGATCGTCGCGGTGCCGGCCCCTCGGCTTGCGCCATTGCTGGCCGACATCGCGCCCACCGCCGGCGCGGCGGCAGCCCGGATTCCGGTTGCCTCCGCAGCGGTGCTGGCACTGGCCGTTCCCGGTGGGACACCCCTGCCCGCGCAGTCCGGTGTGCTGGTCGCGACCGGAGAGCGCTTGCACACCAAGGCGATCACGCTGTCCACCCGCAAGTGGGGATCGCGCGGCAACGCCGAGTTGTTGCGGTTGTCGTTCGGGCGCTTCGGTGATGACCTGGCGCGCGCGACGTCGGACACCGAACTGCAGAGCTGGGCGCTGGCTGATGTGTTGACGGTGTTCGGGATCGCGGTCGACCCGGTCGATGTGCGGGTGCACCGCTGGCTGGACGCGATGCCGCAGTATTCGCCCGGGCATCGCGAGCTGGCCGCGGGGCTGCGCGCCGGGTTGCCGCCCACCCTGGCGATCGCAGGCAACTACCTCGACGGCATCGGGGTGCCCGCCTGCGTGGGCGTGGCGGGCCGCGCTGCCGAGGCTGTGGCGGCCGCCACCATCCGCCGATAGGGGAACCGCCGCGTGGCACGATAGGTGCCATGGCCAAACTGGACTTCGACGAGCTCAACGCCACGATCCGTTACGTCATGTTCTCGACCTTCGCGGCGGAACCGGGCGAGCTGGGCTTCGACGAAGAAACCCGCGCCGCCGTCGCCGACGAGACGGCGACCTTCCTCAAACAGCAGGAGGACAACGGCGTCGTGGTGCGCGGCATCTACGACGTCGCGGGTCTGCGCGCCGACGCCGACTTCATGTTCTGGACGCACGCCGAGCGGATCGAGTCCCTGCAGGCGACCTATAACGACTTCCGCCGCACCACAACCCTGGGCCGGGCCGTCACCCCGGTGTGGAGCGCCGTTGCCCTGCACCGGCCTGCGGAGTTCAACAAGAGCCACATCCCGGCATTTCTGGCCGGCGAGGAGCCGGGCAATTACGTCTGCGTCTACCCGTTCGTGCGTTCGCTGGACTGGTATCTGCTGCCCGACGAGGACCGCCGCAAGATGCTGGCCGACCACGGCATGGCCGCCCGCAGCTACAAGGATGTGCGCGCCAATACCGTGCCCGCCTTCGCGCTCGGCGACTACGAGTGGATTCTGGCGTTCGAAGCCCCTGAGCTCTACCGCATCGTCGACCTGATGCGGGACTTGCGCGCCACTGAAGCCCGCCGGCACGTGCGCGAAGAAGTCCCGTTCTTCACCGGTCCGCGGATCGGTGTGGAGGAATTGGTCGCCAAGCTGCCCTAGCAAACGCGCCTGCGAAGTCCCTGTTCGGCGGCCCTTAGTTCGCTACGATTGCGGAACCGTGAGTTCTGCACGGCCGACACGATCGGGGGCCCGGGTGAGAGGGCTGAGGGCGAAGCAGACGATCGTCTTGGTCGTCGGCACCGTCGTGTCCGTGCTTGCAATCGGGATGATGCTAGCGCTCGCCGGATGGCTGAGCGGGTTGCGCATTTCACTCGCCGGCGCCGCTGACAACCTGATGACAGCGCTGGCTGCTGTTGCGACGGTGACCACGGCGATCACCGCGCGGACTGGCCGCGGCCGGGCGCGAATCGCGTGGGCCACCATGTCAATCGGGCTCGCTTCCTTCACACTCGGCGCTGTTCTGTGGCTTGCTTATCGGCTGGTCGAATTCGAGAACCCATACCCTTCAGTGGCGGACGCCGCGTATCTGGTGTTGCCGATTGCTACCGCGATCGCGCTGCTGTGTCTGTCCTCGGGGTTCAGTCGCACGTCGAGGACCAGGCTGGTCCTCGACGCTCTGGTCGTCGCGGGGTCCTTCACAGTTGTCGGCTGGATCTCCGTGCTTGATGAGGTCTGGACGTCTGCTCCCGGCGACCGACTCAAAGTGGCCGTCTCGGCTAGTTATCCCGTGCTGGATGCGGCAGTGCTGACCATCGGCGTCCTGGTCGTCGCGCGTGCGCAAGGTGGTCAGCGCCGGACCCTGGCGCTGCTGACCTCGGGCATGGCGGGTATCGCGATCTCCGATGGCGTGTTCGTCTATCTCACGGCAACACAACAACCGACGGATACGGTGCTGCTGTACTTGGGATGGCTGATCGGACTCGCGCTGTTCATGCTTGCAGCCCTGACCGGGCGCGGCTTTGCTCATCGGGAAATGGTTGCTGCACAACCTGTTTCGTGGACATCGGTCTGGTTGCCCTTTGTGCCGGTGATGCTGGCCAGCGCGGCTGTGTTCACCCAATCGCCAGAAGAGCTGAAGGCCGGGCCGGTGCCGGTGATCGGGCTCGTGCTGTTGCTCGCGTTCAGCGCCCGCCAGCTGCTGGTGATGAGCGAGAACCGCAGCTTGCTGGCGACGGTCGCCGACCAGGCCCTGCGCGATCCGCTGACCGGCGTTGGCAACCGCATCGTGTTCCGGGATCGACTGAGTCACGCCATGCAGATGCGTGAGCGCGACGGGCTCTCGGTCGGGGTTCTGGTCATGGATCTCGACGACTTCAAGGTGGTCAACGACACCCTCGGCCACCCGGTCGGGGACGAGCTGCTCAGCCTGGTCGCCGAACGGATCGTCGGGAGCGTGCGGGCCGGTGACACGGTGGCGCGCTTGGGCGGTGACGAGTTCGCGGTCTTGATCGAGGGCCGGGTCGACAAATCCCAACTGGTCGCCCACCGGGTGGTCGAGGCCTTCGACGAGCCGTTCATCGTCGACGGCCAGGATCTGCTGATCCGGCCCAGCATCGGCCTCGCGGTCGCCGAGCAGGATGAACCCGATCTGCTGGCCGAGGACCTGCTCAAGCGGGCCGACATCGCGATGTACTCGGCGAAGCGGTCCCGCACCGGCGGAGTGCACCCGTTCAACGCGGAGATGCTGCTGGCTGAAACACCCGACGGCGACCTATTCGCCAGCGGGCCGATGCCGGCATCCCGCAGCGGCGCCAGCACGATCCGGCTGCTGGGCGAGCTGCGTCAGGCCATCGATCAATTCGAGCTGACCCTGGTGTACCAGCCGAAGTTCGACCTGAATACCGCATCGATCGTGGGGGTGGAGGCGCTGGTGCGCTGGCCGCACCCCAAGCGCGGCCTGCTGTCGCCCGATGAATTTCTTCCCCTGGTCCGCCGCTATGGGTTGATGGGGTCGATCACGGACCTGGTGGTCAACCAGGCTCTCGACGACGTGGTGCGCTGGCGGGAAGACTCCCTCGAGGTTCCCATCGCGGTCAACATGTTCGCGCCGTCGATGGCCGACCTGCGCTTGCCCGGCAAGTTCGCCAAGGCGCTTGCCGATCGCAACCTGAGTCCGTCGCAGTTGACCGTCGAGATCACCGAGGACCTGTTCCTGGACCACATGGAGCGCACCAAGTCAGTGTTGAATCAGTTGCAGGAGTTCGGGATTCGGATCGCCATCGACGATTTCGGCAGTGGCTATTCGGCTCTGTCCTACATGCGTGACCTCACCGTCGACGAAGTCAAGCTGGACCGGCACTTCATCGCGCCGATCCCCGCCGACCAACGGGCGTCCGCCGTGGTCCGGGCCGTGCTCAACCTGGCGAACGAACTTGGCCTGACCACCGTCGCCGAGGGGATCGAGACCGCGACCACCGCCGACTGGTTGCGTGAGCACGGCTGCCATATCGGACAGGGCTACTACTTCAGCACGCCGCTGACAGCCGACAAGGTGCGCGCAATTCTCAAGAAATGTGATCACGACGGCGCGTGCCGGACGTTGGGCTGTTCGCTGCGGAACGGCTCCTGCCATTGGTCAGAGTCCGATGTGTCCCACGTCGAGCTGATCCGGTAGGTATGCTGACGCCGGCCGTCAATATTGTCTTCGGTGGCCGACGGGGGAGGGGGCGCACCATGCCCAAGACTTCTCGTGCCGCGGTCGGTGCGGTCGTGGTGTTCGTCGTGTTTCTCTCCGTTATCTTGAGCGGCTGGCTGCACGGTCCGACACTGACCATTTTCGACGATGTCGCGCTTATCGTCCTCGCGATGCCAGCAGTCGCGTTCTCCGCCATGGCGGCGCGGTCGCTGTGGGGCCGTCAGCGGTTGGCGTGGGTGTCGATGACCGTCGGCTTGCTGGGATGGACTGTGGGCGAAGCGATCTGGACCTTCTACGAGGTCCACCTGCACCAGCCACCATTCCCGTCGGTCGCCGATGTGGCGTTCCTGGTGATGCCCGTGGGCGCCTGCGCCGCCCTGCTGCTGCTTCCCGCCGAGCACACCAGCCAGTCGCGGGGACGGCTGTTCCTCGACGGCTTGATCATGGCGGGCTCGCTCTTCCTGGTGAGTTGGGTGACGATTCTGCACCCGCTCTATCAGTCCTCCACGTCGGATCAGCTCGCCTTCGTCATCTCGCTGGCATATCCGTTGTCCGACATCATCATCCTCACGGTGGCCGGCGTGGTGCTGGTCAGGTCGACCGGCCAGCACCGGCTGTCACTGATCCTGCTGACCGCGGGGCTGACCTGTTTCGCGTTGGCGGACAGCGCCTTTGCGTATCTCTCGGCAACGGGTTCCTATCGCTCCGGCAATGTCATCGACGTCGGGTGGGCAGCCGGCCTGCTGTTCATCAGCGTGGCAGCGTCCGCGGCTCACGAAGGTAAACACAAACGGCGCAACTCGTTCGCCCTGCCGGGCTGGGCATCGGTGTGGCTGCCGTACACACCCTTGTTGGTCGCCGGGGTGGTGGCCGCTGCGCAACCGGTCCCGGATCTGAAGTCTCGGCCGGTTTTGATCGTGGCGAGCATTCTGGTGGTGACTGTGCTGGGCCGTCAGTTCCTCGCGGTGAGGGAGAATCGGCTGCTGGTGGCCACGGTCGCCCAACAGGCGCTGCACGACCCGCTCACCGGGCTGGCCAACCGCGCGTTGTTCAGCGACCGCATCAGCCGCGCGATGCACCTCCGTGAGCGGGAAGGTCTTTCGCTCGCAGTCCTGGCGGTGGACCTCAACGAGTTCAAGCTTGTCAACGATCACCTCGGCCATCTGGTGGGTGATGACCTGCTGGTTGGGGTCGCCCAGCGGCTGCGTCGTTGCGTGCGGCCGGGTGACACGGTGGCCCGGCTCGGGGGCGACGAGTTCTCGATCCTCGTCGAGGGGGGCGACGACGTGGCCGAGCTGGTCGGCAACCGCGTCGTCGAGGCCTTCGAGGAGCCGTTCGTCCTCAGCGGCCACGAGCTGTTGATGCGCCCGAGTGTCGGACTCGCACTTGCCGAGCCGGATGAGCCGCACCTGACGGCCGACGAATTGCTGCAGCGGGCCGACACCGCGATGTACTCCGCCAAGCGGTCACGGGCTCGAGTGGTGCAGACGTACTCCCCGGAGATGCAGTTGCTGACCGAAGTGGACGAGAAGAGGCTGTTCGGCCAGACGGCACCGCCTCCCGGATCGGGGGCGGCCGGGGCGATTCAGTTGCTGGGCAGACTCCGGGTGGCGATCGACGAGGGCGCACTCACGCTGGTCTATCAGCCAAAGATCGATCTGAAGACCGGCCTCATCGTCGGCGTCGAGGCCCTTCTGCGCTGGCCGCAGCCCGACGGCACCGTCCTGGCGCCCGAGGCGTTCCTGCCTTTGGTGCGACGCCATGGGCTCATGGGTTCGGTCACCCAGATGGTCATCAGCCACGCCCTTGATGACGCGCTGGACTGGCACCGCGCTGGTGCCGATATTCCGGTGGCAGTCAATCTATTCGCGCCGTCGATGGCCAACGTCGGCCTGCCGGCCAGGATCGCGCAGGTGCTGGACGACCACGGCTTGCCGCCATCGGCCTTGGCGGTGGAGATCACCGAAGAACTCTTCCTGGACAGCACGGAGCGGACCCGTCTTGTATTGAATCAATTGCGGCGCAGTGGAATTCGAATAGCGATCGATGACTTCGGCAGTGGATACTCGGCACTTTCCTACTTGCGGGACCTGCCGATCGACGAAGTGAAGTTGGACCGCAGCTTCATTGCGCCGATCTCCGCTGACGAACGGGCGGCGGCGGTGGTGCGGGCTGTCGTCGACCTTGCTCATGTACTGGACCTGACGGTGGTGGTGGAGGGCGTTGAGGACGCCGAAACCGCCGCGCTGGTCCGCGAACTGGGGTGTGACGTCGGACAGGGCTACTTCTACGGAGTCCCGGTGACAGCCGACCAGGTGCCAGATTTGGTGAACGGCCGGGTAGCCGGCCTGCCTGTTGGGCGCCCTGGGTCCATACCTGGAACGGGGGTGAAAGGTTGTTAGGCTGTCGAGACTTTTCAGTGCGGGGGTAGAGGCCTATGCGACAGCTGCTTGGCAAGTCCAGGCCTGTCCTTGCTGCTGTCCTTGCCGCGGCCTTACTGCCGGCGATTGCCGCCGTCGCGATCCGACATTCGCCAAGCGCCCCAACCATTGCTGTCTTCAAGATCACCCTGACCCTCGTGGCGGTGTTGGCAGTCGGCGCGACTGTGCGGACGGCGCTACTGAGCCGGGGGCAGGCCCGGTTGGCCTGGTTGGGACTTGCGTCAGGTCTTGCGGCGTTCGGCATCGGAGTCGGGGTGCGGGCATGGGATGCGCTCGGCGGTCGCGAACGAGTGTTCCCATTTGAAGCGGACCTGCTGCGCCTACTCCTTCCGCTCGGCGGGTGTGTCCTGGTGCTGCTGCTCCCGTTGGGGCTGGGCCGGATGTCGCGCGTTCGGTTGCTGCTCGACGGGCTCGTCGTCGCCGGGTCATTCGTGATTGTGGCCTGGATCGGTGCACTAGAGGACGCATATCAGAACCGTCCCGGCGATCGGGTTCTGTTGGCCACGTCGACGGCCTACCCGATGTTGGACGCGGCGTTGGTGACGATTGCCCTCCTGGTGTTCATGAGGGCCTTACCGGGCCAACGCTTGACGACCGGCCTGATCACCGCGGCCAGCATCTGTTTCGCTGTGACCAATGATGCTGCCGTTTCTTACATTGCGGCACAGCGCTATTCAGATCATCGGGTCATCGCGGTGGGATGGCTCGCCGGGCTCTTGTTGTTCGTCGCTGCCGCCATTGCCGGGCGGACATGTGAGTATCGGCACGCCGTTGTGGTGCGTCCGCCGTCGTCGGCTTCGGTGCTACTGCCCTTCGTTCCGGTGGCCGCGGCAACCGTGGCGACGTTCAGTCGGGAACCGAACGAGATGCTCACCAGCCCGACGACGGTCGCCGGCGGCCTGCTGATCGCCGCGTTCCTGGCTCGTCAGCTGATTGTCGTCGGCGAGAACCGGAGGCTGTTCGCGGCCGTCACCAACCAGGCCCTTCGCGATCCGTTGACCGGCTTGGCCAACCGGGCGGTGTTCCACGACCGGGTGAGTCATGCCATGCAGATGCGCGACCGAGGTGGGGTGTCGGTCGCGGTGATGGCTCTCGATATCGACGAATTCAAAATGGTCAACGAGACTTTCGGCCATCGGGCCGGAGACGAACTGCTCAACCTTGTGGGCTTGCGAATCCTCACCGTTGTCCGGACCGGCGACACCGTGGCCCGCGTCGGCGGTGACGAGTTCGCCGTCCTCATCCAGGGCGCCGACGACCATTCACACGTCATCGCCCACCGGGTCGCGGAGTCGTTCGACCTGCCGTATGCCGTGGACGGTCAGGAGCTGATGGTCCGGGCCAGCGTCGGCCTTGCGGTGGCCGACAGCGATGATCCCGACGTCAGTGCCGAGGAACTCTTGAAGCGTTCGGACATTGCGCTGGACGCGGCCAAGACATCTCGCGTTGCGGGAGTGCACACGTTCACCGCCGAGATGGAAGCCGACTACTTCGCCGCAGGTGCCGTGCCGCCTGCACCGCAGAGTGGAGCCACCGGGGCCCGTGGGTCGGCGGTTCGGCTGCTCGGTGAGCTCCGGCGCGCGATCGACCAGGGTCAGCTCACGCTGGTCTATCAGCCCAAGCTCGACCTCCGCACCTGCGACATCGTTGCGGCCGAGGCGTTGGTGCGCTGGCCGCATCCCGAGCGCGGGCTGCTCAGTCCTGACGAGTTCATGCCGCTGGTTCGTCGGCATGGGCTGATGGGCGCCGTCACCGACCACGTGGTGAACCGAGCCCTCGACGACGCTCGGGTCTGGCACGACGCGGGGTTCGCCATGTCGGTCGCGGTGAACGTGTCCGCGCCGTCGCTGGGCACCACCCGGCTGGCCACGACCGTGTCAGATGCCCTGCGAGACCGTGGACTTGCGGCGTCGGCGCTGATCGTCGAGATCACCGAGGATGTGGTGTTGGAAGGGCTGGAGCAGGCCTCGCGGGTCTTGCGCGACCTGCGCGCCAAGGGGGTCAAGATCGCTGTCGACGACTTTGGGAGTGGCTACTCGGCTCTGTCGTATCTACGCGATCTGCCCATCGATCACGTGAAGCTGGATCGTCGCTTCATCGCGCCGATCACGTCGGATCTTCGTGCGGCAGCGGTTGTTCGGGCGGTGGTCAACCTCGCTCACGAGCTGGGACTGGCCACCGTCGCCGAAGGGATCGAGGACGTCGAAACGCTGGAGCAGTTGCGCGAATACGGCTGCGACGTCGGGCAAGGCTATTACTTCAGTCCGCCGGTGCCATTCGAACGGCTGCTCGCGATGCTCGCTAATCCGCCGTGGGCACCAGCGTGAGCGAAATCGAATTGATGCAGTAGCGCTGGTCGGTCGGGGTCGGGTAGCCCTCACCGCTGAACACGTGACCGAGATGGCTGTGGCAGTTCGCGCACAGGACTTCCACCCGGTGCATACCGAGGGTGTCATCCGGACGCAGAATGACGGCTTCGGAGTGCGACGGGTCGAAGAACGACGGCCAGCCGCAGTGCGATTCGAATTTCTCGGTGCTGCGGAACAATTCGGCGCCGCAGGCCCGGCAGGCGTAGACGCCTTCGGTCTTGGTGTCGGTGTACTCGCCGGTGAACGGACGCTCGGTGCCGGCCTCGCGGAGGACGGCGTATTCAGCCGGATTCAGCCGCTTGCGCCACTCGTCGTCGGTCAGTTCCAGCTTCGGGGCGGGAATGGAACTCATGCATTCACGTTACCGCGGCGTCCCGCCGGGGTTCGCGCATCCACGGCGGATCGATACCGTCGGCCAGTCGGTCATCGGCCTTGGCGTCGGCGTAGCGGAAGTACAGCACGCAGAAGACCACGACCAGCATGAGCGACCAGCCGTAGGTGATCTTCATGTACTCCAGGAAGCGCCCGGTCGTCGGCCAGCGCCACATCAGCCAGCGGTCCATGGTCAAGAACCCGTAGGTGGCCAGCCAGGCCGGCCAGTTCCGCACCACCGAGTTCGGCAGGACGACCGTCATCAGGAACGGGAACAACATCATCGAGTAGTAGCCCTGGGCGAGCGACAGCACCAGCCACGAGGCGATCAGCAGCACACCCGACGAGGTGAGCATCCAGAACAGCGGATCGCGGTGCTTGTAGTAGCGGTGCAGGAGCCACAGGCTGGCCACGGCCAGCGCCAGGAAGATCACCCGCAGCGCGACGATCAGCCACATCGGCAGCCCGTAGTACACGCCGTTGCCCAGCACGGAGGAATTGAAGTAGTCCCGGGTGGAGAAGATGTAGGGCAGGGTGCGCTGGACGAAGTTCATCGGGTCGGCGACCAGCGGCCAGGCCGCCAGGTTGAACACCACCGGCACGATGATCGCCGCGACGACCGCGCGCCACTGCTTGTTCAGCAGCGGCAGCAGCAGCAACACCCCGAGGACCGGTTTGACCACCAGTGACAGGCCGATCACCACGCCCGCCCACCACTGGTGACTGACTTTGCCGTCCAGCAGCCAGCGGAAGAACAGCACCTCGCACAGCAGGATGCAGCCGTTGATGTTGGTGAACACCAGTGTGTTGGTCACCGACTCGGTGCAGAACATCGCCAGCAGCAGCGCGGGCAGGGCCACCGAGCTCAGCGGGAACCTGAACAGCCGCACGAGCAGGCATGCGGCGATGATCATCGCCGCGGTGTTGAAGAAGACGAACCAGTTGTGTGAGGCGAAGACCGGCAGGTAGCCGAACGGTGCCATCAGCAGGGTGCCGCCGGGCGGATACAGGTAGTGCGGGTCGACGTAGTCGAAGTGCTCGTTGTAGATGTCGAACCCGCGGCGGAAGTTCGACACCGCCCGGTAGACGGGCCCGAAGTCGTCGGTGATGTAACCGTTGGTGGACAGCACGTAGCTGCGGTGAATGATCGACATGATCGCGATCGGCCACAGCACCGAACGCAGGACCGCTGCGGTGGTGGGTGGGCTGGTTCGGGGGCGGAATGCGGCCAGCAGGCCGGATCGCGATGAGTCAGCTAGCGCCACGGTCGCACCGTACACCGGCCGGAAGGGTCAGATGCTCAGGCGGGGCAGTAGGTGTCGGTGGGCGGCATGTTCCCGCTGTCCAGATAGCTCATCATGGGCGGCAGCGCGCAGGCGGTGTAGATGCTGGCGCCGTGCCCGATGCCCTGCCACATCACCCGCCTGCTGGCAGCGCCGGCGTTGATGATCGTGGCCGCCGACGCGGGCACACCCTGGTTGCCGGCGATCGGGTCGTTCTGCACGCCCAGCAGCAGCACGTTGACCTTCAGGTCCTTCGGATCCTTGGGCGCCGCGCCGCTGGGCCAGTTGAGGCACTTGACCAGGCCGAGCGCGCCGACCGCCCCGAACTGTGGGTAGAGCTTGCCCCACTGGACGAGGAGTTCACGCACCCGGTCGGGTGTCGGGCGGTTCAGGGCGTCGCTGCAGGAGTTGATGAACTGGCCGTCGCTGTCGCGCATCGCCGCGGCCCGGTTGATCAGACTGTTCAGCTGGTTGGCGTCACCGCCGCGGGCGGCGGCGAGAACGTTGGCCAGGCTCACGGTGCTGCCGATGCGGTCGCCGCTGGGGTAGCCCAGCGCGGTGACGATCGCGTTGGCCAGCACCGCCACCGAGACCCCGCCGGGACCGCGGCCGGCCCGGGCGGCCGCCAGCAGCGAGTCGACGGCGCCCTTCGGGTCGGGCCCGAGCGCGCAGTTGACCGCCACACATTGCTGGGCGAACGCATCGAGGGCGGCCTGCTGGCCTTTGACCTGTTCCTCGGCCGCGGCTTCGGCGTTGACGCCGGGCGGCACGGGGGAGTCGAGCACCAGCCGGGCCACCTTGTCGGGATGGGAACCGGCGTATGCCAGCGCGACCTGCGCGCCGTTGCCGACACCGATCAGAGCCAGCGCCGGCACGTCCCAGGTGCTGCGCAGCCGTTCGAGATCCTCGGCGGCGCGGGCATTGTCGTAGGCGGAGTCGCCGGGCGCGATGGTGTCGGTGCAGCTCGTCGTCGCGGTCATGGTGATCGCACCGAGGTTGGCCACGGGGTCGTCGCCGGACTCGAACTGTGCCTGGTCGCGCATCTCCTGGCGGTCGAACGAGTCGCGGCAATCCACCGGGCTGGACATGCCGATTCCGCGGCGGTCCACCGAGACGACAGGATGGCTTTTGAGGACGTCGGCGCCGGACCGGGACAACCACACCGGAAGCTGCATCGACGACGGGATGTCGGTGCCGGTGGTGAACACCAGCGGCCCGGCGTCGGGCGGGGTCTGCACCGAGCGGGCTCGCACCACACCGATGCTCACGGTGCCGGTGGCTCCGGCGATCGGGTCGAGGTCGGCGTCATAGCTGGCGCACTCGAGGATCACGCCGGGCGCGGGCGGCGTCCCGGCGTCACCGAACACCTTCGATGTGCAGTCTTTCCAGCCGAGCTCGTTCTTGGGGGCCGCGATGGCCGGCGGTCCACCCGCCGGATTGGTGGTGGTCGGGCCCGACGGGTTGTGTGCCTTGTCGCTGGCGAACTGCGGGTTGGCGGCCAGCCACGGGGCACATCCGGTCAGCAGAACAGTCAGTGCGGCGGTGCCGAGGCTGACGGTGGCCTGGGAGGCCCAGACCCGACGATCGCGCATGCCCACCACCCTAGCGACACCGCCGGTGCGAACAGCTCAGCCGACGCGCGTATAGCGCCCGTACAGATAGCCCTCGGCGTCCGACATCAGGTGCGTGCGGCGCATCGAGGTCAGCACCTGACCGGAGCCGCCCACGATTCGCGGTGCCTCCCCGCCGACCAGCATCGGGGCGGTGGTCAGGCACAGCTCGTCGAGCAGCCCGTGGTCGATGAACGTCCCCAACAGCGTGGGCCCGCCTTCGCAGAGCACCCGGCGCAAACCGCGCTCGGCCAGCGCGGCCAGCGCGACGGCCGGGTCCACCTCGGCCGGGTCGTCGCCCGAGCAGGCGATCACCTCGGCCGCGCCGCCCAGTCGGGTACCGGTGTCCGCCGCGACGTCGGCACAGGTGAGCACCAGCGGCGTCACCTCGGTGCGGGTCAGCACCGGCCAGTCGTTCTCGACTCGGCCGGAACGGGTGACCAGCGCGATCGGCGGGACTTCGCCCTGTCCGCGGCGCTGCCGGTTGCCGCGCTGCGCGACCGTCATCTGCGCACCCGAGTAGCCCTCGCCATGCGCGGTGCCCGCACCGACGACGATGACGTCGGCCAGTTCGCGCAGCACCCGGAACAGCCTCCGGTCACCGGAGCCGCCAAGCCCGCCCGAGGTGCCGTCGGTGGAGGCGCCGCCGTCCAGACTGGCGATCATGTTGCCCCGAACCACGCAGCGTTCCGCGGCGGCAGGGTAGGCGTAGAGCTCGTAGACCCGGTCATCGTCTACGGCACTGACGTCACCCAGCAGTGTGAAGTACGTCCCATCCGGGTCGTTGGAGCTCGGGTCGGCCATAGGAACGATTGCAGCACGTGGAAGGGTTCGTGTCATGGACCGCCTCGTCGATCGTCATCCGACGGTGTCCCCGGAGCGGCTCGTCGCCCAACTCGTCCCGCCGCCCACGTTCGCGGGCGTCAGCTTCGCGACATATCGGCCCGACCCCGACGAGCCCACCCAGGCCGCGGCGGTGGACGCCTGCCAGGCGTTCTGCGTGGAGGCGGCCCGTCGGCGGGCCGGGAAGAAGAAGCTGTTCGGTAAGCGGGACACCTTGCCCGGCACCGGTATCTATCTCGACGGCGGGTTCGGCGTCGGCAAGACCCATCTGCTGGCGTCGTCCTATCGGCAACTGCCCGACTCGGCCGAGCATCCCAAGGCGTTCGCCACCTTCGGGGAGCTGACCCAGCTTGCCGGGGTTTTCGGGTTCGTCGAGTGCATCGATCTGCTCGCCGACTACGTGGTGGTGTGCATTGACGAGTTCGAACTTGACGACCCGGGTAACACCACCCTGATCTCGCGGCTGCTGTCTCAGCTCGTGGAGCGCGGCGTCTCGATCGCCGCGACATCGAACACGCTGCCCGAGCAATTGGGTGAGGGGCGCTTTGCCGCCCAAGATTTCCTGCGCGAAATCAACACGCTGGCAAGCATTTTCACTACGGTGCGGATCGAAGGCCCGGACTACCGGCACCGTGGCCTGCCGCCGGCGCCGGACCCGCTCACCGACGCGGCGGTGGCGGCCAGGGCGGCCGCGCAGCCCGGCGCCACCCTCGACGATTTCGATGCGCTGTGCGCGCATCTGGCGACCATGCACCCGTCGCGCTATCTCACCCTGATCGAAGGGGTGGCGTGCGTGTACATCACCGGCGTCCACTCGATCGAGGACCAGAATGTGGCCTTGCGGCTGGTGGCCCTCACCGACCGGCTTTACGACGCGGGCATCCCGGTGGTGGCCTCCGGCGCCAAACTCGACACCATCTTCTCCGACGAGATGCTGGCGGGCGGGTACCGCAAGAAATATCTGCGCGCGACGTCGCGACTGCTGGCGCTGACGAGCCCCGGCGGGCTGTGAAGGCGGGTCAGTCCTCGGGTTCGACTGCGGGCCGGATCTTGGTGAGTTCGGCGAGACCGCTCACCGTCAGGACCCGCATCAGTACCGGATTGGCGATGATCTCTAGCGATTCGGCATGCGGGACAAGGGCGTTGATCGCGGCACTGTCCAGGTAGTCCACCGCGCTCAGGTCCACGCTGAGGGCGCTGCCGCCGTTGACCGCGGCGTTGAGCGCCTCGGCAAAGTCGGCCACGTTACTGGCGTCGATCTCGCCCGCCGCCAGCAATACGAGCTGGCCGTCGGCAGCCCGCTCTACGCGAACGGACATCGGGGTGCTCATCGGCGAATCCTCGTCGACAGGCGGACAACGGTGCCGGCGGCATCGGGGAGGATCGAGACGTCCTCCATCAACGCTTCCATGATCTGGATGCCGCGGCCGCGGTGGGTGTAACCGGTCTCCTTCGGTTTCCAGGAGCCGGCGTCGGTGATGGTCAGGCGCAACAGGTCGACTTCGGACGTGGCGTGCAAGGTGATCGTGCCGCCCTGGCTGTGGCGATATCCGTGCTCGATGGCGTTGGTGACGGCCTCGCCGGCGGCGACCAGGACGTCCTGCGCCTGGTCGTGGTCGATCCCGGCCGAGGTCAACCAGTCACGCAGGGCGGCGCGGGCCGGCGCCAGGTGCAGCGCATCGGCCGGGATGGTCACTTCCAGTGGTTTCGGGTGTCGGTAGATCAGCAAGGCGACGTCATCCTGGTATCCGCCTGGCGGTGCCAGGCTTGTCATTATCTGGTCGGCCAATGGGTCGAGGTCGAGGGCGCCGTCGTCACGAATGACGTTGGTGGCCTGCTCTATTCCGTCGTCGAGCGAGCGGCGTCTGCGCTCGACGAGGCCGTCGGTGTACAACAGCAGAGTTGCCTGCGGCGGCAGGGTCACCTCGGTCTGGGGGCGTTCTCGGTCAGGCCGGATACCCAGCGCGATGGAGTGGCCACCCTCGAGCAGGGTGGTGGTGCCATCCGGGCACACCAGGATCGGCGGCGGATGGCCGGCGCTGGAGTACACCAGCTCACCGGTCGCGGGATTCAGGATCGCGCAGAAGGCGGTGGTGGACTGCGCGCCGGGCAGCCGGGCGGCGAAGCGGTCCAGACCGGCCAATGCCGCGGCGGGGCTTGATCTTTCGAGCAGCAGTGCGCGACAGGCGCTGCGCAGCTGTCCCATGACCGTCGCCGCGGTCAGATCGTGGCCCACGCAGTCGCCGACGACAAGGGCGATCCGGCCGTCGTCGAGCGCGATCACGTCATACCAGTCGCCGCCCACCTGCAGCGGGTGGGACGCCGGCTGGTATCGCACCGCGAATCCGGCAGGTAGATCATCCGGACCCAGGATCGAATGTTGCAGTGCCAGTGCGGTTTCCCGCTGTTGATCAACCTGGTGGACGCGCTGCAAACCCTGGCCGAGACGGCCGCTGAGCACGGTCAGCAACGTCATGTCTTCGGGGGTGAACGGTCGTTCCGCCGGGAGTTCGATCCAGATGACCAGGGTGCCGCGAGGATGTTGCAGCGCGATGCCGGCCGACCCGGCGATGCTGGTGTCGGGGGTGAGCAGGTTTCCGCTGCTGCCGAGTTCGGTGATGTGCTCCCGCACGTCCGGCGCCAGCGCGGCCCACTGTGCCTCGTCGGCGTCGCCGGCGAAATCGGGATTATCCGTTCCCGTCCCGGTCGCGCCGCCGCCACCCGGGAAGATCGCCGCCAGCACGCGGCGGGCGGACCACTGTGCGCGCACTTGCTCCAGCGCCCCATGTAGTGCGTCGTCGACCGCATCCGCCTGTGCCAGTTGCTGATTCAGCGTGGCAAGGGCGGTCTGACGTTGAACGCTGTAATGCTCGGCGGTGACGTCCCGGAATGTGCCGACCATGACGCTGCGGCCCGTCGCCGGGTCTTGGGCGTGCGCGATGTTGGCGGTGATCCACACCCGGTGCCCGTCACGGTGATTCACCGGCACCGTGTAGCTGCCGTGCGGTTGATCGGGCAGGGCCGAGAACGCATCGACGATCTGCGCGTTGGCCTCGGGCTGCGATACGGCGTCCGGCCACCACGGGTGGACCGGATCGTAGGGCAGGTCTTCCGGCCCGAAGCCGAGAATGTCGGTGAACGCCTTGTTCATCTCGATGACCGCACCGACTTCGTCGCAGACGAAGAACGCCTCCTGCAGCGACTCGACCAGCGCGGTCCGCCACCGGAGGTGGTGGCTGCGAAGTTTGGCCAGCTCGATGTTCGCCCGAACGCGAGCCAGCAGCTCGGCGGCGATGAACGGCTTCACCAGATAGTCGTCGGCGCCCGCTTGCAGGCCTTCGATCGAGGCCTCCTGTCCGGCGCGCGCCGACAGCAGCAGGACGGGCACCGCCACGGTGTGCGGGTCGTTGCGCAGGGCGGCTACCAACGCCAGACCGTCCAGGCGGGGCATCATCACGTCGCTGACCACGAGATCGGGGCGGTCGGCTCGGATGCGGGTCAGGGCCTGCTGGCCGTCGGCGACTTCCTCGACCTGATATCCGGCGCCGCGCAGCAGCCGGACCAAGTACTCGCGCATGTCGGCGTTGTCGTCGGCCACCAGCACACGGCTCGGCGATTCGACGGTGGGTGGCGGGTTGGGCACGGCGGCCAGGTCGCCGGTGCCGCCGTCGGGCAGCCAGCGCAACGCCTCCTGCACGTATGGCTCGGCGATGTTCGACGACCGGCTGGTGCCCGCCGGGCTGAGCGCCTCGGCGGGCAGGTGCCCGGATCCGATCGGCAACCGGATGGTGAAGGTGGTGCCGGAGTCCTCAACGCTGTCGGCTGTGATGGTGCCGCCGTGCAAGCTGACGAGTTCCTTCACCAGGGCCAGGCCGATGCCGCTGCCCTCGGTGGACCGGGCGCGGGCGCTGTCGATCCGGTGGAACCGCTCGAAGAGGCGCGGCATCTCGGCGGCGGGCACGCCGATGCCGGTGTCGGCGACGGTCACCACAGCCTCGTCGCCGTCGTGGGTCACCCGGACCGTGATCGATCCGGAGAAGGTGTACTTGAGCGCGTTGGACAGCAGGTTGAGGATGACCTTTTCCCACATGTCGCGATCCAGGTACACCGGCTCGGCCAGAGGCTGGCAGTCGACGATCAGCTCAAGATCGGCGCGATCGATGGCCGACCGGAACACGCTGGCCAGTTCGGCGGTCACCTGGGCTAGGTCGACCGGTTCGTAATGGGCCTGGACCCGGTTGGCTTCGATGCGGGAGAAGTCGAGCAGTGTGTTGACCAGTTTGGCCAGCCGCAGGCCGTTGCGCTGGATCACGTCGAGTTCCTGCTGAGCACGTTCATCCAGGCCGGCGTGGGCCCGCAGCTCGCTCACCGGACCCAGGATCAACGTGATCGGCGTGCGGAACTCGTGGCTGATGTTGGAGAAGAAGGTCGTCTTGGCGCGGTCCAACTCGGCCAGTTCATCGGCTCGCCGCTGCTGCTCGCTGTAGCTGCGGGCACTGGAGACGCCGGTCGCGATGTGCCCGGCCACCAGGTCGATGAACCCGCGATATTCGTCATCGAGTGGCCGGTATCGGTTCAGGGCCGCGACCAGAAAGCCGGAGGGGGGTCCGCCCTGAGCCAGGAGTGGCGTCACCAGCGCTTGGCTCGGCGGTTTGCGCCATTCGCCGGTGGGCAGATCGGTGAACGGTGGGCCGTCGAGGTCGACGACCACCGATTCGCCGTGGGCGGGCTGGTCGACCGGCCAGATTCCCGAGCCGCCCCTGGGCAGTGCCGCAGGCACCGCGGGATGCGCAGCGGCTATTCCACTGGCTCCGGCGAGCTGGGCGGTCCCGTCGTCATCAAACAAATAGGTCAGAGTGAATGGCAGATCGAGGGTGTTGCGGTCGAGTTGGCGGGCGGCGAACGCCAGCATCTCCGACTCGGTGCGCACCACGGACGGGTCCGATCCGAGGTGCCGGAGCGTGGCCATCCGCCGTTCGCCGATCACCCGGTCGGTGTCTTCGCTGACAACGCACAGCACGCCGACCACCTGGCCCGCCTCGTCGCGCAGTGGGCTGTAGGAGAACGTGTGGTAGGTCTCCTCGGGGTAGCCCGACCGCTCGAGGAAGAGCAGAAGTCCCTCGTCCCAGGTGGCTTCGCCGGTCGCCAGGACCCGGCCGACGCGGGGGCCGACGTCTTCCCAGATTTCGGCCCAGACCTCGCTCAGCGGACGGCCCAGCGCCCACGGGTATTTGCGGCCGAGTGTGTCTCGACGGTAGGCGTCGTTGCAGAAGAACGTCAGATCGGGACCCCAGGCCATCCACATGGAGAAGCGGGAGGACAGCACGATGCTGACGGCGGTCCGCAGGCTTTGCGGCCAGTCGGAAGACGGTCCTAGCGGGGTGGACGCCCAATCGACTTTGGCCAGATCATCACCGACATGATCGTCGGGGCCGGAAGCTGATCCAACGTCCACCAAACGTCCTTTCGGCTAGATCCGGCCTGGTGTGATCAGCCAACGGGTTCACCTTACGGGCCCGTAGTTAAACCAGCGGGATAGTCGAACAAGCCAATTCCGTAGCGCGAGATTACAACGGGCGCACCATGACGTAGTCCTGTTCGGTGTGTGTCCCCATCGGGAATGTCTTGGTGCCGGCGACGACGAACCCGTGCTTGCCATAGAACCGTTGCGCGCGACTGTTTCGCTGGTTCACGCCCAGCCAGACGCACCGCGCTCCGGCGACGACCCCGCGATCCACCGTTGCGTCCATCAGCGCCGCAGCGACTCCCGACCCGTGGCTGTCGGCCAGCACATAGAGCTTGGACAGCTCGACCGCGGGCTGCGGGGTGACCGCGCGTGCGACGTCGGGATCGGTACCGACCCCGTCGACCAGCATGGCGTACCCGACCATTCGGCCACCAGCTCGGGCGGCGAGCACGGTGCGCGACGGGTCGGCCACGTAGTCGGTGAACCGCGTGCGTGACAGGTGGGCGGCGATGAAGGCCGTGATGTCCCCGGGCGGCGAGGTGGGCGGGCACGCGAGCGGGAAGGTGGCGGCCGCCAGTTCGGCGAGCTCGACGGCGTCGGCTTCGACGGCATCGGATATCTCGACAGCCTCAAAACTGTTGGGAGAGTGCAGGTTCACAGGTCCCGCTGCGCGATTTGGTCACCGGTGTGCGGATCGATCTGGGCGTCCACCGCCGTTGCCGGGGCGGCGCCACTCACCGCCAGGAGTGTCAGAATCGCCAGCGCCGCAGACAATAGAGAACGCACGAACTCCTCCTCACCCCAACCGGAATGATGACACACCAATTCGTCCATGAAGGGTCTCCGGTGAGGCAGCGGGTTCGATCGGGGGGCGGCATCACGAGGTGATGGTTCGGGAGGGCCAATTTGCGAAGATCTGACGCCGACGGTGGTTATTTCCCGTGTTGGGCGTAGCGTCAGTTGAGCGACGGGCGAAAGATTGGGCTGCTACACCTGGCGTAGGCGGGCCTGGCAATTGCAGCCGAAAGCGTTGAGAGAGCAGCGTCGACTTGGCCGGTCCCGCCGACTGGCTGTCGAGCACTCAGCCGTAGATGATCGCGGCGGCCAGCGCCGCACCGAACACCACCGTCGGCCCGGCCATTCCGGCGACGAAGCCGAGCCCGAAGCGGCGCCCTCCTGCGGTGAAGGCCAACACAATTTTCACGAGCAGGTTGGACCCGAGCGCGGCGGCGATCGCGATCAACGCGGTGTCGACGCTGATGTCGCCTTTGGCAGCCAGACTTGCCGCCGCGACCGAACCGGCATGGGCGTCGGCGAGCCCGGCTGCGAACGCGGCAAGCACCGCGCCCTGTGGCCCCAATACGTCGGCGCCCCAGCGTCCGACGAGCAGGGCGACGGTCAGCACCGCGGCCAGGATGAGAGCGGGTCGCAGCGCGAATGGCCGGGCGGCCGGCGTGGACCCGGCGTCCTGGGTGGGCTCCGGGGCCTGGCGGCGATCCTGTGCGGCGCTTCGGTACACCACTAGCGCCACGCCTACGAGGACTACGGCGCCGGCGGCGACGGGAAGCCACAGCCTGCGCAGTACATCGATGTCGACCAGGCCGATCACCAGGAGAAGTTGGGCGAAGGTGGCGCCGCTGGCCAGCAGAGCGCCCGCCAGCGGTGCGCGTAAGCCGGCATCGGTGCGGCTGGCCCGGCCCATGGACGCCGTCGTCGCGCTTGCCGACACGAACCCGCCGGCCAAGCCGGTGACGAGCAGGCCGCGCTGCGGACCCAGCGCGCGAACACCGATGTAGCCGACCCAGCCGATGCCGGTGAGCAGCACGACCAACAGCCACACCTTCGACGGGTTGAGGACCCCATAGGGCCCGATCTGACGGTCCGGCAGCATGGGCAGGATCACGAAGGCGACCACGAAGAACTTGATCGCGTCCTCGAGTTCGATCTCGCTGACGATTTCACGGGCGAACCGATGGATCCGGGTTTTCGACACCAGCAGGATCGTCACGATCACCGCGAGCGCGACGGCCAGCGCCGGCCGGGTGGAGGCGAGGGCGCCGAGCAGGTACGCCACAAAAGCGGCTATCTCGGTGGTGGTACCGGGATCGTCCTGACTGGTTCGGAGATACGCGAGAGTGAAAAGTGCTGCAACGCAGACCATCCCGGCGATGACAGCCCACGTGTTGAAACTCGCTGCGACCGCGCCGGCCAGCGACAGCAACGCGAACGAGCGGGAACCGGCAGGCAGCCGGCGGCTGTGGCTACGTTCACGCTCGAAGCCGAGCAACATTCCGATGGCCAACGCCACCAGGAACGGTTCTAGTTGCTGCACGTTCACAGCGAGGCCCCCCGCATCACAGTCACCGCGCCATCCTATGGCGAGGGTTCACTGCCCTGGATGCTGCGCTGCTGCTCTTGGTCTTTCCCGCCCCACCCCGCATACCCGAGTGCGACGGCCAGCGCGGTGTAGATCGCCGCTTCTGACCACATGAAGCCCACCCCCCAGCGTCGTCCGAGGAAGACAGGTTCGTTGATGATTCCGCGGGAGGTCGCCACCGCATACGCGGCATGGGCATAGCCCAACGCCGCGAACGATCCCGAAAAGAATTTGCACGCTTCGCGATTCATGGTTTGTTCCTGTCCTCGAGCGGTATCACTGTTCGGCCGGATGTAGCCGCTTACGTATCAACGGAAATTCGGTGTGCACGTGCTGGTCCATCGCCGTGGCGAACTCCGGCGAGAGGTACATCTTCAGAAGCGGGTCGAGCAGGCGCCCCGGTCCCGCCCATCCGGCCGTGATCGTGTGGCGAACATCCACACAGCCAATGCGATCGGTGACCTCGATCGTCAGCCAAGCCGGCAGTCGGATGCCTTTCTTCATCTGCCACACGATCTTTCGTCCGGGTTCGGCCTCGACGACCACCGCCGTCATCGGAGGCGATGCTTGCCGATGAACTCGTCCATGAAGACCTCATCGCCTACATGGCCGGCGCTTCCCGCGCCGACCGGGTGCAGATGCAGGTGCACTCCGGGCCACCACTTCTGGTACGCCGCATCGGTCCAGTCGGACAGAAAACCGGTGACCTCGGTTGCGGTCAACCCTGGAACGGTTACTTCGGATCGGATTGTCAACACCGTAGGACCTTCCGCAATATCACGTTCCATCAACGCTATTGCCGCTGCCGTGACGACGTGAGGGTCCAACGTCATCGAGTTGGTGGTATCTGGTCCGCCGTCCGCTTCGGCCCGTGGTCCTCAGCGTCGGTGAGGGTGAAGTAGTTCTCCTCCTCTTGCAGGAAGTGCAGTCGCAGCAACGCGTGCAGGCCATAGAGGCAGGCACGAAGGTCGTCGAGTTGATCGAATTGGACGGCTCCGGCGTTTCGGGCCAGCTCGAGGTGGTTGCCGATCCGGTCGGTCAGTCGATGAATCTCGGCATGGGTCCTGCTCATGGTGGCGGTGGCTTCGGCGCTGCCCAGGGGTGCGGCCAGTGCCGGGTAGAGGTCGTTCTGTTCGGCATCCTCGTGAGGCAGTAACTGGTCGGTGAGGAACCGGTAGGCACGGTCGAGCGCTTCGATCGCCGACTCGTCGCGGTGGCTGTCGAGCTGGGAGGCCGCATCACGAAGCTGGGAGAGGGCGTCGCGCAGGATGTCGTGTTCGGCGGCGAATCGGAGCAACAGAGCTTCGGTCTCGTGAGGCAGCGCAACCCCCACCGCGGGGTTACCACGAAGTGCACGTAGCGCATTCAGGATCACGGCGACGTCGATGGCCTCCTGCAGGAGCGCTCCCGCCGCGGGCGGCAGCCAACCAAATGCGGCGACACCCATCGCCAGCAACGACAGGGCCATTCCGACGACCGCGCTCTGCACCGCGATGTGCCGCGACCAGCGGGCGATATCCATCGCGTCGGCCAGACGGTCCAGCCGATCCGTGGTCAACACGATATCGGCGGCTTCCGATGACGCGGTGGCGCCGCGTGCGCCGATCGCGACACCGACTGTGGCCGCGGCCAGGGCGGGGGCATCGTTGACGCCGTCGCCCACCATGACGGTCACCGCCTTCTCCCGTTCGGTGCGTACGGCGGCCACCTTGTCCGCCGGGCTCTGATCCGCGTACACCTCGTCCAACCCCAGAACGGTGCCCACCTCCCGCGCTGGCGCGGCCCGGTCGCCGGTCAGCATGACAAGTCGGGTGAACCCCGCCGCGCGTAGCCGGCGGATGGTTCGGGGTGCGGTGCGGCGCAGGGGATCTCGCAGCAACACCGCGCCGATCACATCGTCGTCGACACTTACCCATGCGATTGCGGCGGTGTCCAGGCTCGCGCGATTGACCGCCGCGCGCGCCCATCCCGCTTCCGGAACAGTGGTGGAGAGTTTGCCGACGGACACCTGTGCGCCATCGACCGTGGCGGCGACGCCCCGCCCCGGTTGCTCGATCATGTTGACAGGCAACGACAGCGGTATCCCTTGCGCGAGTGCTTCGGTGACGATCGCCTCGGCCAGCACGTGGGGAGACATCTGGTCGACGGACGCGGCGAGTCGCAGAACCTCCCGGCGGTCGTAGCTGGGCGCAGGCAGAACGTCGACGACGACGGGACGGCCGGCGGTGAGCGTGCCAGTCTTGTCCATCACCAATGTCTTTGCATGTCCCAGGTTTTCGAGCGCGCCTCCGCTGCGGACGACGACACCGTGGCGGGATGCCCGCGACAACCCGGACACAATCGCCACCGGTGCGGCCAGCAGCAGTGGGCACGGGGTTGCCACCACCAGTACCGCCACCGCCCGGACCCATGATCCGCTGGCCAGTCCCGCGGCGGCCGCCACCACCAGTGCTACGGGGAGAAAGGCCGCCGCATAGCGGTCGGCGAGCCGAACGATGGGTGCGCTTTCGGAGCCGGCCTGCTCGGCCAGTCGCACGATGCCGGCGTAGGTGCTGTTCGCGGCGGTGGCCGTCGCGCGGATGTCAAAGGCTGTGGCGGCATTCACCACACCGCTGCGGACCGGTTCGCCGATCGCACGTTCGACTTGCAGGGGTTCACCGGTCAGGACCGATTCATCGAGAATCGCCTCGGCGCCCTCGATCCGGCCATCGACGGGCACCACCTCGCCGGGACCGACCACCAGCACGTCACCGATCGCGACCTCCGCCAGTGGGACGACGGTGACTGCGTCGCCGGCCTTGCGTCGCGCAAAGCGTGGCGCATGCTCGAGCAGCGCTCGCAGATCCTTCGATGCTCGGCGCTGCGCCGCGGCATCCAGAAAGCGGCCCGTGGACAGCATTACCGCGATCAAGGCCCCGGCCACATACTCGCCCACCCACAGCGTGCCGACCAGTGAGAGGACCGCCAGCAGATCCACCCCGGCTCGGCCCCGGTACAGCGACAGGACAACCCAGACCAGCGCGGGCACCACAGCGGACAGCGTTCCCGCGGCCCAGATGCCGTCGGCGATCCCGTGCCGGCCGATGAGCCAGGCCACGCCGCCCAGGAGCAGAGCCGTCACCGTGACCGCCAACAGAACCGGCTCGACCAGTGGCCGGATCCGCAGCCACAACGGCCGCTCCCCGCTGTTGTCGGGACCGCTCACGGCCCGGCCCCGGATCGTCCGCGAGCGGGCATGGAATTTCGGGTCACACACCCTCCTCGACGCCTTTACCGTCATCCTCATGACATCCGGATCCTGCGTTAAGAGGACAAGGTCACCTTCTTAGGGCGCTGAAAGAACTTGTGTTCGGCGGCGACGAGTCGTGTTGCGTGGCACGCTCGCTGAGTGCCCATGCCGAGCGTCGTCCCCGCGGTTCTGGTCGTCGAGGACGATCACGCGCTCAGTGCGATGCTGGCGGCGCTCCTGACCGATGAGGGGTACCGCGTCGACACCGCATACGACGGACAGCAAGGGTTGCACCGCGGGCTGACGGGGGATTACGACGCCTTGATCGTGGATCGTGGATTGCCGGTGATGGACGGCGCGGACCTGATCGCACTGCTCAGGTCGAAGGGGATCGCGACGCCGGCGCTGATCTTGACGGCGCGCGGAGCGGTGGACGATCGGGTGGAGGGCCTCGACGCGGGCGCGCAGGACTATCTGGTGAAGCCCTTCGAAGTTCCCGAGTTGCTGGCCCGGGTGCGCGCGCTGCTGCGACGAATCGACAACTCCGCCACCGTCGTCGCCGCCGGCGGCCTGCGGCTGGACCGGGTGACCCGCCGGGTGTCGGGGCCGAGCACGGACGGCGGGGAGGTCGAGTTGTCTGAGCGGGAAGCTTCACTGCTGGCGACGCTGATGTCCGCGCCCAAACGGGTGTACAGCCGGGCTCAGTTACTCGACTTGGTGTTCGAAGGCGCCGAGTCCGGCGGGGCGGTGGATCTCTACGTCCACTATCTGCGGCGCAAACTCGGCAAGCAGGTGATCCGCACGGTGCACGGCTCCGGCTATCGATTCGGGTTCGAATGACGCCGGCTGGTGATCTCGCCGTGGTGAGGCGGGCAGGCCGCATCGCGGCCATTCAGGCGTCGGTTGCCCTTGCCCTGGTGCTGCTGGTCGTGGGCGGGGTGGTGTTCATGGTCTATGTGCGCGCGCAGAACCGTCAGATCGACGCGGAGTTACGGACATTGGCCATGTCGGCCGACGACGCAGGCGACCCGCCGCCCGACATGGAACTCGCGTTGCGCGAGAACGACGGTGAGGTGTCGGCCAGCGATGGCGGGCAGCCCGGCGTCGCGCTGCTGGCCGGGCCGGCGGGGTTCGGCGACCTTCGCACCGGCGGGCGCCACTACCGAACGTTCGTCGTGGACCGGCCTGAGGGCCGGGTGGTGGCGATGATGGATCTGGCTCCCTATCACGCGGGCCGCAACCGTCTGCTGATGTCGGTGGCCTTCGCCGAATTGGCCGGCATCCTGGCATCGATCGCGGTGGTGGTGCTGTTCACCCGACGGTCGGTGCGTCCGCTGGCCCAGGCGTTGGCGTTGCAGCGCAGATTCGTCGCGGACGCATCGCACGAACTGCGGGCACCGTTGACGGTGTTGCACACCCGTGCCCAGATACTGGCCCAGCGGGCCGGTACCGCGGACGCTCAGGTGGTCCGTGCCGACGCCGACGCACTGGTCGCCGACACCCGGGCGCTCAGCGACATCGTCGACGATCTGCTGGCTTCAGCGACGATGACAGCCGGCGAGTCGCGACGCGATCGGGTCGACCTGGCCTCGGTCGCAGCCGACGTCCACCACAGCCTGGCGCCGTACGCCGACGCGCTGGGGGTCAGCCTTCGCTACGAAAAACTAAGCAGCAACGATCTTTTCGAGATCGTCGGGTCCAGTGCTGCACTGCGCCGGGCGCTCACTGCGCTGGTGGACAACGCCCTGAGTCACGAGCATTCCGGCGGAGTGGTCGACATCCGTCTGAGCCGGCACGGCTCGATGATCAGCGCTGAGGTGGCCGACGACGGTGTCGGCATCGATGCCGACGCGATGGCCACGCTGTTCACCCGGTTCGCGCGCGGCACCGAGCACACCACCCGCACACATCGGCAGTCGTACGGGATCGGGTTGGCCCTGGTTCGCGAGATCGCCCATGCCCACGGCGGGGAGGTGAGCGTCGAGTCGACCTCCGGTCAGGGCGCGACCTTCACCCTCAGTCTTCCGGCCGCCCCAGTGGGCTAGTGGGGTGCGCGCGCGTCGATCGCCAGCCGCTCACCGTCTTGGCGAGACAGCACCAGGTCCAGCCGCGACACCCGGGCGGTGAGCGGATCGCGCAGCCGGATCGCATCGCGTACGTCGTTGGGCCACAGGTATCGCCACGCCGCGTAGCTGTTGGTCATCTCGTACACATTGAAACCGGCCTCGATGAACGGACGCAGGACGTCCACCGGCCGGAGCTGCCGGTCGGGCCACCATCGGGGCGAGAGTTCGACGACGATCTCCGCGTCGTCCCGCAGGGTGCCGATGATATTGCGCATCCCGGCCAGGACATCGGGTTCGGCGCCTTCCACGTCGATCTTGATCAGCCGCGCCGACGTGATCTCGCGGAATGTGAGGATCTCCTCGAGCGGCTTGGCTTCGATCGTCGACTCGGCGTGCAGACCACGCGACGGCAGGGTGGTCGACATTCCGGCGTTGTTCCGCGGACCGGCGTACACCGTCAACGTCCCAGATTTCGCGGCTGCTGCCATGTTGACCTGACGGATGCGATCGCGATGGCCGCTGACATCCACGTTCTGGTGCAGATCGTCGAACATCGCCGGCGATGCCTCGACCGCCACGACGCCGCCGTGGACGCCGACCGGGCCGGCCGCCAGGAGTGAGTAGTAGCCGATGTTGGCGCCGACGTCGATGAAAACGTCGCCGTCACCGAGCCGGCTCGCGATGAACCGGGTGAGGTCCGGCTCCCACTCATCGAAAACCCAGATGTAGGTGGCGATGAGATCGGGCAGCCGGCACATCAGGGTCGCGTCGAAGCCGGTGCGTCCCGGCAGCTGCACCGCGTGCCCGAGACGGCCGTAGCCGCGCAGCAGGAGTGACAACGCCGCGAATACGGGTATGAGGAGCGCGGCCCGAAGCACCCTTTCTGCGCGTGGAACTGTTTGCTTGGGAGTGCCGAGTCGCCGTGCCACGTTGCGCAGACCGCACGCCGTCGCGACGACCATCAGTTCTAGAGGTGACCGGGTCGAAACCATGCGTTACAAATTCATGTCGCATTCTTTGAGCCCACAAAGAACATCTGGTCGGCACCGGCGACGCCGCACCTGAAGCTGCGAGGCGGCGCCAAAGACGCAGATTCCCAAGCAAATTCAGGCTGGATTTGCCAGACAACTCACGCCCTTCGCTCAGGTTACTGCCAGCACCACCGGACGCTTGGCCATCGCCGATTGCCGGCGCTGAGGCAATTCTTCGAGGATTCAAAAAACCTGCTGTGAGCATTCAGTCATGGACTCACCCGGTTCTGTGGTGCCTCGCGCTGTGGCCGCGTCAGGGGCGGTGGCCGAGACGCCGGCTGCGCGCAGGGATTTGCCGACCGCGGAAAGTCATTGGCAGCGTTGGACGATGGATATGCAGATCATCGTCACGGACCCCGACGTGCTCGCCGCCGCGCGGTGTGAGGTGGATGCGGAACTCGATGCCATCGACGCTGCGGCCTCGCGATTCAACCCGGATTCGGAGATCAACGCCCTCACCCGCTGTGGCCGGCCCGCGGAGGTCAGTGAACTACTCGCCGAACTGCTCGGCGCCGCACTGCTGGCGGCACAGCAGACCGACGGTGACATCGACCCGACGATCGGCGCCCGGCTGATCGATCTCGGTTACGACCGTGACATCACCGCCATGGATTCGTCTGTGCCGCTGTCGATGTCGGTCATCCAACCGGCCGACTGGTCAATGATCAGCCTGAACGCCCGGGTAGCCGCGGTGCCGCGCGGGGTGGTACTCGACCTGGGGTCGACGGCCAAGGCGGTCGCCGCAGATCGCTGCGCGGCACGGGCGCACCGGGTCACCGGCGCGGGCGTGTTGGTGAACCTCGGCGGCGACATCGCGACGGCCGGGGATGCTCCCGACGAGGGGTGGCAGGTGCTGGTCTGCGACGGCGACGATGAACCGGCGGCGATGGTCGCGTTGTCGCCGGGCGTGGCGATGGCCACGTCGAGCACCCTGCGCCGCCGATGGCGACGTGGTCAGCAGGCGTTGCACCACATCGTCGATCCGCGGTCCGGCTGGCCGGCGGAACCGGTGTGGCGCACAGTCAGCGTCGTCGCTGCCAGCTGTCTGGCGGCCAACACGGTCAGCACGGCGGCGGTGATCCGCGGCCGGCGGGCGGTCGAGTGGATCCGGGCACAGGGGCTGCCTGCTCGGCTGGTGGACAGCGACGGGATCGTGCACACGCTCGGCGGTTGGCCGGCAGAGAAGTCAGGTGGGCGGAGATGACGGAGAGCGCGACGCGGGCGACAACGCTGCGGCTGCATATCGATTGGACACGCTGCGATGGACGCGGGCTGTGCAGCGAACTGCTGCCACAGCTGCTGAGCCGTGACGATTGGGGATATCCGCTGAGTCGTGACCACTCCCGGGAACCATCGGTGCCGGGGCCTGTGGTGAAGTACGCGCGACGCGCCGTTGCCCGGTGTCCGCGGTTGGCCCTCACCCTGGTCGAGGACGCCTGAGGACGGTCACTGCCCGGTCCCCATCCGGTAGCCCACCCCTCGCACGGTCAATACGAACTTCGGTTCGGCGGGATTGTCGCCGAGTTTGCGCCGCAAGTGCCCGACGTGGACATCGACAAGGTGGTCGTTACCCACCCACGGTTCACCCCAGACTTCGTCGATCAGGTGGCGACGGGTCCACACCACGCCGGGCCGGGAGGACAGCGCCGCCAGTATGTCGAACTCGGTGCGGGTCAACGAGATCGGCTCTGTGTCGACGAACACCTGACGACTGGCGACGTCGATGGAGAGCGGGCCGAACACCCGCGGCGGTGATTCGGCGTGCGGTTCGCCGGCGGGTGCGACAGGCGCGGTCACCGAGCGCGGCCTGCGCAGCATCGCCCGGATCCTGGCGACCAG
Source organism: Mycobacterium sp. (assembly GCA_021732005.1). GTDB lineage: Bacteria > Actinomycetota > Actinomycetes > Mycobacteriales > Mycobacteriaceae > Mycobacterium. The sequence goes on along the minus strand of JAKFVT010000029.1, from coordinate 29,296 downwards.
CTCCCGGGGGCTGAACGGTTTGGTCACGTAGTCGTCGGCTCCGACCGACAGCCCGACGATGGTGTCGACTTCGGTATCGCGGGCGGTCAGCATCACCACGTAGGCGTCGGAGAACGTCCGCAACTGCCGGCACACTTCGAGGCCGTCGATACCCGGCAGGCCGAGGTCGAGCACCACCACGTCCGGGTCGACCTGTCGTGCCACGTCCAAGGCCTCGAGCCCGGATAGACACACCGTCACCTCGAAATGCTCGCGTTCCAGATAGCTGGCAACGACCTCGGCCAGCGGCTTCTCGTCGTCCACCACCAGGGCGCGATAACCCAGGTCAGCGTCGTGCGGAGCTGCCTGCGATCGGGGGTCCATGTCCTTCATCGTGCCGTGCCACCGCGCCGGGTTGGGGTCTTGAGCCAATCTTTACCGAACCAACACCAAAAGGCGCATCGGTCCGGCGCAGCGTGGAATGCGTAACCGCTGGAGCCGAGTGGAGAGGGTGGTTGGAGATGATGTTCTGGTTTGACCATGACATGAGCGGATGGGGATACGCGGGCATGGCTGTCGGCATGGTGTTGTTCTGGGCGCTCGTCATCGCCGGCATCGTTGCGCTGGTGCGGTTCACCGCAGGCCCGTCCCAGTCGGGCCCCGGTCCGTCGTACCCGGCCTACAGCGCGTCGCCGGAACAGCTTCTGGCCGCCCGGTTCGCGCGCGGCGAGATCGACGATGCGGAATACCGCCAGCGACTGGCGGTCCTGCACGGTGGCGAACCGCGCTGACGCTGCTCGTCGCGGTGGCTGAACCTCGTGGAAACCTCCAATTGTTCTGCCGGGCAAACTAAACGGCCAGTACGCAGATTTCCTTGGCTCGCGCCACCGAGTGGGCCTGTGGGCCGCTGGTGTCGACGCGGTGGGCGTCCGTCCAGGCGTCCTCGCCGCGATCGGCCAGGGCGACGGCGATCTCGGGCGTCGCCTGAGACGTGGTCTGCGGGCGGTCACTGACTCGAGCGACGCTGGCATCGAGTGGAGCAGTGCAGACGAACTCGATCTCCACCGCGCCGCTGTCGGCGGCCATCCGCCGGGCCAGTGCGCGGTGGCGGTGATCGAGCCAGGTGCCGTCGAGCACCACGCTGCGGCCCTCGCACAGCTGCAGATGGGCCTGACGCAGCACTCTGTCGTAGACGGCGTCGATATTCTCCCGGCTGTAGAGGCCTTCGTCGAGTACCCCGGGCGCGCCGGCAATCTCACCACACCGAACCATCTCGGCACGCACATCATCAGTGGACATCACCTGCGCGCCGATCTCTTTCGCCAACGACTGGGACAAGGTGGTCTTTCCGGTACCCGGGCCGCCGCCCACCAGGATCAGCCGGACTGCCGCGGCACGCAAATGGTCCAGCGCGATCTCGAGATGGCGCCGCGCGTCGTCGTCGGCATTCGCGTCCTGCTGGGCGTGGCGGATGCAGTCGACCTTGGCGCGGACGACTGCCCGATAGGCAATGTAGAAGTGGCACAGTGAGTCTGGCGCATCGTCGCCGGATAGCTCGGTGTAGCGGCGAAGAAACAGTGCAGCCAGATCCGCGCGGCCCAGGAATTCCAGATCCATCGCCAGGAACGCCGCGTCGTCGATGACGTCGACATAACGCAGGCGATCGTCGAACTCCAGGCAGTCCAGTAGTGCCGGGCCATCCTGCAGGCAGAAGATGTCGTCGGCCCGCAGGTCTGCGTGACCGTCGACGATTTTGTGCTCGCCGAGACGTTGCGCGAACAGCACCGCCCGTCCGGTAATGAATTGACTTGACAGTCTTGCGATTTCGTCAACCACATCAGGATCGATACCGGTCTCGCCGCTCTTGGCGTAGCGCTGCAGTTCGACCACGTTCTCCTGCCAGCGCGCGGCGATCGCGTCCACCCGGCCCTGGGCGTCGACGTCACGGCCGCGGGCAGCCGTGGCGTGGAATCGCGAGAGCACCAGTGCCACCGCCGCCAGTTGTTCCTCGACTGGTTCGCCGTGACCCACCATGGTCGCCAATCGCAGCTCGTCGGGATGGCGACGCATGACGATGACCGGCTCGGCGTCGGTGCCCGGGGCGGTGAAGTGGGCCACGCCGAGGTAGCTCTCGGGTGCCAGGCGGCGATTGAGGGCCACCTCGCTGGCGCACGCATGTTCGCGCCGCTCGAGGGTGGAGAAGTCGAGAAAGTCGGTGACGACGGGCTTCTTGATCTTGTAGGCCCGGTCGCCGGCCAAGAACACCATTCCCGTGTGCGTTTCCGCGATCCGCGGGTGCCATCCCATATCGTCGATCCTCGTCTCGCAGACCCGATGATCGCAGCGGTCCTCCGGCCACTCCGTGGGGGTGCAAGGTCCTTCCCTCCGGAGCACAAAGGCCTTCGAGGTAGGTCCCCGGCAAAGGTGACTTCTGACCCCTGGCATCCGCTGCGCGCGGACGTAGTGTCATGGACATAGAAGGCGGTGATTGCCCATGGCCATGTCGGCGCTTGATCCCCAGGTGATCGCGAACGCGGTGGAGTTGGCGTGCCGGGCGCCCTCGGTGCACAACAGTCAACCGTGGCGGTGGGTTGCCGAAGGGCCTTCGCTGAAACTCTTCCTCGACGCCAGCCGGGTGCCGCATGCAACGGACCGGTCCGGCCGGGAGGCAGTCATCAGTTGTGGAGCCGTCCTTGACCATCTCCGGGTGGCGGTCGCTGCCGCCGGTTGGCAGACGGTCATCTCGCGGTTTCCCAATCCGAATGAACGTGACCACCTGGCGACGATCGACTTCAGCGCCGTGGAGTTTGTGACCGATGCTGTGCGTAAGCGCGCCGATGCGATCTTGGCGCGGCGCACTGACCGGTTACCGCTTGCGCCACCGCCGGATTGGGCGTCGTTCGAGGCGGTGTTGCGTAGCACGATCGACACTGATCGGGTGACGCTGCGGGTATTGCCGGACTCGGTCCGTCCGCAGTTGGCCGAGGCTTCGCGGCTCACTGAGTCGCTGCGTCGCTACGACGCCTCGTATCACGCCGAATTAGACTGGTGGACAGCACCATACGAGGTATCCGCTGGTGTTCCCTATAGCAGCCTGGTTTCAGTCGCCGAGAGCGACCGAGTCGACGTCGCCCGCGTGTTCCCGGCACCAGAGCATCCCGACCGGCGGCCGGAGGTCCCCTACGACCGGTCCAGGATCTTGGTGCTGTCGACCTATGAAGACTCCCGCCGGGATGCCCTGGACTGCGGCGAGGTGCTCTCCGATGTGCTGCTGGAAGCCACCCTGGCCGGGTTGGCCACCTGCACGCTGACCCATATCACCGAGATTGAGGCCAGCCGCGCCGTGGTCCGCGCCCTCACCGGTGCCGAGGACCATCCGCAACTGCTGATCCGCATCGGCTTGGCGCCGGTGATCGCGCAGCTACCCCCGGTCACCCCGCGCCGGCCGCTGCCGGATGTGCTCGAGTTCCGCGGTTGAACCTTCGGGAACGCTTGAAAGACTGAATGGAGTCACTCATGACCACTGCGCGAACGACTGCACACCAACATCCACGGCGGATCTTCCGCGATCGCCGAGAAGCTGGTCGCGTGCTGGCTCACTTGTTGGACGGCTATCGCGCTCGCGACGGCCTCGTGGTGCTCGGGCTGGCCCGCGGCGGCGTACCGGTGGCCTGGGAAGTCGCTGCGGCACTGGGGGCTCCGCTGGATGCCTTCATCGTCCGCAAGCTGGGTGCACCCGGGCACAACGAGTTCGCGATGGGTGCCTTGGCTTCCGGTGGGCGGGTGGTGGTCAATGATGACGTCATCCGGGCATTGCGGGTGACAACGCAGGAGTTGCGTGACGTCACCGAGCGAGAGGCCCGGGAACTGGCGCGGCGCGAGGGGGCCTATCGCGGCGGCCGCCCGCCGCTGGAGTTGGCGGGCAAGACGGTGATCCTCGTTGACGACGGCCTGGCCACCGGGGCGAGCATGCTCGCCGCCGTTCAGGCATTGCGGGATATGGACCCGGCTGAGATCGTGGTCGCCGTCCCCGCCGCGCCGCAATCGACCTGTCGCGAATTCGCCGGTCTCGTCGACGATCTCGTCTGTGCGTCGATGCCCACCCCGTTCCTGGCGGTGGGGGAGTCATTTTGGAACTTCGAGCAGGTCAGTGACACAGAGGTGCGGGATCTGCTGGCCACTCCGACGACCGGCATCGGCACCGCGCGGCTGCGCATAGCCGAAACACCGGCGGAGGTGATCGCCCGCTGTGCTGTCGACGCGCCCTCGGGCGTGCCGCCGAGGGAAGCGCTGGAGGAGATCGTCGGCGATGCGCGGGTCGTGCTGATCGGTGAGAGCTCGCACGGCACTCGCGAGTTTTACGAAGCGCGAGCTGAGATCACCAAATGGCTGATCCAGGAGAAAGGCTTCTGCGCGGTGGCGGCGGAAGCCGACTGGCCCGACGCGTACCGGGTGAATCGGTATGTCCGTGGCCGGAGTGACGATGCCTCGGCCGACGATGCGCTGAAAGGATTCGAGCGGTTCCCAGCGTGGATGTGGCGCAATACGACCGTCCGAGACTTCACCGCCTGGCTGCGCGCGCACAATGCCGGGTGCCGCGCCGACGGTCGGCGCGAGGCGGGCTTCTACGGCTTGGATCTCTACAGCCTGCATCGGTCGATGCATGAGGTGATCGGATACCTCGAGAACGTAGACCCCGCAGCAGCGCAACGGGCGCGAGAACGGTACGCCTGCTTCGATCACACCGGCGCGGACGACGGTCAGGCGTACGGTTTCGCCGCCGCCTTCGGTGCCGGGATGTCATGCGAGCGGCAGGTCGTCGAGCAGCTGGTCGACCTGCAGCGCAGTGGCCTGCAGTACGCGCGCCGAGACGGACTTCTCGCCGAAGACGAACTGTTCTACGCGCAACAGAATGCGCAGACCGTCCGCAACGCGGAGGTCTACTACCGCTCGATGTTCGGCAGCCGGGTTTCCTCATGGAATCTGCGGGACCAGCACATGTTCGATACGTTGAAAGCGCTGCGCGCCCATCTGCATCAGCACGACGGCGAACCTGCTCGAATCGTGGTGTGGGCACACAATTCCCACGTCGGTGACGCCCGAGCAACCGAGGTGGGGTCCGACGGGCAGCTGACGCTGGGGCAGCTCGTTCGAGAGGGTTATGCCGAGCAGGCGGCGTTGATCGGATTCACCACCTACTCGGGCACGGTTACCGCCGCAAGTGAATGGGGTGCCCTCGCCGAGCGGAAGGTGGTCCGGCCCGCTCTCAACGGCAGCGTCGAGGAACTCCTGCACGAGGTCGACCGGCCAGAGTTCTTGGTGTCCGCACTCGTCAGTCGTGAGGCGGCCGAGCCACTGGACACCGTTCGGCTGAGCCGGGCGATCGGGGTCATATATCAACCCGCCACCGAACGGCAGAGTCACTACTACCACGTGCGGCCGGGCGATCAGTACGACGCGATCATTCACATCGATCACACGACCGCCCTGGAACCGTTGGAGGTCAACAGCGTCTGGGTCGAGGGCGAGACCCCCGAGACTTACCCGACCGGCCTGTGACCGCCCCCGTGATCGTCACGGTGACGATGAATCCGGCACTCGACGTCACAGTTGACGCCGAACGTGTGGGGCCAACCGACAAAGTCCGTTGCTGCGCAGACCAATACGATGCCGGCGGCGGTGGAATCAACGTCGCCCGTTTTGCGCGGGCGTTGGGTGCTCCCGTCTCGGCCGTGCTCACGGCCGGCGGTCCGATCGGCGCACGCCTGGTCGAGGTTCTCGATGCCGCCATGGTGCCGAATACCTTCGTCGCGTTGCGCGGGGACACCCGGGAGAGCTTCACCGTCAACGAACGGTCGACGGGCCGGCAGTACCGGTTCGTGTTGCCTGGACCCACGCTGACCGCCGACGAGCAGTTGCGCTGCCTCGAGGTGATCGAAGCCAGTGCAACTGGCGCCGCATTCGTGGTCGCGAGCGGCAGCCTGCCGCCCGGCGTGCCTGCCGACTTCTATCAGCGGATCGCTGACATATGCCGACGGCGTCAGGTCCGGCTCGTCCTCGACACCTCGGGTGGGGGTCTCGAGCACATCACCTCGGGCGTGTTCCTGCTGAAACCCAGTGTGCGCGAGCTACGGGAATGCGTGGGCCGTCCGCTGGTCACCGAGTGCGAACAAATAGCTGCCGCCCGGGATTTGATCGACCGTGGCGTCGCCGAAGTGATCGTGGTCTCCCTCGGCGCTGACGGAGCCTTGCTCGTCACAGGGGAACGGTGCAGTCGCTTCGCGCCGGTCGCCGTTCCCACTGTCAGCGGTGTGGGTGCCGGTGACGCGATGGTCGCCGGCATCGTGGTCGGGTTGTCTCGCGAGTGGGGGATGGAGAGCGCGGTTCGCTACGGTATCGCCGCAGCGACAGCGAAGCTGCAGACGCCGGGCACGTCGACATTCGACCGAGTCGATGTCGACCGCTATCTCGAGCAGGTTCCGGCTCCGGCGCCGGTGGTCCCTGAATGCAGTGGCGGAGCAAGGAGCACACCATGATCGAGACGACGCAGGGGGCGACCCCGGATGCCCGTCGCGGTATTCCGGCCTGGCTCAACTGGTTTCTGGCGCTGCTGACGATTCCGGCTGCGGTCGTGGTCATGTTCGTTGCTTTCGGCGCCGTGATGGGCATCGCGCGGTGTACCGACACGACGGCCTGCCCGCACATGGGTCCAGGTGAGTTCTGGTTCGGGATCCTCGCGTACGGGCCACCTGTGGTAGCGCTGCTGACGATCGTCGCGTCGGTGTTCGCCGCGAATCGCAGGTACGGCATCGTGGTTCCGCTGTTGGGGCTGGGACTCTTGCTGGCAGACGCCGCCATTCTGGCGATCACCTTTCGGCCGTAGGTGCCCCCGTGGACGCTCACGCCGTTGAACCACCTGGTGCCGTGGTGGTGGGAGTCGATGGCTCCCCATGGTCGCTGAACGCGGTCAACTGGGCGGTGCCCGAGGCCGTCAGCCGCGGCGTGACGTTGCGGCTGGTTCACGCCGTGCCGACGGCTCCTCCGGGCGTGTCAGGCGGTGAGTGTGGTTGGGACGCAGTACTTGTCGAAGCCCAGGATGTGGCGATCCAGACGCATCCTGGCGTAGTTGTCGAGACCGCATCGGTGGTGGGATCACCTGGCGAGGTGCTCGACCGGGAGTCTGCCGCCGCCGCGATGGTGTGTATCGGCGCCCGTCCACCGCATGTGGCAGCGGGACGGCTCTTCGGTGGAACGGCGGGTCATCTCGCCGAGCATGCTCGATGCCCGGTTGCCATCATCCGCAGCGGCGACGATGGCAGGGCACGCGTCGGGGGCGTGGTGTCAGTGGTGCTGTCCGATGATGCCGACAATGACGATGTCGTGCACCTGGCCATGCAGGAAGGTCGATTACGCGACGCGACCGTCCGGCAGATCGATCGGCGCGTGGACAGCTGGATTCGGCGGTATCCCGATGTTCACGTCGAGACGGTTTCGGCCGGCACCGGGTGGGTGGGCAGCCACGATGAGGATCCGCACGAGCGGAAGATCGGTCTCGCGGTCGTCGGCGCTTCGGATGCGGACACCCTCACCTCGCTCAGCATGCCGAATTGTCATCCGATCCTGGGCTATCCGGACTGCTCGGTCCTACTGGTGAGGCAGGCGGCCCGGCCGGGCTTCGGCTAATATCCGCCGTGCTCGTGGGTCGGATGATCCAGTTTGGCGACGAACACCGCCGCCTGGGTGCGCCGCTCCATTCCCAGTTTCGCCAGGAGCCGTGAGACATAGTTCTTGATCGTCTTCTCGGTGAGGAACATCCGGTCGGCGATCTGTTTGTTGGTCAGGCCCTCGCCGAGCAGGGTCAGCAACGACCTTTCCTGATCGGTCAGGCCGGAGAGCGGATCGGATCGCTGTGTCGCACCGCGCAACTTGGCCATCAATGCCGCGGCCGCCCGGTTGTCCAGCAGCGAGCGGCCCGCGCCGACGTCCTTGACGGCCTGGGCCAACTGCATGCCCTTGATGTCTTTGACAACGTACCCGCTGGCGCCGGCCAGGACCGCGTCCAGCATGGCCTCGTCGGAGGTGTACGAGGTCAGCATCAAACAGCGCAAGTCGGAGAGCACGGACAGCAGGTCACGACACAGCTCGACACCGTTACCGTCGGGCAGCTGCACATCGAGCACCGCGACGTCGGGCTTCGCCGCGGGAATCCGTGCCATCGCCTGGGCGACGGAGCCGGCCTCACCGACGATCTCCAGATCCGGATCCGCGCTCAGAAGGTCGATGAGCCCGCGGCGGACCACCTCGTGATCATCTACCAGAAAGACTTTCACCATGCCGGCCTCCAGAAATCGGGGATCAGTGTTTTTCGCGGTCTACAACAGGTTCTGCGGCTCGCAGACCAATACCGAGCAATCGGCATGCGCCAGCACCGCATTTCCGGCTGCTCCCAGCAGTTCCGCGATACCCTGGCCGCGTTCGTGGGCTACGACCAACAGCTGGATCGAATCGCCGTGTGTGATCAGGTAACTCAACGAGTTGCCGTGCAGGGCCACCGTGGTGACGTCCACTTCGGGATAGCGTGCGCGCCAGCATTTCAGGCGACGTTCCAGGGCCGCCTTGGCATCTCGGTTTCCGGCGGCGACGGCGTGGCCGTCGTGGATGTCGGGGTACCGCGACCGCCAGGTCGTCAGCACCCGCAACGGCGCACCGCGCGAACGAGCCTCATCGAAGCCGTGCCGCAAGGCGCCATCACCGGTTGACCCGTCCAGTTCGACGGCCACACATCGCTGGGCCGACGCCACCGGGTCATGCCCTCTGACCACGGCGACCGGACAGCGCGCTGCTGTCGCCAGGGCGGTGGCGGTGGACCCGATGTGTCGGTCGCGGAAGTGGTTCAACCCGATGGCGCCCACGCACAGCATGGCGGCGCCTTTGGATGCGTCGAGCAAGGCTGCCACAGGCTGCTGCTGCACGATCTCCGCCTCGATCTTGACCGGCCTATCGGTCGACTCGACGGCGGCGGCCGTGCAGCGCACCGCGGTTTGGGCCGCGGCGAATTGGCGGGCGATGCGTTCGGCATCGTCATTGTCTTCTCCGGAGTCGACGGCATAAACCAAGCGCAACGGGATGTCCCGGCGGACCGCCTCATCGACAGCCCAGCACGCCGCCTCGATGGCCCACCGCGAACCGTCGACGCCCACGACGACAGACGGCGCGACACGCTCTCGTTCGGGCATTGGCCGGTTCCTGTCAACTTGCCGGGATCATTTCGACGCTAGCGTCAAGACCCTGCGCGACGCAGGGGCGAAAGTCCCTGCCCGAAGGCCACTAGTCCTCAGCGACACATCGTCGAGCTCGCGGTCCGGCGATGGAAATCCGCAGGGAGGGCGGTGGATCGGGCAGCTCCGGCGACCGAACGGTGCTGGCAGACCACCGGTCATCAACTTTGGGGACTTGCGGCTCTGGTTCGCCGTGCACATGACCGGCATCGTCGGTTCAGCCAGCATCATGCACGGAAGGCGGTGGGCAGCGATGACGACCAATTTCCCTGACGACGCCACCGTGCGGGCAGCCTTGGACTTGGCCGGCCGTGCCCCGTCTATCCACAACACCCAGCCGTGGGAGTGGAGAGTCGGCCCGCACAGCATCAACCTGTATTCGCGCCGCGAGTTGCGCCTCCCTCACACCGACCCTGACGGCCGCGACCTGATCGTCAGTTGTGGGGCTGCCCTGCATCACGCCACCGTCGCACTGGCGGCACTGGGCTGGCGCGCGTCGGTCCATCGGGTACCGAATCCTGACGACCCCAATCATCTGGCGGCAGTGCAGGTGCACCGCGGACCGCCGGGAGAGGCCGATATCGCCATGGCGGCTGCCATTCCCCGGCGGCGAACCGATCGGCGCACCTACAGTTCGTGGCCGGTTGCGATGGGAGACATCGCGTTGATGGGCGCGCGTGCGGCGCGCTTCGGCGTCACGATGCGGCGGGTCGAAACGACCGGTGAATTCGTCGAATTGGTAGAGCGGGCAGCGCGCCGGCACATCGACGACACCGGCTACGTCGCTGAGCTGATGGCGTGGAGCGGGCGTTACGCCGCAGCAGAAGGTGTTCCCGCGCATAATGTTCCACCAATAGATGGTGCCGCCGCGGTGCCTGGCCGGATTTTCTCCGGTACGGCACTCGACCAACCCGATGAGGTCTCGGCAGCCGAAGACAACGGTGTTCTGCTTGCCCTCGGGACCGCGATCGACAGCATCGCGTGTCAATTGCGTGCTGGTGAAGCCGTAAGCGTCGTCATGCTCACCGCGACCGCTCAGGGCCTGGCCTCATGCGCGGTGTCGGAGGTACTCGAGATCCCCGACACCCGAGAGGCGTTACGCGCGGACGTGTTCGGCAGTGAACAGTTCCCCCAGATATTACTGAGAGTGGGGTGGTCACCACTGAACGCCGACCCGTTACCGGCGACGCCGCGACGACCGCTGGCCGATGCCCTACGCCGCCTGGACGGCTCGGCGTTCGTCGGTTAGGGCACCCGCGGCGCCGGTCACGCCCCGGGAAGGGCCCCCGGCGCGGGGACTTTTGGCACTTGTCGGTGCTGGCCGCCGCGCGCATCGTGGGTCGCAGCGGCCGAGACTCTGCTCGGCGAAAACCGATCCCGTCAGATCGGAAGGAGATCACCGATGACGCGCGCAGCCACGTATTCACCGCTGGCACAGAAACTTCTTGCCACCCGAGGCCCGGTCGCCTCGGTTTACTACGACGACTCCCATGACACGCAGGACGCGGCAGAGCGCCTCGAGGTGCTCGAGCGTGACGTCGCCCGTGAGTTGGAGCAACAGGGCGCACCGCAGCCGCTGATCGCGTCGGTCACGCGCGCAATGAACGAGCGGCCGGCAACAGAGCATCGGAGTGGGCGGGCGTTGATTGTCAGCCTGGACGGAGTGGCGGTCGACGAGCACCTCGTCGTGCCGCCCGTCACCCCGGTGATCCGGGCCTCGGAACTTCCCTACGTCATTCCGCTCGTCGAGAACGGATCTGTCTCGGGGCCGTATATGGTCGCAGCTGTCGATCAGGTCGGCGCCGATCTCACCCGCTATCAAGGGAAGTCGACCTTCTCGGAGACCGTTGTGGGGGAGGGCTTTCCGGTCCACAAGGCGGCTTCGGCGGGCTTGAACGCGTGGGGAGATTCGCAACATCGGGTGGAGGAGGAGGTGCGGAAGAACCTCCGCGCGGTCGCCGACCGGCTCACCGCGGAGATGGACGGCCATCCGCTGGATTTCATCGTTCTCGTCGGCCAGGAGCGGGTGCGGGCCGAGTTGGTGTCCGAGCTGCCGCATCGGGTTGCCGAACGTATCGTCCAACCTGGAGTCGGGTCTCGCCAGACCGGGGTGGACCGTGTTGTCCGCGTGGCCGTCGCGCACGAGTTGAACAACAGGCGCAGCATCCATAGCGGCAGGATCATGGATCGGTACGGGGCCGAAGAGGGGCGTGGGTCAGGTCTTGCGGTGGCCGGGCTCGCGGCGGTGACCGCGGCACTGCGCGAGCGTTCGGTCGCTACGTTGATCATCGGACAGATGCATGACGAAACGGTGCTTGCCGGCGATGATCTGACGCTGCCGGGTTCCGATCCGGACACGCTGTCCGACTTCGGCATCGCGCCGACACAGACCCTGCGCGCCGACGAGGCGCTCCCATACGCGGCGCTGGCAATCGGCGCCGACCTCGTCTGCGCTCCAGAACATCTGCGACTCACTGATGGTGTGGGAGCGCTGCTGCGCCACGCCCCAACTCAGGGTTGACGACCGACCTCGGCGAGAACGGCCTCGACGGCCGCCGGCACAGCGTCGGCGACGGGTGGCGAGAGCCCGACACCGTGACTGACGTCCTCGATCTCGACGGTGAGCACCACCAACCGCCGAGGGACTCGGCCAAGCGCCTGGCCCAGCGCGTAAATGTCCGGCAGCCCAAGCGAATGCGAGCTCACCACTGTGGGTTGGTGGTTGTCGCCGGGGATCCAGTGCCGAATCCTTCCGGCGACCACGCCGGGGCCGCCGGCCGCGTCGACGACGACGACCAGTGGGATGTCGGCCCAGGCGTCGAGGATCTGTCCGGGATCCGACAGCGCCGAGAGCACCTCGACGCCCGGCGGACGTCGCCTGGCGACTTCGGCCGCGACCGCGAGTCCGACCCCGTCGTCGGTCCGAAAGTCGTTGCCGATGCCGATGACGAGAGCGCTGCCCGTCATGTCCGGTGGATGTTCAGGGTGAGGAAGTGTGCCGAACACGAGATACACGGGTCATGATTGCGAATGGACCTCTCGCACAACGACGTCAATGAGGCGTCGTCCAGTGACAGGTTCGCGGCCACGAGTTCGGCCATTTCGTGCTCGATGGCACCCTGGTTCTGCGAGGTGGGCGGCACCAGTGTCGCCGCGCGGACGAGTCCGTCACCGCCGATCTCATAGCGGTGGTACAGCAGCCCTCGCGGGGCCTCGCTGACCCCGTGCCCAATGCCCGCGCGCACCGGCACGTCGACAAACGGTCTCGGCGGGCGCTCGTATCCGGCGATGATCCGCAGTGACTCTTCGATGGCGTAGACCACCTCGACGGCGCGAACCACGATGCTGCGAAACGGGTTTCGGCACACCGGGCCCAGCCCTGCGGCGGCGGCGGCCTCGCGGGCGACCGGCGACAACGCCGCCGAGTTGAGCGAATACCGTGCCAGCGGACCGGTCAGGTACCGGTTGCCGTCCAGCGTGGCTTGCAGCGCGGTGGAATGCTTGACCTGCGCCTCGACGACGTGGGCACTGAAGTCGGCAACGTCGAACGACGGTCCGTCGCTGCGCGTGATGATGCCGTTCTCGATGGGATATCGGTCACCGTCGGACAGCGAAAGAAATTCGTGGTCGAACTCGACGTCGGGAAACTCGAGGTCGGCGAGCGACCGCACGGTGTCCAGGGCGTCGTCGAGCGAGCGCCGCAGCATCTCGGTCAGTGGTTCGAGGTCGCGCGCGCGGGGGACCGAATAGAAGCCGCCCAACCGGACGTTGATGGGGTGAATGGCTCGGCCGCCGACCACTTCCATCAGCCGGTTGCCGGTCTTCTTGATCGCCAGACCGCGATTGACGAGGTCGGGATGATCCTTGGCCATGCTGATGGCGTCCGGGTATCCCAAGAAATCGGGGGCGTGCAGCAGAAAGATGTGCAAGGCATGGCTGTGTATCCATTCGCCGCAGTACATCAGCCGGCGCAGGGCGGCGAGTTCGGGATCGATCGTTATCCCGCAGGCGTTTTCGATAGCGTTGCACGCGCTCACCTGATAGGCGACCGGGCAGATGCCGCATACCCGTGCGGTGAGGTCCGGCGGCTCGGAGTATGCCCGGCCGCGCAGGAAGGCTTCGAAGAAGCGCGGCGCCTCGTAGATGTTCAGCTCGACGCTGTCCACGGCGCCGTCGACCAACGTGACATGCAGTGCGCCTTCGCCTTCGACACGGGTCAAGGCGCCCACGGACAGGGTGCGTGTCTCAGAAGTCATCCGTCATTCCGTTCGGCGGCGAATCGGGTGACGTTGAATGTCGAAAAGACGCGCTCCACGCCTGCTTCCGACATTCCGTCACGGTTCAGCAGCGGGATCAGGGCCGCGGTGTTGGGTGTCGCGGCGGGCCCGAAACAGCCGTAGCAGCCGCGGTGATGCGCCGGGCACAACGCGCCGCAGCCGGCATGGGTCACGGGGCCGAGGCATGGAATGCCCTCGGCCACTGCGATACACGTGACCCCCCGCAGTTTGCATTCGGTGCACACCGTCTTGGCCGGCAACCGCGGTGTGCGTCCCACCAGCAGCGCTGCAAGCGTGTCGAGGAGCTGATTGCGGTCTATCGGGCAGCCCTGCAATTGGTAGTCGACCTGCACGTGCGCCGATGCCGGCGTGGATGTCGCGAGCGTGTCGACGTACTCGGGCTTTGCGTAGACGACCGAGGCGAATTCGTCGATGTCGGCGAAGTTGCGCAGCGCCTGGATGCCGCCTGCGGTGGCGCAGGCACCGATCGTGACAAGGATCCGGGACTGATCGCGAATCTCCCTGATACGTCGCTCGTCTGCGGCGGTGGTGATAGACCCTTCGACGAGTGACACGTCGTAGGGCCCTGGGACGATCTCACTGGAGGCTTCCAGGAAGGTGGCGATGCGCACCTGCCCGGCGAGGGTGAGGAGCTCGTCCTCGCAGTCCAGCAACGTCAGCTGGCAGCCGTCGCAGGAAGCGAACTTCCACACCGCCAGGGAGGGAGGCCCGCTCATCTACAACTCCTTGACCGCGAGTAGGGGCTCGGCGATGTCATAGCCGACGACCGGTCCGTCCCGGCACAACAGCAACGGGCCCAATTGGCAGTGGCCACACCAGCCGATTCCGCACTGCATGTTGCGCTCGAGCGAGACGCGGATAGTGCTGGCGAGCAGTCCTTTTCGTATCAGCTCGGTGGCGCAGTTGTGCATCATAACTTCGGGGCCGCAGAGGAAGGCGGTGGTGTTCGAGGCCCGCAACGGCAATCTGCGCAGCGGTTCGGTGACGAACCCGATCTCACCCGACCACCCCTGCACCGGCACGTCGACAGTCAGATGCACATCGATGGTGCCGCTGTCCGCCCACCGCAGCAGCTCGCCACCGTACAAGAAGTCGTCGCGGGACCGGGCGCCCGCGATCAGGGTGACCGCGCCGTAGGCGTCGCGGTCGGCAAGGATGCCGAGCACGACGGGGCGCAGCGGGGCCAGGCCAACGCCGCCGGCCACGATGACCACGTCGCGTCCGGCCGCGGCCCGCAGGCCCCAATCCGTGCCGAACGGACCGCGGATCCCGATCACCGCGCCGGGCTGCGCGTCGTGCAGCGCGCGGCTCACCGCGCCCACCGACCGGATCGTATGGGTGATGGTGGCGTCAGTGTCGGTGGTGAGTCCGCTGACGGAGATGGCGATCTCGCCGATCCCGAACGCGTACATCATCATGAATTGGCCCGGCAGCGGCGCGGGCACCGACCTGCCCACCGGTTCCAGCTCCACCGTCGATGAATCGCGGTTCTCGGATACCCGGCGGCGCACGCGGTACGGGACCGGGCTCATCGCGCACGGCGATGTGGGGAACGCTGCCGTGTCAGTCGTCGCCATCGCGCTCCTGGGCCAGGGTGTGCATTTCTTCGGTGATGTCGATTCCCGTCGGACACCAGGCGATGCACCGCCCGCAGCCCACGCAGCCGCTGCTGCCGAACTGGTCATGCCAGGTCCCCAGTTTGTGTGAGATCCAATGCCGATATCGCGACGGTCCGGATTGGCGCACGCTGCCCTCGTGGACGAACGTGAAGTCGAACTCGAAGCACGACGCCCAGCTCATCCAGCGTTCGGCATGCTCCCCGGTGAGGTCGGTGGTGTCCGTGACGCTGGTGCAGAAGCAGGTGGGACACGCCATGGTGCAATTGCCACAGGTCAGACACCGACTGGCGACCTCGTCCCAGTGCGGGGACTCTCGAGAGGCGATCAGAAGGTCACGTATATCTGTCTCGGGCATCTGCCGGCCCATGCGGTGCGCCGCCTCTGCGACTTCGCCTCTGGCCGAATCGATCTCATCCGGTGCGGCGTCCCGGTGGGGGAGCGCCGCCAGGATCTCCGCGCCGTCGTCACTGCCGACGTCGACGAGGTAGCGACGGCCGTCGTCGTCGACGCGTTCGGTGAGTGCGAGGTCATAGCCCGGCCCCACCTCGGGTCCTGTCCCCATCGATGCGCAAAAGCAGAGGCCGCCGGGTTCAGTGCAGTTGACGGCCACCACGAAGACCCGTCCGAGCCGTCCCACGAATCCCTCGTCCGGGTGGCTGCCCTTGCCCAACACTCCTTTGAGCATCGCGATCGCCGCGAGATCGCAGGCCCGAACCCCGAGGAAGGCATAAGGTGCTGGATCCTCGGGTTCGGTGCCATCGGACGACCACAATTGCTGCCGCGGCGGGTGCAGGAACTGCTTCCACGACTGTGGCCCCGCCGAATGGCCGAAGGCGGCGTCGTCGTCGCGGCGGCGCAGCCGATAACTCCCGGGTGCGACGTCGACGCCCCAGCCCACGGGTAGCTCGCCGGCCGAGGTCAGCTCGGCCAGCACGATCGCGTTCTCCGACACGGTGGGGCCGACCACCCGGTAGCCGCGGTCGATCAACGCGGATACGAGTTCGGTCAACCCGGCGGCGTCGATCACCGCGTTGGTCATGGGGTAATCGTGCGCGCCCGACGGCGGCCGGGCGCATGGTCTTGGGTCCTCAGTTGAGCGTCAAAGGTCCTCGCTCGTGGTTCCGCGGCGGCGGGTGACGGCTCGGTGACGGCCGAGTGATCGGTGGACGACGTTACGCACAATCCCTCCGAATTCTGGTGCGGCTCGCTGGTGCGCACGGCATCCTGAGGGTCTCGGCACGTACCGGTCGAGTCGGTCATGTGGAAGCACGGGCGGTCCCGGAGACCGAGGGGTGATCCGGGGCCACCCCTCACTGCGGTATGCGGTAAAGGGCTGCGCCGGCAGTGATTCCGGCGCCTGCCGCGATCAGGATGGCCAGGCTGCCGCCGTCAAGCTCGTGGGTTGCGCGATCGAGAGCCGCCGCCAGCGACGCGGTATGCATGGCGTCGTCGTCGGCGACGATGATGCGCTGAGCCGGCACCCCCAGCATGGTGGCCAGCGCCGCGCGGTATCCCGGCCACGCCGGTGCGGCGACGATCGCGTCGACGTCGGCGATGGTGCGTTCGGACGCACGTAGGCAGCGCGCGGCGGCGTCGGCGGCAGCAGCGGCGAAGCGTTCGTCGCGTGCAGTGGAGTGCCGAAAGCGCAGAACGTTCTTGTGGTCGACGAGGCCCACTGTGGCACTGAATGTTTCGCCACGGTCGGGGATGCTCGCCCAGTGCACCTGTTCGATTCCGTCATCGTCGTCGGTCCGGCTGCACAGCAGTGCCGCGCCGGTGGGGGAGAACGGGAAGTGTTCGCTCATGCCATGGCCAGGATCGGCGTCGCTGGCCACAACCATCGCGCAGTCGATGGTCCTCGACGTGAGGAAACCGTCGACGATCTGCAACGCGGTGAGGACACCGCACGTGCCATTGGCGACGTCGAAGGAGAACGTGCCATGCGTGCCCGTATGCGGATCTTCGGGATTGGCGCCGACATCCTCCTGGATCAACGCCGCGAGCGCCGGCTCGCCCAGATTTCGGTCACGGTAGATTCCCGCGTTGATCAGAAGGTCGACGTCGTGCGGTTCTCGGCGCGCCATCCGCAGACAATCCTGCGCGGTGCTCACCGCGAGGTGCAGGGCGCTGTGCCGGTGACGCCACCGGCTCCTGCCCACGGCGACCTGTTCAATCACGGTGCCCATAGTGATCCACCATCTCGTCGTCCAGGGTCAGCATGACCACGCCGATTTCCAGTCCGGACGCCAGCGCGATCAGCGCTATGGTCTCGCCGGGGCGAATGCGATTCGCTTCGAGTTCCTCGACGAGTGCGACGGTGTGGGTGGTCGATGCGGTGTTGCCGTATCGGTCGACGGTGATCACGGCGTCGTGTCGTGGATTGTCACCGAAGTCGTCGGCGATCTTGGCCATCCCCTTGCGTATCGCGCGGGCCGACGTCTGGTGGGTGATCACGTGATCGATGTCGTGTATCGAGATGCCGACCGTATCGAGCACCTCGTGCAACAGCAGTGGGGTGTCCGACATCGCGGCCCGATGGATGCCGCGTGCATCGGTGAACATGCGCCCGCCGGGATCGGACCCCTTCGGATACGCCAGACACAGTCGGCTGTAGTCGGCCACGGTGGTGAAGCCGGCCAGGGTGATGCCGGCCGAACCGGCCGGCGCACGCTCCAGCAGAAGCGCCGCGCCGGCGTCGCCGAGCGTCAGGCACGCCAACTCCTTGCTCATGATCGACCGGATGTGACGAGCCGCATTTTGGCCGAGCTGCGAGATGTACTCACCGCTGACCACCAGTGCCCGCTCGATGATGCCCTGTCTGATCCAGTTGTTCGCGATCGTGACTCCGGTGAGCATTCCCGCGCAGGCATTGGAGACGTCGAAGGTCATCGCCGTCCGGGCGCCGATCCTCGCCGCCACCGCACTGCTCATGGTCGGCTCCAGCCACTGGGTGAGGCCGTCGCGAAACTTGGTGATGCTGCAGCTGATGACGGCGTCGATCGACTCGGCCGGCCGCCGGGCCTTGGCCAGGCAATCCAGTGCCGCCGCGGCGGCGAGCGTGTAGGAGTCCTCGTCGCCCACTGACACGCGGCGCTCACGGATCCCGGTCAGCCGTTCAAGATCGATGTGCGTCTGGTGGCGCGTGGTCGACATCAACTCGTCGGTCGTGAGGTGGGTGGTGGGCAGGTGTCTGCCTGCAGCGGCCAGCCGGGTGTGAAACGGCGCTGTGTCACTGTCTTCCGACGGTTCCATCATCAGCCACCGCTTGCGCGTCATTGATCCATAGTGAGTCGGGTCGTAGGGACCTGATAGGGATCATTGGGCATCGACGGCCGGGACCTTGTGCTCTTGCCGGTCCGCAGTGGTGGGCGGATTGTGATGGTGGTGGAACAACTGACCACCTTGGATGCCGGATTCCTCGAGGCCGAGGACTCAGATCGGCATGTGAGCTTGGCAGTCGGCGGGATCTCGGTCATCGAAGGACCCATGCCGGATTTCGCGTCCCTGGCGGACAGTGTCGCCGAACGGATTCTCAGCGTTCCTCGGTTCACGCAGATCGTGCATACGCACTTTCTCGACCTCGAGCCCCCGGAATGGGTGGAAGACCCCAATTTCGATCTCTCCCATCACATTCACCGCGCGGCGCTGCCCCATCCCGGGGACGACCAGACTCTGTACCGGTTCGCCGCCGACGTGATGGAGCGACGCCTGGATCGCGACCGCCCGCTCTGGGAGTGCTGGATCATCGAGGGCTTGGCCGACGGCCGGTGGGCAGTGTTGATGAAGATCCACCACTGCATCGCAGACGGCATCGCGACCATGCATCTGTTCGCCGGGCTCAGTGACGACGGGGAAGGCGAAACGTTCGCTACCGAGATTCGCGCCGCCAAGGACTCGACAGATCACCGTGGTCGATTCGCAGGAGTCAGTCTGAATCCGCTGGATTGGGCATCGGGCATGTGGCAGACCGCGGTCGGCGTGACGAACGCGGCGTCGTTGGCTGTCGAGGGCGTCATCGAGATCACCGGTGGCCTGCTACGCCCGGCCAGCCCCTCGTCGCTGGCCGGTCCCCTTCGCAAGATGCGCGGCTACAGTGCTGCGCGGGTGAGCCTCGACGAGGTGACGGCGATCTGCCATGAATTCGGCGTGACCGTGAACGATGTTGCGCTGACCGCGATCACCGACAGTTTCCGGGCAGCGCTGGTTCGACGGGGCGAACAGCCACGACGAAACTCGTTGCGGACGTTGGTGCCGGTGTCGATCCGCTCCAACGACGCGCGAGAGATGATCGACAACAGGGTGTCGATCATGCTTCCGTGCCTTCCCGTCGAGAAAGACGATGTGGTCGAACAGCTCCGCGAGGTGCATGCCCGGTTGACGAGCGCCAAGGGCAGCGGTCAGCGCCAAGCGGGCAGTGCCTTCATTTCGACGATCAGTTCGCTGCCGTTCCCGGTGACCGCCTGGGCGGTCCGGGCGCTGACCCGATTGCCGCAACGCGGAGTCGTCACGGTCGCCACGAATGTCCCTGGGCCGCGAAACCGATCACGAATCTTGGGCCGAGAAGTCCTCAGTGTGCTCCCGATTCCGCCCATTGCGCTCCAACTTCGCACCGGCATCGCCATTCTCAGTTATGCGGACAGTCTGGTGTTCGGCATCATCGCTGACTACGACGCGGCTCCTGACGTCGACGAGCTGGCACGGGGTATCGAGCAGGCGGTCGCACAGTTGTCCGCGGCGGCCAAAGCTCTCGGCTAGCACTCCGGGGAGGCGCCCGTGACACCACAACCCTCGCTCCGAGACGGCGTACGCATGTTCAACAAGCACGTACTGAACCCGGCGATGTTACATCTTGCGGGCCGTAAACACTGGTATGCCAGCGCCATTCGACATACTGGACGCATCACCGGCAAGAGCTATGTCACCCCGGTGGTGGCCAATCCGGTGGCGGCTGGATTCATCATTCCGCTGCCCTACGGCACGGGCGTCGACTGGCTGCGCAACGTGCTCGCGGCGGGCCGGGCAACGATAACCTCCGGCGGCCGGACCTATGACGCCGTCGCTCCGGAGATCATCGACGCGGCCTCGGCCGCACCGAACCTGTCGCCGCGACGGCGGCGGGCCTTCCAACGATTCGGTATCGACGACTTCCTCCAGCTCACGGTGAAGTAGGCGAGCGATCGTGGACTATTGCACCGGGGCAGGGGACTTTTGGCCGGTACGGGCTCCGGTGGCTCGCAATAGTGTTGTCTCACAGTCCTAATAGGCAAGGAGTTGGTGTCATGACCGAAACCGGAAAACAGGCCACCGTTGATTCGCCCGCCGCTGATCTCACCGAAGAGTTGCATGAGTCGGCCAAAGCGGGACAGCACGCGGCCGGACAGGCGTTGCGGAAGTTCCGCGATGCGGTGGACGATGCAATCCCCGAATCCGTTCAGCCCCTGCGTGACAAGATCGTGCAAGCTGCACTGGATTTGGCCGATGACCTCGTCTCTGCCCAGTACAAGTTTCACCGCAGTTTGCTCAACACGGCAGACCGCGCGCTGACCAAGTCCGACACCGACCGCTGAACGACGCTGCGGGTTCCTGGTGAGGGCGTCACGGTGGATCGCTACGCAGGGCGGGCTCGCTCTCCGCGCGATGCTTCACCCCCCGCAGGATGGCCCGCGTCATGAAGGCCTTTGGCGGCGCGATGAGTTCGGCGCCCACTACGGCTCCGGGCTGTCGCAACGGCACCCGGGTGCGGATGAGCAGCCGGGTGCCGTCGTCGCCGTGCTGCGCCACGTTCAGCGACCAGACGGCATCCCAGAAGCTGTCGCCGCCGCCCGTCCGTAACACGATCGATCGCCCCTCCTGGATCTGGGCGACCGTCACCACGATGCCGTCTTCCAGACCCAGCCATCCCCGGGGCGCCAGGCGGACGGTGTCACCCACGGCGAGGTGCTGCCATTCGGGGTGGATCCGATCGGCGTCGCGGTAATCCAACCCGGCCAGGGTGTGGAGTTTCTCGTAGGCGTACAGACCAGCGCGATCGAGACCGATCTGGACCAGCCACGGCCACACCGCCTCCGGCGGCCTGGCGATCGTAATCCCTTCGGTCGTCACCACCGCGGGTTGACCGATCAGGCTGTCGCCCGGCAGCGGCGTCGCGCACTCGGCTTTCGTGGTGCCCCAGTTCCGGAAGAATTGCCTGGCCGCGAGGAGGATTGCGGCAGTCGCGCCCAGGCGAGCCATCGCTGTCATGGTTCAACTCTGCGGCGGGAAGTCCCGGCGCGGTAGGGCCGGTGGACCTCGATGTGGCCGATCGGCATTGACGGACGACCTGGCCGGCCGGGACTTCAGGCTCTCGTGCCCGCCGGCGGGAGAGCGATCAGATCGCTTGTCGTGCAATAGAGTAACCGTTCGACGACCGCGATCGTTCGCGGCGGCCGGGAGGGCTCGGCGTTGCTCAGATGCTTTCAGCAACGATCACACCCCTGGCGCCCGCCGACGTCGATGCGGGCATTTTGCATGAAAGTGGTGGTTGCTCACCCTTTCACGAGCAAGATCGGACTGTCACAATGCGGGAGATGCAAGTCGGAAAGCGCAGGGTACGGCTTTGATGGGCGAAAGTAGGCCTGGGGCGCAGTTCGGCCGTGAGCGCACAGGGGATGTGCGCCGGATTCATGATCAACTCGACGAGCTGGCGGCCGACCGCGACCAAATGGGGTTGCTTCTGCAGCTGGCGATCGAGATCAGCTCCGACCTCGAGCTGGAGCCGACACTGCACAGAATCATCAGTGCGGCGATGACCTTGACCGGAGCACGCTTCGGCGCCATCGGCGTATGGGGTCCCGACGGCCTGCTGACCTCGTTCGTTCATGACGGGATGGACGTGCACACCGTCGATCGGATAGGTCACCTCCCGGTCGGCAAGGGACTCCTGGGTGCGTTGCGGGAACGGACCGATCTGTTACGTCTCGACGATCTGACCCAACACCCGACCTCCGCGGGGTTTCCGGACGGGCACCCCCAGATGCGCGCGTTCCTCGGTATACCGATCCGAATTCGCGACGACAAGGCGTTCGGCAGCCTGTACGTCGCGGATGACCGGGCCGGGCGCATGTTCACCGAGTCGGACGAGGTGACCGGGCGGGCCCTGGCCTCGGTGGCCGCGGTCGCGATCGACAACGCCCAGCTCTTCGAGGCGACTCGTGTTGCGGCGTTATGGACGAGCGCGAGTCGCGAAATCACGGCTGCCGTCCTGTCCGATGGGCAGCCTATCCTCAGGCCGTTGCAGCTCATCGCGGCGCGGGCGTGCGAGCTCACCGAGTCAGAGCAGGCCATCGTGCTCTTTCCCGAGGATGCTGACCAGCCTGACGACCAGGTGGCCACGCTCGTGGTCTCTGCGGCGGTCGGTCAGTATGTAGACGACGTTCTCGGCCAGCGTGTTCCAGTCGACGGCTCGACCAGTGGCTCGGTGTTCCGCTCCGGAGAGCCGTTGATCACCGAGACGTTCCGCAAGCCGATCCAGGCGTTCACCGACGTCGGTGAGCGTCCGGCCATCGTCGTGCCGTTGTGTGCTGACGGGCACAGCCTCGGCGTGCTGGTCGTGGCACGTAACGTCAATGCTCCGCGATTTGCCGACAAAGACCTAGACCTGATGCGCGATTTCGCCGGTCACGCAGCTATCGCCCTGACGATTGCCCGGGCCCGGCGGTACACAGCTGAGCTTGCCCTGCTGACCGATCGGGAGCGCATCGCCCATGACCTACACGACCAGGTGATTCAGCGGGTATTCGCCGTCGGACTCGATCTGCAGGGCGTGATTGCTCGGACCCGAGATCCGGAGATGGCCCAGCGGTTGTCGCGTTCGATCGATGAGCTGCAGGCTGTCATCACCGAGATCCGTTCGACCATCTTCAATCTGCAGCATTCGGTCGATTCGACAGGGGGGTTGGCCGCACGCATCCACAACGTCTTCGAGCAGCTGACGATCAACCGGGACATCGCCGCACGGTTGAATCTCAGCGGCCCGCTGAGCATTGTTGCCTCCGAACTCGCCGCCAACGCCGAAGCGGTCGTCACCGAAGCCCTGAGCAATGCGGTCCGGCACTCCGGCGCCTCGGAGATCACGGTGAGCGTCGCGGTCGGTGATGACCTGACGATCATGGTCACCGACAACGGCAAGGGGATTCCAGCGGACAACAGACGCAGCAGTGGCCTGCGTAACCTCGCCCGGCGTGCGGAGTCGGTGGGCGGGATCTTCACTTTGTCCGACGCTGAGAGCGGCGGAACGAAATTGGTGTGGAAGGCTCCGCTTACCTCGGAATGACTTCTCCGGCGATGGCCTGCGGTGCTCAAGGCTCCTTGGTCGCGGTGATCGCGGCGAGCATCTTTGCGATGTCGGCCTCGGCGCGGGCCTTGTCGAATCCGAGCCGGTGCAGCGGGCCGCCGTCCTCCTCGGCTTCCATCAGCGCGAGCAATACGTGTTCGGTGCCGATGTAGTTGTGGCCCAGGCGAAGTGCTTCGCGGAAGGTCAGCTCCAGGGCTTTTCGGGCGCCTGCGTCGAATGGGATCAGGGCCGGTAACTCCGCCACCCGTGGTGGCAACGTGATGGCAGCTCGCACGGCATCCGGGCTGATCTGCTGGGCACGCAACAAGGGAGTGGCCAGCGCGGCCGGATCAGTGAGCAATCCCAGCAGCAGGTGGTCCTGGGTGATCTCGGCATTACCGGCCCCATGCGCCGCGTTCTGGGCGGCGACGACGGCGTTGCGAGCCCGCGGGGTGAACCGGGCGAAGCCCTGAGCGGGGTCCAGGTTGGTGGCGTCGAGATTCGTCATCTTGGGAACGAAACGTTTCTGTGCCGCCTGCTTGGTGACTCCCATGCTCTTGCCGATGTCGGTCCAGGAGGCCCCCGACCGGCGGGCTTGATCGACGAAATGCCCGATCAAGTGGTCAGCCAGGTCACCGAGAGCCTCGGCGGTCAGTACGGCGTCGGCCAGCTGGTCAAGGGCGTCGGTGTGGACCCGCTTGATGCCGTCGATGAGGTCGTCGAGGCGGATGGGGTAGGCGATGCGGGCCGGTTCTTCCATGCGTCAACCGTAAGTTGACGACGCAGATTCGTCAACTATGAGTTGACGATTTACTTCTGGCGGAGCGGGTACTCGCGGACCATGCCAACGAGCGTTACGCGTGACATCGACGCGCCACGGGAACGAGTCTGGGAAGTGCTGGCCGACGGGTGGACCTACTCGCAATGGGTGGTCGGAAACAGCCGAATGCGCGCGGTCGACGCAGACTGGCCCGCGCCAGGCACCCGCATCCTGCACTCGATCGGCGTGTGGCCGGCGGTCATCAACGACGAGACCGTGGTGCTCAGCTGTACCCCGCAGGAGGAACTGGTGCTGCTGGCTCGGCTCGGCCCTGCCGGGGCAGCGCGAATCACCCTGCGGCTCAGCGATATCGACGGAGGCTGCCGACTGGAGATGGCGGAGGTTGCGGTGGAGGGGCCGATGAGGTTCGTGCCAAACCGGATACAACTTGCCGGGTTCTGGCCCCGCAACCGCGAATCCACCTGGCGGCTGGCGAACCTCGCCGCGGATCGCGAGCCGGCCGAATTCGACGAGAACTAGGGCGTGTCACAGACCCGGAAGCACTCCAGTGTCGGGTCGGAGGCGTCCGGAATCGCCATTCCTGCAGCCTTGCCGCTGCGCAGGTAGGCGATGACCGCATCGTTGAGCCGTTCGCCGGGAACCACGGCGGGGATGCCGGGCGGATAGGGTGTCAGCTGTTCGGCGGCGACCCGACCGGTTGCATGGTCGGCCGGCACCAAACTGGCCGCCCCGAGGAACGCATCCCGCGGCGCCATGACCGTCTCGAGCTGCAACTCGGCCGGACTGGGCAGCGACATCGGTTGGGGCGCAGGCAGATCCGCTGCCGCTGTGCTCAGTCTGGTCAGCGCATCCACCAGCCGTCCGGCGGTATGCGCATCGTCGGCCACCGACAGGGTGGCCAGGATCCGGCGATGGTCGCTGTGGCCGACGTCGAGCCGGCATGTCTCCCGCAACCAGCTCTGGCACTGGTACCCGCTGACGCCGAGATCGCTCACGTCGATCAGAATCTGCATCCGGTCCAGGTCGTGCGAGGCCTGCTCGCCGAGCAGTTCGCGCTCCATCACCCGCAGGCCGGGGATCTGGCTGATCTGCTGGCGCAGTTCGTCAGCGAGTTTGAGCGCTGCGCCCAACAATTCGGCGCCGTGTTCGACCATCTGCCTGCGCCATCCGTCGATGGCCGAGTACACCAACACGTTCGGGCTGGTGGTCATCAGCAGGTCCGCGCACGCGGCCAGGTGGCGCCAGTCGACCAGCTCGCCCTGGCGGTGGAATACCGATCCCTGCTCGAACCCGTGCCCCATCTTGTGCACGCTGACCACGCAGACATCGGCGCCGGCATCCATCGCCCACGTCGGCAGGTCGTCGTGAAACGGCAGGTGCGCCCCCCATGCCTCATCGACGATCAACGGCTTGCCGCGCTTGTGACAGACCTCGACAATGCCGGCCAAATCCGCACACGTTCCGTACGGCGAGGGACTGACCACCAGCGCGCCCGCCGCGTCGGGATGGCGTTGCCAGGCCTGCTCGACCTGATCGGGAGAGGGCGGGTGGGAGAGGTGCCGCTGCCCGTCCCACTGGGGTGTTATCCAGCGGGGCTGAATGCCGCCGAAGATCAGCCCGGCGACCACGGACTTGTGGCTGTCACGGCTGAGCAACAGCCCGCCGGGCCGGTTGCCTGCCACTGCGAGCATCGCGGCCTTGACCGACAACGAGCTGCCGCAGGTGGAGAAGAAGGCGTCTTCGGCTCCGACCGCATCGGCCATCAGTTGTTCGGCGTGCAGCAGGTACTGATTGCGCGAAAGGCGGTCGTCGAGCCCGTTGGAGGCCAGCAGGTCGTCGGCGAAAGGCTGCTGGCCGAGGACCTGTAGTACGCGGTCGTCGACGGCGCGGCCTTGGCGGTGCCCCGGCGGGGTGAAGCCGTAGCGGTCGCTCCGGCGGTAATCCTCGATCGCCTCCAACAGGGGTGCGTGGGATTGGTCCATGACTGGCGCGTACCCACAGCGTCGACAACGAATCGCTTTGCTTGGGCTTCCCGATTTCGCCACGGGCGGCGCGCCGCGACATAAACTCGCGCCATGGCAGGCCCGCGCAAGTCCGACGAGCGGCCCGACGTGAGCAAAATCGACAACCGGGCGCCCTCGGTGCCGCGGATGTTCCTCGATCGCGTCGCGGCCACCCCCAACGCTGAGGCGTTCCGGTATCCCGACAACGACGGGTGGACCAGTGTCACCTGGGCGCAGGTCGGTGAACGCGTCGAGCTGATCGCCGCGGGCCTGATCGCCCTCGGCATCAACCCCGAGGACCGGGTGGCCCTGGCGGCGGGAACCCGCTACGAGTGGGTCGTCGTCGACTTCGGCATCCTGTCCGCGGGTGCGGCCACGACAACGGTCTATCCGAGCACCAACGCCGAGGACACCGCGTTCATCGTCGCCAACTCCGGCAGTCGCGTTGTCGTGGCGGAGAACCAGTCTCAGGTCGACAAGCTGACCGCCAACCGCGCCGACCTGCCCGCTGTCGAGAAGGTGGTGATCATCGACGGTACGAGTGACGACGACTGGGTGATCACCCTCGAGGATCTCGAGCAACTGGGCAAGCAACTCTTGGCCGACAACCCGACCGCCGTGACCGAGCGGATCGACGCGATCCCGCCCGAGCAGCTGGCCACCCTGATCTACACCTCCGGCACCACCGGCAAGCCGAAAGGTGTGCGCCTGCACCACGAGGCGTGGACCTACACCGCCGCTGCGCTGGATTCGCTGCAGGTGTTGTCCGACAAGGACCTCAACTATCTGTGGCTGCCGCTCGCGCACTCGTTCGGCAAGGTGATGCTGGCCATGCCGCTGCTGATGGGTTTCCCCACCGTCATCGACGGTCGGGTGGACAAGATCGTCGAAAACCTGGCGATCATCAAGCCGACATTCATGGGTGCGGTACCGCGGATTTTCGAGAAGGTGCACGGCCGGATCACCGAGACGATGGTCGAAGAGGGCGGCGTCAAGAAGCGGCTCTTCGACTGGGCCACCGACGTGGGCCTGCAGGTCTCGCGCGCCCGGCAAGCCGGTCACCGGGTGGGACCGCTGTTGGCGTTGCAACACAAACTCGCCGACAAGCTGGTGTTCAACACGATCCGGCAGCGGTTCGGTGGCCGCCTGCGGTTCTTCATCTCCGGATCGGCCGCGCTGGACCGCGACATCGCGCAGTGGTTCGACGCCGTCGGGACCATTGTGCTGGAGGGCTACGGGCTGACCGAGACGTCTGCGGCGTCCTCGCTGAATCGCCTGCATGCCTATCGGTTTGGGACGGTGGGCTGGACGTTGCCGTACACCGATGTCAAGATCGCCGCCGACGGTGAGGTGCTGCTCAAGGGGCCGGGCGTGATGAGCGGCTACCACGACCTGCCCGAGGCAACCGCGGAGGCCATCGAGGCCGACGGCTGGTTCCACACCGGAGACATCGGCGAGCTCGACGCCGAGGGCTATCTGCGGATCACCGACCGCAAGAAGGACATGTTCAAGACGTCACAGGGCAAATATGTTGCGCCCTCGGCGATTTCGGCTTCATTCAAGGGCATCTGCCCGTTCGCGAGCGAAATCATCATCTACGGCGAGGGCAAGCCGTACTGCGTCGCACTGGTGAGCCTCGATGCGGAGGCCATCAGAGAGTGGGCGGATCGCAACGGCATGGAGGGCAAGTCCTTCGAGGAAGTCGCCCGTGACGAGAAGACCAGGGAAATGGTCGAGGGATACGTGGAAACCCTCAACAAGCACCTGAACCGGTGGGAGCAGGTCAAGCGCTTCGCTATCATTGATCGCGAATTGACCGTCGAGGCAGGCGATTTGACGCCTAGCCTGAAGCTCAAGCGCAAGGCTGTCGTGGAGAACTTCCACGGCAACATCGACGAGCTATACGGCTGACCGTGTGGCGTTGCGGCGTGCTACTGGCCGCCACGGCGGCGTTGTCGTTCGGCGTGGCGTCCGCGCGGGCTGACGTTCCGGTGCCGCAGGCCGGCGCGTCCTGTCCGGCTGAGCTGACGGACGTGATGACCCGCCTGCCGGACGTCGGGGACTTCCTCGTCTGCCAGGAATCGGGCATGTGGGCTCCGGTGCTCGGCCCGTTCGACCCGGCCAGTCGCTGGCTGAGCTACGGTGCCGGAATCACGTTGCACGGTCAGGGATTTCGTAATCCCAACCTGCGCTCGGGGCCGTGGACCGCGGCGCCGCTGGACCCTTCCGCAGTCTGCAGTGCCGATCAGGTCACCGTGGTCGGTCCGGGAGAGCTTGCGCCCGTGGTGCATTCGCCCGGTGAGGCGGGGCAACCTTTGCACCTTGATGTGTTACCGAAGCTGTTCACCATCACTATGAACGGTGATTGTCTGTGGTCCGAGGATCTGCCGCCGGGGCTGGGGTAAACCCATGTTTCGGCTGACGGTGCAGGACGTGTTCGTCATCAAGGGCCGTGGACTGGTCGCCACAGGCCGCGTCGAGCTGGGCCAGGTCTCGGCTGGTGACGAGGTGCGGATCAACGACGCTCGCACGGTTAGAGTCGACGCGATCGAGAGCTTTCGCAAGACGGTGGACGAGGCGGTGACCGGCGATAACGTCGGGCTGCTGTTCTCCGGGCTCGGCCGCAGTGACCTCTCACCGGGTGATGTGCTCACCATCGGGGCGGTCGGCCCGGTCTCGGACGGCGTCGACGTTCGCTTGTAGGCCAAGTGGTCCCCAGGGGCGGGGGGCCGGTGGCCCAAGGGGGTGGCCACTTCGCGTAGCCCACCCCTGGAGACCCGCTTGTGACGGTCGGACTGCGGTGTGATTGCGCTACCGGCCCCGACCGGTCGGCTGTGTTCTCAGCGTCGTCAGAAATGTACGACACCGGCGGTGGTCGGCGGCCTACTTCGGCAGAAATATTGACGATTCAGTAAGAGTGTGTCGGGCGCCAGCGCCGTCAGTGTGTCGGTGCCTTGGTGGCGGTGACCGGCATGGGGGCCGGTCCAGGCGCCGTGGGCGGGGCGGGCGTTGTCGTGGAGGTGGACG
>JAKFVT010000006.1 GCA_021732005.1 Mycobacterium sp. | reverse complement strand
CGTACGGCCAATATCCCGGCGGCTATCCGCCGGCCCCGCCGCAGCCGTATGCCGGTTACGCGCCACCGCCCACCGGCCCCCGTAACGGCCTGGGCGTCACCGCCCTGGTGGTCGCGATCGTCGCGCTGCTGTCGTCGTTCTCCGTGGTCGGCGGCGTCATCCTGGGCATCGTCGCGGTGATCATCGGCTTCGCCGGCCGCAGCCGCGTCAAGCGGGGTGAAGCCAACAACGGCGGTGTCGCACTCGCGGGCGTCATCCTCGGTTTCCTGGCGATCATCGTCGGCCTGGCGTTCATCGCCGTGTGGGTCGGTGTGTTCAAAGAGGTCGGCGCCACCGACTACATCGACTGCCTACAGAAGGCCGGCCAGGACCAGCAGCAGGTTCAGCAGTGTGCCGACGAGTTCAAGCAGTCCGTGGAGAACAAGTTCAGCGTCACCTTGACGCCGACGCCGTAGGACCTATCGGTCGTCCTCCGTGGGCAGCTGCCGCCGCCGTGGGAGGAACTCCAGCGAGAGAAGTATCACCAGCAGCGGCAGCACCTGCCTCAGCGAGAGCAACACGTACCGGCGGTCGCCGAGGGCGTGGAACTTACGCAGGTACCGGTACAGCGACTCCAGCGCGATCAGCGAGTCGCCCAGGTGGATCACAGTGTAGAAGAACGCGCTGAGCGCGCCCCGCTGCTTTTGGTTGAAGATCTCCGGGAACGCCGCGAATGCCAACGAAAGTCGTTGCGCTCCTTGCGTTTTCATCGCGTTGATCATGTCGACGGACAGCCGCTCGTCGATGCCGTTCGGGGCACCGCGGCGCCGCCACGGCACGTCGAGCGTGATGTCGCTGCCGGCACCGGCGACTGCATAGCGGTGAAATCCCTGCACCCGGCCCGCCCGGTCGCGCGCGATGATCAGCAGGATGCCGGGATAGCGACCCGTCAGCGTGCCATCCAGAATCATCGAGAAACCGCGCTCGGCGCGCGATCCCTTGGCCGACGACAACAACACGTCGGTGAGCTCGGCCAGCCGACGATCGTCGAGTTCGGATTCGGCGACGATCTCGGTGCTGATCCCGAAATTGTGGGTACGCTGCACCGCCTGACGAAGGTTGCGGAACTTGCGGCCCACCATGTCGAAGGCCGGCACGTCGATCACCACGTCGCGGCCGATCGGAACTGGTCGCAGGGTCTGCCCGATCACCGCGGGATCCCGCCACAGCCCCAGCCTGCGCTCGCTGCAGCCCAAGACCACCACCCGCCAGCCATGGGTGTGGCACATGCCGGTGAAGTCGCCGATCAGCTCCTCGAACCGGCGTTCGTCACCGATCGGGTCACCGCTGACCACGGCGTAACCCAGCCGGGTGCGGTAGGCGATCGCGGCGGTGCCATCGGAGCTGAAGAAGTAGCTCTTGAGGTTCTGCATCGCGAACGGCGCCACCGGGTCACCACTGGTCGCGTCGACCAGGGCCCACACCCTGGCCAGCTGCGACGAATCCGGTCGCGCGGTCGTCGGCCACATCAGCAGCAACCCCGAGGACGCGATCAACACATCACCGGTGAGGTCGAAGGCCAGCAGGTGGGCGGCGAAACCGGCGAGCACCGCAGCCGCGGCGGCGATCGCGTGCGCGGCGGTCACCGGCCGGCCGAGAAAGATCCCCCGCGCGATCAACGCGACGGCAGCCAGGATCGTCAACGACCACGCCACTCGGCTGTCGGTGTGCCAGTCGGTGTGGTGGTGGTGCGCGCGGAACATCAGCACGGTGAGCCAGCTGCTCGCGATGAGCAATGCCAACGCGCCCACCCAGCGCGCGGCCAGGGTGTCGACATTGACGACAACCCGTTCCCTTGCGCGCAAACGCTGCGCGACCTGAACCGGCGGCTCGGTCACGTGACCGACGATACGCCTTCTATCAGGCATTTCCGGGGAAGTGCTTGACGATGCCCTCCTGCGTGACGGTGGCCACCACCTCGCCGGTCGGGTTGAAGAAGTGGCCGGTGCCCAGGCCGCGGGACTCCGCGGCGACCGGAGAATTCGTCGAATAGAGCACCCACTCGGAGAAGTCGACCTGCCGGTGGAACCACAGCGAATGGTTGACCGTGACCGCGAAGATGCGGTCCCAGCCCCAGGACAGGCCGTGGGTGGTGATGATCGAATCCAGGATCGTGGTGTCGGACGAATAGATCATCGCGGCGGTGTGCAGCGTCGGGTCGTCCGGCATTGCGCCATCGGCCTTGAGCCACACCTGATTTGCGGTCAGCATGCCGTTCTTCTCGCGCATGATCCACGACGGGTCGTTGGTGTAACGCCACTCGATGGGCCGCAGCGCGGCGACGAATCCGGGCACCACTTTCTCGTACCCGACGAGCAGCTCGTCGATCGTGGGCAGCGTCTCCGGCGCGGGCAGGTCGGGCATCGGTGTGTTGTGTTCGAGGCCGCTTCCCGCCGACAGGTAGGACACCAGGGCGGTGGCGAGCAGCGTGCCGTTCTGGATGGCGTCGACACGCCGGTTGGCGAACCGCCGCTCGTCACGCAGCCGGACGACATGGAACTCGATATCGGACTCCGGATCGCCGCCGGCGATGAAATGCACCGACAGCGCGCTCGGCGCGATCTCGTGACGAAGGGTTCGGGTGGCCGCCACGAAGGCCTGGGCCATCAGCTGCCCGCCGAAGGTGCGCGGCGGGTTCTTGTGCGGATGCGCGCCGACGAACATGTCGTCGCCTACTGGGGAGAGATCGAGAATGGCCAGCAGCTCGTCGAGGTCCGCGTTGGCCAAGAGTTCTCTCCCCTAGTGGTCGTCCTCCCCGATCCGATGGACATGGATCAGGTTTGTCGAGCCTACTGTGCCCGGCGGAGCACCTGCGACGATGACCACGAGGTCACCGCGCTTGTACCGGCCCAACTCGAGCATCGAGCGGTCGACCTCGCGGATCATGTCGTCGGTGGTTTCCATGTGCCCCACGATGAAGGTCTCGGTGCCCCAGGTCAGCGCCAGCTGGCTGCGCACCTCCGGCAGTGCGGTGAACGCCAGCAGCGGCAACGGGGTGTGCAGCCGGGCCAGCCGCCGCACCGTGTCCCCGGACTGGGTGAACGCGACCAGGGCCTTGGCATCCAGACGCTCACCGATGTCGCGAGCGGCATAGGAGATGACGCCGCGCTTGGTGCGCGGGACGTGGGTCAGCGGCGGCGCCGCCGTTGAGTTCTCCTCGACCGCACCGATGATGCGAGCCATCGTCCGCACCGACTCCAGCGGGTACTTGCCGACCGAGGTCTCCCCGGACAGCATGACCGCGTCGGCGCCGTCCAGCACTGCGTTGGCGACGTCAGAGGCCTCGGCGCGGGTGGGCCGGGAGTTCTCGATCATCGACTCGAGCATCTGGGTGGCCACGATCACCGGCTTGGCATTCTCCCGGGCCATCTGAATAGCCCGCTTCTGCACCAGCGGAACCTCTTCGAGCGGCAGCTCGACGCCGAGGTCGCCGCGGGCCACCATGACGGCGTCGAAGGCCAGCACGATCGCCTCGAGATTGTCGATCGCCTCCGGCTTTTCCAGCTTGGCGATCACCGGGACGCGACGGCCGACCCGGTCCATCACCTCGTGCACCAGCTCGACGTCGGCGGGTGAGCGCACGAACGACAGCGCCACCAGGTCTACACCCAGGCGCAGCGCGAACTCGAGGTCCTCGATGTCCTTCTCGGACAGCGCAGGCACCGATACGTTCATGCCGGGCAGTGACAGGCCTTTGTTGTTGCTGACCGGGCCACCCTCGGTGACCATGCACACCACGTCGTCGCCGTCGATGTGTTCGACGACGAGCGCCACCTTGCCGTCGTCGACGAGCAGCCGATCGCCCGGCTGAGCATCCCTGGCGAGGTTCTTGTAGGTGGTCGACACCCGGTCGTGATTGCCCTCGAAGTGCTCGACGGTGATCCGCACCGTCTCACCGTTGGCCCAATACGTCGGACCGTCGGCGAAGCGGCCCAACCTGATCTTGGGTCCCTGCAGGTCGGCGAGAATCCCGACGGCACGCCCGGTCACATCGGATGCCTGGCGAACCCGTTTGTAGGCCGCCTCATGATCGACATAGTCGCCGTGGCTGAAGTTCAGGCGGGCTACGTCCATGCCTGCGTCGACCAAAGCTCTCACCGACTCATCGGTGCTGGTGGCTGGGCCGAGCGTACAGACAATCTTCCCGCGTCTACTCACGACGCCTCAGCATAGTCGCGGTTCATGGGCATCTCGACCGATACAGATGGCGGCGGCACGGTATTCACTCAGCCGACGGCCAATGGCAATTGGTGCGGCCGTACCGGCTCCGGGAGATCCGACTCACCCATGAGATAGGCATCGACCGCGTGGGCGGCGGCGCGTCCCTCGGCGATCGCCCACACCACCAGCGAGGCGCCGCGGTGGGCGTCGCCGCAAACAAAGACGCCGGGCGCGTCGGTCTGCCAGTCCGATCCGCAGCTGATGACCCCGCGCGGGCTCAACGCGACGCCGAGGTCGTCGAGAAGTGTCATGTGTTCGACACCTTCGAAGCCGATCGCCAGCAGGGCCAGATCGCACGGAATCTCCATGGAATCCCCGACCGGTGTGATGACCCGCCGGCCGTCTACCCGCTCGACCTTCACCTCGGCGATCTCCAGCGCGCGCAGGTTGCCGTCGCCGTCACCGACGAACCGCTGAACCGCGACCTGATAGTGGACGGTGCCACCTTCGGCGTGTGCGGGCGACGGGCGCAGTACCAGCGGCCAGGTGGGCCACGGGGTCAGCTCGTCATTGCGAACATCCGGCGGTTGCGGGTTGTAGTCCAGCTGGGTCACCGATGCGGCGCCCTGGCGGTGTGCGGTGCCCAGGCAGTCGGCTCCGGTGTCGCCGCCGCCGATGATCACCACATGCTTGTCCTTGGCGGACAGCGGCGACGGTCCGTCGCCCTCGCACTCCCGGTTGGCGGGGACCAAATGCTCCATCGCCAGGTGGACGCCGGTCAGATGACGGCCCTCGATGTCGTTGTCGCGACCGCGCAACGCACCGACCGCCAGTACGACAGCGTCGAACCGGTTGCGCAGCTCCTCGACCGAGACATCGACCCCGACTTCGCATTCGGTGACGAAACGTGTTCCCTCGGCGCGCATTTGAGCCAACCGCTGGTTCAGCGTGGCCTTCTCCAGCTTGTACTCGGGAATTCCGTAGCGCAGCAGACCACCCAGTCGGTCGTCGCGCTCGTAGACGGTGACGTGGTGACCGGCGCGGGTCAGCTGCTGGGCTGCGGCCAGTCCCGCGGGTCCGGAGCCGACGATCGCGACGTTGCGCCCGGTGCCGATCGCGGCGGGCTGCGCCTCGACGATGCCGAGCCGCCAGGCTTGGTCGGCGATGGTGTTCTCGATCCGTTTGATCGTCACGCTGCCGCCGGTCTGCTCCTCGCCGATGGACAGCACGCAGGCCGCTTCGCACGGCGCCGGGCACAGCCGGCCGGTGAACTCCGGGAAGTTGTTGGTGGCGTGCAGGCGTTCGCTTGCGGCATCCCAGCGGCCGCGGCGCACCAGGTCGTTCCACTCAGGGATCAGGTTGCCCAGTGGACACCCCGCAGTTCCGGAGTGGCAGAACGGGATTCCGCAGTCCATGCAGCGGCGGGCCTGCTGGGCCACCTCGCCGGCGCGCTCCTGGGGGTCCTGACGCTCGTATACCTCGCGCCAGTCACCGATCCGCTCGTCGACGGTCCGCTTGGCGGCCTCGATCTTCGGAACCTTCAGAAATCCGGTGGGATCAGCCACGTGTCGCCTCCATGATCGCGGTGTCCACGTCACGCCCCTCCGCCTTGGCCATCCGGGTGGCCTCCAGCACCTTCCGGTAGTCGGTGGGCATGATCTTGGTGAATTGTGCGCTGCGCCTTGGCCAGTCCGAGAGCACCGAACGGGCCAGCGTGCTGCCGGTGCACCGGGCATGGCGAGCCACGACGTCGTGCAGCCATTCCAGGTCGTCGGGGTCCGGGGCGTGCAGTTCGACCATCGCCGTGTTGACCATGGCCCGGTCGAGACCCAGCACATAGGCGATGCCGCCGGACATTCCGGCCGCCATGTTGCGCCCGGTGCGGCCAAGCACGACGACGCGCCCGCCGGTCATGTACTCGCAGGCGTGGTCCCCCACACCTTCGGTCACCGCGAGCGCACCGGAGTTGCGCGCGGCGAACCGCTCCCCGACCCGGCCGCGCAGGTACACCTCTCCCGAGGTGGCCCCGTACAGCAGGGTGTTACCGGCGATCACGTTGTCCTCAGGCAGGAACAGGACGTCGTCGGGCGGCCGCACTATCACCCGGCCACCGGAAAGCCCTTTGCCCACATAGTCGTTGGCGTCACCGATCAGATCGAGGGTGATACCGGGCGGCAGGAATGCGCCGATGGACTGGCCGGCCGAGCCGGTGAGCGTGATGTGGATGGTGTCATCCGGCAGGCCCTGGGCGCCGTAGCGGCGGGTGACCTCCGAACCCAGCAGGGTGCCGATGGTGCGGTTGACGTTGCGGACCGGCAGTTCCAGCCGCACCGGGTGGGCGTCCTCCAGGGCACCCTCGGCCAGCGCAACCAGCGTTTGGTCGAGAGCGTGCTCGAGGCCATGTTCCTGATCCCGCAGCCGCCGCCGCTGGGGCAACGCACCGCCGTGCGCGTCGGTGGGCACCGCGAAGATCGGGGTCAGATCCAGGCCCTTGGTCTTCCAGTGCTCCACCCCGTCGTCGGTGTCGAGTACCTCCGCGTGGCCGACGGCCTCGTCGATGCTGCGAAAGCCCAACTCGGCCAGCATCATCCGGACGTCTTCGGCGATGAACCGGAAGAAGTTCTCGACGAACTCCGGCTTGCCGTTGAAACGTGCTCGCAGTTCCGGGTTTTGGGTGGCCACCCCGACCGGACAGGTGTCGAGGTGGCAGACCCGCATCATGATGCAACCGGCCACCACCAGGGGCGCGGTGGAGAAACCGAATTCCTCCGCGCCGAGCAGTGCGGCGACCACCACGTCGCGGGCGGTGCGCAGACCGCCGTCGCACTGCACGGTGATGCGATCTCGAAGGCCGTTGAGCACCAACGTCTGCTGGGTGTCGGCGAGGCCGATCTCCCACGGCGCGCCGGCGTGCTTGAGGCTGGTCAGCGGCGCCGCGCCGGTGCCGCCGTCGTATCCGGAGATCAGTACGACGTCGGCGTGCGCCTTGGACACCCCGGCCGCCACCGTGCCGACCCCCACTGAGCTGACCAGCTTGACGTGGATCCGGGCCTGCGAGTTGGCGTTCTTGAGGTCGTGGATCAGTTGCGCCAGGTCCTCGATGGAGTAGATGTCATGGTGTGGTGGCGGCGAGATCAAGCCCACACCGGGTGTGGAGTGCCGGGTCTTGGCGATGTTGGGATACACCTTGAAGCCGGGCAGCTGCCCGCCCTCGCCGGGCTTGGCGCCCTGGGCCATCTTGATCTGGATATCGGTTGCGTTGACCAGATAGTCACTGGTGACACCGAACCGGCCGGACGCCACCTGTTTGACGGCGCTGCGCCGGCGCGGGTCGTAGAGCCGGTCTTCGTCTTCGCCGCCTTCACCGCTGTTGGAGCGCCCGCCGAGGTTGTTCATGGCGATGGCCATGGTCTCGTGTGCTTCCTGCGAGATGGAGCCGTAGCTCATGGCGCCGGTGTTGAAGCGGGTGCAGATGGCCTCGACGGACTCCACCTCGTGCAGCGGAACCGGCGGCCGCAGATCCCTCTTGAAGCTGAACAGGCCGCGCAGCGTACCGCCCTCGCGGGACAGCCGGTTGACTTCCTCGGAGTACTTGGCGAACACCTCGCCCTGCCTGGTCCGGGTCGAATGCTGAAGCAAGAAGACCGTTTCCGGGGTGAACAGGTGCAGCTCGCCCTCGCGGCGGAACTGGTATTCGCCACCGACTTCGAGGCGGCGATGCACCCGCTCGGTGGGGTTCTCCGGGTAGGCACGGCGGTGCCGCAGCTTGACTTCGTCGGCGAGCACGTCGAGTCCGACGCCGCCGAGTTGACTGACAGTGCCCGTGAGGTATTCGTCGACCACGTCCTTGGACAGCCCGATGGCCTCGAAAGCCTGTGCGGCCGTGTATGATCCGACGGTCGAGATGCCCATCTTGCTCATCACCTTCATGACACCCTTGCCGAGTGCCTTGAGGTAGTTGCGTACGGCGGTGCCCGCGTCGATGCCGGTGAGTTCGCCCTCGCGGATCAGGTCCTCGATCGACTCGAACGCCAGATACGGGTTGACCGCGGCCGCCCCGTATCCGATCAGCAGCGCGATGTGGTGCACCTCGCGGGCGTCACCGCTTTCCACCACCAGCGCCACCATGGTGCGCTGCTTGGTGCGGACCAGGTGGTGGTGCACCGCGGCGACCGCCAGCAGCGACGGGATCGGCGCGCGGGTGTGGTCGGAGTCCCGGTCGGAGATGACCAGGGTGCGTGCGCCTTTGGCGATCGCTTCGGACGCCCGGTGGCGCAGTTCCTCGATGGCCTCGGCCAGGCCTTCCCCGCCGCGCTCGACGTCGTAGAGCGACCGCAGCACGGCGGACTTCAGGCCTGGCTGTTCCCCGTCGTCGTTGATGTGGACGATACGGTTCAGCTCGTCGTTGTCCAGAACCGGCCAGTGCAGCAGGATCTGGCGGCAGGAGGCAGCCGTCGGCTCGAGCAGGTTATGTTCGGGACCCATGACGCGGGCCATCGAGGTGACGATCTCCTCGCGGATGGCGTCCAGCGGCGGATTCGTCACCTGGGCGAACAGTTCGACAAAGTAGTCGTAGATCAGTTTGGGGCGCTGGGACAGCACAGCCACCGGGGTATCGGTGCCCATCGACCCGAGCGGCTCCTGGCCGGAGGCCGCCATCGGGGTGAGCATGATCCGGAGGTCTTCTTCGGTGTAGCCGAACGCGACCTGGCGCCGCACCACCGATTCGTGGTTCGGCGCGACCCGGGTCCGGGGCGGCAGGGTCGTCAGATCCAGCAGACCGGCGTGCAGCCATTCGGCGTATGGCGCTTCGGCGGCGAGCTGACCCTTGATCTCGTCGTCGCTGACGAGCCGCCCGGCGGCGGTGTCGATCAGGAACATCTTGCCCGGCTCGAGACGCCCCTTGGCCACGACTTCACCCGGCGGAATGTCCAGCACACCGCTCTCACTGGCCAGGATCACCCGGTCGTCGATGGTGCGCCACCACCGGCCGGGCCGTAACCCGTTGCGGTCCAACACCGCTCCGACCACGGTGCCGTCGGTGAATGTCACACAGGCCGGTCCGTCCCAGGGCTCCATCAGCGAGGCGTGGTACTGGCAGAACGCCCGGCGGGCCGGATCCATGGTGGTGTTGTTCTCCCACGCCTCGGGGATCATCATCATCACGGCGTGCGGCAGGCTGCGGCCGCCGAGATGCAGCAGCTCGAGCACCTGGTCGAACGACGCGGAGTCCGACGCATCGGGGGTGCAGATCGGCGAAAGCCGGCTCAGGTCACCGGGAATCATGGCGCTGGCCAGCATCGCTTCCCGGGCGTGCATGCGGTTG
Organism: Mycobacterium sp.; assembly: GCA_021732005.1. GTDB lineage: Bacteria > Actinomycetota > Actinomycetes > Mycobacteriales > Mycobacteriaceae > Mycobacterium. The sequence goes on along the minus strand of JAKFVT010000006.1, from coordinate 108,931 downwards.
CGGTTGCCCCGCACAGTGTTGATTTCGCCGTTGTGCGCCACGAACCGGAAGGGGTGCGCCAGCGGCCAGGACGGAAAGGTGTTGGTGGAGAAGCGGCTGTGCACGATCGCGATCGCGCTGCGGCACCGTTCGTCGCGCAGATCGGGAAAGTATTGCGGCAGCTGCATTGTGGTGAGCATGCCCTTGTAGGCGACGGTGCGGCTGGACAGCGACGGGAAGTAGACGCTGTCGGGTCCCTGCTCGGCGCGCTTGCGCAGCGGATAGACGAGGCGGTCGAGCTCGATCCCGCCGGCCCGGTGGCCGTTCCGTTCGGGAGCGGCCACGAACAGCATCGACATGTGCGGCATACAGCCCAGCGCGGTGGCGCCGACTTCGGCGCCGTCAGGGTCGACCGGCACGGCTCGCCACCCGAGGACCTCCAGGCCCTCCTCCTCGGCGATCGCCTCGACCCGGCCGATGGCGGCTTGCCGAGCGAACTGATCCATCGGCAGGAAGCAGATGCCGGCGGCAAAGGTGTTGCAGCCAGTGACTGTTGGCGCGGGAAGATCGAACTCCACGACAGCTGAGAGCAACTCGACCGGCAGTTGCAGCAGGATCCCGGCGCCGTCACCGCTGTTGGGTTCGGCGCCGGCGGCACCGCGGTGTTCGAGGTGTTCGAGTGCCGTCAGCCCATCGGCGACGATCTGGTGCGACCGTCGACCCTGGATGTCGGCCACCATCGCCACACCGCACGAGTCGGACTCGTGCCGGGGGTCGTAGAGACCCTGCGCTTCGGGAAGTGCCGAGAACAGCATTCCACGCTCCTCCGCGGTCGGTCATGCGGCGGAAAGCTGGTGTGCGCGACGCGCGTGGTGATTGGCCTTACCGCAGTCTGACGTGTGATGTCTGGGACTGCACCGGCCCGATGATTTTCAGTTCTGAGTGTATCAGCGCGATGTGGGCGTCACTGCGCAATAAGTGTGGGCACCAGCGGGAAGCCCGGCAGGTTCCGGATGACCGTCCAGCTGATCGCCGCGACGGCGATCACGCTGATCGCCGACAGCGGAAACGCCCGCTCCCCTCGCCGGATCCGCCAGATCGCCCAGAGGGCCACCAGGGGCAAACCGACGAGCAGGAACACGTTGTCGACGACAGCGGCTGCGACGTCACCGTGCAGCAGGTCGTGGGTCATCCGCAGGCCACCGCACGCCGGGCAGTTCCAGCCGGTGAGCAACCGGAACGGGCACGGCGGAAACAGTGAGCCGGGCCGGTGCGGGTCGGCGATGCCGACATAGGTGAGGGCACCGATGGCCAGCGCACCCGTAGCGACCCCGGTGTAGAGCCGGGTTCTGTGTGGTTGGTCGACGCTACCCATCACGCAGGGGGCGTCCCTGCGGGTCGCGCACCTTGTCGGTGAGGATCATGACGCCGTCGATGATCCCCCAGATGACCGCGCCGATCCCGCACGTGACGAGCCCGACCAGCAGCTGGGCGATACCCAGTCCGGTGTAGCCGAGGTAGATGCGGCCGATCCCCACCAGGCCGAACAATCCGAGCAGCTGCAGCAGCCCGGCGACAATCTTGGATTTGTCCGACAGCGGTTCACCGGTGACCGGATGGCGGCCGAACGGGGCCGACGGATCGACGTAGCCACCCGGGCCCGGATACTGCGGCGGCATCGGGTAATTCGGCGGGGCCTGGTAGTTGGGCGGCGGCGCGCCCTCGGTGCCTCCGAACTGCGGCTCAGTCATGCCCCACAGCATGCCAGAGCGGCGCCCAACCTAGAAGGGTGCGAATTTTACGGATACGTCAGTTAGCCGTGCGTCGGGCCAATAATCTCTCCGGTCATGAACCGATACTTTTCGATCTCGCTCGGTGCACTGGCCGCCGCCACGATGACGATGGGGCTCGGTTGCGGGACAGCCGAGGCCAGCTGCGCGTCGGCCTTCGGCTTCGGCAACAGTGCCCACTGCACCAGTAGTCCGACCACGATTGCGCTTGCGCTCGGATCGGGAGCGGAAGCTCGCGCTGAGGGCGGGCTCGGTGCCGCACTTGCCCTCGGCGACGGGGCCTTCGCCGGCGTCTTCGGTTGGTTCGGCTCTGCGACCGCGCTCGGCAACAGTAGTAAAGCGGTCGCCACCAGCCTGGGTCTGGCACTTTCGGCCGGGCCCAACGCCGACACCCACGCCGGAGCTGCGCCGACGGAGTTGTTGAACCTCGCGGTGTCCGTCGGCAGCTCCAACGCCGAAGCACTGGGCGTCGGCAACGTCGCGGTGAATCTATTCGGTAGCGGCTCGCAGGTGCTGAGCTTCGGCAACGGCAACGCCTCGTTCAATACCGGCGACCAGAGCTTTGTCCACGCATTCGGCACGCTCAGTAGCGCGACCAACCTCGGGACGTACAACGCGTTCATCGTGACCACGACCCAAGGCACGGCGAATTCGGTCTTCAGCGTGCTGGGCTCGAACAACAAGGTCCAGGCCGGTGACGGCCCCTTGGCGGTCGCCGGGGCGTTGTTCACCAGCAACCAGCTCCTCGTGAAGTCCGGGCCCGGCTTCAACATCAACGGAGTCAAGGCAGGCGGCGCCGCCGCCACACCACCGGCCTCCGCAACGGGCGCGAAACACACTGCGGCCAAAGGCCTTGCCGGCAGCAAGAGGAAACCTACCGCTAAGTGAGCGGTTCCAGCTCCTGCAGCATGGTGGGTACCAGTTCGCTGACGGTCGGGTGGATGTGCATGGTCCGCGATATCGCGGTGTAGGGCTTCTTGGCGGACATGATGTCGAGGATCGAATGGATGACCTCGTCGCCGCCGACGCCGAGGATCGCCGCTCCGAGGATCTCCTCGGTGTCGGCGTCGACAACGATCTGCATAAAGCCTTGCGTTTCACCCTTTTCCACCGCCCGGCCGACCCTGGTCATCGGCCGTCTGCCGACCAGGGCCCGACGTCCGGACTTGCGCACCTGGTCCACGGTCATGCCGGCCCGACCGAGCGGCGGGTCGATGTAGAGGGCATAGGTCGGTACCCGGTCGCTGACCCGGCGCGGATCGTCGTCGAGCAGGTTGGCTGCGACGATCTCGAAGTCGTTGTAGGAGGTGTGGGTGAAGGCACCCTTGCCGTTGCAATCCCCCATCGCCCAGATGTGCTCGGCGCTGGTGCGAAGCTGGTCGTCGACGACGATGTAGCCGCGGCCGTCGACCTCGATACCGGCCTGGTCCAGGCCGAGGTCGTCGGTGTTGGGTTGGCGGCCCACGGCCACCAGCAGATGTGAACCGGCGATGGGCGCCGCCCCGTCGTACGGAACCACCTCGAAACCGTTGTCGCGCTTGGCGAACCGTAGACCGGACGCGCCGGTGACGACGGTGATGCCCTCAGCCGTGAGGATGTCCTCGATGGCCGCGGAGACGTCCTCGTCCTCGCGCGGCGTGAGCCTCGGCCCCCGTTCGAGCACGGTCACACGGGCGCCGAACCGGCGATACATCTGGGCGAACTCCAGCCCGATGTAGCTGCCGCCGACGATCACCAAATGGTCAGGTACCACGTCGAGTTCGAGGATGCCGACATTGGTCAGGTAGTCGATATCGGACAGACCCGGCAGCTCCGGCACCACCGCACGGCCCCCGACGTTGAGGAAAATCCGGTCGGCCGTCAGGACATCGTCCCCGACGCGAAGGGTGTGCGGGTCCTCGAATCGGGCATGACCGCGGATGAGGGTGGCGCCGGGCATCCCCTCGATCCACGATTCGACGCCACTGCGGTCCCCCAGCACGATTCCGTCCTTGCGCGCCTTGACTTTTGCCATGTCGACCGACACGTCGCCGGTGGACACCCCGTAGTCGGCACCGCGGCGGGCGGTGTGGGCGGTGTGCGCGCTGGCGACCAGGGTCTTGGTCGGTATACAGCCGGAGTTGACGCACGTTCCGCCGACGAGTTTGCGTTCGATCACCGCTACGGCCTGACCGGCGTCCGTCAGTCGACCGGCCAAGGGTGGGCCGGCCTGTCCGGCGCCGACGATGATTGCGTCGTAGTGGGCTCTCATATAAGGCTGGTCAGGTAGACCACCAGGAAGCCACCGCCGACGGCGATGACATCCTCGGCCACCGCCACCGGAAGATCACGGCCCCCATTGGCCGCCACCAGCCGTGAGCGTGCCTCATAGCCGCCCAGGGTGCCCAGCACGGCACCGATGATGCCTGCGCCCACCGAGCTGAACGTGTGAAAGAAGGCGCTGCCGATCACCGCGCCGGCGAACGCACCGGTGAGCAAGCGGGTCAGAAACTGCGCGGTGGTCTTGCGGCTGGGCGTCTTCGGCAGCTGATCGGTGACGAGTTCGACGAACAACAGGACCGTCAGCACGGCCACGGTGATCCAGCTGCCCACCCACGCCGACCATTTGTCCGTGACGTCGATCCACCCGAGAAATGCGCCCCACGCCACAACCGCGGGGGCGGTCAGGGCGCGCAGTCCGGCGATCACGCCGATCAGTAGGGCCAGCAACAGAACGAGAACGTGCGTCATGACGGTCCTTCGGGCCGGTGGCAACTAAAGGGACGCTAACACGCAGCCGCCGCAGCGGCGGGCCAACCTCAGAAGCGGCAGAACCTGATGTCGGAGGCCAGAATCGCCTTGGCCCCGATGGCCGCAAGCTCATCCATGATCGCGTTCACGTCGCGGCGCGGAACCAGAGCGCGCACCGCAACCCAGTCCGGGTCGGCCAGCGGCGCGATCGTGGGCGACTCCAGGCCGGGGGTGACCTCGGTGGCGCGTTCGAGCACCGAACGCGGGCAGTCGTAGTCGAGCATCAGGTACTGCTGGCCGAACACCACACCCTGGACTCGGGCCGCCAATTGGTCGCGCGCGGCCCGGTTGGAGTCGTCACCGTTGCCGGCCCGTTCGATCAGCACCGCTTCCGAATCACACAGAGTCTCACCGAAAGCCACCAGATCGTGCAGCCGCAATGTCCGGCCCGAACCGACCACGTCGGCGATCGCGTCGGCCACGCCGAGCTGGATCGAGATCTCGACCGCTCCGTCGAGGCGGATGACGGTGGCCTCGATTCCCTTGCTCGCCAAGTCTTTCCGGACCAGATTCGGGTACGCCGTGGCGATGCGCTTGCCCGCCAGGTCGGCGATTGCCCATTCCCGTCCGGCCGGTGCCGCGTACCGGAAGCTCGACGAGCCGAAGCCCAGCGCCAGCCGCTCGGTCACCGGGGCATCGGATTCGGCGGCCAGATCACGTCCGGTGATGCCGAAGTCGAGCTGCCCGGAGCCGACGTAGATCGCGATGTCCTTGGGGCGCAGAAAGAAGAACTCGACGCCGTTGGCCGGGTCGATGACGGTGAGGTCCTTGGGGTCGGTACGCCGTCGGTAGCCGGCCTCCGAGAGGATCTCGGCAGCGGATTCGGACAGCGCGCCCTTGTTGGGGACGGCAACGCGCAACATGGCAGCCACCTAGAGCTTCCGGTAGATGTCGTCGAGGGTCAGGCCACGGGCGACCATCATCACCTGCGTCCAGTAGAACAACTGGCTGATCTCCTCGGCCAGCGCCTCGTCGGATTCGTGCTCGGCGGCCAGCCATACCTCGCCGGCTTCTTCGATGATCTTCTTGCCGAGGGCGTGCACACCGCCGTCCAGCGCTGCGACGGTGGCGCTGCCCGCCGGTCGGGTGCGGGCTCGCTCCCCCAGTTCGGCGAACAGTTCCTCGAAGGTCTTCACGGCCTGCGATTGTTCCATGCGGATGCGGGCGCCGTCACGGCGGTTTCCGGTCGGCCACTAGGCTGGCGTCTCGTGCGAGGATCCCGGCCACTGTTCGTCCTGGGCGCCGTCGTCGTGACCCTGGCCGGCTGTTCCAACCCCATCGTCACCACCAAAGAGACCGGCGAGCAAACCGCTCCACCACCGACAGCCACCAGTTCAGCGCGACCCAGCAATGACAAACTGGTCAACGCCTTCGACTTCTACACCCGGATCGACGACGTCCACTCGGGCTACTACTTCACCAGCCCGAGCGGCAGCTGGCGCTGCGTGATCGTCCCCCGCACCTGGGCCGGGTGCCAGTCGAGCTCGGCGACCGGACGGATCGGGGTGACCGGTGCGCCGGATACCGTGACCGACGCCGGCGGGCAAACTGTCGCACCCAACTCGATCGTGGTGTTCTCGCAGGAAGATCCCCAGTTCGCCTCGGTACCGTCCGAGCAATTCAAACAACCCAACGGCGCGCCGAAGACGTTGCCGTTCAACAAGATTCTCGCGGCCGCCGGATTCCGCTGCAATGTTCAGCAGCAAACCGGCATCTCGTGCGTGAGCGAACAGACCGGCAAAGGCTTCACCTTTTCCAACACCGGGGCGAGCTGGCAGTACACCGACGTCCCCTGACCTCGGCTAGCCGGAGCGCGCCGGCTTGCCGTCGTGCAGGACCTCGGCGTGCATGTCCTCGAGCGAGACCCCCTTGGTCTCCATGACCCACTTCCACACGAACAGCCCCGACAGGATCGCGCACAGCCCGTAGAACCCGTACGCCAGGCCCAGGTGCTCGCGCAGGCCGGGGAACGTGACCGTGATCAACCAGTTCGCCGCCCACTGCCCGGCCGCCGCCAGGCCAAGTGCGGCCGCACGGATGCGGTTCGGGAACATCTCGCCCAGCAGCACCCAGACGACCGGCCCCCAGGACATACCGAACGCCACCACGAAGAGGTTCGCGGCGATCAACGCGATGACCCCGGAGGCACCCGGCAGGTTCGGCTTGCCGTCGACCAGAGTCGCATTGGCGAAAATCACCGCCATGGTGATCAAGGTGACGGCCATGCCGGACGAGCCGATCAGCAAGAGTGGTTTGCGCCCGATCTTGTCGATCAGGGCGATCGCGATCAGCGTGGTCGCCACGTTCACCACCGACGTGATCACGGTGTAGATGGCCGACTGGTCGGCGTCGAAGCCGACGGCCTGCCACAGCACATTCGAGTAGTAGAAGATCACGTTGATGCCGACGAACTGTTGAAAGATCGACAGTCCCAAGCCAACCCAGACGATGCCGTACAGCCCACCGGTGGGCTTGCGCAGATCCCGCCACGAGGGCTTGTCCTCGCGCTCCAGGGTCTCGCGGATGCGGCTGATGGTGATCTCGAGGTTCTTCTCGCCCAGCAGCATGCTCAGCACCCGGCGCGCCTCGGGAATCTTGTGACTGGCCACCAGATATCGCGGCGACTCCGGGATGGTGAACGCCAACGCCCCGTACAGGATCGCGGGAATCGCCATCGCCAGGAACATCCACCGCCAGGCGTCGAGGTGCAGCCACAGTTCCTTGTTCGGGCCGCCGGCAGCGTGCTGGAGGAGCCAGTTCACCACGAACGACAAGAAGATGCCGGAGACGATGGCCAGCTGTTGTAGTGAGCCGAGCCGGCCGCGGATGCGCGGCGGGGAGGTCTCGGCGATGTAGGCAGGCGCGATCACCGAGGCGATGCCGACGCCGATGCCGCCGACGATCCGGAAGATGACAACCGTCACGACATTCGGTGCCAGCCCGGTGCCGATGGCGCTGATGAGGAAGAACACCGCCGCGATCTTCATGACCGAGATGCGGCCGATGCGGTCGGCGATCCGGCCCGCGGACATCGCACCGGCGGCGGCTCCGAGCAACGCCGATGCGACGGCGAAGCCGAGCTCGGTGTTACCGATGCCGAAGTCCGACTGGATCGAGTCGACCGCACCGTTGATGACCGCGCTGTCGTAGCCGAAGAGCAGGCCGCCCAGAGCGGCTACCGAGGCTATCCGGACCGCCGTGCCACCCGAGGAGAAGTCCGCGTCCTCAAGTCCTGTCGGTGTGTCGCTGGTGGGTCCCTGGCCGGCCATGAGGCGTCCTTTCCGCAGCACTGCGATCCTGAGCACAACTACGATTGCACAGTCGCAGCCGCAACACGCAGATATCGGTCAGCCGTTCACGCCGAGCGTTCGCCGAGTCCTAGCCGCAGGTCCGTGTAAATCTGTCGCAGCTGCGGGATGCCCAGCCCGGCGAGCGATGAAACGTGCTGTCGGCCAGGGGTGGCGGGCACGTCGACTTCGTTGGGTACCACGAGCACCGGGCAGCCGGCGTCTTCGGCCGCGGCGGTGCCGGTAACCGAGTCCTCGATCGCCAGACACTCGGCCGCGGCGAACCCGAGCAGATCGGCTGCGCGCAGGTAGATATCCGGGGCGGGCTTGCCCTCGGGCACCTCGTCACCACACACAGTGGCCGAAAAATAATGCCTGCCAATGCTATTCAAAGCATTCTCGGTCAGGTCCCGACGAGTGTTGGTCACCAGCGCCATCGGCACGCCGGCGGCCCGTAGCGCGTCGAGAAGTTCGCGGGCGCCAGGGCACCACGGCAGTCCGGTCGCAAACAACTCCCCGACGTAGTCGTGCATCCAATCGGCAACCTCGGCCATGTGGCCCGGGTGCGGATCCAGACCGAGGTCGGCGAACACAATCCGGATCACCCCGTCGGCCGAGCCGCCCACCGTCGCGTCGCGGACCTCCGGTGACAACACCCGGCCGTGCCGGTTGTACAGCTCGTTGATCGCGACATCCCAGAGCTTTTCGGAGTCGACGAGAGTGCCGTCCATGTCCCATAACACCGCTCGCACGCCCACGATTGTGCCACGTACCAGGTCATGACTTCGAATCCGGCGAGTTTGCTGCAACGGATCACTAGGGTGGCGTCATGCAACTCGGCATGGTCGGTTTGGGACGAATGGGCGCGAACCTGGTTCGCCGATTGATGCGGGGCGGACACACGTGCGTCGTCTATGACGTGAACCCCGCCGCGGTCAGCGAGCTGGAAGGCGAAGGCGCCACCGGAGCGGCCAGCCTCGAGGAGTTCGTCGGCAAGCTCGACGGCCCGCGTGCGATCTGGCTGATGCTGCCGGCCGCGATCGTCGACTCGACCCTCGACGCCCTGGTCCCGCTGCTCTCGTCCGGGGACACCGTGATCGACGGCGGCAACTCGTACTACCGAGACGACATCACCCGGGCACAGAAGCTCGCCGAAAGTGGCCTGCATTACGTCGATTGCGGCACCAGCGGCGGTGTGTGGGGGCTGGACCGCGGCTACTGCCTGATGATCGGCGGCGAGACCGACGTGGTCGATCGCCTCGATCCGATCTTCACGACCATCGCGCCGGGGATCGGTACCGCGGAGCCCACCCCGAGCCGGCCTGCGGATGCCACCGGTACCGCCCCCGAGGGCTACCTGCACTGCGGTCCCAACGGCGCCGGGCACTTCGTGAAGATGGTTCACAACGGCGTCGAGTACGGGATGATGGCCGCGATCGCCGAAGGGCTGAGCATCATCAAGCACGCCAACGTAGGACAACCCGATCGCGACAACAAAGAAGCCGACGCCGAGACCACTCCCCTGCGCGACCCGTGGGCCTATCAGTACGACATCAACGTCGGCGAGGTCGCCGAAGTCTGGCGCCGCGGATCGGTGGTCGGATCGTGGCTGGTGGACCTGATCGCGGACGCGTTCGCCGCCTCGCCGGACCTCGATCAGTTCTCCGGGCGGGTATCGGATTCCGGCGAAGGACGGTGGACGGTGCTCGCCGCGGTGGACGAAGGTATCCCCGCCCCGGTCATCACCACCGCGCTCTACGAGCGCTTCCAGTCGCGCCAGCTCGGCGAGTTCACCGACCAGATCTGCTCGGCGATGCGCAGCGAATTCGGCGGCCACGCGGAGAAGAAGTGATGAAAGCTCAAAGTACATCTGCCGCAGATGTTTTGGTGATCTTCGGCATCACCGGCGACTTGGCCAGGAAGATGACGTTCCGGTCGTTGTACCGCCTGGAGCGGCGCGGCCTGCTCGAGTGCCCGATCGTCGGGGTGGCGCTGGACGACTGGTCCGCAGACACCCTGCGGGAGCACGCCCGGGCCGCGATCGAGGCGACCGGCGAACCGGTGGACGACGACGTTTTCGCCCGGTTCGCGGCGCGGTTGTCGATGGTGTCCGGCGATTTTGCCGACGCCGCGACCTACGACAAGGTGGCCGCCGCCGTCAAGGGACGCACCAATCCGGTGTTCTATCTGGAGATCCCGCCGTCGCTGTTCGGCCGGGTCGTGGACGGCCTCGCCGGCGCGGGCCTCACCGACAACGCACGGGTGGTGGTGGAGAAGCCGTTCGGACATGACCTGTCGTCGGCCAAGGCGCTCAATGATCAGCTGAGCGCTCACCTGCAGGAGTGGCAGATCTACCGCATCGACCACTTCCTCGGCAAGGAACCGGCGATGGACATCCGCTACATCCGGTTCTCCAACTCGATCATCGAGCCGCTGTGGAATCGCGACCGGATCGAGGCCGTGCAGATCACGATGGCCGAGAACTTCGGCGTGGAGGATCGCGGCCACTTCTACGACCCGGTCGGGGCATTGCGCGACGTCGTACAGAATCATCTGCTGCAGCTGATCGGACTGATCGCCGCCGAACCATCCAGTGGCGGCCCAGACGGGTTCCGGGACAAGCGGGTCGAACTGTTCAAGTCCATCCGTCCCGCCGACCCTGCGCACTATGTGCGCGGCCAGTACGCCGGATACCAGGAGATCGACGGTGTCGCGCCTGACTCGCAGACCGAGACGTTCACGGCGCTGAAGCTGTACATCGACAACTGGCGCTGGTCGGGCGTGCCGTTCTTCATCCGGGCCGGCAAGGCTCTTCCGGTGCGGGCCACCGAGATTCGGGTGATCTTCAAGCGACCGCCCGCACTGCCGTTCTTGCCGGAGATCGACGAGCAGAACGAGCTGATCTTCCGGATCGACCCCAACCCCGGCGTCGACCTGGTGCTCCAGGCCAAGGAGTCGGGCGCCGACACCACCCGCGCCGTCAACCTCTGCCTGGTGTTCGCCGACGAAATGGCCGCCGCCCCCGAACCTTACGAGCGACTGCTCGGAGACGCCATGCACGGCGACTCGAGCCAGTTCATCCGGGAAGACGGTGTGGAGGAAACCTGGCGGATCGTCGAGCCGCTGCTGGAGTCACCGCCGCCGGTCGAGGTCTACCAACCGGGCTCGTGGGGACCGCCGGGAGCCGACGCACTGGTCGCCGGATACCCCGCCTGGCGTCAGCCCTGGCTACCAGCGCACAAGTGAGCACGGCCGAACAGATCCGCCTCGACGAGGCCAAGGCCGGGGTAGCGCCCTGGCGCCGCTGGGGAACATACCTGAGCGAGCGCGCCTGGGGCAGCGTGCGGGAGGACTACAGCGCCGACGGCGATGCCTGGGCATACTTTCCGTTCGACCACGCCCGCAGCCGGGCCTACCGCTGGAGTGACGACGGCCTGGCCGGCTGGTGCGATGACGAGCAGACCATCTGTCTGGGCGTTGCCCTGTGGAACGGTCACGACCGCATCCTCAAGGAGCGGCCCTATGGGGTGGCCAACGAGGAGGGCAATCACGGAGAGGACGTCAAGGACTACTGGTTCTACACCGACAACCTGCCCACCCACGCGTATGCGTCCCTGGTCTACAAATACCCGCAGGCTGCATTCCCCTACGACGACCTGCTGCGCACGAATCAGCAGCGCGGGCCCGAGGACGACGAGTACGAACTGTTCGAGGCCTTGCGCGAACAGTGGCTGGAGCAACGCTATTTCGACGTCGAGGTGACCTACGCCAAGGACGGGCCGGAGGACGTCTACTGCCGCATCACGGTGACCAACCGCGGACCGGACGCCGCGCCGATCCACGTGCTGCCGCAGCTGTGGTACCGCAACACCTGGTCCTGGGATCCGGACCAGGATAGGCCGCGGATCACCGCGTGCGGTGACGGGACGGCGCGCACCTCCCACCCCAAGCTCGGGCAGCGGTGGTACACGGTCACCACCTCGTGTGGGGACACACCGCGACTGGTGTGCTGCGAGAACGAGACCAACAACCGCCTGCTGTTCTCCTCCGCCAACGCCTCGGCGACCACCAAGGACGGCATCAACGACTACCTGCTCGACGGCGTCGCCGGCGCCGTCGACCAGATCGAAGGCAGCAAGGTCGCCGCGATCGTGTCGACCACGTTGCATTCCGGTGAAAGCTGCACCGTCACGGTTCGTTTCGCGACCACGGATACCGTCCATTCGCCCGAGTACGCCGATGCGGTGCTGGCGGACCGCAAGCGCGAAGCCGACGAGTTCTATCACGCGGTCGCGGCACCGGACCTGAGCGGCGACGAACGGCTGGTCCAACGGCAGGCCTTCGCGGGGCTGCTGTGGTGCAAACAGTTCTACAACTACGCGGTGCGGCGCTGGCTCAAGGGCGATCCGGACCAACCGCCGCCGCCCCGCGAACGCTGGAGCACGCGCAACCACGACTGGCAGCACTTCGCTGTCAGTGATGTCATCCTGATGCCCGACGCATGGGAATACCCATGGTTCGCCGCCTGGGACTTGGCCTTTCACTGTGTCGCCATGGCGCTCATCGATCCCGAGTTCGCCAAGGCGCAGGTACTCGTGCTGCACGGTTCCACCGCACAGCATCCGCACGGCCAGATCCCGGCCTACGAATGGAAGTTCGGCGACACCAATCCGCCGGTGCATGCCTGGGCGGCGTGGCAGGTCTACCAACTCGATCAGCTTCACCGTGGTGTCGGGGACTTCGACTTCCTGGCCACCGCATACCGGTCAGCCACCCTCAACGCGATGTGGTGGCTCAACCAGAAGGACGAGACCAACCGCGGAGTGTTCGGCGGCGGGTTCCTCGGCATGGACAACATCGGGGTGTTCGACCGTGACGAGCCGCTGCCCACCGGGGGTGAGCTCGCCCAGGTCGACGGCACCGCGTGGATGGCGGCACTGATCTTCCATCTGCTGGAAATGGCGATCGAGCTGTCCCAGACGGATCCGAGCTACACCGACATGTTCAGCCGGTGGGTGTGGGACGCCTGGCTGGTGGCCAACTCGCTGGAGAAGGGCACCTATCGGGTCAGTTTCTGGAACGACGACACGAGCTTCTATCACGACGTCATCGAAATGCCGGACGGGACAAGCAGATCGCTGGAGGTGTTCTCGATTCAGGCGATCGTTCCGCTGTTCGCGGCGATCGCCATCCCGACCAGCGCGACCGAGGTGACCTCGATCCTGCGGAACTGCCTCGAAGCGCTGGCCAAGACCTACGAGCACACCGACGACGACGTCAAGCTGGTGATGAGCGGCGGCGACGGCACGCATCTGATGATCGGCGTCATCCACGAGGACCGGCTCACCGACATCCTGCGGCGGCTCCTGGACCCCGAACAGTTTCTGTCCCCCAACGGAATCCGGTCACTCTCGCGATATCACCGCGACCACCCGTACACCTACCACGTCGACGGTGCCGACTACGTCGTCGACTATCAGCCTGCCGAATCACGCAGCCGGATGTTCGGCGGGAACTCCAACTGGCGCGGTCCGGTCTGGCTACCCACCAATTTCCTTGTCGTCCAAGCGCTCAACTCCTACGCCCGGTTCCTCGGTGATACCTACCGCGTTCCCGATCCCGCCGGGTCGGCCGACGAGGTGACCCTGCACGTCGTGGCCGACCGGTTGGCCCGCCAACTCACCGGCCTTCTGGTCCGCGACGAGAACGACCGACGAGCGGTGTTCGGGGACAACGACTACTTCCAGACCGACCCGCACTGGCGCGACCTGATCCCGTTCCACGAGTACTTCGACGGCGACACCGGGCGCGGCCTCGGCGCCAGCCACCAGACCGGCTGGACAGCGACCGTCGCTGTGCTGCTTCAGTTCCGGGGCAGCCTGTACTTCCGGCGCTAGGACCTAGTCCTCCGGGTTGTAGCCGAGGTTCGGCGCCAGCCAGCGCTCGGCCTCGGTCAAGGTCCAGCCTTTGCGCTTCGCATAGTCGGCGACCTGATCCTGGGCCAGCCGGCCGACCACGAAGTACTGCGACTGCGGGTGCGAGAAGTACCAGCCGCTGACCGCGGCGCCGGGCCACATCGCCATCGACTCGGTCAGCTCGATACCGGTGCGGTCCTTGACGTCCATCAATTCCCAGAGCGTCGCCTTCTCGGTGTGTTCCGGGCAGGCGGGATAGCCGGGCGCGGGACGGATTCCGACGTACTTCTCGCCGATCAGCGCGTCGTTGTCGAGCTGCTCGTCGGGCTGGTAACCCCAGAACTCCTTGCGGACCCGCTGATGCATCCGTTCGGCGAACGCCTCCGCCAGCCGGTCGGCGACCGACTCCAGCAGGATCGCGCTGTAGTCGTCGAGTGCGGCCTTGAACTCCGCGATCTTCTCGCCGCCGCCGAGACCTGTTGTGACGGCGAAGGCTCCGACGTAGTCCGCCAGGCCGGTGTCTTTCGGCGCGACGAAATCTCCGAGACTCCGGTTCGGGATGCCGTCGCGGTGCTCGCCCTGCTGGCGCAGGTTGTGCAACGTGGTGAGCACTTCGCTGCGGCTCTCGTCGGTGTACACCTCGATATCGTCGCCGACGGCGTTAGCGGGGAAGAAGCCGATCACGCCATTGGCGGTCAGCCACTTTTCCTTGATCGCGGTGTCGAGCATCTGCTGGGCATCGTCGTACAGCTTGCGGGCAGCCTCACCGGAGGCCGGGTTGTTCAGGATGTCGGGGAACCGGCCCTTCATCTCCCAGGCGTTGAAAAACGGCTGCCAGTCGATGAACTCGCGTAGCTCGGCGAGGTCGTAGTCGAGAAACTCCCGCACACCGAGACCCTGGGCGGGCACCGGCGGCGTGTAACCGTCCCACTCGATCGGCGTCCGGTTGGCGCGCGCCTTCTCCAGCGTGAGCATCGGCCGCTCGTTCTTCTGCGCGTGCCGTTCCCGCAGCGATGCGTAGTCCTTCTCGGTGGCCTCCAGAAGTGCCGGTCGCTGCTTGTCATCGAGCAGCGCGGCGGCGACAGGGACCGAGCGGGACGCATCCTTGACCCAGACCACCGGGCCGCTCCGCCGCGGCGAGATCTTCACGGCCGTATGGGCGCGCGAGGTCGTCGCGCCACCGATCAGCAGCGGGATCTGCAGGCCCTGGCGTTCCATCTCGACGGCGAAGTTGGCCATCTCGTCCAGCGACGGGGTGATCAGGCCGGACAGCCCGATGATGTCGGCGTCGTGCTCCTTGGCCGCCTCCAGGATCTTGGCCGCGGGCACCATCACACCGAGGTCGATCACCTCGAAGTTGTTGCACTGCAGCACGACCCCGACGATGTTCTTGCCGATGTCGTGGACGTCGCCCTTGACGGTCGCCATCACGATCGTGCCGTTGGTGTCCTTTCCGGCAGCGACGCCGGACTCTTCCTTTTCCTTTTCGATGAACGGCAGCAGGTACGCGACGGCCTTCTTCATCACGCGGGCCGATTTCACCACCTGCGGCAGGAACATCTTGCCGGAGCCGAACAGGTCACCGACGACGTTCATGCCGTCCATCAGCGGGCCCTCGATCACCTCGATCGGCCGGCCTCCCGCAGCGGCGATGTCGGCCCGCAACTCCTCGGTGTCGTCGTCGACGTGTGCGTCGATGCCCTTCACCAGAGCGTGCGTGATCCGTTCGCGGACCGGCAGAGACCGCCATTCGGCTGCCGCCGGGGCCCCATCTTTCGAGCCCTTCGCTTCATTGCTGAACCGTTCGGCGATCTCCAGCAGCCTCTCGGCCGCGTCCTCGCGACGGTTCAGCACGACATCCTCGATGCGGTCCCGCAGCTCCGGGTCGATCGAGTCGTACGGCACCAGCGCACCGGCGTTGACGATGCCCATGTCCAGGCCGGCCTTGATGGCGTGGAACAGGAACACCGAATGGATCGCCTCGCGGACGGGGTTGTTGCCCCGGAACGAGAACGACACGTTCGAGATACCGCCGGAGATATGCACTCCCGGCAGGTTCTCCTTGATCCACGCGCAGGCCTCGATGAAGTCGATCCCGTAGGACGCGTGCTCCTCGATGCCGGTCGCCAGAGCGAAGCAGTTCGGGTCGAAGATGATGTCCTCTGCCGGGAAGCCGACCTCTTCGGTCAAGATCCGGTAGGCGCGCCCGCAGATCTCCTTGCGGCGCTCCAGGTTGTCGGCCTGACCTTGTTCGTCGAAGGCCATCACCACGACGGCGGCACCGTACTTGCGGCACCGCCGCGCCTCGCGGACGAACTTCTCCTCGCCCTCCTTCATGGAGATCGAGTTGACGATCGGCTTGCCCTGCACGTTCTTCAGGCCCGCCTCGATGACCTCCCACTTGGAGGAGTCGATCATCACCGGGACGCGGCTGATGTCGGGCTCGGCGGCGATCAGCTTGGTGAACCGGTCCATCGCGGCGACGCCGTCGATCATGCCTTCGTCCATGTTGATGTCGATGACCTGCGCACCGACCTCGACCTGCTGCAGCGCCACCGACAACGCGGTGTCGTAGTCCTCGGCCTTGATCAGATTGCGGAACCGGGCGGAGCCGGTGATGTTCGTGCGCTCACCGATGTTCACGAACAGGGACTCGTCGGTGATGTTGAGCGGTTCCAGGCCGGCAAGCCGGGTGGCAACCGCGATCTGCGGCACCTCGCGGGGAGCCTTGCCCTCGACGACCTTCGCGATCTCGGCGATGTGCGCCGGTGTCGTTCCGCAGCAGCCGCCGACCATGTTGACCAGACCGGCGTCGGCGAATTCTTCGACGTATCCGGCCTGCCGCTTCGGGGACTCGTCGTACTCGCCGAAGGCGTTGGGCAGACCGGCATTCGGATAGCAGGAGACGAAGGTGTCCGCGATCCGCGAGATCTCGGCGAGATACGGCCTCATCTCGGGTGCACCGAGGGCGCAGTTGAGGCCCACCGCCAGTGGCTTGGCGTGGCGGATCGAGTTCCAGAACGCCTCGGTGACCTGACCGGACAACGTCCGCCCGGACGCGTCGGTGATGGTGCCCGAGATGATCACCGGCCAGCGGCGGCCGCGCTCCTCGAACAGCGTCTCGATGGCGAAGATCGCGGCCTTGGCATTCAGCGTGTCGAAAATGGTCTCGACGATCAGCAGGTCGGCACCACCGTCGACCAGCCCGTTGGCAGCGTCGAGGTAGGCGGCGACCAGCTGATCGTAGGAGACGTTGCGCGCGCCGGGGTCGTTGACGTCCGGGGAGATCGACGCGGTCCGGGTCGTCGGTCCCAGCGCCCCCGCGACATAGCGAGGCTTGTCGGCGGTGCTGAACTCGTCGCAGGCCTTGCGGGCCAGCGCCGCGCCCGCATAGTTCAGCTCGTAGCCCAGCTCAGCCATGCCGTAGTCGGACAGCGAGACCGCGTTCGCGTTGAACGTGTTGGTCTCCAGAATGTCGGCGCCCGCGTCGAGGTATTCGCGGTGGATGCCCTCGATGATGTGCGGCTGGGTCAGCGTGAGCAGATCGTTGTTGCCGACCAGGTCGCTCGGCCAGTCCTTGAACCGTTCGCCGCGATAACCGGCCTCGTCGGGCCGGTCGCGCTGAATCGCCGTGCCCATCGCACCGTCGATCACCACGATCCGCTGGTGCAGGGCAGCCGCCAACGCGTCAGTGCAGTCTGGGCGGATGTTCGGCGTGAAGCCGGTCGACGCTGCGGAGCCCACCTGAGCAGTCACGTACGTGTCCTTCCATGACGGAAGGCGTCCTTGACTCTGCCGAGCGTGGCGGCCATCCGGGGAACCGGGCCCCTCAGGTGGCCGTTGCAACGCCTCTCGACCAGAAAAGTCTACGTCGTCGCGCAATCGACTTCTGGACGCCTAACCCGTCGGGTTAACCAGATTGCAGCCGAACGTATTTCGCGCCGAAGACGCCCGGGCTCGCAATCACATGCCGATGACGCGTCTACTAGCACACGCCACAACACCAGGGTAGTCGGTCCGAGAAGGCTCATCGAAGCCGAGCAACCCTTAGGCTGAAGTTGTGACCCCGTCGAATTTCAGCGGCGCGAAAGGCCCGGATCTGCCCGAATTGCAGAACACGATCATCGTCGCGGCTTTCGAGGGCTGGAACGACGCCGGCGACGCCGCCAGCGACGCGCTCGAGCACCTGGACGCCATCTGGGAGGCCGACACGATCGTCGAGATCGACGACGAGGCGTATTACGACTACCAGGTGAATCGTCCGGTGATCCGGCAGGTGGACGGCGTGACCCGCGAACTGGTGTGGCCGTCGATGCAGATCTCCCACTGCCGGCCGCCCGGTTCGGACCGCGACATCGTGCTCATGCACGGGGTCGAACCCAATATGCGGTGGCGCACGTTCTGCGCCGAGTTGCTCGCGATCGCCGACAAGCTGAACGTGGACACCGTGGTGATCCTCGGGGCGCTGTTGGCCGACACCCCGCATACCCGGCCCGTCCCGGTGTCCGGAGCGGCCTACTCCCCCGAATCCGCGAAGTTCTTCGGCCTCGAGGAAACCCGCTACGAAGGCCCGACAGGGATCGCCGGCGTGTTCCAGGACGCCTGCGTGGCGGCCGGCATCCCGGCGGTGACGTTCTGGGCCGCGGTGCCGCATTACGTATCGCAACCGCCCAATCCGAAGGCCACCGTCGCGCTGCTGCGCCGCGTCGAGGATGTGCTCGACATCGAGGTGCCGCTGGGCGACCTGCCCGCCCAGGCCGAGGAGTGGGAGCAGGCCGTCACCGAGATGACCGGCGAGGACGAGGAGATCGCCGAGTACGTGGCCTCCCTGGAACAGCGCGGCGACGCCGAGGTCGACGTCAATGAGGCGCTCTCCAAGGTCGACGGCGACCAGCTGGCCGCCGAGTTCGAGCGGTACCTTCGCCGGCGGGGCCCAGGCTTCCGCGGCTAGGTCAGGGGTCGTCTAAGTCCCCGCACAGAAACCGCTAGCCCGGGGCAGTGCAGTCCAACGAGACGTCGATCTTCTTGTTCACGACGACCGTTGTGGAGTGCTTGTTACCGACCGACCCCGGTCCACCCGGAGTAGTGCCACCTGAGTTGATACTGGTGGTCGTCATCGGGTTGTGGACTTCGGTCACCACGCAGGTTTCGAGCGGGTTGTCGCCGATCTTGTCCATCGTCACCGTGTATCCCTGGGCTTGCAGCCCCGCGATGGTTCCCACCGCTCCCGCATCCTCGAACCAGCTCAATTGACCCGCGTCGTTAGCGATGCACCGAAGTGCCGTGCCATCGCTCGCAGTTCCTGCATTGCCGAGGTCGGCACCTCCGCACGGCGAGCCCACGTTGGGCGCATCGGCGGCTGCAGGCGCTGCGGACGCCAGTCCTAATGCAACGGCGACGGCTACGACGAGCGGCCCCACGGCCCACACTTCCGGTTCAGCCATGTTCCCCCCCATTTTTGTGGTCTCAACTGCGTTGATGCAGTCAATTGACGGTACCGCTCACGAATCGAGGGATAGCCCGAATCGCGCTCATTCGCGGCCGTTCCTGCGGCGAATGCCGCACCTGGGCTAACCAGCTGACCTCGCCGAGATGGACCGCTCTCGCGAAACCGGGGTGGTCCTGCCGACCAGTTGGTAGGGCTGCGCTAACGTGCAATGGATCGAGCAACAGATACTGCCGAGTAACAAGAATCGAGGTTGCGCTCGTGAAGCTGGCACTCAGTGACGAGGACGCAAAGTTCCGCGACGAACTCCGCGAGTTCTTCACCACCCAGGTCCCCGCCGACATCCGCGAACGGGCCCGCACCGACAGCCTGAACTTCCCCGACGACGCGATCACCACGCAGCGGATCCTCAACAAGGCCGGGCTGGGTGTCCCCAACTGGCCGGTGGAGTGGGGCGGCAAGGACTGGACCCCGCTGCAGCGCCAGATCTGGGCCGACGAGATGCGCATGGCATGCGTCCCCGAGCCGCTGGCCTTCAACGCCAGCATGGTCGGACCCGTGATCGCGCACTTCGGCTCGCAGGAGATCAAGGAACGCTTCCTGCCGCCGACGGCGAACCTCGACATCTGGTGGTGCCAGGGCTTTTCCGAGCCCGAAGCCGGCTCCGACCTGGCCGGGCTGCGGACCGTCGCGGTGCGTGACGGTGACGACTACGTCATCAACGGCCAGAAGACCTGGACGACGCTCGGCCAGTACGCCGACTGGATCTTCGTGCTGGCCCGCACCAACCCGGATGCCCCGAAGAAGCAGGCCGGTATCTCCTTCATCCTCGTCGAGATGAACACCCCGGGCATCACGCTGCGGCCGATCAAGCTGATCGACGGCAGCTACGAGGTCAACGAGGTGTTCTTCGAAGACGTCCGGGTGCCCGCCAATCAGCTTGTCGGCGAGGAGAACCAGGGCTGGAGCTACGCCAAGTTCCTGCTGTCCAACGAGCGCACCGGCATCGCGCGGATCGGCACCACCAAGCTGTGGCTCGCCGACGTCAAGGAGAACGCCGCGCAGACCAAGGTCGGCGCGGGCAGCCTGCTCGACGATCCACTGTTCGCCGCCAAGGTCGCCGAGATCGAAAACGAGCTGCTGGCACTGGAACTCACGCAGCTGCGGGTCAGCGGCGACGAGGGCACCGGCAAGCCGAACCCGGCCTCGTCGATCCTGAAGCTGCGCGGCAGCCAGTTGCAGCAGGCCGTCACCGGGTTGGCCGTGGAGGTCGCCGGACCGGATGCGCTGCCGTTCGACGGCGGCGCCGACATCGAATCCCCGCTGTGGGCGCAGCACGCCGCGCCGAAGTATCTGAACTACCGCAAGACCTCGATCTACGGCGGAAGCAATGAGGTCCAGCGCACCATCATCTCCTCGACGATCCTGGGACTGTGACATGAATTACGGAGAGGGCCGGCCATGAACTTTGACCTGACCGACGAACAAGAACTGCTCCGCGACACCGCTCGCGAGGTGTTCTCCCGCACCTACGACATCGAGACCCGCAACAAGACCGTCGACTCCGAGCTCGGCTGGAGCCGCGACGTGTGGCGCCAGCTGGCCGAGATCGGCATCCTCGGACTGGGTTTCGATCCGGAAGAATCCGGCCAGATCGAGATCATCGTCGTGATGACCGAACTCGGCCGCCGTCTGGCACCCGAGCCGGTCGCCGCGGCCGCACTGATCCCGGGTGGCCTGATCGCCGAACTCGGCAGCGACTCTCAGCGCGCTCAGCTCGACGACGTCGCCGCCGGTGAGCGGCTGCTGGCGCTGGCCCACACCGAGAAGGGACTGCGCGGGCTCGACGAATTGTCGACGCGTGCAACCAAAACCGGTGACTCCTGGACCATCACCGGCCGCAAGAACCCGGTGCTGGCCGGTGACAGCGCCGATGCGCTGGTCGTCACCGCGGCCCTGCCCGACGGTGGCATCGGCGCGTTCCTCGTCGACGCCGCGGCAACCACCCGCCGCAGCTATCGCACCTTCGACGGGCAGCGCGGCGCCGAGATCGACTTCACCGACGCGCCGGCGCAGCCGCTCGGCGACGGCGGCGATGTCAGCGAACGCATCCACTCAACGCTGATCCGCTATTCTTCGGCTCTGTGCGCCGAAGCTGTTGGCGCCATGGATGAATCACTGCGGCTGACCACGGAGTACCTGAACGCACGCAAGCAGTTCGGTGTGCCGCTCAAGACGTTCCAGACGCTCACCCAGCGCGCTGCCGATATGTACGTTTCGCTCGAACTGGCCCGCAGCATGAACTACTACGCGGCGATGTCCATCAGCGACGGCCGGCTGGACCCCGTGGTCGCGGCCCGGGCCAAGCTGCAGATCGGGCGGTCGGGCAAGCACATACTGCAGGAGTCGATCCAGATGCACGGCGGTATCGGCGTGACCGCCGAATACCCGGTGGCCCACTACGCCGCCCGGCTCACCGCCATCGACCAGACCCTCGGGTCGGCCACCGATCAGCTGCGGTTCCTCAGCACGCAGGTGGGCAACTACGGCGCCGTCGCGCTGTAGGGCACCCGTCGCGCGTTAAAGCACTACGTCTCCAGCTCTTCCAACCGGGAGCTGGTGGAGCGGCCGAGCGCGGCCACCTCGGCATCCATCTTGGGCAGGATGCTCGGGACCAGAGCCGCGATCGGCCGCTCCCCCAACCGCGTCGACAGCAGCGGCTTGAGCCAGCGGAACGCGCCGACCCAGCCGGGCACGTTGATCTGGCGCTTGCGCCCCTCGATGCCCTTGACGAACGCCTGTCCGCATTTGTCGACGCTTGTGGTGTTGCCCAGTGGTTTGGGCACGCGGGCGAGCATTTCGGTGAAGCTGGCGAGATCGTTCTTGGCGTCCCGGACCATCGGGGTGTCGATCCACGACATGTGCGCGGAGCCGACGTCGACGCCATGATGGGCCACCTCGAGACGCAGGGCGTTGGCGAAGTGTTCCACCCCGGCCTTGGCCGCGTGGTACGGCGCCAGTCCCGGCGACGCCGCGTAGGCCGCGAACGACGAGACGATCAGCACGTAGCCGCGACGGTCGATGATCGACGGCAAGGTGGCCCGCACGGTGTGGAAGGCGCCCAGCACGTTGATGTCGAGCAGGCGCTTGACGGCCTCCGGATCGACCTGCAGCACTGAGCCATACGTCGCGATACCGGCGTTGGCGACCACCACGTCGATGCCGCCGAACCGCTCGACCGCCCGCTCGGCCACCGCCTGCATGGCAGCCAGGTCGCGCACATCGGCGACACCGGTCAACACCTGATCTTCGCCGAGTTCAGCGGCCAACTCCGCCAGTGGCTCAGCGTCGATGTCGGTCAGGACGAGTTTGGCGTTCTTGCGCCGCAACCGGCGCGCCACGTCGGCGCCGACGCCACGGGCAGCCCCGGTGATGAACACGACCTTGCCGTTGACGGAACTCATGGCCGTCAACGTACACCTACAGCGGCACGCCCAGCAGGGCGTCGACCGCGGCCGCCACCGCGGCGGGCGCGGTGGCGTCGTGGCCACCGTACTCCAGTGCGTCGGCGACCCAACCATCAACGGCGGCAAGCGCTTTGGGAGTGTCGAGGTCGTCAGCCAGGTACTGCCGCAGCCGTCCGATGACGTCGGCGGCGTCCGGGCCTGCCGGCAACGCGGCGGCCGAGCGCCACCGGTGCAGGCGGCCGTTGGCGTCGTCGAGCACCGCGTCGCTCCACGACCGGTCGCTGCGGTAGTGTCCCGCCAGCAGGCCCAACCGGATGGCCGCCGGGTCCACCCCCTGTTCGCGCAACCGGGACACCAACACCAGATTGCCGCGGCTCTTGGACATCTTGTGCCCGTCCCAGCCGATCATCCCCGCGTGCACGTAATGCCGCGCGAACCGGCGCTGTCCGATCACACATTCGCCGTGCGCGGCGGAGAACTCGTGGTGCGGGAAGATCAGGTCACTGCCGCCACCCTGCACGTCGAAGCCAAAACCGATGCGGCTCAGAGCAATCGCCGAACACTCCACGTGCCACCCCGGGCGGCCGGGACCGAACGGCGCAGGCCAGCTCGGCTCGTCCGGGCGGGCAGCCCGCCACAGCAGCGCGTCGAGCGGGTCGGCCTTGCCCGCCCGATCCGGGTCGCCGCCGCGTTCGGCGAACAGCCGCATCATCGTGTCGCGGTCGTAGCCCGATTCATAACCGAACTGGGTGGTGGCGTCGGCGCGGTAATAGATGTCCGGGAACTCGTCGTCGTCGACCACGTAGGCCGACCCGGACGCCAGCATCTTCTCCACCAACTCGACCACTTCGCCGATCGCGTCGGTGGCGGCGACATAGTCGCGCGGCGGCAGTACCCGCAGCGCGGCCATGTCCTCGCGGAACAACTGAATCTCCCGTGCGCCCAGGTCCCGCCAGTCCACGCCGTCGCGATTGGCCCGTTCGAACAGCGGGTCGTCGACGTCGGTGATGTTCTGCACGTAATGAACCTGATGGCCGCTGTCCAGCCAGACCCGGTACACCAGATCGAACGTCAGGTACGTCGCGGCGTGACCCAGGTGCGTCGCGTCGTAGGGCGTGATGCCGCAGACGTACATCGTCGCGGTCTCCCCCGGCGACGTCGGACGGACCTGGCGGTCGGCGGTGTCATACAACCGCAAGGCCGGCCCACGGCCGGGAAGCTGCGGGATGTCGACGGCCGACCAGGACTGCATGGCCTCGACTCTAGGGGGTTCGCTGTTCACGGCGCTCTCAGGTGGTGTGGTGACCGGCTCTATCGCGTTACTTCAGACAACGCGGCGGCATGTTTGATTCCCTAACTGGCCAGCCACATGGCGTCGAGCAGAAGATCGGCGACTTCGGCCCGGCACATCAGCAGATCGGGCAGGTACGGGTCCGGCCGGTTGTAGCGCAACGGCGACCCGTCGATCCGGGTGGCGTGCAGACCGGCGGCCTGCACCACCCCCGCGGGTGCGGCCGAGTCCCACTCCCACTGACCGCCGGCGTGGATGTAGGCGTCGGCGTCGCCGCGCACCACCGCCATCGCCTTGGCGCCGGCCGATCCGATTCGCAGAAACTCGATGTCGAGGCGGTCCCGCAGCCGCCACAGCACCGCGGGCGGCCGGTTGGAGCTCGCGGTGATGCGAATCGGGCCGGCTGGCGGTGGCGGCGGGGCGGTCACGGTGTCCGAGCGATACACCTCGCCCATCGCCGGCAGCGCGACGGCGGCGTCGGTGATGGTGCCGTCCGGTCCGCCGGTCCGCTGCCAGAGGGCGACATGCACGGCCCAGTCGGGCCGGCGGGGCATGGAGAATTCGCGGGTGCCGTCGAGCGGGTCGATGATCCACACCCGGTCGGCCTGGAGCCGCTTGAGATCGTCGTAGGCCTCTTCGGAGAGCACGGCGTCACCGGGACGCTCGGCGCGCAGCCGACGCAGAATCAGGGCGTTGGCACGCACGTCGCCGGCGTCTCCGAGCGCGGGCGGGAAGTCGAAACCGACCTCGTCACGTACCGACAGCAGCAGCCGGCCCGCCTCCTCGGCGAGGTCGGCGGCCAGCGCCGCGTCGGTCATGCTCATTCAGTCAGTATCGCCGAATCATGATCAGTCCCGTCGGTGGGCCCGACCAGCGCTCAGAAGGCCGGCCAGGGAATCGGCCGGTGCCGATCGGGTGCGGGCATGACGGGCTCGGCGACCAGCATGCGGACCCGCCGCCGCAATGCCGCGACCTCCGCCGGGGTGATGTGTTCGCGCAGCTGGTCGGCGAGCGGGCCGGCCAGCTGCTCGCCGAGGTCGGCGATCGCCGCCAGCGTCTCGTCGTCGATCGGCTTACCGGCCCAGCCCCAGAGCACGGTGCGCAGCTTGTCCTGGACATGCAGCGACACCCCGTGGTCGACGCCGTACACCCGGCCGTCGATGCCGGCCAGTATGTGGCCACCCTTGCGGTCGGCGTTGTTGACGATCACGTCGAACACCGCCATTCGCCGCAGCCGCGCGTCGTCGGCGTGCACCAGCGTGACGTCGTTGCCTGCGTAGTCGTACGCGCGCAGAACCGAAAGATAGCCCGGCGGAATGGATCCCGGCGGGCAAATGTCGACCAGGTCGGGTCCTTCGGATTCGGCGTCGTCGCTGTCGCCGGGTTGATCGACCCACAGCTGCACCATCCCGGGGCCGGCCGGGCCGTCCCGAATGATGGTTAACGGCACGACGTTCCAGCCGAGTGCAGCCGAGACGAGATACGAGCCGACTTCCCGGCCGGCCAGGGTGCCGTCCGGGAAATCCCACAGCGGCTGCTCACCGGCGACCGGCTTGTAGACGCAGTGCACCCGATGGTCGGGCCCCGCGGGCCCGGTCGCCTCACACAGGAACGTGGCGTTACTTGCCGAGCGGATCCGCCCGAGGATGGTCAGCTCACCGCAGCGCAGCGCGTCGCGGGCCGAGGCCTCGTCGGCGGCTGTCACGAGTCGA
The DNA here is from genome assembly GCA_021732005.1 of Mycobacterium sp. Taxonomy (GTDB): domain Bacteria; phylum Actinomycetota; class Actinomycetes; order Mycobacteriales; family Mycobacteriaceae; genus Mycobacterium. The sequence goes on along the minus strand of JAKFVT010000006.1, from coordinate 83,254 downwards.
GATCGTCGTCGGTCTCGCCGAACGCGCCACGCCGATATCCGTTGGTGCGCACACAGATGTGGCCTTCCGGGTCCAGCGGCTCGTCACACAGCGGGCACGGCGGACGTCCTGCCGAGATGACCCGCGTGGAGCGGGAGGCGAATTGGCGGGCCGACTCGGGCGTGAGGAAAACCCGCACCGCGTCCGGCCCCTCCTCCGCGTCGTCGAGCACCACTGACGCATCGAATTCGACGTCGCTGACCGCCAGCAGTTCGACGACGACGGTCTGCGCCTCGGAATCCCACCCGAGGCCCATCGTGCCGACCCGGAACTCCGCGTCCACCGGCGTGACCAGGGGGCTGAGATCGTCGACGTCCTTCTCCGGCGGCAGCGGGGTGCCGAACCGACGGTTGATCTCGACCAGCAGCGCGCCGATGCGTTCGGCCAACACCGCGACCTGTTGTTTCTCCAGGATGACGGAGATGACCCGGGTGTCGTGAACGGCCTGGAGATAGAAGGTGCGGTTTCCGGGCTGCCCAACGGTCCCGGCGACGAAACGGTCGGGTGTGCGGAAGACGTGAATTGCGCGGGCCATGTTATGTCCAAAATACCGGCTGGAAGCAGCCAGCCGTAATCGGCGGCAGCCGGTTCAGTCGGTGGTCCCACCCACGACGGCGTCCCCGGCGGTCTTGTCGCCCTCGGCCGGCGGCGGCGCGCTGAGCGCCGACGCGAGCTCGGCGCCGGTGTGGTTGACGTGCACGACAAATGGGCGGAACGGCGTGTAGCGGATGACACTCATCGACGCCGGGTCGGCGGTGATCCGCTGGAAGCTGTCCAGGTGGGCGCCGAGCGCGTCCGCGACGACAGCCTTGATCACGTCACCGTGCGTACAGGCCATCCACAGCACGTCGTGACCGTGCTCGTCGGCGAGTCGGCGGTCGTGCTCGCGTACCGCAGCCACCGCGCGGGCCTGAACCTGCGCGAGCCCCTCACCGTCAGGAAAGACGGCCGCGCTCGGCTGCTGCTGCACCACCGCCCACAGCGGCTCTTTCACCAGATCCTTCAGCGCCCGGCCGGTCCACTGCCCGTAGTCCACCTCGGCGAGCCGCTCGTCGACCACCGGCTCGAGGTCCAGTTCGGCGGCCAGCGGCTCGAGAGTGAGGCGGCAGCGCAGCAGCGGGGACCGGACGAGCGCCTTGATCGGCAGGCCCTTGACCCGGTCGACGAGGGCGCTGGCCTGGTCCTGCCCTTTGTCGTCGAGTTCGACGCCCTCGGTCCGGCCGGCCAGTGTGTGCGCGGTGTTGGACGTCGAGCGGCCGTGGCGCAGCAGGATGACGGTCAACTGGCCGCCACCACGCCTGAGGCCAGCAGCGCCATCACGACGAGTGCGAGGACCACCCGGTAGCCCACGAACCAGTACATCGCGTGGTTGGCGACGAAGCGCAGCAGCCAGGCGATCGCCGCATAGCCGACGACGAACGTGATGACCACCGACACCAGCAATTGCGGGCCGGAAGCACTCATGCCTTCGGTCACCGGATGGAACGCGTCGGGAAGCGAGAACAGGCCGGAGGCCAGCACGGCCGGAATACCAAGCAGGAAGCCGAATCTCGCCGCGAGCGGACGATCAAGGCCGAGGAACAGGCCGGCACTGATCGTCGAACCGGACCGGGACACCCCCGGCACCAGGGCCAGGCACTGCGCCAGGCCGACGAGCAGGCCGTCCTTCCACCTCAGTTGCTCCACGTGGCGGGTCTGCTTCCCGAAGTACTCGGCGGCGGCGATCACGGCCGAGAACACCAGCATCGCGGTGGCGATCACCCAGAGATTGCGAACCTCACCGCGGATCGCTTCCTTGAACGCCAGGCCGATCACCACGATCGGCAGCGTGCCGATGATGACGTACCAGCCCATCCGGTAATCGATGTTGTCCCGGTGAGCCTTGACGAAAAGCCCGTTGAACCAGGCCTTGAGAATCCGCCAGATGTCGCGGGCGAAGTAGATGACCACAGCGGCCTCGGTGCCCAACTGGGACACCGCCGTGAACGAGGCGCCGGCGTCCGCGGAGAAGAAGACCCGCGACACGATCGCGAGATGGCTCGACGAGGAGATCGGCAAGAACTCGGTCAGACCCTGGACGATCGACAGGACCACGACCTGCAACCACGACATCGACGCGACACTCACGTCGCCGACCGTACTGGATAGAGCTGGTGATTCAGCGTGAAGGTCGGGCTACCGGCACAGCGTGCGCGACCGCGTCCCGCACGGCGGCGGCCAGGCTGCGCTCGTCGTCGACATCGAAATCGGTGAGGCTGCGGGCCGCGGTGGCGACCACGTCCTCCTCGAGCGGCACGGGACCGGCCAATCGCGGGTGGTAGACCTCCACCAGGAGCTGCCCGCGATGGACCCGGAAGGAGAAGCTGCGACCATCCCCGAGCTGGCCAAAACCGCTGGCGAACACACCAGTGGAAATGTCCTCGATAGCGAACTCTCGCCCATCGGACTCCCGAGTCACGGCCAGCGTCATGAGGTCACCATAACGCGAGTTACGGGACATGAGAAGACAATCACGTCAAATTGTCTTCCCGCCGCCCGCCTAGACTTCCTGAACGACAGGGGGCGACTCGGTCGCTCGATCTTGAACACAACCGGGGGCTACCCGTTGACAAAAAACGTAAACCGCGCTGGTTTGCGCAGGTCAACCGCCGTCTTATTGGCGTGCGCCACCGTCATGGCCGGCTGCTCGACCAATCCGCTGGCCCCGCCGCCTCCGACGATCGAGCCGGCCGCGCCCGCAGTGTCACCGCCACCGGCCACCCGCCCCGCGGGTGAAGTCCTCCCGCTCAGCGGAAATCCCGACGCCGCGGTCTTCGACGAACGCACCGGTTCACTGGCGGTTCTGACCCCCGGTGCCGATCCCCAGGCCGCCGCGACACTGACGCTGTTCAACTCGAGCGGGGTTCCTCGTGAACTCACCCTGCCGGGTCCGGCCACCGCGATCGCCGGCGACGGACAGGGCTCGGTGTTCCTGTCCACCCGGGGTGGATACGTCACCGTCGACCTGGCCGCCGGCACGGCCAGCCCGGTGTCCATCAACGACGAGACCGACACCGACTTCACCGCGATCGCCCGCCGCGCCGACGGCCGGCTGGTACTCGGCAGCGCCGACGGCACCGCCTACACCCTGGGCTCGGACACCGCGGTCGCCGAGAAGGTGAAGATTTTCGCGCGGGTCGACGCGGTGGTCGCCGAAGGCAACAATGCCGTGGTCCTCGACCGCGGTCAGACCTCGGTGACATCACTGAACACCGACGGCCGCACCCAACAGGCGTTGCGCGCCGGTCAGGGCGCCACCACGATGGTGGCCGACCCGCTGGGCCGAGTCCTGGTGACCGACACCCGCGGCGGTCAGCTGCTGGTGTTCGGTGTCGACCCGCTGATCGAGCGGCAGGCCTACCCGGTTCCGGACGCGCCGTACGGGCTGGCCGGATCACGCAATCTGGCCTGGGTTTCGCAAACCGCATCGAACACCGTTGTTGGTTACGATTTAACGACTGGTATTCCTGTGGAGAAGGTGCGTTACCCGACCGTGCAGCAACCGAACTCGCTCGCTTTCGACGACAAGTCCGACACCCTCTATGTGGTGTCGGCCGCCGGCGCGGGTGTGCAGGTGATCCGCAATGCGGCGGGCGCCCGGTGAGCGCGGCGTACCGCGGCCGGATGCCGGCGAGTTGGGAAGTCGAACTCTCCGATGACTACGAGTGGATCCCGCTTCGGTTGCCGCCTGACGTCACCCGCATCAGCGCGTCGACCCGACTGTCCATCGAAGCCGAGTACCGGGGCTGGGAATTGACCCGGGTGCGCCTCTACACCGACGGCAGCCGTCGAGTCCTCTTGCGACGCAAGAAGTCTCGAATCAACGGCGACACCACCGATCAACCCGAGCTGTGATGTACGACGCGCTGCGGCGGGCATTCTTCCTGGTGCCGGCCGAACGCATTCACACGTTCGTGTTCGGCTCGCTGCGCGCCGCGACGGCCACCAACGCCACCCGCGAACCGTTGCGCCGCCGGCTCGCACCCCGCGATCCGGTGCTGGCCAGCACCGTCTTCGGGGTGCGGTTCCCCGGCCCGATGGGCTTGGCCGCCGGGTTCGACAAGGACGGCCTCGGCTTGAAGACCTGGGACGCACTGGGATTCGGCTACGCCGAGGTCGGCACGGTGACCGCGCAGCCGCAGCCGGGCAACCCGCTGCCGCGGCTGTTCCGCCTCCCCGAGGACCGCGCCTTGCTCAACCGGATGGGCTTCAACAACCACGGCGCCGGACAGCTGGCGCTGCAGCTGGCCCGCTACCGCCCCGACTCGCCGATCGGGGTCAACATCGGCAAGTCGAAGGTCACCCCGCCCGAGCTGGCCGCCGACGACTACCGCGCCAGCGCACGGCTGCTCGGCCCACTGGCTGACTACCTGGTGGTCAATGTCAGCTCCCCTAACACTCCCGGCCTGCGCGACCTGCAGGCCGTCGAATCGCTGCGCCCGATCCTGTCGGCCGTGCTGGCCGAGACCTCGACGCCCGTCCTGGTGAAGATCGCGCCGGACCTGTCCGACGAGGACGTCGACGCGGTCGCCGACCTGGCCGCCGAATTGGGACTGGCCGGGATCGTCGCCACCAACACCACGATCTCGCGAGCGGGCCTGCGCACCCCCGGTGTCGACAGGCTGGGGCCGGGCGGCATTTCCGGACCGCCGGTGGCGCGCCGGTCCCTGGAGATCCTGCGGCGGTTGTACAGCCGGGTCGGCAACGACCTGGTGCTGATCAGTGTGGGGGGCATCGAAACCGCCGACGACGCCTGGGAGCGCATCACGTCCGGAGCGTCCCTGCTGCAGGGCTACACCGGATTCATCTACGGCGGTGGCTTGTGGGCCAAGGAGATTCACGACGGCATCGCCGCCCGACTGCACGCCGGCGGCTTCTCATCGCTGGCTGAGGCCGTCGGGTCGGCTCACTCCGGGCGCAATCCCAAGAATCCGCCGTCCGCGTCATAGAGCAGGTCGTAGTGGCCCAGTGCCCGCAGACCGGTGTTCACGAATGTGCCGTTCCGGGCGGGCGCGTGGTGCACGTCGGTCGGCGTCTGCGGTCCGCCGTCGCCGACCGCGAAGCTGTAGTGCAGATCGCCCACGGCGATCGACATCGCGGTGCCGGCGGGTACCGTCCCACTCGACGGCAGACCGTCGGCCTCCACGATCATGTCCAGCAGGCCGGTGTCGACCAGCACCTTGCCGGAATGCAGTGGGCCTGAGCCGGACTGGAAGCCACCCGTCGGGGTCAGCCAGTCGTTGTGCGTGCCCTCGGCGGGGGTGCCGGCACTGGCCAGCCGCTGCATGGTCCACGCTCCGGTGACATTGGCCGTCGTCAGGCCGAGTGACAGGCCGGCCCGGCCGATGAGGTACCCGCGCCGCATCGTCCCCGCCGCCATCGCGGTGAGGTTCAGGAACGGGTTATGGGTGGGCGCGGCGCGGGCCGTGGTTCCGCGGCCGAACCCGACGCCGAGCACGTGCGGGATCGCCCCCGTGCACCGGCGCGAATTCACGCCATCGCCAAGGCATTTCGAGCTGGTCACCGCCAGCACCGGTATGGTGGCCTGCGCCGCCGCGCTGGCACCGGTGGCGTCGACGGCCTGCGGGAACGACACCGACGTCGTCACCCACACTCCGGTCAGCTCCAACCCACTGGAGCTGTAGGTGAGGCTCCCGGGTGGCGAGTCGGCAGGAATATTCGGCACCTCCGAGGCCGGAACCACCACGCCCACCGACCCGGTGTCCACCGTGAACGGCGACACCGGGCCACCGTTGACCGACGCTTCGACCTTGAGTGTGGTTCGCAGGTTCGCGAAGTCCGGCGACCCGACCCACGGCACGGTGTAGCTCTGGCGGTAAGCGTCGTAGGTTGCGGCAGTGTGACTGCTGGGCGACGGCGTAGTGGTTGCGCCGGAACCACATCCGGCCACGACCGCAGTGACAACCATTATGGCGAGGAGTCTGTTCCACACGGTCAGCACCGAGCATCCTTCGGCGGAAGTGTGAGGTCGACCAGGTACGCCGCCGCATAGGCGTCGACGCAGGGTTGGTCCCGAAACACCGCGGTGTGTTGCGTGCCGTCGACGGTCAGCAGCACTCCCCCGAGCTGGCTGGCGAGCTCGACGCCGGCTTGATAGGGCGTTGCCGGATCACGGGTGGTGGAGACCACCAATACCGGTGGAAGGCCCGGCGCGGACACCGGGTGCGGGCCGCTGGACGGCGGCACCGGCCAGAACGCGCACACGTCGAGGGGCGCGCTGCCGGTGAACTGCCCGTAGGTGCCGAACGGCGCCACCTCCCGCAGCTGCCGGTCTTTGTCGATGGCCTTGGTCCGGTCGGTATTGGGCGGTACGTCGACGCAATTGACCGCGTTCTGAACGTCATTGGTATTCGCGTAGTGGCCTTGGCTGTCGCGGCCCAGGTAGGCGTCGGCCAGCGTGAGCAGGATGTCGCCACGCCCCTGGGCCAGCTCGGCCAGGCCGCGGCTCAGGGTCGTCCACATCTTCGGTGAGTACAGCGCCATCATCGTTCCGGTCTGCGCGTCGCTGTAACCGAGCCCTCTCGGATCATCCGTGTCCGCGGGCGCAGCGACCAGCGGGTCCACCAGATCGTGGTAGACATCGACGGCCTTGGCTGGATCGGCGCCGAGCGGGCAGCCGCCGTCGCTGACGCAGTCTGCGACGAAATCGTTGAATGCCTTCTGGAACGCCGCGGCCTGATCGACGCTGGACTGGATTGGATCGGCGTCGGGGTCCACCGCGCCGTCGAGGACCATCGCGCGCACCTTGTCGGGATAGGCCTCGGCATAGGTCGCGCCGATCTCGGTGCCGTACGAATAGCCCAGGTAGGTCAGCTTCTCGTCACCCAGCGCCACCCGGACGCGGTCGAGGTCTCGGGCGACGTTGACGGTACCGACGTTGGCCAGGAATCCGGTGCCCATCTTGTCCACACAGCGCTGGGCGAACTGTTTGCGGGTGTCCTCGATGTGGGCAATGCCCGAGGGGCTGTAGTCCACCTGCGGATCGGTGCGAGCCGCATCGTTGTCCGCATCGGAGTTACACCACAGCGCTGGAGTAGACGAACCCACTCCGCGAGGGTCGAATCCGACGAAGTCGAAGTGCTGACGTACCTGCGGCGGTAGCGAATTCACCAGTTTGACCGCCGCGTCGACACCCGAACCGCCGGGACCGCCGGGATTGACGACCAGCGAACCGATCTTCTGGCCGGTCGCCGGGAACCGGAGGAGCGCCAGATGCGCGATGTCGCCGCCGGCTTCTGCGTAGTCGACGGGCACCTCGACCTGACCACACTCGGCGCCGGCCGTGCGGCACGGCGACCACGCCACCGGCAACGGTGGCCCCAGTGCCGGCGTCGTCGCCTGGGGCTTGCCCTCGACTGCCGTGCTGCAGCCTGCTACCAGCGCGACGACCGCCAGCGCCGCGCGGAGCTTACTTCTGCTCGTACGTGCCGTGAATAACCGCGCGCGCAATGGAATTCATGAACAGGTTGAACCCGAGGTAGGCCGGGCTGGCGTCCTCGGTGAGCTCGAGCTTCTCCACCTTCACCGCGTGCACGGCCACGTAGTAGCGGTGGTAGCCGTGCCCCTGCGGCGGGGCGGCGCCGAGGAAGCGGCGGATGCCGGCGTCGTTCACCAGTGTCAGGGCGTCACCGGGCAGCACCGAACCATCACCGACACCGGACGGCAGGTCGGTGACGGTGGCCGGGAGGTTGGCCACCGCCCAGTGCCAGAAGCCGGAGGCGGTCGGGGCGTCCGGGTCGTAGACGGTGACGGCGAAGCTGCGCGTCTCCTCCGGGAATCCCGACCAGCTCAGCTGCGGCGAGACGTCCTCACCGCCGGCGCCCATGATGCCGCTGACCTGAGCGTTCTTCCACGGCTCACCGTCGGCGAAGTCGGCGCTGGTGAGGGTGAAGCTGGGCAGCTCGGGCAGGAATTCGTAGGGGTTGTAGGGAAATGCCATGTGACGGGCTTCCTTTCGGTTGTCAGCAGTTCTTCAAGAAGTGTTCGAGCACCTGGGTGCCGAAGTGCAGCGCGTCCACGGGTACCCGCTCATCGACGCCGTGGAATAGTGCCGCGAAGTCCAGCTCGGGCGGCAGCCGCAACGGGATGAAGCCGAAACACCGAATTCCCAGTCTGGCAAAGGCTTTCGCGTCCGTTCCGCCGGAGAGCATGTAGGGAACGGTGCGGGCCTCCGGGTCGACGGCCAGCAGCGCGTCGTTCATCGCGTCGACCAGGTCGCCGTCGAACGTCGTCTCGTAGGACGGCAGGTCCCGCTCCCACTCGCGGGTGACGTCGGGACCGATCAGCTCGTCGATCTCCCGCTCGAAGGCTTCCTTGCGGCCAGGCAGCACCCGGCAGTCGATGACCGCCTCGGCCGTCTGCGGGATGACGTTGGCCTTGTATCCGGCCTTGAGCATGGTGGGGTTGGCGGTGTCACGCAGGGTCGCGCCGACGATGCGCGAGATGCCACCGAGTTTGGCGATCGTGCCATCCAGATCGGGCGACTCCAGATCGAAGCTGTAGCCGGTCTCCTCGGTGACCGCGGTGAGGAATTGCTGCACGGAATCGGTGAGCACCAGCGGAAATTGGTGCCGCCCCAGACGGGCGACAGCCTCGGCGACCGCGGTGACGGCGTTGTCGTCGTGCACCATCGAGCCATGCCCGGCGCGGCCGCGGGCGGTCAGCCGCATCCAGGACAGCCCCTTCTCCGCGGTCTCGATGAGGTAGAGCCGGCGTTCCCCGCCGTCCTTGTGCGGCACCGTGAGCGAGAAGCCGCCCACCTCACCGATGGCCTCGGTGATGCCCTCGAACAGCTCGGGCCGGTTGTCCACCAACCACTGCGCGCCGTAGGTGCCGCCGTGCTCCTCGTCGGCGACGAACGCGAACACCAGATCGCGGGGCGGCACGATGCCGGCACGTTTGAAGTGCCTGGCGACCGCGATCATCATGCCGCACATGTCTTTCATGTCGACCGCGCCGCGGCCCCACACGTAGCCGTCGGCGACGGCGCCGGAGAAGGGATGCACACTCCAGTCCGCGGGCTCGGCGGGCACTACGTCGAGATGGCCGTGGATCAGTAATGCGCCGCGGCTGCGGTCGGCGCCGGGCAGGCGCGCGAACACGTTGCCGCGGCCCGGCGCTCCGGATTCGACGTACTCGGTGGTGTAGCCGACGGCGGAGAGTTGCTCGGCAACCCAGAGAGCACACTCCGCCTCGCCCTTGGTGGTCGCCAAATCGCCGGTGTTGGAGGTGTCGAACCGGATCAGGGAACTGACGAGATCAACCACCTCGTCGACGGCTTGTGTCACAGTCCCCTTTCCTACCACTGGCGCCGGGCACCCGGGGGCGCGGAGGTCAGCCTCTACCACATGTTTCCCAAGAACCACTCGCGCAACACGCCGATTTAGGGTTTGATTTAGCGGATGACTCCCCGCCTGCCCGCGATCGCGGCGCTGCTGTGCCTGTCGGTCAGCGGCTGCTCGGCTATCACTGCGGGCAGCGCGCAGCCGGCCGACCGTGCGCCGCTGACCAGCCCGGACGCCCTGCCTGCGCTCCTGCTGTCGGCACCGGATGTCGGCGCGGCGCTGGCCAGCGACGACGTCGTCGTCACCACCGACGTGAGCAGAGCGTGGAACGACAGTGCCCACTTCGCCGACGTGAACTGCCTGGCCATCGCCGGCGCCGCGCAGCAGGGCGTCTACGCGAGCAGCGGGTCGACCGCCGTACACGGTCAGGTGCTGCGCGAGGCGCCGACAGCGCCGGCGTGGGAGCACTACGCCGTCCAGGCGGTGGTGTCGTTCCCGAGTGCGCAGGCGGCGTCGGACTTCTTCGCCGCGTCCCAGCGCGGCTGGGCGGAGTGCTCCAACCGGGAGCTGAACTACGCCCAGCCGATCGGACCCCCGCAGGTGTGGTCGGTGGGACAGACCAGCACCGACCGCGATGTGCTCGCGGTGTCGCGGGTACAGCAGAGCCCGCAGCGGTGGGCCTGCCAGCGAGCCTTGACGGTGCACAGCAACGTCGCGGTCGACGTGGAGGCATGCAGCCTGGACGGGCCGACGGCGGCAGCCAGCGCGATCGCCGGCCAGATCGCCGGGCGGCTGCCCAGCGCGTGAGGTGCTGACGCGCCGAACGTAACGCCAGGGCGCGGTTCGGCGGCGAACGTCACCCTGGCGTTACGCTCGGCGACGATGCGAGGCCGGGCCGTGTGGGCCCATTTGGGGCTGGGGTATCCGATCCGTTAGCCTTAAGCGCCCCTGGGCTGGTCTTCAGGGGAAGGTCCGAGTGGCGGAATGGCAGACGCGCTAGCTTGAGGTGCTAGTGCCCTATTAACGGGCGTGGGGGTTCAAGTCCCCCCTCGGACACTTTTTGGTGAGACGCCTTCGACGGCGCCTGCCCGCTAGCCTTGGCAGGGGTTCTGGGCTGTTCGATTTCGTTCTTGCAGGCTAGGAGCATCGAAGTGCGGGTCTCTTCGGCGACGTCGGCAGTCGCATGGCCCGCTTCGACCGCGTTGATCTGCCAGATGAACTTCTGAAGCGCTTCTGCGGACTTCGGCAGCTCGTTGATCACGAAGTCGTCTTTCAGAAGCATCATTTCGAAGTACTGCTGATCAAGATGATCCTTCCGCTCCGCTATATTGCCTTCTCCCACGAACCGTAATGCGATGGCGTCCCGCTCTAGTGCAAGAGTTCTATCGGACGCGTTATGCAACAGTCGAAAACGAATGGCTCGGCGGCCGTTCTGCACCTTATTCTCTCGTTCTTCCTCGGCCAGTTTCGCGGAGCCACGAACCTGTCTTAGGACCCCTCGATACGCGATTGCGGCAGCCATCAGAGCAACGATTGCAGTCGCTGCGGGCGCCCACGACGATAGCCAATTTGCGTGAGGTGCGAGTTTATCCAAATGGGAGAGCAAATCCTCGAGTTGAGCTTGTGGAACGCCAACGACAAATGGTTGAGGAGGCACGGGCGTCGGCACAGGTGTCGGCGGCGGTTCTAACGGGAACGGCGGCATACGCTCAGTATCAGATGCGCTCCGGTTCCATGGCCCAATTCGCGCATTAAGGCCCACATCCTTCCACAGAAGGTAATTCCTGCCACGCCACACAGCCGCGAGTGGAACGCGAATGACGGCGGCCTACTTCACTCCGCTGGAACCGAAGGTTTCCGCCCCCGCGTCTTCGCCAGGCTCGCCACCGTCGTCACCAGCAGCACCACCCCGATCACGCTGATCGACATGCCCGTCGAGATCTCGGGGACCTTGACGTGCTCGCCGCCGTTGATGAACGGCAGCGTGTTCTCGTGCAGCGCGTGCAACACGAGCTTGACGCCGATGAACGCCAGGATCAGCGACAGCCCGTACGACAGGTAGATGAGCCGGTCCAGCAGACCACCGATCAGGAAGTACAGCTGCCGCAGCCCCATCAAGGCGAACGCGTTGGCGGTGAACACGATGTAGGGCTGCTCGGTCAGCCCGTAGATTGCCGGGATCGAGTCGAGAGCGAACAGCACGTCGGTGAAGCCGATTGCGATCAGCGCCAACAACATCGGTGTGACGGCGCGGCTACCGTCGACCTTGGTGAGGAACTTGTCGCCGTCGTAGGTGTCGGTCGTCGGGACGAGACGGCGCACCAGGGCGATGATGCGGCTGTCGCGCTTCTCCTCGACCTCCTTCTCGTGACCGGCCTCCTTCGCCAGCTTGATCGCGGTGAGCACCAGGAAGAGTCCGAAGAGGTAGAACACCCAACTGAACGTGCTGATGGCCGCAGCACCGACGGCGATGAACCCGGCGCGCATCACCAGCGCCAGCACGATCCCGATCAGCAGCAGCTTCTGCTGGAATTCCCGCGGCACCGCGAACGTACCCATGATGACCGTGAACACGAACAGGTTGTCGACGGAAAGGGCCTTCTCGGTGACGTACCCGGCGAAGTACTCGCCGGCGAACGTCCCGCCCCACAGCCACCACACGACGAACCCGAACGCCACCGCCAGGCCGATGTACACCGACGACCAGATTGCGGACTCTTTGAACGTCGGTTCGTGCGGCACCCGCACGTGGGCGAAGAAGTCGAACACGAACAGCCCGAGGATGACTGCGCACGTGATGAGCCAGACCGATCCGGTGATGTCCATGACATCCATTATTCGTGATTAGCCAGCCTTGACCGCGAGCACAGGTTTCGGGCACTCCATCAGCACTTGTTGCGCAACACTGCCGAGGAGCAGTTTGCCGACGGGATTGCGGTGCCGCAGTCCGATCACCAGGAGCTCGGCATCGGGGCGCTCCATCGCAGTCAGCAGCGCGTCGGCGGCGTACACCCCGACCGGCTGCGACAGCTCGTAGCGCACCCCACTCTGGCGCAGGTGTTCGGTGATGGTGCCCACCTGGCCGGGCTGGGCGAACGCGGCGTCGACGTAGGAGTCCCCCGGCGTCGAGTTGACCACCAGCAGGTCGGTGTTGCGCAGGGTGGCCTCGGCGATGCCGGCGTCCACCGCCGCCCGGCCGTGCTGGTCGTTGGTGTATCCCACAACAATCATGACGTCTGCGCCTTCTCTCTCTGATCCTTATCGTCCTCGACGACCAGCAGCGTCTCCTCGTCGCGGTGCAGCAGCCGCAGCACCAGCGGGATGATCAGCAGCACGGCCATACACACGTACGTCACGATCGCGACCGGTTCGGTGAACAGGCTCGACCAGTCGCCGCCGCCGAGCTGCAAGCTCTGCCGCAGCTGACGTTCGATGCGTGGACCCAGGATGACGCCGATGATCAGCGGCAGCACCGGAAGCCCGAACCGGCGCATCATCAGGCCGAGCACTCCGAACAGCAGCAGCAACGCCAGATCCAGCGGCTGTATGTTCACCGCGAACGCCCCGAGCGTGGCGAAGAACAGGATGCCGGCGTACAGGTACGGCCGCGGAGTGCGCAGCAGCTTGGCCCACAGCGGCGCCAGCGGCAGGTTGAGCACCAGCAGCAGGAAGTTACCGATGAACAAGCTGGCGATCAGCGTCCAGATCAGCAGCGGCTCCTTGCTGAAAAGCGTTGGCCCGGGCTGAATCCCGTACGAGACAAAGGCGGTGAGCATTACCGCGGCGGTGGCGTTGGTCGGCAGGCCCAAAGACAGCATCGGCACCAGAGTGCCTGCGGCGGAAGCGTTGTTGGCCGCCTCGGGTCCGGCCACCCCTTCGATGGCGCCTCGGCCGAACTCCTCCGGATGCTTGGACAGCTTCTTCTCGGTGATGTAGCTCAGGAACGTGGGCAGCTCGGCACCGCCCGCGGGGAGCGCACCGAACGGGAACCCGAACGCGGTGCCGCGCAGCCACGGCTTCCAGGACCGCCGCCAGTCATCACGGCCCATCCACGGCCGCCCGACCGGGATCACGTCGGCAGGCCTGCGCCGTAGATGCGCGGCCACCCAGAGTGCCTCTCCCACAGCGAAAATCGCGACGGCGATCACAACGATGTCGATACCGTCGGAGAGCTGCGGTATACCGAAGGTGGCCCGTGGCTGTCCGGTCAGGAAGTCGATGCCGACGATGCCGATCGCGAGGCCGAGCACCAGCGAGATGGCACCGCGCAGCTTCGACGAACCCAGCACCGCGGTCACCGCCACCAGCGCGAAGAGCATGATCGCCAGGTACGACGGCGCGCCGAGCGTGACGGCGAACCGGGAGATCGCGGGCGCAAACGCGGCCAGCAGCACCGTGCCGATGGTGCCGGCGACGAACGAGCCGATGGCTGCGGTGGCCAATGCCTGCGCGGCTCGGCCCGCTTTCGCCATCTTGTTGCCCTCGATGGCGGTGATCACCGAGGACGACTCCCCCGGTGTGTTCAACAGGATCGACGTGGTGGATCCGCCGTACATACCGCCGTAGAAGATGCCGGCGAACATGATGAACGCCGCACTAGGACTGACGTTGTAGGTGATCGGCAGTAGCAGCGCCACCGTCATGGCCGGCCCGATGCCGGGCAGCACCCCGACCGCGGTGCCCAGCAGCACCCCGATCACGGCGTAGAGCAGGTTCATCGGGGTCGCCGCCTCGGCGAAACCCTGCAGCAGCCAGTTGAAGTTGTCCATCTACAGAATCCCGTCCAAGATGCCTGCGGGCAGCGGGATTCCGAGCCCGGAGTAGAACGCGTAGAAACTGGCCAGTGCGAGCACGACACCGATGACGATGTTGCGCACGTAGTGCTTGGCGCCCAGAATCGTTGCCGCACCGGCGAAGAACAGCGCGCTGGTGATCACCCAACCCACCGGGTTGACCAAGAGGATCATCGCGACGAACAGCGCGATGAGCAGTCCGACGGTGCGCCAGTCCCCCGGCGCCTCGGGATCGATGTCTTCGCCCGCGTCGGCCTCGCCCTTGCTGCCGCGCGGGATGGCGACGGCCAGGATCACCGCCAGCAGGAGTGCAGCAACACCGATGACCAACGGGAAAAACTTGGGCCCAACGGGATCCACCTTGGCGAAACCCTCGTCGAGGGTCAGTCCGCTGTAGACCAGGAATCCGCCGACGATCGCCAGCACGGCGACCACGATGTACTGCGCATAATCGGACCGGCTGTCCGGCTCCGCTTGCGTCTCATCAATGCTCACAGCAGCCCCAATTCGGTCAGCGTCGACGAGACCCGGTTGTCCTGATCTTTGAGAAATTGTTCGAACTGCGCACCGGTCATGAAGGCGTCCGTCCAGCCGTTCTTGGCCAACGCCTCTTTCCATTCCTTGGTGCCATGCATCTCTTCGAGCGCCTTGACCATGTCGTTCTTGGCGCTGTCCGAAATGCCCGGCGGGGCAAGGACACCGCGCCAGTTGGCGAAGGTCAGATCGATGCCGGCCTCCTTGAGCGTCGGTGCATCGATACCCTCGACGCGCTGCTCGCTGGACACCGCGAGCACTCGCAGCTGGCCCGCCTCGATCTGGTCGATGAGTTCGCCCGGGCTGGAGGTACCGACGGTGATCTTCTTGCCGAGCAGCGCGGTCAGTAGGTCTCCGCCGCCGTCGTAGGTGATGAAGTTGACCTGTTTCGGGTCGACGCCGACCTTCTTGGCCACTTCCATCGGGAACAGGTGATCGGGTCCGCCCGGGGAGGATCCCCCGCCGATCGTCATCGTGCTCGGATCGGTTTTCCAGGCCGCGACGAAGTCTTGCACCGTCGTGAACGGCGAATCGGCGGGCACGAAGATCGCGCCTGGGTCCTCGATCAACTTGGCGATCGCGGTCGCATCGGAGGCCTTGACCTTGGACCCGTTGGTGTAGGTGGCGCCGACGACGCCGAGGCCCATCGTCATCATCAGATCGTTGTTGCCCCGCTCGTTCATCAGCCGCGCCATCGCCACGGTGCCGCCGGCGCCGAGGACGTTGAACACCTCGACGCGCCCGGTGATGTCGCGGTCCTCCATGATCTTCACGGCCGTTCGCGCCGTCAGGTCATAGCCGCCACCGGGGCTGTTCGGCACCATCATCCGCAGCCGGTGCAGGCCGGACGGATCGTCGCCCCGCGTCACGCCGCAACCCGCGAGCAGCAACGTCACGGCCAGTACGGTGGCGATCACCGCGAACCGCTTCGTGCGTCGTCGCACCATTCGTCGACCCCGTTTCCTGGTGGGAAGAGTTCGTTCACATGTGATGTTCAGCAATACTGGTCGAGGACGTGACGGCAGTCACTCTTTCGGACGCAGAGGAAGTTGTGGTCGTTGTGGTCATCGCTGGTACGTAGCGGCCGTAGCCTGGCGGGCCAGTTCCTCGTCTTCCAATTGCTCGTGGTGGCGGTCGTGCTGGTCGCCGTGGGCGCGGTGTCGATCGCCCAGTCGACCAAGGAGTTCCGCGACGTGCGCGGGCAGCGGATGATCGCCGTCGCCGAGAACGTGGCATCCACACCGCTCGTGCGGGACCGCTACAACGACCCCTTCGCGGCCCAGATCCTGGCGCCGGATGTCGACCGGGCGGTGGCGCTGTCCGGGGCCGGGCTCGCCGAGATCATCGACCCCTCCGGGCGGGTCCGGGTGTCCACCGACCCGTCGCGGGTGGGCCGCATCGCGGACTTCGGGCCGTCTCGGGTCGTCGAGGGCAGGGCCTGGTTCGGAGACCTCGACATCGACGGCCGCCACACCTTGGCCGGCCAGGTGCCGATCCTGTCCACCGACGGGGCGGTGTTGTCGGTGGTGTCGGTCAGCGAGCCCTATCCCTCGGTCTGGCAGCTGCTCAGCGGCGCGGGTGAGCGGCTGCTGGCATATCTCGGTCTGGGAGCGGCGCTGGGCTTGGTCGCCTCGTGGTTGTTGTCGCGGCGGATCAAACGGCACACCCGCGGTCTGGAAGTCGCCGAGATCGCCGGGCTGGCCGAACATCGAGAAGCGTTGCTGCACAGCATTCGTGAGGGTGTGATCGGGGTGAACACCGACGGGGTGATCACGGTGGTCAACGACAGCGCCCAGGAACTGCTGGGTATCGGCGCCGACGCCGTCAACCGGCTGGTCCGCGACGCCGGCATCGACCCGGCCGTCGCCGACTTCCTGGTGTCCGGCGAGGACGGCCACGACGTCGTCATCGCCACGCCGAATCGGGTGCTGGCGCTCAACCGGCGGGCGGCGACCAGCCAGGGTCAGCGCATCGGTACGGTCACCACCATGCGCGACAGCACCGAGCTGGCGTCGATGCAGGGCCAGCTGTCCTCACACAAGAGCGTGACCGACACGCTGCGCGCGCAGACCCACGAATTCGCCAACCAACTGCACACCATCTCCGGGCTGGTCGAACTTGGCGAGTACGACTCGGTGCGGGATCTGGTGGGCGCGTTGACCCGTCGCCGGGCCGAGATCGATGCCGCTGTGACACAGCATATTTCGGATCCCGCCGTGGCAGCGCTGCTGATCGCGAAGACCACGCTGGCCGCCGAGAGCGGCGTGTCGCTGCAGTTGGCCGACGACTCGCACCTGGCGGCGCTGAGCCCGGCACTGGCGACCGACGTGATCACCGTGCTGGGGAACCTCATCGACAACGCCGTCGACGTCTCCGAGGGCACTGTCGCCTCGTTCGTCGAGGTGCGAATCGATGACGCCGACGGTCTGACCATCGAGGTCGCCGACTCCGGACCCGGTGTGCCGCAAGCACAACGCAGCCAGATCTTCTCCCGGGGCGTGACGTCGAAGCCCGATGTCCCCGGCGGTCGCGGCATCGGCCTTGCGCTCGTGCGGCTGATCACCGCCCAGCACGGCGGAACCGCCGAGGTGCACGACGCCGACGGTGGCGGCGCCCTGTTCGTCGCCCGGCTGCCGCGGATCGAGTCGGTGAGTCATGCGTGAGGTGCTGGTCGTCGACGACGATTTCATGGTCGCCGACATCCACCGGCGCTTCGTCGACCGCATCGAGGGATTCCACACCGTGGAGGTGGCCCATACCGGCGCCGCCGCACTCGACGCCGCCCGAACCGTGCGGCCGGATCTGATCCTGCTCGACGTCTACCTCCCCGACATGACAGGCCTGCAGGTGCTGCAGACCTTGCGCGCCGAAGGTGATCCGGTGGGCGTCATCATGATCACCGCCGCACGGGAATTGGACACCGTCAGCGGCGCCCTCGATGGCGGTGCCGCCGACTACCTGATCAAGCCGTTCGAATTCGAGCAGCTGAAAACCAAACTGGCGGCATTCGCCGCGCGCGCCGATGCGCTGGGTGCAGACCGTGGCATCGACCAGGATTTCGTCGACACCCTGTTCGGACATTCCCCCGCATCCGGCGACTCACCGCCGATGCCCAAAGGGCTGGGCGCCGAGACCGCGCGACTGGTCCTCGACGCGGTCCGTGGAGCCGGCGAGCTGTCGGCAGCCGAATGCGCAGACCTGGTGGGCATCTCCAGGGTCAGTGCGCGCCGCTACCTCGAACACTTCCTGACCACCGGTGCGGTGGGACTGCGATTGCAGTACGGGGCAGGGCGCCCTGAGCGCCGCTATCACGGGGTGTAATTCTTCAGCGCGCCGCGTTGATGTGACACCCACCGTATGCCCGGCCCCTACGCGCGCTCGCTGGCCACCGCTGTCACTAGCAGCATCACACCGATCATCCCGATCGATATCCCACAGCCCATAGAACAGGCAGATCAGCCGGTCTAGCACGCCGTTGATGAGGAAGTACACGTGCCCTAGGTCCATAAACGCGCACACGTTGGCGGTGAACACGATGTAAGGCTCGTTGGTCGAGAGAGCCTCCATAGGTTGCGATCATTTGGCCTTCGCCGAGTCGCCAATCTAAACAGATTTGCGAGTGACGCCCATCGTGTCAGTGCGATCCGGCAAAATGAGCCCTTGGCTGCTCAGCCAAGCTCCGAACCTTTATTCGTTGCAGTCAAGTCCTGAAGGGGGCTCAGTTGTCGGACGATGTCGTCGTCAACCTTGGAGAAGCCACGCCGCGTCGCCTCCTTGTGGGTTGGGCGAATGGTCAGGACGCCTGGGTACGGAAACTGACGGCAGAGACCATCTTGTCTAGGCAAGCTCCGACGGATGACCTGCTGGACTCGGTTTACGAAACCTTTCTAGCCGAGAAAGGTTTAGCGGCTGGAGCGGAGATGCCGGACATACCTAAGCTCGAAGTGGAAGAAGTCCAGGCGACCGAGGATGAAACGCTCGAACTTGCGATGCTGAGCAATATCCAGAACGTCAACGCCTTGGCCAGCGACCAGCGGCTTGAATTCGATCCGAGCCTCACAATTCTGTTCGGACAGAACGGCTCTGGTAAGACGGGCTACGCGCGAATTATGAAACGTATCTCCGCCGTTCGCGCGGCGGAAGACATCCTTCCGAACGCCCACGTTGCGCATCTCGATCCTCCGCCGCCTCCGTCGGCTGACATCGCGTACAAGATTGGCGCTAACGACCGCACGGCCAAATGGAATAACGAGGCAGGGCTCACGCCTTTCACTCGCATCAGCGTTTTCGACGCGGGTGCGGTATCACTTCATGTCGACAGCGATCTGGGCTACGTCTATACCCCCGCGGAGCTGGCGCTCTTCGCACACGTTGCGGCTGGTCTCCAGGGCGTACAGCTACGCATCGCGTCCGAGGTCGCGAGCTTGGCAAGCGGCGCCAACCCGCTCCTCTCTAAATTCGCCCGGGAAACCAAGGTGTACCCACTGATCGAAACTCTAGGGGCCGCGACCGACCTCGGCGAACTCGAGGCTGCAGCAGTCCTAGACGAAGAAGCTGAAGCAAACTACGGGCGGCTCAACGAGGAAGTTAACGCGCTTCGCTCCAACACCCTCGACGCCCTGGTCACCAATGCGCAACAGGTAGAGCGCGAGCTGAGGTGTCTGAACGACCTAGTAAGCGCAATCAAGTCGTTCGACGCTCCCCGCTACGAGCAGGCAGTCACTGCGGTCGGCGAAGCGGAGAAGCGGAGAGCGGAAGCCCGCGAAGAGTTGTTCACCGAAGACGAGCTGCCGGGACAACCCGACGAACATTGGCAGCAGTTCGTTGCGGCGGGTGAGACCTACAGGCAACACTTGGGCCGCGACGACTACCCCCAAGAAGGAGACAACTGCCTTTACTGCTCGCAGACTCTTTCACCTGCGGCCACCAACCTGCTCGCGCGTTACCGGACATTTCTAGACGAAACTCTGGTGCAACAGCTCGGTGCCGCGCAGACGTCATTGACCGGCGCGCGACTTGCGCTCAGCGAGTCCGAGATGAGTCGCGCGAAGGAATACGCAACAGATCAAGCATCGAGAGATGGCGCACCGGATTGGGCGCCGAAGGCTGTGAAGCTCTTGTCCGATGCTGCGACTACGATCTCCGAATCCACGGCGGGCCGAGCGCTGCCGTGCGCCAGCCTCGTCGATGATGCGACGAGTATTGGACCCCAACTGGAAGCCGCACTCACCGCAGCAACCAATCGCGCCAAGCAACTGACCAGCGACAAAGAGAATGCAGCAACGGCGTTGGCCACGAAGCAAAAGGAACTGTCCGAACTCGGCGCTCGTATCGAGCTCAATAAGAACCTCCCTACCGCACGGGAGTACGTCCGCCGTGCCAAAAGGGCACAGCTTTTGGAGAAGTTGTCGAAAACAATATCCAACGGGGCCGCCAAGCAGCTGACCCTCCAGTCAAAGCTTGCGAGCGAAGATCTCGTCAATAAGAACTTTGAAGCCTTGTTCGTCGAGGAGTGCAGTCGGCTAAACGCTCCCAATGTTGCACTCCATTTCCAGGGCCGGAGCGGGCAAGCACAGCGCAAGAAGGTCGTGGCAAGCTATCGCCCCTCGGCCGTGTTGTCCGAGGGCGAGCAAAAGGTGCTGGCGCTGGCCGATTTCCTTGCCGAAAGTCGCATGCGAGGTACCAAAGCACCATTAATTTTCGATGACCCGGTGACGAGCCTCGACTACCGCCGGCTCGATGAGGTTGCTGCGCGAATCCAGAACCTCGCCGAAACGCATCAAGTCATCGTTTTAACGCACAACATCATGTTCGCCTCCGCACTCATTTCAGTCCGGCAGAACAAGAAGCTCCGCGTCAAGATTTACGAAGTACGGGACGGCGGCGAACACAAGGGCATTCTTGCCGCCGATGTCGAGCCACAGCTCGACACACCTGCAGATCTCGGGAAACGGATAAACGCCAAACTACAAGCCATGCCCAAGGCTGAGGCCGTCGTCCAGGACGCGCTCATAAAAGAGGCGTACGACTTGCTGCGCGCATGGTGCGAAGCCTTCGTGGAGCAAGATCTCCTCCGAAATGTCACCCAACGTTATCGGCACAACATCATGATGACGAGACTCTCGAAAATCGACGCGACGCGATTGGTGGCTGCCACCGCGGTCATCGAGCCGCTGTTCGCGCGCGCCTGCGACCGGATGACGGGGCACTCGCACGCTGCCGAGAAGATGAGCACCAAACCCACCATCGCGGAGTTCCAGGAAGACTGGGCGAAGGCCGAAGCAGCACGGAGCGCCTACCTAGCTCCGTGACCGACCAAGTGCCCGAACGACTTTCGTTTCTCGTCCGGCTATCGCTTTGAAGATTGGCGCTCCGAAAGTCGAAAGTCTGACGGCCCCTTCGCAGCGTGGCTTCGCGGCCGATCGACTTAGGCCCCAAGTTTTGCTCGCTGCGACAAGAACGCACTGCGCTGGCATGATCTGTCGCTTATGGCAGTGCACCATCTCCCGGCGACCGCGCAGTCGGTGCAGTGGGGCTTCTTCGACCCACGGCAGGCTCCCGCACTGACCGTCGAATCCGGCGACCTGGTGGCGATCGAGACGCTGACCCATCACGCCGGCGACGCCCCCGATCTGCTGATGGACGAGCGCATTTCGCGGGTGTTCGCCGAGGTCGACGACCGCGGGCCGGGACCGCACATCCTCACCGGGCCGATCGCGGTCACCGGCGCCCGACCGGGTGACGTGCTCCAGGTCGACATCCTGGAGGCCACCCCGCGCCTGCCGTACGGATCCAACCTGGCCGGGCACTGGGGTTACCTCTACAACGAGATACCCGTCGAGCGGGTCACCATCTACGAACTCGATGTCAACGCGCTGCTGGGACGGGCGCTGTTCGGCTACGACTGGACGGCGACCCCGCTGGCCAACGAGCCGGGCACGATCGTGGCGCCCGACCCCGCGACCCGGGAGCCGGCGCTGCCGGGAGTCGTGGTGCCGCTGCGGCCGCACTTCGGCACCATGGGTGTGGCGCCGGCCGATCCGGTGCGCGTCTCCTCGGTGCCACCGGGCGACCACGGCGGCAACGTCGACAACTGGCGCATCGGTGCGGGCGGCCGGATGTACTACCCCGTTCAGGTGCCCGGCGCGCTGCTCTCGGTCGGCGACCCACATGTCTCACAAGGCGACGGTGAAGTCAGCGGAACCGCGCTGGAGTCATCGCTGAACGGGTTGTTGCGCTTGACGATTCGCCGCGATCTTCCGTTCACCGTCCCGGTCCTGGAGACCGCGACCGAGCTGCTGGTGCACGGCTTCGGGGACAGCCTGGACGCGGCGATGAAATGCGCGACGCTACGCACACTGCAGCTGCTGCGCTGTCACTTCGGGTTGTCGCGCGCCGACGCGTACTCGTTCATGTCGGTGGCGGTGGACTTCACCGTGACCCAGGTGGTCGACCAGCGTCAGGGCGTACACGGCCGAATCGACAAGCGTTGCTTCCCACGGTGGCAGAATCCCGCTGCATGACCGGTATTCGGGCGTTCACGTTCACCCCGGCCGACGGTGTTCCGCCCGCGGTGGCGCCGTTCGCCCACGCGACGGCCGCAGGCCAAACCCTCTACGTCACCGGCCAGATGCCCACCGACACCAGCGGCACGGTGGTCGGTGAGGATGTCGCGACCCAGACCGATCAGGTGCTGACCAACCTGCTGCGCGTCACCGAACTGTGTGGTGGCGGCCTGCCCGACGTGGTCTCGGTGCGGGCGTTTCTGCTCGACTGGGACGACTATGCCGCATTCAACGCCGCCTACGCGCCGTGGTTTCCCGACCGGCTGCCGAGCCGAACCTGCGTCGGCACGACAGGTCTGGCCGTGGGCGCACGCGTCGAGATCGACTGGGTGTGCTGGCGCGACGGCGGCTGGGGCTGAGTTCTAGGCCTGATCCCGCCCAGCGAGAATTGCCGGCCGGCACCGCCGCCGAGCATTAAAGTGCCTGGACATGGCGACGCGGTCATCACTGGAGACCCTGAACCTCGACGACCTCACCGACCCCGTGCTGACCGACACGCAGCGCCAGATCCTCGACTACACCGAGTCGCAGCACGTCACCTTCGACATCGACGAGATGCTCGCCGAAGCGGTGCAGCAGGCGGGCAGCGATGACCTGGCCGACGACGACGGCTTCGCCGACCGGCTGGCCGCACACGTGGCGGCCATCGAGTCCGACACCGGGCTGCGCCAGCTGATCCGAAGTAGCCTGCGTGCCAGAGTGATTCGTAAGGTTCGCAACCGGCTGTCGCTGACCGACCTGCTCAAGCGCTACCCCGATATCGAATCCATCCCGATCGAGCGGCCGCTGATCGTGGTCGGCATGCCCCGCTCGGGTACCACTCATCTGGTCAACCTGATCGCACAGGATCCGCGCCGGCGTGCCCTGCCGTACTGGGAGGCCGAGGACCCGATTCCCGCGCTCGGGCAGGGACCCGACGTGTTCGGTGTCGACCCTCGCTATACCCGCGTCAAGGCCGAATACGAGGCGCTGATGGCCAGCACCCCGTACGTCGCGGCGATGCACGACCGATTCCCCGAGGCCATCGAGGAGGAGGTCGAACTCCTCGACCTCGACATGGCCGGCTATGTCCTCGAATGGCACGCCCGCGTGCCGGGCTGGCGGGACTTCTATCTTGGCCTCGACCACGTCCGTCACTACGGCTATTTGAAGACGATCCTGCAGGCGCTGACCTTCCTGCGCGGTCCGCGTACCTGGGTGCTCAAGTCGCCGCAGCATGCCGAGCAGCTCGGTCCGCTGATGGCCACCTTTCCCGATGCCACCGTCGCCTTCACCCATCGCGACCCGGTCGCGGTGATCCAGTCGGCGATCACGATGATGGCGTACTCGGATCGTCTGCGCCGCACCAGCATCGACCCGGACTGGCTGGTCGACTACTGGAGCGACCGGATTCACCGCCTGCTGACGGCTTGCGTGCGCGACCGCGATCTGGTGCCGGCAGACCGCAGCGTCGACATCGGCTTCCATCACCTCAACGGCAACGAGATGCCGGTACTCACCTCGTTCTACGAGCAAGCCGGCGTCGACATCCCGCCGAAGGTGGCCAAGCGATTCGGCGCCTACATCGACGACAACCGCCGCGGCGCCAAGGGCCGCATTCCCTACGACCTGCGACGACACTTCGGGGTCGAGCCCAATGAGTTGCGGTCACGCTTCGCGTTCTACTTCGACCGCTTCGACGTCCGCCCCGAGATCTGAAGGAACGCAGTGGAACCCCTCTACCGCAGCCGGCCCGGCGCCGACGCCATGGCTCCTGCCGCCGCCGAACACGCCGAGGAAGTCGCCCCCGGGATCTGGTGCTCACCCGGACTGACCAACGCCTACCTGCTCACCACCTCCGATGGCAGGGTGGTCGTCAACACCGGCATGGGATTCGAAGCCCCGGTGCACCGCGCCGTGTTCGACGCCGTCGACTCCTCACCGGTGCGCTACATCCTGATCACCCAGGGCCACTACGACCACGTCGGCGGCCTTGACACTTTGCGCGACCCGGACACCAAGGTTGTGGCACAGGCGAATTGGGAGCAATGGCGCGACGACAATGAGCGGCTGCTGCCCTACCGGGCCAATCGCAGTGCGTTCGCATTCTCCGACAGACTGGCCGGCGGTATCGCCAAAATCCAGCAGCGCTTCGGCAGGAGGCTTCCGCCCCAGAGCTCCGGGTGCGCCGACATCGTGGTCGACGACCGGTTGTCGCTGACGGTCGGAGACCGCCGCTTCGAACTGATCGCCACTCCGGGTGGGGAAACCACCGACTCCATGGTGATCTGGCTGCCCGATGAGCGGATCTGTCTGTGCAGCAACACCTTCGGACCCATCTTCGGCCACATCCCCAATCTGGTCACCATGCGCGGCGACCGCTACCGGGATGCGCTGACCGTGATCGACACCATCGAACGGGTCCGCGCCCTGCGACCCGAGGTGCTGCTCACCGGGCACTTCGACCCCATCCGCGGGGCGGATCTGATCGACGCCGAACTGACCCGGCTGCGCGATGCCGTGCAGTACCTGCACGACGAGACGGTGGCCGGGATGAACGCCGGTAAAGACGTCCGAACCCTGATGCGCGAGATCACGCTGCCCGCACACCTGGAGGTCGGCCAGGGCTACGGCAAGGTGGCCTGGGATGTGCGGGCGATCTGGGAGAACTATTCCGGGTGGTTCCATCACCGGTCGACCACCGAGCTGTACCCGACCGGAGCCGACTCCGTCAGCGCGGACCTCGTGGAGCTGGCCGGCGCCGAGGCCCTGACTGCGCGGGCCCGGCGCCACCTCACCGACGGCCGCCCACTGGAGGCCATCCACCTCGCCGAAGTCGTCACCCACACCGCGCCCGACGACGCCGCGGCTCGGGCGGTGCTCAAAGACGCCCACGAGCGCCTGCTGGCCGACAGCCTCAACTTCTGGGAAAGCGCCTGGCTGACCAAGCAGATCGAAAGGTACACATGACCGCCCAGCTGAGCTTCGACTTCACCGGAACCCGGGCACTGGTCACCGGGGCGACCAGCGGCATCGGCCACGCCGTGGCCGTGCTGCTGCGTGACGCCGGCGCGGAGGTCACCGTGACGGGCACCAAGGCCGGTGCCGGCGACTACGACACCGACCTGTCCGGGATGACGTATCGGCAACTTGTGCTCACCGACAATGCATCCATTGACAGCCTGGCCGGGAGCATCTCGTCCCTCGACGTGCTGGTGAACAACGCCGGCGCCAACTTCCCCGGCGGCCTGGACGAATCCGCACCCGACGGGTTCGCCGCCTCCGTCGCACTGAACCTCACCGGGCCCTACCGGCTCACCGTCGGGCTGCGGCGCGCGCTCACGGCGTCGACCGCGGCGGGAGGGGCGAGTGTGGTCAACCTCGCGTCGATGTCGGCGCTGCGTGCGGTCACGATGGTCCCCGGTTACGGTGCGGCCAAGTCCGGGATCATCAACATCACCCGCAACCTGGCGGTCAAGTGGGCCAAGTACGGGATCCGGGTGAACGCGATCGCGCCGGGCACCATCGAGACCGCGATGACCGAGCCGATGCATGCCGTCCCGGAGATCATGGCGACCGAGATCGCCCACATCCCGGCCGGGCGGATGGGCCGGGTCGACGAGGTCGCACCGGCAATCGCGTTCCTGTGCACGGCTCAGAGTAGTTACATCAACGGCGCGGTGCTCGTCGTCGACGGCGCCTCGGACTGCGTGTAGCCGCTCACCTGCCGTACCGTATGCGGGTGCCCCGTCAGGTCCTGTTCATCTACAACGATCCGATCGCCCCAGAGGCGCTGCTCGGCGAGACGTTCACCGAACTCGGTTTCGACGTCGACACATTCGAGGTCGTGCCCGCTGACCGCGCGTCGGACCCCACTGTCGACGTGACCTTCCCCGACCCCACCCGCTACGACGTGATCGTGCCCCTGGGCTCACGGTGGGCGGTGTACGACGAACGGCTCCCGTGGGTGGCCGGTGAGATCGACGTCGTGCGACGCGCTGTCGACTCCGGTGTCGGTGTGCTCGGAGTGTGCTTCGGCGGCCAGCTGGTGGCGACCGCTCTCGGCGGTTCGGTGCAGCGCTCCCCCGATCCCGAGATCGGCTGGCATCAGGTGCACAGCAGCGACCCCGAACTGGTGCCCGACGCCGGGCCGTGGTTCCAGTGGCATTTCGACCGCTTCACCGCCCCGCCGGGATCCACTGTGGTCGCCCAGAATGTCCGCGCCACACAGGCTTTCGTGCATGGCCCGGCCCTGGGTCTGCAGTTTCACCCCGAACTCGACCACAAGCTGCTGGAGCTGTGGATCGACGATGACCGCACCCGCGGTGACGGGGATCTGACCCGGCTCGGGCTGCGCGCCGAGGACCTGCGTGCCGACACCACCACGCATGTCGACGATGCCGCACAACGACTCCGGCAGCTGGTGCGCGGATTCCTGGCGAAGGTCGCCCGCTAGCTGCCTGCCACCAGCAACATACCAATTGCCGCTGAGCAGAGCAGTTTTTGCATCCGGCGAAGATAACATAGGTCAGCTCAGGATATTGCTGTTCCCGACGGGCAACCGTTCACCCAACCGCAACCTGGAGTGACTAGCGTGCCGGACCATGTCCGCAGACGCGCAGCAGCTGGCCCAGTTGCAGAGTGATATCGACGCGCTGCTGGCCCAGCTGGCCGACGCCGAGCTGCGATGGCAACCGTGGACCGATCCGGTTGCCGACGAGAATCGTTGCAGCGCAACGAACCTGGTGCACTACTGGGCGATGCGGCAGGTCGATCTCCGCGAAGCCCAGCAGCAGCTGACGGCCCTGGGCCTCTCCTCGCTGGGCCGCAGCGAAGCACACGTCCAGGCGACGCTGCGCCTGGTGTCGGCGGCGATCGCCGCGATGCGCGGACAAGGCTGGACACCGAACGACCAGGTCTGCGTGGAGGTCCCCGAGGGCATCCGCCTTCTCGAGCGCAACGCCACCGAGCTGCTGGGGCCGGCGGCCGAGGACCGTGCGGCCCGGATCATGGTCACCCTGCCGTCGGAGGCGGCCACTGATCCCGGCCTGTCGCGCACACTCATCGACTCCGGCATGCGGATCGCCCGGATCAATTGCGCCCATGACGACGCCACCGCGTGGAAAGCCATGGCAGCCAACGTCCGTGCCGCGGCCGCGGCGGCGGGTCGCCCGTGCCTGGTGGCGATGGACCTCGGCGGTCCCAAACTGCGCACCGGCCCGCTGGAGCCGGGACCCCGGGTGGTGCGCCTACAGCCGACCCGCAACGCCCAGGGTCAGGTGGTGGCCGCCGGGCGCGGGTGGCTGACCTCGGCGCGACGGCCGGCCCGCCCGCCCGAGCCGGATCTGATCACCTTGCCGGTCAAACCCGACTGGCTGGCCAACCGCGCCGAGGGCGACGAGCTGGTACTGCGTGATACCCGCGGATCGAAGCGACGGCTGCTGCTGGCCGCCGCGGCGCCCGGCGGCTTCGTCGTCACCACCGAGAAGACCACGTATGTGGGCACCGGCACGGTACTCAAGGCCGGCGGGCAGGAGCGAAGCGACTCGGGGAGAAAGCGGCGAAGGAAAGACTCAACCAAGGTCGGCGAATTACCCGCCGTCGAGCAGAGCCTGCGACTGGCCGCCGGCGACGTCGTGCGGGTGACCCGCGACTGCACACCGGCGCCGGTCGACGAGGGCCAGCCGCCGCGGATCGGCTGCACGTTGCCCGAGGTGTTCGACACCGCCGAGGTGGGCGAACGCGTGTTCTTCGACGACGGGAAACTCGGCGGTGTGGTTGTCGCGGTGACCGCCGACACCCTCGACGTGCGGATCGAGCGCCCCGCACACGGGACGGCAAAGTTGCGGGCCGGCAAGGGAATCAACGTTCCCGATACTGACCTTCCGATCTCGGCGCTGACCGACAAGGACATCGCGGACCTGGCGACAGTGGTCGAGCTGGCTGACTTCGTCGAGCTGTCGTTCGTCCGCGAACCCGCCGACGTCATCCGGCTGTTCGACGAACTGGACCGTCTCGGTGACCGCGATCTCGGCGTGGTGCTCAAGATCGAGACCCGGCTGGCCTTCGAACATCTGCCCCGGCTGCTGCTCACTGCGATGCGACGACGCCGGATCGGGGTGATGATCGCCCGCGGCGATCTGGCCGTCGAGGTCGGCTACGAACGGATGGCGGAGCTGCAGGAGGAGACGCTGTGCCTCTGCGAAGCCGCGCACCTGCCGGTGATCTGGGCGACCCAGGTGCTCGAACAGCTCGCGACCACCGGGCTTCCGTCCCGGGCCGAAATCACCGATGCGGCAATGGCGGAACGCGCAGAGTGCGTGATGCTCAACAAGGGTCCCTACATCACCGACGCGGTCGTCACGCTCGACGATGTGCTGGGGCGGATGGCCGGCCACGAGCACAAGAAGAGTTCGTTGCTGCGCAGCCTGCAGTCGTGGCGGGCCACCGACTGAGCTACCCGGGGTCGTGCCCGAGCTCGTGGGCCAGCGCACCCCCGACCTCAGGCTGCCGGAACCGGTGGCCCAGCTCAGCCAGCTTCGCGGGCAGCACCCGCTGATTCGCTTCGGCCAGTTCCCGCGCACCCTGCTTGCCCAGCAGCACCCGCGGACCGAACGACGGCACCGGCAGGACCGCCGGGCGATGCAGCGTCGCCGCGAGCGCCTTGGTATATGCCTTATTGCGCACCGGATTCGGCGCGACGGCGTTGACCGGACCCGCGATCGCCTCGTCATAGACGGCGCGGTAGTAGATGTCGAGCAGGTCGTCGAGGCCGATCCACGACAGCCACTGCTCGCCGCTGCCCAACCGGCCACCGAGGCCGGCGGCGAACAGCGGGCGCATCAACCGCAGCGTGCCGCCCCGCGCGGCCTGCACGATGCCAGTTCGCACGCAGACGGTCCGAACCCCCGCGTTCGCGGCGGGCTCGGTGGCGGCCTCCCAGTCGGCGACCACGTCGGCGAGGAAACCATCACCACGCGCACTGTCCTCGGACAGCTCGGCGTCGCCGCGGTCGTACCCGTAGATCCCGATCGCCGAGGCACTGACGAATGCGCCCACCCGCGCGCCGGCGGCCAACTCGGCCAGCCGGCGGGTCGGCTCGATGCGGGAGTCGCGGATCGCGCGGCGGTGCGCCTCGGTGAAACGCCCGGCGATCGACTCACCTGCCAGGTGGATGACGGCGTCGACCCCCGCGAGCAGATCGGGCGCGGGAGCATTTGGCTCCCAACGCCTTTCGTCAGGCCGGACCGGCTCGCGGCGCACCAGTCGGATCACCCGGTGCCCGCCGGTGGTGAGCAGGGCGGTGAGTGCGGTACCGACCAGACCCGCGGACCCGGTGACGGCGATGGACAACTGGCCGGCACCGGCCTGCCGGGCATCCCGGTGGGCGGCGAGGTCGTCGGCCAGCTGCCGGTGCCGGTAGACGAAGGTCGAACGCAGCGCCGCGCCGGGCACTGTGGTGTCCACCTCGTCGCGCATCTCGGTGCGGCCGGCACCGGCGTCGGCGAACGTGTGCGTGTGCCGCCACCACCCGATGATCCGCGGCGGCAGCGTCATCAGCCCGTCCGAGGACAGCACGTCGACGAACTGGTGTGGCGGGTCGTAGCCGGCGGGATCGTGCCGGGCCACCCAGCGCAGGCCGCCGGGCAGACCCAGGACCGCGCGGCCGTCGGCCAGCGACTCGGTTTCGGCGATGACCCGCATCGGTTGCCAGGGCGGGACCAGTCGACGCATCGCGCCGGGCCGGGTGTGCCAGGCGAAGACCTCGTCAAGAGGATGGTCGACGATGCTCGAGTAGTGGATGCCCATGGATCCCTTCTACCCGTGTGGACACCCGATTGACCGAGCTCCCCGCAGGGGTCACGAAAAGGTCAGCGTGAGCCGGAGTCGCCGGACTTCTGCTCTTCGGGCTCGTCCGCGACCGGTTCGGTCTCACCCTCAGATGCCGCGTCGTCGGCGGCGTCGTCGGGCTTGTCGGCAGCGTCCTCAACCGTCTCAGGCTCCGTCGTCGCCGACGCCTCGTCCTCGGGGTAGTCGGCGTCGAACGTCGAATAAGTGGTGTCGACCGTCTCGTCGGTTTCCGAGTAGGCGGTGGTCTCCGCGGTCGCCGAGGACTCCACCGATTCGTCGGGAGTCGTGACGGTCGCCGGCTCCACGTCATCGATACGACGCTGCTGGCGCTCCCGGATCGCGTCGACGATCAGCAGGATCACCCCGACAACACTGGCCGCGATGCATACCCACGCGACCAGCTCATTGCTGGTGACAACTGCGGTGACCAGGGCCGCGAGGCCGATCACCGCCAGCACCAGCGCAACGATCAGCATCGATCAACCTCCAGCGCGCGCAGCGCTCAGTTGTTGCCCCGGTTGAACTGGTTGAACCCACCGCCGTCGCTGGCGGCGCCGGAATCGACCGGTGCGGCCGACCCACGCTGACCCAGCTCCTCGAGCTGGGACTCCAGGTACGTCTTGAGCCGGGTGCGGTATTCGCGCTCGAACGTCCGCAGCTGCTCCAGCCGTCCCTCGAGGACAGTCCGCTGCTGATTGATCGTGCCCATGATCTCGGTGTGCTTGCGCTCGGCGTCGGCCTGCAAGGCGTCGGCCTTCTCCTGCGCCTGCCGCAGCTGGGTCTCCGAACGGTTCTGCGCATCGCTGAGCAGTGCTTCGGCACGCTGCTTGGCGTCGGCGACCGTGGTCTCCGCGGTGTGGCGGGCCTCCGACAGGATCTGGTCGGCATTGGTGCGCGCATCGGCGAGCAGCTTGTCGGCCTCGGCCTTGGCCGTGCCGGTGAGCCGGTCGGCGGTGTCCTGAGCCAGGGCCAGCACGCGAGCGGCCTTGATGGCCTGCTCCTCGCTGGCGGCCGGGCTCGGCGCCGGCGCTGGGGCGGGAGCCGCCTGCGGCGCGGGCGCCGGGGTGGGCTCGGGCTCCGGCTCGGGCTGATACATCGGAATCGCCTGCGTGGGCTGCGGTACCGCGCCACCGGAGCGTGCGGATGACAGCTCCTGGTCAAGCTCGGCGACCCGCTGGCGCAGATCCGAGTTCTCCTCGATGAGCCTCGTCAGCTCGTTCTCCACCAGGTCGAGGAAGGCGTCGACCTCGTCCTCGTTGTAGCCTCGCTTGCCGATGGGCGGCTTGCTGAACGCCACATTGTGCACGTCGGCCGGTGTAAGTGGCATCATCTGCCCCCTCGGGTCTGAACGGTTGAACGGGTGCAAAGTCTAGAACGTGTCGAACGTTCGTCGTTCCGTACTGTAACTGGCGTCCATCCTGTCACACCAGAACCGCCGGTTGCCTAATTAAGAGCTAATTTCAATTTTCTGGATACCGCTTCCACGGCGTGGCTAATCGCATTTCGCGGCCTATTGGGGTAGCTTGCCGCGCTCACGCCGCTGCGCCGAATGCCAGCTGCATTCCGATGAACGCGACCAGCAGCAGCACCATGATCGACAGGTCGAACCGGACCGCGCCGATGGTCAGCTGCGGGATAAGTCGACGTAGCAGCTTCACCGGTGGGTCGGTGATCGTCATGATCAATTCGAGGATCACCACGGTGAGTCCGCGCGGGTGCCAGTCCCGGCTGAACGACCGGATGAACTCGACGACGACCCGGGCGATCAACAGCAGCCAAAACACAAACAGCGCGAAGCCAAGGATTTCGAAGAACAGCGACAAGTAGAGCCGGTCCTTAATCAACAGCGGATGTGACATTGCCGACATCGCTGGTTGGAGGCCAGCGCGACGCCGTCAGCCTACCTAAGTCCTCTGGCGTCGCTTGCCGCCAGCACCGAGTCGGCTTACTGGTAGCTGTAGAAACCGGCTTCGGCGATCCGCCTGCGCTCCTCGGCGCTGACGTCGACATCGGCGGGCGACAGCAGGAACACCTTGGTTGCCACCTTGTCGAACGAGCCGCGCAGGGCGAACGCCAGACCGGCGGCGAAGTCGACCAGCCGCTTGGCGTCGGCGTTGTCCATGGACACCAGGTCCATGATCACCGGCTGGCCGTCGCGGAAGCGCTCGCCGATGGTGCGGGCCTCGCTGTAGTCCTTGGGGCGCAGCGTGGTGATCTTCGACAGCGGGCTGCCTGCTTCGAACAACTCGGCCATCCGGCGCGGGTCCATCGCCAGTGCGCCGCGGGTCGAACCGCGCAGCGAGCCGAACCGCGACGAGCGCGGCATGTCGTGGGCGTGCTCGAACTCGCGCGGGCGGAACCGCGGCTCGTCGCCGTACTGGGCGCGGAAGCCGCCGGTCGGTACGTAGTCCGCCTCGCGCGGGTCCCGCAGATCCTCGTACTCGCGACCCATCCGCGGGTCGCGGTCGTCGAAGCGGCCCGGGCGCTCGTACTCGTCGTCGGCGAAGCGCTCACGGCGG
Source organism: Mycobacterium sp. (assembly GCA_021732005.1). GTDB lineage: Bacteria > Actinomycetota > Actinomycetes > Mycobacteriales > Mycobacteriaceae > Mycobacterium. Next base: position 50,630 of record JAKFVT010000006.1, on the reverse strand, counting down.
GCATAACCGCGGTGAGCACCACGGTCGTCGTCGTCGTAGTACTCGTCGTCATAGTCGTCCATCGGGGCCATACCGAAGTAAGCCTTGACCTTGTGGAGAGTGCTCATCGCTGGACCCTTCTGAAAGCGTGAAGTGCGGTGTCTGTGATGAAGATGTGACTGGAGTGACTACTCAGGGAGACGTTAGAGGACGTTGTCCCATAAGCGCGGTTCCGACACGCACACACGTAGATCCGTGTCGCACCGCCGCCTCCAGGTCGCCGGACATCCCCGCCGACAACGCTGTCGCACCAGGGTGATTGCGCAATATTCGACGGTGTTCGTCGGCCAGCGCCGCGAATGCCGCGTCGGGATCGGCACCCAGCGGCGGGACCGCCATCAGCCCGGCCAGCCGCAGTCCGCCGGCCTCGGCGACCAGGGCGCACAGCTCGTCGACGGCCCCCGGATCGCCGATGTCCACACCGCCGCGCGAGGTGTCCCCGTCCAGGCTGATCTGGACGAACACGTTGATCGGCACACTCCGCACCCCCTCCTCGATGGCCAGCGCGGCACCCCGGTCCAGCGCCGTGGCCACCTTGACGGTGCTCAGCGAGTGCACCGTATCCGCCCATGCCGCAATCGCTTTGGCCTTGTTGCGCTGGATCTGACCGACCATGTGCCAGCGCAGGTCGCTCGCCCCGGTGAGATCGGCCACCTCGGCGATCTTCGCCGAGGCCTCCTGTTCGCGGGATTCACCGAACACCCGGCAGCCCAGCCGCCACAGGATGGCGACGTCGGCCGCGGGGAAGAACTTGGTGATCGGCAGCAGGTCGATCTCGGCGACGTCGCGGCCGGCGTCGCGCGCGGCGGCAGCGAGCCGGTCGGTCAGCGCGGCCAGGGCGGTGGCGAGTTCGACTTCCCGGTCTGTGGGGCTCGTCATTCCATCCACACCAAACACGCCAGGCGACCGGTCGGGGCGTCGCGACGGTGGCTGTACAACTTGGTGTCGGCCACTGTGCAGCGCGGGTCGGCGTCGATGGCTTTCACCCCTGCGTCGCGCAATTGCCGGGCGATCCCGGCCCGCAGATCCAGTCCCGGTGTACCTTTCGCGGTCCGGGTCCGGCTGCCGGGCAGCCGCGCTTCGACGTCGGCGGCCATCTTTTCGGGCACCTCATAATTGGCGCCGCTGACGGCCGGGCCGAGCAGCACCGAGATGTCCTCACTGTGAGCACCGTTGGCCAGCATGGTTTCCAGGGTTCGCAGCACCACACCGTCGGCGGCACCGACCCGGCCGGCGTGGACGGCGGCCACCACCCCGGCGCGGGCGTCAGACATCAGCACCGGGACGCAGTCCGCGGTCACCACGGCCAGGGCGAGTCGGGGCGTCGTCGTCACCAACGCGTCGGTGTCGTCCACGGCATCGGTTCGCGGACCGTCGACGACGGCGACGTGATCACTGTGGGTCTGGTTCATCCACACCACGTGATCCTCGGGCAACCCGATCGCGGCGGCCAGCCGTTTGCGGTTGGTGTCGACCGCTTTCGGATCGTCGCCCACGTGGTCACCGAGATTGAATGTGTCGAACGGTCGGACCGAGACACCACCGGCACGGGTGGTGGTCACGCGACGGATGACTGTCACAAACCCAGTATTGCGGCAGTGCGGAAAGCGTCAGTGCCGCATGAACGGCGGCACGTCGACGTCGTCGTCGGAGATACCGCCGTCGTCGCCGCCACCGATGCTCACCGTCGCGCCGTTGGTGTGCACCGGCACGCTCGCGGCGTCGATCGGCTCGAACAGCGACGAGCTGAGCTTGCCTGCCGCACCGGGCGCGATGGGCTGCGCGCCGGTGGTCGCTCCCCCGACGATGGGCTTGCGGCCCGGGCTGGCCGACTCGAAGCCGGCGGCGATCACTGTCACGCGGACCTCGTCACCGAGCGAATCGTCGATAACGGTGCCGAAGATGATGTTGGCCTCGGCGTGCGCGGCCTCTTGTACCAGCGAGGCGGCCTCGTTGATCTCGAACAGACCGAGGTCGCTGCCGCCGGCCACCGACAGCAGCACGCCCTGGGCGCCCTCCATCGAGGCTTCCAGCAGCGGGGAATTGATCGCGATTTCGGCGGCCTTGAGCGCGCGGCCGTCACCGCGCGCCGAGCCGATGCCCATAAGGGCGGTGCCCGCCCCGCTCATGACGCCCTTGACGTCGGCGAAGTCGACGTTGATCAGGCCGGGGGTGGTGATCAGGTCGGTGATGCCCTGGACACCGTTGAGCAGTACCTCGTCGGCGCTGCGGAAGGCATCCATCAGCGAGACCTGAGCGTCGCCCATCTGCAGCAACCGGTCGTTGGGGATGACGATCAGGGTGTCGCAGCTCTCGCGCAACGCCTGGATGCCGTTCTCGGCCTGGTTGGAGCGGCGCTTGCCCTCGAAGGAGAACGGCCGCGTCACCACGCCGACGGTCAGCGCGCCCAGCTTGCGGGCGATGGTGGCCACCACGGGTGCGCCGCCGGTACCGGTGCCGCCGCCCTCACCTGCGGTGACGAACACCATGTCGGCGCCGCGCAGCAGTTCCTCGATCTCGTCCTTGGCGTCCTCGGCGGCCTTGCGGCCGACCTCAGGGTCGGCCCCGGCGCCGAGACCGCGGGTGGATTCACGGCCGACGTCGAGCTTGACGTCGGCGTCGCTCATCAACAGCGCCTGGGCGTCGGTGTTGATCGCGATGAACTCCACGCCCTTGAGTCCCTGCTCGATCATTCGGTTGACGGCGTTGACGCCGCCGCCGCCGATGCCAACGACCTTGATGACGGCGAGGTAGTTATGCGGGGGGGTCATCGTCTGTCTTCCTCCCAGGTGGGGATCGGGTCTTCGGCCCTTCTGGCAAACCCTCAACCTCAACCAGAGGCTTAGAGTTATGTCAAGTAGTGCCGTGCAACCAGAACGGTATGGCCGGTGGTGTCTGGATGTGGGAGGCGCGCCGGGGTGTCGCCGGCGAATTTCCTCACCGGCCTGCGCCGACCGGCTACTTGACCGTCGGCAGATCCGGGCTCGAGACGTCGTACACCTTGCCCGGCTGGGTCAGCAGCGCGGCCAGCTTCTCCGCCTTCTCCTCGGTGCGATCCGTCGTACCCCACACCACGGTGCGCCCGTCGGTCAGCGTCAGCGTCACCGACGCCACCGACGGCGCGGCCACCCGGCTGACCTGGCCCACCACCTCCGGGCGCAACGCCGTCATCACCTCCAGCGCGGCCCGTGTCGGCGGATCGCTCGGGCCCGGCTTGTCGACGTCGATATACGGCAGACCGGGCGGCGGCGGCGCCGTCGCGAAGTCCACGCCGTCCTTGTCGAACAGGTGCGGACCGTCGGGGTAGTCCTTCACCACGATCGGGATTCGCTCGACGATCGTGATGCGCAACGTCGACGGATACTCGCGCTGTACCCGCGCGCTGGCCACCCGCCGGATGCCGGCCACCCGATCGGCCACCTGGTCGGTGTTGATCTGCAGCAGTGGCGTGCCCAGCTGGACTTTCGCCGCGTCGACAACCTCCTCGCGGGTCAGCGCACCGATCCCGGTGATCACCAGCGAGCGCGCCGACATGACCGGCGTGAAATAGAGGATCAATCCCAGCCCGACGCTGATGATCGCCAGAACGATCAGCCAGATGAACAACCGCAGACCGCGAACGTTCCTCGTGCCCAAGGGTTTCGGCGTCTCCGTGGCCTCTCCGCGGACCCGGCGCTTGGCCTCCCTGCGGGCCTCTTCGATCGCGGTCGCGCGAATCTGCGCGGCGCGCCGCTCGGCACGCTCACGGCGTTCCCGCATGCGGGGCCCCTCGATAACCTGATTTTCCTCGCCGAGATCGACGTTCTGCTCGTCGTCACTCGCACTTTCGCTGCCATTTGTCGGTTTGGGCAGAATGGGGGCGTCTTCCCCCGCCTCGGGCTCGCTCATCGATTCCCCTTGGCCTGCAACGCCGTCAGGATCTCCTGCCCCAGCATTGTCACGTCACCGGCGCCCATGGTGACCACGACGTCACCCGGGCGGGCCGAGGCGGCTACCTGCGCGGCCACCGCGGAGAAGTCGGCGACATAGTGCACCGGCACGCTGACGTGCTGGGCGACCGTCGCGCCGCTGATCCCGGCGATCGGCTGTTCACGCGCGGCGTAGACATCGAGCACGAACACCTCGTCGGCTGTGTCGAGCGCACTGCCGAAGTCGAGCGCGAAAGTCTTTGTGCGCGAGTACAAATGCGGTTGGAACACCACGATGCTGCGCGCGCCGACAATAGTGGGATGCCCGGTCCGGTCCTGCTGGGCAACCGCCCGCAGCGCGGTCAGCGCGGCCCTGACCTCGGTCGGGTGATGGGCATAGTCGTCGAAGACCCGAACCCCGTTGGCCGTGCCGACCAGCTCGAATCGCCGCCGCACTCCCTCGAACCCGGCCAGCCCGTCGAGCACCTCGTCGATCGGCGCACCGGCCTCGACCGCGGCCAGCAGCGCGGCCAGCGCGTTGAGTGCCATGTGCCGGCCAGGCACCGCCAACCGCAGCACCCGCTGGTGCGCTTCGCCGGCCAACTGGATGTGGGCGACCGCGCCGGTGCCGTGCTGCTCCCAGCCGATCAGCGCACCGGCAAGTCCGTCCGCGGGGCCTTCGCCATAGCGCAAGACCCGAACCCCAAGGGCCGCACTGCGTTCGGCCAGTGCAGCCGAACCCGGATCGTCGGCGCACGCCACCAGGGCCCCGCCGGGGGCCAGGCGTTCGACGAACGCGTCGAACACCGCCGTGTAGGCGTCGGCGCTGCCGAAGAAGTCGAGGTGGTCGGCCTCGATGTTGGTCACCACCGCCACATCCGGGGTGTACTCGAGCAGCGAGCCGTCGCTTTCGTCGGCCTCGGCGACGAAGCAGTCGCCACTTCCGTTGTGCGCGTTGGTGCCCGCTTCGCCGAGATCGCCGCCGACGGCGAACGACGGATCGAGCCCGGCATGCTGCAACGCGACGATCAGCATCGAGGTGGTCGTGGTCTTACCGTGCGTGCCGGTCACCATCAGCGTGCGGAAACCGGCCATCAGTTTGGCCAGGACCACCGGGCGCAGGATCACCGGGATCGCCCGCTTGCGGGCCTCCACCAGTTCGGGGTTGCTCTTCGGGATCGCCGCGTGGGTGGTGATCACCGCGGACGGGCCGCCGGACAGCAGGTCGAGATTCGCCGCGTCGTGACCGATGCTGATCACCGCGCCGCGCGCCCGCAACGCCACCACACCACGGGAATCCTTGGCATCCGAACCCGACACCAGTCCCCCGCGGTCCAGCAGGATTCGGGCGATACCCGACATCCCCGCGCCGCCGATGCCCACCATGTGCACGCGCTGCAGTTCCGGCGGCAGCTCCCTGGGGCCCGTCGGCGCGCTCATCGGCGGCCCTTTCCGGCGTGCGCGACATCGAGGGCCACCTCGGCGACCCGCTGGGCGGCGTCGCGGTGTCCGACCCGCGCGGCGGCCGCCGTCATCTCCTGCAGTCGCGTCGGGTCGGTCAGCAGACCGACGACCTCACGGCCGATGAACTCCGGGGTCAGCTGCGCGTCCTCGACCAGCAGCCCGCCGCCGGGGTTGACCACCGGCAGCGCGTTCAGCCGCTGCTCACCGTTACCGATCGGCAGCGGGACGTAGACCGCGGGCAACCCGACCGCCGACACCTCGGCCACCGTCATGGCGCCGGACCGGCAGATCGCCAGGTCGGCGGCGGCGTAGGCAAGGTCCATCCGGTCCAGGTAGGGCACCGCGACGTAGGGCGGCTCGCCCGGCTGGGTGCCGCGCAGGTCGAGGGTGTTCTTGGGGCCGTGGGCGTGCAGCACCGCGATGCCCGCGGCGGCCAGATCGGCCGCGGCCGCCGACACCGCGCGGTTGATCGAGGCCGCGCCCTGCGAACCGCCGAACACCAGCAGCACGGTGGCGTCGTCGGCGAAGCCGAAGTACTCGCGGGCCTGCGCGCGCAGTCCGACCCGATCCAGCGAGGTGATCGACGCGCGCACCGGCATGCCCACCACCTCGGCGTGCCGCAGCCCCGAATCCGACACCGCGGAGAGCACCCGGCGCGCCGTGCGGGCACCGACCCGATTGGCAAGTCCGGCACTGGCATTGGCTTCATGCACGACGACCGGCACCCGGCGCCGGTGCACCGGACCGCCGCGAGCCGCGAGATAGGCGGGCAGTGCCACATAGCCGCCGAACCCGATCACCACGTCGGCGGCGACGTCGTCGAGCACGGCGCGGGTTTCCCGCACCGCCCGGCGGACCCGCAGCGGCAGGCGAATCAGGTCGCCGTTGAATGTGCGCGGCAGCGGCACAGGGGTGATGAGTTCCAGGTCGTAGCCGCGGTCTGGCACCAGCCGGGTCTCCAGACCGCGCGGGGTGCCCAGTGCGGTGATCCGGATATCCGCATCCAGCGCTCTGAGCGCGTCTGCCACCGCCATGGCCGGTTCGACATGCCCGGCGGTGCCTCCACCGGCAAGCACAACCGACACCGAGTCACTCACCCGTAACGCTGACCTTCCAATGTGCGGGACCGCCGTGCGCGACTGCTTCCCTCATTCGGCTGCTGCGCGCTGTTACGCGGAGCGTCACCATGATGCCCTGAGCGTCGGGTGGGTCGCTGGGCCGTCCTGGTTTTGCCAGGTAGAGCGGCACGGTCACGGGTGGACTGGGTTGTGCGGGCCGTTTTCTTGGCCGGTTTCTTCTCCGGCCTGGCCGGGCGGGCCGGCCGCGCGGGTTTGGCGGCTTTGGTGGCTTTGGTGGCGTTCGGCCTGCTGCGCAGCCGGTCGCGTACCGCCTCCACGCGGGAGGGCACGTAGGGCTCGGGCAGCGGCAGCCGCAGGATGCGGTTCATCCGGTCTTCGCGGCCGGCGCGCAGGGCGGCGACCGCCTCCGGTTCGTGGCGGGCCGCGTTGGCCATCAGGCCGATCATGAACAGTGTTGTAGCCGTTGATGTTCCGCCGGCAGAGATGAGTGGCAGCTGGATTCCGGTGACGGGCAGCAGGCCGATGACGTAGCCGACGTTGATGAACACCTGGCCGACCACCCACATGGTGGCCGACGCGGTCAGCAGCCGCAGGAACGGGTCGGCCGAGCGCCGGGCGATCCGCATACCGGTGTACGCGAACAGCCCGAACAGGGCCAGCAGTCCGAAGGCGCCGACGAAGCCGAGCTCCTCGCCGATGATCGCGAAGATGAAGTCGTTGTGGGCGTTGGGCAGGTAGTTCCACTTCGCGGTGCCCTGCCCCAACCCGTCGCCGAACACGCCGCCGTTGGCCAGCGCGAACTTGGCCTGCCGGGCCTGGTATCCCGAGCCCTGTGCGTCGGCGGCGGGATCCAGCCACGACCGCACGCGGTCGGAGCGGTAGCCCTCGGAGACCGCCAGCACCGCGGCGGCCGCGACCGCGGCGCCGAGTGAGGTGACGAACACCTTCAGCGGCAGGCCGGCGTACCAGAGCAGCGCCAGCAGGATGATGCCCAGCGACACGGTCTGCCCGAGGTCGGGCTGGGCGACGATGAGCACCAGCGCGACGACGGCGGCGGGGATCAGCGGGATCAGCAGTTCGCGCAGCGACGCGTGTTCGAGGCGCCGGGTCGCCAGCAGGTGTGCACCCCAGATGGCGAACGCGATCTTGGTCAGCTCGGACGGCTGCATCGACAGCCCGGCGACGACGAACCAGCCACGGGAACCGTTGGATTCGTGACCGATGCCCGGGATCAGCACCAGCACCAGCATCACGATCGTGATGGCGAAGGAGGCGAACGCGGTGCGGCGCAAGAAGTTGACCGGCAACCGCAGCGCGATCCAGCAGGCGAACAGACCCAGCACCGTCCACATCACCTGGCGGCCGAAGATCGCCCAGGGCGAGCCGTCCTCGTCGTAGGAGTGCACGCCCGACGCCGACAGCACCATCGTCAGGCCGAGCGTGACCAGTAGCGCGGCCACCGAGATGACCAGGTGGAACGACGTCATCGGCCGGCCCAGCCAGGCGCCGAACCTGCGGTGGACCTCGAAGCGGTGTTTGGCGGGCGCCTCGGTGGTGGCGACCGGCGCGGTGGTGGCCTCGGCGTCCGCCTCGGCGGTCTCGACCGCGTCGGTGTCGGCCTCGACGGCGGCGTCGGTGGCGGCGTCGGTGGCGTCGGCTGAGCCGCGACGGCGCAGCCGGGACAGGATCTTGGGCACGGCGTCTACCGAGCCGTGGCGCGCACGGCGGCGGCGAACGCGTCGCCCCGGTCGGCGTAGCCGGCGAACTGGTCGAACGACGCGCCGGCGGGGGCCAGCAACACCGTGTCGCCGGTGTGGGCCAGGCTCGCGGCGGCGGCGACGACCTCGGTCATCACCCGGGCACCCAGGCCCGGAGCGGAGGCGTCGACCACTCGAGTCTCATGAGTAACACCTGACTCATTGGTCTCATGCACCACAGCATCCTCCCGCGTCACCACCTCGATGACGGGGACATCGGGCGCGTGTCGCGATAACGCCTCGGCAACCACCGCACGGTCATGGCCGATCAGCACCGCACCGGCCAACCGGTCCGCCACCCGGGCGACCAGGTCGTCGACCGACGCGCCCTTGAGCATGCCGCCGGCCACCCACACCACCCGTGAATACGCGGTGATCGATGCCTGCGCGGCGTGCGGGTTGGTGGCCTTGGAGTCGTCGACGTAGGCCACCCCGTCGACCACGCCCACCTCCTCCGCGCGGTGACGGCCGACCCGGAAGGTGGTCAGCGCGTCGGTGATCGACGCGGGCGCGACACCGACGGAGCGGGCCAGCGCCGCCGCGCCCAGCGCGTCGAGGACACCGACCGGACCTGCCACCGAGATCGACTCGACCGGGGCCAGTTCGAGATCGTCGGCGAACGCGCGGTCGACGAGCATGCCATCGCGGACGCCGAGTTCCCCGGCGCCCGGCTCCCCCAGCCGGAACCCGACCTTCACAGGTGCGGCCGCGCCCGGCAGTAGACCCCTGGCAACCGGGTCGTCGAGACCGATGACCGCGACCCGGCCGTCGAGCACCCTGGCCTTCGCGGCGGCGTAGGCCGCCATCGACCCGTGCCAGTCCAGGTGGTCTTCGGCAACGTTGAGCACCGCCCCGGCCTCCGGGCGCAGCGACGGCGCCCAAAACAGCTGGAAGCTCGACAGCTCCACAGCCAGAATGTCCGCCGGCTGAGCCAACACGTCGAGAACCGGGTCGCCGATGTTGCCGCACAACACCGCGCGGCGGCCGTCGGCGACCAGCATGGCGTGCAGCATCGAGGTCGTGGTGGTCTTGCCGTTGGTGCCGGTGACCACCAGCCAGCGCCGCGGCGGGCCGTAGTGGCCCGCGGCATCGAGGCGCCAGGCCAGCTCGACGTCACCCCAGATCGGCAGGCCGGCCCCGGCGGCCGCAGCCAGCACCGGCGCGGTCGGCGGGAAGCCCGGACTGGTCACCACCAGGGCGAAGTCACTGATCGACACGACCGCCTCAGCCGGGGTGATCCCATGAACGCCGTTGTCGGCCAACGCTTTCAATGATTCGGCGTTGTCGTCGCATACCCAGATGTGCACGTCGAGCGACGCAAGCGCCGACACCACTGCACGCCCAGTCACCCGGGCGCCGGCCACCAGCACCTGCGCCCCCGAGGTCAGCGGCTCGAGACCGGGCATGTCAGGCCCCGATGGCCGACAGCCACTCGCCGTAGAACAACGCGACGCCGAGGCCGCAGGCTATCGCGGTGAGCAACCAGAACCGGATGATCACCGTCGTCTCCGCCCAGCCGACAAGTTCGAAGTGATGGTGGAAAGGCGCCATGCGGAACACCCGTCGCCCGGTGGTGCGGAAGGCCAGGATCTGCACCACCACCGAGGTGACCTCGGCGACGAACAGCGCGCCCAGCACCACCGCGAGCACCTCGGTGCGGCTGGTCACCGACAGGCCGGCGATCATCCCGCCGAGCGCCAGCGACCCGGTGTCGCCCATGAAGATCTTGGCCGGCGCGGCATTCCACCACAGGAAACCGATGCACGCCCCGGCGGTGGCGGCCGCGAGCAGCGCCAGATCCAGCGGGTCACGCACGTTGTAGCAGCCCAGCCCGGGGGCGGTCGCGCAGGCGTTGCGGTACTGCCAGAACGTGATCAGCACGTACGCGGCGCTGACCATGGCCATGCTGCCGCCGGCCAGCCCGTCGAGGCCGTCGGTGAAGTTCACCGCGTTGGACCATGCGCTGACCACGACGACGGCGAACAGCACGAACAGCAGCGGGCTCAGTGTGACCGTGGCGATCTCGCGCACATAGGACAACTCGGGGCTGCCCGGCGTGAGCCCGTCGGAGTTCCGGAACTGCAGCACCAGGATGCCGAACAGCACGGCAGCGGTGATCTGCCCGACGGTCTTGGCGGTCTTGTTCAGCCCGAGGTTGCGGGAGCGGCGGATCTTGATCAGGTCGTCGACGAAGCCCACCGCGCCGAGCGCGGTGGCCAGGCCCAGCACCAGCAGCCCGGAGGCCGACGGGCCGTCGCCGTCGAGCGCGAGACCGACCAGGTGGGTGCCGAAGTACCCGGCCCAGATGCCGACCAGGATCGCCACCCCGCCCATCGACGGTGTGCCGCGCTTGGTCTTGTGGCTCGGCGGACCGTCCTCCCGGATCTCGTGGCCGAAGCCCTGGCGGGTGAAAAGCTTGATCAGCGCCGGGGTCAGCAGGATCGAGACCGCCAGCGCGATCGCGACGGCGATCAGGATCAGTCTCATGACCTGACCTCGTCGAGCAGTGCTTCGGCCAGCGAGCCGAGGCCGGCCGAGTTGGACGCTTTCACCAGGACGACGTCACCGGGCTGCAGTTCGGCACGCAACAACGCCAGGGCGGCGTCGGCGTCGGCGACCATGGTGGATTCCGAACCCCAGGATCCCTCCATGACCGCCCCGTGGTGCATGGCGCTCATGGGCCTCCCGGTTCCGACGACGACGAGTCGACTGATATCTAAGCGCACAGCCAGTCGGCCGACACGATCATGCTCGGTTATCGACTCATCCCCCAGCTCGGCCATCTCGCCGAGCACCGCCCAACTGCGGCGCGTCTCGCCCGAGCGGGCCATCACCGCCAGCGCCCGCAGGCCGGCCTTCATCGAGTCGGGGTTGGCGTTGTAGGCGTCATTGACGACGGTGACGCCGTCGGCGCGGGTGTGCACCTCCATCCGGTGCCGCGACGCCGGGCCCGCGGTCGCCAGCGCGGCGGCCACCTGCTCCGGGGTCGCCCCGCATTCCAGCGCCACCGCCGCCGCCGACAGCGCGTTGCCGACCTGATGCTCGCCGTGCACGGCCAGCCGCACCTCGGCGGAGCCGGCCGGGGTCAGCAGAGTGAAGCGCGCCTGGGCCAGGTCGTCGAGCTCGACGTTCTCGGCGCGGATATCGGCCGCCTCGGACTGCCCGACCCGCACCACCCGGGCGGCGGTACGGACCGACATCGCCGACACCAATGGGTCGTCGGCATTCAGGATCGCCACACCGGAAGCCGGAACCGCTTCTACCAGTTCACCTTTCGTGGCCGCGATCACCTCACGCGAACCGAACTCGCCGAGGTGCGCGGTGCCCACGTTGAGCACCACTGCGATCGACGGCGGCGCGATCGCGGCGAGCGCGGCGATGTTGCCGAGGTGGCGGGCCGACATCTCCAGGACCAGGTAGTCGGTGTCCTCGGTCGCCCGCAGCACGGTCCACGGCAGACCGAGTTCGTTGTTGAACGAGCCGGGCGGGGCAACCACCTCGCCCAGCGGGCTCAGCACCGCGGCGATGAGATCTTTCGTCGACGTCTTGCCTGACGATCCGGTGACCCCGACGATCGTCAGCCCGCCCGCGACGAGATCGGCCGCGACCGCGGCGGCCAGCTTCGACAGCGCGGCGAGCACGGCGGCACCGGAGCCGTCGACGTCGTGTTCGAGCACCCCGGCCCCGGCATCGGCGGCCACCGCCGGCGGCACCACGATCGCGGGCACCCCCACGGGCCGGGCGGCGAGCACCGCGGCCGCGCCCGCCGCGGCGGCGGCCTCGGCGAAGTCGTGCCCGTCGGTGCGGGCACCCGGCAATGCCAGGAACAGTCCGCCCGGACCGACCGCGCGCGAATCGAATTCGACGGTCCCGGTGACGATCCGCTCGGCGGCCGCGTCCGCGCTGATGTCGGCGAGCTCACCGCCGACGATTTCCGCGATCCGGGCGACGGACAGCGCGATCATGCGCCCGCTCCCCGCGCGTCGAGGGCGGCCGCGAGTTCGGCGCGGTCGTCGAAGGGACGGGTCTGCCCGGCCGCGGTCTGCCCCTTCTCGTGCCCCTTGCCCGCGATCACCACGACGTCACCGCTGCGGGCCCAGCTCACCGCATGCCGGATCGCCGCGCGCCGGTCCCCGATCTCTATGACTTCAGCGCCTTCGGCGGACTGGTCGCGGGCGCCGGCCAGGATCGCGGCACGGATCGTCGCGGGATCCTCGTTGCGGGGGTTGTCGTCGGTGACGATCACCAGGTCGGCGAGCTCGGAAGCGATGCGGCCCATGGGTTCCCGTTTGCCGGGATCGCGGTCGCCACCGGCGCCGAAAACCACCGCCAGCCGGCCCTGCGCGGGCTTGAGGGTCTCCAGCACCGCCTGCAGCGCTCCGGGTTTGTGGGCATAGTCGACGACCGCCAGGAAGTCCTGCCCGCGGTCGATGGGCTCCAGCCGGCCGGGCACGGCCGCGGCGCGCAACCCGGGTGCGGCCTGTTCGGGTGACACGCCGATCGCGTCGAGCATCGCCAGTGCCAGTAGCGCGTTGGCGACGTTGTAGCGGCCGGGCAGGCGGATCCGCAACCGGTGATGCACCCCGGCGGGGTCGACCGCGGTGAACTCCTGGGCACCGCCGTCGAGCACCGTGATGTCCTCGGCCCGCCAATCCGCCGGGTGGCCGTCGGCGGATACCGTCATCGACTCGCCGGCCCGGCGGGCCATGTCGCGGCCGGCATCGTCGTCGACACAGATCACCGACATCGCCGCGTGCGCCGGCGAGGCCGGGTCGAACAACCGCGCCTTGGCTTCGAAGTAGGCGGCCATCGTGGGATGGAAGTCGAGGTGGTCGCGGGACAGGTTGGTGAAACCGCCCACAGCGAACCGGATGCCGTCGGTGCGACCGAGTTCGAGGGCGTGGCTGGAGACCTCCATCACGGCGGTGTCGACGCCCTTCTCGGCCATCACGGCCAGCAGCGCCTGCAGCGCCGGGGCTTCCGGGGTGGTCAGTGCGCTGGGGACGTCCTCCCCGGCGATCCGGACACCGACGGTGCCGATGAGTCCCGGAACGCGGTCGGCCGATCGCAGGCCCGCCTCGATCAGGTGGGTGGTGGTGGTCTTGCCGGAGGTTCCGGTGACGCCGACGACCACCACACGGTCTGACGGGTGCCCATAGACCGCGGCCGCCAGTTCTCCGAGCACCGCGCGGGGCTGCGCGTGCAGCAGGACCGGGATGGGTGCCGGTTCGCCGAGCAGGCGGTGGATGACGGCGACACCTTCGGCGTCGGTGAGCACCGCGGCGGCGCCACCGTCGACGGCGGCTTTGGCGAATTGTGCGCCGTGGGCCGAGGAGCCGGGAAGCGCGGCGAACAGGTCACCGGCGACCGTGTCCTGGCCGCGCAGCGTGATTCCGGTGATTCGAACGTCGGGCGTCGTACCGCCCGAAGCCGGAACCGCGCCGACCCGGGCGGCCAGCGTCGGCAAGGTCAGCGCCGGCGTGGCGCGGGGCCGCAGGGCGTTGGTCATTGGGTTGTCAGCCTACCCAGCCGGCACCGTGAGCCGGTTATGTGGCCTGAAGGATCAACGGCGCGCCGGGATCCGCCGAGAGCGGGACGTTCTGCCGCTGCAGCAGCCAGGCCGCGATGTTGTGGAACAGCGGCGCCGCCGAGTGACCCGGTGAACCGTCCGGGTTGCGCTGCGGGTTGTTCATCATGATGCCGATGACGTAGCGGGGATCGTCGGCGGGCGCCATGCCGGCGAAGGTGATCCAGTAGACGTCGCTGTAGTAGCAGCCGCAGGCCGGGTTGATCTGCTGCGCGGTTCCGGTCTTGCCTGCGATCTGATAGCCGTCGACGGCGGCCGGCGCACCGGTGCCCTGCTGGTAGCCCATCGGGTCGCGCTGGACGATCGCGCGGAACATGTTCCGCACGGTGCGGGCGGTCTCCGGCGACACGACGCGGATGCCTGCGGGTTGCGGCTCTTCGGTGCGGGTGCCGTCCGCGGCGACGGTGGCCTTGACGATCCGCGGCGGGATGCGCATGCCGTCATTGGCGATGGCCTGGTACATCCCGGTCATCTGCAGCAAGGTCATCGAAAGGCCCTGCCCGATGGGCAGATTGGAGAACGTGCTGCCCGACCACTGGTCGATCGGCGGCACCAGGCCCGAGCTCTCGCCCGGCAGACCCACATTGGTGCGCTGGCCGAGGCCGAACTTGCCAAGCATGTCGTAGTAGCGCTCCGGCCCGATCCGCTGCGCGAGCATCAGGGTGCCGACGTTCGACGACTTCCCGAACACGCCGGTGGTGGTGTACGGCATCACGCCGTGACTCCACGCGTCGCCGACGGTGACGCCGCCCATGTTGATCGAGCCGGGCACCTGCAGCACCTCGTCGGGGTTCGACAGCCCGTACTCGATCACCGAGGACGCGGTGACGATCTTGTTCACCGATCCCGGCTCATATGGCGAGGTGACCGGCAGGTTGCCCAGCTGCTTGTCCTGCTGCCGGCCGATGTCCTGGCTGGGGTCGAAGGTGTTGTCATTCGACATCGCCAGCACTTCACCGGTTTTCGCGTCCAGCACTACCGCGGAGACGTCCTTGGCGCCGGAGGCGTCCTTGGCCATCTGAACCTGCTGCTGGACGTAGAACTGGATGTCGTCGTCGAGAGTCAGCTGGACGGTGGAGCCGTTGACGGCGTCGTGCTTGTTGCGGTAGCTGCCGGGGATGACGACACCGTCGGAGCCACGGTCGTAGGTGATCGAGCCGTCGGTGCCGGACAACCTCGAGTCCATCGAGTCCTCGAGGCCGAGCAGACCGTGGCCGTCCCAGTCGATGCCGCCGACGATGTTGGCGGCCAGGGCGCCACCGGGATACTGGCGCAGGTCTTGGCGTTCGGCGCCGATCTCGGGGAACTTCTTGATGATGGCATCGGCGATCGCCGGATCGACCGCGCGGGCCAGATAGACGAACGTCTCGTTGCTGCGCAGCTTCTTGAGCAGGGTGGCCGCATCGGGCTTGTTGTTGAGCTTGCCCGCGACCTCGGTGGCGATCTGGGTGAGCCGCTTGTCGGGATCCGGTGCGGCAGGCGACTTCTCCTTGGCCTCGGTCAGCTGCTTGCGGATCTTGGCGGGCTGGAAGGTCAGCGCCCTGGCTTCGATGGTGAAGGCCAGCTTGTCGAAATTGCGGTCGACGATGCTGCCGCGCACCGCCTTCTCGACATCGGTCACCTTCAGCTGGCTGGCGGCCTCGGCACGCAGGCCGGCAGCCTGGGGCACCTGCAGGTTGAACAGCTGGGTGGCGGCCACGCCGAGGGCCAGGAAGATGACGATGTTGCCCGCGCGGTGCCGGAATACGAATGACGCTGTGCGGGAGCCGCTTTCGACGATCTCACGGGTGCGGCGAGACTTTGCCGGACGGCCGGCGCCGGTATCCGGTTGAGCCTTACCCGACGAGGTGCGCTGCCGTGTGGAGTCGCGGCGACTCACTGCCCAGCTCCGGCGGGCGCGACGGGCGGATCGACCGGGGGCGCGACCGCAGCATCGGGTGCGACTGCGGGCGGTGCGACTGCGGGCGGTTCGGCGTCAGCAGGTGCGGGCACCGGTGCGAGCACCAGGCCCGGGGCCGGTGCGACCGCGGGCGCCTGAGCCGGGACCGCCAGCGTGCCGGGCAACGGCGCCTGCGCCGCGGCGGGGGGAAGTGCGCCAGTACCAGGTGGCAAAACAGCGCCGGGTGGCAAAACAGCGCCGGGCGCCAGAACCGTGCCGGGCAAGCTGGCCAAGGGAACGCCGAAGGGCATCGCACCATTCAACGGCAGCCCACCGAGCGGAGTGGTTGCGACACGCACCGGAACCTCCGGGGAACTTCCCGGTTTCGGCGCGGCCGCCGGCGGCGGCACGGGTGCGGCGGGCGGCATCGGCTTGTCGTCGGGCAGCTTGCTGTTCAACGGCGGGGGCGGCACCCCTTCGGCCGGCTTCGGCTTGCCGACCACGGTCCAGTTGCCCGTCGGATCCTGCACGAGATGCGCCGTGTCCTTCGACGGGATCATGCCCAGATTGCGCGCGGACTCGGCCAGCGCGGGTGCGGATTCCGCCTCCAGGACGTCGCGTTCGAGCGCTTCCTTCTGCTGGGACAGCGCCTCATTGGTGGACCGGGCGGTGCCCAGCTGGTAGGACCGCTGGGCGGCGTCGGTGGACAGCCACAGCGTGACGGCCAGCCCGAGGCCCAGCGCCCCGATCACCAGCACCACGAACGGAACCTTGGCGACCAGCGTATGCGGACGCAGGTCGATATTGGCCAGCCGAGCGATCAGCCGGTCGCGAAGTGGCGTCCGGATGGCCTTGGGGGCCTTCGCCTTACGCGCTTTCGCCCGCGCCTTGGCCTGACTGACGTTCTTGGCCCGGGTGGGGCGTTCGGCAGGCCGGGCGACCGGCGCGGTCTGCGGTCCCTGCCGCAGTGCACGCGGTTCGTGCGGGCGGCGGGCCGATGCGCGTCCACCCCGTGCCGGCGCCTCGGCGCCGCGGCGACGCGCGGTGGCCGTGCCTGCGCCTGCCTTTTTCCTTGCCGACTTGGTCGGTTCGTTCTTGTCCCGCTTGGCCTCTTTGCGATCCGCCGGGCCGGCTGGCTTGCGCCCCACCTTCATCAGCTGCTTCCTCCCCGTCCCCGGTTGACCGACATCACGCGCTGCAGTGCCCGTAGCCGAACCGGCGCACTGCGTGGATTTCGTTCGATCTCCGCGGCGTCTGCACGTTCGGCACCGCGGGTGATTGCGCTGAATTCCGGCTCATAGCCGGGTAATTCGACGGGCAGGCCGGCAGGCGACCGGGAGGCGGTTGCCGCGGCGAACGTCGTCTTGACGATCCGGTCCTCCAGCGACTGATAGGACATCACCGCGATCCGCCCGCCGGGGCGCAGCCCGGCCAGCGCCGCGGGCAGGGCCGCCGTCAGCGAGTCCAGTTCGGCATTGACCGCGATCCGCAGCGCCTGGAAGGTCCGCTTCGCGGGGTGACCTCCGGTGCGGCGCGCCGGCGCCGGGATGCCCTTGTAGATGATCTCGACGAGTTCGCCGGTCGTGGTCAGCGGCGCGTGCTGGCGTCGCTCGACGATCAGCCCCGCGATGCGATGGGCGAACTTCTCCTCGCCGAAGCGGCGCAGGATGTCGGTCAGTTCGGCGCGGCCGTAGGTGTTGAGGATCTCCGCGGCGGTCAGCGGGGCGTCGGTGTCCATCCGCATGTCCAGCGGTGCGTCCTTGGAGTAGGCGAATCCGCGCTCGGCCTGGTCGAGCTGCATCGAGGAGACACCGAGGTCGAACAGCACCCCGTCGATGGATTCGGTTGCCTCGCAACCGGCTTCGACCAGGGCGTCGGCGATGCCGTCGTACCGGGTGTGCACCAGGGTGATCCGGTCGGCGAACGGGGCCAGCCGCTCTCGCGCACCGGCCAGGGCGCCCGGGTCCCGGTCCAGTCCGATCAGGCGCAGCGTGGGGAATTCGGTCAGGAAGCGCTCGGAGTGGCCGCCGGCACCCAGGGTCGCGTCGACGAGGATCGCATCCGGGCGGGTCAGCGCCGGGCCGAGGAGCTCGACGCACCGCTCCAGCAGGACGGGGATGTGCCCATGAACTGACTCGGGGTCGGATTCGTCAACCACGACGGGACCTCCGGGTAATTCGCGGTGTGCTGCACCAATTGGGGCTGGGTGTGCCCTTGCATCGAGGTCCCTGTCCGAACGGATGAACCTGGCGTTGGGGAAGTACGTCAGGGTCGGTTCGGGCAGAGACCACGATGCACGGGCTACCTCCGGCTGGGCGGCCAGCTCAGATGATGTCGCTGAGTGCTTCATCGCTGGCCGCGGAGAAGTTCTCTTCGTGGGTCTCCTGGTATTCCTGCCAGGCTTGGGCGTCCCAGATCTCGAGGAAGTCGACGGCGCCGATCACCGCGCATTCCTTGGACAGGTTGGCGTAGCGGCGATGGTCCGCCGACAGCGTGATCCGACCCTGGGAGTCGGGGTGCTGTTCGTCGGTGCCGGCCGCCAGGTTGCGCAAGAACGCACGCGCCTCCGGATTGCTGCGCGAGGTCTGCGAAGCCCGCCGGGCCAGCTGTTCGAATTCCGAACGCGGGTAGACGGCAAGGCTGTGATCTTGGCTTTTGGTGACCATCAACCCTCCTGCCAGCGCATCGCGGAACTTGGCGGGCAGTGTCAGCCGCCCTTTGTCGTCGAGCTTGGGCGTGTACGTGCCGAGAAACATGCTGTGCACATCTCCTTGCCCTCACGCCCCGGAGCCGTCGCTCCGTTAACCGCCACAATACCCCACAATCCCCCACTTTGCTCCACATAATGGGTCGTTTTTGATCGACATCCGCCACTCTCTGCCACCTCTACCCCGGCGGGGCGACTCAAGCAGTCGGCTCGACCCGCAAAAGTGCAGGTCAACTACCGGTGGGGCGAAGTGGGGATCATCAGCGGGCATCGAGATCGACACCACGGTCACTCACACGGACCATTGACAGCCCTCAGGTCGATATCGCGGAGAGCGAACTGCCGGAGCCGGGTCCAGGCAAACAAAAACGGGGCAGCCGAAGCGGCTACCCCGTGTTCGAGATGCTGACGGTCACTCGTCGAAACGACGCCGGAAGCGATCCTCCATGCGGCTGGTGAACGATCCGCCACCACCCTTGGGCCGGCGCTGACGCGAACCGGACGACGGCGACGACGGGCCCGAGCGGTCCCGGCCGCCGGCGACACGCGGGCCGGTGATCGCGAAGACCACACCGCCGAACATCACCACGAAGCCGATCACCGACAGAATCGGGAAGCTTCCGATCATGGTGGCCTTGAACGCAACCCCGGCAACCAGCATCGCCAGACCGATCACGAACAGGCCGGCGCCCTGCAATCGTCTGCGCGTGGAAGGGGCCCGCAGAGTTCCACCCCGCACACTCGAGGCGAACTTGGGGTCCTCGGCATAGAGAGCGCTCTCGATCTGATCGAGCATGCGCTGCTCATGATCGGAGAGTGGCATTCGTCCCTCCTTGCCGACACGGCCGGTCACGATTCCGATAGAACTTGGCTGCCCAGCAATCTACGGGGCGACTAACCAAATGATACGAGCTAGATGTGCGGCGTACCACCTAGTTGGTCCACCCGATTGTAGCTGTGTCCAGGCGTTGTTCTGTCCCCGCCACCACCGCGTAACAGCCTGGTCACCACAGCAGCGGCAGAGCCAGGCCGCGAGTGCACTGATAATGGCCATGCACCCCGAATCGATCGGCAGACAGAAAGGCATCGTGGCGTTGGCGACTTTCCTCATCGATCTGTCGCCCACCGACATGGCGCAGCGTCTTCACGACGCTCTGGGCGTGTACGTCGACGCCATGCGCTACCCGCGCGGCACGGAGGGCCAGCGGGCGGCGATGTGGCTCGAACACACCCGCCGGCACGGGTGGAAAGCCGTCGCCGCCGTGGAAGCCGACACGGCACCCGCCGCTGAGCCGGGCACCGCGCAACTGTCGGCCGCTCCCCTGCTCGGTATCGCCTACGGTTACCGCGGCGCCCCCGACCAGTGGTGGCAGCAGCAGGTGGTGGCCGGGCTGCACCGCATCGGCGTGCCTGCCGGGGAAATCGGGCGGCTGACCAGCAGCTACTTCGAGCTGACGGAGCTCCACATCCACCCAAGCGCCCAGGGTCGCGGACTGGGGGAAGCGCTGGCCCGCCGGCTGCTGGCCGACCGCGGCGAGTCCCACGTACTGCTGTCCACCCCGGAGATCATCGGGGAGGCCAACCGTGCCTGGCGGCTCTACCGGCGGCTCGGCTTCACCGACGTGATCCGCGGCTACCACTTCGCCGGCGATCCCCGGGCGTTCGCGATTCTGGGTCGTAGCCTCCCGCTGTAGCGCGGATCTGGCACGATACCCACGTGCGCGACCGATCCCGCCGCCTGCGCTTACGCGCCCTGGCGTTGTTGCTGCTCATCGTCGCCCCCTTGGCGGTCGGCTGCGTGCGCGTGCACGCCTCGATCACGGTGTCCCCGGACGATCAGGTCTCCGGTCAGATCATCGCCGCCGCCAAGGCCCGCGATTCAGACGACCAGGGGCCGCAGTTCGACCTCAATGTTCCGTTCAGCGAGAAGATCTCGGTGTCGAAGTACAAGTCCGACGACTTCGTCGGCTCCGAGGCGGTGTTCTCGAACCTGAGCTTCTCCGAGGTGCCGCAGCTGGCCAACCTCAACCGCGAGGCCGCCGGGGTGGACATCTCGCTGCGGCGGGCCGGCAATCTGGTGATCCTCGAAGGCCGCGTGGACCTGACCAGCGTCACCGACACTGACGCTGACGTTTCGCTGACGGTTTCCTTCCCCGGTGAGGTGACGTCGACCAACGGCGACCGCCTCGACACCGACGTCGTCGAGTGGAAGCTCAAGCCGGGCGTGGTGTCGACGATGAGTGCCCAGGCCCGAGCCACCGATCCCAGCACCAGGTCGTTCACCGGCGCGGCGCTCTGGCTCGGACTCGGTGCGCTCGCCGTGTGTGGTGTCATCGGCAGCCTGGCCTGGGTCAGCAGAGACCGTTCCCCGCGATTCGCCAACTCCGATCAGGCCGATAGCTAGCCGACGTTCTAGTCTGGTTGCACCCGGATCCCTCAGGTGCGGTCGTACACAGAAAGGGGCGCTGCGCTGAGCGTCGAAGCAGCTCCGTCTGCCGTCCAGCTGGCCGGCGCCGTCACCGATCAACTTCGGAAGTATCTGGCGGGCCGCCGCGCCGACGCCGCCTACATCGGCACCGACTACGACGGGCTGATCGGCGCCCTCGAGGACTTCGTCCTGCGCGGCGGCAAACGGGTGCGGCCCGCGTTCGCCTACTGGGGTTACCGCGCCGTCACCGCCGACCCTGATCTGCCGGTGGACGACGACGCGCTGCGGCTGTTCTCGGCGCTGGAGTTGCTGCACGCCTGCGCACTGGTGCACGACGACGTCATCGACGATTCGGCGACGCGGCGCGGCTGGCCGACGGTCCACGTCCACTTCACCGACTTGCACCGCAGTAGCAGCTGGCGCGGCTCGTCCGAGCAGTTCGGCCGTTCGGCCGCGATCCTGCTGGGTGACCTCTCTCTGGTGTGGGCCGATGACATCATCGCCGCGGCGAATCTGGACGACGACGGCCGGCGTCGCGTCCGGCGGGTGTGGTCCGACATTCGCACCGAGGTGCTCGGCGGTCAGTACCTCGACATCGTCGCCGAATCCAGCGGCGCGGAGTCCATCGAGTCGGCGATGAACGTGAACACCTACAAGACCGCTTCCTACACAATCTCGCGGCCGCTGCAGTTCGGCGCCGCGGCCGCCGCCGACCGGCCCGACGTCCAGCGCATCTTCTACGAACTCGGCACCGACCTGGGTGTGGCATTCCAGCTGCGCGACGACGTTCTCGGAGTGTTCGGCGATCCCGCCGTGACCGGCAAACCCTCCGGGGACGACCTGCGTTCCGGCAAGCGCACCGTGTTGCTCGCCGAGGCTGTGCAGCGGGCCACCGCCTCGGATTCGGCCGCCGCGGACCGGCTGCGAGCCGGCATCGGCACCGAGCTTTCCGACGCCGACGTGCGCCAACTCTGCGACGTGATCGAGTCGGTGGGCGCGCTGGCCGCGGTCGAGGGCCGCATCGAACTGCTGACCAACCGGGCGCTGAGCCTGCTGGAGAGCGCGCCGATCAATGCACCGGCCAAGGCCGGTCTGACCGAACTCGCCAGATTGGCCGCCAACCGGTCCGCCTAGGCCCATGTCCGCCACCACACCCACCGCACCGACCAGCCGGGCCGGCCTCGCACGCCTGGCGGCGTTCACCGCCGCCGACGAGGGCCGCCCGGCCCTGCTCGGTTTCCTCGGCGCGATCCTGCTCACCCTCGGCGGGCTCGGCGCGGGCAGCACCCGCCAGCACGACCCACTGCTGGAGTCGATGCACCTGTCCTGGCTGCGATTCGGTCACGGCCTGGTCGTCTCGTCGGTGCTGCTGTGGGTCGGCGTCGTGCTGATGCTGGTGGCGTGGCTGTGGGTGGGTCGGCGTGTCGTTCGGCGGGCAGGAGCGCAGCGACCCGGGGATGGATCCGACAAGGACGCCGAGGTCAGCGAGTTCGCGATGATCGCGACAGCCGGGTTCTGGCTGGCTCCTCTGCTGCTGAGCGTTCCCCTGTTCAGCCGCGACACCTATTCCTATCTGGCGCAAGGCGCGCTGCTGCGCGACGGTCTCGACCCGTATGCCGTCGGACCGGTGGTGAACCAGAACTCGTTGCTGGACAACGTGAGTCCGATTTGGACCACCACCACCGCCCCTTACGGCCCGGCGTTTATCCTGGTTGCCCGGTTCGTCACCACCCTGGTCGGCGACCATGTGGTGGCCGGCACGATGCTGCTGCGGCTGTGCATGCTGCCCGGGCTGGCGATGCTGATCTGGGCGGCGCCCCGGGTCGCCCGCCACATCGGCGCGAATGGCGCGGTGGCACTGTGGATTTGCGCTCTCAACCCGCTGGTGATCATTCACCTGATGGGCGGCGTGCACAACGAGATGCTGATGGTCGGCCTGATGATGGCCGGCATCGCGCTGACGTTCGCCCGCCATCACGCCGCCGGAGCGGCGCTGATCGCGATCGCCGTGGCGGTGAAGGCGACCGCGGTCTTGGCCCTGCCGTTCATGGTGTGGGTGTGGATGCGACACCTGCGGGAGCACAAGAAGATTGGCGCGCTACGGGCTTTCGCGACGGCATCGGCGGCGTCGGTGACGATCTTCGTCGCGGTGTTCGTTGTGTTGTCCTGGGTCGCCGGGGTGGGTCTGGGCTGGCTGACCGCGCTGGCCGGTTCGGTGAAGATCATCAACTGGCTGACCATCCCGACGGCCGTCGCGAACCTCACCAACGCCGTCGGCGGACTGTTCATGCCGGTCAACTTCTACGCCGTCCTCGACGTCACCCGCATCGCCGGAATCATCATCATCGCGGTGTCACTTCCGCTGCTGTGGTGGCGGTTTCGGCACGACGACCGCGAGGCGCTGACGGGCATCGCGTGGGCGATGCTGGTGGTCGTGCTCTTCGTCCCCGCGGCGCTGCCGTGGTACTACACCTGGCCGCTGGCGGTGCTGTCGGCGTTGGCGCAGTCCCGCGCCGCGATCGCTCTGATCGCCGGGTTCTCGACGTGGATCATGGTGATCTTCAAACCGGACGGCTCACACGGGATGTACTCGTGGATCCATGTGCTGCTGGCCACCGCGTGCGCTCTGGCGGCCTGGTATTCGCTGAAAGTCAGTACGCCATCGCCTGGGCGCGCCGAACCACCTCACGAGCCTGATGAGCGTGCAGCGCATCCACCGGGCGAGCGTTGCTGACCGGTTCACGCGACCCATCGCGGGTGATGGTCAGTGACGGGTCGGCGGTGAACAGCCAGCGCAGGATCTCGGTGTCGCGGTAGCCGCCGTCGCGCAGCACCGCCAGCAGGCCGGGCAGGCTCTTCACCACCTCGCCCTCGTCGTTGAGGAAGGCCTTCGGGATCATCGGGATCCCGCCGCGCTTCACCGCGACCAGATGGCCTTCACGTAACTGCTGGTGCACCTTGGTCACCGGGACGTGCAATAACTCGGCGAGCGCCGGCAGATCGTAGACGGGCTCGTCGGGATCCAGCACGTCTTCGCCGGCGGGAATGCTGCTCACCGGCCCAGTCTAGAGCTGTTCGGCCGCGGCATACCATGTGTCGGTGACGTCGGACCCCCTCAGCGGCGTGTTGCTGGAAGACCGGTACCGCGTCGACGCCAAGATCGCCACCGGCGGCATGTCCACGGTGTACCGCGGTCTGGATGTGCGTCTGGACCGGCCGGTCGCGCTGAAGGTGATGGACGCGCGGTACTCAGGAGACAGCCAATTCCTCACCCGCTTCCAGCGGGAAGCCCGCGCTGTGGCCCGGTTGAAGGACCCCGGGTTGGTCGCTGTCTACGACCAGGGCCTGGACGGCAGTCACCCCTTCCTGGTGATGGAGCTGATCGAGGGCGGCACACTGCGCGAGTTACTGCGCGAGCGCGGGCCGATGCCCCCGCACGCGGCGGCGGCGGTGCTGCGCCCGGTCCTCGGCGGACTGGCCACCGCACATCGCGCCGGGCTGGTGCACCGCGACGTCAAGCCCGAGAACGTGCTGATCTCCGACGGCGGCGAGGTCAAGCTGGTCGACTTCGGATTGGTTCGCGCGGTCGCCGAGGCCGGGATCACCTCGACCAGCGTGATTCTGGGCACGGCGGCCTATCTCTCCCCCGAGCAGGTCAGCACCGGAGCCGCCGACGCACGCAGCGATGTCTATGCCGTCGGTGTGCTGGCCTACGAATTGATCACCGGCGCAACGCCGTTCACCGGCGACAATCCGCTGACTGTGGCATACCAGCGGATGGATCACGATGTCCCGCCGCCCAGTGCGGCGATCAGCGGGGTGCCACCCCAGTTCGACGAGTTCATCGCCCGCGCAACGGCTCGCAACCCCGAGGCCAGGTTCGCCGACGCGGCGGAGATGGCCGAGGATCTGGACGCGATCGCGGTGGAGTTGGCGCTGCCGAAGTTCCGGGTGCCTGCACCGAAGAACTCCGCTCAGCACGCAGCGGCCACCGCTTTTCACAGTCGGCCGACCGTCGACTTCCACCCGGCCCCGCAGTCGGTGCCCGCGCAGACCGCGCCGCCGCCGGCGCCGCCACCGGCCGTCAAGAATCCCACCCGTCAGCTCATTCGCGATTCGCAGGACTGGCAGCCGGTCGCCGAGGACGACGAGACTCCGGAACTGGCAAGCCAATTCGCCGGTATCGACATCGGTGAGTTCATCTGGGAACGCCAGCGCGCCCGGCGGGCGCTGATGTTCTGGACTCTGATCGTGCTGCTGCTGACCGGCGGTGTGGCCGCGGCCGGCTGGACCCTTGGCACCAATCTCACGTCGCTGATCTAGACAAACCCACGCACCCGGCGCCCACGGACTCAGCGCGCCCTTGACAACTACTACACACGTAGTGATACTCAATTCATCCGATGATGAATTGTGGAGGTGGACATGACCGCACCCGATCTCGACGTCCTGATCGTCGGCGCCGGTCCGACCGGGCTGCTGCTGGCCAACGAACTGGGCCGCCACGGCGTCACGCCGCGGATCATCGATCAGGCGCCCGCGCCGGCGACCACCTCCCGCGCGCTCGTGGTCCAGCCCAGGACTCTGGAGATCTTCGACGACCTCGGCGTGGCCGAGCAGGCCGTCGCGGCAGGCACCGCCGCCTCGCGACTGACCATCACGTTCGCGGACACCACCGTCGATCTCGACTTCGCCGGTCAGCTGACCGGGCCGCAGAACTACACCGCGTACCCCGAGCCCCGCACGCTGTCCCAGCACGACACCGAACGCATCCTCACCGAACGGTTGTCCACCCAGGGCATCGAGATCGATCGCGGCGTCGCGCTCACCGACCTGCACCAGGCGGGCGACACGGTGACGGCTTCCTTGCGACACGAGGACGGCTCCACCGAGTCGGTGCGGTGCCAGTGGATCGTCGGCTGCGACGGTGCGCACAGTGCGGTGCGCAAAGCCAGCGGCATCCCGTTCTCCGGCGATACCTACCGCGACGAGTTCATCATGGCCGACGCCGAACTCGACTGGAAACTGCCCCACGGTGGCCTCTACGGGTTCCCCAGTCCGGCAGGCATTTTCGCAGCCTTCTCGATGCCGGGCACCAATCGCTATCGCATCTTCGGGAATTTCCCGCCGGTGGACGGATCCGCTGCCGAATACAGCGAGCCGACGCACGATGAGTTCCAGGCCATGGTCGACGAGCGAGTTCCGTTCCCCGCCAACGTGGTCAAGGAGTTCTGGGTCACCCGCTACCGGGTGCACAGCCGCACGGTGCCGCGCTATCACGACGGCCGAATCCTCCTCGCCGGCGACGCAGCCCACGTGCACAGCCCGGCCGGTGCGCAGGGGATGAACACCGGCATCCAGGATGCCTACAACCTCGGCTGGAAGCTCGCGCTCGTGCTGCGCGGGCTCGCCGACGAGTCACTGGTGGACAGCTACGACGCCGAGCGCCATCCGGTCGGTGTCCAACTGCTCAAGACCACCGACCGGTTGTTCGCCGTCTTCGGCGGCCAGAATCCGTTGGCGCGCTTGGCCCGCGGCCGGGTGGCGCCCGTGCTGGCCGGCCGAGTTCTCAGCCGCGACTGGGTGCGCAGGCGCTTCATCGGCCTGCTGGCGCAGCTGCGCGTCCACTACCCGGACAGCCCACTGAATGCCGAAGACGGTTCGCGATGGCACGGCGCCCCCGCACCCGGCGACCGGGCCCGCGAGGCCGACGTGCTGATCGACGGTCAGCCACGACGCCTCTACGACGTGTTCCGCGGCACGCATCACACCGTGCTGCTGTTCACCGGGCTCGACGACGAAGCCCGACCCGAGGTCGAATTGCGAAGACTGGCAGAACAACTCGAACAGGACCACCCCGGACTGGTGAAAGCCCAGGTGGTCAGCACGCGATCGGCGCACCGTCAGTACGGCGTCACCGCTGCGAGCGCATTCGTCATCAGGCCGGACAAGTACATCGCGTACCGCGGCCAACCGGTCGAACTAGTCGCGCAGCATCTCCGCGACCAGGAACGCCAGTTCCAGTGACTGCTGGGTGTTCAGTCGCGGATCGCAGGCCGTCTCGTAGCGGCCCGCCAGGTCGCTGTCCGAGATGTCTTGCGCCCCACCGAGACATTCGGTGACGTTCTCGCCGGTGATCTCGACGTGCATGCCGCCGGGATGGGTGCCCAGCGCGCGATGCACCTCGAAGAAGCCCTGCACCTCGTCGACGATGCGGTCGAAGTGGCGGGTCTTGTAGCCGGTCGAGGACTCGTGGGTGTTGCCGTGCAT
Organism: Mycobacterium sp.; assembly: GCA_021732005.1. Taxonomy (GTDB): domain Bacteria; phylum Actinomycetota; class Actinomycetes; order Mycobacteriales; family Mycobacteriaceae; genus Mycobacterium. Next base: position 23,512 of record JAKFVT010000006.1, on the reverse strand, counting down.
GGGGTCGCACTGCCAGATGACGTGATGGCCCGACGCCTGCACCTTCTCGATGATCGGGGGCAGCACGTCGCGCACCTTGCCGTTGCCCATCCGGCTGACCAGCGTGAGCCGGCCGGGCTCGTTGTTCGGGTCGAGCCGCTCGACGTACTCCACCGCGAGTTCCGGTGAGGTGGTCGGCCCGATCTTGACGCCGATCGGGTTGGCAATCACCTCGGCGAAGGCCACGTGGGCGCCGTCGAGCTGACGGGTGCGCTCCCCGATCCAGACGTAGTGCGCCGACAGGTCGTACAGCTTGGGCCCGCCTGCGGCTTCGGCATCCATCCGCAGCATCGCGCGCTCGTAGTCCAGCACCAGCGCCTCATGGCTGGCGTAGATCTCGGCGGTGTCCAGGTTGCGGTCATTGACACCACAGGCCGTCATGAAGCGCAGGCCGCGATCGATCTCGCTGGCCAGCGTCTCGTAGCGGGCACCCGCCGGCGAGGTCCGGACGAACTCCCGGTTCCAGTCGTGCACCGCGTGCAGCGACGCCAATCCCGACGACGTCAGCGCCCGCACCAGGTTCATCGCGGCGCTGGCGTTGGCGTAGGCGCGGACCAGCCGCGACGGATCGTGCTGGCGCACGGCGGCGTCGGGAGCGAAACCGTTGACCATGTCACCGCGGTAGGACTTCAGCCCCAGCGCGTCGGTGTCCGAGGAGCGTGGCTTGGCGTACTGGCCGGCGATGCGGGCCACCTTGACCACCGGCATGCTGGCGCCATAGGTGAGCACGACGGCCATCTGCAGCAAGGTGCGGATGTTGGCGCGGATGTGCGGCTCGGTGTTGTCGACGAAGGTCTCGGCGCAGTCGCCGCCCTGCAGCAGAAACGCCTTGCCGAGAGCCACATCGGCCAGCTGCGACTTCAGCTTCTCGATCTCCGACGGCACGGTGACCGGCGGCACGCTCTCGAGGACGGTACGCATCGCGGCGGCCTGCTCGGGATCCCAGCTGGGCTGCTGCAGCGCCGGCTTCGTCAGCGCCGCATCGAGCCGTGCGCGCAGGTCAGCCGGGAGCGGCGGGAGCGACGGCAGCTGCTCGATCGGTACGTCAACGGTCCAGTTCACCCGTCCATGGTAACCGGGCCGCGCATCCCCTTTACCGGCTGACCGGGGTCACGCCCAGGTCGACGCCGGTGGTCATCAGCACATACCGCCGCCGGTTGTGGCGGGCGTCGACCAGGGCGTCGTGGGTGTCCTGCGGTCGCGGCGGCATCCGCGGGCTGCCGCGGTCCTCCCAGAACTGGCGCAGCTCGCGGGTGAACCGCGGGATCTGCGGCGGCAGGCTGGTCATCGGCCCCCAAAGCTGGCAGAGCGCGACGTGGTCGTAGGCGGCCACCCAGGCCCACAGCTCGATCGGCTCGTCGCCGTCGATGCCCAGGAACTCCTCGAGACCCTCCCGGATCTGGCGGCGCGAGCGCCACAGCTGCGACGACGGGCTCGGCAGCTTCGGCAACACATTGGTGCGCACCCACCGGCCCGCGGAGTCGGGGTCGAACTCGGTGGAGATCGCGTAGAACTCGCGTCCGTCGTCGGCCACCACGCCGATCGAGATCAGGTCGATGATCCGACCGTTGTCGATGAACTCCGTGTCGTAGAAGTACCGCACCGGCCGCACCCTATCCGTTCGCCTCGGCCCGGTGCGGTGGCGCGGGCGCGGCGTGAATCTCCTTGTCGAGCTCGGCGTCGACCTCGGCATCGGCCGGGAAGCTCGGCTCACCGGCGATGATGTGCTGCAACCACAGCTTGGCCTGCACGACGGGGCGGCGCATGTAGCGTTCCCGCTCCAGGGCTTTGTGCATCTTTCTGGGCTTGTCCTGGTAGTGCCAGCGCGCCCACGGCGCATGCGGCCGCGACAGCCGGATCGCGCCGATGAACAGCAGCGGCGTGATGAACATCCCGATCAGGCCGGTCCACACCTTGCCCTTGAGCAGCACCACGACGGCCAGCGCGAGCGTCAGCACGGCGAGCACCACGACGAGCATGCGCGCGCCGACGGAATCGTCGGCCCGCCAGATCCCGATGTCGAAGAACGACAGCGGGTTGAAACCCATGATCAGCAGGCCGGCCACGGCGATCGCGGCGAACACCGCGTCCACCGAGGCGCGCCCGTCCTCAGCCCAGTAGACGTCCTCGAGGTGCAGGATGAGCGCGAACTCGTCGAGAACCAGGGCCGCGCCGATACCGAAAATGATTGCCGCAGCGGTGAACTCACTGGTTCCACCCTCGGTGGCCATGGTCACCATCGCGACCCCGGCGATCATCACCAGGATGATGCCGAAGACGGCGTGGTGGATGTGCACGCCGCCGTGGCCGGAGATGTTGCGCGGCTGCCACCATTTGCGAGGAGCGTCGTTGCCGGCGTTGTGCCGGATGTAGCGGACGATCGTGCGGGTCACGAAGAACGTGAGGATGAACGCGATCAGACACCACATCAACGGCACGCGCCCGGGGGCGACGACGTCGAAGTGCAGGTGGTAGGGCACGGGACGTGAAGATACGCGCCGACGCGCGCCGATGGGCCCGGCACGGCCGGGATACCCCCCGGCGCGTCGCGGCGCCGGAGATAGTCTGGTTTGCGAGATGAGTAGCGACGTGGGCAGTTCGGCGCGGCCCTGGTTGGTCGCCGGGTGGCGGGTGACGCAGGTCGCGATCGTCGCGCTCCTGGTCTACGCCGGCTGGCTGCTGTTCGGGCATATCCCCTACCGGATCGACATCGAGGTCTACCGGATGGGCGGCCAGGCCTGGCTGCACGGTCAGTCCCTGTACTCCGGTGATGCGACATTCCGGACCACGATCGGCCTGGGCCTGCCGTTCACCTATCCCCCGCTGGCCGCCATCGTGTTCAGCCCATTCGCCTGGGTGTCGCTGTCTACGGCGAGCGTGATCATCACCGCGATCACGCTGGTGCTGGTGCTGGTGTCCACCTGGATCGTGCTGACCCGCCTGGCGGTGTGGCCGGCTTCGACGCTGACCCGGGAGCCGGCGTGGATGCGCCGGGTGTGGCTGTCGGCGGGCATCGTGGCGCTGGCGGTGATGTATCTGGAACCCATCGACGCCAACTTCGCGTTCGGCCAGATCAATGTGGTGCTGATGACGCTGGTGATCGCCGATTGCGTGCCGCGCCGCACTCCCTGGCCGCGCGGGATGCTGCTCGGGGTGGCGATCGCGCTGAAGCTGACCCCCGCGGTCTTCCTGCTGTATTTCCTGCTGCGCCGCGACGGCCGCGCCGCGCTGACCGCGGCCGGCACGTTCGTCGCGGCCAGCCTGCTGGGCTATGCGCTGGCCTGGCGCGATTCGCTGGAGTACTGGACGACCACGATCCGCCACACCGACCGGATCGGCAGCGCGGCGCTGAACACCAACCAGAACATCGCGGGTGCGCTGGCCCGGCTGGGCCTGGACAAGGGCACCCATTTCATCCTGTGGACGGTGGCCTGCTTCGCCGTCCTGGCCCTGACCATCTGGGCGGTCCGGCGTGTGCTGGCCGCCGCCCCCGCGGATGGCGGGAAGTCGGGAGATGAGCCGACGCTGGCGCTGATGTGCGTGGCCTTGTTCGGGCTGATGGTCTCGCCGGTGTCATGGTCACACCACTGGGTCTGGGCGTTGCCGACGGTGATCACGGCCGCCGTGGCGGCCTACCGGCGGCGCAACATCGCGCTCGGCGTCGTGACCGGCGTCGGCGTGGCGTTGATGGTGTGGATTCCGCTGGAGTTGCTGCCCCAGCATCACGAGGAGTCGGCGTCGTGGTGGCGCCAGTTGCTCGGGATGTCGTATGTCTGGTGGGCCTTGGCAGTGATCGTCGTCGCGGGGCTGACGGTGAGCACGCCGGTCGCTAACCTGCGGCGGACTCCGGGATCCGCGCCGGTGGCTGACCTGGTCCACCCTGCTTAGGGTCCGCGGGTTCCTCGCTGTTCTTCAACGTCGCGGCGTAGATGTCGACGTACTCCTGACCGGACAGCTCCATCAGCTCGTACATGACCTCGTCGATGACGGCCCGCTCGATGAACCGGTTGCCCGCCAGTCCGTCGAACCGGGAGAAGTCCATCGGCTTGCCGAAGCGGACCGTCACCCGGCCGAAGCGCCACATCTTCGATCCCGGCGGGTTCACGACGTCGGTTCCGATCATCGCGACCGGAATCACCGGCACCTGCGTCTCGAGGGCGAGGCGCGCCAGCCCGGTCTTGCCCTTGTACAGCCGCCCGTCCGGCGAGCGGGTGCCCTCGGGATACATCCCCATCAGCTTGCCCTGCGACAGCAGTCGCTCGGCGGTGGTCAGCGCTGCCTGCGCGGCGTCGGCATCGGTGCGGTCGATCGGGACCTGGCCGGCCACCGTGTAGAACCACCGGGTGAGCCGGCCCTTGATGCCGGTGCCGGTGAAGTATTCGGACTTGGCCAGGAACGTGATCCGTCGCCGGACCACCAGCGGGAGGTAGAAACTGTCCGCCACCGCCAGGTGATTGCTGGCCAGGATCGCCGGGCCGCTGGTTGGAACATGTTCCAGCCCTTCGACTTTGGGCCTACCTAAGAGGGACAGCAACGGGCCCATGAAGATGTACTTGAACAGCCAGTACCACATGGAGCCTCCCGATCACCGCACGCTTTCGTGCAACTCTACCCAGGTCCGCGGACACCGACCACAGGTCGCACCCGGTTCTCACCGGATCATCAGGGCGCGGCCAGCGTCAGTCCTCGACGCTGACCGGAATGTGTTGGTAGCGGCTGCCGGGACGCTCCGGCGTATCCGGGCCCGGTCGATCCGGAGGTGCGCCGTCTGGATCGGGTGGGCTCGTGCCGTCCTCGGCGATGATCGTCCGGATCATCGTCACCAGCGCCACGCTGTGCTCGGCGACCACGGTCAGCAGCGGATGTTGTTCGCCGTTGACCAGCGCCGCCAGCGCACACACCGGGCACCACACCTGCTGGCACTTGCCCTGCCCGCCACCGGATGCCATGGCGGCTCCGGCCCGTACGGCCGGGTCGAGCCGGTCGAGGATCGCCTGGGCCAGGGCGCGCAATTCGGGCCCCAGGTCGGGATGCGGGCCATTCACGCGGGCCACACCTCCGGATTGGGTCGAAAGCGCACGGTCAGCTCGGTACCGCGCAGAGCCGCATCCATCACGATGCACCGCCGCAGCACCGACGCCAGTCGTACCCGGCGCCGCATCCCCGCGGCGCCGATGATCAGGTCGTCGTCGACCCGGCCCAGCGTCAGCGTGCCCGGATCGATTTGGGGCAACTCTAGCCGCATGCGGTAGACGGCATCGAGCCCTGAGCCCGATTCGCGGTCCACCACCGGCTTGAGTGGCCCGGGCGGTGCCGAGCCGTCCCGTCGCCGGACGCTGTCGAGTAATTGGCCGAGCGCTTTGGCGCCGATCGGCTCACCGGCCAGGTGGGGCGCCAGCACCAGTTGCACATCGCCGATGGTGGTGGCGAGCTCGTCGAGCACCGATTGCTGTTCGGAGATCCGCTCGGCGTACCAGCCGAACGCCGGATGATCCGGAAGATTGCGGTACTCGTACGAATCATCTTGTACGAGTATCTGATTCACGATCAGTTCAGCGACCCGCACACCCATCAGCACCAGCGAGCCCAGGGTGCGGACCGCCTCGGCGGCCACCACCCGCTCAGCGGTGAGCACCAGGTGTGCGCTGACCCGCTCGGCATCGGTGAGCAGGGCGGACAACCCTTCGACGGCCCCGCTGATGCCCTCGACCACGGCGACGGTGGCTGCGGCGTGCATGCCGTCGACGGCGGCGCTGAGCCGGCGATGCCGGGGCCAGGCCCGCTCGACGTACATCGCGAAGGCGGCAGGCAGCGTCAGCATCCGCATCGCATCAGCCGTCGAGGCGCAGTCGACGACGACGTAATCCCACCGGCCGGAGTCGGCCAGCGCGGCCACCTCGGCCAGCCCTAACACCTCCTGAATTCCAGGCAGAGCGGAAAGCTCTTCCGGGGCAACATCTTTGATGTCAGACTCCGGAAATCTCGCGGCCAGCACCGGCGCGACGGCCCGCCATCTGTCCGCGAGCAGGGCCAGGGTGTCCAGCGCCAACGCGTCGAGGTGGCCGCCGGCGGTGTCGTCGGTGCCCTCCTCGGTGAGGATCCGCACCGGTTCGCGGGCCCCGGTCGGCGGGACCACGACCCCGAGGACATCGCCGAGCGAGTGGGCCTGATCGGTGGACACGGCCAGCACCCGCTGACCGGCCAGGGCCGCCCGGACCGCCGTCGCCGAGGCCAGAGTCGACTTGCCGACGCCGCCTTTGCCGACGAAGAAACTGATCCGGGCCCGATCAGTCACTCAGCCCTCGACCCATTTCTTCAGGTCCTTGAGCGCGGTGTCGGTCAGCCTGCGCTCGGCCTTGCGCTTGAGCAGGCCGATCATCGGGATCATCAGATCCACCGACAACTCGTAGGTGACATCGGTTCCAGAACCTTTGGGTTGCAACGTGTATGCGCCGTCGAGTGCCCGCAGGAGCGAGCTTGAAACCAACGACCAGCGCACCGACTTGCGGTCGGCAGGCCACTCGTAGGCCAGCACCATGGTGTCTTTCAGAACAGCGGCGTCCAGAACCAGTCGCGCGACCAGCGGGTAACCGGCGTCGTCGGACTCGATGACCTCGGTTTCCTTGTATTCGGAGACCCACTGCGGGTACGACCCGATATCGGCGATGACATCCATCACGGTGCGGGGGTCCGCGTCGATGTAGATGGTCTGCGCCGTCTTGTCAGCCACTGTTGCCAATTCCCATCGCTTGCGCTGCGTGACCCGACGGGGTCCGCTCCCTCGGCCACAAAGGTACCCTCCCGCCCGAGGGTCTGACCTGATATCAGGTGCCGGGTGCGACGCCCACCGGGCGGGACGCCTCCAGGGTGGATTTCACCTCGAACGCCATCCGTTTACCGGCCACCCGACGCTGATGCGTGAGCTTGGCGAGGTTCATCTTGGCCAGCTGCCAGGCCGCGACCCCGGAGGGTTCGGCGTGCAGAAAGTAGTGCAGCAGCACTCCGTCGAGCACCGGCTCCAGCCAGATCTCCATGGTGCCGGTCAGCGGGCCGGTCACCGTCCAGCGCAAGCCCTTGTCAGCGCGGTCCTCGACGACCTCGAGGCGCAGGTCCGGCCACCACCGCCGCCAACTCGCCCGGTCCGCGACCGCGCGCCCGACCGCCGCCGGATCCGCCGCGACAAACGTCTCGTCAGCGACCTGGATGCTGTTCATGCCAACAGCTTCACATATCGGATCCACGGGCAGGGTGCCCGGCTGCCGGTGACTACGCTGTTGACATGCGTGAGTACAACGTTCCGGCGTCGTTCACCGTCGGCGAGCACGACAATGTCGTCAGCTCGGTGTACGACCATGAGCGCACCGATCCGGGCTATGTGATCGTGCAGCGGCAGGTCGACGGCGGCTGGACCGACGTGACGTGCGCCGAGGTCGCCGCCCAGATCCGCTCGGCGGCGCTGGGATTGATCGCCGAAGGCGTTCAGGCCGGCGACCGGGTGGCGATCCTGTCGGCGACCCGCTACGAGTGGGTGATCCTCGACTACGCGATCCTGTCGGTCGGCGGGGTGACGGTGCCCATCTACGAGACGTCCTCGGCCGACCAGGTCCGCTGGGTTCTCCAGGACTCCGGTGCGGTGCTGGTGTTCACCGAGACCGAGTCCCACGCGCAGATGGTCTCCGAACTCCACGACGAGCTGCCGGACCTTCGCAAGGTGCTGCGGATCGAGTCCTCGGGCCCCACCGCGCTCGACGAGCTGGCCAAGGCCGCCGCCGGTGCGGACCCGGCAGAGCTGGAGCGCCGGCTGACGGCGCTGCGTTCGGCCGACCCGGCGACACTGATCTACACCTCGGGCACCACCGGCCGACCCAAGGGCGTCCAGCTCACCCACGCCAACCTGCTGTCCGAAACGCGCGGCACCGCAACATGTTTCCCGACGCTGCTGCGCCAGCACGAGCGACTGCTGGTCTTTTTGCCGTTGGCGCATGTGCTGGCCCGCGCCCTGTCGATGACGGCGTTCGCCAATAAGGTGACGCTCGGCTACACCAGCGACATCAAGAACCTGGTGCCGATGCTGCAGTCCTTCAAGCCGACGATCGTGGTGTCCGTACCGCGAGTCTTCGAAAAGGTCTACAACACAGCAGAATTGAATGCCCGCAACAGCGGCCGGGGCGCGGTCTTCGAGCTCGCCGTCAAGACCGCGATCGCCTACAGCGAGGCCTTGGCCGGTAATGGGCCCAACCTGCTGCTGAAGCTCGGACACGCCGTGTTCGACCGAGTGGTGTACAGCAAGCTGCGGGCCGCCCTCGGTGGTGACTGCCATGCCGCGATCTCGGGCGGCGCGCCGTTGGGCAAGCGACTCGGCCACTTCTACCGCGGAGCCGGCCTGTCGATCTACGAGGGCTACGGGCTGACCGAGACCAGCGCGGCGATCACGGTGAACCGCATCGGTGAGCTCAGGGTCGGCACGGTCGGAAAGTTGGTGCCGGGCAACAGTATGGCGCTCGCCGAAGACGGCGAGCTTCTGGTCAAGGGTGGCGTCGTGTTCGACGGCTACTGGCGCAACGAGAAGGCGACCGGCGAAGCGATCGTCGACGGCTGGTTCCACACCGGGGATCTGGCCAGCATCGACGCCGACGGCTTCGTGTCGATCACCGGCCGCAAGAAGGAGATCATCGTCACAGCAGGCGGCAAGAACGTCGCCCCCGCAGTGCTCGAAGACGCCCTGCGGGCCAATCCGCTGATCAGCCAGGCGATGGCCGTCGGCGACAACCAGCCGTTCATCGGTGCCCTGATCGCCATCGACCCCGAGGCATTCGACGGGTGGAAGACCCAGCACGGCAAGGCCACCGGCGCCTCAGTTGGTGACCTGCGGACGGATCCGGATCTGGTCGCCGAAATCGAGTTGGCCGTCAAGGACGCGAATCAGCATGTCTCCCATGCCGAATCGATTCGCAAGTTCCGAATCCTGCCGGATGACTTCACGGTGCAGACCGGCGAACTGACCCCGACGCTGAAAGTCAAGCGCAATGTGGTGGCGGAGAAGTTCGCCGACGAGATCGGAGCGATCTATGCGAAGTAAGTTCGTGGTTGCCGGTGCTGCCGGCGTGTTCGCCGTGACGGCGTCGGTGTTCTCGTGCGGAGTCGCGTCGGCGGACGCCTACGCAGGCGAGACCTACAGCGATGCCGCCAGCGCATTGAGCGGGTCGGGCATGACCGTCGTCGTCGGCGGGCGCGTCGGGTCCGAACTACCCACCGAAAAGTGCATCGTCACCCGGTCGCAGAAGGCGCCCTGGGTCAAGGGCACCAACTTCCAGCAGGTGAACAACACCATGCTGCTCTTCCTCAACTGCAACGCCGCCGTCGCGACGGCAGGCAAGCCCGGCAACTCGGCAGCCAGCCCAGAAGGCCAGCAGGCCCTCCGGGACGAGAAGGCCTACGAGTGGAAGAGCACCACCGAGGACGGCGCTCAGTGGTGCGCGGAGAACATGAAGGCACACCCGGACTGGAATGCTTCAGCGTGGGCCGGCTGCCCAGGCACCTGACCGCACCCCGGTGAGTCGGTGCAGCAGCCAGGCCAGCGGGATGGTGGCGCCCAACGTCAGCAGGTACAGACCCGGCAGCGAGCCGGTGAACAACGGCCAGCGCAGTACCGCGCCGAACACCACAGCCATCACCAGCACATGCAGCAGGAAGATCTCGTAGGAGATCTCACCGAGCCAGACCATGGGCCGGCCGGCGAGCAGCCGGTCGAACAGGCCGCCCCCGGCCAGCGTCGGCGCCGCCACGACGAGCATCGCGATCGCGGCGTAGAGCAGCGCCCTGGTCACCGCACCGGCCAGCGGAGTGGACACCAGCAGGTACAGCACCACGGCGGCGGGGATGACGAGCCCGGCCCGCCAGCGCACCCCGATCACCTGCAGAACCGCCACCGCCATCCCGCCTGTGAACGCGGCCAGCTGCGCAGGCAGCCACATGCCCGCCGAATTCGGTAGCCAGTCGGTGCTGTTCAGGACGATCAGCCACACCGGGCTGATGGCGGCCAGTCCCGCCAATCCGACGAGCAGGCGCCCCGGGCGCCACCGATCGCCGCACAGCACCACCAGCAGCAGGTGGGCCAGCAGCGGCAGCGCGGCATAGAACGCCGCCTCGACGGCCAGGCTCCAGGTCTGCGACAGGCCCTGGTGCAGGGAGGTCAGCAGATAGTTGTCGGTGTAGATCTGGGTCAGCGTGAGGTGGCGGAGCAGACCGATCCAGCTCTGGCCGGGGTTGGGCCCGGTCGAATAGACGGAGTAGACGCCGTAGGCGAGCAGCACCGTGACCACGTAGGCGGGCATCACTCGGCGCAGCCGGCGCCGCGCGTACGCCCCCGTCGACGGCGCAGCGCCGCCGACGGCCGCCGCGGCCACCCACGGCCGGAACAGCAGGAAGCCGGAGAGTGCGAAGAAGATCGACACCCCGATCTCCATCCGCGCGCACACCAGCCCGAGGTAGCCGTGGGAGAGCGTGCCGGTCGCGAACGCCGCGTGGGTACCGACAACGAGAAGCGCGGCCAGGGCGCGCAGCCCGGTCAGCGACGCCAGCCGCCCGCGCACCGGCTGCGATGGGCCGCTGCGTTGGTCGAGGTTCGGGCCGGCCAGCACGTCGCGAGGGTAGCCAGCCCACCCGTGAAACTGCTGAGCCGCGGCTCAGAGCAGGCCGGCGACGAAGCCGGCCGCCTGGTCGGGGTACGGCGGTAGTTCGTAGTTGCTGTGGGCGGCGCGGTCGAGGCCGGGCGAGCAGATCGGGTCGCCGCCGCTGCAGATGTCGATGGCGCGGCCGGCGAACTGGCCGGTGTTCGACAGCGGCGAGCCGAACCGGGCTCCCGGGTTGCCGAACACCGCGACGGCCGCGATCTGACCGGCGGCGGCCGGCGGCAGCGGCGGAGCCGAACCGATGCTGCCGATGCGCTGTCCCACCGGCGGGACGCCGGCCAGCATCGACACCGCCGCCGCCCCTTGGGAGAATCCGCCGAGCACCAGGGTGGTCTGCGGGCAGCGCGCACCCATGTCCGCGATGCGGGCGGCCGCGTCGTCGGCACCGGACGCCGCGGCGAGGAAGTTGAAGCTGGCCGGGTAGTTCACCGCGTAGGTGTCCAAGCTGCGCCCACCCAGGCGCGGCGCGAGCGCGTCGGCGAAGGCCTGGCCGACCCGCCCGAGACCGGGAGCCTCACCGGTCCCGCGGGCGAAGATCACCTCGACGTCGGGGCAGTCGTCGGCCGTCGCGGCGCCGACCGGACCGACGAGGCTTGCGACCGCGGCCAGTACGGCACCGAACGCGGCAACCCGGGCTCTGCTCATCCTGAGCATCGTCACACGGCGTGGTCGGCCACGCGCAGGAGTTCGGAAAGCCGCGCGGTGTGCGCCGCCCAGTTCCAGTCCGCCTCGACCCACCGCCTGCCGGCCTCCCCCATCCGTGCGCCGAGCGCGGGGTCGTCCAGGATGCCCGAGACGGCCTCGGTGATCTCTTCGACCGAACGCCCGTCCACCACCCGTCCGGTTTCGCCGTCCTTCACCGTCTCGGGCGCACCACCGGAGTTCCCCGCCACCACCGGCACGCCCGCAGCCGAGGCCTCCAGGAACACGATGCCGAGCCCTTCCACGTCCAGCCCGGAACCCCTTGTGCGGCAGGGCATTGCGAAAACATCAGCCATTACGTAGTGGGCTGCCAGCTCGGCGCTGGGCACCGCCCCGGTGAACACCACATCGTCGGTGACGCCCACCTGCGCGGCGAGCTTGTGCAGGTCGTCGGCGTAGGGCCCGTTGCCGACGACCACCAGCGCGGCGTCGGGCACCCGGCGGCGGATGCCGGGCAGCGCCTTGATGAGCATGTCCTGGCCTTTGCGCGGCACCAGCCGCGACACGCACAACACGGTGGGCCGCTCGCCGAGGCCGTAGCGGCCGCGCAGGTCGGCCCGGGCCGCGGGGTCTGGACGGAAACGCTCGGTATCGACGCCGGGGGGCAGGTGCTCCAGTGCGGCGTCGGGCCCGAACGCCGAGGCGAACCGGCCGCGGGTGTAGTGACTGACGAACGTCACGACGTCGGTGGTGTCGCCGATGCGGCGCAGCGCGGAACGCGCGATCGGCAGCATCGACCAGCCCACCTCGTGGCCGTGGGTACTGGCCACCACCCGGCGCGCGCCGGCGCCGCGGGCCCGGCCTGCGAGCAGCGCCAGCGGGGCGGCCGCCCCGAACCACACCGTGCCGATGTCGTGCTCACGGATCAGTTCGCGCATCCGGCGGTCCACACCGGGTTCGGGCAGCATCAGCGTGCCCGGATGGCGCACGATGCGGTAGCCGGCCGCCTGGTCGTAGGCCTGCGCGTCCTTCCACGTCGGGGCGTAGACGGTGAGCTGGTGTTCGCCACTGTCCGCGAGCCGTCCGACGAACTGCTCCAAGTAGGACTGGATACCGCCCCGGCGGGGTGGAAAATCATTGGTGACCAGCAGGACTCGCGTCATCGCGGTACACGCTAGCCGGTCAGCCACTGCGCCCAGCGGGCACGTAGCTCGGTGGTATCGGCGTTCAGCGCGCGGCGCACGGCCGTCGCGAAGTCGCCGTGGCCGGGCCCGCACGCCTCGGTGTAGAGCCGGTGCAACGCGTCGACGCCGTAGGTGTCGGCCACGAACCGGGCGAACCACCAGGCCCGGTCGTAGCCGTGCACACGCTGCGGTCCTGCGGCGTCCAGATCGGCGTCGGCGGGTAGCGCGGTGTCCACGGCGGCGCCCGGTGGCAGCGGCGTCGGCGGTCGGGCCACGAAGTCGGCCACCCCTTCGACCAGCCAGCGTGGGGCGTCCAGCGCGGTGTCGGCGCGGGCGGCGAGGTGAAACAGCTCGTGGGTCAACACGATTCGCAGTGACTGATCGCTCATCGTGACGGCACCGGGGGCGAACACCATGCGCTGTCCGCTGGCGCGGTGGTGCGCGAGGTCGACCTGGTCGGCGACCGAGACCGCGGCGATGTCCTGCCACTGGCCGCGCGGATCCAGGCCGGCCTGGGCGAGGAACTCCTGCTGCGAGCCGGTGGCGATGATGACGATCTCGCGATCCCAGTCGGTGCCCCAGAACCTCTCGACGGCGGCGACGGCAGCCCCGATGTCGCCGGCGATCCGGGTGAGCAGGCCGTCGGTGCGGTCTCCACCGAGGCTGATCAGTCGCACGGTGCGGCCGTCGCCGACAACCAGGGGCGACGGTGCGGGAACGGCGGAGCGCGGCGACGGCGGAGTCGCCGCCGGGGCAGCTACCAGTGCTGAGCCACCGAGCAACTCGGTGATGAGAACGACGGCCAGGACGGCCGCGAGTGCGCGCCGCCGGGGTGCGTCAGTAGCGACGGACGTTGTAGATCGGGGCGTTGTTGACCGGAGAGATCATCACCGGCCGGCCGAACGTCGAGGCGTGGACCATCATCCCGTCGCCGATGTAGATCGCCGAGTGCGAGGCGTCGGAGTAGTAGTTCACGACGTCGCCGGGCTGCATCTGGTCCATGGAGACCGGCTGACCGCCCGCGGCCAGCGCCTGGCTGGAATGCGGCAGGAAGATGCCGGCCTGCTGGAAGGCCCACATGACCAGACCTGAGCAGTCGAACTGGTTGGGACCCGATCCACCCCAGACGTAGGGGTCGCCGATCCGGGTCAGCGCCGCCTGCACGGCGACGGCGCCCTGTTCGCCACCCGCGCCGGGAGTCGGTACTGCGGCCATCGGGATCACCTGGGCGGCGTCCGGCGGCGGCGGGGCATCCGGTGCCGGCGGGAGCGCATCGGGCGGCGGCACATCGTTGAGCGGCGGCAGGCCCTCGGGCGCGGGAGCGGCCAGGATGTCGGCCGGCGGTACCGGTCCGGGAGCGGCCAGCGCGGTGCGCTGCTCCGGGGTGAGCGTCTGGTAACGCGACTTCACAACTGAGATCTGCACCTGCAGCTGAGACTGCTTGCGCTGCAGGTCGGCGCGGACCGCGGCGGCCTGCTCGGCGGCGGTCTTGGCGTCCCCCGCCGACTTGGCGGATTCGGCCTCGGCCTGGCGCAGCTGCTCGTTCAGCTGGCGGTAGCTCTGCATCTGGGCGGCCATCTCGGTGGCCATCACCCGCTGCACGGCCATCTTGTCGATCAGGCCCTGCGGCGACTCGGCGGTCAGGATGGCGTTCAGGCCGTCGGTGCGGCCACCCATGTAGACCGCGGCAGCAAATTTGTCGACCGCACCCTGGTAGGTCGCCAACTGGGCCTTTGCGCTGTCAGCTGCGGCGAGGTCGTCGGTGTGCTTCTTCTCCGCAACGTTCTCCGCCTGCAGCTTCTTGTCAAGATCGAGCTGAGCGGAATGCATCGACTCGGTGAGCTGTTCTGCCTGTCGTGACAGTTCGTTCAGCTTGGCCACACCGTCTTCGGCGGGGTCGGCGTGCGAGGCGCCGGAGATAACGGCGGACAAGACAAGGAAGCCCGCAATTCCACCAACTAGAGGGCGTTTGAGAACGCGTTTAGTCAGGTATCTGCGGTCAGAGCTCAAAATTGCGTTCCTTTAAGTGCCGTCGACGTTGATGCATCGAGTGCCTTAGGTCTCGAACAGGTTACGAAATGGCATCGGCGTTGTCCAAACGTGGGGCGGAAATTCAGCAGACTCTCAGCCACCAAGCCACACCAGTCACAACCTGCCGTCCAACCTAGCAGGACGCGGCCTCGGCGCTAGCTGGCCAGCCCCCGCCCTCCGGTGCGGTGGATCGGCACCAACCGCAACTTCGGCGCCAAACCCGCCTCGGCGAGCACCTCAAGGGCCGCCCGTTCGTCTTCCAGCAAAGTTTCCGGGACACCGAGCAATACGCTCACCACACAGTCGCGACAACCAGGGCCGCGCACCGCACAGTCGTCGCAGTCGATGACGACCGGTTCGGCTGGCTCCATTCCCATCTCGGGACTCCTTCTATCGAGTTGGCCGCACGCTATCGCCGGCCACCGACAAGTCCGCCCTCTCCGGAGTGGCACGCCGCCGTTGTCGGTGGGGCTGCTTACCGTCAGTTGCTGTGGCGGCCACACCGATCGATGCTCAGCTGAGCTTCGCCGACGTCGACCCCGCGGCCGACGTATCGCTGCGGGAGACCACCTTCGTGGTGGTCGACCTGGAGACCACCGGCGGGCGGGCCACCGCATCGGCCGACGGCCGCCGCGACGCGATCACCGAGATCGGCGCGGTCCGGGTCCGCGGCGGTGAGGTGCTCGGCGAATTCGCCACCCTGGTGGACCCGCAGCGGTCCATCCCGCCGCAGATCGTTCAGCTCACCGGGATCACCACCGCGATGGTCCACGACGCGCCGACCATCGCCGCCGTACTGCCGATGTTCCTCGAATTCGCTCGTGGCGCTGTGCTGGTCGCCCACAACGCCGGATTCGACATCGGCTTCCTGAAGTCCGCCGCCGAACAGTGCGGCATCCCGTGGCCCCGCCCGCCGGTGCTGTGCACGGTGCGGCTGGCCCGCCGCGTGCTGACCCGCGAGGAGGCGCCCAGCGTGCGGCTGTCCACGCTGGCCGCGCTGGTCGGCTCCGCCACCAAGCCGACCCACCGTGCACTCGACGACGCCCGCGCCACCGTCGACGTGCTGCACGCGCTGATCGAGCGGGTCGGCAATCAGGGCGTGCACACCTACACCGATCTGCGCGGGTATCTGCCCAACATCTCGAACGCCCAACGGAGCAAACGGGTTTTGGCCCGCAACCTGCCACGCAGGCCCGGGGTGTACTTGTTCCGCGGACCGGCAAACGAAGTGCTCTATGTCGGCACCGCCACCGATCTTCACCGCCGGGTGGGCCAGTACTTCAACGGCGCCGACCCGCGCGGGCGGATGAAGGAGATGGTGGCCCTGGCGACGGCGGTCGACCATGTCGAATGCGCCCACGCGCTCGAAGCCGGGGTGCGCGAGCTTCGGCTGCTGGCCGCGCACGCGCCGCCGTACAACCGCCGGTCCCGCTTTCCGCACCGCTGGTGGTGGGTGGCGCTCACCGACGAGGCGTTCCCCCGGCTGTCGGTGGTCCGCGAGCCGCGGCACGACCGCGCGATCGGCCCGTTCCGGTCGCGGGCCGACGCCATGGACACCGCCGGGCTGATCGCGCGGTTCACCGGTGTGCGCACCTGCACCAGTCGTATCGGCCGCGCGGCCGAGCACGGGCCGTCCTGCCCCGAGCGCGAGGTCTCCCCCTGCCCCGCCCCGCGCGGCATCACCGCCGAGCAGTACGCGGCGGCTCCGCAGCTGGCGGCCGCGCTGATCGAAGGCCTGGACAACGCCGCGCTCGGTGCGGCCGTCGACCAGGTCGGCGCCCTGGCGCAGAAGTCCCGCTACGAGAGCGCGGCGCGGCTGCGCGACCACATCGCCGCGGCCGTCGACGTGCTGTGGCGGGGGCAGCGGCTGCGTGCTCTGGCCGCGGTCGAGGAAGTCGTCGCCGCAGGCCCCGATGGCGCGGGCGGCTGGCAGCTTGCGGTGATCCGGCATGGCCAGCTCGCTGCGGCCGGCGTCGCGCCGCGTCGGGTTCCCCCGATGCCCGTGGTCGAAGCTTTGCGGGCAGGCGCGCAAGTGGTGCTCCCCCGGCCGGCACCCTTGGGCGGCGCGCTCGTCGAGGAGACCGCCCTGATCGCGCGCTGGATGAACAGTGCAGGCGTACGAATCGTCAGTGCCACAACGGGTTTGACGTCACCGCTGGCCTCGGCCGGACCGTGGGCCCAGTGGGCCACGGCCGCGCGTTCGGCGCGGTTGGCCGCCGAACAGGCGCAGCGGCTGGACTCAGAGCTGCTGGCTGAACCGCACCCAACGCGCCAGGAGCTGTTCGGCCGCCCCGGAGTCGATCGCCTCCGCGGCGCGGGCCAGCCCGTCCTCCCAGCACGGCAGCCATTCGGCGTGGCTGGATAGCCCGCCGTGGGCGACCATCGCCCCCGCTGCGTTGAGGATCACCGCATCCCGGACCGCGCCCTTGGCGCCGCCGAGCACGTTGCGTGCCTCCTCGGCGTTCTCCTCGGCCTCCCCGCCGACCAGCTCCTCGACCCTGGCCCGCGGGAAACCGAACCCCAGCGGGTCGAACGTGAGCTTGTCGATGGTGCCCGCCTGCACGCGCCAGATCGTGCTGGTGGTCGTGGTGGTCAATTCATCGAGGCCGTCGTCGCCGTGCACCACCAGCACGCTGCTGCGGCGGGCGGCGAACACCCCGGCCATCACCTCGGCCAGATCGCCGAACGCACACCCGATCAGCCCCGCGCGCGGCGCGGCCGGATTGGTCAGCGGCCCAAGCAGATTGAAGACCGTCGGCACACCGATCTCGCGGCGCGGCGGACCGGCGAACTTGTAGGACGGGTGGAACACCGGCGCGAAACAGAACCCGATGCCCACCTCGGCCACGCAGCGGGCCACCTCGTCGGGCCCGAGATCGATGCGCACCCCGAGGGCCTCGAGCATGTCGGCCCCGCCGCTCTTCGACGACGCCGCGCGGTTGCCGTGCTTGACCACCGGGACGCCGGCGGCCGCGACCACGATCGCCGCCATCGTCGACAGGTTCACGGTGTTGGCGCGGTCGCCGCCGGTGCCGACGATGTCGACGGTGTCGGTGCCGATCTTGTCGGTGGGCACCATGCGCGCATATCCGAGCATGGTGTCGGCCAATTCACGTACTTCGGCGGCGGTCGGGCGCTTCATCTTCATCGACACGCCGAAGGCGGCGATCTGAGCCGGTGTCGCGACGCCGCTCATGATCTGGTCCATCGCCCAACTCGCCTGCCCGGGCTCGAGTTCCAGGCTGGCCGTCAACCGGTCCAGGACCTGCGGCCATGACGTATCCGACGAGCCTGCGCCGGGCAGGGAATGGGGGTGAGTCACGGGCCGATGTTCCCATGCCGCAGGGCATGTCCACACGTCAGTTTTCAGACAGATGTGACCAATTGGCCCCCTGGCTGTACCTCGACAACTACAAAGCGTCATACTTCTTGATGTGACGAGCGCTGTTGGCACTTCGGGAACTGCGATCACATCGCGCGTACATTCGCTGAACCGGCCGAATATGGTCAGTGTTGGCACCATCGTATGGCTTTCCAGTGAGCTGATGTTCTTTGCTGGACTGTTCGCGATGTACTTCACTGCCCGTGCTCAGGCCGGCGGGGTATGGCCGCCACCGCCCACCGAACTGAACCTGTATCAGGCGGTTCCGGTGACGCTGGTGCTGATCGCGTCGTCGTTCACCTGCCAGATGGGTGTGTTCGCGGCCGAGCGCGGTGACGTCTACGGGCTGCGCCGCTGGTACGTGATCACCTTCCTGATGGGACTGTTCTTCGTCCTCGGACAGGCCTACGAGTACTACCACCTGGTAACTCATGGCACGACCATCGCGGGCAGCTCCTACGGCAGCGTGTTCTACCTCGCCACCGGATTCCACGGCCTGCACGTGATCGGCGGCCTCGTCGCGTTCGTGCTGCTTCTGCTGCGGACCACGATGAGCAAGTTCACGCCTGCGCAGGCGACCGCCGCGATCGTCGTGTCCTACTACTGGCACTTCGTCGACATCGTGTGGATCGCCCTGTTCGCGACGATCTACTTCATCCGATGAGAAGGGGTTCGATGCTCAAGAGATCGGGGCAGCCGAAGTCTCCGATGAGCGACAAGTCGCGTCGCCGGCTGCGTCGCCGCCTGACCGGTGCGGTACTGCTGCTCGTCGGGCTCGGTGTCGCCGGTGGCCTGGCCGCCACGCTGACACCCACACCGCAGGTGGCGGTGGCCGACGAATCGCAGTCCGCACTGCTGCGGACCGGCAAGCAGCTGTTCGACACGTCCTGTGTCACCTGCCACGGCGCCAACCTCCAGGGCGTCGAGGGCCGTGGCCCGAGCCTCATCGGCGTCGGCGAGGCGGCGGTGTACTTCCAGGTGTCGACCGGCCGCATGCCGGCGATGCGCGGCGAAGCCCAGGCTCCGCGGAAGGACCCGGTCTTCGACGAGGCCCAGATCGACGCACTCGGCGCCTACGTTCAGGCCAACGGCGGCGGACCGCTGGTCCCCCGCGACGCCAACGGGCAGATCGCCGACCACTCGCTGCTCGGCAATGACGTCGCCCGCGGCGGCGATCTGTTCCGGCTCAACTGCGCCTCGTGCCACAACTTCACCGGCAAGGGCGGCGCCCTGTCGTCGGGTAAGTACGCGCCCGACCTGGCGCCGGCCACCCCGGCCCAGATCTACACCGCGATGCTGACCGGCCCGCAGAACATGCCCAAGTTCGGCGACCGCCAGCTTTCTCCCGAGGAGAAGAAGGACATCGTCGCCTATGTGCGCATGGCGACTCGCGCGCCGGATCCCGGCGGCTACGGCCTCGGCGGGTTCGGCCCCTCATCTGAGGGCATGGCGGCCTGGATCATCGGCATGGTCGCCGTCATCGCGGCGGCGCTGTGGATCGGAGCGAGATCTTCATGAGTGACGTGAATCAGCCCACCGACGAGCAACTCGCTGGGATGTCCCGCGAGGAGTTGGTCGAACTCGGCGGCCGGATCGACGGCGTCGAGACCATCCTCAAGGAGCCCCGCTGGCCGGTCGAGGGCACCAGAGCCGAGAAGCGCGCAGCGCGTCTGGTGTCGATCTGGCTGCTGCTCGGCGGCCTGTTCGGTCTCGCGCTGCTGCTGGTGTTCCTGTTCTGGCCGTGGGAGTGGGACGGCTCCAACGAGCGCTCGCTGTCCGAGCTGGCCACCCCGCTCTACGGGCTCACCTTCGGCATGTCGATCCTGGCGATCGGCATCGGCGCGGTGCTCTACCAGAAGAAGTTCATCCCCGAGGAGATCTCGGTCCAGGAGCGCCACGACGGCGCCTCCCCGGAGATCGCGCGCAAGACCGTCGTCGCCAATCTCACCGACGCACTCGAGGGCTCGACGATCAAGCGGCGCAAGCTGGTCGGGTTGTCGCTCGGGATCGGAATGGGCGCGTTCGGCGCAGGCACGCTGGTGGCGTTCATCGGCGGCCTGATCAAGAACCCGTGGAAGCCGGTGGTACCCACCGCCGAAGGCAAGAAGGCAGTGCTGTGGACCTCGGGGTGGACCCCGCGATTCACCGGCGAGACCATCTTCCTGGCGCGCGCCACCGGCCTGCCGGGCGAGTCGCCGTTCGTGAAGTTGCGTCCCGAGGACATCGACGCCGGCGGCATGGAGACGGTGTTCCCGTGGCGTGAGAGCGACGGCGACGGCACCACCGTCGAGAGCCACGAGCGATTGAGCGAAATCGCGATGGGCGTGCGTAATCCGGTGATGCTGATCCGCATCAAGCCGGTCGACATGGCCAAGGTCGTCAAGCGTGCGGGCCAGGAGAGCTTCAACTTCGGCGACCTGTTCGCCTACACCAAGGTCTGCTCGCACCTGGGCTGCCCGGCCTCGCTGTACGAGCAGCAGACCTACCGCATCCTGTGCCCGTGCCACCAATCGCAGTTCGACGCACTGCATTTCGCACGGCCGATCTTCGGTCCGGCTGCGCGCGCGTTGGCGCAGTTGCCGATCACCATTGACAAGGACGGGTATCTGGTCGCCAACGGCGACTTCGCCGAGCCCGTCGGACCCGCATTCTGGGAGCGCACATCATGAGTCCGAAACTCAACGATGCCCTGGCCAAGCAGGGCGACGCCATCGACTCCCGCTACCACCCGTCGGCCGCGGTTCGGCGCCAGCTGAACAAGGTCTTCCCCACGCACTGGTCGTTCCTGCTGGGTGAGATCGCGATGTACAGCTTCATCGTGCTGCTGCTCACCGGCGTGTACCTGTCGCTGTTCTTCGACCCGTCGATGGCCGAAGTGACGTATCAGGGTGTGTACCAACCGCTTCGGGGCATCGAGATGTCGAAGGCGTACGCCTCGACCCTCGACATCAGCTTCGAGATCCGCGGCGGTCTGTTCGTCCGCCAGATCCACCACTGGGCCGCGCTGCTGTTCGCCGCGTCGATCATGGTGCACCTGGCCCGCATCTTCTTCACCGGCGCGTTCCGCAAGCCGCGTGAGGCCAACTGGGTCATCGGTTCGCTGCTGCTGATCCTTGCCATGTTCGAGGGCTACTTCGGCTACTCGCTGCCCGACGACCTGCTGTCCGGCATCGGCCTTCGCGCGGCGCTGTCCTCGATCACCATGAGCGTGCCGATCGTCGGAACCTGGTTGCACTGGGCGCTGTTCGGCGGCGACTTCCCCTGCGGTGGGGTGGGTTACCAGTGCAGCGCGGTGGGCACCCTGCTCCCCCGGATGTACGCCCTGCACATCCTGCTGATCCCCGGAATCATCTTGGCGCTCATCGGTGTTCACCTGGCGCTGGTGTGGTTCCAGAAGCACACCCAGTTCCCCGGCCCCGGCCGCACCGAGAAGAACGTCGTCGGCGTGCGCGTCATGCCGGTGTTCGCGGTCAAGTCCGGTGCGTTCTTCGCGGTGACCGTCGGCATCCTGGGCCTGATGGGCGGCCTGCTGCAGATCAACCCGATCTGGCAGCTCGGTCCCTACAAGCCGTCTCAGGTGTCGGCAGGCAGCCAGCCCGACTTCTACATGATGTGGACGGAAGGCCTGGCCCGTATCTTCCCGCCGTGGGAGCTCTACCTCGGCCACCACACCATCCCCGCGGCGTTCTGGGTCGCGCTGGTCATGGGCCTGGTGTTCGGGCTGCTGATCGCCTACCCGTTCCTGGAGAAGAAGTTCACCGGGGACACCGCGCACCACAACCTGCTGCAGCGCCCGCGTGACGCTCCGACGCGGACCGCGATCGGTGCGATGGCGATCTCGCTGTACATGGTCTGGACGCTGGCCGCGATGAACGACGTCATCGCGCTGAAGTTCCACATCTCGCTGAACGCGACGACGTGGATCGGCCGTATCGGTTCGCTGGTGCTGCCGCCGCTGGTGTTCTTCATCGCCTACCGCTGGGCGGTCGGCCTGCAGCGCAGTGACCGTGACGTGCTGGAGCACGGCATCGAGACGGGCATCATCAAGCGCCTGCCGCACGGTGCCTACGTCGAGCTGCACCAGCCGCTCGGCCCGGTCGACGACCATGGCCACCCGCTCCCCCTGGAGTACCAGGGAGCGGCTCTGCCCAAGCGGATGAACAAGCTGGGCTCCGGCGGCAAGACCGGCCACGGCAGCTTCCTCACCGCCGATCCGGCGTCCGAGGATGCCGCGCTCAACGAGGCCGCACACGCCGCCGAGCACCGCACACTCACCGCCCTGCGCGAATGGCAGGACAGCGAGTACAGCGGCAACGGAAATGGCAACGGCAACGGAAGTGGCAACGGCCACCACCACTAGCACCAACCGCGAGAACCCCGGGTCCATAGGGCCCGGGGTTCTCGCGTTGAGTGAGCGCTCACACCTCATCCAGCACGCGCAGATGAGACCTCAGCGCTCACTCAGCGAGGGGTGCACACGCCCGCATCCAACGCACGCCCACCAACGAGAGAACCCCGGGTCCTGTGGACCCGGGGTTCTCTCGTGAGTGAGCGCAGGACTAAGCCGGCACGGCCTCTTCCACCGCTCCGTGCAGCTGACGCAGGTAGGCCACCGGGATCGCCGGCATCGCGATGGTGATGACCCCGGCAAGGCCGAGCGCCACCCACGCCGCGGTGTCGTTGTCCACTGCCATCAGGTATGTCGCGGTCGATACCCCGACCAGCGCCAGGCCGATCGCGCCGGCCAGCATGACCGTGCAGCGCAACCACAACCGGTCCAATTCGGTGGCCGGGATCAGCGGATCGGCCCGCCGCGACGCCGACGACTGGGCGAAGTCCGGCTGGTACCGCTCGTAGGGATCCACGGTCGAGCCGAATACCTTCAGCTTCTCCGTGGGCGCCTCGGTGCCGCGTGCCGGGGCCACCGGCGCGGACGTGGGTCGTGGCGGCGTGACCTTGGCCGGTTCCGGCGTCAGGCGCGAATCATTCAGCGCGGTGCGCCGGGCCCGGATCAGCAGCGGGATCGCACCGACGATGATCACCGCCGACACGATGATGATGCTGTACAGCAGCCAGGGGGTGTCTGAGCCGCCTGCGTTCGCGGAGTGACCTCGGCTCATGTCGACCAGCGCGACGATCGCGATCACCGTCACCGCGAGCAGCACCAGCCAGATCGCGCCGCATACGCCGACCAGCAGCCGGTCCACGGTCTCCGGTGACCGGCGGTCTTCTGTGTCTGTGTCTGTAGTCATCAGCAACTCGTCTGCGCGGCGTTGTTCTGGTTCGACGACAGCACCACGCCGTCACTGGTGGTGATCGAGCAGTTCAGCCGGCTCACCAGGAACAGGCTGGACGCCTGCACCGAGCCGACGTCGGACTGCGAGATCGGTGTCACCGTCAGCGACCACGGAATGTAGACGTTGCGCTGGGTGCGCTGGCGGCCCGAGGCGTCGACGTAGGTCACCGAGATGATGTCGCCGGGCGCCTTGGTGCCGGTCACCGAATAGGTGACCTGACGCGGTCCGGGCGGCGGCGTCGACGTG